>CAVOWZ010000022.1:0-72303 GCA_963700275.1 uncultured Bacteroidales bacterium | reverse complement strand
GGGGTGTTGAAAAAGTAAAAGTACAGATTTAATTTTTGCAATACTTTTTCGGGGTAAACTTTTTAATATTCATCTGATTTTAGATAAAAAGGAGATGGTTAGCTGGCCATCTTCTTTATGTTATGTGCAATACTCATAATTCCCCATTCTGTATTAACATTTTTAAGCCCTCGGGAATAAAATCGTCTAAACTGGTTATTGTGTTTTATCTGGCCAAAGACAGATTCGACATCAACACCACGTTGTAACCGAAGTTTAATACCTGTTTCTGATTCCAGATTTTGTCTCACTCTATCCCTATATCGATCAAGCTTTCTATTTATCTCTATTGTCCTGTTATTTTTACCCCTGCAGCAGGAGTCCCTAAATGAACAGTTATTGCAACATCTTGATTTATATACTTTTCGTTTGGATTTATACCCATTTTCACTTTTGGTTTCTTTGATTCCAATTAAATCCAGGATTTCACCAGCCGGGCATTTAAATTGATCTTCTTTACTATCATATTCAAAACGATCTGAAAGAAAGGTTTTCTTATTGTGACCGTGAGTTTTTTCGATGTCAAATGTGTTATATTTTACATAGTTACCAAGCTTCTGGTCTGTTATAAACTTATAGTTCTCCTCACTGCCATATCCTGCATCTGCTATGATATTTGCCGGCAGCGCTTTCAGCTGTGTTTTTACCTTATCAAAGAACGGGATTAATACAGATGTATCCGCAGCTTTCTGATATATACCGTAGCTCAATATAAACTGATCCTCAGTTGCGATCTGAACATTATATGCAGGCTTTAACTGACCCATTCCAAGATGATCTTCTTTCATACGAAAGAATGTGGCATCTATGTCGGTTTTTGAACAGCTGTTGCGCTGCTGTAACATATCTTTCTGCTGCTCATACTTTTTCAACTTTGGCACGTACTCATTTTTAAGCTTTTTGACCTCAGAGGTTACTCGTTTTGATTTTGTCCCATTTGATAGTTTCTGGTTGATATCATCTACCAGCTTCTCAACCTTCTCTGCTGTTATATGGCCCTCTAACTCTTCCAGGTTATGTATACCGTATTCAGCATCTTCCTCTTTCTGAAGTTGTTCAATGTGAGATAATAATTCTTTTACTCTTTCTTTCGTCTTAGATTCATGCCTTTCTACATTCTTCCTCCATATATAGCTGTACCTGTTTGCATTAGCTTCTATCTTTGTCCCGTCTACAAAAAGATTTTCAGCTTTAACATATCCACCATCTATTAAAATTTCAACTATCGAACCGAAAACATCTTCTACTGCTTCCTTCATCCTTTTAGAACGAAAGTTGTGGATCGTTGTATGGTCTGGAGTGCTCATACCACTTAGCCACATTAAGTTTATATTCTCCCTTAAAGCTTTTTCTATCCGTCGATTGGTGTATATCTTGTCTATATATGAGTAGATGAGTATTTTCAACATTAATCGGGGTGAGTAGCTGCTTGCCCCTCCTCCTTTGTAAGTCTCTAATAGTGGTGAAAGTCTGATTTGGTTAATAACTTCATCAACCACTCTAACTAAATGATTACCTGGTATTAAACTCCCAATGTCTGAAGGAAGAAGCAACAATTGGTTGCGGTTGTCCTTTTTAAATACTATCTTAGCCATAAGATTGTTGTTATATCTCTAATATATAACAAATTAGAGAATAAACAAGGGGATGAAACAGCCATTTCATCCCCATTTTATCTTAAGTTATTAACTTTTTATCTTTGACTTTTTCAACACCCCCAAACTTTTACCCCCAAAACTTCTGCTAATGACAACATTTTGTAAATTACACACTATTTGATACTTGCAATGTTGCCATTACGCCTGGAGTGTAAAAATTTTTGAATGGGGACTTAAGTTGACGGCTATGGGGTTTGGGGTGGGTAAAACCAAAAATACACTTCCCCCCCTTCCGAAAGGAAAAACTGGTTCTGAAAAGCTACTTTTCCAGAAATTTGATCGCGTATTTCAGCGTTGTATCAATTTGTTCCCAAATCGGGTAAAATCCTTTATTATCAAGGATATTACGGGCAATATAGGCTTTGATCTGGGTCTGGATCACCCTGCCCGATGTACGCAGGCCATCAGGATCAGGCCTGATCCCACCTGCAAGCCGGGCTGCCTGAAAATTTTCCGATTCAATAAACCTTGAGAACTGATCTAACAGCCCCTGTTTGTCGAGATATTTCTCAAGTTCCCCGGCTTCAGTGAATTTCTTAAGAGGTTCCCTGTTCTTCTCTGTATACTTAAGTGAAAACTGGTAAATGAAAGGCCGCACCAAAAGGAAATAGCGCGATACTTCTGAAGTATCGACAGGTATGAATTCATCAGGCATTATCCCTCCTCCCCCGTAAACAGTTCTTCCTCCGGGAGTGGTAAACTTAAGTGAATCTGAAAAATGGATACTGTCGGATACTTCAAATTCACCCCTGTTGTATCTTGTATTCAGATCTTCAAAATAATCGTCAAAACCTTCTGTATATGGCTTTTGAATAGATCTTCCAGTCGGTGTATAGTATCGTGCTATTGTAAGCCTCATCCCTGATCCGTCGGTGAAAGGAACCGGTTCCTGTACCAGCCCTTTGCCAAATGACCTTCTTCCGATAATTGTTCCCCGGTCATTATCCTGAATGGCACCTGCAAGGATCTCGCTGGCTGATGCACTGCCCTCATCAATAAGTACGACAAGATCACCCTCTTCAAATTCACCCTTTCCTGTTGCCCTGGCCTCATTACGAGGCTGATTCCTGCCCATGGTATAAACAATAAGCTGACCCTGTTTCAGGAACTGATTGGCTATCTGAACGGCATCCTCCATTATACCTCCCGAATTACCCCGTAGATCCACAATAAGCTTTTTCATGCCCTGACTCCTTAGTCCTTTCAGACCCTTCATGAACTCATCAAATGTTGTGACAGCAAAATTGTTGATCTTTATATAACCGGTATTGTCATTCACCATATAGGCAATATCCACGCTGTAAATAGGGATCTTGTCGCGCACAATATTGAATGCAAGAAGATCATCGAATCCGCTTCTCATGATCTTTACAGAAACCGAAGTGCCTTTGGGACCCTTAAGCATTCCCATCACATCCTCATCGCTTATTCCTCTTCCTGCAACCAGTGAATCATTTACATATAATATCTTATCTCCGGCCTGCAATCCCTGTTTCTCGGAAGGTCCTCCGGGTATTGTACTTATAACAAGGATTGTGTCGGTAAGCATGTTGAAGGATATGCCGATCCCTTCAAAATTTCCCTGAAGCGACTCATTTGCACGGGCAAGATCCTTTGCAGGTATATAAACAGAATGAGGATCGAGCTTTTTAAGCATGGCAGGTATTGCAGCTTCAACAAGATCGTCGCGGTTAACCGAATCGACATAATTCCTTTCAATTATATTCAGAATTGTACCAAGCTTATCGCTCCTGGGTCTCATACCCGGAAGCTGAGCCGGATCACTCTTCTGAGGAAGAACAATTCCTATCAGTATTCCGATTACCAGGGCAATTGCCAGCATAAGCGGAAGAAAAATGCTCCACCTTGTTTTATTGTCGCTCATAAACATCATTTTCAGGATCAATATACACCAGCTCTATTCCTGCACGCTTTAGAAGATCGAGCCCATCCGTAATACGGTACTTGTTGCAATAAACAACTCTTTTAATCCCCGACTGGATGATCAGCTTTGCACATTCCATGCATGGTGAGGTTGTTACGTAAAGCGTGGAATTCTCACTGGAATTATTCGACTTCGCCACCTTTGTAATAGCATTTGCTTCGGCATGAAGGACATACGGTTTTGTCACATTGTTTTCATCTTCACAAACATTTTCAAACCCTGAAGGAGTGCCGTTATAACCATCTGAAATGATCATCTTACCCTTTACAATCAAAGCTCCTACCTTCCGCCGTATGCAATAAGAGTTCTCAGCCCAGATAAGAGCCATCTCAAGATAACGCCTGTCAAATGATGCCTGCTTATCGCCATAAGGCTTAATGCAATCGTGGCTTGCCATATTACCGGATGCTCTGCTATTAGAAGTCCACAAATTTACACATTTAAAAATGGTTACGCTGAGTGCGACTAAAATTTTTAAGCTCAATATTAACAACTTTTAACGCTGCCATCCCTATTTTTGTTGCATGATGACTTTTGCTGATAAGATAATTTCATTTTACAGTGACATAACATTTGAGGGGAAGCTCCCTGATGGAATATCACTGATGAATCCCTTCAGGGACAATCTACATGTAATGGAAACAATTTCGCTGTTTTACAGGAAGTACTACAACGACAACAGGGAACGGCACCTTATTATGGGAATCAATCCGGGAAGATTTGGCGCCGGTACCACGGGGATACCTTTCACCGATACTGTCAGGCTGGAAAATAAATGCGGATTATCATTACCCGGGATCAGAACACATGAAACATCATCAGTCTTCATCTATGATATGATAGACAGATATGGCGGCCCGGAGGAATTTTATGGTGATCATTATATCAGCTCGGTAAGCCCGCTCGGCTTTACAGCTACCGGCAAAAAAGGAAGTGAGGTCAATTACAATTATTACGACAGCAGGGAACTCACGTCAGCAATAATGGATTTCATTCTTGAATCCATCAGGAAACAGCTTGATTTCGGCATTCTCCGGGATGCCTGCTTCTGCCTGGGAACAGGAAAGAATTTCAAATTCATTTCGGAACTGAACAGGGAGCACCATTTCTTTGAAAGAATCATACCTCTCGAACATCCGAGGTTTATAATGCAATACCGGCTTAAAAAGAAAGACCTGTACATAAACAACTATGTAACCAGGTTAAAACTGCCCTGAAGATCTGAAAATAATACGTCTTATAATATGTATTAAAATACGGTTTTAAATACGTAGTTTTCAGACACATTGCCTGATCCGGAAAAATATCAGCAATAATTATTTTCCTCCCGTCCTAATAAACCCGGCAGAAAAACTATATTCGAATCCGTAAATAAATATTGAGAGCCGAATATGACCTTCCTTTCAGCAACATTGTTTTTCCACTCATTCCTCAGTGGATATGATGAAAAATTTCAGGACCTTGTATCAACCTGGTTAATAGTGATGATCATTGTTATTGCCGTTTGTTTCGTTGTAAGCGAAATAACACGCAATTACAGCCAGGTCGATAAGCTGTGGAGCCTTATTCCAATAGCTTATGGCTGGATAACAGTTGCAGCATTCCCTTCAGCCAGGACTATCATTATGGCTTTACTTGTAACAGTATGGGGATTACGTCTCAGTTATAATTTCAGCCGGAAAGGAGGATATAATATAATCCCGTGGAAGGGCGAGGAAGATTACCGGTGGAAATATCTCAGGGAAAACCGGCTTCTGAAAGGAAGGGTAAGTTTCGGCCTTTTTAATCTGCTTTTTATCTCAATTTATCAGAATATTTTAATCTTCCTTTTCTCGTCTCCGCTTCTTATGGCAGCACTGAATAATGAAAGATCACTTATATTCACGGATATCCTGGCAGCGGGTTTCATGCTGCTCTTCATAATAACCGAATCGGTTGCGGATAATCAGCTTTTCAGGTTTCAACAGGAAAAAAAGAAACCGGATAATAAAGATAACAAATATAAAAAGTCACTTAAGACCGGATTCCTTTCCGAAGGCTTGTGGAAATATGCAAGGCACCCCAATTTCGCCTCAGAACAGGCAATCTGGATCAGTTTTTATTTTTTCGGGGTGGCTGCTTCAGGCAAACTGATCAATATAACCCTGGCAGGAGCAATCCTTCTGGTCCTGATTTTCGCAGGAAGCACCATTATGACTGAAGGAATAAGCAGTAAAAAGTACCCGGAGTATGCTGTTCATCAAAAAGAAGTACCCAAATTCATCCCAAAGTTGAAAAGCTATCCGCAAAGTGAAAATCTCATACAATTATAGACTAACCCTTAAAACAGAAAAAAATGTTACTCAAATTAATTCTTCTGGCAATATTCGGGATAGCGATGGCTCATTTCGAGGGGGTTGTTGTGGTATATCTGCGTAAAGCCCTCGGGATGCTGGATTCCGATTCGAACCAGGAATCACTTAAAACATTCCCGAAGAGGTATCTTCATATAGAAATGACAAGGGAAGCAGCTACGATCATAATGCTTGTTGTGATAGCGCTCCTTACCGGATCGACATGGATTGAAAAAGGGATATTCTTTTTATGGACATTTGCATTCTGGGACCTGTTTTATTATGTATCACTTTATATCCTGATCAGATGGCCGCAGAATCTGAAAACAATTGATGTGCTGTTCCTTATACCAAAACCATGGATAGCGCCTGTCTGGTTTCCGATAGGGGTATCCTCACTTACAATTATTGCAATAGCTTTATTATATTTGCTGGGTGCAATATGATCAGATAGAGGTCCAGTTTATTTTCGGATGTCAGCTCTGGGAAATTCTTGAAACAATTTAATATCAATAGAAATCTCAGCTCAGGAATAAATACAATATTCCGGTCGCTGCATTACAGGAATTACCGCCTGTTCTTCAGTGGTCAGAGCATATCTCTTATCGGCACATGGATACAGCGGATTGCAATGCCATGGATGGTTTATAAGATGACAGGTTCGGCCTTTCTGCTGGGACTAATAAGCTTTGCAGGGCAGCTTCCGACTTTCCTTCTCGCACCGTTTGCCGGTGTTCTCACAGATCAGCTCAACAGGTACAGGGTTCTTGTGACCACCCAGGTCCTGGCTATGGTGGCAGCCCTGATCCTGGCAATCCTTACTCTTATGGGAGTGATACAGATCTGGCATATTGTGGTTTTGAGTATAATACTGGGTGGTATCAATGCCTTTGATGTACCCTCGCGCCATTCATTCGTGATTGAGATGGTCGACAGGAAAGAGGATATTGGTAATGCCATTGCACTTAACTCCCTTATGTTCAACGGCGCCAGGCTGATCGGACCGTCTATTGCCGGGATCCTTCTTGCAACAACCGGAGAGGGGATCTGCTTTCTGATAAATGCGGTCAGCTACATTTTTGTTATTGCATCGCTTCTCATGATGAAAGTAAAAGACAAGGAGAGGAAGAAGCCTGAGGCTAATATTTTCAGGCACATGAAGGAGGGGCTCGATTATGCTTTCGGATTTCCACCAATAAAATATCTACTCCTTTTGCTGACACTTGTAAGCCTGATGGGATCCTACCAGGTTCTCATGCCTGTTTATGCCAGTGAAGTGCTTAAAGGAGGATCCGATACTTTCGGTTTTCTTATGGGTGCAGGTGGATCCGGAGCTCTGATCGGTGCTTTATATCTGGCATCGAGAGAATCTGTCATGAAGCTTGGAAGGCTCATCCCGGCTTCAACAGCTTTATTCGGGACAGGGTTGATCATCCTTTCATTGTCCCGGATGTTTCTTCTGTCTCTTATACTGATGTCATTTATCGGATTGGGCCTGATGATGCATACCGCTGCAAGCAATACAGTTCTCCAGACAATAACCGACGACGACAAACGCGGCAGGGTAATGAGTTTCTATACAATGGCAATTATGGGTACTGCTCCGTTCGGAAGCCTTCTTGCAGGCACAATGGCTAAATTTTTAGGGACTACTGCAACTATCCTTATTGGCGGTCTGTCATGTGTTGTGGGAGCTTTCTTCTTTATGAAAAAACTTCCCGAACTTAAAAATGTAGTCCGTCCTGTTTATATTACCCCGGATAATCTGAAATAAATATCCGGTTATTCCTTATTTTTGCAAACTCAGATTTCATAAACAATTTAAATTCAGAAATGAGATTTCCATTCCGCTTTTTAAGATCCTTAATAGTTTTTATTTCTTTTATTATTATAACCTTCCCCGGGTCAGCGTACGGTCTTTCACCAGAAAATGATAACCAGGATACTGTTAAATCTCAGGCCAGGCAACCTGTATATACGACTTCGCGGCTGGTCACTCCCAGACCTGTAATTGACGGAAAGCTGGATGATGAATGCTGGAAAAAAGGTACATGGGCAGGTGATTATCATCAGTTTATTCCAAATGAGGGAGCAAAACCGGCTTATCCTACCGAGTTGAACATCCAGTATGATGATAAGTATCTTTATGTTGCTTTCCGCGCTTTCGACGGTGAGCCCGATAAAATTGTAAAAATGTCGGGGGGGCGTGATGAAACTGTCGGTGATATGGTGGGTCTCACCCTGGATAGTTACCGTGATTACCGGACAGGTTTTGAATTTACAATTACCGCCTGGGGTCAGAAAGTAGATCTTGTCCTATTCAATCCAATGAACTGGGATTTTAACTGGAATGCTGTGTGGAAAGGGAAAGTGGGAATGGAGGATTCGGCCTGGGTTGCCGAGCTTGAAGTGCCGCTAAGCCAGCTGCGCTACAGCGGAAAGGATGAACAGATATGGGGTTTGCATACCTGGCGATGGATATCCAGGCTTCAGGAAGAAAGCAACTGGGAAATACAATCAAAGACTGGTCCGGGAATGCTGTATAACTTCGGTGAACTGAGAGGAATAAGCGGACTTCAGAAATCAAGGCGCCTTGAAATAATGCCATTCGTTCTGGGCGATCTGAAAACGATGAAGCAGGAAACCGGAAATCCTTTCACCGAAAACGGAAGAAAATGGGGGGGAAATGCCGGACTGGATGCCAAAATAGGGATTTCAAGCAATTTCACAATCGATCTGACTGTCAATCCTGATTTCGGACAGGTTGAATCAGATCCGTCAGTAATGAACCTCTCGGCTTTTGAAACTTTCTATGAGGAAAAACGGCCGTTCTTCCTTGAAGGCCTTACGATCTTTAATTACGATTTTGATAACGAAAGTATTTTCTATTCGCGGCGCATCGGACACTCTCCTTCTGCAATCATTAATCCTGATGATAATACCTTTGTGAATATCCCCGACAAGACAACGATCCTCAGTGCGGCCAAGTTCAGCGGAACCACTTCAAACGGATTATCGCTGGGACTGATCCAGTCGGTAACTGCAAACGAGTTTGCAAAGATCAGCGACCAGTATGGCAATATCACTAAAAGCAAAATTGAACCGCTTACAAGTTATACTGTCGCACGTGTACAGAAGGGATATAATGCAGGAAATACAATCGCAGGCGGTATGTTTACTTCAACAAACAGGTTAATTGAGGAAAGATCTCTCGATTTCCTCAGTAGAAATGCTTTTACAGGAGGGCTTGATCTGCGGCATCACTGGAGGGACAAGGAGTTCTTTCTTGATGCAAAATTACTGGGAAGTTTTGTGAACGGAAGCAAAGATGCAATTACAGCTTTACAGGAATCATCAGCAAGGTATTACCAGAGGCCGGGTGCGGATTATATCAGCTACGATTCAACCCGGACAGCTCTCAGCGGATTTGGAGGTAAATTTAATATCGGAAAGGGATCCAAAGGTTTCTGGAAGTATAATACAGGGGTTTCCTGGCTATCTCCCGGACTGGAGCTGAATGATCTCGGGTATATGAATGAAGCGGATGAGATCCGCCAGGAAAGTGAAGTGAATTATTTTGTAAACAAGCCTGTTTCAATTTTCCATACATACAGTATAAACCTCGAACAATTCAATTCATGGAATTTCGGCGGGACTTACCTTGGTTCCGGCGGACATCTTTCCGTCAACACCGAGTTTGTGAACAACTATTCACTCAGTACAAATTTAATCTTCCACTCAAAAGCAACGGATCCCAGAAAATTAAGAGGCGGCCCGGAAATGATGATGCCGTATACGATGATGACCTTCGGCAAGGCAAAAACCGATCCGTCAAAAAGGCTTATCCTCGAATTAGGATACAGCTATGAGTTTTCAGGGAACAGATCCGCAAGAAGCTATCAGCTTGAGCCGGGAATATCGGTCCGGCCCCTGAATTCACTGAAAATAGGTGTGACAGCTGATTATACCCGAAATCATGATGAGCTTCAGTATATAACATTGAGAGATCTGGGCTTGCAGGGACAAAGATTTATCCTCGGAACGATCGATCAGCTTACCCTGGGGCTTACATTCCGGGCAGATCTTAACCTTACACCGGAATTTTCGATACAGTATTACGGAAGTCCGTTTATCTCAAGGGGCTCTTTTTCCGGATTAAAACGTGTAACCGATCCGAAGGCAGATAATTATAATGACCGTTTTGAACTTTACCAGGTTCCATCCCTGATCGATGGATATCACTATCTGTACGATTATGACAGCGGGACACTCGCAAATTATATAGTTGCAAATCCCGATTTCAATTTCCACCAGTTCCGCTCAAACCTTGTTGCCAAATGGGAATACCGTCTCGGCTCATTCATCTATTTTGTTTGGTCGGGCGACAGAACAGGAAGGAACGGTACGTCCGAAGCCACATTGGGTGATTCTTATAAACAGATGTGGGATCTCTTCCCAAATAATATTTTCCTTATAAAATTAAATTACTGGTTCGCATTGTAATGGTTCAGGTTCCAGGTTCCAGGTTCCAGGTTAAAGAAACTCCCAACTTGTCAAATCAAACCCGTCAGTAACAATAAACCTGAAACCTGGAACCTGAAACCTGGAATTTGAATTTTCCCGAAACCTGAAACTAAAATCCTTTAGTCACGTATCAGCAATTGTTAATCCATTATTTTCGATTGTTAGCAAAAACTATTTAAGATTTTTGGTTTAACTGTTAAGAATATTCACTTTTACAACGTATAAGCATAAGGTTATGAAAAAATAAATCTATAACCTTATGAATGATAGCATGAGGATACTAATTTGTGAAGACAACAAGCTGGCGCTAAAAACTATTTCCGTTGTTCTTGAAAGGGAGGGGTATGAGTCTGTCACGGCCGAGAACGGGAATGATGCCATTAACCTGCTGAAGGATAATCTCTACGATATGGTGATTGTAGACATACATCTCCCATATCATAGCGGTCTTGAGCTCGTTGAATTTCTGCGCTCTGATCTTAAGCTGGATACTCCCGTTATTATCGTTACGGCTTTCAGCGATCTTCAGATGCAACGTCAGGCGGCCGGACTTGGTATTGACGGGTACATTGTAAAGCCATTCAATCCTATGGACCTGGTGAAAAAAATAAAAACCATTCTAAAAAACTAAGTTATGAACAGATGTCTCATTCTGTTTGTTGCCGGATTGGTTTTAACAGGAATGTCTGTATGCAGACCCGTATATGCTCAGCAGATCAGCAATCCTGAATCAGAATATTTGAGGATAAGGTCAATGGCATATGACGGTGATTATTCAGCGGCTGCAACTGATGCCCGGAAACTTGTCAATGCCTTCCCTTCATACGGAGATGCACGGATCCTGCTTGGGAGAATACTTGCCTGGCAGAAAGATTTTTCACAGGCAGCTGCAGTGATCGATACATTGCTTGCAACAGATCCGGATAATACAGACGCGCTTGCAGTGAGAAGGGATATTTCTCTCTGGTCGAAAGATAATTCTCCGGTTGCAACCGATATCCGGGCAGGATACAGCTTCGACAGGTTCACAGAACCATATAACAGATGCTGGCGGTTATTCAAAGCAGGTGCAGGTCATAAGTTCAACTGGGGGCCTGCTGCTGCAGGTATAAATATAGGGCACATTAACATTGATCAGACAACAGCCACAGAGGTTCAGTTTGAGGCAGAAGTCTGGCCAAAACTGTCGGACAAAAACTATGCTTACCTCTATTATGCCTTCAGCCCGGGTGATTATTTCCCCCGACACAGGGCAGCAGCTGAAATATGGCAGATACTACCCGAAGGCTGGGCTATGTCGGCTGGTATGAATTTTTACCACTTCGACCGTAATATATTTATACCAAGTCTTTCAGTCGAAAAATATGTTAGCAGATTCTGGTTCTCTCTTAAAGGATATTTGTACCTCAAGGATGAAGGTACAAGACCGGCTCTTTATTTTAACGGAAGAAGATATTTCAATGATACCGATTATCTGCAGTTAACTCTTGGTACCGGAACGGCTCCGGATGAACCTATCGACATACAAACAGATATAGAACGTTTTAGCGCCAACAGCATCAGACTTGCGTATTATGGCTTTATTACAAAGAAGATGGCGGTCCGTATAGGAACAGGATATTCCAGGGAAGAATATGCTGAGGGTGCCAGGCGCAACAGGTTCGAGGGCCATATTAATTTCATTTATGCAATAAAGATGAAATAATGAAGTATGCTCTTCTTTTAATATTATCATTTTTAACTGCAAGGGAAACAACTCCCGGCCAGTCTTTAAATATTAAAGCCGACTCTCTGGCTGTTGCAGAAACAACATTTTTTGCCGAATCACCTGCCGAAGCCGGCATCCCCCTGGATTATGAGATCAATGAGACAACTGTAAAAGGATTCATTACATCCCTGAAAGATAAATATCCTGTCCAGCTGGGTGCTTTCAGGTTGAAATATAATGCAGAAGCTTTCCTTAATGAGGTCATTGCCCATATCGACAGGGATGCAATAATGTTCAGGGAAGATGGATTATATAAAATTCGTATATCACGCAAACCAGATTCAGCAGAAGCAAAAACTTCCGTAAATGCAGAATCCGTTAATAACCCGGCTGCTCAGGCCGAAGCGACTGCTGCAGTTAACGATACAATACAATCTGAGGGGAGTTATCCCGATTCAACAATTACAGGACTGATCGTAAATGAACCTTCACCGGAAAAAGCAACTCTTAGCAGAGAATCTGCCGGAGAGCTGATCATAGGTAATAACAGTCTGTGGTTAAAAAGAATTACATACTTCGGAAAATCCCTTGCACTTATAAATGCACTTATAGTTACAATTGTTATTTGTATCATCTCCATGATACTTCTTCTTTTATTTATTCTTCTGAACAGAAGAAGGATGGAAAAAAGAGAAAAGCTGCACCAGTATCTTATGGAGAAGTACCAGGAACTTATCATTAATTATCTGTTCGGAAATGCGACTCCCGATGATTTCCGGCCCATTGCCTCTGATACATACCGCCGGCAGGTGCTTATTGATCAGATGATTGATGTAAGCATAAACCTGAAGGGCGAAGAAGCCAGAAAGCTGCTGGGACTTTACAAACATCTCGGTCTTGACAGGGATTCGATTGAGAGAGCCCGGGATTACCGCTGGCATAAAAAGATCAAAGGATTCCGCGAACTTGCATTTATGAATATCAAAGATGCGAATGACACAATATATAATGCTCTCAATTCGTCGAATGAGATCCTCAGGATGGAAGCTCAGATAGCTCTCGTAAGGCTTGGTGATGAGAGCGCCTTTGATTTCCTTTCACAGCTTGAAAGGCCTTTCTCTCTCTGGGAACAGATCACGCTTCATGAGCTTATCGTTCAGCATAATATCCCGCTTCCTCAATTCAAACAATGGCTTACATCTTCAAATCCCACAGTGGCAATGTTTGCCCTCAGAATGATACGGGAGTTCAAACAGGCTGAGGCTGAAGAAGCCGTACACGATACAATAATGCATCCCGATCCTGCTGTTAAACAGCTTGCCATACAGGTCGCAGGTGACATGAACATGCGTTCAACCCTCGAAACCATGAAACACATGTACAAATTCCAGGAATATAACGTATGCCTTGAAATAATAAGGTCGATGGGGAAAATGCCTGATCTGGCGATGCTCGGATTCCTTAAACTGGTACTTGACAAGGAAGATGATGTACAGCTCCAGATCGAAGCCACAAAAGCGATAGAGAATAACGGAGAAGAAGGTGTCAAAGCCCTCGTAAAGATCATGAAATCGGAATATAAAAATTACAATATCATTGTCAGGCATGTGCTTGACAGAAGAATATTCTAAAAGGCCATGGGTTTTATTTTCGGACATATAATTTTCATAATCACGCTGATCATTTTCGGATCCTACCTGCTGCTTGGTATTTTTTCCGCCATTGCACTCCGGAAATATCTCAGAAAGAACAGTTATGTTAATTACAACTCACTGGTTCTTTCGCCACTGAGCCCGAGGATTTCAATTATTGCCCCGGCGTTCAATGAAAGCAAGACGATCATTGACAATGTCAGGACGCTTTTATCCCTTTATTACAATAATTTTGAGATCATCCTGGTGAATGACGGCTCGACAGACAACACTTTTGCAAAAGTTGAAGAAGCTTTTGAACTCGAAAAGGTCAATTATTATTTCGATTACCGTATTCCCTGTGAAAGGATAAAAGGTGTTTATAAATCAAAGAATCCTTCATTCAACAGGCTTACCGTTATTGACAAGAACAATGGTGGTAAGGCCGATTCGCTGAATGCAGGGATAAATATCTGCAAGAGCAATCTGATTGTTTCAATCGATGCCGACTCAATAATTGAAGCTGATTCAATCCTTAAACTGGTAAAACCGTTCCTCGAAGAAAAGGAACGTAAAGTTATCGGTACAGGCGGAGTGATAAGGATCGTTAACTCATGTGATGTTGAACTTGGCCACATCCGCAATATAAATGTACCGAAACAAATATTGCCGCGTCTTCAGGTTCTTGATTACACACGTGCATTTCTCCTGGGCAGGATGGCCTGGAGCCAGCTGGACGGACTAATGCTGATCTCGGGGGCAATGGGTATTTTTGACCGTGAAACGGTTATCAAAGCCGGTGGCTACAGCACAAAGACCGTTGGGGAGGATATGGAACTTGTACTGAGGATGAGACGGTTCATGACTGAAACCAAAGCGAAATATGAAGTTACTTATATACCCGATCCCCTCTGCTGGACAGAAGTTCCTTCCGATCTTAAGTCCCTCAGGAAACAAAGGACCAGGTGGACAAGGGGTCTGGTTGAATCATTAAGGACCCACCGCAAACTATTCTTCAATCCTAAATTCAATAAGCTTGGAATGCTGGGCTATCCTTACTGGTTCTTTTTCGAATGGCTTTCTCCGCTCATAGCTTTCGGAGGGTTCATTTACACACTGATACTCATCCTGACAAGCGGAATTAACTGGCCTTTCTATCTGTTACTTTTTGTCTTCGTCTACTCTTTTGCTGTCTTACTTACAACCTGGGCAATTCTTTTTGAAGAGATAACATTCCATAAATACAAAAGGAAAAGAGATGTCTTCACGCTTATAGCCACGGCATTTATTGAACCATTCTTCTATCCTGTTCATACATATTTTGCCGTAAGGGGAAATATTGAAGCCTTAAGGGGTAAAAAAAGCTGGGGCACGGCGGAAAGAAGCGGATTTGAAAAGAAGAAGTTGAGGATACGCAAGCCCACTACAGTCCGGCAGGTTCGGCAAACATCCGAATAGTAGCCAGTCCCCATGAAATTTGCTGAAGCGACATTTTCTCCCGTGTAACCGTCTCGGGAACAACCAGCCATTTATCCCATTTATACCTGCTTGTGGTTGAGGTAATGCTTTTGTCAAAATAAACAGAAACGGCAATGCCGTCAGACACGGCTGCTGATATTTTATAAGATCGCCCGCCGTCGAATGATTCTGCTCCGTTAACGACTTTCCTTTGTGTCGGATCATAGAAATGAAGCATAGTCCATGGGATACGTACCATAAGTTTATTCCCGTTCCATGAAATACCTGTGAGAAAGCCCGGACTAAAAATGGGGTGTTCAAAAGCCTCAATTCGCCCTATTTTCTGTTCAGTCATTGAAAACCCATCGTTGATCCATTCCATCAGTTTCCAGGGAGCCCCGTCAGTTACTGTGCTCCTGTACTTCTGTACTGCAGGATCAGTAAGATTAAACCTTGGCGTAAACCCTTTCATATTATATGCTTCCGTCACAAAATATGATGCTGAATCCTCTCCGGCCACATATTCAAGCAAAAATTCCGACCGGTTGCTGAGGATCTTACCGTTTGGAAGCCGCGATTCACCCAGACCGGACAGGTAAGTATCAAATGCCACTAATACAGTATCCCCCGGGGAGATATTCCTTTTCAGCTCAATATTCAGGTAATAGTAATTGTTGCCGTGGGAAGCCTCAATTCCGGAAACCGGACCTGATGTGTTGTCCCTGCTGTAATTAACAAATGAGGGAAGATCCTTCTGATCAAATGTTATTAATCCGAAATTCTGTTCCGGCGATGTCACATTATGCCATAGCTGCCTTGTAGGAATGAAAAGGTTGTTGGAATCAAGTCCGTATGCTTCAAGATATGAAACGATCCAGGTTGGCTTGAACCACTCATCCATCCATGAGAACATAAAGCCTCCCGCACATCCTGAATCAAAAATATTGTGCAGCATCCGGACGTTCTTCTCTCCCTGCTGATACTCCGAGTATCCTCCGTGATGCATATTGCTGAACGACTGATGGGCGCTGCCCCAGCTCGACGGCACACCGAATTCACCAATAATAAGCGGAATATCGCTGTAATGATTTTTAAGATCGGTAATGTACCCGAGATAACTGTTCTGACCCTGTTTGTCGGAATATGCACGGTAGGATGGTTGGTCACTTATGAAATTCGGATAATACGGATAAGCATGATAACAGGCAAAAATCCCTGCTTTCAGGTTCTGACGGTTTATTTTTGTAATATCATATGTAGCCTTATCCTCATCGGTATATATTTCAGTCGGATGTGTCAGAGGATCAAGTGTCGGCCAGCTTGAAATGCTCACGGGCCTGTTAACAGAATATTTCTGGCTTTCATATGAAACTGTTTCATCAAGCATCTGTGTGACAAAAACCTCGCTTGCTGTACCGTTGGCAATACTTAACTGATTTCCTGAAAACGATTTCATTGAAGCATGCAATCTGTTTGTTGTATCAACTTCCTGAGGCATGATCTCCCTCCCTATCACATATCCGGCTGTCCATCTTGACATATCAGTCCGGTAACTGCCATAGGCTTTCCCAAGCCTGAAGGCAATCTCCTTATTGCCATTGATGCAATCTATCACTTCCTTTATTTCATTCCGGAAAGAGTTGGTACGAAGCGTTAGATCATATTCTGAAGTGACTGACCCGTTCTCTATTTCTTCTAACCAGATCCCCTGGAACAGTAGCAATGGTCTTTCAGGGTGCCTGAAATTATAATTGGCAAGTTTTTCATAAAATACCGGGGGATGCAAAGTATAAACCCGTATTCCGTTAAACCCGGCGCCACCCATAAGGTCTATCCACTCTTCATAGGTTTTCCCGGAAATCGCATAAGCTATCTCTCCGGGAAAAGTACCGGGTGGTGAGGAACCCAGATTAATACCCTTCAGGTTGAGAGCTCTGTAATCAGAACCTGTGTGCATTGCAACATAGTCACCCTTTGTTTTAAAAGGTATTGCCAGAGAAGCACAATATTTCAAAATCAATTATTGTATCGCGACTGATTGTTATATCTGTAAGTCTTACAGGATAATAATCCTTACATGTGACACCTGCAATGACTGGTATCCGGTATGAGCCTGATGAAACGGGTGCAGTATTTGGTATCTGGATTTGTTCAAGGGTTGAAACAGCCGATGAGGATGTTTCCGATGAATATTTCAGGAGCCTTCCGGACCACGATTTGCCATTGAATGAAATTGTATAAATATATAATCCCTGCCGTGCAGGAGCCCCGTTATCCGTTCTTCCATCCCAGATTATCTGGTAACTTCCCTCCTCAACTCCGGGAAAATAGAAATCCTTTATTTTCTGACCCGAAAGGTTGTAAATCATCAGGCGGATATCACCTGAACTGTTAATTATAAAAGGTATATTTATTGATTGAGTGAAAGGGTTGGGATATGGCACACCCAGCTGAAGAAGATCAGGGACCGGACCGTAAATACCGGAAATTCTGAGAGAATACTTACCATCATTGCCGCTCAGGGCACCAAATACCGAGCTGCCCGCCGTCATCGTTATTTTAGCATCCGGGATGACTTTACCGGACATATCTGTAATTGTTCCTGTAACATAATAGTCACCGGCCCGCAAAATTCCTGCGGTGACCATAATTGCCATTACTGTAATAATTTTTCTCAGGAAAGGCATTAAAAGGTTAAAGGTTACTTGGTTAAGAGTCCTCTTCAAAACACAGATTTTAAGTCCCAAATTTAGCAAAAAGTTGTATAAATTCATACAATTGTGACAGTTATGTTTTTCATTTTCAATATTTGATCAGATTCTTACCTTTGTAAAAGGCATAATATTTAATGCAATGAGCATAATTTACAGGCCTCTCCGCAGGAAGGACAACAGGGAAATTGCAGAGCTTATTCGTTCGGTATTCAGGGAATTTGGCATCGATCGCCCCGGAACTGTCTATTTCGATCCGACAACCGATGACCTTTTTTCACTTTTTAAGAAACCGGGATCAGCATACTGGATTGCAGAGGAAGACAGGAAGATCATTGGCGGTTGCGGGATCTATCCCACACCGGATTTGCCCGAAGGATGTGCTGAACTGGTTAAGTTGTATCTCGATCCTGCAAAAAGAGGCCGGGGAATCGGGTGGGAACTGATGTCAAAAAGCCTCAGATCAGCCAGACGAATGGGTTATAAACAGGTTTACCTGGAATCAATGCCGGAACTCAATAAGGCTATCAGCCTTTATAAAAAAGCAGGCTTTGAATTTATACCCGGGCCTTTGGGGAACTCCGGACATTTCGGCTGCGAAATCTGGATGATCCGGCAGCTTGAACAATAATCTGAAGTTTTTTCATATCTTGCATTTAAATAATTCCATGGGATTTCTGAAGAAACTTGAGCCACCGGATAAATGGAAACTTCCGGTTATCCTGATACTTGCAGTATTCACGGGAATTGCACTCTTTTCTTTCCACATATCAAATGCCACTTCTTATCTTGGCGACAAGCCGGAGACCTGTGTAAACTGTCATATTATGGCTCCGCAGTATGCTACATGGTATCATAGCTCCCACCGCGAAAAAACAAACTGTAATGAATGCCATGTGCCGCATAACAATATTTTCAGCAAATATTTTTTCAAGGCAAAGGACGGTCTGCGCCACGCAACCATTTTCACGCTGCGCAGAGAACCCCAGGTAATTTTTATTAAGGAAGCCGGAAAGGATGTGGTTCACCGGAACTGCATAAGATGTCACTCAGATTTACTTACCGACAGCAGGCTTCTTGCCAGAAGTGATGAAGTGCACAATTTCAGGATGGATCGCAGTTGTCAGGATTGTCACAGGGGAACACCTCACGGCAGAATCAACAGCCTTTCAAGTGTACCGTGGGCCCGGGTTCCCCTTCCCGGACCGGTCGTCCCGGAATGGCTGGATAACATTATTAAACAGGATTAAATTATGATAAATATACAGGAAAAGCTTAAATCAAAACCCTGGCTTGGCTGGGTAATATTTCTGGTTACTGTTCTGGTTGTATTTATGCTCGGGATGCTTGCCTCATCAATAGTTCAGAGACGTGCGGAAGCTGTTTTTGCATATACTCCGGAGGTCACATTTTCTGAATCTGAACCACGCAATGCTTTATGGGGTGAACTATTCCCCCGCGAATATGATTCATATTTAAAAACTTCTGATACAACTTTCAGGAGCAAATATAACGGCAGCGCGATGGTCGATATGCTCGAAGAATCTCCCCGGATGGCAGTTTTGTGGGCAGGATATGCCTTTTCCAGAGATTACGGCCAGGGAAGAGGACACTATTATGCAGTAGAGGATATCCGAAACACCCTGCGAACTGGTGCCCCCGGCCCTGGAGTACCCAGCCCCCAGCCAAATACATGCTGGGCATGCAAAAGCCCCGATGTTCCCCGGCTGATGAATAAAACAGGTGTATCTGAATTTTACAGGGGAACATGGGATACCAAAGGGAGTGAAATAATCAATCCCATCGGATGCGCCGACTGTCACGATGCTAAAACAATGAACCTCAGAATATCACGACCTGCGCTTATTGAAGCTTTTCAATCGATGGGTCGCGACATTTCCAAAGCTACCCACCAGGAAATGCGAAGCCTTGTCTGTGCTCAGTGCCATGTTGAATATTATTTTAATAAAACAATTACTGAAGGTGTATCCTATCTTGTTTTTCCATGGAAAAACGGAACCAGTCTGGAAGAAATAGAAAAGTATTATGATAATATAGGTTTTACCGACTGGACCCATTCCATGAGCCGGGCTCCCATGCTGAAAGCCCAGCACCCCGATTATGAGGTTTACCTTACCGGGACTCATGCTTCGAGAGGAGTATCATGCGCCGACTGCCACATGCCGTTCATAAGCGAGGGAGGTCAGAAATTCACCGATCATCATCTGCAGAGCCCACTCAACAATATTGCATCTTCGTGCCAGGTGTGTCACCGGGAGGAAACCGAAAAACTCATCACCGATGTATATACCCGGCAGGATAAAATAATTGAGAACCGGAATATTCTCGAGACTCTTCTCGTCAGATGCCATGTCGAAGCAAAGTATGCGTGGGATAAGGGAGCAACGGAGGCCCAGATGAAAGAGATCCTCTCTTACATCAGAAAAGCCCAGTGGAGGTGGGATTTCTCTGCCGCCGGACATGGAAATTCTTTCCATTCTCCGCTTGAACTGGGAAGAATTATTGCCGGAGGTATCGCCTTTGCTCAGGACGCAAGGATAAAGACCGCCAGGTTATTGGCTGACCTTGGAGAAAACAGGGAGATCCCCTACCCTGATATCACCACAAAAGCAAAAGCGCAGGCTTACATAGGTCTTGACATGAAGAAGCTAAGGGAAGAAAAGGAAGTATTTCTTGAAAATATTGTTCCTCAATGGATAAATACCGGAAAGGAAAGAGAAAAAAGCTATTGAAAACCACTTAGACTAACTTATACAGGATATGAATAAAGCAGAAAATGATTTTTCAGGAATGCGGCATGCACCAGGTTGTTCATGCTGCGGTCATCATGTTGAACCTTCAAATGATATGACCAGACGTAATTTTGTAAAAGTTACAGGTACCGGTGCTTTGGGGGCAGCGGTTTTGCCGGGGATATCCTGGGCAGCACTATCAGCTGAACAAACCGGCGCTAAAACCATACCTCAGCGAAGACCGCTTACTGTCAAACCTGTTCTTACCTGCAATGTACCCGTTCGCAGGGATAAAACAAGCTGGAGAAGCTGGGGAGGCGTACAGACTGAAAAAGATATTTCTGCTGAAATATTACGGATTGGAGAAGAGCTTAAATCACTCAGCTCCCGGGCCGATTTTCCTTTAAACATTCTTCCATTATCAGAGGTAAGGAAAAATGACGACCTTAAAGGTATCTCTGATATGGAGACTGCAGACCTTTTCCTTATTTATGCTGCAGGAGGAAGCCAGAATATCTTAGATTCAATCCACAAGACAGGGAAAGACATGATCATTTTCTGCCGGCATAAATCTGGCCCGGCCTATCTCTGGTATGAGATCATAAGCCCCCGTTACCTGAGGCAACACACCGATGCCCTTGCTTTAAAAGGAGTTAATGATAGTGATGTGGTTATCGACAGCCAGGATGAATTGCTATGGAGACTGAGATCAGTGTGCGGACTGAAAAATACAGTTGGTTCAAAAATCCTTGCAATCGGAGGTGCGGGAGCCTGGGCACAGCCGCTTGAAACCACAATGAATACGGTCAGGAGTAAATTTAAACTGGATGTTCAGGATATTTCATACGATGAATTAGGGAAACTGATAACTGAGGCCAGGGCAGATAAATCAGTCATTTCGATTGCAAAAAACCGGGCTGACAAATATCTTCAGGATCCCGGTATTAGTCTTGAAACAGACAGGAAATATGTTGAGAACTGCTTTGTACTCGAAGATATCCTTGTAAGGTTGATGGAAAAATACAATTGCAGGGCAGTTACGATAAATAATTGCATGGGAACAATAATGCCTCTTTCGGAAACAACAGCCTGCCTGACTCTCAGCCTCCTTAACGATGCCGGATACCTGGCATTCTGCGAATCTGATTTTGTTGTGGTCCCGGCAGGGATCCTGATGGCAAATATTTCGGGAAAGCCATCGTTCCTTAATGATCCAACCTATCCTCATGATAACATTATCACCCTTGCCCATTGTACTGCTCCACGCAAAATGGACGGGAAAAATTCTGAACCTGCAAAGCTGCTTACCCATTTCGAATCCGATTACGGAGCTGCCCCAAAGGTTGAAATGAAAATCGGACAAGTTGTGACCAATATAATGCCCGATTTCGGATTTAACCGTAATGTGGGCCTATCGGGTAAGATAGTGAGCAATCCTTTCATGGATATATGCCGGTCGCAGATAGATGTAAGCTTCACCTGCGACAGTAAGACAGTAGCTGAACGGATGCCCGGATTTCACTGGATAACGGTTTATGGCGACTATATGAAAGAGGCAGAATATGCCATGAACAAGATCGGGATAGGATTTGAGAATCTGGGGTAGTAAAAACGCCGTGCATGGCGTTTTTAAATCCACACCGCTAAATGAAGAACGAAAGTAACTCGCTTAAAGCTGTATTATTTGCACTTGGTGCCAATCTGTCAATTGCTGTCATTAAATATATCGTTTCAGTTATTTCGGGCAGCTCGGCAATGTTTGCAGAAGCAATCCATTCACTGGCCGATACCACAAACCAGGTTTTCCTGCTTATCGGGAGGAAACGCTCAAGGAAAGCCGCTACCGAGATCCATTCATTCGGTTACGGGAAGGAAGAGTATTTCTGGGGATTCCTGGTTGCCGTACTTCTGTTCTTCCTTGGAGGTTGTTTCTCGATCTACGAAGCTGTGCACAAATTTAAGCATCCGGCGCCTATTGATAATTACCTATATATATTCATTGTCCTGGCTACCGGCCTGCTCCTGGAATATAAATCCTTTTCCGTCGCATTCGGGGAATTTAAAAAGGATATATCCGGAGGAGTACTGAAATCCCTGAAAGACTCGACAGATACTAACCTTTTCGTTATCCTCATTGAAGATTTTTCTGCTCTTACAGGATTAACAATAGTTCTGATCACTACCCTGTTATCATTCATTAACCCTGTATTTGATACGATAGGTACATTTCTTGTCGGATCGCTGCTTATAATTATGTCGTGGTTCCTGGCCAACGAATTGAGGAAGCTGATGGTAGGTGAGAGCATTCCCCGGGAAATGAGAAATGATATCAGGAACATTCTGCATAAGCATAAAACAATAAGGCATATCAATAATATCCGATCGATGTATATTGGCAATAACAATTTTATTTTACTGATATCAGTCGATGTGGAAGATCTTGCAGGTGGCAGTGTAATAGAGGGTATAACTGAACAGGTAAATAACGAAATTACCCGTATCTACCCGCATGCCAGGTATATTTATATTGATATACGTAACTGCGATACGTAAAAACCCAGCCTCTACATTTTAACCATTTTTTTCGTCAGGGTTCCTTCCCCGGTTTTTATTTCGATGATATAGATCCCGGCATCCAGGCCGGACAGATCAATTTCATCCTGGTTTTCTGATTGTAATATCTGTACCCCCTGAATATTTCTGATCTTTACAATAAATTCTGTTTTGCTTGATATTTTCAGAATATCTGTGACAGGATTCGGATAAAAAGAAACATTTGATGGATTTGTATCGTCCACACCACTGCCGAGAGAAACAATAATATAATCATCTTTAGCTTTTGTATTGTTCCCGGTGCTGTTAGCTGAAGTAAGTGTAACATTATAAGTGCCGGGGGCGTTGAAGGTGATTACAGGATTCTGGCTTGTGGATGTTGAAGGTGTTCCCCCCTCAAAGGTCCAGCTCCAGGATGTCGGATCGTTGGTAGAAATGTCAAAGAACTGAACTTTAAGAGGTGCTTTCCCTTCCATATAATCAACTGTGAAATTGGATACAGGTTCTAGTCCCAGCTCCCTTTCACCGGTTGAATAAAAAACCGGCCACTTTGCATCAGGTGCCAGGATAGTTGCAATACCAGATCCTGATATCTTATTTGTACCAAGATTTATCACTGCCACAACATTCTCATCCGTCGTAGACAGTGCAGAATATGCTATTCTGTTATCTTCTTTTGAAAAAGACGGGTACCCGACAATACTGTTATCAGCTATTTTACCGAGATCGCCTGTGAGAAGATTTACCCCCAGTATCGAATAAACGTCATTCTCATCAAAATTACCATCATTGTTATCATCAAGTAAATAATCCAATGCTATTATATAAGGAGAGTTTTTTGAAAAAACAGGATTGCCGACACTTACAGCTTCGGGAAGGGAGCCAAAAAGTTTCGTGATCTCCCCGGTTCCGAAGTCGTTCCGGTTGTTGTCCCATACATTAATGAAACCAATATCCCAGTAATTTATATCTTCAACGAAGGTTGAGTTCAGAACATTATAAGCATCATAAATCAGGTTCTCCCCGGTATTGTCAAATTCAATTGCATCGGCATACAGTACACCTCCGGCATCGGTATTTGTGTGGCTTGTTGTCGGATTGTAGAGGTGAAATTTGACACCATCACCAGATACAAGGTCAAAAACATAAATGGCGGTATCGATATATGATGAAATTGCAGCAATTCTTTTTCCGTCCTTTGAAACAGCTACATTATCCCAGTCGTCATAATCCGAGACCGTTTGTATGGCAGGACTGGCAGCATTCGGGTTCAGGCGTTTAATATAGCTGTCAGCCGCTACGAAATAAGCCATGCTGCCGTTATCCGTCACGCTTACTTTGCCCTTCATTTGTGTGCTTGTCAGACCGGAAAAGCTGGTCCCGGTTGTTGTTGACCGGTAAAGAGTCATCGGGTCGTCGATGCTGGTATCATAGCTCAGCAGGAAAGCCTCCCCCGGATTTGTATCATAATCCCGGGCAGAATCAACCTGTTCTTCCTCATATATCCCGACGGCGTCAAACGCTTCGGCAGCCTTTTCCACGACCTGTGGAGCAGTTGCTCCATAAAGATCTGTTGCTGCCTGGATTACAGCTATCCTGAAATCGATGAATTGTGATGTAGATTTAAGGTAAGTTGTCAGGGCACGGAAAAACACCTGCTCCGCTCTTTCTTTTGTTACAGCTGTTGCAAAAAGATAATAAGCATGGCTTCCTATTCCGTTATTGATATGAACACCTCCATTATCCTGTTCCCCGATATACATCTCTGATGTGTGCTTTGGCTGCCAGTAATGATCATTATTGGACGTTCCCCCGTTATGTGGATCAGCCATGTTCCTGAGGGCGCCCGACGGATAATATGCCGGTTTAACAATATCTTCTCCAATCAGCCAGTCTTCCCTGTCAACCATTGATCCGAAAATATCCGCAAATGATTCATTGACCGCACCTGACTGGCCATAATATTCGAGGTTTGCAGTATTGGATACAACCCCGTGTCCAAGTTCATGCGCGGTTACATCCAGAGCGCCTGCAAGTGACTTAAAATGATCACCACCATTACCATAGAATACAGCCTGACCATTCCAGAAAGCATTTTCCATTGAAGATCCATCTTCTTCAGCAACATTTATCAGAGAAATGATATTTCCTTTTTCCCCGTTTATTGAATTCCTGCCAAAGGTGTTATAAAAGTACTTGTATGTTCTTGTGGCATTATAATGGGCTGAAACAGCCGCAGGATTATTCCATTCATTGGTGGCCGATGAAACATATTTATAATCAAGTGAGGTTGTGGATGTATTATTTGCATTTAATGTAACAACCACCCCTTCCTGCGTTGTTGTATTATACATGTTTTCTGCCGCATTCACAAGGATATAGCTGCTTCCTTCCAGGTAAGTATTAATAGCCCTTGAAACGCCATTCAAATCAGGAGCAGATGCTGTTGCAGGTCCGTCCGAATTCGTAATATTATATTTCCGGAGTATCTTACCTGTACCGGCATCAACGAAATAACGCCATCTTTCTATAAAATTCGGCCTTATCTCAACCTCCCATGCGAGGGTGAAGAGGTTATCCTTAAGGTTTAAAATGATCAGATCGCAGGAAGGGGATTCATATTTCAGGATATCTTTCTCAGTGCCCTTCATTTCCCGGTAACGGGTGATCTTCTTAAGATCCCTGACCACAGAGGAGAGTACCTGATCCACATTATAGACCGGGGTTGTATTGATCCCATCCCCCGGAGTGTATAATCTGCCGGTAAGCCTCTCCTTTCCGGGAGACAGGTGAAGGCTGGTTTCAGAACCATATATTTTAATCCCCTTGTAGGTCTGTATTGCGTTTATATGGGTTATGCCAAGCTCATCGGTTCTTATATCAGAAATTGTTAAAGATTCTTCCGGCTTTGTAATACGGGTTTTCACTTTCATTTCATCAAAAAAGGAATAGAACCTTCCCTCGAAGGAGACCTGTGAAGAGGATTTCTGTCCTGAAATGTCTCTCTCAATAAAAACAGGAGAATTATTCCTGGAAATTATTTTCTTGACGTCACTGAAATTTCTGTTAAATTCCGGGAACCGTATATCGTCCCGGAAAGTGGATTTATTTCCCTGGCCGCTTTTTGAACCATTTCCGTTTATTGTGCGGTACCTGGCTGCCAGCGATGGATTAGTACCCGGCTTTTTTGTAACCGTTTTAGATGATCTATCCTGGGCAATGACTGATAATGACAGCATTACCAGGAGAACGGACAATAATGTTCTTTTCATTGATCGGGTCTTAATGTGGTTAATAGTTCTTTGTAAATATTCTTTAGTGTATCATTTGGTGTCAGATCATTCCATCTGACACTATTCTCATATTCCCGCGTCCTTACTTTAATGAAATATGAGATATTTCCGGGGTCATCTGATTCGATGTGTTGAAAATCAATACGATTAAGCTCCCTGATAATGGATTTTAGCCTTTTATACGTAATAAGATTGACCGTTTCAGGATTACCGGCCGACAACCTCAGAACTTCACCTTTTGAATTAATTAAATATTCCACGGGAATATTTGTAAAACCTCCGGTTCTGCCAAAATGTATTTCAGGTTTAACTCTTTTATTTGCCATTGCCCGGGAATTATTACATGCGGGAATCAATAACAGAGATAGGATAAGGATGAAAATATGGACGAATCTCATTTGTAAAAAATAAACATGATATCATAATTATTTAGAATACAAGAATATAGATAAAGCGCTCCGGTCAGTAAGTTTGAATTATAAAGATACATGTTTTTCCTGCCTTTCCCTTCAGGATTTACAGATATATAATTTCTCCGGAAAAGAGAGTTTAATGGAATAAATTGTAATTTTAGTTTGTCTTAAGTTTATTTAATCTAATATTTATTTCATCCATGAAAACCAACAATTTATGCGGTTTAAAAGTGCTTTTCAGCACTGCAGTTTTTATGCTTATTTCTGCAGGTCTCTTTGCTCAGGCAAATTTTTCGGGAACCTGGGGATTTAACGAGTCTAAGAGTAATTTCGGAGAAAGTCAGTTCAGGTTTGCCGCAACTACTATGGTTGTAACCCAGGCAGGCAATGTCCTTACAGTTGAGAGTACTATGCCCGGCAGGGATGGTGGTGAGATGAAGAACACTTCGAAGTATAATCTTGACGGAACCTTAAGTGAAAATCCGATGTTCAACACAACAAGGAAATCGACGGTAGCATGGTCGGCAGATAAAACTGCTTTGACAATAACATCCACCATGACTTTTGAAAGGGATGGTGAAAGCAGGGAAATGAAAACAACCGAGACCTGGAAACTTACCGAAGGAGGGAAAGTCCTGATGCTTGAAAGCGTAAGGGCAGGAAGGGATGGCGAAATGAAAACCATGGTTGCCTACGATAAAAAATAGTAAAAACGCAATGCATGGCGTTTCTGCAACGTACCCCGGGTTATCGTTGAAACACAATGCATGGCGTTTCAACAAGGTTTCGACTGGTTACCTGGTTACATCAAACCGGACAATTGTACCCTGCAAACCAGGTGAATTCAATGAAACGGTAACCTGCCCGGGTTTATCAGTTGTCTGAAGGTAAATAAGCAGCCTGCCATGAAAGGCATGCTGCTTATTATCTTTATAATCCTCGGTATTGGAATGGTTGGCATCCTCTATTCCCAGCAGTCTGACAGGCCCTTCAATCTCACAAGTGATCTCATTATCTGCCGTATATACGGTATTGCCCTCATCATCGACGATATTTACAAGGAAGACACGCCATGCATGGGGTTTCGACTCCTGACCATCAGCTTTTACAGAGCTCTTCTCACAAACTGCTGCCAGTTTTACCGGGGAACCGGTAGTATTGAGTTCATAAGATGCTTCCGCAATCCCGCCATTTTTTGCAACGGCTTTAAGCTTCCCGGCTTCAAATGGTATTTCCCAGGTTATTGTCCGGTTTTTAAAATCCTTCATCATTTTCGATCCGAGAGAGGATGAATTAATGAAAAGCTCAACTTCCTCACAATTTGAGAACACATTAACGCTGACCTTTTTCCCCTTTTCATAATTCCATACAGGTTCAACTCTTTTATGAGCCCAAAGGCTCACCGGACCTCTTTGGGTCAGCCTGTCGGTTGTCCCGATGAAAACCATCGGTTCATCGCTCCATAAACTCTGCCTGAAGAAGAATTCAGGCTTTTTATTCCCTGCCAGGTCAATAATCCCTGCGCCGCTTGATCGTACGGGAAAGCGCCCCGCCTCACCGAGATATTCAATTCCCGTCCAGAGGAACTGTCCCATCACATAATCATTATCAGCAACATAATTCCACATTTCAAGTGCCATACCGTTTTCGCTCCCGTAAAGCGGCCTGCCCGGATATTTTTTATGATCGGGATCATACCGGAATTCCTGGTAGTTATATCCTGCAACATCAAGTGCATCAGCATATCCTGTTTCATTTGACATGAGGGCCGAAGCCAGACCGGCAGTAACAGGCCTGGTCTTGTCCAGTTCCTTAATCAGTCCAACAAGTTCCCTGGCTACTTCTCCAAGCCTGTCGGCATGAGGAAGCGTATCACTGAATTTAGCCCAGGTTTGAGGATTTTCTTCAGTATTAAGTACTGGATGAGTATAGGGATCGTTGGGATAATCAATCTCATTACCTATGCTCCACATAATTACAGACGGATGGTTACGATCCCTCAGGATGAAATCCCTCAGGTCTTTTTTTCCCCATTCACTGAAATATTCAGCATAGCCCTGCTTACCCGGAGTTCCAGCATTCCACCCTGCAATCCATTTTTTCTTTGGAAGTTCCCACTCGTCAAAGGCTTCTCCTATAACAAGAAATCCTTTCTGATCGCACAGGTCAAGAAACCCGGGGGAAAAAGGATTATGACTGGTCCGGATAGCATTACAGCCCAGTTCTTTAAGGACATCAAGTCTTCTTGCTGTTTCCTCGTCCGGAACTGCAGACCCCAGGGCCCCGGCATCGTGGTGCATGCAGATACCTTTAAGCTTCATGTTCTTCCCATTGAGAAAAAACCCCTTGTCAGGATCAAATTTTAAAGTCCTGAATCCGACAGATGTTGTAACATTATCACAGGATTTTCCGCACTTAACCAGTGTGACCAGATCATATAAAGCCGGATTATCAATATCCCACAGTACAGGATCTTTAACCAGTATTATCTGAGATATTTTCATTTCTTCGGAGGGGTTCATGCTCTATTTCCTGCCTTCCAGATCCGACTGTATCATTCCCGGAAAGAAGATAATTAACGATATCCGCTTTAACCTTTTTACCGGATACATTTACAATGGTGACTTCTGCTGAGAGAGTGGCTTCGGTTTCACTTACCTGAGGAGTTGTAACAAATACACCCCATTGCCCCAGGTGAACTTCAGGCATACTTATTAATTCTACAGGACGGTATATTCCTGAACCGGTATACCATCTCGAATCGGCAGCCTGTGAATGATCGACCTTAACTGCCACTACGTTTTTACCGCCATATTTTATGAATGGAGTGATATCATACTGAAATGATATATATCCATTTGGCCGTTTCCCAAGATAATTTTCGTTGATCCATACCTCACTGTTATTATATATGCCGTCAAAGCTTATATATAATTTCCTGCCTTTCTCACTTTTCGGAACCGTAAAAGTTTTCCTGTACCAACCTATACCTCCGGGAAGATAACCCGTGCAGCTGGCATTTTCCTTACTAAAGGGGCCCTCAATGCTCCAGTCGTGTGGCAGGTCAACATCTCTCCATTCTTTATCATCCAGCCCATTTGTTCTGACCTTCCGGTATTTCTCCCTTGTGGAATTTCCAGGCAAAATTGAAATCCTGAATTTCTCTACCCTGGGTGCGACCGCAGGAAATGAAACAGATTAAAGAACAAAACAGGATGAACGAAGTCAAAAAGGGAAAATAATTTTTTTGCATGGCAATAGTCTTTTGGAAAATAATTCAAACTCTAAATTAAATTATATTTGATGTATTGCTAAATAAACAAGGAACTAAACCCACTATTTCAATGGAAAAAATAATGAAATACATTTCAGTGATCATCATCTTTCTCATTTTCTGCCATACTGCCATACCGCAGGATACACTAAAGACCTTAACTGTAAAAGATTATGCCCGTTGGCAAAACCTTGGCGCCTGCTCGTTTTCTGACAATGGTACGTGGGTTAGCTGGTCTGTAACCCTTGTGGATGGTGATGATACACTTTATATAAAAAATGTATCAACATCAAAATTATATAAATATCCTCTTTCAACAGGCAACATCTTTTCAGATGATTCAAGATGGGCAGCATGCAGGGTTGGCTACAGTGAGAAACAACTTGAAAAAATGACCGAGCAGAAGAAACCGGTAAAATATAAAACCAGGCTGGTCAATCTGGAAACGGGAAAGGATAGGATCTTTGAAAATATTGAATCATTTATTTTCACCAAAGATGCAAATCATCTGGTTATGGGTGGTTATGCAGGCGATGATAAGACAAAAGACATTTTTATACATAACCTCAGCACAGACATTACCAAAAATATCGGTAATATTTCAGAGTTTGCGGTAAACAAGCAGGGAAACAGGCTGGCATATGCAATCAGTGCGGAAAATAAGAAAGGTAATGGCATTGAAATGCTGAACCTGGATAACTACAATATTTCATTTCTCAGTAACGATACAGCTGTCTACAGAAATCTGGTATGGGATAAAGAAGGGAATGTCCTGATGTTCTATAAAGCTTTCAAAGATACCTCCCGTGTTGAAGAGAATCATATGGTTTTTGCCGTACGGAATATTCATTCAAAACCCGAAATAAAATGTTATGATCCTTCATCCGATACAACAAGGTTTCCAAAAGGCATGTACATCAGGGAAACTTATAAACCATACATATCGGATAATTATCAAATTATATATTTCGGGGCATTTGACTGGACCATAAAAGAAAAGAAAGCTAAAAAACCTGATGAAAAGCCGAAGATTCCCGGAGTAGATATCTGGCACTGGAAGGATGATCCCATACAACCACGGCAAAAGAACACATACAATACGGATAAGAATTTTACATATCTTTTTGCCTGGGATCCCGGTAAGAACACTCTCATTAAGTTAACAGACGATACTTTGAGGCGGGCAATTTTAAGCGGTAACGGACTCAACGTAATAGTTACGGATGAAACACCATACAAACCTGCCTTCAGAGAGGCCACATATGATTATTACCAGGTAAATCCTTCGACAGGTGAAAAGAAGATGATTTTAAAAGGTTTTTCATCAGTTTTTGCATCTTCACCAAAAGGAAAATATTTATATTATTTCAAAGAGAAGAACTGGTGGGTTTATGATATTGCCAAAAGTTCTCACCTGAACCTGACAAAGGATATTGAAACGGTATTCTGGAATACTCGGGATGACAGTCCCCTTGATGTAAAGCCTCCCTTTGGGAATGGCGGATGGATAAATGATGACAGGGCATTTTTCCTGTATGATGAATACGATGTGTGGAAAATAAATATGGATGATTATAAACCCGTAAAGCTTACACAAGGAAAAGAGAATAAAACAATTTACAGACTGCTAAAGCTCGACAATGAATATCCATATCACAAAGAAAAAGAGGATCTCTATTTCTCAGCTAACGGTGATCTGACAAAGGAATCAGGATATTTCAGACTAACCATTAAAAACAAATTTGAAAAGCTTATTTATGAACCAAAATCCATTACCGGATTGGATAAAGCTGAAAAATCAGATTTCTTTGTTTACAGAAGTGAAACATATTCCGAATCCCCAAATATCTACTTTACCTCACGTTCCTTCACTAATCCTTTAAAAATCTCGGACACAAATCCCCAGCAGACTAAATTCTTATGGGGTAAAAGTGAACTGGTGAATTTCACAAACAGGGATGGCAAGCCCCTTCAGGGAGCGCTTTTCTATCCTGCAAATTATGAGCCCGGGAAAAAATATCCTATGATCGTATATATATATGAGATAAGGTCAAATGTTCTAAACCGTTATGTAGTACCTTCTCCCAGAGTTGCATACAATACTACAAATTTTACGAGCCAGGGTTATTTCGTTTATCAGCCCGATATCGTATACAAGACAAATCATCCTGGTGAATCTGCAGCAGGTTGTGTCATTCCGGCAGTTGAAGTGGTACTTAAAACAGGTATGATCGATGAAAAGAAGGTCGGTATCATGGGACATAGCTGGGGCGCTTACCAGACAAGCTTTATTATCACTCAGACTGATCTGTTTGCCGCAGCTGTTGCAGGAGCACCTCTGATCAACATGATAAGCATGTATAATCAGATATACTGGAATACAGGAAATCCCAATCAGAGCATATTTGAAATTTCACAGGGCCGGTTACGTGAACCGTGGTGGGTTCAGATGGAAGAGTATCTGGCTAATTCACCGATGTTTCAGGCAAAGAATATAAAAACCCCGCTGCTGGTGGCTTTCGGGACAAGCGACGGAGCTGTTGACTGGCACCAGGGAATTGAAATGTTCACAACCATGCGCAGAATGGAAAAACCTTATATAATGCTGGTATATGACGGGGAAAATCATTCCCTTGCCAAAAAAGAAAACCAGCTCGACTATGCCGGAAAAGTAAATGAATTCTTCAACCATTACCTTCTTGGTGAAAAACCCGGGGAATGGATCCTGAAGGGGAAAAAGTATATTGAGAAAAAAACTGAGGAGGAAAAAGCAGCAGAAAAAAAATAATTCCTGATGAAGATTAAATTTTATGCTAAAACCATTCCTGAACCGGCACTTTCCGGTCATGCTGGAATTCGGTAAGCTTATAATTGACCTCAGAATCATTTTCAATTCTGTAAATCCAGTAACCTGAAATACCTCCCGGGGAAAGATATGTTCTTCTCAGAAAGAGCCTGTCGCCGGGAGTAAATTCACATTCTTTTCCGAAAGCTGAAATTTTTCCGTATGTGCTGTCCTGAGAAGTCCTGATCCATATAAGATTGTATCCTGTGAAATCATCAGGATCTGTATTCCTGTACTCGATGTAATCGCCGACATAACGTCGCGTAATCAACAGCTGATCCTCTTCAACCTGAACATTCGATCTTTTTACGGTACTGCATGAATAAAATATTAACACTGCAAACAATACCCGTAAAATCAATTTAATATAGTCCTTCCTGATTATCATAGTATTAACCTCCTTCTCTTTTTTCAAAAATACTGTAAAACGGTCAAATATGCAATTCAGAAAACTTCCTATGATCCTTTTTCATATCTTTCGTCCCGTTTTTTTGCCAGCAAATACCCCTTAACCGGATGAACAGCACCAAAAAAAGTATCATGGACAGGCTTAAAGCTCTCCACTTCAGTAACAGGAAGAGGGGTGTCTATGGCTATATGTGGTGGACCGGGCTTAAGATCCTTCTTATTTATGCGGCAGTAATGATTCCTGTGGTACTTATCGGGAAATACCTTATTGATGTTACTGCAATTTTTAATTTTTTTACCGATAACCTGTCTGATCCTTTTATATTTATTGTATTTCTTTTATCGGAGTCTTTCCTGGGTATGATACCTCCCGACATTTTCGTAATATGGTCAGCCAAATTCAATTCGCCTTTCCTGCTCCTTACAATACTGGGAATACTTTCATATGCAGGTGGAATTTTATCCTATTTCATCGGGAAATGGCTGTCCGGAAGAAAGAGGATAAGAGCATACTCTGAACGGGTTCTGAGCAAGTATATCAATATGGTAAGAAAGTGGGGCGGTGCATTTATAATTATTGCAGCATTATTTCCTTTTTCCCCGTTCTCGATGGTAGTGATGGCCGTAAGCCTGATGAAATATCCGTTTAAACTTTATTTGTTTTTTGGATTATCGAGAATTATAAGATTCATTGCGCAGGGTATTTTATATCTTGGGATACTTAACCTTGATTCGCTTCTGGGTTAGATTTCCCGGGGTTAAATTCTCCTTCCCATCTTGCAATTACAGCTGTTGCGAGGCAATTACCAAGAACGTTTACCGAGGTACGTGCCATATCCATCAGTTCGTCAATCCCAAGGATTATATAGATTGGCCAGGTAGGCAATCCGAAGCTGGCTGCAGTACCGAGCAGAATGACCATTGAGGCTCTCGGGACCCCTGCCACTCCTTTACTTGTAAGCATCAGAGTAAAAACTATGAGAAGCTGCCTGTCGAAAGGCAGATGAATTCCGCTTATCTGAGCAACAAAAATTGTGGCCAGGGACAGATATAGTGTAGTGCCATCAAGATTGAAACTGTACCCGGTAGGCATAACAAAAGCAACTATCTTCCTCGGAACGCCAAACTCCTCCATTCGTTCCATAGCGATCGGAAGAGCTGATTCAGAGCTTGTTGTCGCAAAAGCGATTGTTACTGGTTCCGCAACTTTCTTGAGAAATGCGCGTACCGGTATTTTAAATATAAGGGCAACCGGCAGAAGTACGACAAGCAGGAAGATTATAAGTGATATATAAAGTGTTGCAAGCAACTTGAACAGATTAACAAGAATATCGAGTCCCATATGACCAATGCTGTAGGCTATCGCGGCAAATACGGCAAAAGGAGCGAAATACATTATCAGCTGCGTGAACTTGAACATTGTCTCGGCAAGCGACTCGGTAAATTTAATCATCGGGCTTTTATGCTTATCCTTTAAAAGAGCAACCGCAATACCGAAAATAATGCTGAAGATCACTATCTGCAACACCTGTCCTTCATATATTGATTTGGCAATATTCTCGGGGAAGATATGCAGGATAAGATCACTGCCTGTTACCGGTTCAACCGCCTGGATTTCAGATTGAGTTACGACATCAGGCACATTCACTCCAACGCCGGCTTTGCTGATATTAATAGCGAAGAGCCCTATGAATAGGGCAATTGTCGACACAATCTCAAAATAGACGAGTGACTTCCAGCCCATTCGTCCCACCTGCTTAAGGTTTGAATGCCCTGCAATACCAACAACAAGCGTGGCAAACAGCAGCGGTGCAATAATAGTCTTGATAAGGCGAAGGAAAATCTTACTTATCAGGTTCAGCTTAACAGCTATATGAGGCAGATCGTACCCGAATTCTGCGCCTACAAGCATGCTGATAAGTATCCAGGTAGTGAGGGATTTCCGGTACCAGGCATACCCCATAATTGCCAGCAGGGCAATCCATCTGAACACTATCAGTACATTTTTGCCAATATCGATTAAATTGAAATGATTAATTATTGTCAGCAGTGAAACCAGAAAAAGTACTGTAAGTAAGAAGAGCAGATACTGCCCGGGGACTTTATTGTTTCCTTTTTCCCTGGTTTCTTCCTTTAAGTTTGCTTGTGGTGCAGGCATGGAATTAATAAAAAATACCTGCAAACATAATCAAATGAATTGACAGGTTAATACAGAATAGCTCAGTAATGAATCCGGGAGGGGGGAAAAAATAGCAGGCTTCCCGGGACAGTTATATTATCTTCCCTACCCTTATAGAAGCTATCAGATTTTCTCCCACAAGTTTGAAATCAGCTGATTCTGCCGGTGGAACGACATAGATTGATGCACCCGGTTCAAGACCCTGTTTAACAATAACATTCTTCTCGTTCATATCACCCAGGATGACTATCTGCCGGGTTTTGTTTTTCTTATAGACAAAAGTAATGCTGTCAGCACCTGTGTAGACGCACTCCGTGGGAATAAAAATTGCATTATCAAATGTTTTGGTAATAATTCTGTTACCGGATGTCATTGCTGGTCGTAATATTTTATCAGAATTATTTATCCTTATTAAAATCTCGAACATCTTTGCATCAGAATTGGGCAGAACTTCGCCTACATTTGCCACACTGGTCACTTTGCCTCTGAATGCTTTCCCGGGCAACGCATCAATAGTGATTGTTACATCCTGGTCAACAGCAACTTTATTTACCTCAATTTCACTAACATAAGTTTTGGAAATCATTGTATCCAGGTCAGGCAGGGTGGCCACCACGCGGTCAAAGGGATTGATCGTTGATCCTGCTTTTCTTTTTGCGCCATTCCATTCCTGTTTATAGAGTACAATTCCTTCAGAAGGAGCAGTTATTCTAAACTGTGCAAGGAATTCCTGAAGGGCTTTAACAAGCTCCTGTCCGTTGGTCAGCGCCTGTTTTGTCTGCTTGATGTCTGAAAGAGACTGAGCGCGTCTCAGATTATAGCTTTTCTTCAGCTGCTCAAGCCCCCGTTCTGCTTTATTAAGACTTATTTCCGCCTGCCGGATTGTTGCCGGTGGCTCATATCTGGATTGGTCAAGTGTGATCCTTGCTTCCTCAACAACATATATCTGATTCTTTATTTCATCTCTCAGATCAGTTAATGTAACTGCCGTATCGAGGATCTTCATCTCAAGGTTTGCCTGTAAGGTTGTAAGGCTTTCAAGCCCGTCTTTGAGTGTGTTGTCATATTCCGTCCTGTCGAGCTGAGCGATATAGTCACCTTTTTTGACAATAGTTCCTTCAGGTACTATATCCTGTATTTTAAAGCTCATAATACGCATGTGGTCATGGCCTCCACCCCTTGATCCGCCTCCCTGATTTTGGGTCTGTAGTATCTCAGGCCCCTTTATTTCAAATGACTTTTCGGCCAGCAGCTCCCCCGAGTTTGAAATTGCAATCTCAAAAAGACCTTCCTTAACCTCAGCAAAAACACTTACTTCACTTTTCTTTGACAGCAGCCTGTTAAAAACTATCAGGCTGATGATAATAAAAAAAGCTACTATACCCGAAATAACCAGAGTCCGTTTCATATTATGTATACTTATTTGTATCCCTTATCCAGTATATAGACCATTTTTACACTAAATTATTCCATTTTTTTAAAATATTTATCAATCCCCGGAATAAACACTCTTTATAGTTTGTCTTTAATTATGATGTTGACGGGACAATATGATGATAAAACGAAAGACAGGGAAAGTACTTAATTTAAGGAATTTATAAGAAACAGGTTAGTAAGGTGCCCGGCCGGTTTTGAAAGACCGGGGCCCGGTTTTTTAAGGTTAGGTTGAATTGAAAACCTGCTGAACGGTAAAACGGAATGCAGGTTTTCTTATTTTAAGTAATCCTGATAAAAGATTATCTTTCGAAATAAATTTACCCCCCATGATCAAGTACTTTCTGCCGTTACAGATATTACTCCTGCTTCTCCCGGCAGGTTGTACCTATCGTGAAGATAATCTGACAGTTTACGACCTTAAGTGCGAAAACCTTTCAGAACCCACGGGAACAGGAACAAATAAACCGGGATTAAGCTGGAAAATAAGGTCACAGTCAAATGGCACGATGCAGAAAGCATTTCAGATTCTTGTGGCGGGAAGTATTGATCTGCTCGACGAGACCAATTCCGACCTCTGGAATTCAGGGAAGGTGGAATCATCTGAAAGCATTCATGTCCCCTACAAGGGTATAGAATTAACCTCCCGGTCAGTATGTTACTGGAAAGTAAGGATCTGGAATGAGAATGATGAAGTTTCCGGATGGAGCACTCCATCATTCTTCAGTATCGGATTACTTGATGAATCTGACTGGAAGGCAAAATTTATAGGCTTCCCTGTCAGCTCCGAAAATACTGTAAGCCCCCAGTTTTGGAAAACCTTTAATCTTAACGGAAAGCAGGAAAAGATTTTCCTTCATGTCAATTCCCTTGGTTATCACGAGGTTTATCTTAACGGGAAAAAAGCCGGCAATAATGTACTGGCTCCGGCTGTATCGCAATTTAATAAAAGATCCCTGGCCCTGACATATGATCTCACATCCCTTGCCAGGGAAGGCAGGAACGATCTGGTTATCTGGATTGCCCAGGGCTGGTACAGCCGCGGATTACCCGGGGTGCAGGACAATGGCCCTTTTGTGAGAGCTCAGGCTGAAATGCTTAATAGCCGGCCGCTGGGAAAATATTACTGTCACTGATTCATCGTGGAGAGGAAGGAACAGCGGTTATTCAACAATCGGAACATGGCGGCCCCACCGTTTCGGAGGGGAACAGGTTGATGCATCTATTGTTCTGCATGATCTTTCAAAAACCTCACTTGATAATTCCGCTTGGAGCCCGGTAGCTGTTGCGGAAATTGCAGGAAATCAGACGACCCCTCAGCTTACTGAACCAAACCAGATCATTAAAACAATTACAGCTGTTTCTGTCAATAAAATCAATGATTCAACCTGGCTTGCAGATATGGGAACAACTCTCACGGGATATGCTGAAATAAGTTTCCCTCAGCTTAACCCGGGAGAAAAAATAGTGATGGAGTACTGCGATCACCTTGATGAAAAAGGGAATACGGTTGATCAGGATCAGACCGATATTTTTATTTCAGCAGGTGCCTCCAACGAATCTTTCTGCAATAAATTCAATTATCACGGCTTCAGGTATATTAGAATTTCTAACCTGAGATCAATGCCGGAAACCGGTAAAATACGTGCCCATCTTATTCATACAGCTTACAGGGAGGCCTCATCATTCAAATCTTCCAATAATGAGATTAACGCAATACACGACATGATAAATTACACTCTCAGATGCCTGAGCCTGGGAGGATATCTTGTCGATTGTCCGCAGATTGAGCGGCTTGGATACGGAGGCGACGGAAATGCCTCAACCGAAACAGCTCAGATCATGTTCGATCTCGGACCTCTCTATTCTAACTGGCTGCAGGCCTGGGCCGATTGCATAAGGGATGACGGAGGGATGCCACATACCGCTCCTAATCCTTACCCGGCAGGTGGAGGTCCCTACTGGTGTGGTTTCATTATTACCGCTACGTGGAGAACTTACAATAATTACGGCGATATAAGAATTCTCGAAAAATATTATCCCGTAATGCAAAAATGGCTTGGATATGCGGAAAAATATTCACCAGAAGGACTTCTTCAGAGATGGCCCGATACAGACTACAGGAACTGGTATCTTGGCGATTGGGCTGTACCGGAAGGGACAAATCAGACAGATCCGGCTTCAGTTGATCTTGTAAATAATTGCTTCATGACAGTGTGTTATGAGACAATGCAAAAAATCGCAGACAGACTGGGGAAACCAGGGGATGCCGAAGACTACCTTGCGAAAAAAGAGACAATAAGAGAACTGGTACACAAAAAATTCTATTCCGCCGATAGAGCAAATTACGGGAGCGGATCACAGATAGATATGACATATCCTCTGCTTGCCGGTATTGTTCCTGATAGTCTGGCGGGAAAAATAAAAGATAATCTGAGAGATCTTATATTGAATAATTACAAGGGACACATTGCCACCGGCCTTGTAGGAGTGCCTGTCTTCACTGAATGGGCGGTTAAAAACAGGGAAGCAGACCTGTTCTGTTCAATGATCCTTAAAAAAGATTACCCCGGATATCTGTACATGATTGAAAACGGTGCGACAACAACCTGGGAGCACTGGAACGGGAACAGGAGCAGGATACATAACTGCTATAACGGCATTGGATCTTGGTTTTACCAGGCTGTCGGAGGGATAAGGAGTGATGACACCGAAGCTTTCCGGTCACTGATCATTGATCCGCAGATACCAGAGGGAATATCATGGGCAAACACAACAAAAGAAACACCCTATGGTACCATTTCGGTAAACTGGAAAAAAGAAAAAAAGCTGTTCACCATGGAAGTAACAGTACCTGTCGGAAGTACAGCGAAAGTGATAATACCGGATAGTGTTAAAAGCTTTAAAATGAATGGCAGCGAATATCCCAATAATCTGTTCGTATCAGAGACAGGCAGCGGGAAATATAAATTTGAATGGCAGGAAATATTGCCTGAATAATGAGCGAGGAAAAGCAATTTGAACTGGTGCGGAAGCTTAAGCCGGGAAGGATAATTATCCCTATCCTGATTGGCCTGGGTGTGGTTGCATGGCTGATCTCCAGGGAAATCAATATGGAAGTCCTTAGCTATCTGCACATGAACTGGTGGTCAGTCTTCTGGATCCTAATTGCATGGTGCTGCATGATAGGAAGGGATCTGGGATACATTATCAGGATCAGAATATTGTCGGAAAATGATCTTACATGGAAGCAGGCATTCAGGGTGATAATGCTGTGGGAATTTACATCGGCCATAACCCCGTCCACTGTCGGCGGAACAGCGGTTGCAGTCGTTTTTATTCATAAAGAGGGGATTTCCGTCGGAAGGAGCACCTCAATAGTGCTTGCCACCTCATTTCTGGACGAACTATATTTTGTGATAATGTTTCCTCTGATACTGCTGATCGTAGGCAAGGATGTCCTGTTCACAACTTCACTGCATGGAACCGGTCCCGTTTTGCTCAACAACCTCATAATTGTGGCAGCAGTCGGATATATAATAATACTTGCCTGGGTCATATTTGTAGGTTACGGGCTCTTTATAGATCCCGGAAAGATTAAAAAAACCCTGCTTTATATATTCCGTCTGCCGCTTCTGAAAAGATGGAAAGAGCCGGCTGAAAAAGCAGGTGACGATATAATCTTCAGCTCCCTGGAGCTAAAGAAAAAACCTGCCAAGTTCTGGATAAAAGCATTTACTGCTACCGTTCTTTCATGGACTTCGAGGTATTTTGTAATTAATGCGATCCTTGTTGCATTCTTTGCCGTGACGGATCATCTCCTGATCTTTGCCAGACAGCTTGTAACATGGATCATGATGATCATAAGCCCCACTCCCGGGGGGAAGTGGATTTGCCGAACTTATACTTGGTCGCTATATTACAGATGCCATCCCTGCCGATCCGCAATTCGCCGGCGGTATAGCCCTGGCGATTACAATTATATGGAGAATTATCAGCTATTATCCCTACCTTATTCTCGGTGCATCGATTACTCCCGGCTGGATCCAAAGAAAATTTGTAAAACATTCTGCTAAAAAGAAATAGTTTTATACCTTAGATGCGTCTGCAACTGATAGAAGCATTTAGCACCGATGAGTGAAGAAATCCTCAAAGCGCTGATGGAATTATTTGCCCTGATAGTCAAGCAGGACGAGGGTATGATGATCAATGAGCGCGATTTTGTTCTGAACTTCCTTACAAAGCAGCTTACAACTGAGAATGTAAAGGAGTATCTCAGACTTTTCGACGAAAATGCGGGACCCGTGGTGGATAAATCGGCTGAGAACATAAATCCGGCCACTCCATCCGTGAAAGATTCTCTTAAAATACTGGGTATCTGCAAACAGATAAACCGTACCCTTAACCAGGAGCAGAAAGTAATTGTTCTGATGCGCCTCTTTGAACTGGTTAACTCCGACCGCCGGTTCACTCCACAAAGAATGAATATAATAAATACTGTTGCAGAAGTATTTAATATATCCACCGAAGAATTTGAATCAATTGCACAGTTCGTCAGACATGATAAACCTGAAGTGATTAAAAATCCTTCAATAATGGTATTTTCCCCTGAATGTCCGGAGTGTGCTATTTGTAAAAAAATGATCTCCGGCTACCAGGGTACGACAATAATATTCCTCAGGATATCAAGTGTGGACCTTTTATTCGTGAAATATTTATCGGACGACCAGCTGAGCCTGAATGGCCTTCCTGTAAGCCCGCGACAGATCTATACCTTTCCCCGGGGAGGATCAATCAGATCAACTCAGGGGTATCCGGTCTATTACAGTGATATAAGCTCCCGTTATCTTTCCGGTACTATAATCAATAAATTATCTTTCAGTGTCAGGAATCTTTCTTATTATTTTGTTGAAGGCCATCCTGCCATCGATGATATAAGTTTTACAGCACAGGAAGGTCAGCTTATCGGGATCCTTGGAGGCAGCGGATCAGGAAAAACAACTCTCCTCAACCTTCTGTCAGGTATACAGAAACCCTCCAGCGGATCAGTCAGGATAAACGGACTTGATGTTATAGGGGATAATAAGGCTCTTGAGGGTGTAATGGGATATGTTCCCCAGGATGACCTGCTAAATGAAGACCTGACTGTTTTTGAGAACCTCTATTTTGCAGCATCCCTGTGCTTTAAAGATAAAAACAGGATAGAAATCACATCATTGGTCGACCAGACGCTGATGAACCTGGGACTGGATGAAAAAAGAGACCTTAAAGTAGGATCCCCATATAATAAAGTGATAAGCGGAGGCCAGAGAAAAAGACTTAATATAGCCCTCGAAGTGATCAGGGAGCCTTCCGTATTATTCCTGGATGAACCTACATCAGGGCTCTCTTCAAGAGATTCTGAAATCCTTATGGATTTGCTGAGAGATCTGACACTGAAGGGAAAGCTGGTTATTTCTGTCATCCACCAGCCATCATCCGAGATATTTAAAATGTTCGACAGTATCCTGATAATGGATCAGGAAGGGTGCATGGCTTATTACGGGAATCCTGTGGATGCCGTTATCTGGTTCAAAACTCTTGATGCCCGGATAAATTCAACACTGGGAGAATGCCCTTCATGCGGAAACGTAGAAACCGAATCCATTTTTAATATCATTGAATCTCAGGTTGTTGATGAATTCGGAAAATATACTGAAAAAAGAAAAACCCTGCCTGGCGAGTGGGCGGCCCTCTTTAAAAAGAAATTCCCGGTACAGGATGAACCTGAAGTCAGGGAAAAACCGCACAGCGATCTTAACCGGCCCGGCAGGCTGAAACAATTCCTGATCTATTTTACACGGGACTTTAAAAGCAAATCAGCGAACAGGCAATATCTTACACTGACGCTGCTTGAAGCTCCCGTACTCGGACTAATTCTTTCTTTTATTATCCGGTATATTCCCGATCCGGGTTCAAATAATTATCTGTTTGCCGAGAATGAAAATATCCCCATTTATATTTTCATGAGCATAATTGTGTCATTGTTCCTGGGGCTGACAATAAGCGCCGAAGAGATATTCCGTGACAGGAACATATTGAAAAGGGAACGGTTTCTGAATCTCAGCAGGACCAGCTACCTGGGGGCAAAGGTAACTATCATGATACTGATATCTGTAATCCAGTCATTATTGTTCCTGGCAATCGCTAACCCGGTTCTGGAAGTAAAAGGATTGTTCATCAACTACTGGCTGGCGCTTTTTGCAACCTCCTTCTGTGCAAATATGATCGGGCTGAACATTTCTTCAGCATTTAACTCGGCAATTACAATTTATATTATTATCCCTTTGCTTATCATCCCGATGATGGTCCTTAGCGGTGCCATGTTCCCCTTTGATAAGCTTAACAGGGTAATCGGAAATGCAGAAAAAGTACCCCTGATAGCCGAGTTCATGCCCACCAGGTGGACCTATGAAGCGCTTATGGTATCGCAGTTCAGGGATAACCGTTTCAGCACAACTCAGTATAACCGTGAAAAGGAAACATATTATTCCCTTCAGAAAAAAATAAGTGAATCGGATTTTAACAGGGTTTACAGGCTTCCTGAGCTGAAAAGGGCGTTGTCTGCATGCCTTTACGAATACAGAAAAACAGTCAGCGGTGAAAATACCGGTGACACAAGAGATCCTGCAACCGGAGGAAGGAGTTACGATTGTTTTGCTCTTCTCAAAAATGAACTTATAAAGATAAGCAGACTCTATTCTTTACCCGGGTTCAGGTATGTCAGTTCCGTTACACGTGAGGAATTCAGTCAGCCGGTAGCCGATTCAGCCTTTGCATATCTTAATAAGCTGGATAATATCTTCGGAGAGCAGTTCAATTCGGCAAATAATACGAGGGACAGGTTCTACAACCTGAATGCAGTGAAGCTTAACAGGCTGAAAGATGATTACTTTAATTATGAGCTCGAGCAGATTGTGACCAAATACTATGAGCAAAACAAAATGCTTATTCATAAAAACTCCATCATTCAGAATATCGATCCGGTTTATCTCGATCCTTACAGGAGAGGCCCTCTGGCATTCAGAACTCATTTTTATGCCCCGTCAAAATCCTTCCTTGGCATGAATCTGGATACATTCAGGTTCAATATCCGGGTAATTTTCACAGGCACAATCCTGCTCTTCATAGTTTTATATTTAAATCTGCCGGCCAGGGCAGTAAGGTTCATTGAAGAATTTAAAATCCGAAAGAGGTTGATCCGTAAATAGTTTAATAGTTTTTTTATATATTTGCATTAATCAATGTACCCTGATGAAAGGAAAGTCTGTTTTAATTCTGTTAGTTGCACTGTTATTCTCTTTATCCTGCAGGAATTCTTCAAGAAATTCTTCGGAGTTTGTTTTTCCCGAAGCCGATTCTGTTCCTGTCGGTGAAGCTGAAAAGCTAAGTGCCGAAGCTATTGCTGATATCGCAAAGAACATTGCCTCACCGGTTGAGATCGCCAACCTTCTTCAATCATTATCCGTTCCGTTCTCACCCGATTACCTGGCATCGTCAGTTGATGCAAACAAGCAACCCACTGCTTTCGACAAGGCTCTGGCTCTGGGAATTCTGGGAGCTGATCTGGGTTACTTAAATATGTATGAGAAAACGGGAACATCCATAAACATACTTTCAGATATCCGGAAGCTTGCCGAAGGACTGAAAGTGGGTCAGTTTTTTGATTTTGAAGCGCTAAAAAGGCTCTCATTAAATAAGTCCAATCTCGATTCCCTCCTGTTCCTTTCGATAGATTCATACAATCAAATTGATAAATATCTGCGGGACAATGAAAGGGGACACCTGTCGGCACTGATGATTATCGGAGTATGGCTCGAAGCTCAGCACCTCGCCACACAGGTGGCTGAAAAATATCCTGATCCCATACTCAAAGACCGTATTGGTGAACAAAAAATAATCCTCAACGACCTGATAATGCTGGCCACACCTTATTGCACCCGCGACAATGAATTCATTTCGCTTTGCGAATACCTTCAGGACATAAAGGACTCATACAGGAATGTAAAAATTACTTTTACCCTGGGAGAACCTGTAAGCGTGGAAAAAGGTGGAGGACTTGTAATTGAGCAGACCGAAACAAGCAATGTGGAGATGACTGATCAGCAGTTGGCAGGGATAACTGAAGTTACCAGAAATATTCGTGACAGACTGGTTATAAATAATTGATATGAAGATATATTTAACAACACTTTTTCTGCTGATTACAGCTGGTATAATGACTTACGGTCAGTCATCTGACCCGATGGTAAGCAATTGTATAATGAATGCCGGCACCGATGCCAGATATCTGAAAGATTTCAGGATCCAGCTCGGTAAAGGTACTGCAACCGGAGAACCAAGATATAAAGCACAAATGTCTCTCTGGAAAAATACAAAATACAGATTCTCCATGTGCAATTCGGATGACTCGGAAGGAAAGCTTTATCTCAGTCTGAAAGATGATGCCAATAACACTGTTCTGTCATCCTTCGACCAGAAAACCGGTAAGATATATTCCTTTATCGATTTTATCTGCAATAAAAGCGGGATTTACCAGCTGAGCTACGATTTTACAGGGGGGCAGAAAGGCTCGGGAGTCGGAGTCGTTTCGATGATTAAATGAATGGCTGGAAAAGGCTGAGCGCCTGAATAACTATAACCAGCAGCAGAAATCCGGTGAAAAATATCTCCGGAAAAATCTTTTTCTTAATATTTAAATAATAATGTGCCATTATATAACTGGCAGGTATTGCCATTATCCATAGAAGCTCAACCGAAGCAGAAGTCAGTGCAAAATAAAGAATGACCGAAATAACAAAGCCCCATAACAGAAGATAAAAAGTTTTCCTCGATTTTATTTTCATTGAATTTATGTGCTGCAATAAAAAAACAATACCGGATAGTATCATTAATCCTGCCACTATCAGAGCAACTATTTCCGGCCGTGAAAAAACCGCTTCGGGTGAATCAGCAAACAGGTTCTCCCTTATATCAGACAACAGTGCTCCGGTATCCCTTCCCAGCACGTAGTAAATACCAAAAACCAGAATATAAGGAGTCAGAAGGCCGATAAATGAGGTGAATATTTCAAGTATATTTCCCGTTCTCAGCAAAGCTATTCCTATAAACACGAGGAGACCGAACCAGAGCATATTTGCATAAAAAAGAGAGCCTGTGCTGATCAGCAGGGCCGCATCAAAAAAATTGAAAGCTGTTCCGGGTTTTCTGTAAGCTTCCATTATCCTTTTCAAAGCCAGAGTGAGGAACAATGCTGAAGGAAGCACAGGATTCATAACCTGAAGCGAAGGCAACACGGCGCTGAACATTATGAATATGACCGCCGGGAAAAAAGTTCTCTCTCCAATAAAAAAAACTGATGTATTGAAATTCACCAGAAGAAAAATCAACGCTGTAAGCATGATAAACGAGAAGATCACCCCTCCCTGTGTGCTGCTGCCGGTAATCATTCCGGCAATACCATATAATGGCATCGGCCTTATCTCATACACTGATGAAGGATGAACCCGGGGATTTACAAAAGCACTGATCCAAAGCAATATGAGAACTACAATAATAAGGAAGATAACTCCCGGTCCTGTGCCTCTGAATAGCTTTGAAATCATCAGTTTTATAAATCAAATCCAATATCTTTCCTGAAGTACATTTTTTCGAATGAAATAAGAGCTGCATTACGATATGATCCCTGAAGAGCTTCCGGCATTGTCCTTCCCCATGAGCTCACTGCCAGTACCCTGCCGCCCGAGGTAAGCACTTTGTTTCCGGCAGTTTTTGTACCGGCATGAAATACAACACAATCCTTTGTTTTTTCAAGCCCTGAAATCTCCATCCCTTTTTCATAGCTTCCGGGATAACCGCCGGCAACAAGCATCACTGTTGTGACACATCTGTCGTCTGTTTCAAGAGTTCGTTCTGAAAGATCACCTGATGCCACACCCTCAAGCAGGTCAAAAAGATCGGACCTGATTCGCGGTATTACAACTTCCGACTCGGGATCTCCAAGCCGGGCATTAAATTCAATTACAAAGGGATCACCTCCGACATTAATCAGTCCAAAAAATAAAAATCCCTTATATATTATCCCCTCCTCTGAGAGGCCCTTCATGGTGGGATCGATGATTCTCGTCCTTACCTTATCCATAAACTCTTTACCTGCAAAGGGAACAGGAGAGACCCCTCCCATCCCGCCGGTATTCAGACCGGTATCACCTGCCCCTACCCTTTTATAATCCTTTGCTTCAGGGAGCAGTTTCCAGGACTTCCCGTCAGTGATAATAAATACAGATAATTCAATCCCCTTAAGGAATTGCTCCACAACCACTTTACTCCCTGCTTTATCGAATTTACCGTCCAGAACGGCATTCACTTCCTTTTCCGCTTCATCAATATCCTCAATAATAAGCACGCCTTTCCCTGCAGCAAGCCCATCAGCCTTAACAACATAAGGACTCTTCATGGTGTTTAGAAAATCGCGTACACCGCCTGCTGTTGACTTTTCAAAAGTCTTATAAGCTGCAGTGGGTATCTTATGCCGGACAAGGAAGCCCTTTGCAAAATCCTTGCTTCCTTCAAGACGTGCAGCAGAGCTGTCAGGACCGATGACCGGGATATCTTTAAGGAAATCATCCTTCAGGAAAAAATCGTGGATGCCTGCCACAAGCGGAGCTTCGGGGCCTACAACAACCATTCCTGCATTGCTATCAATAACAGCCTTCTTTACCTCATCAAATTTACAGGGATCGATCATCAGGTTGGTCCCGATCTCAGCAGTCCCGGCATTTCCCGGTCCGGTAAAGATCCTGCTTACTCTTTTGCTTTGTGAAAGTTTCCAGGCAAGGGCATGCTCCCTTCCACCTGAACCCAGGATTAGAATATTCATCTGCAGGGATATTAAGACAGATCAAAAATAGTATTTCAATCTTAAAAACAAAATCTGATACGACCAATATGGTTAATTAATGCTACCCCGGACAGGTAAAAGAATATCCTTTTTTAACCGATACTTCCAGAAATTCATTCAGGAAATTCCTTGAAGCCGAGTCCTGCCTGTCATGCAGCACTATTACAGAACCCGGTCTTATCCTTTTATTAAGAATTTTCAGTGACCTTTCAGGTTCGAAATCCCTGTCAAAATCATAAGGCATCACATCCCAGAAAACAATTTTAAATTTATTCTTTAACCTCCAGTACTGGTTAATCCTTATAAGCCCGTAAGGAGGACGGAAAAATGTTCCGGATGTGAACCGGGTCGCATGGTCAACATCATTGCAATAATCCTTAAGGGATGTACCCCATCCGTTAAGATGATTGTATCCGTGGTTGCCAACAAGATGTCCCTCCCCTCTGATCTTTTGAACCAGAACAGGATATAATTCAGCAGCTCTCCCGTCGCAGAAAAATGCAGCCTTAATGTTATGCCTTTCAAGTATCTCAAGCAGCTCCGGGGTTGAGTCCGGATCAGGTCCGTCATCAAAAGTCAGGCACAGGATCTTCTCTTTTGTTTTTATCCTGAAGAGCGCCCCGGGATAAATCAACCGTGCAAAGGAGGAGATGGAAAAAAACCTCATGACCGTCTATTTACGGGAATACAGTTTATCATAATAATTATTTATGAGAGCTTCGGATACAGGTATAAGGTCGCTTTCATCAAGATTAACTGCCATCCTGTAAATATCCAGAAGAGCCTGCATATTAATGCCTGAAGGATAGTCCAGCCCGTATCGCTCCCCGGGATCAAGCGAGGTGGAGTAATCGAGGTAATCTTTTGTATAATTGATTATATCACCGATAAGCTTATTCCCCTCCTCTTTTTGTCCTGACCTTAACAGCACCTCTGCAAGGCCGATGCTGAAAAAGTCATTCGGAAGCTTTCCGGCAGGGACTATCTCAAGACCCCTCCGGGCTACCTCAACAGCTTTCAGAGTATCCCCGGCACTGAGCAATTCCCTGCCAAGATTCCCAAAGAGCCTCCTGAAATTACTGAACATCCTGCGGTTGTTCTCATCAAGATAAACTGAAGGATCACCAGCATTTCCCCATTTGAACTTATTCATCATATTATCATACATCACAACAGGATCGATGATCCCGAAGTCGCCTTCTTCATTTTCACCGGTCTTTACCGGAACAATCCTGTATGCCATACCTTCCTGAACAAAGAATTTCTCAAGACCGTTATATTGTGACGAAGGTACAGTTGTCGAAAAATATACAGGCCGGGACCACTTCCCTGTTGCAAGGATATCCATTATTGCCAGGTCGTCCTTGAACGCATCAGATGCGGTAAATTCCCAGATCATTGGTGAAAGGAGCCTGTCCCTGAAATACTCTTTAACCGTACCATTTGATAGAACGACCGAAGAATCCACATCAATAAGTAATTGGTTTGTAGGCAGATAATTCACAAAATCACCTCTGCCCGAAAGGTCGGTCTGATATTTTCTGTCGTCAAGACCTGCAAATCTTACTACCTCACTGATATTTACAGGTTTTCCGATCCTCGCGTTTACCGGGAGCTGGTTTCTTACTCCCTCAAGATATTTCTCCGGGCCGAGTGTGAATGGAAGCGGATCCGATTTAAAGGCTTTCTGCCTCATCATATCTATATACCAGCCTGCCTGGAGATAGCTGAGGTTAGCAACTCTCACATCTGTTCGTATGTCTTCAACATCCTGAACATACCAGAGAGGAAATGAATCATTATCACCATAAGTAAGCAGAATGCTGTTGGGAGCACATGATTCCAGGTAATTGGCTCCAATATCTCTGGCGGTGTAACGCCCCGACCTGTCATGATCATCCCAGTTTTCCTTTGCCAGAAGCAGCGGACCTGCAACCAGAAGAATTAAAAAAGTCACAAATGCAGGCAGCCTGTTCTTTAAATATTTCTGCAGGAATTCATAAAACAGCATAAATCCTGCTCCTATCCAGATCGCAAAAGCGTAGAATGATCCTGCATAAGCATAATCCCTCTCTCTTGGCTGATTTGGACTCTGATTAAGATATAAAATTATAGCCAGGCCGGTCATTAAGAAAAATGTTAATACAAGTACAAATCCTTTCCTGTCCTTCCTGTACTGCCAAAAGACTCCTGCAAGACCAATTAAAAATGGCAGCAGAAAATACATGTTTCTTCCCGGATTATCTTTTAGCTCCCCGGGGAGCATATCCTGGTCTCCAAGCCTGGCATTATCGATGAATTTTATTCCGCTTATCCAGTTCCCGTGGATCTTATTCCCGTTACCCTGGATATCATTCTGCCGGCCGGCAAAATTCCACATGAAATAACGCAGGTACATATAACCTGTCTGATACCTGAAAAAGAAACGCAGGTTTTCCCCGAAGCCGGGAGATACAAGGGTTTCCTTTCCTGATCCCGAGCTGATCGTATATCTCCTTCCCTTTACCTTACCCCAGAACTCGTAAGCGGATTCATGGTCCGGATCGGGACTGTACATACGGGGAAAAATTGTCTCAAACCTGTTATCATATTCATACTCTGGATGATAATAAGGTTCGTACTTCCCGTCAACCTTATTATAGCCCGAAATTACCCTTTTGACATCAGTTGCCGGTGCACTGTAATAAGGGCCAAAAAATTTCGGGGAACTTCCGTACTGCTGCATATTTATATAATAAGCAAGTGAGAAGATATCGGAAGGATTATTCTGGTTCATTGGCGGCCGGGCTGAGGATCTGATCATGATCATAGCGAATGATGTGTGCCCGATCATGATCACTGTGAGTGCCGTAACAATGTAATTCAGAAGGAGATTCTTTTTCTTTATCGTGTACCTGATACCGAAAACAAGCAGAGCAATTACAGCAGCAACAAAAATAAGAAGGCCACTGTTATATGGCATACCCAGAACATTAACAAAAAACAATTCAAACCAGCCGGCTGCTTTCGGCACTCCCGGGATTAAGACAAATACCATGGCACCCAGAATAATTATGGCTACTGATACTGCTATGAGTATCCCCTTTGTTGTAACCTGGAATTTTTTAAAATAAAAAACAAGGACCAGGGCCGGTATTACGAGCAGATTAAGCCTGTGAATTCCGAGCGCGAGACCCATTATGAATGCAATGAGAATTATCCATCTCCCTTCATATGATTCACCGGCTTCCTCTTCCCATTTCAGCATAGCCCAGAATACTATGGCCGTACAGAGTGACGAAAGTGCATATAATTCACCTTCAACGGCTGAAAACCAGAAGGTGTCAGTGAAGGTATAAGCCATTGCGCCGGTAATTCCGCTGAAAATCACAGGAAGAATATGTTTTGATTCCATCTGGCTGTCTCTGACAATAACCCTTCTGACCAGATGTGTTATTGTCCAGAAAAGGAACATTATCGCAAATGCACTGCATATTCCGGAAAGTGCATTTACCATGAGGGCAGCCTGAGATGCGTCGCCGCCTGCAAAAAGTGTGGCAACCCTTCCCAACATAATGAACAGGGGAGCTCCGGGAGGATGTCCCACCTGCAGCCTGAATGACGAAAGAATGAATTCACCGCAGTCCCAGAAACTCACTGTCGGTTCGACGGTAAGGAGGTAAATTGTCGCCGAGAAAACGAACATAAACCAGCCTGTAATATTATTCCAGCGGCGGAAAGTGCCCAATACTGAATTCATAAATAATCGGTTTGTATAAGTTTGATTAACAAATAACGTAAAAAAATCAGGAAATGAGTCAAACCAGATATTAAAATTTAAGTGTTACAAAAAAGGTTAAAGGGAGTCAATAATAAGAACTTACACAGAGAGACACAGAGGATCACAGAGTTACACAGAGATTGAACTCTGTGGATCTCTGTGAACCTCCGGATTTCCTCTGTGTAATTTCTGCATAATCTATGAATGAAATTTATTTTAAATAATATCTCCAGGGTTTATTTTTCCAGAATTCCCCTGCATAATCTATACCGATTCTTGGTCCGGTTTTATAAGCAGGTTCAACACCATTATCTTCAACCCATATCCGACCGGATGCTGACAGATCTTCACCATAATAAGATCTGTCTATCCCCAGGGCCTTTGTAAGTTTCCCCGGACCGTTGAATCCATCAATGCCCCTTATCAGAGCTGCCTGCGGGACCCCCGCCGGTGCTGTTACAAAATTAAGCATCCAGTACATGCCGTACACAAAATATACATAGATCTTCCCTCCCTCATCAAACATGACCTTATTCCTCAGGGTTTCCCCTCTGTTAGCATGACAGGCTTTATCCTCCGTACCACTATAGGCTTCCGTTTCCGTGATCATGAACTTCTGAAAATGATTATCTTTATTTCTGATCACCAGATTCTTCCCGATAAGTTCAGGGGCCACAATAAGTACGTCGCGGATAAAAAAATCAGTCAGCAGCCTCCTCCCCGTTTCCATTTCAATAAGTAATCTTATCTTCAAATTCATCCCATTTCCTGAAAACTATCTCACCATTGCAGTCGTCAAGGCGGATGAACCTGATATTTCTTGAAGACGGGCTGAGTGTTATTTCATCGTAAATGAACTTATCGTTAAATCCGGCAGCTGCTGCATCAATGCGGTCAGAAGCATAAACCACTTTCCTGATACCCGACCAGTAAACGGCGCCGAGGCACATAGGACAGGGTTCACAGGAAGTGTAAAGAGTGCATCCGGAAAGGTCGTGGGTTTTCAGCAAGGCAGAAGCTTCGCGGATAACAATCATTTCTGCATGAGCGGTAGGATCGTGTGAAAGTACAACCCTGTTATTGCCCTCCGCAATGATCTCATCCTGTCTTGTGATCACGGCACCGAAGGGCCCTCCTCCTTTCATTATACCGTCAGATGCAATACTGATGGCGCGCATCAGAAAAACCCGGTCTTTTTCCATTTACAAATTAAAATAAAACCTTCCTGCTGAAAAGCATGTAAAATTAAACTTAGTTTTGCATACCATAATAAATTCTTTCAATTTCTTTTTTTTTAATAAATATGTTGTATTTTTGCAATCCCGAAATTCAGCGGGTTATTTGAGAATAAACTGAAGTTGTCATACAATAAAAACTAAATTAAGTGGATACCTTAAGTTACAAAACAGTGTCGGCCAACAGGTCAACTGTAAACAAGGAATGGGTGATTTTTGATGCAGAGGGAGCAGTTCTGGGACGGCTTGCAACAGTTGTTGCCAGCATGTTGAGAGGGAAACACAAGACCAACTTTACTCCTCATGTTGATTGTGGTGATTATGTAGTTGTTATAAATGCCGATAAAGTTGAGCTGACCGGTGAAAAATGGTCAGGCAAGGAATATGTAAGGCATACCGGGTATCCCGGCGGCCAGAGATTCACAACTGCAGAGGAACTTGTAAAAAAGAAACCCATCGGACTAGTTGAAAATGCAGTAAGGGGAATGCTTCCAAAAAACCGTCTGGGCAGAGCAATTTTCAAGAACATGCATGTTTATGCCGGATCATCACATCCGCATGAAGCCCAGAAACCAAAGAAAATTGAACTTTAAAACAAGAATAGCACAGATATGGAACCTATCAATGCCCTTGGAAGAAGAAAAGCAGCTGTTGCCAGAGTGTATTTAAATGACGGGAAAGGCAATATCACCATAAATGGGAAAGATTACAAAGACTATTTTGGATCCGACATACTTCAATATGTGGTGACCCAGCCGCTCCTTCTCCTTAAATCTACAGATAAATATGATATAAACGTCAATCTTGATGGCGGTGGAGAAAGAGGCCAGGCTGAAGCTGTGCGTCTGGGTATTACAAGAGCGCTTGTAAAGATTGATGCTGAAAATAAACCATCCCTTAAAGCAAATGGCTTTGTCACCCGCGATCCCCGCGAGGTTGAAAGGAAAAAACCGGGAAGGCCAAAAGCCCGCAAAAGATTCCAGTTCAGTAAACGTTAACGGCTGGCTGCTGAATCAACTGAGAGCAAGTTTAGTATCTAAATTGCACAGACTTCCGCAGGGCGGAACTACTCTGCAATTGATTTTTTAAGAATGTAAACTTAAATATTTATACATGCCAAGAACAGATTTTAAAGAATTACTTGATGCCGGAGTACATTTCGGACATCTGAAAAGAAAATGGAACCCTGCTATGGCTCCTTATATTTTTATGGAGCGGAACGGGATCCACATTATCGACCTTGAAAAAACAATTGTCAAGCTTGATGAAGCTGCTTCAGCAATGAAGCAAATTGCCAAATCGGGAAAGAAAGTATTGTTTGTCGCTACAAAAAAACAGGCCAAAGAGATTGTGTCCGAGAAAGTAAAAAGAGTAAATATGCCTTATGTCACCGAAAGGTGGCCGGGAGGTATGCTTACCAATTTCCCGACGATCCGTAAAGCTGTGAAAAAGATGGGATCCATTGATAAAATGGCAACCGACGGAACCTTTACAAACCTGTCAAAGCGCGAGAAACTCCAGGTTACCCGGCAGAGGGCAAAACTTGAAAAAAACCTTGGAAGTATTGTTGATCTTACCCGCCTGCCGTCAGCGCTGTTTATCGTTGACGTGTGCAAAGAACATATTGCGGTAAGGGAAGCAAAACGCCTCGGCATACCGGTCTTTGCTATGGTCGATACCAACTCCGATCCTACGGAAATTGATTTCCCGATCCCTGCAAATGACGATGCATCAAAATCAATATCCCTTATAACCGAAATTCTTTGCCAGTCTATTGAGGAAGGCCTTAATGAGAGAAAGTTAGAAAAGGACAAGGAACCGGGGACGAAGGACAAGAGGATCATCAGGAAAGAGCTTGAAACAAAAGATATACCCGCTGCTCTTATTGAAGCAATCGTTGAAGAGGAAGAAGAAGAGGAAGAAGAAGCCGAAGAGGAAGTATCTGCAGGAGAAGCTGTTGAAGAGGATGATGCTGCCGACCAGGCAGACGAAACTGAAGAAGAAGAAGTATAATAAATGTATTAGTATTCAATTTAAAATAAGATCAGATGGCTACAATAAGCGCTGCAGATGTTGCAAAACTGAGACGTGTTACACTTGCAGGAATGATGGACTGTAAAAAAGCTCTTGAGGAAGCTGAAGGTAATTTTGATAAGGCAATTGAAATTATTCGTAAGAAAGGCCAGGCCGTTGCAAATAAAAGGGCTGACAGGGATGCTACAGAAGGAGTTGTACTTTCCAAAGTGACTGCCGATGGCAAAAAAGGATCTATGATAGTGCTAAACAGCGAATCCGATTTCGTTGCCAAGAATGCCGAATTTGTGGGATTTGCAAATAAGATCCTTGAACTCGCCCTTAGTTCTGATCCGGCAAGCCTCGAGGCACTGAAGGCTCTTCCGATGGACGGAGTAAATGTTGGTGAAAAAGTCATTGAATATATCGGGATCATAGGTGAAAAGCTTGATCTTTCATATTTTGCAAAGATCGATGCTCCTTATGTACAGGCTTATATTCATCCGGGAAATAAGCTCGCCACTCTGGTTGGTTTTACCAAAGCCGGAGCAGACCAGCAGGTTTATAAAGATATTGCAATGCAGGTAGCTGCAATGAACCCGGTAGCTGTCGACAAAGCCGACGTTCCACAGTCAGTTATCGACCAGGAACTGGAGATCGGAAGAGAACAGGCCAGAAGGGAAGGAAAACCTGAAGCAATGCTCGGAAAAATAGCAGAAGGTAAACTTGCCAAATTCTATAAGGATAGCACACTTGTAAACCAGGATTTTATAAAAGATAATAAACAAACTATCGGTCAATATCTTAAATCAGTCGATAGTGATCTTAAAGTAAAAGGATTCATAAGATTCACGTTGAATATTTGAAATCAGTTCATGATTCAATTTAAAAATGGCGCTTCGTGGCGCCATTTTTTTTACTACATTCGTCTCAGTCCTTAACAGGCTAAGCCAGCAATTATGAAGTACAAAAGAATATTATTGAAGATAAGCGGTGAGTCACTGTCCGGTTCCGGTAATAATGGCATTGACGAATCCATTCTTGATATATATGCAAGGCAGATCGCTGAAGTGGCCGGGAATAAATGCGAAGTGGCAATTGTGGCTGGAGGAGGAAATATATTCCGGGGATTAAGCGGGACCGAATCGGGATTTGACAGGGTTAAAGGTGACCAGATGGGAATGCTTGCGACAGTCATAAACAGTCTTGCCCTCGAAAACGCCGTGAATCGTCTGGGAGGAAAAGCAAAAGTCTTCACATCCATAAGGATGGAACCGGTAGGAGAGCTTTACAAAAGGGACAGGGTCCTGGAGGATTTGAATAAAGGCATTGTCTGCATTCTGGGAGGAGGAACAGGCAATCCGTTCTTTACGACCGATACGGCTGCCGCACTTAGGGCAGTTGAGATCGGAGCAGATGTTCTTCTGAAAGGAACACGGGTCGACGGAGTATATACTGATGATCCGGAAAAAAATCCTGAATCAGAACGGTTCGAAAAAATATCATTTGAGGAAGTGATTTCCCGGCGGCTTAAAGTGATGGATTCCACAGCATTTACACTATGCCGCGAAAACAGGATGCCGATAATTGTATTCGACATGAATAAGCAGGGAAATCTCATGAAACTGGTTTCGGGTACTGATACAGGAACACTTATTTATAGCTGACAACAGATTGCTGTTTTATCTATTTGATTAAATTTGTTACTTTCAGGCATTGAAATACCTTTCATTTTAAAGGCAGCTATTCATTAATAATCTGTTAATTTATCCATTATGAACGAAGATGTTGAACTGATAACAGAAGAGACAAAGGACAGGATGCAAAAAGCCATCGATCATCTTGAGCATGAACTTGCCAGGCTGCGTGCAGGAAGGGCTACACCGGTCCTTCTCGATGGTATCACCGTAGCGTATTATGGCGTTAATTCACCACTTAGCCAGGTTTCGAACATCAATACTCCCGACCCGAAAACAATACTCATTCAGCCATGGGAAAAAACTATGCTGGGGACTATTGAAAAAGCAATATTGGCTGCCAATATAGGAATGACTCCCGTAAATAACGGTGAAGTGATCCGTATCAATATCCCCCCGTTAACCGAGGAACGCAGACATCAGCTTGTAAAACAGGTCAGAAATGAAGGTGAGACAGCCAAAATAAGTATCAGGATTGCACGTAAATGGGCTAATGATGAACTCAAAGAGCTTCTTAAATCCGGTCTTCCCGAAGATTCTGAAAAAGATGCCGTTGAAACGGTCCAGGAAATGACTACCGAATACAACACCAGGATAGATAAGATAGTCAGCACTAAAGAAAAGGACGTTATGACGGTTTAAGTATCAGCCTGTACTTCGCTGCTGCTTTCACCGCACCTTCACTGAACACATCCTTATAAAATTTCCCTTCAACATAGGTTTTTGTCTGTGACAGATAAAATTCGCTTGCAGGAATCCCTGAGGCGCCTGTGGGAATGACCGTCCAGGAATCATCCCAGTCTGCGGTATTATAGATATGCCTCTCCGAAGCTCCGTCAGTCACTCTGAAATCTTCACCGTAAGTATAAGGACAAACAGTATGGCTGCTGCCTCCTGCCTCGTACAGATCTGAATTAAAATTAAATATCCGGTCCAACATTTTTACAGTTCCCAATGGATGTACAAGGGAAATTTTATGAATATTACCCCATTCCCATCCGGTAATATCATCACCGTACGATCCGGCAAGGGTTTTTATCCCATCCCTGAAACTCCTCAGTATAATATCATCGAGGCTTTCAACAGCCGGGGTTTTTACATCATCAACCCATTGGTCTCCTCCGCTCTTCAGTATCCTGTATATATAATAATCTCTGATGGGTCCGGGCAGCTGTCCGGAAAGGTCATTAAGCTCATCACCAAGCAGGTTACGGGCAAAATTCTTTGTAAAAAACTCGAAAATAGCCGGAGATACTTTATCGCTGCCCATATTATAATCCCAATCCTGAAGTGTTTTAAGAGCCTGGGATTCCAGAGGGCTCATTTCATTTATCCTGTCCTGAAGCTTAAGTATGTAAGGTGTAAGAAGTGCAGCATAAGCGGAATGCTGATCAGTGACCATCCTCTTAAAATCATCAATACCATGCTTTTCCTTTTCCTGGATCATCTGGCGTATTCTGTCGATCCTGTAAGGAACATAGAACCTGAAAGAAATATAATATGGATAGTCATCGCTTACAGTTTTATTGTTTGCCGAGGAGATGTAACCCGCTTCCGGATTGTAGCTGTACGGAAGCTGATCAACGGGAACATACCCTTTCCAGTCGAATTCATCCGTTTCTCCCGATCTGATTGTGGAACCATATCCTTTTCTGACCGGGATCCCGCCGCCGGTAGCTATACCAATATTCCCGTTTACATCAGCGTATGCAAAATTCTGGCTTACTGATTTGAAATACCCCACACCTTCCCTGAATGTATCCCAGTCATCTGCCCTGTTTATTGTGTAAACAGCTTTCAGCTCATCACTCGGATCATACCCTGACCATCTCATTGTAAGTACCGCATCTTTTATATCCCTGAGACCTGAGATAACCGGACCTCTGTGTGTGTATTTAAGCAGCAGGGTATCCACCCTGCCTGTTTTTGATTTTATTATCTCTTTTCTTACCATCATATTCCGCCATTCGCCATTGAAAAAATACTGATCCTCATTCTCCGGATTTATTTTTTCAGCAAACAGGTCAATATCATCCACCATCAGGTTTGTCATTCCCCAGGCGATGTTTTCATTATGACCGGCGACCACGAATGGTTCTCCAGGCACAACCACTCCTGTAACATTAAGCTTCCCGGGTATTACCTGGTGCATCTGCATCCAGATCCCCGGAGAATTTAAACCGAGATGCATATCATTTGAAAAGAGAGGTTTACCTGTTGTGGATCTTGTTCCTGAAACAGCCCAGTTGTTACTCCCCGAAAATGAATGTATTCCAAGCGCTTTCAGCTTATCGAGTGAAAAAATAAAAGATTGCGCTTCTTTCAGGATGTCATCTTCGAGCCTGAATTCAGGAAAGACCACTGAAGTAACTGCTTTCCAGTCAGGAATAAGTTGCCCGGCTTTCTCCTCTCCAAGTTCCTTTACAAGCCTGTAGAGAAAAATATCTGTCGAAAGGTTTCCGGCTGCCAGATCCCACCCCATATATCCGATTATATTGGCAATATCCTCAAGCTTCCATTCATCGGGCTTATAGCCAAGAATTTTAAATTCAGGAGGCAGCTTTTTGCCGGCACCGGTGATATAACTGTTTACACCGTCAGCATAAGCCTGTAAGCAGGCTGTCACTTCAGGTTCCTGGCTGCTCAGGACCATTTTTGACTTTGCTGTCATATCTAGACTGCGCAGAAAATGATCTGTCTGAATATAATCATCGCCAAACATTTCCGACAACCTGCCGGTTGTTGCCCGGCGGATCAAATCCATCTGCCACAATCTTTCCTGAGCCATGATATACCCTGATGCGAGGTACAGATCATGCTCATCTACGGCATATATATGAGGCATGCCCCGCTCGTCGCGGTATACTGTAACCTCTCCGTTAAGCCCGGTTATATTAAGCTCCCCGTCGTAAACCGGAAGAGCACCTTTCTTAATCCCGGAAACCACTAATAATCCGGTAATAAGTGCAATTGCCAGAAGTGCTGCCAGAGCAATCAGGATAGTTTTAAAGATTTTCATCATAATATAATTTTGATATTAATGGTATGATGCCTGCCTGTCGGCAGACAGGGAACCCAAATGTTGATAAAATTATATTTATAAGTGTTTGTTTTAGAATAACATGTGGGTTCCATACATTCGCCAATTATGTTTCTGCCAAGTTAATATTTCAGGGTTTAAAAACCAGCTTATATTTCGCTGATTTTTTTACAGCATCGCTGCTAAAGTAATCCCTGTAGAATTTACCATCAAGATATGTTTCAATCTGCGAAAGGTAAAATTCGCTTTTCGGTACACCCGAAGTACCTCCCGGAAGAACGGAATATGAATCATCCCAGTCAGCTGTGTTATAGATATTTCTCACTGATGCTCCCATTGAAGCCCTGAATCCGGGCTTAAAGGAGAAATAGGGACAAACAGTGTGATCACTCCCTCCTATAGGAAACTCGTCAGAATTAAGCTTGTATAAAGCTCCAAGTGCCTTGACGGAGCCCAGCGGATGAATAAAAGCAATCGTATGGACCCTTCCCCATCTCCATCTTTCAGTATTCTTGCCGTACTTTTTTACCAGCATGCCTATACCATCCTTAAAACTCTGCATTACAATATCATCAAGCGCTTCTTTTTCAGGAGTGAGGATATTGTCTACCCACTCATCCTCACCGTCAGTAATAATTTTATAAATATAATATTCGCTTGTCATATAATACAATTGTTCAAAAAGATCTCCAAGTTCATCAGCGAGAAGATTTTCCCTGAAACATATCCTGAAGAATTCGAATACCGTTGGTGCAATGATTGTAGGGTCCATATTATAATTCCATTCCGCCAGCCCTGTGAGAATACTGTTTTCTAAGGTGGAGAGCTCATCCTTCCTGGTGTTAAGCTTTACAAGATAAGGAGTCAGCAATTCAGCAAGAACAGAGTGCTGATCAGTTACCATCCTTTTAAAATCTTCAGTGCCGAATAATTCTTTTTCATCCAGCATCTCCCTGATCCTTTTTATCCTGTAGGGAACGACAAAATCCTGGCTTATAAAGTAGGGGTAATCATCATCAACTGTTTTGTTATTTGCTGACGAGAGATACCCGATTGCAGGATTATAGCTGAAAGGAAGTTGTTCAAAAGGGACATATTCCTTCCAGTCATAATCATCGGTCTCCCCGTTTCTGATCCTTATACCCTTGCCTTTTCTCACAGGTATACCTCCCCCTGTGTTCAAACCAATGTTCCCTTCCGTATCGGAATATATGAAATTCTGGCTTATAGATCTGAAAGACTCAAGGCCGGAACGAAAATCATCCCATCCCTCCGCCCTGTCGAGCAGGTAGATCCCTTTGACCTCGTCGCTGATGTCGAAACCTGACCATCTGAAACTCAGGGACAGATCCTCAAGGTCTTTCAGCCCTGAAAGATAATCATACCCCAGCCATTTTACCTTTGGTGATAAATGATCAAGATTGAGCAACCCTGAAATCAATGGCCCACGATGGGTATATCTGATCGTTACCGTATCCTGCTTCCCTCCTCTTATCTTTATGATTTCAGCTTTATTAATCATATCCTTCCATTCACCATTAAAGAAATACTGGTCAGGATTTCCGGGATTTATTTTTTCAGTATACAGATCGACATCATCAACCATAAGGTTTGTCATCCCCCAGGCAATTTTTTCATTATGCCCGGCTACAACAAAGGGTTCTCCGGGGATAACCACTCCGGTAACATTCAATTTCCCGGTGACTACCTGGTGCATCTGAATCCAGATAGAAGGATTATTAAGAGGAAGATGCATATCATTTGAAAGAATAGGTTTCCCGGTTTCGCTCCTTTTTCCGGAGACAGCCCAGTTATTACTTCCTGAAAATGAAGGGACACCAAGAGAATTAACCCTGTCGAATGATAAAATAAATGACCTTACCCCTGAGACAAGAGAATCGTCAAGCTCAAAATCGGGATAAACAATTTCTGAATCAATATCCCATTCGGGTATAAGAGCGGAAGCCTTCTCTGCTCCTACTTTTCTGACAAGCTGATAATTAAAGAGCTCTGCCGTAAGATTCCTTGAGCCCAGGCTCCATCCCATCAAACCTATTATATTGACAATATCCTCCAGGCACCAGGGTTCAGGCTTATAGGAAAGGATCCTGAATTCACAGGGCAACTTTTTACATGAACTGATATATTGGTTTACTCCCTCGGAATAAGCTTCCAGGCAGGAAAGGATTTCCGGATCTTCCTGCTGAAGTATTAGTCTCGATTTCTCAGTCATATTCAGACATCTGGAAATGATATCGACCTGCAGAAAGGATTTCCCGAAAATTTCTGATAATCTACCTGCAGTAGTCCGCCTTATAAGATCCATCTGCCATAATCTTTCCTGGGCTGAAATATAACCTACAGCCAGATAAAGATCGTGTTCACTGGATGCATAAATATGAGGCATACCCCTTTCATCCCTGTAAACGGTAACACTGTCAGTAAGGCCGGGAATCTTTGTAATACCTTCATAATCAGAATTAATTTGTCTTTTCTGCTCCGGTTTTAATATAAATCCCGGCGCAAGGAGTGAAAAAATCATCAGAAAGGCTGAGAGAGTCATAATATTGGAATTTTAATGCTGACCAGGAGCTATTTTCACAAAAGTTAAGAAATTTCCCTGAAATCAGCTAATAATTTTCCAATAAAGTCCTGATGTACAATTCCGGCAGATACGGGTCATTTTCCTGCCGGAGAGGATCCCTTTCCTGAACTTTCTGTAACGTTCACCTGTCCATATTTCCCTGAAAGATTCTTCATTTATATCCCCCAGTACATGTTCTGCATCCTTGTCGAAGCAACAGGGGATCACTTTGCCGTCCCAGGTTATGACCGGGTTAAACCACATCCTGGCACAATTATCGGGAAGTCTGCTCAGAATTGAGTACTTATTACCTTTCAGTTCATATCTGCGGAATTTTTTCTCTTCCGGGAGCCATTTTTCAAAAGTTTTTTCATTAATTATCTGCATCGATTTAAACCTTACCGATGCATTAACTTCTTTAGCAAAACACCGGGCAGCAGGTATCTGATGTTCATTCATCCTGTTTACAAGAAACTGTATCACAAGTTTCAGTCCGGAAGAATTTTTTCTGATTGCCTCCGAAACATTCCTGATCCCGTTCAAAACATCTTTAACATCACCGTTTATCCTGTATTCCGAATAAATATCCTGGTCCATCCCGTCAAGGGATACAATAAGTTTGTTCAGTCCTGAAAGGGCAAGCATTTCTGCATTACCCGGAGTAAGAAAATGACCATTGGTTGACAGGGTTGTACTTATTCCCCGTGATTTTTCGGGAAATGAGTGAAAATCAGGGTGGAGCATTGATTCCCCCTGAAAATAAAGGCTCATTTCACAGAGATAAGGCTTAAGTTCTCCAATTATCTTTTCAAACAGGGAAATGTCCATATATCCCCGGCTCCTTGTCATCTGGCCTGACCCTGAAAAACATTCGGGACATCTGAGGTTGCAATAGTTTGTAATTTCAACGCTCACAGTGACCGGCATGCCGCGGATCACAGCATCAGGAAACACCTGGCTTCTGAGATATGAGAATCCTGCAGAAACAATATTGGCCGGCTTTTTAAAGGGGTTTACTATCATTTATTAAAATCCTCAGGCAAGATATAAAAATAATCTGCAGACAGGTCAAATGGCATAGCCGTCAACCTAAGAAGTTTTGGAGATATAAGTTTCCTCCCGCTTTAGGCGGGAGGTGGCCAGACCACAAAATCATCTAACGTGCAGAAATATGAATGGTCTGGCCGGGGTGGTTTTTAGGTTGACGGCTATGGGGCATAGGGTAAAATGGTCCTTTACGGGTCTTATATCCGGATAACAATAATTAATAATCAAAGGATCACAATTTTTAGTTACAAATCAAATAATCTTAAGCCATGAAACCATTCAGAAACATTTCAGCGTATGCATTGATCATTCTGCTGGCTTTAACCTTTCAGTCTGCATCAGGTGCAGGGCCGGGAAGCAAAAAGAAGGTAGCAGAACAGGACCTTATAACTCTTAAGGGCAAGGTTGTTGATTCTGAAACCGGAACTCCGCTTGTATTTGCCAGCGTGGCGGTTACAGAATCCAACGTCGGGATAATCACCAACATTGACGGTGAATTCACATTGAAGATCAGCCAGGAATTGATGGGTAACAATATTGAGGTAACTTTCCTGGGATATAAAAACAAGGTTCTCCCGATAAGCTCTCTCCGTGATAACGGGTATAAAAATATCATTTCGCTCGAAACAGCACCGATACCCATCAAGGAAATTGTTGTCAGACCGATCGATCCGGAAACTATTGTTGAGAAGGCAATAACCAGGATCGGGAAAAACTATGAATCGGTTCCTAACCTTATGACAGCATTCTACAGGGAAACCATTCGCAAGAACAGAACATACGTATCAATCGGTGAAGCAGTTGTTGAAATATTCAAGGCTCCCTACAGCAACGACCTGCGGTTCGACGGAGCAAGGATATATAAAGGCAGGAAAAACTCCGACGTCGAAAAAATGGATACTGTCCTGTTCAAGCTTCAGGGAGGGACCACCAGTGTTCTGCAGCTCGACATTGCAAAGAATACCGAGGCAATCCTTACAATCGATGCCATGAAATATTATGATTATTCCCTTACAGGTGTGATCGAAATCGATGAGAAACCTCATTATGTTATTAATTTCCTTCAGAAACCGTCGGTTGATCAGCCTCTGTTCATGGGGACGCTTTTCATCGAAATGGAATCAAGTGCAATAACCGAAGCTGAATTCGGATTCAATCTCTCCGACAAAGCTGCCGCAACAGCCATCTTCATCAGGAAAAAACCGCTTGGAATGGAGGTTACACCGGAAGTTGCTACCTACAGAACAAAATACCGCGAACAGAATGGGAAATGGTATTTCTACTATTCAAGAGCAGAGGTAAAGTTTAAGGTTGACTGGAAGAGAAAACTGTTCAATACATATTATACAACTATGTCGGAGATTGCAGTTACCGATCGTACTGACCAGGAAGTTATTAAATTTGCAGGAAAGGAAAAGGTAAGGTACACTGATATCTTTTCTGAAAAAGTGAGCTCGTTTGCTGATCCCGGTTTCTGGGGCGACTATAATGTGATCGAACCTGACCAGAGCATTGAATCGGCAATCCGCAAACTCAGCCGCAAGCTTAAATTCAGCGACAGAGACGATCTGGAGAAATAACTGATTAATGATCAGTGACAATGAAATAATAAAGAGGATCCGGCAAGGTGATGTAAAACAGTTTGAATCACTTTTCCGGTCCTCCTATGTTTCACTTGTCCGCTATGCAAAATCATTTGTCAGGGACCATGATTCGGCAGAGGAGATCGTTCAGGACCTTTTTTTCAAACTCTGGAATGAGAGGGACAGGATCACAATTGAAACTACACTCAACGGGTACCTCTTCAGGTCGGTTCATAACAGATGCCTCCACCTTCTTGAACACAGAAAAGTTATCGAAAAACATGAACGTGAAACTATTATTGAACAAAAAGGGAGCATCGAGAATGTTACGGAACATGTCCAATATAATGAGCTTCAGATAGCTATTGCAAAAATACTTGAACGTCTTCCCGAACGATGCGGAAAGATCTTTTGTATGAACAGGTTTGAAGGTCTGAAATATAACGAGATAGCCGAAAAACTGGCAATTTCGGTCAAAACAGTCGAAGCCGACATGGGAAAAGCACTAAAGGAATTCAGAAAAGCACTTAGAGAACAATAATATACAGGATGAACATGGAAAATTACACCGACAGGGAATGGGAGGAGCTGAGGAAGATGGGAGGCGACAGTGATATAGATGTCGATAAAGCATGGAATAAAGTTCTTTCCAGGATAAATGAATCCGGCAAAACAGATATTAAAGTCCCGGCAAAAATAGTTTCCCTGAGAACGAACTTAATGAAGATTGCAGCTGTAGCAATTGTGATCCTTGGGCTCGGTATGGCAGGCCTTTATATCACGCAAATGGGCATCCTGAGTAAGAAAATATCCGTTACAACCGATATAAATCAGAAAAACCTTGAGGTCACACTTCCCGACAGGAGCATAGTGATCCTAAACAGGGAGACAATACTCAGCTATCGTGCAAACTTCGGGAAGCGGGACAGGAAAGTTTCCCTGTCGGGTGAAGCATTCTTCGAAATTGAACCTGACCGGGATAATCCCTTTATAATTAATGCAGGCAAAGCTAAGGTAAAAGTCGTCGGAACCTCTTTCAATGTAATAACAAGCAATCCGGATTCGGCCGTAGAGGTTTTTGTAAAATCGGGACAGGTAATGCTTTCCGACAATGCGGGTGATAAAACCCTTCTGCTCGATCCGGGGTATGTGGGAAAAATCGACTCAAAAATCTTGGATAAATCCATTAATAACGATCCTAATTATCTGGCCTGGAACACCGGGATGCTTATTTATGACAGACAGACTCTTGATATTGTTTTCAGGGACCTTAAGAGAGTTTATAATCTGGATATTGTTGCCGATGATCCTTCCATACTGGATGAAATATGGACGGCTCCCATCAATAATCAGGCACAGGAAACAATTATTCGCCTTATTTGTGTTAGCTTTAACCTGGGTTATAAAAAAGATGGAAATGTATACCATCTTTCAAAAAAATGACCGGCCTTTCAAGAAATGTCCTCTGCCGATGGCTTCATACTGAAAAGAATAACAGCCGTTGCACTGATAATTTTACTGAACCTGTGGCATAATGTAAAAGGACAGGAAACAATACTTGATTCTTTATTTACCTTCAGGGCAGGTTTGGTGAAAACAGGCAATGCGCTGAATCTGATAACCAGGCAAACCGGTTACAATTTTACTTACGACAGCCGCCTTGTTGACCAGGAAAAGAAGATTAACATGTCATTCAGGGATATTAAACTCTATGCCATACTTGATACGATCCTTGATAATGATTCCCTGGTTTATACCGTAATGGATAAATATATTATCATTTCAAGATCCCTCCCCCCACCCGAAGTAAGCGTCGATTCTGTTATCCCGGGCAGGGCAGAGTACATTACCGGTACCATTATTGATGCAGATTCTGACGAACCGTTGCCTTTTGCCACCATCGGATTAAAGAATACGGGAAAAGGCACTGTCACAAATGCAACCGGTGAATTTGGGTTGAAGATAATACCCGAATGGACCGGTGATACACTGACAATCTCATACCTTGGATATCTGGGAAGAGAGATCCCCGTTGAACAGGCACTGGGAAATAACTTCACGATAAGGATGAGAAGAGAGTTCATCTCTATTCCGGAGATCATTATCAGGACGCAGGTCCCGCAGGAAATAATTTACAAATCAACCTCTGCCATTTCAAGAAATTATGGTAATACTCCTGCATTCCTTACAGGTTTCTACCGCGAGGGCGTAATGAAAAAACAGGAGCTTCAGAACTATTCGGAAGCAATAATCACCATTTATAAAAGTTCTTACACAACCTCACTTCTCGGTGACCAGATAAAAATATTCAGGAGCAGGAAGATAGAGAATACCGACAGAACCGATACTCTTGCGGTAAGACTGAAAGCAGGATTAAGCACCTGCCTGGAGCTGGACGGGGTAAGAAACACCTTTGATTTCATTGCCAGGGAGAGTATGCCGGAATATAAATATCTTATAACCGATATTGTTACTTTTGATGAAGAGTCAGCTTTTGTGATCGACTTCGAACAGCGCGAAGGCGTTGACCTTCCCCTTTACCGTGGATCACTATATATCAACACCGACGACTTTGCCATTCTTCATGCCGATTTTGAGCTTCATCCGAAATATATAAGCAAGATGAAAAGCTCCTTTATTTCAAGCTCAACCAGGGGCTTTGACACATGGCCCCAGACTGTAAAATATTCAGTAAGCTACCGTAAATTCCATAACAGGTATTTCCTCAACCATGTAAGGGGAGACCTGATCTTTACATCAAAACAAAAAAGAAGGCTCTTTAACAGTCAGTTCAATGTCTTTTTTGAACTGGCAATAACCGGTATGACAACTGAAAATGTCAGCAGGTTCGACAGGGAAGAGCTTGCTCCCATCCATTCGGTCTTTTCCAAAACAATAACAAGCTATGATCCGGATTTCTGGGAAAATCAGGATTTCCTGAGACCCGAGGAGAATCTCCTTCAGGCTTTAAAGAATATGAAGGTGAAATTGCAGGAATTCTCGGAACTGAAGGATTTCTGAGGATAGCTTAAATCATTAGGCCTTGTCCTTAAATCAAAATCAATATTTGTCGATGAGCCTGTAGAGCTCCGTAAGATCAGGCGTCAGAACGACTTCTGTCCTTCTGTTCTTTTGGCGGGCATCTGAAGAATTTCCTGCATCAACCGGCATGAATTCGCCGTGACCAGCAGCTGTAAGGCGATTGGGATCAATTTTTGAACCTTCGAGCAACACCCTAACAACTGTTGTGGCTCTTTTTACGCTCAGATCCCAGTTATCCCTCAGCTGGCTTCCTCCTGAATTATACGGGACATTATCAGTATGGCCCTCAATTGTAATCTGGATACCGGGATTCCTTTCAAGTACTGAAGACAGTTTCTTCAGGGCATTACGTCCGTTGGTATCTATGTCCCAGCTACCCGATCTGAAAAGAAGCTGCTCGTCGAGTGATATATATACTTTCCCGTTCTTTTGTGAAACCGTGAGGCCGTTGTTTTCAAATCCCAGCAGGGCTTCTGAAACCTTGTTCTTCAGATCCTGTGCTATTCTTTTCTGGGCATCCAGGATCTTTTCAAGCTCAACAAGCCTGGCATTACGCTTTTCAAGTTCAAAAGTAAGTTCATCAAGCGATGCCTTCTTTATATCGAGTGACTGCTCAAGCTGCCGAAGCAGATCTTCCTTGTTCTTCAGGTTCTCCTGTGCCGCCTGTAATTCCGTGAGCAGCTTTTGAGTCTCTTTTACACTCCCCCTGATCAGCTCTTCCTGGGCATTCTGAAGATCATTATACCTGCCTGAGATAGTATTATAATTCTCCACCGCTTTATCTCTTTCTCTCCCGGCCTCTGCAATTTCCTTCTTAATACTATCAATCTCCTGCTCTGTAAGCGCCATTTTTGATTCAAGCTCCCTGTTGGCCATTTCAAGGGTTATATTTGCACTCTTCAGGTTGTCTCTCTCTGCCATGAACTGCCTGCTTGTATCCTGAAGTGTTCTGTGCTTCTTCCCCGGAACACACGACACTGCTGATATGACAAATATCACCACCAGGGGAATCATAAATTTTCTGCTCATGATCTCATTTTATTTTAAGATAAAACTCTTCTTTTCAACAAAATATTATCGCCATTTTAAAATACACAAGACAAAATTAAGAAAATCCGGTATATGCTTCTGCAAACACTACGGAATAATAATTGTTATATTTGCTGCCTAAATTACTCTTTTAATGAATCCGGGTGAAAGCCTGTTGTTCAAATTATCATCTCCTGAAGATCTCAGGAAGCTGGAGCCGGCTGACCTTATACGGGTAAGTGCGGAGCTCAGGCAATTCATTATTGATGAAGTAAGCAATAACCCCGGCCACTTCGGCGCAAGCCTGGGTGTGGTGGAGCTGACTGTTGCCCTTCATTATGTATTCAATACACCCTACGACAAGATCATCTGGGATGTCGGTCACCAGGCATACGGGCATAAAATTCTGACAGGCAGACGAGACAACTTCCAGACAAACAGAAAGTATAAAGGTATTAGCGGTTTCCCAAAAATAAAGGAAAGTGAATATGATGCTTTCGGGACCGGGCATTCCTCAACTTCCATTTCCGCTGCACTGGGCATGGCTGTGGCCGCCCTCCGCAAGGGAGAAAAACGTCATGTGGTTGCTGTTATCGGAGACGGGGCAATGACCGCCGGTGAAGCCTTCGAGGGGCTTAATAATGCCGGGATTGCCAAATCCAACCTTCTTGTTATCCTCAATGATAACAACATGGCTATCGATCCTAATGTCGGAGCTCTCAAGGAGTATCTTCTCGATATAACAACAAGCGGCACTTATAATAAATTCAAGGATAAGGTATGGAATCTGCTCGGGCGGGCCGGCAAACTCGGGCCCAATGCAAGAACACTTGCTTCCCAGCTTGAAGCAGGATTCAAAAGTACCATCCTCGATAAGAGCAACCTTTTTGAGGGAATGAATTTCAGGTATTTCGGTCCGATTGACGGTCACGATGTCCTTCACCTTGCAAAAGTACTTGAGGATCTAAAGAGGATCAAGGGACCCAAGCTTCTCCATTGCCTTACTGTAAAAGGAAAGGGATTCAAACAGGCTGAAGAAAGACAGACTGAATTCCATGCTCCGGGAAAATTTGACAAGCAGACCGGTGAAATTATTATTACCACAAAAAAAGATGCACCTCCTGCCTTCCAGGAAGTCTTCGGAAGAACGATTCTGGAACTGGCAAGAATGAATGAAAAGATCGTTGGCATTACTCCTGCCATGCCTTCAGGGTGCTCCTTATGCATAATGATGAAGGAGATGCCGGAAAGGACCTTCGACGTGGGCATTGCCGAGCAGCATGCGGTAACATTTTCTGCAGGCCTTGCCACCCAGGGATTGATCCCGTTCTGCAACATTTACTCATCATTTATCCAGAGAGCTTATGATCAGGTTATTCATGATGTTGCTCTTCAGAATCTTCATGTAGTTTTCTGCATCGACCGGGGAGGTCTCGTAGGATCTGACGGTGCAACACATCATGGCTTTTTCGACCTTGCCTTTATGCGGTCGATTCCCAATATTATCGTCTCTGCGCCGATGGATGCCGTTGAGCTCAGGAATATGATGTATACTTCTCAGCTCGATAAGATCGAGGCGCCCGTTCTCCATCCGCTATCCGAGAGGATCAGGCATAATCGCTGACTGGCAGAAACCCTTCATGGAGATACCTGTTGGCAAAGCCCGGCTGCTGAGTGAAGGTGATGATATCGCCGTATTAAGCATCGGCCATCCGGGCAATGATGTTGCTGAAGTGACAAAGAAACTGGCCGGGGAATCAATTTTTATCACCCACTGGGATATGCGTTTTGCATCCCCCCTCGACATGGAAGCCCTTCATTCGGTTTTTAAGAAATTCAAAAAAATAATCACTGTCGAAGATGGTATTCTGAAAGGCGGTTTCGGAAGCGCCATAATTGAATTTATGTGTGATAATCATTATATTGCAGAAGTAAGACGCCTGGGGATCCCCGACTATTTTGTCGAGCAAGGTACACAGGAAGAGTTGTACAGGGAGTGCGGGTACGATGCCGAAGGAATAGAAAGTACCATCAGGGAGATGACAGGCACTGATACTAACTTGTCCCCCCTCGAGGGGGACCCGGGGGTGTAAAGAAGGGACTAAGAGACTGAGGGACTAAGAAACTAAGGACTAAGTGACAAGTGACTTAGGGACTTAGAGAATCCGGGATCCCGTAAACACCGTATTTTAAAAAATCATTATAAATCAACAAAATATTCATCTATGAGAAAATCTATCATTTTAATGGTAATGTTACTGGTCGCAGTTTCCTGCGGAACCAGGACGAATAAAGCCGAAAAAGAGGAATGGATCCAGCTTTTCAATGGCAAAGATCTTACCGGGTGGGCAATAAAGATCAAAGGATCTCCTCTCAATGTGAATTACAATAATACCTTCAGGGTAGAAAATGGTGTTATGGTAGTCAGATATGATGAATATGAAAAATTCAATGCTGAATACGGGCATATTTTCTACAAGGAACCATTTTCGAATTATAAGCTGAGGATCGAGTACAGATTTGTTGGCGACCAGGTCCCGGGCGGTCAGGGATGGGCATTTCGTAACAGCGGAGTAATGTTGCATTCCCAGTCACCCGAATCGATGTTGCTCGACCAGGATTTCCCGGTTTCAATAGAAGCCCAGTTTCTGGGCGGGAACGGAACTGATCCGCGTTCCACCCTTAACGTTTGTACTCCCGGGACACATATAGTCATGAATGATACCCTTATAACAAATCATTGCAATAATTCAGCTTCGAAGACTTATCACGGTGATGTCTGGGTGACCGCCGAGCTGGTCGTTTATGGCGACAGCATCATTCATCACATTGTTGAAGGAGATACGGTACTGACCTATATGAAGCCTCAGGTAGGAGGAACGAATAAACCTGCAACTTATCCCGTTCCTGACGGAACGCTGCTGAAGGAAGGATATATTTGTCTGCAGGCTGAGAGTCACCCTGTGGAGTTCAGGAAAGTGGAAATCCTGAATTTAGAAGATAAAAGATAAAAGTCAAAAGACAAAAGATGGCAGGAACTAGTATGGTTAACTTTTTTCTTTATACTTTTATCTTTTGTCTTAATCTCGCCCGGATGGCGGAATAGGTAGACGCGCTGGTCTCAAACACCAGTGGCAGCAATGCTGTGCCGGTTCGATCCCGGCTCCGGGTACAG
>CAVOWZ010000021.1:0-92780 GCA_963700275.1 uncultured Bacteroidales bacterium | reverse complement strand
CCCAGTCGCTTGTATTGCCGAGAACTGAATTTGAGACTTTTCCCGATATTTTGCTGCCGTTGACAGTTCCGGTATAAAGATAATCTCCCGCTTTGAAGGTTATATCGTTACCACTGAGTCTCCCGTCAGTTATTGTCAATGATTTTCCGTTATGATTGAGCTTGCCCCTGATCATCTGGAAATCCTGTGTTATTACAAGTTCATCCTTTCCCAGTTTCCATATTCCTTCAACTTTAGCAGGGACAATCCATAAAAGAGCTGTATTCCAGCTGTTCCAGTTATCATCGGTTGTTACTTCCCTGTCAGCTTCCCATTCACCCATTGTAAAAGTGTTTGAGACGATCCTTGTACCCGGTTTCAGCTCAAGGATCCTTGGTCTTAATTTCAGGTTAATTTCAGGTAACAGGAACATTGTTATTACCGTAGCTTTCGAAAGATCAGCTTCATAGAGGTCGGCTTCAATGAATTCTGCCTTGCCGTTAACACCCTCCTTTTCGGCATTTCTCCGGGATAGTTTAACCATGTCCGGATTATATTCAATCCCCATCGCCCTGGCACCTTTTTTTGCCGCTGAGATCACTGTTCTCCCGTCACCGGAACCCAGGTCGATCAGAAAATCAGCAGGTGTAACTTTAGCTATTGCAAGCATGGTGTCGACAAGCTCCTGGGGTGTCGGAACCCATACCACGTCTTTCCCCTGCTGTCCGACTTCCGGAACATAAGCATCTCCCGTTTTATTATTCTGACCGGAAAGAGCTGCAGTAATAAGTGCAAATGATATTATTAAAAGCAGCTGTTTGTATGTGTGTAACGATTTCATTTCATCCTCCTTTTTTATTATCATGGAAAAAACCAGAATAAAAATAATTGTTTTATTTGATATTGATTACAAGATTATGAATATAATTTCCAATTGCAAGGCAGGATGTGAGTCCCGGCGATTCCATCCCTACGAGGTTGATAAATCCCCTGTAGCCTCTTTCGCTCTCTTCCATAATATAAAAATCCCTGATTGGATCACCCTCTTTCTGGGTTTTGGGTCTGATCCCGGCCATTTCGGTGGCTATATCATCATATTCAAGAAACGGAAGGAATTTCCTTGCAGATCTCCAGAACGCTTCCTGTTTTGAAGCTGTAACCCGGTAATCATATTCATTTGATTTGAGATATGTTACATCGGGACCCAGCTTTACTCCACCTGCCATATCAATTGTCACATGTATGCCTATACCTTCCATATTCTGATGCGGTACAGGATAGATCAGCCTCTTAATAAGTCTGTTTTTCGGGGGATTCACCCTGAAATACTCGCCTTTACAGAAGTGGATAGCCAGCTTTTCATCCTTTATCCCGGTCATTTCAGAGATCTTATCGGCGGTCAGACCGGCGGAGTTTATCAGTATTCCGGTCGTGAAGCTGAAATGCTGTTTATCGGCATCCAGTACTGTGATCTCATAACCGTCACTCAGCTTTTTGATACCTGTTACTTCGCTGCCATAGGCAATCTGTCCGCCGTTATTAATGATCACCGTCTCAAACTGCTTCATGAGCGAATGAGTGTCAACAATGCCGGTCGTAGGGGAATACAGAGCTTTCAGGGCAAAAATATTCGGTTCAAGGGCAGCAATTTCATCCTTCTCCATAGTCTCAAGATCGACGCCATTCTTTCGGGCCGTTTCCCTTATGCCTTCAATGACCTTTACCTCTTCAGGTGTTGTGGCGACAATCAGCTTGCCGCAATTATTAAATGGTATGTCATGCTTCCTGCAATAATCATAAAGAAGAACCTTACCTTCCACACATAGAGTTGCCTTCAGAGAGCCTTGCGGATAATATATTCCTGCATGGATCACTTCGCTGTTACGGCTGCTTGTCTCCTGGCCGAATGTTGGATGTTTTTCGATTATAAAGAGGTTGCTGAAGTTTCCAGAGAGCCTTTCCCCGATGGCAAGACCTATAACTCCTGCCCCGATAATTGTTATGTCAGTATCCACAGTCTTTGTATTGCTTTAATTCCCAAAATTAGCTGAAAAAGCAAACGGTAAGCAGGGTAAGCAAAAATTTGAGCATTTACAGCCGTATCAAACCGCTATAATCTTTGTAAATTGCAGGTGATTAATTAATTTTTTCTGACAGCAGAGATCTTTAATCTAAATAATATGTTGCGCGAATGAGGATATTTTTTCAGCTAACAGCAACAATTTTTATCATTTTAATTTCATTTTCCTGTGAGACTGATCAGGGTATTAACAGGCATGATCTGGTAACACGTCATAATATAGAAAACAGAGTCATTGACAGTCTCAATGCCTTTTCAGTAGGAAACGGGGAGTTTACATTTACTGTTGATGTAACCGGCCTTCAGACTTTTCCGGAATTTCATGAGAGAGGAATTTCACTTGGAACAATGTCGAACTGGGGTTGGCATTCATTTGCTAATCCTGAAAATTAACGTCTGGAAGATAACTACCGAACTTATGATGTCCATGGCCGGCAGGTAAGCTATTTATGGCAATATGGAAAGGGAGATGAGGAAAGGAAATTGAAGGCAACAAACTGGCTGAGGGAGAATCCGCATCGTATTCATCTGGGGATGATTGGATTGCAAATATTAAAGGAAGACGGGTCAGAAATTACTATTAAAGATATTAAGGATAACCTGCAGAAGCTGGATCTCTGGACAGGTGAAATAACAAGCAGCTTCACGGTTGAAGGTGTTCCCGTTAAGGTTACTACTGTCTGTCATCCCGGGAATGACCAGATATCGGCAAAGATTGAATCTGAACTCATCCGAAAAGGGCGCCTGAAGGTAAAGATTCATTTTCCTCTGGGAATACCACTTCCTGCCGGATATGATTTTGATCACCCGGATGAACATATCACTAATGTACTTTCTTCAAATGACAGTGAGACCCTGTTTGAAAGGATACAGGATAATGACCGGTATTTCGTAAAGGTAAAGCATGCCAATGGATCCGTTGAAGATGCATCACGGCATCTCTATTACATCAAACCTGATGAAGAAATAGTCATTTGAATTCTCCTGCCTTTTCAGCAAAACAGAGATCAATACGGTTCCTGATGATTTCACGGTTACTGCTGATAAAAGCAGGAGTGGCTGGGAAGCATTCTGGAACTCCGGTGGTGCAGTTGATTTTTCAGAATGTACCGACCCGAGGGCTTTTGAGCTTGAAAGGAGGGTCATCCTCTCACAATATCTGACAAAGATACAGTGCAGCGGTTCCCTGCCACCTGCGGAAACCGGACTGACATACAACAGCTGGTACGGTAAATTCCATCTTGAAATGCACTGGTGGCACGGGGTTCATTTTGCATTGTGGCAGAGAGAAGATGTCCTTGCCCGGCAGATGAATTATTATTTTAATATTTTCGACAATGCTCGGGAAACAGCTCAAAGGCAGGGTTATAAAGGTGCCAGATGGCCGAAGATGACAAGTCCCGACGGCCGTGAAAGCCCGAGCGGCGTGGGTACCTTCCTTATCTGGCAGCAACCTCACCCGATATTTTATGCAGAGCTTCTTTATAAGAATTCTCAGGAAAGGGAAAGTGTTCTGGATAAGTATAAGGATCTTGTCTTTGAATCAGCTGAATTCATGGCATCATATGCCTGGTATGACGAGGCCGGTGACCGTTATATTCTCGGACCCATCCTTATTCCCGCCCAGGAGAGTCTGAGGAAGGAGACAACAATAAATCCTGCTTTCGAGCTGGTTTATTGGCATTGGGGACTGAAAACTGCTATTGAATGGAAGAAACGACTTGGACTTGAAGTCCCGGATCTCTGGAAAGATGTGGCAGAAAAAATATCCAGACCTGCAGTTCAGGATGGCATTTATCTATGTTCAGAGGATACAAGGGATTCCTACACCAATCCACGGTATATGAGTGACCATCCTATTGTATCCGGAATGAAGGGCGTGCTGCCGGAAACTGACCTTGTCAACAATTTAATTCTCGGACATTCGCTGGATACCATAATGAAGAAATGGAACTGGCCATCGACATGGGGATGGGATTTTCCGATGCTGGCAATGTCGGCAGCCGCAATAGGGAGAGGAGAACAGGCGGTAGATTTCCTGATGATGGAGGCTCCCAAAAACAGGTATCTGCTTAACGGACATAATTATCAGAACCCGAGACTGGCAATTTACCTTCCTGGTAATGGCGGATTGCTGACCGCTGTTGCGAAAATGTGCGTTTACGGTCAGTTTCCGCATAATGATAAATGGAAGGTGAAATGGGAGAAGCTTAATGAATATGTTGATTGAAATAATCTTAATAAACAGTAAAAATGATAAACCGGTTATATACAAAATACATACTGGCAATTTCAATAGCCCTCATTCCGGCATCATTGATCTGCCAGACAACCAGTGAAGGCTCGATGCCGCAGTACTATTTTCAGGACTTCACAGCGGCAAAGGTTATAATGAAGAACGGCCAGGTTCAGACACCAAACCTGAACTATAATACAGTTACCGAAAAAATGGTTTTCATCAGGGATGGAAAGTACTATGATATCGCCAATCCCGAAATGGTGGATACTGTTATAATCCGGGATGTGAAATTCGTTCCGGTAGGCGACGCTTTCTATGAAGTACTGATCGGAACGGAACCTGCTCTCCTGCTTCAGTATAAAGGTGAGGTCCTGCCTGCAGGTAAACCTGTCGGATATGGAGGTACATCCCAGCTGGCGGCAAGTACTTACCTTAGCAGTGTTGATCTCTCCGGCGGACGTTATAATCTGCCCCTGCCATCAGATTATATAGTCAAAATAGAGCCAAAATACTGGATAAGGAAGGATGACGGGATGGTCAGCTTCATTAATGAAAAGCAGTTTCTTGGCCTGTTCCCCGAAAAATCAGACCAGCTCAGGGATTTTATCAAAAAGAACCGGATCAAAATTGACAGGAACGAACATGTTATCAAACTTGTAAATTATTGCAATAGCCTGAATAATTAGTCTTTAGTGAAACGTAGTGCCGAAAGGGTGAAAGGCGCAGAGGCACAAAGGCACAAAGGCACAAAGGCGCAAGGGCACAAAGGCAGAAAGGTATAAAGTTGCATTAGGTCATTTTATGATGTTCGGAATTTAGGAATTGCAAATTGTAAACTCATATCTGCAATCCGTAAACTGAGAATGAACTTTCAGGTGGTTATTTGGTATTTTTAACAAAATAGTTTACCTGACCGGAATTAAACCAGAAATTGAACTTAGGTTTTTGTTATTGTGTAATTTTGTATAGTGCTAATTAACTGATGGTTTGAATATGAAAGCGATATACCGGGTATTATTGTTTGCAGGTGTAGTCACATGTGCATTTCCGGCATACTCCCCGGTATTTTCAAGAACCGGAGTTCAGACAATTAAAAGGAGCTCTGTTTCTTCTGAAGATACTGCAAGGATCAACAGCCTGATAAGGGAAGGTTTCATGTTTTTTAAAGAATCTTCCAAAGGTGTCCTTGTTTCTGAAAAAGCAGAAACATATATCGACTCTGCAACATTACTGTGCGATAAAAATAAAATTGATTATCCACCCCTTCTTCATCTTCTTAAGGCTGAGTACTATTTCATTCTCAACGACTTCAATACTTCGGAACAGGAAGCAAGAAAATGCATTGAAAAAGCGGGGAATGTGAAAGATCATCTTTCTCAGGCAAAAGCGCTTATTTTCCTGGGAAAATATTATCACCATACCGGTTCATTTTCAGAAAGTGTTGATTCTTACGCAAAATGTATCAACCTCGCAAAAGAAAAGAAACTTAAAGGAATTATTCCTGTCTGCTATTCAGGACAGGCAAAGGTAATGAGAACAGTAGGTGATATTAAAGGGGAGAGCCAATATTACGGGTTGCAGGCAGAAGCTGCAATTTCAGAAAATGCATTAAGGTATGCCATGGATGCCTGGTGCAGTAATGGCAGTTTATTTCTGGAAAAAATGAGGAATACCCGAAAAGCCGACTCGCTCCTCAAAAAGTGCTTGAATATGTCGCTGATAAAAAAAGACACTGTTTTTACAGCATTTTCATCTGCGCAGCTCGGATGGAACTTCTACCTCGAAAAGATGTTTGATTCTGCAATGTTTTACTATAACAAATCTCTCAATTACAGCCTTCCTTCAAAACAACACTCTTCATCAGCCAATTCTCTGGGAAATCTGGGGACAATAAACCGCGATCTGGGTAATCATAATAAAGCGATCAGTTATTACAGGAAAGCCATCGAACAGGCAGAAACGGTAAACGACTGGTATAACCTGCAGTGGATCTATATGGATATGAGCAATATGTACCTTAGCAGGGGAGATACTTCAAATGCCTACATGAATTATGTTCTCTTCAAGAAATTCAGCGACGACTGGATTAAAACCGAAACTGTAAGAGGTATAACTGAAGCCAGGATACGGTATGAAGTGGATACTTACAATAAGGAGGTTGATCTGCTTTCCCTGAGACTTAAGAATAATCGTATCCTTAATGTCGGTTTTGGCGGATTGGTTCTGCTGACAATTGCCATCGGCTATCTGATCCTGAGGGGATACAGACTTAAGGACAGGCAGCGCATAACTGAGATGAATCATAAGATATCTGAACTGACACAGGCAAACCTGAGGCAGCAGATGAATCCTCATTTCATATTCAATACCCTCAATTCAATCCAGTACTACATGTACCAGAACGACAAGCTGGCGACAAATACATATCTGACGAAATTTTCAAGCCTGATGCGGAAGATACTGGATAATTCTACCAAAACATCCATACCGCTCAGGGATGAACTTGATGCACTGACGCTTTATCTTGATCTGGAGCGCCTGCGGTTCAAGGACAAATTCAATTACGAAATTACAGTTGATGAAGAAATAGATCCTCTATTGTATAAAGTACCGACAATGCTTATTCAGCCTTATGTCGAGAATTCGATCTGCCACGGACTTATGCCGAAGGATGAAAAAGGGGTTGTTAAAATTGATATGAAGCTTGAAGAGGATCATATAGTCTGTACAATTGAGGATAATGGTATAGGGCGACAGGCTGCACAGGAAAAAAAGAAAATGAAGGATACAAATCATAACTCACTTGGTACTCGGATCGTCTCGTCAAGGCTAGATCTTGTAAACTCACTTTACGGGACCAGCTTACATACGGTTTATACGGATTTAAAAAATGAAAAAGGAGAATCAGACGGTACCCGTGTCGAGATCCATATACCCATAATGACATGATCAAAAAACTTAAGGCAGTCATCGTTGATGATGAACCAAATGCAGTCGATTTTATCTTTTCAATTATCGGGGAATATTGTCCTGAACTGGAAGTTACAGGCAAAGCAAATGATGTGCCTGAAGGAATAAGTGTAATTAAGGAAAAGAAACCCGACCTGGTCTTCCTGGATGTTGAAATGCCTAATGGTACAGGGTTTGACCTTCTTGGTCATTTCCCTGACAAGGATTTCGATGTTGTTTTTATAACTGCCTTCAATCATTATGCTATTAATGCAATAAAATTCAGCGCTGTTGATTATATCCTTAAGCCAATCAATATTAAGGAATTCATTGAATCGGTACGAAAGGTTGTTGACAAGCGTTCAGAAAACAGGACTCACAATAATGAGAACCTGAAGGCCCTTATGGAGAACCTGAGGACAGGGTCGCCGTCAAGGCTGGCAATTCCGACAGCAGATGGGATGGAGTACCTGAATCCTAAAGATATCCTCCGGATTGAGGCAGACAGGAGTTATTCCTGGTTTTTTCTTACAGGGAACAGGAAAATACTTGTTTCTAAGCATCTGAAGGAATTCCAGGATATTCTCGATGAACGTTATTTTTTCCGTCCCCATAATTCTTTCCTCATAAACCTGAAATATGTCAGGAAATATGTCCGGAAGGAGGGAGGATATATTGAAATGCATGATGGTGCACAGATCCCTGTCTCACGAAACAGGAAGGATCTCTTCCTCGCACATATGTCAAGATTTAAAGGATGATCCTGCCGGTTAGCAGGAATAGGTTGAGAGAATAATCGCAAGCAGAAATGAAAAAGGGGCCTGTAACGGCCCCTTTTGATTCAAAACCTGAAACATAGGCTGAACAGCCTGAAGAAGAGTTTACTTCTTTTCTGCAATCATGCTTTCATCTGAGTTAAGAAGGAAGGGGAAAAATGCAGCAATTGTGCGGGTTGCATCCAGTTCCGGCATCTGTCCGGGGCCGAGAACCTTCTGATGAAAATATTCAACCCTGTTAAGTCCTGCATCATCGGTCTTGTAACCTTCTTTCTCAAGGGATTTGTCAAGTCTTTCCACTCCGAAGTAATTTGGATTGCATACATACTGAACTGAAAGCTTGTCAGATAATACAACATACTTTCTACAGTTCTTTTCCTTACATACAATCACGGTCACTTCCATCGGGGTGTTTTCATAACTGATGACATAAGCTTTACAATCTTCTCCTTTCATCTGGATAGGATTGTCTGTGGTCTGAACCTTGTAATCTCCCAGAGTCGAGTAAGTTTTTCCTTCAGCTACGACCTTCTTTCCAAAAGAAACAGCGCTGATCGCTAAAAAAAGCATTGCGAATAAAATCATCCTTTTCATGGCTAAATTGATTAATGTTGGTTTTAAAATTTCTTTTACTGTTTGTCTGTCCGAATTCTTTTCCATTTGCGAAGTTTGTTTTTCAATCTTCACATCGAAAGTATGACATATCGTAATACATGAAAAGCCCAATTCAACCGTTTGCGGGTTTCAGTTAACGGATGGCGGGATTAATGGCGGGAAGACGGAAGTCCGAAGTCGGAAGTCGGAAGTCCGAAGTCCGAAGTTGAGGAACGAAGTGACGAATCGGGCCGAAGGCGAGCTCGGCGAAGCCAAATCCCGAGAAGCGCGAACGGACTCGTTCTTGTGTTATTTCAGATTTATGTTTCCGGAGATGATCGGTGCGGAGCAGGCTTTATAATTCTTACTTATTGCTTGTACTTAGAAAAATGAAAAAGGGGCCATTTACGGCCCCTTTTGATTCAAAACCTGAAACATAGGCTGAACAGCCTGAAGAAGAGTTTACTTCTTTTCTGCAATCATGCTTTCATCTGAGTTAAGAAGGAAGGGGAAAAATGCAGCAATTGTGCGGGTTGCATCCAGTTCCGGCATCTGTCCGGGGCCGAGAACCTTCTGATGAAAATATTCAACCCTGTTAAGTCCTGCATCATCGGTCTTGTAACCTTCTTTCTCAAGGGATTTGTCAAGTCTTTCCACTCCGAAGTAATTTGGATTGCATACATACTGAACTGAAAGCTTGTCAGATAATACAACATACTTTCTACAGTTCTTTTCCTTACATACAATCACGGTCACTTCCATCGGGGTGTTTTCATAACTGATGACATAAGCTTTACAATCTTCTCCTTTCATCTGGATAGGATTGTCTGTGGTCTGAACCTTGTAATCTCCCAGAGTCGAGTAAGTTTTTCCTTCAGCTACGACCTTCTTTCCAAAAGAAACAGCGCTGATCGCTAAAAAAAGCATTGCGAATAAAATCATCCTTTTCATGGCTAAATTGATTAATGTTGGTTTTAAAATTTCTTTTACTGTTTGTCTGTCCGAATTCTTTTCCATTTGCGAAGTTTGTTTTTCAATCTTCACATCGAAAGTATGACATATCGTAATACATGAAAAGCCCAATTCAACCGTTTGCGGGTTTCAGTTAACGGATGGCGGGATTAACGGCGGGAAGACGGAAGTCCGAAGTCGGAAGTCGGAAGTCTGAAGTCGGAAGTCGGAAGTCCGAAGTCCGAAGTTGAGGAACAAAGTGACGAACCGAGCCGAAGGCGAGCTCGGCGAAGCCAAATCCCGAGAAGCGCGAACGGACTCGTTCTTGTGTTATTTCAGATTTATGTTTCCGGAGATGATCGGTGCGGTTTGGTCATCTGCCGTTACACCCGCCGGAAGTTCGGTTATTTTAATATTACGGAAATGAATCTCGGCACCTTCGGATTCAAGGCAGATATATCCCTTTTTCTGTGTTGACTGACTTATCCCGTTGACAAATTTGCCGTTTACTGAAAGCTTAATGACGCCGTCAACACAGATAACATCATAAACATTCCATTCACCTTTGCCTTTGCACCTGTTCTCAACTGACTTGCTTCTTGTTCCCCTCGGATTATCCGGAGTTGTTTTTACACCCCCGACACCAAAAAGCTCGCCATGGACATATGCTATCGGCGGTTCTACCCCATCCTTTGTATTTATTTTTACCCAGTCAAGTTCGAGCATCTGAACTTCCACTCCATTGGGAAGTCGTGATTTTTCAGGAGGATTGGCATCGGACCAGACAAATACACCCGAGTTGCCGCCTGGTTGGGTGTGCATCCATTCAATGTGGAGAATAAAATTTTCATATTGATTTTCGGAACGCATAACACCAATGGGCTGCCCCAGGCAGATCAGAGTTTTCTTATTTAATTTCCATGTATCCTCAGCGGTATTGACATTAATCCATTTCAACGGAACACTCTTACCTGATATGGCCGGTGTAACGTCCTTCAGGATCACGGTTTTTCCAAATGTTATCGGGGATTGCTGGGAATATAAAGTAACGCCGAGTGCAAACAGCATAATCATAATAATCTGTTTGATAAATACATTTCGAAAATCTTTCATGAGTTGATAATATTTGTTTATCAAAAATTCAACAAAAAGAATGTACCGGAGTAGTTAATAATTTGCTAAATTAATCCTTTTGTGAGATAAAAGTTCCCCCTTTACAGCACAAATAAAGAATAATTATTACCCTTTTTCTATCTTTCTTTAGTTTTTATCCCTTAATTTTAAAGTTAGATTATTGTAAATTGTATTTCATGCAGGATGGCAGTAAAATAAATTACTTTCCGACCGATATACTCAACGGCGAAGAACGTATTCCTCCGCCAACGGGCCATGATCCGGTCCGTGTTGTTGATGGGAAAGAGTACTATCTTCCTTTTGAGTATGAGATCACTTCACAGAGGAATGATTCCATTACTCTCGGCAATGGTCTGATGGAGGGATCGGTCTGGTTCACATATCCTCAGAGTAATTTCTACCCGGTAGACAGCCTGTTCAGATATATACGACAATCCTATGAGCGTGGAGGGAGTAATATTCTTTTATCCACTGCTCCGGACAGAACCGGAACCTACAGGAATTCAGACCGGGACAGCCTGATCAGATTGGGTGAATTGATAAGTAGAAATTAAATTCAAAGGACATTAATTGATATAAGTATTAAATGAAAATCAGAAACAGAATTATTGTAATATTGATTATCCTCCTGGCAGGACTTCAATCCCGGGGCCAGATGAATGAAATGAAGGGAGAAACCGGTGATCCGGTAGATGCCTTGAAGGCCGGGCGCGGTAAACTGTTTGATGAAGGTAACTTTGGCATGTTTATCCACTGGGGACTTTTTTCGCATCTGGGAGGAAAATGGCAGGGAAAAACTTATTACGGGATCGGAGAATGGATAATGAATCCGGCCATGGCAGGCATTCCGGTTTATGCTTACAAATCAGTAGCCAAAGACTTTAATCCGTCGGAGTTTGATGCCAAAGCTATTGCCCGGTTGGCCAGAGATGCGGGTATGAAATACATCATTATTACAAGCAAGCACCACGAAGGATTTGCCATGTTCCATTCCAAAGCCGATTCATTCAACATTGTTGATGCTACTCCATTTGCGCGCGACCCGATGAAAGAATTGTCAGCAGCCTGCCGCGAAATGGGATTAGGATTCGGTTTTTATTACTCGCATAACCAGGATTGGACAGCTCCCGGAGGATCAGGTGGTCCAAAACATAATGCTGACGGTACTCCTGTAAGCTTTGAAGATTATTTCTACCGGAAATGTCTACCTCAGGTGAAAGAATTATGCACCAACTATGGTCCTCTTGATTTTATCTGGTTTGATACCCCAGGCAACATAAAAAAGGAGCTGGTTGTAGAACTGGTGAAAGTGGTTCGCGAGTTACAGCCTAATGCCATGCTTTGCAGCCGAGTCGGTCATGGAATGGGTGATTATGACAGCAAAGGCGATATGGAAGTTCCTCCGGTAAACATTCCGGGATTCTGGGAAACCTGCGACACCAATAACGATTCGTGGTCGTATGCCTGGTATGACAATAATTTCAAGAGCCCGAAGGAGATACTTGACCGGCTGATTTCAACAGTAGCCCGTGGTGGGACATACCTGTTTAATGTTGGTCCGAACGGTCAGGGACAGATTCCCGAAACAGGTGCACAGTTTCTTCGCGATGCCGGAAAGTGGATTCAGAAATATCCACAGGTTGTTTATGCAGCCGGGGCTTCTCCGTGGGGACACGCCATGCCCTGGGGAGATATTACCTGCAAAGACAAATCGATGTTCCTGACCGTTTTTGAATGGCCTCAGGATGGCAAAATGTATCTGCCCGGCCTGAAAAAGGAAATTGTCTCAGCCCGGTTGTTAAAAGAAACAAAAGGAAAAAAAATCTCATTTGAGAATAGAAATGGCTGGACGATCTTCCATGTCCCTTTTAAACCCGGTGATGTACCCGCATCCGTTATTGAAATCACCTTCAGAAACGTTCCGGAACCGGCAGATATTGATCCGGCTCTCGGCTTGTCACCCAATACTGGTACTCGTTTGCTCACCGTTTTTGCCGATGTAAAAGGAGCCGAATCCAAAGCAATCAGCTGGATGGAGAAGTTTGGTGAATGGAAGCATGTGACCCAGATCAGCAAATGGGCTGAGGGAAGCTCGGCAAGCTGGATCCTTGATGTTTTACAGCCTGGATACTATTATCTGGATCTCCGCTATAAAGGCAAAGGTCGGCTGGTATGGAATGTCTCCACCGATGAAGGCATAGTGGTTCAGAACCAGCAGGCGGCAACCGAAAAGTACCGCGATTATCCGATGGGGATACTGGAATTCAAAAAGTCAGGAAAACATACTGTCAATGTTTCTTTGGCAGAGGGTGATCAGGAAACGTCCAGCCTTGAATCAGTCCATATTTATCCGGTCAAATAAAAATACCTCGGCAGATCGCCCATTCCCGAAGGCTTTGACGAATTGAAGTTTCATACGAACAACTTATTTCACAGCAATATAATAAAACCATTATCATATGAAACCTTCATGATCCAAAAGCACAAACGATTATGCAAATAATTGTCAATCATGAAGGTTCCATGTGAACTACTTAATTTTCAATAACATAATAATATTATTTTCACATGAAAACAATGACCCTGATCATCCTTGTTCTGGCATTTTCCATGTTTGCGCCTTTTCAGGCAGCCACATGTCAGAAAAAAGACTCCGGTAACCGGAAGAAGACAGAGAAATTAAAATCTGATTTTCTGAAGCTGAAATCCGGAATGTTCATCCATTACAACATGGAAACGTACAAGAACGTGCAATGGGTTGCCGGTTATCACAGTCCTGCCGACTTCAATCCCGGTGTTGAATCCATTGATACCGACGCCTGGGCCGATGCTGCTGTATCTGCCGGAATGAAATATGGTGTTCTGACAGTCAAGCATGTATCAGGCTTTTGCCTGTGGGACAGCAAATACACCACCTATGATGTGATGCATCCCGATTGTCCGTACAAGAAATACCTTGTTGGCCAGTTTATAAAATCATTCAAAAACCGGGGATTGAAAGCCGGTATATATTATTGCTGGCGCAATCCGGGATTCGGCGATCCGGGAAAGTACAAGGTTCTGCCTCCCGAATGCGATCCATCGACCCACAGCATGCAGGAACAGATTGAATTCCAGAAAGCACAGATCGCTGAATTGCTTGTAAAATATCCTGATATATTTTATGTATGGAATGATGGCCTTGATCCTGAAATATTGCCTGCAGAAGAGGCAATAAAGTTTTATGATGGAATGCATAAACGTGTTCTGGTAAGTGCTAACTGGTGGGACTGGGCTAAGAAAGGGACACCCTATGCCGACATTGCCGTTACCGAAATGAGGGAGTTCCAGGAGAGCAACACAACACCCGGTGAAACATGCTGGACACTTGAGGACTCATGGTTCTGGAGCAAGGGGACAAAGACAAAAAAAGCATCAGAAGTCGTTCCTCTTATTAATAATGCGAACAGCAGGAATGCAAATTTCCTGCTTAATGCTGGTCCTGATATTAATGGCCGGTTCAGTGAATCAAGCATAGAAGCATTGAAGGATATAGGATGGCTCAGGAAGAAAAATTGATATACGCAGTTTCGGAAGATCCCGGGAAGATTCAATTGTGAATGCATTTAAAGGGATTGCAAAAGGAGGATTCATTACCGGGTGATAAGTTTCTGCTCAAAGAGTTAAACTGAAAGGACTTTAATGGTAATGAACATGAAGAAACCGGGGAAATACCTGAATAATGCTTGTAAGACCATCCTCCTGGAAAAAGTAGTATCCTTCATGAGGGTCAATGAGTATCAAAAAGTACGTAAATATATTTTATATCTTTTATTAAACGGCTATAAAGATGAAAACCTGTTATTACATTATACCGGTCGCACTGCTATTGTTGTCCTGCGCCCAGACAAGGGTTAAAATTGAAGAAGAACATGATATCTTCATCAGATCGGGTTCACCTGTAAACATTGATGCGAACAACGGTGCAAGACTCGTAGAGCCGGCTGCCGGCAACAGACTGGCGCTGTCGGGCAAACTGGGAGAGATGATTTCGGTACAGCCCGATTCGGATGGTAAAAAGCTAACAGTCATTTTCCCTGAAGATGCCACTGGAAGTTTTGAGCTTGTTGAAATTCCGGTAAAGCGTTCCGACAGTATGGGTGTTTTCTTCGACGAGGCTTCGGGCCAGTTTCTGTTTATGGAAAACAACTGTCAAATACTGAAGTACAATTACAATACCGTATATGAGGATGGTGTCGTGCGTCCAGATAATGATACGGCTGAGATTCGGTTTGACCAGGTTACGGGAGTTTACCTTGAGGAGTACCTGAAGGAGAATCCGGATGCGGATAAAAAAGCTGTTCACACGACAAGCATATATGCAGTGCCGCGCAGTGATTATATTCATCCTTTGTATGGTCTTGATGGTGAGATGCTTACAAGGGACTGGCCCGACGGCGGGCATCCTCATCACAGGGGGATCTTCTGGGCGTGGCCGGAGGTAGAATGGGGACCTCAAAGAGGCGATATTTATGCACTTCAGAGGATATTTGCACGTCCCACAGGCAGGGTAGAAACATTCAACGGACCGGTCTTTGCCCAGCTTTCTGCCGAAAACCTCTGGATGTGGGAGGACAGCATCGCGATCGTTAGAGAGACTGCAGTGATCAGGGTTTACCATGCTGCAAAGGACTCAAGGGCGATTGATGTTACGATAAGGCTGGAGGCACTAAAAGACAGCATCACGATTGCAACCCGCGGCACCAACAGCTATGGTTCATTTAACGCCAGGATGCAGACACCCATGATGCAGAAGATTACATATTTCTCCGATGATCAGGGAGCAGAGCCTCGCAGATCGTGGGCTGATTTCAGCGGCATCTTCAGAGGCAGCAACGAGGCATCTGGCATAATGATCCTTCAGCACATGGAAAATCCCGAATATCCCGGGCCATGGCAGGAGTATCCCGATCTTTCATGGATACAGCCTGTTTTCCCATCTCATAACACACGGTATCCGGTTAAAAAGGATGAACCTCTAATACTCCGGTTCAGACTCATTGTACACAAGGGACCAACACCATCGGCCGAAGTCTCAGAAACCAGGTGGGATGCTTTCAATTCAGAGCTCACCCCTTTGTTCAGCTTCGGCAAATGAGATTTCACGGGCGCCCTGGGAGGGCATACTGTAATACTTAACAATAAAAATTACCATACAATGAAAAGATCAACTTTTACAAGACGCCAGTTTGTAAAAACCGCATCACTGGCGGCAGCGGGCGCACCGGTTTTGATAAATGCACCTTCCTTTCATTTGAAAACAGCTATAGCGCCATCCGATAAGATCAATCTCGGGCTGATTGGCTGCGGAGGTCTGGGCAAAGCCAACCTTTCAGCATGTACGGCTCATCAGGATGTTGTTGTACATGGATTATGAATAACCTGAAACGCTTCTTATCGTACACCGGAATTGTAATATTTGTTACAATTTTTCCATGTTGCAGAGATGTCCGCCTGGAACGGGATCTGCCGGGCGCCGGGATATTGGAAGCTTTTGTCAATGAATTCAATGCAAACGACACCGAGAGTGTTGTCAATCACATCCCGAATGCTGTTACAGCTGAATGGATGGGTAAAAATGTGCCATTGTTTGAATGCCCCGACATGGATATTGAAAAAGCCTATTATTTCAGGTGGTGGACTTACCGCAAGCATATCAAAAACACGCCCGACGGATTTGTCATCACAGAATTCCTTCCACAGGTAAGCTGGAGCAAAAAGCATAACACTATTAACTGCCCGGCCGGCCATCATTTCTATGAAGGCAGGTGGATACACAACAATACATACCTGGATGACTATGCCAGGTTCTATTTCGGAAAAGGCGGAGATCCCGGTGGTGTAACAAAGGTGTACAGCAACTGGATTACAGACGGCATATATGCAAGATTTCTTGTTAACGGCGACAGAGACTTTGTGACAGGTTTGCTCGACAGCCTGATAAGCAACCATGATAACTGGAGAAAAGACAGAGCTGGAGGCAACGATTGGCAGAAAAGCAGGAAGCTTTCCAATGGACTTTACTGGCAGATAGACTCATGGGAAGGAGGAGAATTTTCGATAGGAGGCAACGGGATAAGGCCGATGATAAACAGCTATATCTATTCCGGCGCCATGGCAGTCGGTAATATCGCAGCACTTGCAGGAAGAAAAGAAACTGCAAAAAAGTATTTCGATGAAGCAGCAGAGCTAAGAAAACTGGTTCAGGAAAATCTGTGGGATCCGAATGATTGTTTTTTCAAGACTCTGAGGCATAAGGATGTTCGCACTGATCAGTACATGAATGATGCTGCTGAGCTTTGTGAACCCGGCAGACTTGTCAGGGTAAAGGAGTTGTTTGGCTATGTTCCCTGGTATTTTAACCTGCCTGAAGCCGGAAAAGGTTATGAAAAGGCATGGAGATATCTCACCGACTCATCATATTTTGCTGCTCCGGCAGGACCAACCGTACCTGAACGAAATCACCCCAATTTCTATGTAAATAACTCTGGATGCATGTGGTGCGGTGCAAGCTGGCCCTTCACCACATCCATGACACTTAGCGCTATGGCTAATCTCCTGAACAACTATGATCAGGATTTTGTAGACAGGAACGACTATTATAAACTGCTGAGAACCTATGCAAAAAGCCATTCCAAAGGAAGAGCTGACGGCAGCATAGTTTCCTGGATCGACGAGAGCCTCAACCCGTTTACCGGAGAATGGATTCCGACGGAGGGAACACCTCCGCGCGGCAAGGATTACAACCACTCAACTTTCTGCGATCTTGTTATAACAGGGCTTGCGGGGATTCGGCCGCGTGCAGACAACATCCTGGAGATAAGTCCTCTTATTCCCTCTGATAATTGGGAATATTTCTGCCTGGGAAATGTGCTTTATCACGGGAAGCTGATAACTATAGTCTGGGACAGGACGGGAGAAAAATATGGCATCGGAAAAGGTTTAAGAGTGTACCTTGACGGCTATGAGATAGGAAAGAGGAGGGATATAGGCTGTTTGAAAATCATTATTTGAATCCCACATGATTGATTCCATCACAAACAAGTATGAAAATAATTCGTTTTCAACCGACCCCGCTTCTGCGGGGGAGCTCGACGAAGTCAATCAAGTGTGGTTCCATCCGGCCTTTAAAATTAAATTATATACCGATGAAAAATATTATCGTTTTGTTTGTGTCAGTAATAATGCTGACAGGATGTTCCGGTCAAAGGAAGACGGGAAAAAAACTGGCATCGGAGATACTGGCTGACAGTTCTCTTCAAATTGTTGATTCAATGGCACGTGCCCTGCTGAAGAAAGGATTCAATGCAGGAAGCGGCTATTCGCAGGTGTGGGCCCGCGATCTCAATACCTTCATAGAGATAGCTCTCGAAGAGGTGGATCATTCCGAAGTGAGGGGTGCAATCCTGGTGTTCTTCGCACTTCAGCAGCCATAATAATGAAATGATCGATGGTTATGTTGTGAAGAAGGATTTCAACTGGGGAGACCCTAACGTTTACCTTTCGGATATCGATACGGCACATGTCGGTTTTAAGAATACAGTCGAGACAGACCAGGAGACATCTCTTATACAAACCGTAGCAAAATACATAAGGGTAACCGGCGATAAATCGATACTTTCCGAAAATGTCGGCGGAAAAACAGTACTTGAGAGGATGAAGCTTATGATAGATTATCTCAGGCAAGAACGTTACAGCTCCGAATACGGGCTGCTCTGGGGAGCTATGACAGCCGACTGGGGAGATGTTCAGCCCAATACAGATAATGTAGTTGACATTGATTCCACCACTACACCTGCAATCGATGTATACGACAATGCCATGTTCATAATCGCTCTCAGGGACATAGCGGAAATGGATCCTTCAGGCGCAACGGATTGGAACAAGCTTGCAGATGAGATCGCGGAACGTACAATGAAGCACCTGTGGGATGAAGGGAACCAGAAATTCATTCCGCATATATACCTCGGCAGATCGCCCATTCCGGAAGGCTTTGACGAATCGGAGGTTTATTATCACGGAGGAACAGCTGTTGCCATTGAAGCGGGACTTCTCAACAGGCGGCAGATAAAGATATCGAACAACATCATGCTGGAAAATGTAAGGCTCTCGGGCGCCCCGAGCATCGGACTTACTCTGTATCCCGTATATCCCGATAAGTTCTTCCACGGAGGAATGGGCAAGCCTTATGTCTATCAGAACGGTGGAGACTGGACATGGTTCGGAGCCAGGATGATACAGCAGCTGATCCTTAACGGTTTTGTGCAGGAAGCTTATGAGGAGGTTCGCCCGATGATAAGCAGGGTTATTGTCAACAAGGGATTCTATGAATGGTACCAGGTTGACGGGAAGCCAAACGGTTCAGGCGATTTCAAAGGATCGGCAGGTACCCTGGCAAAAGCAATAAGGATGTTCAGGAAATGGGCGCAGGAGAATTAGGAACAATTATATTAACTTAAAAATGACAATATGAAAAAGATCTTTTTTTGTTTATCTCTTGCAGTCCTGATGTTCAATGAACTACAAGCACAATCACCAGATCTGTCCTCACTGAATTTCGGACTTGGCAGCTTACCATATTTAATGAATGCAGAAACCCGGATGGTTTCTCCTGAAAATCCATCCGGGGAAAGGGGATCAGGTGGAATGGCAATTCCCGACCCTTCCAATCCTGATCTCGCATTTTCCGGAAGTGCCGTTCATCTCGGACAGGGATGGAAAGTAAGGCCATTTATTAAACCTAAGGCAGGTGAAGCCGTTACAATAATGGATGTTGAGGGTCCGGGTATGATCCAGCATATCTGGATGGCAACTGAAACGAATTTTTCTGGCAACGGACGGGGCTGTATACTGCGTTTTTACTGGGATGATGAAAAAGAACCTTCAATTGAGGTTCCTATGACTGATTTTTTTGCCGTGGGACATGATGCGTTCGCCCGGGTAAACTCACTTGCCGTGATAGTTAATCCTTCCTCATCACTCAACTGTTACTGGCCGATGCCATTCCGCAAACATGTACGCATAACATTCACTAATGAAAATAACAAAGATCTGGGGCTGATGACATACCAGATCACCTGGGTAAAGAGCGAAATACCCAAAAACGCTGCTTATTTTCATGCCCAGTGGAGAAAAGCCGTCGTTGATCCTTCTGATCCTGATTTTACTATCCTCGATAACGTAAAGGGGCAGGGGAAATATGTAGGTACTTTTATTTCCTGGACACAGCTGCACTCCGGATGGTTCGGGGAAGGAGAGGTGAAATTCTTTATTGACGGGGATAAGAAATTCCCCACGATTTGCGGAACAGGCACCGAAGATTATTTCGGAGGCACCTATGGTTTTCCTGAAGTCTATACCACAGCATATGCCGGTAACACTCTCGATAACTCAAAGGTAGAAGATGGCGGCCCGAGGAAATGGAGCCTTTACAGGTGGCATATAATGGATCCTGTCTTCTTCATCAGGGATCTGAGAATTACTATACAGGCTTTAGGCTGGTATAACGGAAAACCAGGAGGATACAGACCTCTTGCCGACGATGTTGCATCGGTTGCATACTGGTACCAGACTGAACCGCATAACACATTTCCAAAACTAATTGAGCTCAAAGACAGATGGCCCAGATAGAAATCTACAGCTTCTTATAAACAATGCTTCATGAAACCCACATGTATTGAATACACAAACACATTATTATAATAATCAGTGACATGTGGGTTCCCTGTCTGCCGACAGGCAGGCATCATACCATTAAAATCAATTATTATATGATGAAAGAAAGGAAAATTAAAGCTTTCACTCTTTTTGGAAATGATTAAATCAACTCTTTACCCTGCGAGAAAGTTTGAGAACGGGTAAGTTTTAAAATAAGTTAAGTATGAATTCACGTGAGCGTTTTTTAACCGCAATCAGAGGAGGGACACCCGATCGGGTCCCGGTGTGGGAATATCTCTTTAGCAGGAAGCACCAGAAGGAGATAATGGGTTATAATACGGAGCTCTACGACGGGTCAACACAGGCGAAAATGGCAGCAAAACTGGGCATCGATGTCGTATGGGTACCTGTAAACGGATTCTGTGGTATAGAGGATGAACCACATGCACCTGATGAAATTTACCGGGACGAATGGGGTGTCACCTATAGGAAGAACGGATGGCCTATAATTGCCCAGATTAATACGCCTGTCAAAAGCCGGGATGACTGGAAGATTTACAGGATGCCACCTGTGGATATTCCCGGCAGGACAATAATGCTAAACGACGCAATTTTGGCAAATGATAATGACCTGGCGATTGTCGCTGGTCTTCTCGGACCATTCTCGATGATGACATGGTACCTGATGGACTTCGAGACTCTGTCAATATCCCTTTTTACTGATCCAGGACTTGTCCACGAAATGGCGGAAGCATTTGTCGACTGGGCTCTTGAGGCCGGACGCCTTGCTTACGGAACAGGTGGTGTGGATGCCTTCCATATATCGGATGACTGGGGTTCAACAACCGGCCTTCTCATATCCCCTCAACAATTCAGGGAATTCTTCATCGATCCGTTTGAAAGACTCGTCAGGGGGCTTAAGTCTTTTGGCATCCCTGTGATCATGCATAATGACGGTAATATCTGGGAAATAATTGAAGATCTGGTCAATACAGGTATTGATGCCTATCATCCGGTAGAGAAGGCTGCATCAATGGATCTTGAAGAAATAAAGCGGAAATACATGGGAAGGATCTGTCCCATAGGTAACGTAAATAACAAAACGACAATGGTAACGGGAACTCCTGATGATGTAATGAGAGAAACCCTGGAATGTCTTAAAAAAGGTGCTCCTGGAGGAGGGTATGTACTATCCACCGACCATAGCCTGCATGACGATATACCTCTCGAAAATGTTATTGCTCTCATTGATATGGTAAAAAAATACGGAAAATATCCCCTGAATTTCGATTCCAGATAGATCAATATCCAATATTTCCAGGGTAAGAAGTTCATTGAATGCCATCCTCTTTTTTGTGTAAAATACATTCAGATCCAGGATCTGCAAATAAAGGTTTAAAATTGAATAAGGCCAGAGGGATATCTATCATTTTCCGGCAATTTCACCGGCATGAATGATCAATGGGAAACATAATCCACTTAATAATCCTACAGAATTTGTCGATATTTCTTCCAATATGTGTTTTACAGATAGGGCTACTGCTGATAATATTAAACAATCATTTAATCCGCCTACGTGTAAAGCTTCGGCCGTAGGTCGTCGAAGTCAACCTACGGCCGACAAAGACGGCGGACGCGAAGGAAAGGTCAATTCCTAGGTCCTTGCACCGTTTTTAGAGTCCTGAGTTTGCTCTGGGATTCATACCAATTGATTAAACAGATGTGATAAATTAGAATCCTGATCTCAAATTTTGTATTTCATCAGGATTACCTGCCAGTGAAAATATTTCTTATCTTTTGCTCCATTCAATATTGTACTTCGATGAAAAAAATTATCACATTTATTATCTTAATTTTATGGGCAATGCCCGGCATGACACAGCAGATATCTTTCCCGGCAGGTATAGAATATAAGGTCAGACCTTATTACAAGTACCGCGCCGACGGAACTCCAGGACGTGAAATAATTCTGAAATTTACAGGTGGGACCATACCCGGAAAATCCAGGATTGACATTACCTCTGACAGGATCCGGGAAACAATTGAAGCAGGAGAACAGGGAGGCGATTCACTGATTGTTCTTCTTCCCGATGGCATAGGAATCAGGGAGGATGCACAGGTTGACATTACCCTCAGGGCAGGTGGTAAAAAGATCAGTAGCAGGATTACTGTACCTGCTCTTCGCCACTGGACGGTTTTTGTCTATCCTCACTCTCATGTCGACATAGGGTATTCCAATACTCACGAGAACGTCGAGTTCATTCACAGGAGAAATATCGACGAAGGGATCAGACTTGCTGAACAGACAAAGGATTACCCGGAAGGATCCCGTTACGTCTGGAATCCGGAAGTGATGTGGCCAGTGGAGAGATATATCAGTAAGGCTGTTCCCGAAAAAAATGCAGCCCTTCTGGAAGCAGTGAAAAAGGGATATCTCTGCCTTGACGCATCATACGTTCATGTGAACACCAGCATTTGTAATGAGGAGGAACTTTTCCAGTTGTTCCGGTACAGGAGTGAGATCGAAAAGCTTACCGGAAAGCCGAATGATGTACTGATCCAGGTGGACCTTCCTGGTATGTCATGGGGGGTGGTCCCGGTGATGGCTCACGAGGGAGTGAAATATATTATGATGTTCCCGAACACAGCCAGGGGAAACAGCGAAATGACATACAGGATGAACCAGAAACCATTCTGGTGGGTGGCCCAGGATGGCAGATCAAAGGTATTGTTCCTGCAGCCGGGCGGCTATGCAGTCGGGCTCGCCAAGGGAGGACTCACAGGAAGACCATGGTTCGGGCAACAGGATACGGCAAAGATCCCTAGGGTCGTAAAGACAAACAATCCACGCGAACACTTTCTTGATAAACACCTCTTCTCGGTACTGCCAAAGCTGGAAAAGGAAAATCACCCATATGATATTTATGTGGTGACCTGGGCAATGTGGGACAATTCCCTTCAGGATGCCGATCTGCCTGAGGCAGTCAGATCATGGAATGAAGAATATGCTTATCCGAAGCTTGTCATTTCAGGCGGTCATCAGATTATGGAGACATTTGAAAAGATGTATGGAGATAAGCTTCCTGTTGTAAAAGGTGATTATACCGAATACTGGACCGACAACATGGGGGTTGCCGCCAGAGAGAACAGGATGAACAGGAATGCTAAGGAACGCCTTTTCCAGGCTGAGACGGTTTGGACCCTTCTGCGACCCGGAAAGCCTGCCCCAAGACATGAGTTCGATGAAGCATGGAGATATGTGATCCTTAGTTCGGAACATACATACGCTTCAGAGAATCCGTCCGATCCGTTTTTCTTTGACGCCACATGGAGCTCAAAACAGAAATATTTCAGGGAAGCAGAGGAGCGGAGCATCAAAATGTTTAATAGTGCCCTGGCCCCTGCAACAGATATTTCTAAAGGGAGCCCTTGGCCCTGCAGAAGGTCCTTCAAACGGCGGTGTGGCAGTGATAAACACCCATTCCTGGAATCACGGAGGGCTGGTAAGGCTAAGCAAGCTTGAAAGCCAGAAAGGTGACAGGGTAATTGATGATTCCGGAAATGAAGTTCTTTCACAGCGACTTTCTACAGGTGAGCTTGTTTTTCTGGCATCGGATGTCCCGGCAATGGGTTCACGGCACTACCGGGTTGTGCCGGGAAAATGTTCTCTCGAAAGCAGTTGCCGGTTCAGTGGCAACCTCCTTGAGAACGGTATTCTGAAAGTGGAACTGGACAGAACAGGAAATGTGGTAAACCTGATTGAATTGTCAACCGGGAAAAATTTTGCCGATAAGACCAAAAGCGGCGGGATCAATACCTTCTGGTATCAGCCTGCAAAAGGATCCGGCAATGCCACTTCCGACAGGAATGCCGTTATAGCTATCAGGGAATCGGGCCCCCTGCTGGTTGAGGTGGAGATAATTTCTGAAGCCGATGGATGCCGTTCCGTTACAAGGAGAATAAGACTTGTTCATGAACAACCATGGGTGGAGTTCTCAAATACTGTCGATAAACTGCCTGTGATGGATAAAGATGGCGTTCATTTCGGATTCGGATTCAATGTACCCGGGAGCACAACCAGAATAGATATACCATGGAACGTAATGCATCTGGAGGAGGACCAGTGGCCTGCTGCCAACAGGGCATGGATGCCCCACCAGCATTGGGTGGATATTTCGAACGATGATACCGGTATCACATGGTGCTCTCCAGATGCAGCCCTGATCGAAAGCGGAAGCATTACAGCAAACAATACTGCCGGGTGGGACGGAAAAGGAGATATCTGGCCTTCAAAACTCCAACAGAGTTCCCTGATCTATTCATGGGTCATGAATAATCACTGGTATACAAACACACCACAGACCCAGGAAGGCCCCGTTACATTCCGTTACATGATAAAGCCTCACGGTGCATACAATGCTGCTGAAGCAAACAGATTCGGACTTGAACAGATGCAACCACTTGTACCTGTATTGTGTGATAAAAATCCAATGGAAAAACCTCTGCTTTCCATTGATAACAACAGTCTTTTCGTGAATATTCTTAAATCTTCTGAAAATGGGAGTTCAATGATTGTCAGGGTCAGATCACTATCCTCCGGCGATGAAGTGCTTAATCTCAAATGGCCAGGTTTGAAACCGGCAAAAGTATTTTTATGTGACAAAGCTGAAGAGGCAGGCAGTACGGAAGTCTCCGGAGGTGTTACAGTACCCGCAAACGGATTTGTAACACTTAAAGTTATCTGGTAATCTTCGATTTAACCTTAAGTTTCATTTTGAGATGATAGGCTGACATTTTTAAATGAACATGGAAGAATGATAAATCGAATCGTCAATGTGAATATTAAATTGAAAAGGATGTATGCAAGACTGATACTATTTGGATGCTTTCTCCTTATAATTAAGTTAGCAGGCGCACAGAAAACAGATTCGGTAAGACTGGTTGTAAATCAGATGGGCTATAATTTGCCCCGGCTTTCTCCAATACCGGTAAGTAAAAATCCGGAATGTATTCTTAGTCTGAACGGGACATGGCTTTTCAGGAACAGCTCAGACGATGCTGACAAAGCAGAACCAGAAAGCATTGAAGTACCCGGGCAATGGGTAATGCAGGGATTTAAAGTGACACCCGGATCATATGCTTCCTACACTAAGAAATTTGATATACCGGGTTCGTGGAAGGATCGTAGAATAAAACTGAGATGCGATGCAGTTTACAGTGAATGTGAAATTTTTATCAATGGTCGCAAGGCGGGCGGACATCTCGGAGGTTTTACACCCTTTGAAACTGATATTACATCTTTCCTGCTGAAAGGTAAAACAAATACTATCCTTATAAAAGTCAGGAGCGAGAGCATTGCTGATTCCCTCTCAAGCGGAACGCGGTATGCAGTCCATCCACTGGGCGGGATTACCAGAAAAATTTATCTCCTTTGCCTCCCGGTAATAAATTGCTCAATGTTCCACGTTTCTACCACATTTGACAACTCTTATTCCGATGCCTTAATGACTGCAGAGGTTGAACTGGCAAATGAATCCGAAAAGGATGCTGACGCAGAACTGGTTTTTGAATTGATTAAGGACCGGGAAGATAAACCTGTAATCGCGGAAAGAAGAAAAATAAACGGACCTTTAAAGGCAAATTCCCTTTTACTGAATAAATTCTCTTTTAATATCCGGAAGCCTGAGAAGTGGGATCCTGAACATCCGAACCTGTATTCGTTACGTTTGTCCCTTGTTTCGGATGGGAGGATTATTGAGGTAACTGAGCGCGTATTCGGATTTAAACAGACTGAGATCAGAGGCAACCAGGTATTTGTAAATAACAGGCCGGTAAAGCTCAGAGGGGTATGCAGGCATGAGGTTATGCCTCTCCGGGGACGTTCACTTTCACCGGGTCAGTGGGAAGAGGATATCAGAGTATTCCGGGATGCCAATATAAATTATATACGGACTTCACATTATCCTCCTGCTCCGGAACTGCTTGAAGCCTGCGACCGGCTGGGAATGTTTGTCGAGGTGGAAGGACCTTTCTGCTGGGCTCACGAAACTAAAGTCCCCGAAAGCCGCAGGTATGAAGCATTAATTCAGCCGGAGCTTGAAATGGTCAACGCATTCAGGTCACACCCGTCGGTACTCATGTGGTCACTTGCCAACGAATCAGGAAATTATGATTATTTCACCCTGGCAGCCGGACTTATAAAGGCCATTGATCCCACGCGGCCCAGGAACTTCAGCCAATGGGGCCCGGGTGCGGATAACAATGAGCTCGAAATAGATAATCATCATTACCCCGGACCTGACGGACCTGCAAAATATAATAATCATAAGCGTCCGATAGTATTCGATGAATATTGCCACCTTAATGCATATAACAGGTTTGAGCTCGTTACTGATCCTGGTATCCGCGATGCCTGGGGACTTGGATTTGAACGTATGTGGGAAAAAATGTATTATTCCGGAGGAGTCCTTGGTGGTGCTCTCTGGGCTGCCATCGATGATTCATTCTTCCTCCCTGACGGCAAAGCTGTAGGCTATGGAACATGGGGTCCGGTTGATGGATGGAGAAGACCGAAGCCTGAATACTGGCATGTGAAGAAAGTCTATTCACCCGTTAAGATAAAACAGAGAGGCATCAGAGATAATGCATCCGGAATACTGGAATTAGAGATTGAGAACCGGATGCAGTTTTCTGATCTTTCAGAATGCAGGTTCTTCTGGAAAGCGGGTGAACAAAAAGGCAGTTTTACCGGGAAAGCCATGCCAGGAGAAACCGTTACTATTCCTGTAAAAGTTCCTGCTGCTGAAAAGCTTTATGTTGAAGTTGCAGATCCCCGGGGGGTAATGATCGATCAGTATGAATTCACACTTCTTCCAAAAAGTAAACTCACTGAAAGTAAAAACACTGAAAATAAAACTCAACGGATCCTGAAAGCAGAAAATGAAACTGAGATCAGCTTTACTTCCGGAGGAATAACTTTAATAATCGACAGGAGCAGCGGACTTCTTAAAGAATTCAGGAGTGAGGGCAGTACCATAATAACAGGTGATGCAAAGCTGATGATCCTGCCGCTGAACGGGGAAGGAAAAGGGACACAAATGACAGGAGATAATACCGACATTCAGGCTTTTACTCAGGTTTGCAGGAACAGGGTCATTCAAAGAACCGAGACATCATCCGGTGATGGGAAGCTTGTGCACAGGATTTATGATATCACTGATGAAGCCAGAGGCTATACAGAATATATCATTTTCGATGGAGAACTGCAGGTAAGTTACAAATATGAACTCCTGAAGGAAATAAATCCGCGGCAGACAGGCCTTGTATTTTATTTTCAAAATAACTTTAACAGGTTGGAATGGGAGCGTTACGGACAATGGAATTATTATCCGGATGATCATATAGGCAGGCTGAAGGGTGAAGCAGACGCATCCAACGGCAATCCGCTTTCAGGACCTGCAGGACCATCAGCAAAGCCATTACAGGCATGGGCATTTGATCAGAATATATATGGTACGAATGATTTCAGATCAACAAAAATGAATATAGTACATGCCTCTTTATCAGATGCTTTTACAAGTGTCAATGTTGTTTCGGACGGTTCTCAAAGTATAAGATGCTGGAAAGAGGATCAGAAAACAAAGCTTCTTATAGCATCATACAGCAATATGGGAGCTGAGAGGTTCTTCCGCGGGCATGCACAGCTTATGGATAAACCATTAAAACCCGGAGATCAGTTAACGGGAAATTTTACTCTCACTTTTTGAAATAATTTAATAAAACAATTATCATTTTAACAGTTGACAATGTACAGGAATAAGATAGTAAGTGCAATTACGATCGGTCTGATGTTATCCGTTAATGTTGGAATAAATGCGCAGGATAACATTAAGCCAACACAGACCACGGTTACTGTCATGGACAGGATTGTAACCATTGAGAACAGCCTGGTTTCGCTGTTCTTTAATCTGAAAAGTGGCTTTTATGAGATCAGGGATAAAGTAAAAAATACTGTGCCTGTCAGATCAGCATGGTTTCAGGCCGAGGGTCTGCGTTCAAAAGAGTATGCCACGGGAATTGAATGGATCCAAAAGGATATCAGGGATATTTTTGGCGAAGGCAAATCCCTTATTGTGACCGCCAGATATGATAACTATTCAGACGTAATATGGGAAGCATCCCTTTACGATAATAAGGATTTTGTTTCTTTCAGAATGGGGATCATCAATGACACTGAAAAACCATTCACTCTCACAACATGGTATCCTTTAAAGTCAGACAGCGTTCTTTCCGGAATGCAGGTGATCAGGGATTTCATTGTCCTTAACGGGAATTCAGGCGGAAACAGAACATATGCCAAAGATACATCAAACCTTCTTTGCTTCAATAATATGATGATCCGGTGCGGTGATCTTAAAGATCCCAATATAATTGTTGCGGGAGGACTTACCTATGATGATTTTGAGAAGTTTTGCATGTTCAGGAAATCAGGTGAAAAAATTACTCTCCAGATATGGGGTGAAGATCCGGTGGGAAGACTTGTTGATCCCGGAACATCGTATACCGCAAAAGACAGATTTTACTTCTGCGTCAACAACTCCAATCCGTTCGAGGCACTGGAAAAATATGGGCTTGCGGTGAGAGATGCACAGAATATAAAGCTTAATTATTACGATTTCCCGACCGAGTGCCTCTGGTATGCGAGCGTCTATGCAAAGGATCCTGAAAGGCCGAAATTTAATGATACAAAGGGTGCTGTTGATGAGATGGTCAATGCAATAGAGAGTGGCTTTACCAAATATTCAAGAGTGGCCATCCGGCTTGTTCCGGATGCATATGGTCCTGATAACCAGCAGGGCTGGTGGGACGACAAGCACTGGGCTATGTGGGGAGATAAGGGATCAGCTGATGGTGCTAACTATGTTGAACCTTATATGACAACAAAAAGCTGGTGCAATGAGATCATAAAAAGGGGAGGCATACCTATGACTTATTTCCAGACTAACAGGAGGTCGGAGGATTTCGTAAGACTACATCCTGATTATATGTTGTTCAATGATCCTTATAAGCTTTCTCCCGATCATACTGACAGACTGAAGCATAACAGCGAATACGGAAGCGAGCTGGAAGGTTATTTCAGGCAATGGTGGTCAGAAAATGATATGTTCGGTTATGACTTTACCGATACTGTTTTTGTAAACCATATGAAAAAGGTTTATGCCAACCTCAGGGATGCAGGTATCAAGGGTATAATGTACGACTACCCTGAAGCAACAGGATGGGCTTTTGCAGGTGGCTTCGACGACAGGTATACTACAACGGCAAAAGCTTACCGTACGATCTTCAGGCTGGCATCGGAGGGGCTTGACAGTGATGCCTATATCGATGAAAGAATGCTTGGAAGAGGTACCGATATAGCCTCCGGATTAACGGCATCGCAAAGAATATGGGGTGATAATGACATTTTCACACCTGAAATGGTAACTCGGTGCGGATTGAGATGGTACAAGAACAGGGTTATTGTAAGTTATGACCTGGATGCAAAGGACCCATTGAAGGCAAGACCCTTGTTCAACAATGACGGGCTGAAAACACTGATGACAATGGCCTATGTAGTCAGCGGAAGATTCCTGATGGCCCGTGGTTTCTACCAGCTGTCACCTGAACAGCTCTTTATTATGAGCCGCACCTTTCCCTATCATGCTGTACCCAAAAGCAGTCGTCCTATTGATGCATTCAATCCTGGAGTCAGAGTTCCTAGGATTTTTGATTTTGAGGTGAATCCCGGGTGGCACCAGCTCACTCTATACAATCCTAATCTGGATTCCCTGAAGCCCCACCTGGATCACATTGAGGTCTGTCTGAGCAAATCCCTCAACGAAGGCGGACTGGCGCTTGATCCCGGAAAGGAATATTACCTCTACGACTTCTGGAATGATAAACTTATCGGCAAATTAAGGGGAGATGCGACCCTCAGTCAGGATCTGAGAAGAGGCGAAACAAGAATGATCAGTATCCATGAAGCAGAGAAGAATCCTCAGTTCCTCTCGACCAACCGCCATATTATGCAGGGATATATTGATATGACCCGATATCCGTCATGGAATACTTCAAAGAAAGAACTGTCAGGTATATCAAAAGTAGTTGGTGGAGAAGTTTACAGGATCACAATTGCCCTTAACGGATTGAAGCCGGTGAAAGTTATAGTCAGGGGAGCAAAGGCTTCAGTCAGGGTATTGGATGAAATGAACGGACTCGTGTTACTTGAAATTATCAAGGCTGAAAACGGGGAGGTCGAATGGGGAGTCAGATTCAGGTAGCTTTACCATACCAATACCTGGAAAACGCTGATGTAAAAATTAATGTGATAATTTATAATGTCATAAAACAGAATGATATGAAGAAAGTAACGATTCTTTTGCTTTTCAGTTTAGTTTCATTCCTGAGTGCTGCCGGGGACATTGCATGGACCACATCCGGTCTTAAAATGAGTGTTAACGATAAAGGATTTGTCACAAGCCTGTATGATGTAACTAATAATAAAGAATATCTTCCTGCCGGTAGCATTGTTCCACTTCTAAGCATCCGTTGCAACGGAGAGATTGAAAATCCGGCACTATTGAAAAACAAAGGCAGTGAGCTGACACTTACGTATGAAAAAAATAAGATTTCTGCCAGGATCCTTGTAGTTGCCAGACCCGGGTATCTGACCTTTGAACTTACTGATATCAGGCCTTTTGAAAAGGTCGAACTTGTTATCTGGGGGCCATATTCAACAACGATCAGTGAAACAATCGGTGAATGTGTGGGTGTGGTCCGCAATAGCGAATTTGCACTGGGGATCCAGGCACTTAATGTCAAAACACTCGGAGGATATCCAACGGAGGAGAATGACATTGAACCCTCTTTCAATATTTTCGATAGTAATCCTGTCGATATTGGTGAAGAATGGAAGAAGCAAAAGCTTTACAGAGGTCAGACAGCCAAAGCAATTGAGAACGGAAGTGTTGTCCAGGCTTATTGCCGGAACAGATTAAAAGACAGGGAAATCAGCAACTGGGGGCATGAGAAGTATATTGCACCGGCTTTTAATGATGGTGGTGTGAAAGGATCGAAAATTGCATTATTCGGTTGCCCTGCGGATCAAACTCTGAAAACTATCGGCGAAATAGAACTGGCTGAGGGCCTGCCTCATCCTGTAATAGATGGAGAATGGGGAAAAACAGCAAGGTCAGCAACAGCTTCCTATCTGATTATTGATTTCGGGGAAGAAAATCTCGATAAAGCCATTGAACTCACTAAAAAAGCCGGACTAAAGTATCTGTATCATGGGGGACCTTTCGACACCTGGGGTCATTTTAAGCTCGATGAAAAAACATTTCCTGACAATTGGACAAGTATGAAAAGATGTGTTGAAAGGGCCAAGGCACAGGATGTCAGGCTGGGAGTCCATACTCTTTCAAATTTCATAACCACAAATGATCCGTATGTAACACCAATACCAGATAAACGGCTGGCGAAGGTGGGCGAAAGTGTTCTTACAAACTCAATAGATGCTACCACCGAAGAGATCGGGATTGAATCACCTGACTTCTTCAACCAGATGGGTAACAATACTCTTCATTCAGTTGTAACAGGAGATGAGATCATCAGGTACAGGGAGGTGTCAGAGAGTGCTCCATGGATGCTTCTGGGATGCGCAAGGGGAGCATTCGGGACAAAAGCGGTTGCGACACAATAAAGGAGAAAAAATCGGTAAGCTGATCGATCATCCTTACAAGGTTTTCCTCAGCGATGCCTCTCTTTCAGAAGAAATTGCAGTGAATATCGCGAAACTCTTCAATGAAACAGGCCTTCTTCAGACTTCCTTTGACGGACTTGAGGGGGTCTGGTCTACTGGAATGGGCCAATATGCAAGGAACATGTTTACAAAGATATGGTACGATCATCTTAATCCTGAGATTAAAGGGAAAGTGATAAACGATGCCAGCAATCCCGGACATTTTAACTGGCACATAAATACACGGTATAACTGGGGGGAACCATGGTATGCAGGATTCCGTGAAAGCCAGACAAGCTACAGGCTTATGAACCAGGATTTCTTCAGCCGTAATCTTCTGCCTCATATGCTCGGATGGTTCAATATGACCGCACAGACAAGTATTGAGGATACCGAATGGCTTCTTGCAAGAGCAGCAGGATTTGATGCCGGTTTCGCATTTAATGTCAGCCTGAGAAATGTTGAGACAAACGGACAAAGCGACCAGATCTTCGATGCAATCAGGATATGGGAAACTGCAAGGATGGCAGGAGCTTTTACTCCTGAACAGAAGAAAAAGATGCAGGATATCAGAATGGAGTTTCATCTGGAACAGTCTGGTGAGAACAAATGGGATCTCTATCCTTATAATATAGAAAGGTATGAACATGACCAGAAGATAAGACAGCCGGGAGAACCTGTTCACAGCATCTTCGATTTCGCAAATCCTTATGAAGCGCAACCTCTTATGTTCCTGATAACTCTTACCGGAGAGCAGGATGCAGTTTCTCCTGTCGAAGGTATAACCATTGAAATAAACAACTACAGTACAATGAATATTCCGGTAAAAATGCAACCAGGCCAGACACTGAAGCTTGACGGAAAAGGAAACCTTCAGCTTTTCGACAAGAACTGGAAACTGATTGAGATCCTTAATCCCTGGAAAATTCCTGCTCTGGTCAAGGGTAAAAACAGGATCATGATCGATGCCGGATTCACTAAGAAGGTTCTTCAAAGCTGAAAATTGAAGTAAAGACTATCGGGAAGGCTGAATCAATAAGTCGAAACTAAAATAATAAATATTACTATGTTAAAAAACGGAATCATTCTATTCGGATTAAGTTTTATGCTTTTTTTGGCTGGCTGCCGTGAAAAAAAAGCAGATTACCGTATTAAAATTGATGATCAGATCCGGGCACAACAAATAAAGGACATGAAATTCGGGATGTTCATCTGCTGGTCGTTCAGCACCTTTTCAGGACAGGAATGGACGCCAACCCTTGACAAGGATGCTTCATATTTTAAAGCAACAGGCTGTGATACTGATCAATGGTGCAGGTCGCAAAGGATGCAGGGATGGGGTATATCCTCTTTCTTTCGAAGCATCATGACGGCTTTTGTTTGTGGGACACAAAAACCACCGATAAGAAAGTAACAAACAGCCCGCTGGGTATTGACGTCCTGGCCAGGCTCAGGAAATCATGCGACAAGTATGGGATCAAACTGGCACTTTATTTTTCGGAAGGTGACTGGAACTGGCCGGGTGCAGTTGACGGGAAAGGTTATAGTGCAGGATCAGGCATAAATCCTGAAATGAAGAAAGCCCAGTTGCAGGAGCTATGCACCAATTACGGGCCGCTTGAATTTTTCTGGATGGATCATGCAGTAGGAGATGGAGGACTGAGCCATAAAGAGACAGTTGACTGGGTGCATAAATTTCAGCCGAATTGCTTTGTGGGATTCAATCATGGTGAACCGGCCGGAAGATTATGTCTGAGAGAAATGGGAAGGCCGGGACCGGTCAATGATACAACTGCCTCTGTATACAACAAAGGAGCAGAAGCAAGTTATAAGGGATATCTTGCAGCTGAATTCACTTACCCTATCCTTCCTGAACATAAAGGAGGAGCAATGTGGTTCTATTCATTGCCGGAACATGACAATCTTTGCCTTCCGGCTGAAAAGATTTATCAGGACTACCTGGGTGCAGTTAAATACGGTAATATTTTTTCAATTGATGTCGGGCCCGACTATGAAGGACGGTTAAGGGATATAGATGTGGAAACATTGCTGCAGGTAGGTCGTTATATCAGGGGAGAAGATAGAATTCCGGGAATACAGTAATGCGTTGAAGGTGTTAGGTATTATTCACAACTTAAATAATTTTATGACCAAATAATTTTATCAATGATAAAACGGGCATTTTGTTTTCAGATATTGCTATTGTTGTTTTGCAAAGCAAACGCACAGGATCAATTTCTGTTCCGTGAAGGTTTGGCAGTCGGGAACTGTCACCAGTATGGACGTCAGGCTGTATATACCGACCAGTTTGCAGTCCGTTATTTTTCTCCCGGATATAAAACTCCCAAACCAGGGCAGGTTCTTTTTACCGATAACAGCGGACACGATATGACCTGGCAGGAAATAAAAGCCGATACCTCCGGGAGATTCACCGGCCGGAATGCATCTAATGGGTATATCTACCTGACTTACAATTCAGCAAAGGAGCAGGGGGCCATAATAAATATGACCGGGAATGCCATGTTTTATCTTAACGGGGAACCTCATGCCGGTGATCCATATGGACACAGCTACTTGAATATCCCTGTCAGGTTGAAAAGGGGACTGAACGGGATCTATATCCGTACTTCGTCTTTAATGCAGCAGGGAGTGAAGGCCAGGATCGTTTTCCCTGCATCACCGGTTTCAATAAGCACTGATGACGCCACATTACCACATATAGTGCCAGATCAGAATAATGAATCATTACTGGGGGGAGTGGTTATAATTAATACCACACCCCGGGCATTAAGCAGCCTGAAACTCCGATCGGATCTGGAAGGAAAAGAGATCATGGTTGATGTACCGGATATTCCTCCCTACAGCAGCAGGAAGGTAGCCTTCAGATTCAACGGATCAGGTATTAAGGAGAAGAGAACTGCAGATTGTGAACTAATATTGTTATCCGGAAATAAGGCTATCACAAAATCAACAATAAAAGTCGAATCGTTAAATGCAGGAGAACCTTACAACTGCACATTTATAAGCGATATTGACGGAAGTGTACAGTATTTTGCTGTAAATCCTCAGATTAAGAATGGAAATACCAGCAGGGCTCTTTTCCTGTCGGTGCACGGCGCCGGAGTAGAGGCCATAGGTCAGGCAAGAGCATACAAACCTAAAGATTGGGGTGTACTTGTGGCACCTACAAACCGCCGTCCACGCGGTTTTAACTGGGAAGACTGGGGCCGGCTGGATGCCTTGGAAGTTCTTGGTATTGCCGTTAAACAATTCACTCCCGATCCTTCCAGAATATATCTTACCGGTCATTCAATGGGAGGTCATGGTACATGGTACCTGGGTGCTACCTACCCTGGAAAATGGGCTGCTATAGCACCGTGTGCAGGTTATCCCACACTTATCGGTTATGGATCTGCTGATGGAAAAATTTCAGAGCCCGGAGATAATAACAATGAGAAGAACCTTTACCGGGCAAGCAATGGAAGTAATGTTCTTGAACTTGCAGGAAATTATGGTGCTGCAGGAGTTTATGTCTTACATGGCGATAATGACAGGACCGTTTCGGTAGAATATGCCAGACAGATGCGCCAGGTTCTCGGAAAATTCCATAGCGATTTCAGCTATTATGAATATCCCGGAGGAAGTCACTGGTGGAGTAACGAAAGTGTCGACTGGCAGCCGTTGTTTGATTACTTCAGATGGCATGCTATTGCTCCCGACAGTTCAGTAAACAAAATAGACTTCATAACTGCCAACCCTGCAGTCTCTTCAGATTGCCGCTGGGTTTCTGTATTGCAGCAAAGAGAAACCCTGAAATACAGCCAGGTAAAAATAAACCGGGATAAAGCACATGGTATTTTATCGGGAGAAACTGAGAACATTTCTGTTCTGAAACTTCAGATATTGGATTTAAAGGGAGATTCTGTTACAATTAAGCTTGATAATGATGTACTGAAATTCAGAAAACCATCTTCAGGTTATGTAATTATTTCAAGGGATGATCACTGGTCGATGGGAAATGAACCTGACCCGGAACATAAAGGGAATGTCCGTAATGGTACTATAAAAGAAGCTTTTAATAAAAGGATGGTTTTTGTTTATGGCACCACCGGAACAAAGGAGGAGAATGAATGGTCGATGGCAAAAGCGAGATATGATGCCGAAATGTGGTATTACCGGGCAAACGGATCAGTGGATATGAAGGCTGATAAAAATTTCAACCCTTCAGACTTTCCCGATCGCGGTGTTATAATTTACGGTAATGCCAATACTAACAGTGCCTGGTCGAAGCTATTGTCTGACTGCCCTGTACAGGTCAACAGAGGCAGGATGAGTTATGGTAAGGAACAGATTATGGGAGACAATCTTGGTGCTTATATTGTTTATCCGCGTAAAGACAGCAAGGTTGCATCTGTTGCTGCCATAGCAGGGACAGGGTTACCCGGAATGCATGCAGCTGATGCAAACCAGTATTTTACAGGAGGCAGCGGTTTCCCCGATTTTATTATCTTTTCTTCGGATATGTTAAAAGAGGGCATTAAAGGAATAAAATATGCAGGATTTTATAACAACAACTGGGAACTGGAAGATCAGGACCTAAACTGAAATAATTATTTAATTCCATGAATATGAAAAAGTCTGTTTACAAGTTCCCGGTCGTCATAATGTTACTTATTAATAATTTTGTAGCCGCTCAGAATTCAATCAAGCCGGAAATCCTTAATTTCGAACCTTTTATATGGAAGTCTGAACCTCAGGAAGGCTCTCCTTTCAGACAATCGGACGAGTTTAACGGAATAAAATTTCTGGGTGTTAAGAGCGGTTTTCATTATGGAGATACATGGTATCCATCATGGGCAGCTGATGATAATTTATATTCGCCCTGGACAGACGGGACCACTAATGGTGTTAATTCCTGGTCAAGCGGATTTTCCAATAACGGGACTATAAATAACGAAGGTAATCCGATCAGAAAAGCTACAACCGGTCAGGCTGTGATAAGCGGATCAGATCCCCTTGACCTGAGAGTTGAGGTTCTGGGTCTGAGCCAGGCTGATCCTTATCCTTATGGTGGGAGATACCCTTGTGGAAGCCTGATTTATAATGGTATCTGGTATTACGGCACATATTGCCTTTCACCATACGGAATAACACCTTATGGCGACCAGATGGTTAACTGGCCTCATCTTGGGCCATTTTTAGGTTTCAGATATTCAACCGACTATGGGAAGACCTGGACAGAAACTCCGCATACTCCTAATAAACCACTATTTAATGAGCACGGACTTGGAGGATATCCCGTTAAAATAGGATCTCCTCACTTTGTTGATTTCGGGCAAAATATGGAGCATTCCCCTGATGGTAAAGCATACCTTGTGGCACATGGAGCTGATCTGAATGATAAGAATCCGCGATTCTGGAATACGAGCTGGATCAATGGCGACCAGATTTATCTTTTACGAGTTGTCCCCGGAATTGAAAACATGAATGATGCTTCGAAATATGAATTCTATGCAGGTAAGGACAAAAAGGGTAATGATATATGGACAAATGATTTCAGTAAGATTCGGCCGGTCCTGGAATGGGATAATAATATGGGTTGTGTAACAGCGACATATTTTCCCGCACTGAAGAAGTATTTAATGTGTGTGACCGATGGCGGTAATACCTGTGCTCAGATGAACACATATATCCTTGAATCGGGTTCTCTGACAGGTGAATGGAAACTTGTCACCTACATGAGAAACTTCGGTGAACAGGCTTATTTTGTAAATTTCCCGTCTAAATTCATCAGCAATAATGGTAAAACAGCATGGTTGCTCTATTCCGGTAATTATGCGACAGACTGGAACGGGATGAAGATCGGTATCAATCCTCCCGGAACTCATTATGGTTTTGTGATGCAGAAAGTTGAGATCCTGACAACTAAACGCTGAAGAATTATAATTCCCTGATCCAGATATTTCTGTAACTTACCCTGCTTCCATGTTCCTGGAGGAGCAGAGGAAGTTTTTCAGGATGAGCTTTATATTCCGTGTAATCTTCATGAGAAGTGGCTCCTTTAAGTGTTACATGATTCTGTATAAGTACTCCATTATGAAATACGGTTAATGTAGCCGGGGAATTCAGTGTCTGGTCGGAATTAAAGCGGGGAGAAGTGAATACTATATCAAAACTTTGCCATTTTCCAGCAGGCCGGCAGGCATTTACCAAAGGTTTGTATTGTTTGTAGATGCTTCCTGCCTGTCCGTTAAAGTAGATGGGATGTTCGTCATTATAGGATGAATATATCTGAACCTCGTAAAGTCCCATAAGATAAACGCCTGTATTGCCCCAGTTAAGATTTTCCTGATGTTCTTTTGCAGGGATTCTCCATTCGATATGCAACTGGCAGTCGCCGAAATTTTTTCTGGTGATGATATCACCGGTGCCGGGTACAATGGTGAATTTTCCGGCAGTCACCTTCCATGGAGCAGGATTCTCTTCTACTTTTATGCTTTTCCACTGATCCAGGTTATTTTTGCTGAGAAGCACAATTGCATCAGAAGGAGCTTTCCCTTTCATTCCTGGAGTTACGACTGCCGGTTTACCAGACCAGTCTTCAAAATTGTTTTTTTGCTTCTGTTGGGCATTAACTGTGCTTTCAATAAAAAGAACAGAGACAAGAATGTAAAGAATATATTTTTTCATTATTCCGGATAATAGTAGTCCAAAGATACAGCAAGACTTAGAATAACTTAAGGTTCCTACCTGGCCCGGAATGATTTCTGGCGCCTGAAATCTTCGTATAACGAGTCTTTCCCTGCCGTTAGTCACTTTTATTCCTTCCCAACTGCCCATATCAGTTTTATTTTTAGCTGAAAAATCTTATATTGGCTGAATAGTTGTTCACCAGGTGACTTTAATGCTTCCAGATTAAACTGGTTTGCAGCAAAATATCACCGGAAATATTAATAACCTGAAATAAAACCCTTAAAAAAATGGCAATCAAAGTAGGATGTTTTGCACTGATCAACCCGTTCAGCCTGCTGGAGAATCAGCTGGACCAGATTAAAAAATGGGGTTTCAGCGCTGCTGACCTCACCGACAATACCGATGGCGCCTGCCTGGGCGTTGAATATGGTTTCACGGCACTTGCAAGTCTTGATGCGAATCCGTTCGACATTAAAAGAATGTTCGATCAGCGCGGACTCGATCTGTCATGTATCTGCGCCCATGCCAACCTTCTAGATCCTGCATCTCCTGCTCGTTATGGCACTTCTCAGATCATAAAGGCGGTTAAGATGGCCGGAGCAATAGGGGTGAAGCATGTGATCACCGCCGACGGCGAGCCCAAGACTCCTTTCGGGAAGAAGCTTACTACAGCCGAAGCAGTATTCTCAATTGCAGAAAAGCTTTATGAACCGCTGAGATTTGCAGAGGATTATGGGGTTAAGATCCTTCTTGAGCCTCATGGCCACATCACCGATTCCGTCAAGCTTATGGGCGAGGTGCTCGACCGCTGCAATTCCAAAGCTCTTGGCATCAATCTCGATACCGGTAACCTATGGCTAGGTGGTGGCGAACCTCTCGAGATGATTGAGAAATACGGCAAGCTTATCGAACATGTTCACTGGAAGGATCTTCCTGCCGATATGATAGCGAAAAGGGGTAAAGAATTTGGCTGCGGTATGTCGCTCACAGCGCTTGGTGATGGTGTTATCGGCATCGAGGCTATTTACAAAGCCCTTGAAAAAGCCGGCTTCGACGGTTATTCGACACTCGAGATCGCAGGGGAAGAAGCAGTGCTGAAAAGCTTTGATTTTCTTAAAAAACTTGGTGCAAACTGAAATATAAGCTGAAGCACCATGAAAAAATCAGAAAATAAAAAAGATATATCGAGAAGAGATTTTGTGAATCTGTCTGCAAAGGGTGTTGCAGGTGCTGCACTCATGCCGGTGATTATAACTTCGTGTTCAAGGATTAAAGGTGCAAATGACAGGATATCCGTGGCGCATGTCGGTGTTGGCGACAGGGGAAGCGGGGAGTTGTACGGATATTTTCTGCCTTTGAAGGAGGCACTTAATGTTGCCGCATGTGACACATACCGCAGCCGCAGGGATAAAACCGCAGAAAAGATCAATGCATTCTATAAGCAGTATGAATCCAAAGACGGCATTTGCAAGGCATACCTTGACATGGATGAGCTTCTTGAAAGGAAGGACATTGACGCAGTGCATATCACCACTCCCGACCACTGGCATGTTCCTGCAGCCATTAAGGCCGCGCGTGCCGGAAAGCACGTGATGGTTGCCAAGCCTCTTGGACTGTGTATCCACCAGAATAAGCTTCTTGTAAATATCATGAAGGAGAATAACCTTGTCTTCCACTATGGGACACAGCAGCGTTCATACGATCACATGCAGCTTGGCCTTAACCTTATACGCGAAGGAGCAATAGGTGAGGTAGAACGAGTGGATGTATGGTCACCATGGGATCCGGGTGTGGCCTCACCGGTTTGCAATGAAGCTCCGGTGCCTGAGGATTTTGACTTTGACCGGTGGACCGGGCCTGCTCCTTTGAAGCCTTACTGTCCGGAGAGAGTCACAAATATAAGCTCCTGGTTCAACTATGACTACAGCATAGGTTTCCTGGGCGGCTGGGGTGCACATCCTCTCGATATCCTTGTATGGATATTGAAGGATAAGGTAAGCGGCAGATACATCTGCGAAGGCACCGGTTCCAAATGGCCTGAAGGGGGCCTGTACAACACCATTCTTAACTGGGACGTCACCTGCCGGTACGATAACGGACTTTTAGTGCATTTTGTGAGCGAGGATTACGCTCAGAAATGCAATATGCTCGATCATCGCCGTATCAAGGAGGCTGACGGGACTACATTCTATGGTACAAAAGGCTGGATATCTCTCAGCAGGTCAACAGCCGAATCGAATATTCCTGAGATCGACGCGAAGCTGAATAATTTTCCTAAGAGTAAGGACGGCTGGATACAAAGCGAGAACAATACCATGGGTAAACGCTTCATTGCCGCAATACAGGGGAAAGAACAGCCGCTCAGTCCGCTCGACGAAGCTATTATTTCTGATACCATCAGTCATATGGGTGATATTGCCATTCGCACGGGCCGGAAGTTAAAATGGGATCCTTCATCGGGCCAGTGTGTTGGTGATGAGGAAGCCAATAGGCTTTACACAAGAGAGATGAGGCCTCCTTACATAGTGTAGTGCCATTAATGCAGGAATTTATATCTCTGATAATTAATGAATAGTAAATGAAACGTATCTCTGTTCTTTTACTTTCAGCTTTTGTACTGATTGTTATATACAGTTGCAAACCGGGTACTAATGAGGAAAACAAAGTTACTGATACATCATACACCTTAATTCCCCAGCCTGTACAGATCAATTATTTTCCAGGTCTTTTCACGATCACAGAAAATACAGGGATATTTTGTCCTGTAAAGCTTGAGGAAAAAGCCCTGCTTGCAGCAGAACAGTTTGGAATTAAGCGACCTGTAAATGCAGGCAGGAAAAGGAATGGCATATCCCTGGCAATTGACACTTCACTGCAACGTGAAGGATATTATTTGAAGGTGGACAGGAGGAAGATTGAAATTACTGGCGGATCGGATGCCGGGGTCTTTTATGCTGTACAGACCTTACATCAGCTTTCAGGTTCAAACGGGCTGCCTTCAGATGTGCCATGCGTCACTGTCAATGATTTCCCACGGTTCAGGTGGCGCGGACTGATGCTCGACTGTTCACGGACATTTCAGTCACCTGATTACCTGAAGAAAACAATTGACCGGATTTCTTATTATAAAATAAATGTTCTGCATCTTCATCTTACAGATGACCAGGGATGGCGGATTGAGATAAAATCTCACCCGGAGCTTACCGTGAGGGGAGCAAACTTCCATCCCAGATATAATGAACCGGAAAGCCACCAGGGTTTTTATACACAGGAAGAGATGAAGGAGATAATACGTTATGCCGCCTCGAAAGGGATAACCATTGTTCCGGAGATCGAAATGCCAGGTCACACCACCGCAGTTCTTGTCTGCTATCCTGAGCTTTCCTGCACCGGGAAGATTATTGACGAAATATTCCCGTTTTTCAAAGGTCCGGGTGTGACACCTGATATCATGTGCGCAGGAAATGAAGAGACGTTTGCTTTTATTGAGGATGTCATAGATGAGATTGTTGAAGTTTTTCCTTCTGAGTTCATTCATATCGGAGGCGATGAAGCTCCAAAAGTCAGATGGGAGAAATGCCCAAAGTGTCAGAAAAGGATTAACGATGAAGGACTTCAGGATGAAAAGGAGCTGCAAAGCTATTTTGTAAGCCGCGTTGAAAAGTACATCAATTTAAAAGGACGCAGACTGATCGGGTGGAGTGAGATTATCGAAGGAGGACTGGCACCTGATGCGGCCATTATGGACTGGATTGGAGGTGCTAAGGAAGCAGCAGAAAAAGGGCAGGATGTTGTGATGTCACCCACAAGCCATTGCTATTTTGATTATCCCTATACATCCATCAACTCAGAGCGTGCTTACAGTTTCGATCCGGTTAAAGGTCTTACTGCGGAACAGTCAAAACATATACTTGGCCTTCAGGCAAACTTCTGGTCGCATATTGATCGCGAACCGGAACTTGTTGATAAACAGCTTTTCCCGAGGATTCTTTCAATTGCAGAACGAGGATGGTCGCCTTCAATTGCTACTGACTGGGAGTCTTTCAGGAATCGTTTGGAAAAACATCTTCCTGTATTGCAGCAAATGGGAATAAACTATTTTAAAGATGATATCTGAAAATCTGTAAGATTATGATTGAAGAGATTACAAACCTTAAATGCTGATACGATGCCGGAAACAAATACATGGAGGCTTATTATCCTGACCGGGTTCCTGTTGATAGTCACAGGCTGCAGCACGAAAGATGCCGAATATACCAGTCCGGAAACTCTTTGGCCTGAATCGTTTGGAAACCACCGGGCAGTGTTGAAAGTAGATAACAAAGCCCTGGCTGTAAAAACGGAAATTTTATGGCGCAGGCACGACCTTTCCCCGGAGAATAAGAGATTCCTGGTTGTTAATTCATTAACCGGCGACACAATCCGCAATATTTATCGTTACGAAGTCAGCGACAAACTTTGCAGAATAGCTTTCGGTCCCGTCGAAAAGCCAGGTATATATCATTTTTATTATCTGCCATTCGAGGTACAGGAGGGATGGGGCTTTTATGGGAAGGATTATCTTAAACCTGAAAAAGAACCGGATCCTGAATGGATAAAGAATAACAGGATAAAAGAAGATCCCGGCAGATTTCAGGAGGCAAAGCTTATAGAATTTCAGTCACGGACTGCTTTCGACAGCTTTTATCCGATGGAGGTCATTGCACTGGACCAGGAAAAGGAAGAAATGTTCTCAGAATTTACCGGAGACTATCTCCTTTTCCCTGAGGATCGTTCATTTCCAATTAGAATGAAGGATGAGATCCCATATAAATGGACAAGAAGAGGACCTTCCGGCAGGTTTTACGGAGTGGCTCAGAGAAATGAATATTATGCATTTCAGATCGGAGTTTTCGCAGGTAAAAAGGAACTTAAGAATGTAAAAATCAGTTTCTCTGACCTGAATGGGAGCAGGGAGCGTATTCCGTCTTCTTCACTCACCTGCTTCAATACTGGAGGAACCGATCCTTACGGAAATAGTTTTGAGAAAAAGGTAGATGTTATATCAGGGAAATGTCCAGCCGCTATGGATAGGAGTGGATATTCCCGAAGATATAACCCCGGGAAAATATAGGGGACAGGTAACTGTGAGACCTGAAAACAGTGAACCACAGACAGTGGATATAGTGATAAAGATTAAAAATGAAGTAATTACCGATAGGGGCGATAACGAGCCGTGGAGGCATTCGAGGCTCAGATGGCTTAATTCCACACTTGGTATAGATGATATGCCAACAAAAGGTTATGATCCAATCGAAGTGAAAGATAATGATCTGTACATACTCACAGGTAAGGAAGTATCGCTTGATGAGAATATATTGCCACAATCGGTGAAGGTAAACGGCACTGAATTGCTTGCAGGACCTGTTTCATTCAATGTTGAAACAAAAACAGGCGAAGAGACTTTTTCACCTCCTGCAGATCTGGAAGTCATGAAAGATGAGCCTGGTATAAAGTCGGGAGAATGGACCAGGAATTCGAATAGTCTAAATCTCTAATTGTACAGGATCCATCGAATCAGATGGATACATAAATTACAAATACACACTGAAGGCACTGAATGATATTACTCTTACGGATATAAGACTTGAGATACCTCTTAACCCCGGTATTGGGGAGTATATAATTGGAATGGGTTTGCCGGGAACGTATGTTCCGGAACATCATGAAGCAAAATGGAAAGGTCCGCACGACAGTTTCTGGATCGGCAATACGAAGAGCTGGTATATGGTGCGAGCTGCGTGATGATGAATATCATGGTCCGTTACTTAATCTGTATCATCCTCCACATCCTGAATCCTGGTCAAATAACGGGAAAGGCGGCTTCAGGATTAAAAGGAACGGACCTGTGACAATGGCTACTATTTATAGCGGGAACCGTGATCTTAAGAAAGGGGAGGAGATAAGCTTCGAGTGGTCTATGCTGATAACACCGGTAAAGAATATAAATTGCCGGAGCCAGTTCACGGACAGGTATTTTCATAATGGACTGGCTCCCATGCCGTCTGATGAGGAAATTGCAGAAGGTGTTAAGATCGTTAACCTTCATCATGCAAATAAATATAATCCCCATATAAATTATCCTTTTATTGCGGTTGATTCAATGAAGTGGTTTGTGAACAGGCTGCATGAAAAAGGACTGAAAGTAAAGATATACTACACCATACGGGAGCTTACAAATTATACAACCGAATTATGGGCGCTGAGAAGCCTCGGAAATGAGATACTTGGAGACGGAAACGGCGGAGGTTATCCATGGCTGAGAGAACATCTGATTGACAGCTACAGACCGCAATGGTACCAGCATTTTAAAGACAAGAGCCCTGATGCCTCAATAGTTAATGCTCCCGGAGCCTCCCGCTGGTACAATTACTATATCGAAGGGCTTGCATGGCTGGTTAAGAACGTGGATATTGACGGATTATATCTTGATGATGTCACATACGACAGAAGGACAGTGAAAAGGATCAGGAAAGTGATGGATAACATAAAACCGGGATGTGTTCTTGATCTTCACTCGAATACAGGGTTTTCGAAAGGACCTGCAAACCAGTATGCTGAATATTTCCCTTATGTAGACAAGCAGTGGTTCGGTGAAAGTTTCATGTACAGCAGTATGCCACCCGAAAACTGGATGGTGGAAGTCTCAGGAATACCATTCGGATTAATGGGTGATATGCTTCATGCCGGAGGAAACCGCTGGCTTGGAATGGTTTATGGAATGACCCTGCGGTTACCATGGTCGACGGAAGGCATCATCTGTGATCCGCGACCTGTCTGGAAGATATGGGATGAGTTCGGCATTGAATCATCAGAGATGTCTGGATACTGGGAAAAGGATTGCCCGGTCAGGACCAGTAATCCGTCTGTTTATGCAACTGTATACCTGAAGCAGGGAAAATCGCTGATCTCAGTCGGCAACTGGGCTGATAAGCCTGAAACATTTACCCTTCAATTTGACTGGAAAAAGCTCGGGATCGATCCTGCAAAAGCAGTGCTCGCAGCACCTGACATAAGAGATTTCCAGAAGAAAGCTGTTTTTCGTACGGGTGACCGGATTATGGTCGGACCGAAGGAAGGTTTGTTGATGTTCTTATCAGAGAATGAGTAAAGATCGAATAAATTTAAATTCAGGGATGGGATAGCTGATTTTAAACCTGGCCCGGGGAAATACATTCTTTTCGTTGAATAGTTGGATCATCTGATTTTTAAGCTTTGCATAAAACGCCTTTAAATTTTATTGAGAAATGAAAAAGAATATTTTGACTCTGATCCTCTTTTTTATACTTTCAGGAATACTTGGGGCTCAGCAAAGCCCGCCATTCGTGGTGGATCAAGGCAATTATCTTTCAAAGCATGACATTGTCTATCTTGAACCTGAGATGGAGGGATTCAACGGTTTCCCTGTTGGTAACGGTGATCTCGGTGGCATGGTCTGGTGTAACAACAACGGACTTGATCTACAGATCAATAAGATTGACCTCTACGATATTCCCGAAAACAATCAGATGACACTCAGGGCAGCTGCCCGGCTGAAAATCGATTTCGGTGTTCCATGTTATAATTATTTCTATCTGACTGACTATGAAAGCCGGCTTTCATTGCAGAAAGCTGAGATTAAAATGAGAAGCAGTACCCCTTTTGCTGATACAAGAGTTGAGTCGTTCGTCGATGCTAACAGTAATGTCTGGATAATAGATTGTGAAGCTGATTACAAGGGAGTGATGCAGGAAGGGGCGAAGGCCGCGATTAATCTCGGGCGCTGGGGCAGCCGTCCGTTCCGTGGATGGTATAATAATGTAGAGGATAATCCGGAAGATGGTCTGGGAAATACCAGGAGCAGAATTCAGGTAAATGATCTGGTGATAGAGGATGCTTTTGATGGAGGATTGAATTTCAGTGTTGTATGCCGGGTAATTAAGACACCTGTAAAAGCTGACCGGATAAGCGGTCATAATCTGACATTACAAACGGAAATGCTTCAGAAACAACATTTTCAGGTTCTTGTGGCGGTGGTCACCTCCAATGAATCCGGTAATACGACAGATGATGCGATAAAGCTTCTGGATAAAACTGAGCAAAAAGGGCTTGTAAAAGTGCGCGAGGCACATCAGGAATGGTGGGACTCATTCTGGAAGCAATCTTTCGTCCGTCTGGCAGATGATTATGTTGAGAATATATACTATTTACGGAGATATCTGATGGGGAGTTCTTCAAGGGGCAGGTATCTTGTACCATTCAATGGCGGTTTATGGGTATGGAACCATGACCACCGCCAGTGGGTGACACCTCACCACTGGAATACACAGTCGTCATACTGGGGCCTTGCTGCCCAGAACGATATCAGACTGATGAGACCATATATCGATACCTATTTTCGCCTGATGCCAGCTGCTGAAAAGTATGCTCTGTCACGGGGCGCCAGGGATGCTGTTTTGTGGAGCGAAGCACACGACTTCAGCGGAAGGATGGTCTACACAAACAGGAGCGATATGACCAACGACTTTACACCTGCCAGCCAGATAGGTTTGATCTTCTGGGAGTATTATAAATTCACTTACGATAAGGTGTGTCTGCGTGATACAGTTTATCCTTTTATCAGGAAAGCTGCTGAGTTTTACATACAGTATCTGAAGTGGGACAAAGAAAAGCAGCAGTATTATATTTACCCGGCACAACCATATGAACATCCAGAGAGAAACGACCTTAAGAACACCACGTCAGACAGGTACATGATCGAATTCCTTTTTAAAAGCTGCATTGAGGCTGCCACTACACTTAAGATGGATAAAGCCAAGATACCTGAATGGGAACATGTATTAACTCATCTATGGGAACCTCCTGTACTTGAGGTTCCTGCAGTTGGTAAAGTGTTTGGAATTGCCTGGCAACCGGACGGAGAACCTTATCCGACAACAGAGAATTACCACAAGGTCCGGGATGGCCTCTACCATTTTGATGCCCACACCACAAGCGTTTATCCGGCAGGAGTAATGGGACTGGATCAGGCAGGGACCGATTATTTCAATATTGCCCTCAACATATCTTCCAGGCAACCTGCTTATCGTAATGCAATTACACCAGGGTCAATTGTGTCTGCCCGACTTGGACAGGGCGATCTGGCAATGGAAAAGGTCAGAAATTCAATTGACTATTTGCAACATTTTACGCAGGGACTCTTTTACAATATCGACCACTGGTACCTGTTATCACTGTACTCTGACATGGTGAAAAATCCTCAACTTGAGCTTCAGCGGGATTATGTATATGACAGGAGGACACGTTATACTACAAATAAAGCAGGTTCTTCGGGCCTGTATACTTATCCCTATATTCAGTGCGGACTGGAACCTATGGGCATAATAAGTACTACCCTGAATGAAATGCTGATCCAAAGTCATGAAAACAAAATAAGGATTTTTCCTGCTGTACCGTCAAAAGGAGAGTATGCTTTCAGGCTTCGCGCCAGAGGTGCCTTTATGGTCTCCTCAATACGGGATACGAGCGGTTATATACCGGAAGTTGAGATTGAAAGTCTGCAGGGAAATCCGTGCCGCCTTCATAATCCATGGGAAAATAGAGTAAGGATAACATCAACGGCAGGAAAGGTTATAAAATATATCATGGATAAGGATAATGTGATAACATTTAAGACCGTAAAAGGGGAAATTTACTCAATATTGCCTGCCGGAGCAGATGATCCGGAACCAGTGGAATTTGCAGGATCACCAAATATGCGACCGAAAGTTTTTGGACATGCTGTATTAGGAAAAGAACGGACATTCTGGCCATCGAGAAAGCAGTAGAGGATTAAAAGAAAAACCTATGAAGATTTTAAGGACCATCATTGTTGCATTTACCTTATGGTTAATTACAATATACGTATCTGCCCAGATTACCCAGAGGCCACGGCCTCCTGAATGGAAGAATCTTGTCTATGGTGGAAGGTTCATGGACCGTTTCCTTCCTATGCCTGATATTGGCAGATTTACTGATCAGGTCTGGGGAGTAAAGGGAGTACGTCCCAGGTATATTGATAACGGGATCGAACATCCCCGATGGTCCTTCTGGGGCGGGAATATCATCCATGGTGAGGATGGTAAATACCATTTATACGTTTGCGGATGGCCCGAAGATTCCCCTGGTGGCCATTCCTACTGGGGAAAATCAATCGTATTCAATGCAGTCTCGGATAACTCATTCGGACCATTTGTTATTAAGGATACGATCGGGAGAGGGCACAATCCTGAAATTTTCAGGCTTGAAGATGGACATTATGTAATTTATGTGATCGGAGGGTATTATATTTCTGAAACCTGCAACGGCCCGTGGGAGTATATGCATTTCGAGTTTCTGAACCGGGACAGGAAGATCATTGAGGGTTTGTCGAACCTGACATTTGCAAAACGTGAAGACGGCTCATTCATCATGGTCTGCCGGGGAGGAGGAATCTGGTACAGTCAAACAGGTATTTCTCCCTATAACCAGATAACAGGTAAGAGTATATATCCCGATGTTGAGGGCAATTTTGAGGATCCCGTCATATGGAGGGATAATGTCCAGTATAATCTTATTGTTAATGACTGGCTGGGGCGCATTGCATATTATGAACGTTCAAAAGACGGTGTCCGCTGGAAGGTTGAGCCTGGAGAAGCTTATTTGCCGGGCATTGCCAGGCATAAGGACGGATCTTATGAAGACTGGTTCAAGTATGAGCGGATCAAGATATTCCAGGATAATTACGGCCGGGCAACACAAGCCAATTTTGCAGTGATTGACACTCTCAAGAAGCTCGACAGGGAAAATGACAATCACAGCTCGAAGAATATAGTGATACCCCTGACTGCCGGACGACTGCTGACAATTATGGATAAAGGAAGGCTTACATCCCAAACAAAGAAAGTGAGAGTAAAGATCTCTGCAGAACCGGGATTCAATCCGGAATATGATATTGATATCAATTCTCTTAGTTTTGGTGACCCGGAGGCGGTAAATTACGGCCGCGGCAGCAGGGTACTGAAAACTGAAAAATCAGGTAATGACCTGATAGTAACATTTAACGGGACCGGACTTGATTTTCCTGATGACGAGTTTGCAGCCAAATTGCTGGGAAAAACTAAAGAAGGGGAACTGCTTTTCGGCTATGCGCGGTTACCGTGGATCGACTTCATGGAACCTATTCTGTCTCCAGGATTGCCTGTCTTTACCCAGGATGAAAAAGGATTTCGGATTGATTCTGAAGTACAGAATTTTGGCCAGGTATCGTCAGAAAAGGCCAGGTTGAAGATCGTTCATCTGAATGATCAGACGGAGATTCTGATTTCTGAGGGGGAAATACCTTCGCTTCAGCCTTTTGAAAAGAAAGTTATCAGCCTGAAATGCGGAAATATTTTTGAAAAAGGAACCGAATATACTATAAAGGTTATCATAAATCCAGATAATGTCTTCCCTGAGGAGCTTGCAGGTAAAGTAATCCCGTTAAAATGAATCAAACGGAGATTCTGTATGCAGAACGGATATTATTTAAAATTCGTTAACTATTAAGACCCTGATATGAAACAGATTGTTTTTTACCTTGTTACTGTACTGATTATTTCATCCTGCAGTGAAAGTGTGACAGATGAGCTTTCAAATAATATTTCTACAGCTGAAGCATTACAGAAGTATGCTTCAGAACTGAGGGGTAGAACATTCCTGGTCTTTCCTGAAACCAGGGAAAACCCTTTAAAATGGTTCGATTCGATACCTGAAAAAAGAATCCGGGAAAGGTTGACAGGATCGGAATTCATTTTAAATGCTAATCCGGGAGAGTATTTTGTTTTCCAGCTTGGCGTATGGGCATTGAATAACGATCTTGAAAATATTGAAGTTGAATATACTGATCTGAAGGGAAGTGCTAAAAAGATGATCCCTGTTTCATCTGTGACATGTTTCAACAAGGGAGGGATTGATTTCAAAGGAAATCCGTTTACCAAAGTTATAAATATAAAAGCAGGCAGGGTACAGGCACTCTGGTTCGGCATCGATCTCTCCGAAGCCAGTACCGGCATTTACAAGGGTTCGTTCTCAGTTCTGGCAGATGGAGAAAAGCAGAAAATACCTTTTAAAATTAAGGTAAGCGGGGAAATAGTCGCCAATCATGGTTATAACGAAGGAAGCAGACTTTCGCGGCTGAGCTGGCTCAATTCCACTGCAGGGATGGATGAGGAAGTGACCAAAGGTTATATACCGGTTAAAGTAGATAACAGGACTGTTAAGATCCTTGGTCGCGATCTCAGTATTGCTCCCGACGGTCTGCCTGCAGAGATCCTTACCTATTTTATAAATTCAAATCAGGCTTTATCTGACAAGGGGGAACCTGTTGTTAACAAACCTTTCCGTTTTATTATTGAGAAGGCTGATGGCCGGTTGATCCGTCTTACTCCGGGTGAAATAAATTTCACGAAGAAGACACCTTCAAAAACTGCATGGACAGTTCTTAATACCTCTGATGAATTTGATCTTGAGGTTACAGGGCAGATGGAGTTCGATGGTTTCGTTGACTATCATCTGAAGCTCACTGTAAAAAAACCTGTGAAGGTTAAAGATATCAGATTGGAAGTTCCGGTTGTTCCTGAAAAAGCTGAATACATGATGGGTCTTAACCATGAAGGAGGATATCGCACACCAGTCTGGAGATGGAAATGGGATAGCTCAAAGAACCAGGATATGGTCTGGACAGGTTCCGTGACCGGAGGTATTCGTTTAAAGCTGAAAGCCGAAAATTACAGACGTCCGCTTATTAATGTATATTATGTTTTTGGCCCTATTAACCTTCCACCATCATGGGACAACAGCTATAAAGGAGGAGTCAATATCGGTCAGCAGGGAGATGATGTGGTAATAAACGCTTACTCCGGAAGCAGGGAAATGAAAGTGGGCGAGGTGTTGAATTATGATTTTGAGTTGCTGATCACTCCCTTTAAATTGATAGATAAGAATATTAAATTCAATGACAGGTATTTCCACGGAGGAGGAGTTAATGCGGCTGCAAAGCCGGAAATGGCAATAAAAGCCGGAGCCAATATTATCAATATCCATCACGCAGAAGATATCTACCCGTTTATAAATTACCCCTATCTTGATGCCAATGTTCCGGAACTTCAAGCTCTGGTAAATGATGCCCACAACAAGAATCTGAAGATTAAATTTTATTATACTACCAGGGAACTGACGAAAAACCTGCCGGAATTCTGGCCGTTTTACAGTCTCAACGGGGAAGTGTTATTTCCTGGTCCGGGAAATGACAGCCGTACGGTCATAAATTCGAAGGGACCAAACGAGTGGCTAATCAGGAATTTAAGAGAGAAGTATATTCCGGCCTGGTATAATGAGATTAAGGAAGGAAAATTCAAAGGGGAGATAGACCTCTCAATTATAACTACACCTGACAGCCGGCTTAATAATTTCTATATTGCCGGTCTCGACTGGATGGTAAAAAATCTGGGAATAGACGGTATATATATTGATGATTCGGCCCTTGACCGGTATACACTTATGCGTGCAAGAAAGGTTATCGACAATACACGTCCTGAAGGCAGAATGGACCTTCACAGCTGGAACCATTTCAACAACTGGGCGGGATGGACAAACTGTCTCAATCTGTATATGGACATGCTTCCATACTTCGACCTTGTATGGATAGGTGAGGGAAGGGACTATAATCGTGCTCCTGATCACTGGCTTATAGAAGTTTCAGGCATTCCTTTCGGATTGCCTGGTCAGATGCTCGAAGGAGGCGGGAATCCCTGGAGGGGTATGGTATATGGTATAACCAACCGTGCGGGCTGGGTTAAAAACTCTCCTGAGCATCTTTGGGAATTCTTCGATGAGTATAATTTTTCGAAAAAAGAGCTTTTAGGATACTGGGAAGAAGATTGTCCGGTAAAATGTAATAACAACACCTGCGAAGCCTCAGTATACAGAGGTGATGAGAGCTCTGTCATTGCAGTGGCAAACTGGACAGACAAGGATAAGACCGTATCATTAATTGTTGACTGGGACAGGCTTGGAATCGATCCGTCGAAGGTTGATATCTTACTGCCTGCTATTACTGAGTTCCAGGAAGAAAGAACCGGTTTTTCACTCACTAACATTACGATACCGGGAGGTAAAGGTTTCCTGGTAGTATTGAAAAAGAAATAGTACAGGAATAAATCATATCTTAAAACGTTGTGAAGATAAAATCTGTTTCCTTTATATTAATATTTCTGATAACCACATTCCCTTCATGTATAAAACAGGGATCAGAAATTTCAAAACTAAATGTTGTTTGGGAAAGTCCCGGGGAAGATTCTTTCGGTTCAATGCCACTGGGCAACGGAGATGTGGGATCAAATATATGGGTGGAAAATAATGGTGATCTTGTTTTTTATATCAGCAAAGTTGATGCATTCGATTGCAACCATAATCTGCCCAAACTCGGACGAGTAAGGATCAAAGCTGAACCGGCAATTGTTACAAAACCTTTTAAACAAACATTGTGCCTGAGAGATGCTTCAATACTTATCACATCGGGCGATGTAAAACTCCGTATATGGGTGGATGCCAATAATCCTTTAATAAATATTGAAGGTGAAACCAGAACACCGAGGGTAATAACAGTATCGCTGGAATCAATCCGGCCTTTGAAAAGTTCATCAGAACAGTTGCCCTGGTCAGGAACAAGTGGAATTCTCTTTGATGGTCAGAAGAACAGCATTGCCTGGTGTTACAGCAATCAATCTTCGATCTGGACGGAAAATATGAAAAAGCAAAATTCTCCGGAGATGACAATAAAGGCTGAAGATCCGCTTTTAAACCGTACCTCGGGATGCCTTTTAGAAGCGGATGGTTTTGTGAATCTGAAGCCTTCAGTATTGAGATCGGAAAGATCCGTCACAAAATTTAACTGCTATGTAAAGGTTCTTTCGTCACAGACCGGCAGTATTAAGGAATGGCTTGAACAGATATCAGCACCAATCAGATCCGACTGGAAGGCACACTTTGACTACTGGAGATCATTCTGGGAGAGAAGTTACGTAAATATCACCTCTGCAGGTGAGGGTAAACTTGATATGAATCAGGCAAGGTTTGCAAATGCTGCACAAGATTCCCTGATCTATGAAGATTTCAGGGAAATAGATAATGACCTTAATATTTCCCAGATAAATCAGAGATATGCGCTTGAGCGTTACTGCCAGGCAATAGCCAGCCGCGGTAATCTTCCACCGCCTTTCAACGGTTCAATATTTACAATGGACATGCCCGCAGGAACTCATCAGTTCATCGAAAAGGGGCTGCGGAAAGCAGCCGTTGATGCTGATAATCGCGACTGGCAGGGTTTGCCTATCTTCTGGCAGAATACCCGTCATCCTTATTGGTCGATGCTGGCAAGAGGTGATTATGATGCTATGATGCCGGCATTCAAAACCATCTTTGGTACCCTGGAAATCGGAAAGGACCGGACTAAGAACCTCTTTAACCATGAAGGTGCATATATGAATGAAGGAATTTACTGGAAAGGAGTATCAGTTTTCAATGACCTTCCTCATCATTTGCAGTATCATTACCTGGGAACAATTGAAATGACGGCCGTTATGTGTGATTATTATGAATATACTCAGGACAACAGTTTTCTGGCAGAAATTTTATTGCCATGCGCCGATGATTTCATAAAGTTTTATGATCTTCATTATCCCCGGAAAGATGAATTTGGGAAAAGAATTATTGAACCGGCTGGAGTTGCCGAAACCTATCAGCCTGTCAGAAATCCTGTTACTGAGGTTACCGGTTTGAGGTATGTGCTTTCAAAACTTATAACGTTTGATGAGACTATTACCGGGAAAGCAAGGAAAGATTACTGGAGAAAGCTTTTAACTGAGATGCCGGATTTTCCGAAAAGGACGATCAGGGGAATTGAATTGCTTGCTCCCGGACAGAAATATACCGGCCGGCTGATCTGTGAAACTCCTGAATTATATGCGATATGGCCTTTCAGGCAAATTCCACCAGGATCTGATTTCTATCAGAATGCACGTCAGTCGTTCCATGTCCGTCAGATGAGCCTGGATGGCACCAACGACAGCCAGAGCTGGGAAACAGGCGGATGGCAATCTGCCCCCATATGGGCTGCTTACCTGGGTTTACCGCGTGAAGCTGCAAGACTTGTGAGTATAAATTTCAATGACCGGTTTGCTAACTTTACTTACAGGAACGAAGATATGGAACCTCCGGACCCGGATCATCCGAGGCCACGGTTTCCTGCTTTCTGGGAGACAAAGATGGATTATACACCCGACAACGATCACGGTGCAGTTACGGTCAATGCACTCCAGTCCATGTTATTGCAATGTGATGGTAAGAAGATCTTTCTGCTACCGGCATGGCCTGAAGACTGGAATGTGAAATTCAGACTTCATGCTTTATATAATACGGTTGTGGAATGCGATTATAAGGACGGAAAGGTAAGAACACTCAGGATCACCCCTGAATCCCGACGGGCTGATATAATTGATATGAGCACTGCTGAACAACGGATCAGGACCCTTGTTGAGGTTGCCCAGTGCGACAGGAATTTTCTGTTCGGATTACCGCCAATGCTCGATGCACAGCCTGTCCCCGGAAAAACAACAGGAAAGTGGATTGATAAATATGGGTACACCCTCAAAGGATTTAAAGCAGGCCCATGGAAAAACAGTATATTCAGTGGAAATGTTGTATATATGCACATTACCAGATGGCCAAGGGGAGATGTAAAGCTTAGTTCACTCCCGCGTAAGCTTCTGTCTTCAAAGTCAGTAACAGGTAAAATTCAGGTAAAAGAAACTGAGGACGGATGGCTGCTGACAGGAACCCCCGATCCTTTGGTCACAATTGTGAAACTTGAATTTGATTCATCTGTGGAGGAAATTACTGATTCCCTTTCTTCAGAAGGATCGTACACAAAAGGAAAAATTCCGGATATTCTTATGATATAATGATGGAAATTCTTACCGCAACTTATTATTGTGGAAGATGAGATAATAATCGGTCGTTTTGAATTCACAATCGATAATCCGGGTCATATCCGGGGACACGGGAAGCCGTTCTCAATACAGGTAATTGATAAAGATGGGAAATGGAATAAAGTGTATGAGGATAAAGTATACGGCACAATTTGTGGAAAGAGGATCGCCCCTGTAAAAACAAATGCTGTACGATTGATTGTTCAGGCTGATTCTATTAAACAATTTGATATTTTTAAAGACTAAAAGGAATAACATCTTCAACTGTTTTACCTGATAAACCTAAATCTTAAATCAAATTATAATGAGAATCAAATCATTACAAATATTTGTTGCAGGAATTATTATTTTTCTTCCAGTAGTAATGAATGACGGGAAAGACGGTAATGGGATGCAGTACACAGTCAGGCTGAAAGCAGTCTATGACAATAAAACAATCGATATTGCTACTGAAGCGGGGAGAGAATATGAAATGAACAGCGACTTTAAAATTCTTTAAGATGAACAGGATTCTTCTGACATGTACTATAGCTGCAGCCCTGGGTGGTCTGCTGTTCGGATATGATACAGTGATAATCAATGGAGCAATGCTCGATCTGGTGAAGCATTTTCAGCTTGCACCGGCCGAACAGGGATGGACTGTAAGTTCGGCACTCGTCGGCTGCCTTCTCGGTGCTATTCTGATCGGGAAACCGGGAGACTATTTTGGATCCAATCGTTTACTTCAGATCCTGGCAGTAATGTTTTTCGCATCTTCGGCAGGATGCGGACTGGCACCTACAATAGATGTTTTTATCGCTTTCAGGTTTATTGGCGGACTGGCAATCGGAGGTGCTTCGGTCCTTTGTCCTGTCTACATTTCAGAGATATCACCGCCAAAACACAGAGGTTTTCTGACTTCAACCTTTCAGCTGGCAATTGTAACAGGTATCCTTTTATCCCTTATTACCAATTATTTTCTTCTGAATATTGGTGATAACAATTGGAGATGGATGCTTTTCAGCGGAGCCCTTCCGGCAGTTGTTTTCTTTTTTATGCTGATGGTTGTAAGAAAAAGCCCCAGATGGCTGGTGAAAAAGGGCAGAATTGAAGAAGCTAAGAAGAATATTGAAGACCTGTCTTCCCATGAGATTGACACTGAACAGACTATCAGGGAAATTGAGGAATCGATCAGTATCGAGAAGGAAACAAAAAGGATCAGGCTCTTCAAACGTCCTTTCAAAAGGATAATAATCATAGGAATATTCGTGGGGATTATCAGCCAGCTTACCGGGATAGGGGTTGTCTTTTATTATTCTGCACAGATTTTCAGTATTGCCGGTTTTTCTCCGGATTCATCCATGCTGCAGAGTGTGATACTTGGAATTACCAACCTGGTATTTACCATACTGGCTATGATGGTCATTGACAAAGTTGGAAGGAAAAAACTGCTGTTGGCAGGACAGCTGGGAATGGTGGTAGTACTGGGTCTTTTTGGTTACGGACTGCTTTCAGGTGATATCAGAGGCTACTGGCTTGTAATTCTTCTTGTTGCATACATAGCTTTATTCGCATCATCAATGGGGGTTGTGATCTGGGTGATACTTTCTGAAATGTTCCCTAATTTAATCAGGGCAAGGGGAGCATCCCTTGGATCTTTTTCCAACTGGGCAACCAGCGCTTCGCTCAATTTCTTCTTCCCACAGGTTGTCGGATTATTCGGAACAACTTTGATCCAGCAGCAAAAGGGCATGAGTTATGCTTTTATTTTCCTTTCTATGGTTACATTCTTAGGATTCTTCTTTGTTAAAAGATTCCTGATTGAAACCAGGGGAAAAACTCTTGAACAGATAGAAAAAGAGGTTCTTTATTAAAAGAAAATGACACCACGTGAACAGTTACTGACAATCCTCAGAGGAGGGAAGCCTGATCTGGTTCCCTGGTATGGCGACCTTGATTACTGGGCTAATTCTTTAGTTAAAAGAGGTCTTAAACCAAAAAACTTTATACTGTCTGATGATTATATAAGGTGGCACAGGGACCTGGGTGTTGGTTTTTATCTTCAGGGATACTTTCCATATAAGCAGGTCATTTCAAATTGCGTGATCCATGACTGGTATGATGGTAACAGGCATTACAAAGAAATTAAAACTCCAAAAGGAGCAGTAAGAGAGTGCTGGGAATATATACCTGCATCTTTCTGTGAAGCTCCTGCAGAGCATTTTATGAAATCTGCAACAGACATTCCGGTTATGAAGTTCATATATGAAAACACGTCATTTGAACCTGATTATACGCAGGCGGGGCTTCGCCACAGCCAGGTAGCGGAACAGGGTGTGGTGTTATGCTATCTCCCTAAGAGTCCGTTCATGCATCTTCTTGCACTTGAAGCCGGGATAATGTCAGTGACCATGACAGCCCTTAACTCACCTGATGAATTCGGTGAACTTCTTCAGGTGATGAAAAAGGCATTTGATCAGGCGGCCCGGATTGCACTGGAAAGCCCTGCCGAGGTGCTTATGATCCCTGAGAACCTTTCATCCGAGATGGTCGGCCCGGAATTATTTGAACTTTATATGGCGGATTATCAAAGAGAATGGACGACAAAGATCAGGGAGGCCGGCAAGTATTCATTCATTCATATCGACGGAACACTTGCAGGACTTTTGAAACAGGAAGCCTCAGTGGGATTCACTGTTCTTGAAGCGCTGACGCCATATCCCGTGGGTGACCTTAAGTTCGAAGAGCTTGAACGATTCGCCGGTGATTCGGATAGTATACTATGGGGAGGGATTCCCGGATCCTATTTTACGGATTGCGTTGATGATGCGGAATTTGACAGGCATGTCAGATATCTCCTTGATATCATGACAAAGAAACCACGATTTGTGCTTGGTGTAGCTGACCAGGTACCACCTGATGGCCTGGAATACCGTATCAGACGTGTATCAGAGCTTGTAAAAAGATACGGTTATTATAAGTAATCAGTAAAGTGTAAACCAGAAAATGTAGAAACATGAACGGACATCAAAGGATAACATTCCCAATAAGGATTGCGTCGGTACTTTTTCTTATAATGATCCTAACAAATATTTCCTGTAAGAAAAAACATTATGATATTATAGAAAACAGGGAAGATAAGACGGTGATAATGTCGGACAGGAGTGGGAACCTTGTCATCAGGCTCAATTACTCTGAAGGTTGTGTTCTTGACCAGATAAAGGTGAATGGAACACTGGTGACGGAAAATACAAGTCCGGTTTATACAGGTATTATCTCCGATGATAAACTCTGGTCATCAATGATTTGTAATTCATTACCGGTTGTATCTGTTATTGGAAATACTGTAACCATCGATTCTGTTATTTATGGTCCGGAGGATTTTACTATAAATGAAAAATGGATCTTTAAAGTAAACGGCGACAAAATAAACTGGCAGATAACACGGAATTTTCTTAATGATTGCACAGTCGACGACAATTACTTCCCTTGCTGGCAGTTCAGCTCTATGCAGTCATGGGACGGCGCTTTACTTGACAACGGAGGGGTCGCATGGAACCGCTTCATTGCGGAAAAGGGAGAATCTTTCGGTACTCATACAGATGAATTTACATTATGGAGTCAGTCTGACAACAGATGCCTGAAAATAATTCCATCTGATGAAAATGGATTATCAAGGGTAGTAACATTCAGACATCAGTCTGACGGCAGGTTCGCGATTGTTCAGTCATTGTCGGAAAACGAAATAAAGACTATGTACGGTCTGTTCCGTTTCCTGAAGGATGGAAGAAGGGTTTTTGCTCCGTTTAAGGTAAAGAAGTCATCCATAACTGCTGAATACTCACTGCAGGCTGCTTATTACAACCTGGAATACAACAGGGGTGATCTCAAGGGAGTTAACGGTGTAGCCATAAATGAAATGTTCAATACGATCGGCAGGTACGGTGTTGTTGACAGGAATATCTTTGGTTCGAATGGATGGCGGACAGGATGGGCAGTTTTGCAGGAACCATGGTTGGCTCTCTACGGTTTGGCAAATAACTCACCTGAATTTATAGGCGGTTTTTCGAAAGCCCTTGAATTTGCTGCCAGGGAGGCAGTTTTACCCGACGGCAGGGTACTTCCCCGATGGCATCATGATGCAACAGATGCCATGCCCGGAACATATCTTGAAAACGGCTTTTATGAATGCCAGTGGGGCTATATGCTCGATACACAGCCTGCATTTGTGATCAATGTTGCGGAACAATTTGATATAACCGGGGATACTGCCTGGCTAAGGAAATTGCGACCTGTTTGCGAAAAAGCGATTGGGTATATGCTAAGAAGGGATGCCGACAACGATGGCCTTTTCGAAGTGGTACAGGAATCTTACCGGGAAGAAAAGGGAACAGACTGGCTTGATGTTATCTGGGCTTCTCACGAGGTGTCAACCATCAATGCTTACATGTATATGGCACTTACAAGATGGTCAGAACTGGAAAAACTCCTCGGAAATGATGAGATGTCCAATAAATACGGATCCCTTGCCATAAAACTTAAATCATCATATAATAAAAACATTGCAGACGGCGGTTTCTGGGATCCTTCAAATAAATGCTATGTACATTGGCGTGAGAAAGATGGTAAGGTATTCGGTAGCAATCTGAACTGTGTGGTAAATTTTCTTTCAATCGGGTATGGATTATGCGACAATACTGAGAGAATAAAGGTTTTACTGGACCGGGTGGAAGAACTTATGGTGGAGGAGAACTTATTCATATGGCCGTCGTGCTTTTTCCCGTACGATAAAAATCTCGGACTCTCTGTAAATTATCCGTTCCCAAACTATGAAAATGGGGATCTATTCCTGGCGTGGGCTGAACTGGGAACCCGGTGCTATGCCAGGTACAATCCGGAAATTGCGTTGAAATATATCCGGAATGTAATTAAACAGTATGAAAAGGACGGCCTCTCATACCAGAGATATACCAGAGTGAAGCAAACAGGCGCAGGAGACGATATACTTTCAAATAATATAATGGCTGTGGTTGGTTTGTACAGGAATTTATACGGGATAAGACCGCAATACAACCGTTTATACATCGAACCTCATCTGACCCCTGAACTGAACGGGACAAGATTGAAATACCAACTGAGAGGAAAGGAATATTCAATAGCTCTGTCGAAAGGAAAATATTCCATAAGTGTAGAGAATTATTCCATTTCAGAAAACCTCCCGTTTGCTGTAAACTGGAGCGAATCAGGTCTTGAATATTTTAACGGAACCACTGACAAACTCTCTTTAAAAATATGTGGAAGGGGAATGTGCTCTGTAAATGTTGTGGGATGGAGCGACGAAAAAAAAATCTGGCAGGTAACTTCAGGTGAACAAAGGATGAAAATTAGATCATGAATTGTATAATTTAGAACCCGGACGTATATACAACATTGATTTTAATGGAGAAAGAGTCCGGAGAATAAAAGCTGATCCTGAAGGAATAATCCGATTTAAAAGTTATGCAGGTGAGAAAGATGTCGCGGTACAAATTGCCACTATTAATTAAATATTTCCGGATCGATATTAAATTACTTTGTTTTTATGGAATTTTCACCTGCAAATCGGATATTTATTGATAAAATTGGGAAGTATTTGGACTAACACGAATCATACGATCATAAAAAGGATAAAACCAGGTATCTGATATGAAACAGCAACAGGGCATATCGAAATTTGCACAGATGTTCATTACCGAAGACGGAAAGAACTATGCATTTACTTTTTCACTTGTTTGCATATTGTTCCTGCTGTGGGGATTATGCAATGGCATGATAGATGTACTCAACAAGCACTTCCAGAATTCACTGGGTATATCCAAGGCTCAGTCGGCCTTTGTACAGGCAGCCTGGTATGGAGCCTATTTCCTTATGGCAGTTCCTTCAGGATGGATTGCAAGGAAATTTGGTTATAAATGGGGTATACTTTCCGGCCTGTTTATCGTTCTTGCCGGATCACTGCTGTTTGTGCCGATAACAAGAATTACAGGATCAACTGCAGTGGTCTTTTCATTTTTCCTTGCAGCATTGTTTGTGGTTGCATCAGGGCTGACTTTCCTGGAAACAATAGCAAATCCGTATACTACAGTTCTGGGACCTGTCAGTTCGGGTGTCGCACGCATAAACCTTGCCCAGAGTCTTAACGCTGTCGGATGGATTCTTGGTCCGGTCATCGGAGGGAGTTTTATTCTTTCAAATACAGAGACAATTAACACAAGTAACGATGCTCTTTATCAACCTTATCTCCTTGTTGCAGGAATAGTTGCGGTTATCATTACTGTATTTATTTTTGCTCCTATTCCTGACCTTCATGCAGAACAGGAAGCAAAAGCTGCATCAGATGGGAAAACCCATGAGAAACCGCTTTACAGGGAAATGCATTTTGTCCTCGCTATTTTGTCACAATTCCTATACGTTGCTGCTCAAACAGGAATATTCAGCTTTTTCATCAATTATGTCAGGGATTACATGCCGGCTGTTTCAACAGGATTTGCAGGCATTCTTCCTGAAGGAATGACATTCATAAAAGACGGATCGGCATATATAACCGAACGCGGTGCTTCAATGCTTCTTGCGGCAGGAGGCTTCGGGCTTTTCCTTGCGGGAAGGTTTACCGGCAGTATGTTACTCCGCCGTACCCGGCCCCATATAACACTGGGTTTTTATGCCCTTGCAAATATTGTGATGATGATAATAGTGATCATGCGTACCCGGGTGGATATCAATTATCGCATTGTTGCTAAGCTTCTTCTTCATGTCGATCATGTATCCGACCAATTTCGCCCTGGCGATCCGGGGTCTCGGAGAACGGACAAAACTCGGGTCCTCTTTTATGGTAACCGCAATAGCCGGAGGATCGGTTATGCCAATGTTCATGGGATGGATTGCAGACAACTATTCCATGAGAATAGGATTTTCTATACCCCTTGCCTGTTTTATCTTTGTAATGTTCTACGGATTCAGATGGGAGAGATTTTTCTCACACGATATGGAATCAGATATTACCGATAAATAATAATAGATATAAAATATGAATCACAGGGATCGGGTGATAAAAGCTCTGGATCATGAAGAGACTGACAGACCTCCTTTCCAGGCAACTTTTGTACCTGAATTTGCAAACAGGCTCAGGAAGGAATTCGGGCTGCATCCTCTTAAAACTGATCCTCATCACAGGGAGTGGTATGGATACGATCTTGAGATCCTGACCGGTCAGGATGCCCTGCAGGCAGGTGCCGGATGGTTCACAAACTACTATTTAAAGGATGAACCATTTACTGATGAATGGGGTGTGCAATGGAGTGTTAAGGAATATGACACACCATTCGGCAAAGGATCCTATACCGATATTGTCAGGAATCCGCTGAAAGATGACGATCAGGCTGCTCTCAGATATAAGGCTCCGGATCCTGACCGGGAGGAACTCTATCTTCATCTTGAAAGGCTCATAAGGGAATATAAGGACGAATATTATATTATCGGACGCGTTCATTGCACGATCTTCGAAACCGCATGGGCACTTAGGGGCTATGAGTCGATGATGACCGATATGTACATGAATCCGGAAATTGCAGATCACCTATTTGACGAGACATATAATTATCATCTGAGAGTCTCAAAAAATATGACCAGTCTTGGTGCTGATATGATATGGCTTGGCGATGACATGGGCTCTCAATCATCATTGCTGATCGATCCGGATCTCTGGAGGCAATATTTTCAACCGAGGATGTCGGAGCTTATCAGGCAGCTTAAGATGATAAATCCCGGTATTAAGATTGCCTACCATTCTGACGGATGCAACTATGAGATCATTCCTGATCTCATTGAGACAGGAGTGGATGTTTTAAATCCTGTTCAGACAGAATGCATGGACCCGGTACTCCTGAAGCAGAAATATGGAGAAAAGCTCTGTTTTTTCGGAGGTATTGCCGTTCAGTCGACTCTGCCGTTTGGTACTCCTGAAGATATCAGTAATGAGTATTCGTGGCTCAGGAATACCCTGGGAAGATCAGGTGGCTGGATATGTGCACCGACCCACCATGTTCAGATGGACACGCCGACAGAGAATTTCTTTGCGTTGCTGGAGGCAGTTGGTATCGCAGACGAAAGGAATTCAATCATCAGATAATATAGCTCAATGAGATTTTCTGTCACTGATATTATTGTCTTCATTATTTATTGCATAATAATTGCATTTGTAGGTATAATTATTTCGCGGAAGGTCAGCAGGCAGAAGAATTCAACGAACTATTTTTTTGCCGGGAACACTCTGCCATGGTATCTGGTTGGCAGTTCAATTATTGCGGCGAATATTTCAGCAGAACAGTTTATAGGAATGTCGGGTTCAGGGTTTGCGATGGGGCTTACTATCGCAACATATGAGTGGCTGGCAGCAATAATGCTGGTAATGGTAGCAATCTGGTTCCTGCCGGTGTTTATCGGAAAGAAGATCTATACAATGCCGCAATTCCTCGAGGTAAGATATAATCACAGGATAAAGACAGTTCTGGCAATCTTCTGGATGTTCCTTTTCGTTTTTGTGAATCTGACCTCTATCCTTTACCTTGGTGCCCTTTCCCTTAAAACAGTATTTGGTATAAAACTTGGCTATGCAATTGGTGGTCTCGCAGTCTTTTCATTGCTGCTTACTATCGGAGGAGGATTGAGAACAATTGCAAACACCGATGTAATTCAGGTAATTTTCCTGGTACTGGGAGGACTGACAACAACTTATTTTGCACTCGATACTGTTTCTGACGGACATGGATCACTGGATGGCTTATCAATAATGATGAAGGAAGCTCCTGAAAAATTCCATATGATCCTGGGGAAGTCGGATCCGAATTATAAATATATGCCGGGGATAAAGTCTATTCTGGGAGGGATATGGATAGCAGGTATCTATTATTTCGGTGCCAACCAGTATATAATTCAGAAAGCTCTTGGCTCTAAAAGCCTCAGGGAAGCCCAAAGAGGAATGTTGTTTGCCGGATACCTCAAGCTCATAATACCAGTGCTTGTTGTATTGCCGGGAATAGCTGCATTCGTTCTTAATGCGGATATAACAAAACCCGATGAAGCATATCCCTGGCTTCTTAACAGGTTTGTCCCTTCCGGAGTAAAGGGATTTGTCTTTGCTGCCCTTATCGCGGCAATTGTTTCATCCCTGGCAGCAATTATCAACAGCGCTTCGACAATCTTCTCCATCGATATTTATAAAGTGCATTTCCGGCCGGCAGAGTACTGAGGAGAGCCTTGTGAGGACTGGTAAGGTATGCAGTGTGGTCGTTATTGCTATTGCTGCTGTGATGGCCTCATTACTTAAAAATATTGAGCAGGTATTTCAGTTTATCCAGGAATATACCGGACTGGTAAGTCCGGGTATAACCGCAATGTTTATACTGGGCATCTTCTGGAAAAAGACTACAGTAAGAGCTGCATGGATTGCCGTACTTATTACACTCCCGGTGCCCCTGACATTGAAATGGATCTTTCCGGAAATGCCTTTCCTTGACAACATGGCATTTTCATTTCTGATTATCAGTACAGTGATGATAATCATTTCACTCTACGGAAAGAAGGACAGTGAGAATAAGCCAGCATGGGAGCTTCCTCCGGGGATTTTCAAAAATGATGACAGGGTATTCAAAGTGCTTTCATTCGGTATTATATTAATTTTATTTATTATTTATGCCGTTTTCTGGTGAAAAGTATACCAAAACAGAATCCGGGGTCCTGTATATCCTGTCTGTGAACCAAAAGGACGGAATGCTGCTGTTAAGAAAAACTAAAGAAACATAAAATCTTAAAAACACTCATAATGAAACACTTAGCTATCGTATTTATCAGTTTAGTGCTGGTATCCCAATCAGTTAATGCGACCGGCTGGCCGGTCCTGAAGAAATACGACCAGGAACATACTTACAAAATTGCCATGCCTGTGGGTGGTATCGGCACAGGATCAATTTCCCTTGGCGGGAGGGGAAACCTCCGTGACTGGGAGATAATGAACAAGCCTGCAAAGGGTTTTAATCCCGGACCTTCGTTTTTTGTTTTGTATACAGATCTGGGAGAGAGGAAGGATATGAGGCTGATAGAAGGACCGGTTCCTTTTTACCAGTTCGAAGGTTCCTCTGGTGCCGTTGCACCTAACCATGGATTTCCGAGATTCAGCGAAGTATCGTTTGAAGCAGCATATCCTTTCGGTCAGGTGAATCTGGCAACTCCTCAGTTACCCATAAAAGTCAGGATGAAAGCTTTTAATCCACTGATACCTGCCGATATCGACAACAGCAGTATACCGGTTGCCATAATTGATTTTGAACTTACAAATTTGTCCGGCGAGGACATCCCCTTCACTATCTGCGGAACAATACCAAATTTCATTGGAGAGGGTGGATCCCCGGCCCAGACCGGTAAAAACCGGAACTCTGTCATAGAGGAAAAACAATTCAATGGAATCCTCTTCACATCAGAAGGAGGTGACCGGAACAGGGACGAGTGTGGTGAGATGGCGATGGTAAGTGTTTCAGAAGGTGAGTTTACATACAGGACAGGTTGGAAGCAGATTGGTTGGGGATCTTCATTACTTGATTTTTGGGATGACCTTTCTGCAGATGGAGGACTTGAAAACAGGTCCGATACGGTGTCGAAAATGCCTGCAGGATCACTTGCTGTCGGGAATGTTCTTCCGGCAAACGGAAAAAAGACTGTGAGATTTATAATTTCATGGTATTTCCCAAACAGGACCGCATGGTCGACAGAACCTCTCAAAAACTATTATTCAACGAAATTTGATGGAGCATTGGATGTTCTCAGGAAAAGTGTTCCCATGCTACCCTTCCTGGAAGACAAAACAGTTGAATTTGTAAATGCCTTCTGCAGCAGCGACCTTCCTGATGTAGTAAAGGAATCAGCTCTCTTCAATCTCAGTACTCTGAAAACTCAAACCTGTTTCAGACTTTCCGACGGTAACTTCTTTGCCTGGGAAGGCTGTAATGATAAGTCAGGTTGCTGCTTTGGCTCATGTACCCATGTGTGGAACTATGAGAATGCCATTGCCTTCCTGTATGGCGACCTGGCAAAAAACATGAGAAACACCGAGTTCGGACTGGCTACCGATAATACGGGACTGATGACCTTCAGGGTCAGTCTGCCTCTTGAAAAAATAATGAATTTCGGAAAGGTTGCAGCTGACGGACAGATGGGCTGTATAATTAAAATATACAGGGACTGGCAGTTATCGGGTGATAACGAATTCTTAAGGAAGCTTTATCCGAATGTTAAAAAGGCTTTGAGCTATGCATGGATAAAAGGAGGATGGGATGGCAACCAGGATGGTGCAATGGAAGGGGTCCAGCATAATACGATGGATGTGGAATATTACGGCCCTAATCCCCAGATGACGATCTGGTACCTTGGGGCACTGAGGGCAATGGAAGAGATGGCTGTTTATATGAAGGATAGAGAAATGGCCCTGAAATGCAGGAAACTATTTCTGAGCGGCAGTAAATGGACTGACGAAAGTCTGTTCAATGGCGAATACTATATACATAAGATCATTATTCCCGACAAGGAAAGCATTCCTAAAGAGCAACTTGTGGGAATGGGTGCTACAGATTACGGTAATCCCGATTACCAGCTCGGAGAGGGTTGTCTGGTCGACCAGCTCGTAGGACAATACCTTGCTCATGTTTGTGGTCTGGGTTACCTTGTCGGGAAGGAAAATGTTCAGAAAACCCTGCAAAGCATTATGAAATATAATTACAGGGACGATCTATCTGATCATTTCAACTGCATGAGGAGCTTTGCCCTTGACAATGAGGCTGCTCTTCTTATGGCCTCATATCCAAAAACGAGACCCGCCAATCCGTTTCCCTATTTCACCGAAGTAATGACAGGATTTGAATATACTGCTGCCATCGGGATGCTATATGAGGGCCAGACTGAAGAAGGGCTGAAATGTATCACCAATATTCGCAACAGATATGACGGAAGGAAGCGAAGTCCCTTCGATGAGGCCGAATGTGGCCATCATTACGGAAGGGCAATGGCCAGCTGGTCGGCCTTGCCTGCTCTAACAGGATTCAATTATTCTGCTGTAACAGGTGTATTGAAATTTACAGGTAAACCTGGGAAATACTTCTGGTCGAACGGTTATGCATACGGAACTGCTGAGATATCAGGAAATGGAGCCGGAGGCAGCTTTAAACTAAATGTATTGAATGGTAGTATAAGCATTTCAGCCATTACGATCGATGGTTATGATCAGCTGAAGCTAAAGCAGAAAAAGATTATTCCGGCTGGCGGAGAGGAGACCTTCATTGTTAAAAATGAAAAATCTTATATTACTTCCAGATTTGTCAATTAATTTTACTGACTTGCGAATCTGAGGTGATGAATTAAAAATAATGAACAGATGATTCCAGACATAATGATTTTCAGGAATATATACAGAAAAACAGGGTCCGCTTTCAAAGCGTTTTTTCTAATATTCATAATTAATACCGGAATTATTTATTCTCAGGTTCCGGGGAGAATGCCTCAGGGGAACGAGGCTGTGAAGCTCTGGGTTGAAGAACACTTTGCAAAGGATGTGATCCCACCTTTTTCATTTATGTACGGAGGAAAGAGCTCTGATTCCTTTTTGAGGTCATGGCAGTTTTCATCTGAGATGCTCAAAACGGAAACCCCTGAACTCACTCAATATGTTTTTACTTATTCCGATAAAAGGAGCGGACTAAAGGTGAGGTGTTTCCTTTCCTGTTATAATGATTTCCCTGCAGTTGAGTGGGTTTTAAAATTCTCAAACACTTTTCCGGTAAATTCTCAGGTAATTGAGAAGGTTGCAGTAATTGATCATTCTTTCAGTTCAGTTGAACAGGGAAAGTTTATTCTTCATCATTCCCGAGGCAGCAATGCACTCCGGACCGACTTTCAGCCCGTTGATGAGATGATGGTACCAGATAAAAATATTTACATAACCCCAAGTGGGGGGAGATCATCCGATAATACTGCATTCCCCTTCTTCAATGTTGAAATGCCGGGGGGACAGGGATTTGTTGCTGCAATCGGCTGGAGCGGAAAATGGTATGCAGATGTCAGGCAGGATAATGGGAATTCGGTTTCGGTAATGGCAGGAATGGAGAAGATGAGCATGAAGCTTATGCCGGGGGAAGAAATCAGAACCCCGCTTATTAGTCTCCTGTTCTGGAAAGGGAGTGACAGGATGACCGGTCATAACCTGTTTCGCCAGTTTATCCTGGCACACCATTCACGTAAGATAAACGGGAAATTTGCTGAATATCCTTTATCGGGCAGTTTTGACTACGGAGATCCTGCTCCCTGCGGGGAATATGAATGTCTTACCGAAGAATATGCTATTGCACTTGTAAATCGTTACCGGGATTTTAAGATTCTGCCGGAGCTTTTCTGGCTCGATGCCGGCTGGTATACTGGATGCGGTGGCGATAAGGACAATGGAAGATGGTGGCAGAACGTCGGGAACTGGTCGGCTGAAAAGGAACGTTTTCCGAATGGTCTGAAGACTGTTTCAGAAGCCGTTCACAACACGGGAGCTAAATTCATGGTCTGGTTTGAACCTGAGCGGGTTCGTCCGGGTACGGAAATTGCAAGGGATCATCAGGAATGGCTTCTTAAACTTCAGGGGAATGACAACTACCTGTTCGACCTGGGAAATAGCGAAGCAAGATTATGGCTCACCAACCGGATTTCGGATATAATAAAAAGTGAAGGTATTGATTATTACAGGCAGGATTTCAATATGGACCCATACCCATACTGGACTGCATATGATAAGCCGGACCGTATAGGCATTCACGAGATCAGGCACATTGAAGGACTGTATGCATTCTGGGACACACTTCTGGTACGTTTCCCCGATTTACTTATTGATAACTGTGCAAGTGGCGGAAGGCGTATAGATCTGGAAACTACAAGCCGCAGTTCTCCTTTGTGGCGCACCGATTATCAGTATGGCGAACCGAACGGATACCAGTGTCATACCTTTGGTCTGCATTTTTACCTGCCCGTCCATGGAACGGCAATATACAGCACCGACAGTTATACATTCAGATCAGGATTGGGTGCCACTGCTGTAACAAACTGGGAAGTGACCGGCAGAAATTCGGAATCGATTTCAGATGTTCAGAAATGTATTCAGGATTATAAAAAATTGCGGCCATATTATTACGGTGACTTTTATCCTCTGACACAAGCTGTAAATAATACCCGCGACGATGTCTGGCTGGCTTACCAGCTGAACCGGCCAGACCGGAAAGATGGAATAATTCTGGCATTCCGCCGTAGCGGAAACAATCAAGCAACCATCCATGTTAAATTATCCGGTCTTGAACCAGGTTCTGTTTATGAGGTCAGTTTTGAGGATTACGGGATCATTATTAATAAGTCAGGCCGTGAACTGCTGGAAGATTTTGAAATAACCATTCCACATAAGCCATCATCTCTGATGATAAGCTACAAAGCGCAGTAATCTCTAAAAAAACAGGAGAATTATCAATGGCAAAATCTACGTATTAAAAAATGTAGATTAATACGTTTTTTAATGGCTATGTTATGAATTATGCAACATTGCTCATATATATTAACCTCATACATAGCTTATTGGACAGAGGGTTAATATCCCTATCCCAGACCTCGCCCCAGTGGAAGGAGCGCAAAGCCTTTCCCCCTTGGGGGAAACTGGAAAGGGGGTTTAAGCAGAATAGTTGCGTTACAAATCATTACATAGCCTTTTTAATACGTAGATTAATACTTTGAACATTACAGGAAAATATTTATGAAACCGGCAGCAGCTACCTGGTTCCTGTTTTTTATGGTTCTCTTCCCGTCAGAAAAGTTGGTAACCGTACAACTCTCATAAACTGTGCAGTCACCCTTTTTATCAGGGGAATAACCTTTGCAAACGCGTAACACATCTGGAGATATTTCATCGATGATAACTATTTTCCCATCTCCGTATTTCAGTCTGCCAAGTTCGAATTTGCCATCTATAACATGTAGTCCTTTTGATGTAAATTCATGTGAGACAATGTCTGCAATATTATGAACGATCTCAACGCTTTGGGTAATTTCTGCTTTGGTCATAGCACCTGTTGCTTCGAGGGCTTCCAGTGTTATCAGAATATCACTGTCTCCCTTGGTCCATGCTTCAACCACTTTATTAAGATTCTTGCAGGGTTTAACGAATGGGTATCTCCTCCAGAAACTGCCGGTGGCATTGTTTCTCCAGGTGAACTCAAGGTTCAGTAGAGGAGCGGATCCCGGAAATTCCGGTGACCCTGCAGGCATTGACAGTGGTATGGCCGGCTCAACTATCATTTCATTATCACTTATCGTATCGATATAATGGGAGGGAATTCCCTTTTCTTTCAGCAGCCTGAAAAAATGTGTTGCAAACCTGCATGCAATCGCGCCTTTGCCAGGAATGCTACCGACAACAGTATCGTAACCGGGATCAAAGACAATTTTCCCGTTCTCGATATATCCGGTTCCTTTATCAGTGAAAACAAACCGGTACTTGCCGGTATAAGGTCCTTCGGTAATATTGAAAACATCTTTCGACTTTCCGCGGTAGACAAGATTTTTTTCTTCCATAGGTATTTTTATTTTGGTTTGCGGAGGGTAAATATACATTTCAGGATTCATTCTGCAAACAAATTAATTCAGATTTTAATCTTAGTATTTTAATGGCTATGTTATGAAATATGATACCAGTGGAAGGAGCGCAAAGCCTCCCGCCTTAGACGGGATGGGAAAGGGGTTTAAGTAGAATAGATGCGTTATAAATTATAACAGTGCCATTTTAATACGTAGATTAATACGTATTAAAATACGTAGATCATTTCAATGTGATCTTAATTACACCATTGGCTCCTTTTGAGCCGTATCCGGTGGCTCTTACATCATCAATGAATTCTATTGACTTTACATACTGAGGAGAAATATATGAAATGTCAGGTGTAATCTTGTTGTCAACAACATAAAGCACCTGCGGAGATATATCGAATGACCGGACTTTTAAATTCACAACAGAATTCCCTTTTACCCTAACATTATAGATCTCGTTGCTTATTAGCTCAAAAATTGTGTTATATAATGAATAGTCCTTCTCTTCTGCAGGTTCCCCCCCGGCTAAAGCCCGACGCAGAACATCCTCTGAAATATGTCCTTCGGTCACTGCTTTTTGAATATTGGATTCCTTATTGATGAAGATCATTTCAATCTGAAGGATCTTATCATCATCAGCCTTTACCTTTTTATTGTAAAATCCAGCAGCAGATACTGTAATCTGATCTTTTTCAGCGGTTTTAATCGAGAATTGGCCATCAAGGGAAGTAAAAACCGTTTCTCCTGATTTTTCGGCTGTTACCTTCACATTATTCAAAGGAATAGTTTTGAAGGCGGTAATTATTCCATTTATTGTTCTCCCATCCTGTGCATAAATCCCATGGAAGAATGTTAACACAATAAGAAAGGTGGCGATTGTTATATGATCTCTTATCATTTGAAATGCTTTTTTATTTTCGGATTGAAATAATTTTTGGTGTTGTCTGAAATAAAAGTGTTAATTTTCTATCTCGTTTCAAGTTAAAATTACGAATTAATTATCATGAAGAAGACAATTTTCACAATTCTAATCCTGACCCAGATCATTTTTTCAGGTTGCCGGAAACCGGTTACAAAAGAAGAAAAGCTTGAATGGTGGAAGGATTCCAGGTTTGGAATGTTTATCCACTGGGGACCTGTAAGTATTAAAGGTACTGAAATCGGATGGTCAAGAGGAAGGGAGTGGACCATTGAGGAATATGATAACCTTTACAAGGAATTCAATCCTCTGAAATTCAATGCACTTGAATGGGTGCAGACGGCAAAAGCCGCAGGGATGAAATATATCGTGTTCACTTCAAAACATCACGACGGTTTCTGCAACTGGGATTCAAGATATACGGATTACAACATTATGAATACTCCCTTTAAAAGGGATGTTATGAAAGAACTTTCTGAAGCCTGTAAGAAAGAAGGCATGGCTCTCGGTTTTTACCATTCCACATGCGATTGGCACCATCCCGACTTTCCGCTGACCAGTCCGGGTGGTTCAGTGAAAAGAGAAGTTTCGAACCTTGACAGATATACAGAGTATCTTAAGAACCAGTCTGTTGAGATAATTAAAAACTATGGTCCGCTTCTGGTAATGTGGTATGATGTTCCGCAGCAGTTTGATTCCATAAGGGGACAGGGAGTTATAGATCACATCCGGAAAATTCAGCCTGATATTCTCGTTAATAACAGGACTGGTGCAAGGGGCGATTTCGACACACCGGAGCAGAGAGTTGGCAGTTTCAATAATACCCGTCCGTGGGAAACCTGCATGACAATCGGGCGTCAGTGGGCATGGAAACCTGATGATGAGGTCAAATCGCTTGAGCAATGTCTTCACAGCCTTATCAGATCGGCAGGAGGGGATGGCAACCTGCTTTTTAATGTTGGTCCCCGGCCAGATGGGACTATCGAGCCGCTCCAGGTTGAAAGGCTTAAAGAGATGGGGGAGTGGCTAAGGAAATATGGCTATTCAATTTACGGGACAAGAGGCGGTCCCTTTAAGCCCTCCGACTGGGGTGTCAGTACCCGGAAGGGCAATAGTGTTTATCTGCATATTCTGAAATGGTCAGGCGGTGCTCCGCAAATTGCAATCCCCGATATCGGCATCCCTGTTAAGAATGTAAAAATGGCGGACGGGACCGAAACTGAATTTGAGCTTACCGGGAATGAATACCTGATTCAAATTGATGAAAAATCACTTCAACCGCTTAATACTATTATTGAAATTGAGTATGAATCAGATGTGATGAGTGCAGAACCTGCAGATGTCAGGCCTCAGTCTGTCTCGTTCATGAAGCCTGTGAATGCTTCCTCCAATCTGAAACCATCATGGATCAATCATGAGTGGGTCGACCTGAAAGCTGTAAATAACGGTGAATGGTCTGGAAGCTTCTGGAAAGCTGCAGAAGATGATAAACAACCCTGGATTGAAATTGATCTTGGCAGGCCTGAAAAGATCTCAAAGATTCTTTTATTTGAAAGCGGATCAAATATCAGGTCGTTTGAACTTCAATATATGGAAGTTACACAATGGAAAACTTTCAATAAAGGCACTAACATAGGCGCAAAATCTGAAATTATTGTCAATCCGGTCGAGGCTCAAATCATTAGATTGCAGATAACTTCCTTTTCGGATGTTCCGGCGATATACGAAATGATGTTGTTCAACTGAAATATAGCTGTGGTTTCTTTAAAATATTTTTGTCTTCCAGTCAAATAAATTTGACTGCGGTTTTTTTATTAAGTAAATTTGATTGTAACTATAAACATTTTGAGAATTTAAAAATCCAGAACATGAAAAAACATCTACTCCTTGTTATTCTCTTTTGCGGACTTTTAACTATTCCGCTGATGGCAACGACATACCGGGTAAATAACCGGCTGTCGGATAATGCTGCCGCTAAGATCTACTCTACTATCCAGGGTGCCTTTAATGCAGCTTCAAACGGTGATACAATTATGCTGGAAGGATCACCGGATATCTATAATACTGGTTTTAGCTTTAATAAAAAATTGATTGTTAAGGGGCCAGGCTTTTTCCTTGGCGAAAACCCGGGAATTTCCGCTAATAAATTACCTGCCATTATAAGTTCTCTTAGTTTTTATGCAGGATCGAACGGTTCTGTAATTATTGGTGTCTCTTTTAATTCAACTATTTACTTTACAACTGAGACCAGTAATATCACTTTCAGAAGATGTTCAATTCCCAGTACAAATTGGGGTACTAATACTGAAAATATTACATTTTCAGAGTGTTATTTTTTGAGCGGTTACACAAATATTGGAACTCAGAGCTATCAGTTAACCAATCTTGTCATCTGGAATTGTATTTTCAATGGCACGATTTCAATTACAGGACCCGGCAGTACAGGGGAATTTATAAACAATGTTCTGAATTCCAATAATATAACGATACCAAATGGTTTTGTTATGAAGAACAATATCTTGTTCACAACCGAGAAGACTAATGTTGATTTACCCGATCTTAATAGTTTCATAAGCTATAACATATCAATATCCGATCATTTCGGAACAGCAAATAACAATAAGGCTAATATAGTGGCAAGCTCATTGTTCCTTGGAACCGGAAGCACCGATGGCAAATGGCAGCTAAAGGCGGCCAGCCCTGCAATAGATGCCGGTGAAGGTGGTACAGATTGCGGAGCTTTCGGAGGCCTTGGACCATACATACTTTCAGGTGTACCTACCGGTCCTGTTATTTATCAATTGAATGTAAGCAGTCACTCCGTAACAGGGAACAAGCTGCCGGTAACCATCAAAGTAAAAAGCTATTAGCCATGCGCGCTTTACTTACTCTTTTGTTACTTGGGCTGACGCTGAAAGCTTTGCCCCAGGTAGTAAAAGCGGAATATTTCTTTGATAACGCCGCTGTAGCCTATGGACAGGGTGTATCATTAGCAGTACCAGCCAATACCGGGAATGTAGATATAACTGCAGAATTGCCGGTCACCGGTTTATCTGCAGGAGTTCACCAGGTCTTTTTCCGGGTAAAGGACGCCATGAAAGGATGGTCTCCTCTTACCACTAAAACCTTAATAAAACTCAATCCAGGTGAAGTGTTTACCGGATTCCGGTATGGCTTTGATGCACAAACCGATGTAAAAACATGGACTTACCGGGCATTTCCATCTCCTTCAATTAATGTAACCTTTGATATTGAAATTCCACTGTCAGGTCTCTCTCCGGGATTTCATCAATTGTTTTGCCAGGCAAGGGACGCTGACGGGGAGTGGTCTCCGATGACACCCAAGACTTTTCTTAATCCCGATCCTCATGAGACGATCACAGGGTTCAGATACTGTTTTGACAAAGGAACCGAAGCCTGGACATACAGAGCATTCCCGTCACCATCGGCAAATGTGACTTTGACAACCGACCTTGACCTCGGCACTTTGCCGAAGGGAATTCATTATTTTCAGGCAATGGCAAGATCGGCAAGCGGTATCTGGTCACACATTTCGGGAGGTACTTTTTTCAACATCAATACTGAGCCCCTTGATATTACTGCACTGGAATACTATTTTGAAGATGAAATCGGAGTGACTGGTCCTCTTTTTACTGCAGATAATTTTACACCATCACCAAATGTAACCCTCGACTCCGTGACTTTTTCAATACCGGCAGGATCTCTCGTCAATCTGAAAAAGTATTTTGTTTATATAAGAGGGGTTAATGAGGTTGGAGAGCGGGGTCAGTATATGAAGGATACATTAGTTTATCATGTCAGTGCTACCGGGATCAAGGATCTGATACAACTCACTCCGAAAATATTGGTATTTCCTAATCCGGTTTCTGAAATGGTCAGCATGAAATTCATTCCACTTGAAAACCAGGGCGATATGATCATCAGAATTGTTAATGAAACAGGCCGGATTGAGACTGAAAAAGGATTTTCCTTCGATGAAGCCGATAATTATTCTATTGACATTTCAGGTCTGGCTACAGGAATTTACAAAATTGTTATTTCAACAAAAACCGGTAAACCACTTGCCAGAGCGACATTCGTTAAACAATAACAGGTAAAGCCCGGATGAACCGTTGAAGTTATTCTCCTGGCGGTATTCCGGAGGTTTAATTTTTAAAAATTTCAAAATCACCCAAATTTAATTTTGTGGATTTTTATGCGTACATTTGCAGCATGAAAGATGAAATAACCATTCCGGAACATTTTCCTGATGCAAAGGAGGAAAATGTTAAGACTGCAGCCAGGAGAAGAGAAAATTATGCGCTCAGAAGAGATACTCTGGCAGAAGAAAATAACGAAGCTATTGCACGGAGAGTGGCAAAGGAGAAAGAAAAGCCGGAATAAGCGAAACGGTTAGTCCTCTGTATTTGCCAAAATTATATCCGCCTTTATCATGATAATCCGTGATTCAGGCGGATTTTGTTGTTGTGGTCCCGCCTGAAGCGGGCCGAACCTCTTAACCCGTAGTCGGGATACTCTGGCCAAAAAATCCACCTTCGAATGCCATCATTTTAGCTCCATAGAGCCTGCTCCGCAAAAAGGAGAGCGACTCGTAGTTTATCGGGCAATGTTGGTATAATATATGCCCACAGGGCAAAATAAGTTTGACTTTGGCTTTTGGGTGGTGTAAATTTGTAATTGTTGGATTGCATAGCAATTTTCCTGATTTTAGATTAATCTTGAATTTCAATTCTCTCTAATCGTATTAATCTTATAATCAATCATATGAAAATACATTCACAATCCCGGAAAATAATTTCTATTCTGATGGCTTTCATCATTCTGATAGATTTTTCCGGATGTTATACTCAAAAAATACTTACAACGGATGATATGACCTCACCGGATAATTACTTGATTCATAATAAGATGTCAGCCTATGCGACAAATATTAACACAATTTCTGACGGAATTTTATCGGGGAAGCTTGATTTCAACACTAGTAATTTAACAGACTCGAAATATCTCCATCTTTATCTCCTGTCGGATTCTTCGTTCATTATTAAAAATGACCAGTTCACTCTTCCGGTCAGCTCCATAAAAGAAATTAAGCAAAGGGTCCATGATCAAAAGAAGACCAGAACTTTGACTACTGTATTAATTGTTGTTGCAAGTATTGGCGCTATTGCCGCTGTAACTTTCGTTGTAAGCAGCCTCATACAATTTTCCAAAAAAACCGGTCCCTGACCCTGAGAAAGTATGAGAGGAAATGTATGAAATAGGAATATGTGGTGATGGTCAACCTGATTGATTTTCCATCCGGGGAATCTGATCCGGGAGTATATCAGGCTTAACAAATTTAATTGATCAATCGATAATCAGGGATTATCAGAAGACTTTGTATTAATAAATCTGCTCATAGGGGGAATGTTTTCCGAATTAAATGCTTTTACTCCATTTTCATTCTTTTCCTCAGTCAGCGATTTTGCCCGGCGAATGCCGCCCGCATGGAATTTGTTAAATAGTTTCAGCCCTATAAAATATCCTGTAAAATAATATTTGCTGTGAAACTGACTGATTGTATAATAAAGGAATGTTAAATTAATTATTGCGTTAAATGACCCTTCCAGCACAGCCCCGTTGTAAATCTGGCCTGATCCCGGAAAAAAAGATGACAATGTTTCAGCCTTATCTGCAAAATAAAACCTGGGAAGATTCTTTTTTGAATAAAGGCTTTCTACTTCCTGTTTAAAGCTGTTTTTAACAGAATCATTGAGGAGGGAATTATTAATATAAAAATTCCATAGAATCTGAGCATTATCCCATTGCCTGCAGGCATTCAGGCACAGAATATTCAATGGTATGAACTCCAGAATCTTTGAAGTGTCTTTAAACCTCATATAAATCCTGTCAATATAGTATAGTGCCCGATTAAGATCTTTGTTCAGGTAACTGCAGAGAACCTGTTCATATTGAAAGCCCAGGAAGAGGGTATCATGCATAGGTTCCACATTTACATTTTCAAGCTCCTCAAGCGCTTTGTCATAGTTCCCCAATCCTTTGTAGCAAAGAGATTTGTAATATTTGCAAAGTGCAAGCCGGTTGCTGTCGCTTTCATAATAAATGGCCCGTTCGAACTCAATGGAAGCCGGTCTACCTCTCTTATAATGATACAATTTCGGATGGGATATTATCAGGGAACCTGTATTTTAATAATAAGAAATTTAATGATCCGAGAATTTCCCATATTTATATCTCCTCAGATTCATTGTTAACAATTAGTAATGATCGGATTAGTCTTCCGGTTAATTCTATTGAGAAAATAAAACAAAGAGTCCCTGAACCGGGAAAGACCAGAACTCTAAAAACTTTATTAATTATCGGAGCAGCTGCAGGATCAACGACACTTGGAATCATAGCTGCAGTTCGATTATTTAATGAGGCGGAGCAATGCGGGAATGATATCTTTTATTGCGATGAAAGAGGACTATGATCTGGTTAATAAGATTGTGAACTTATAAAATATGGCATTTTTCTACTGGCTTGTCTCATTAATGCATCTACCAATCTTGCGGGAGTACTTAAAGATGATGAAAGTTTGTGATCAAAATTCCAGATCATTTTATCTGTGCTCTGATCATGAATAGACAATGAAACAGTAGCCTCATTCGTTGGACCCAAAACTCCAACAAGAACCGCTACAGCAATAGCCGCAACTTCAGACATTGGTTTTGCCAGTGAATAATTAGATGTCATAATTCCATCAACACCTAAAACATTACACATTTCTTTTGGTGTCAATACTTTTGCATAATTGAATCCGGCTTTAGCAAGAATTGCATTAGTAGTCTCAACATCCTGTACTTCCACATTAATTGCCCCCTGCATTTTTCTTTTAAGCATCCAGCTGTACATTTCTTTTTGAAAACTTACAGATTCGGTTTTTTGCTGCTCAAGTAAAGCTTCACCATCAATGTTTTTTCTGGCAGCTATTGAAACTTGTGGTGGAGCAATTGCAATGATTTTTTGGGCAGTAGCAAGTCTGCCTGCATCCGGGGTATAAAATATCTTCGCACAGCTCTGCAGTAAGAAAGCTACAACAATTAAAAGGATTAATGACTTTTTCATAATTATTGGTTTTTAGAGTATCATTAATATAAACTCATATTTCTTTTGGTTGTATAAATTTAAGAAAAGTTCTGCATTAATAGAGGCTAATACTGCTTTATATATTACGACTTATTTTTACTGACCACATGCTGACAGTTATGTAACAGGATTCTAAGATAAATTTGACTTTGGCATTTTCCTGTATTATATTTGATTACGGGATTGAAAAAATATCCCCTTATTACACCTTCTGATGTGTATCTGTTCAAGTTCAGGAACCTGGTAATGGAAATAGTTTATAATTTTTTAAACCCGCGGCTTTTTAAATTCAGTTTATGGATTGTCGTTTCCTTTTTATTTTGTTGTAATGGATTCTCACAAACCAAGAAAAATGCAGTCGTTCTGGAATTTGCCGGTAAGTCCTTTTCATATTACGATATATCCTATGAACGATATTTGTGCGAAAAATTCCGGCTGGGAATAGGAATTGGACTTGAGGGTATGTCAAAATTGTATAGTCAGAGTGGGGTACACTCTGAATTTGATTTAAGATTTCCAGTTTATGGTGCCTTAATTCTAGGGAAGAAGAAGCATCACATGATAACTGAAATTGGCGTTACCTTTGAGGAAGATTGGGGTATTGGCATAGGTACTTACACAGATCTGTGGTCATTCATTTCAGGTGGATATGAATACATCGGGAGCAAGTTTATATTCAGGTTGCCGATCTATCTGGTTTATGTGGGCCCAAATGAATGGTGGCCATCAGTTCTTCCCTGGGCAGGACTGAGCATCGGTGTGCCATTTTAAGGAACTCACCCCTCTACTATATCTTCAAAAGTTACAGATTCAAAAGATTTGCCGAAATAATCAGAGAAGTAATCTTTTATAAATTTCCTGGGTGACTTACAATGTATTCAAAATTAAACTTTAATTCTCCCAGAAGCAAAAAAAAATGGAATTGAGCAACTTCATAAATTTGAATTAAAGTATTAACACGAGCCGGAATCATTCCGACGATGCAGAGAGGCTCTGGAATCATCTCCGGGGCTTACTGTTTTTATCATTTTATTCTTTGGTAATTGGAAGTTTTGATGAAGTTAGATTTTTGCCCCCTGATTTAGAGAGTTATCCAGACCAATATCAGAGGTTTCGGGTTTAAGACTATTTAAATGCTTCTCAAGGTATCTGCATTGATGTAAATATCTTACCCGGTGCTTTAATTGATCTTCCAAACTCCATTCATTGTGGCTTCTTCTTTTCCTGCCTGCAATTCTCCTTAATTCATTTCTTATTGATAATAAGACCATAAAATAGGCTAAACCGAGAATAAAAAATATAATATCTGGTATAGTTCCCATAAATTCAGTGTATAAAGTCCAGTTCTACAATTCAAAATTATTCAATAGAGACACACAAAACAAATTTTTTTTTGTACGTCGGAATCTCTTCCAGTCAATGCAGCGAAGTAAGTCCCTGGAATTGATTCCGGGGGCTTTCTGTTTAATATAAACTTGACCCTGGCTTTCTGATGCGTAACTGTGATAATATTGATTAAGAGGTAATCCCGCCTGAGGCGGGACGACCCTCCTGCCTAAAGCGGGATGCGCTAGCCAACTGCGCCAAAAAAACCGCCTTCATCCTGTTAACAGGATTCCGGCGGATTCTGTCGGGGTGATCTGACTCGAACAGACGACCCCTTGCACCCCATGCAAGTGCGCTAGCCAACTGCGCCACACCCCGAAATATTTTTTTGACTATTCCTGATCTCCATCAGACGACCCTCCCGCCTCAAGCGGGATGCGCTAGCCAACTGCGCCACACCCCGATATATTTTTTTGACTATTCCTGGTCTCCATCAGACGACCCTCCCGCCTCAAGCGGGATGCGCTAGCCAACTGCGCCACACCCCGAAATATTTTTTTGACTATTCCCCATCTCCATCAGACGACCCTCCCGCCTCAAGCGGGATGCGCTAGCCAACTGCGCCACACCCCGAAATATCTTTTTTGGCTATTCCCGATCTCCATCAGACGACCCTCCCGCCTCAAGCGGGATGCGCTAGCCAACTGCGCCACACCCCGAAATATCTTTTTTGGCTATTCCTCATCTCCATCAGACGACCCTCCCGCCTCAAGCGGGATGCGCTAGCCAACTGCGCCACACCCCGAAATATCTTTTTTGGCTATTACCCGTCTCCATCAGACGACCCTCCCGCCTCAAGCGGGATGCGCTAGCCAACTGCGCCACACCCCGAATTGTCCCGCAAAAATAATCAACAATTCCGATTCTGCAAAAGTTAACCAACTCTCTTAACATTTTATGCTGACCACAGCCAAAAAGAATTTATATTTGATTCATATCATTTCTAATCTGAACCAAAGAATAATCCTATGAATAAATACCTGATAATCATTGTTATAATATTTTTCAATTCCTGTAAGACCAGGCATGATGTAACCACACTTCAGGTCCCGGGCCTTGACCGTTACTGCCAGATAAGCCTGAACGGAGAAAGTGTAATTCCCAGCGGAAGAATTGTAAAACCTTACGGAGAATTTATCAGAATCGCTCCGGATGCTTTCGGCCTTTCATTGTCGCCAGATGGTTCCCTGGCACTGGCCGTTCATAATAATAAACTGACCCTCATCAAAACCGCCGATAAATCTGCTGTCGAGACAGCAGCTCCTTTCGACGATAAGGGATCTTATATGGGTGCATCAATAACCAAAGACAATAAAACTGCTTACCTGAGCGGCGGCGATAACGGGGATATTATAATAATGGATCTTCCGGATATGAAGAATTTCAGGCGGATTTCAATAAACGGAAAAAGTAACGGGAGGGATTATAAAGACAGTTTCGTTGGGGATATTATCTTATCTGATGATGAAGAGAAACTATATATCCTCGACCAGTTCAATTTCCGGATGGTAATACTTGACCTGAAGAAATCCAGTGTTCTGCAATCCATTCCGGTAGGGAGGTTTCCCCTGGGGATAGACATCTCGCCCGACAATAAATTCGCTTATATAGCAAATACCGGGATATTTGATTACCCACTCGCTCCCGGACTTAATGAAAAGAATATCGAAGAAAAGGGACTTGATTTCCCTCCTTACGGATTTCCTTCAAAGGAAGCCGAAGAAGGCGTAACTGTCGACGAGAGCTTCATACCAGGACTTGGAAGTCCTCATGTACCTGAAGCGGTTTCGGTCTGGACTGTCAGTCTCGACAGCTTTGAGGTAATCACAAAGGAAAAGACCGGTTACAGGATGGGCGAAATGGTTGAGGGTGTCGAAGTTGAGGGAGGGTCGAGCCCCAATTCAATTGCTGCCGGTGAGGAAAAAGTGTTTGTCAGCAATGCTACAAATGATAATATTTCCGTGCTTGATCCGAGGTCCGGTAAAGTTATTGAAACAATTAAGCTCAATATTGATCCCGCAATAGACTCATTCAGAGGTTTAATTCCTTTCGGACTGGCTCTCAGTAATGATGAATCAAAGCTATTCGTTGCATTAAGCGGACTGAATGCAATTGGTGTAATTGATGCCGTGACAATGACTGTTCTCGGATATATCCCTACAGGTTGGTTTCCGACAAAAATCCGCGTATCGCCTGATGATAAATTCCTTTATGTGGCCACCGCAAGAGGGCATGGATCCGGACCAAACGGTGGCCAAAATTTCGTTCTTACCGGGGCAGGAACGTATGTGGGTGATATTATGCTGGGGACCTTTGAAAAGATCAATCTCGAAAATATTGATTTCAAGGCCACTACTCAAACCGTTGTTAATAATACTTTCCGGAAGGTAACCGTAAGGGATGACGGTAAAAATCCGCTTCCGGCGGCTCCGGGGATCAGGGAAAGTCCGATAAAGCATATTGTATATATTACAAAGGAGAACAGGACCTTTGATGAGGTTTACGGAGAACTGGCAAATGCCAGAGCAGATCCTTCACTGGCAAGGTTTGGGAAGAACGCGATGGTGGTGAGCAAGGACAAGACAAGACAGGTAATGAATGTAAATGTGATGCCGAACCATCAGAAGATTGCTGAGGAATTTGCTGTAAGCGATAATTTTTATTGTGATTCGGATGCTTCCGTTCACGGTCACAGGTGGATGGTGGGAACATACCCGAATGAATGGGTTGAGATCAACAGCTCAATGGATATCACAGGTAATCCGGTCAGTCCGGCTCCGGGCAGAAAGTTTGTGTCAGGTTCATCGGGAGCTGTTTATCCGGAGGATTATAATGAAGCAGGGGGGCTGTGGGAACATCTTTCAAGGAACGGTATCAGCTTCTTTAACTTCGGACTGGGCTTTGAATTTTCCGGTTCGACAGAAGAGCAATGGCATAAGTTTACAGGAATTAAACTGGGAGTAATGTTCCCGATGCCCAAACCTTTATTTGACAGAACATCAAGGAAATTTGCCACATATAATACAAGTGTCCCCGACCAGTTCAGAATTGATATGTTTGAAGAAGAACTTCAGGAAAAATGGTTATCAGGTAAAGAAGAATTTCCATCAGTTATCACCATGATGATCCCTAATGATCATGGTTCATCGGAAAGGATTGAGGATGGATATCCCTTCAAAGAGTCATATATGGCCGATAATGACCTTGCAGTCGGACGGGTAATTGAGACTCTCAGCCATACGAAATGGTGGCCTGAAATGTTGATAATCATTACCGAGGATGATGCCCAGGACGGCAGAGATCATGTTGATGCTCACAGATCGCTGCTTGTCATGATAAGTCCATGGATTAAACGGGGATATGTTTCCAATACCCATGCCAACTTCGGGGCAATTTTGAAAACTATTTATAATATTTGTGATATTAATCCGCTGAACCAGTTTGATGCAACTGCCACACTGCTGCAGGATTTCTTTACTGACAAACCGGATTTTACTCCCTATGCAGCGTTAAAGGTTGATAGCCGGATTTTCGATCCCCAGAAAGCGCTTGATCCCTACGATAAGGAATTCAGGTGGGAATCATTATCGGAATCGCCCGAAATAGACAGTGAAGATGATTTCAGGTCGAGCCACAGTGTTCAGGGCGGTGGTAAGTGACGGGGGGAGAGTAGGAGTGAGGAGTAAGAAGAAGGTAGTAGCAAGACGGAAGACTTTGTGCTCTTTGTGATACCTTTGTGTCCTTTGTGGTTAAGTGGACTGAATTTTAAACTACTAAATTAGAATCATATGGAACTTTTTAAATCGATGGACCTTTCAGATGATAAACAGAATTCTGAAATAAAAAATACTGAAAAGGTGAAGTGCCTCATAATCGGATCCGGTCCTGCCGGATATACAGCAGCCATTTATGCTGCGCGTGCCAACCTGAAGCCGGTACTCTATACCGGCATGCAGATGGGAGGACAGCTGACCACAACCACTGAAGTCGATAATTTTCCCGGATATCCTGACGGGATCACCGGACCGGAAATGATGGAGCAGTTCAAAAAGCAGGCTGAAAGATTCGGCACGGATATCCGTTTCGGGCTGGCAACCGGGGCAGATTTCTCAGGTACACCTCTCAATGTTACCTTTGACGATAATACCCGGATCAGCGCTGATACAGTTATCATTGCAACAGGTGCTACTGCAAAATACCTGGGAATTGAAGCAGAAAAGAAGTATGCGGGAATGGGTGTTTCTGCATGCGCCACATGCGACGGTTTTTTCTACAGGCAGAAGGATGTTGCGGTTGTCGGCGGCGGTGATACTGCAGCCGAAGAGGCCACCTACCTTGCCGGTATGTGCAAGAAGGTCTACCTGATAGTCAGGAGAAGTGTTCTGCGCGCCTCAAAAGCAATGCAGGAAAGGGTGATGAAAACGCCTAATATTGAGATCTTATGGGAACATCAGGCAATTGACCTGTTTGGCGAAAACGGGGTGGAAGGTGCTGTCCTTGTAAAAAAGAAGGGTACACCGGAAGAGGAAATCGTCAGAATAAAAATTGACGGGTTTTTCCTGGCAATAGGTCATACTCCCAATTCAGATGTTTTTAAAAAGTATATCGAAACCGATCCGGCAGGATATATAAAAACTATACCGGGCACTTCTAAAACAAAGGTACCCGGGGTTTTTGCGGCTGGGGATGTACAGGATCCTCATTACCGGCAGGCTGTAACTGCAGCAGGATCAGGGTGCATGGCGGCAATCGACGCGGAACGCTACCTTGCAGCATGAATTGTTAACCACCCCGTCCGGGAAAGCACAATTGTAAACATTCTTAAATAAGCAATCCCGGCCACCCCTCCTTGAAAAGGAGGGGAAACTTATTTGTTTATATACCAGATAATTACAGTAGTTTTCGTTATTAAAATATTCCTTAAGTTGACGGCTATGGAACATAAAGAAGATTGTATTAATAATTGATCTTCAGGACAGGATTGTATATATATCTTCAACACATGCATGTATCAGAGTGCCGATACCTTTATAACAGAGGGTTTGGGCATTCTCCTGAATGTTTTCGTTCCATTGAGGGATCCAGGAAAGCAGATGATGATCAATAAACCGCCTTATCTCATTTCTCATTTCCCGGCAGCTGGGTTCATCATCAATCTCAATATATTTTTCTTCAGCCGGGTGAGAAAGAGCAGCTCAGTGCCGAGGTGATCATCAGGAATATTGATTGATGATTCCGGCTTCCAGCCATAAGCTCTGTAGAAATTCTCCGGCGGTTTCATAATTCCTGACCCGCACCATACTTTTATTTATATATCCGATTTTATGGAAGGGGCAAGCATAATGGCCGGTTTTATCGAAAAGCCTTGAATAATCATCATGAGCATCTGTTCTGCAAAGGTCCTTATCTTCGCATGATTCTCTGAGATAATGAAGCGGCTTTTATAAATCTTGGATTTGAACTCTGAACCGGAAGCTTTTTCAGCGTTCCGTTAGTCCAGAAATCTATAACACACTCTTCCGTCGGTTCATTCATTATCATGCTGCCCGCAAAATAGAGCAGCATGTTATATGCTTTAAGAATATTTACCTGGTTTTGTCCATTATCATTATACAGGTTTATACTGAACAGATCTGTCCGATCAGATTGATTTCAGTCTGTATAACGAATGAGAAGAAGTTTTGTTCGGGAAGTGATATGTACTCATCCCGCCTACACATTTTCTGTCCTTTGGTGAAGGGGGATGAGTATCTGAAATCTTATTTCGAAAAATCCGCCATTACTTTCGGATACACATTATTATCGACTTTTCTTTTCAGCTCCCTGAATGCATTTACAGTATATTCCACATCCTCAAGAGTATGATGTGCTGTGGGAATAAGCCGGAGCATCACGACATCTCTCGGGACCACCGGATAAATTACAACTGAACAGAAAATGCCAAAATTCTCCCGGAGGTCATAGATAAGCTGGGTCGTCTGCTCAAGAGAGCACTTTCATGAATACCGGAGTAACAGGAGATTCGGTCCTTCCAAGGTCGAGACCGGCTTCCTTTAATCCTTTCTGAAGGGCATTGACTATTGTCCAGAGTTTTTCCCTGTATTCCGGATGGGCTTTGATCAGTTCCAGCCTTTTGATAGCGCCGAGTGTCATTGCCATTGGAAGGGCTTTTGCATAGATCTGCGACCTGAGATTGAAACGGAGATAGTGTCACGATATCCTTATTGCCTGCAAAGAATCCGCCGATCCCTGCCATCGATTTGGCAAAAGTGGCAAAGTAAATATCAATCTCGTCCTGTACACCGAAATGTTCACCTGTACCGGCACCTGTAGGTCCCATGGTACCGAATCCATGAGCATCATCAACAAGGAACCGGAAATTATATTTCTTTTTAAGTTCAGCTATTTTATCAAGTTTTCCCAGGTCACCTGCCATTCCGAATACACCTTCGGTGATGACAAGTATCCCGCCGCCGGATTCTTCAGTAAGTTTTGTTGCCCTCTGAAGCTGCTTTTCACAGCTCTCCATGTCGTTATGGGAATATACGAATCTCTTTCCGAAATGGAGCCTCAGACCATCCATAATGCAGGCATGTGATTCTGAATCGTAAACAATTACATCATGCCTGTCGACCAGTGCATCGATAATTGAAACCATTCCCTGGTATCCGAAATTGAGAAGATATGCAGATTCCTTGCCTACAAATTCAGCTGCCATCTTCTCAAATTTCTCATGATTTGATGTATGTCCCGACATCATTCGGGCACCCATCGGATAACCGAGTCCGTATTGCTGCGCATATTCCGCATCGGCTTTCCTTACTTCGGGATTGTTTGCAAGACCAAGGTAATTATTCAGGCTCCAGGTCAATACCTTTTTCCCTCTGAACGTCATTCTTGGAGCTATCTCTCCCTCAAGTTTCGGGAACATGAAATAGCCATCGCCTATATCTGAGTATTGCCCTAGAGCCCCTCTGTTTGATCTGATTTTTTCAAAAATATCCATGATTTCCGGTTTAGTAAAAATTGCCACAAAATTATAAAATTAGTGATCATACCTTCATACCTATTTATACCTAATTTACTCATCCGGTTGTGACAGAATAAATAGATAAAAATTCCGTTTATTTATTTTAACTCAAAAAATTATTGTAATTTTGCGCAACATTTTTTTTATGAGATCCGGAATCTATATATTCCTTATTATTTGATTTTGGTAAGTTCCTGCGGTGAGTATGAGAAGCTCCTTAAGAGTACTGATTATGATCTTAAAAAGACAAAAGCAAAGGAATACTTATGAAAACGGACAATATGTAAAGGCAACCGAAGTTCTTGAGCAGATATTGCCGCGTTTCAGGGCTACTGAAGAGGCAGAGGACCTTAACTGGATGAATGCACAGAGCTTTTACGGGATGAAAGATTACTTTTCGGCATCGACCGATTTTAAAAGTTATATGGATCAGTATGCATATGGCAAATATGCTGAAGAAGCCGCTTTTATGGCTGCCATGTGCGATTATAACCTGTCGCCCAGGGCAGAACTCGACCAGGAAAATACCAGGGCCGCTATCGAAGGATTTAATTTTTTCATAAACAAGTACCCTTACAGTTCAAGGATTGAGGAGTGCAAGAAACTTATCAGGGAACTTCAGGAGAGACTGGTGGAGAAGTCGTACCTGAGCGCCAGGCTCTATTATGATATGAAGCAGTATAAAGCTTCAATTGTTGCCCTGAATAACAGCCTGAAAGAATATGCCGATACAAAATACCGTGAAGAGATGATGTTCCTGAAACTAAATTCACTTTTTCTGTATGCCGAAAACAGTTTGACTGACAAACAGAAGGTAAGGTACCAGGATACACTTGATGATTATTATTCTTTTATGGAAGAATTCCCTCAAAGCAAGTATTCAAAGGAAGTGAAGAGGATATATCAGTCAACAGGCAAATTTCTGAAAATAGATACATCTAAAATCGAAGCAAATTTACAATAAGCATATGGATTACAGAAAATCGATGGCTCCGTCTACAACTATTACCCGTGATCTTGATACGGTTACCAAGGATACGGGCAATATTTATGAAACCGTGATCGTTGTTTCACGAAGGGCAAATCAGATTGCCGTTGAGATGAAGCAGGAACTCAATAAAAAGCTTGAGGAGTTTGCTTCTTACAGCGATAATCTGGAGGAGGTATTTGAGAACCGCGAACAGATTGAAATATCAAAGTTCTATGAAAGACTTCCAAAGGCCACTCTTATTGCACTGCAGGAACTTGAAGAGGTAAGATATTCTACAGAAATCCTGAACATTCAGCAAAACAAAAATAAATTGCTGCCCGCTGCCCTGTATTTTTAGCCAGGTAAGATATATCAGCAATCATTCATCAGGTCAGATAAGAATTGCACTGGCAGATACAGAAAACCCTCGATCTCATCGCCCTTAATTCATTAAAGGAATAAGGCGCAGGCTTTGGTTATGATACCAATAAGATCACAATTATTGAAAAGTACAATATTATTAATAAATTTGAGTTGAAATCAGAAAGTGATGCAGCAAAAGATATTATTGACAAAATTGTAACAATGATCAGATAATGATACAATTTACGAGGTTTGTGAAGTATTTTCTTACGGTTCTTCTGGCGTCAGTCCCGGGAATGATCTTCTCTCAGGAACTGAACTGCAATGTCCAGGTCTCTGCCCAGAAGATACAGGGATCAAACCGCCAGGTGTTTGAGAACATGCAGCGGGATGTTTATGAATTCATGAATAACACCGTTTGGACAAACCATGTTTACAGTTATGGCGAACGGATAGACTGTAACCTTCTGATCACAATAAATGATCAGATATCTGCCGATGAATTCAACGGAACGATACAGGTTCAGCTGAGGAGGCCGGTCTTTAATACAACATATAACTCCACAATGCTGAATTTTATGGATAATAGTTTCAGGTTCAGATATGTGGAGTTCCAGCCTCTCGAATTTGATCCGAATACCCACCGGTCAAGCCTTGTTTCTGTTCTGGCTTATTATGCTTATATTATTCTTGGCTTTGATTATGATACATTTTCTCCGATGGGTGGGACGGAGTTTTTCCAGCATGGCTGAGAAAATTGTAACAAATGCCCAGAATGCTCCTGAAGCCGGTTGGAAACCTTATGACGGTTCGAGAAACCGCAACAGGTACTGGCTTGTCAAGAACCTCCTCGATGATCAGTATGTTGGCGTACGCCGGTTCCTGTATGATTATAATATTAACGGACTGGACCGGCTGGAATCCAGAACATCCGAAGCAAGGGTCAGTATCGTGGAAAGCCTCAGAATGATACAGGAAGTTTACAGGAACAAACCCGATCCCTTCATGTACTTGGTACAGGTGATTGTTGATGCAAAAGCCGAAGAGCTTGTAAATATTTTTTCGGAATGCGTTCCCCGAGGAAAGAAGCCGTGTTGTGCAGATCACTGACAGAAATCGATCCTGCCAATAAATCAAAATATGAAAAGATCACAGCTTACCAATTAACCATAACTCCGGTTATGCTCATAAAGCTGTTATGTTCACAACTATGCTCTCATCAGGGATCTGGACATTGAATTTCGATGACGGCCTTACGATCATAACCGGTGAAACAGGTGCAGGCAAAATCAATACTCCTCGGAGCACTTATCCCTGATACTCGGTTCAAGGGCAGATTCTTCCGTTCTTCTTGATAAAAACAGAAAAATGTATTGTTGAGGGTACTTTCAGAATTGAGGAATTACGATCTTACTGAGTTTTTTTTGAATAATGAGCTCGATTATGAGCCTGTTGCAATATCTGAGAAGAGAAATAAATCATGACCGGTAAATCGCAGGGCATTTATAAACGATACACCCGTTACAATTAATCTCCTGAAGGAGATGGGTGACAGGCTGATTGATATCCATTCCCAGCACCAGACATTAATGCTCAATAACAATTCATTCCAGCTGAATGTTATCGATTCCTTTGCAGGTACAGGCAGGTTGTTAAATGAATACAGGGACAGATTTAAACTTTACCGCGATCTCAAGACGGGAATATGATGTAGCAAGAGAAAAAGCGGACAAGAATAAAGCCGACCTTGAGTATTACCGGTTTCAGTTAAGCCAGCTCGAAGCAGCGCGACTTATAAAAGGGGAACAGGAGGATCTTGAAAAGGAGCAGGAAATGCTTTCTCATGCCGAAGAGATAAAAAGCGGACTGACCGGAGCATCAGAACTTTGTCTCATCCGAAACAGGGTCCATACTCATGTACCTTAATCGAGGCAAGGGTAACACTTAATAAAATAAAGGAATATCTTCCCGGCGGGGCTGAACTGGTTGCACGGTCGGAGTCATCATATATTGAACTGGATGACCTGGCTTCGGAAATTGATAAGCTTGCCGGCTCAATCAATGCCGATCCACTGCGCCTGTCTCAGGTCAACAGCAGACTCGATACAATTTATTCATTAATTCAGAAACACCGGGTAAAGGATCTCGGGGAACTGATTGACAAACGGGAGGAGATAAAACAGCTTGTAAAAACAATTGAAACAGGCGACGAGAGGCTGGCCGGGCTTGAGAACCCTTCTGAAAGACAGAGACAGAATTACTGATGAAACTGGCCGGAACCATTTCCGGAAAAAGAAAAAGCATTCTTAATGAAGCTGAAAAGAATATTTCAGGTATGCTGAAGCAGCTTGGAATGCCGAATGCAAGGTTCAGGATTTCGATAGAAGAAATTAAAGAATTAAGCCAGTCGGGGATTGACCATGCCGACTTCCTTTTCTCTGCCAACAAGCAGATTGCAGCCCGAAAACCTGGCAAAAACCGCTTCCGGCGGAGAATTGTCACGGGTTATGCTCAGCCTGAAATCACTTCTGACAAAAAATACAAATCTTCCCACAATAATATTTGATGAGATTGACTCGGGGGTATCGGGCGAGGTTGCCGATAAAGTCGGACAAATACTTGCCGGAATGGGTAAATATATGCAGGTTATCAATATTACATCATCTACCTCAGGTAGCATCAAGAGGGCTCAAGACACTTATCATGTTTATAAAGATGACAGCGGTGATTCAACAATTACAAGGGTTAAATTGTTATCACCCGATGAGAGAATAATGGAAGTTGCCAGATTGCTGAGCGGAAGCGAGGTAACGGCAACAGCTGTAAAGAATGCAAAGGAGCTGCTGGAGGCAGCAAAGAACTGATTCGGCACGAACTAGACCCCTCAGGGGGGTGTTGAAAAAGTAAAAGTACAGATTTAATTTTTGCAATACTTTTTCGGGGTAAACTTTTTAATATTCATCTGATTTTAGATAAAAAGGAGATGGTTAGCTGGCCATCTTCTTTATGTTATGTGCAATACTCATAATTCCCCATTCTGTATTAACATTTTTAAGCCCTCGGGAATAAAATCGTCTAAACTGGTTATTGTGTTTTATCTGGCCAAAGACAGATTCGACATCAACACCACGTTGTAACCGAAGTTTAATACCTGTTTCTGATTCCAGATTTTGTCTCACTCTATCCCTATATCGATCAAGCTTTCTATTTATCTCTATTGTCCTGTTATTTTTACCCCTGCAGCAGGAGTCCCTAAATGAACAGTTATTGCAACATCTTGATTTATATACTTTTCGTTTGGATTTATACCCATTTTCACTTTTGGTTTCTTTGATTCCAATTAAATCCAGGATTTCACCAGCCG
>CAVOWZ010000020.1:0-162192 GCA_963700275.1 uncultured Bacteroidales bacterium | reverse complement strand
AGGTCGGCATCGATTCGTGCGATGGAAGTAGCAGGCGACCACCTGATGGGACGGACCGGCCGCGGTGTGTCTGCCGCACGCGCCTGAGGAACAGACGGCGTTGCCAACAAGGCGGCCACAAGCATGCCAAGCCCGTTAGGGGAGAACGGCAACGGACGATTGAGAAGACGTCACTGCAAGACTCCTTCGGTTATGACGGACATGCGACGAGAGACGCCGCATCTTGGTTACTCCGGGATGGGGAGGGATGATGGATCTTCAGGCTTACTCGACTCGGGCAGCAAATTGGAGACGGGGGGCTGTGCGGACGACGACTGGTCGATGAACTCCCGCAGCTCTTTTGCACAAAGCTGAGGAACGCAGGCTTGTCACCCACAAGTTCCGACACTTCCGGCAGGCTTTCCAGGTGGTCTGTTGGCCACCGTCGAATTTTGCCAGGACGACCGTGGGTGCCACGACTTCGTAGTCCTTCGTGTAGTGCTCGTTGCCCGCGTTTCGTAGTTGATCACCTGCCATCGCACCTGGCCGCTCTTGAGTTCACCGGCGAAGCCGCTAGCGACGGCCTCTTCGGAGGTCGCTTCAATCTCCCGGCAGGCGGGACAGCGGACATTGCCGTGCAGGTAATAGACCATGAAGCCGTCCTGCATGGCCGGCATCGGCGCAGGGCGTCGCGTGGGCACCTATCGTGGCGGAACTCGCCGTCACTCCCTGCGTTCCCGGCGCCGGTGACACTGCCTTGACGATCAGTACGACACAGGTGGCCGCCACGAACATCAATAGCGAGTTGGTCAAGCACTCCTTTCAGGCTCATCGAATTACCTCCCAAAACATCGGTTCCACCTCAGCCAGAGGCTTAGAGCCTATCTGAGAACCCCTCACCCCTGCCCCTGGTATGTACCCAATTTCCCAGAAAAATTTTTCACGGAACATCCCAGTGGCTGTCTGGGAGGAATTTGCCCCAACCTTCAAACAGGAGACACAGGGATGGTCAGGAAAACCAGGGTTAGCTACAGAAAAGGCAAAGGCACAGAAAAGAGGTTTATCGGCAAGCCCTCCCCGGGTGTCGCCCACCGGCCATTGGCTCGACCTACTCCTGGCCCGCCTCCCCGGACGATCGCTCGGCTGCGCGGACACTGCACTCCGTCCACCGCGGCTTCCAGCGCGGGTGCCGAGCCAACGGCTTCGCCCAAAGTACCCGCACCCCGGCTGGAAGTGCCCGCACACATTGACCAGCCCGATCAGCACAGGCACCTCAACCAACGGGCCAATCACCGCCGCGAACGCGACCCCTGAGTGGATGCCAAACACGGCGACCGCCACGGCGATAGCCAGCTCGAAGTTGTTGCTGGCGGCGGTGAAGGACAGCGTCGTCGTCTTCGAGTAGTCGGCGCCCGCCTTCTTGCCCATGTAGAAGCTGACGAGGAACATCGCGACGACGAGAAGAAGTGGGATTGGAACAGCGGCACCGCAATCCGCAGAATGAACACGCTCTGGGCGATCTGCCCCATGCTCACCTCGACTACGCTTCCGCTCAATCCGAACAGTGGTGGCAGGACGGCAATGAAGATCCGCAGGGGCGTACAGGCTGTAGAATAGCACCTGAGAAATGCTGTTGAACGCCACCAGCCCCGCACAGTATTCCGTGTCACCCTTGGCCAACTCGTTCCAGACGATGACCATCGCAATGGATCGGGGTCGTTAACGCGCTGGGCAATTGGATCACTTTCAAGACGCACCGCGCTTCTGGCAAGCTTCCCCTCGCAGTACAAGACTCGATGCAATCGAAGAACTGCGACACGCACTTCACGGGCAGACGGTAGAAAGCCATCTAACCGCGTTTACTGTCTTCCACAATTCCGGCAGCTTTCAGCAGGCTCAGGTGCTTGGAGACCGTCGAGATATCCGCACCGATCATTTCCGTCAGTTCGCACACGCAGCGCTCCTCCCGGCGGGACAACGAGTCCACGATAAAGAGTCGCATCAGGTGGGCCAAGGCCTTCACCACGCGCACCAAGCGTCATATCTTGCCTGTGTTTTCGCATCCACGGGTGGTATCACTCCTGTTTTGGTAGCTGCATGCTGGACGAGTATTTGCCAGTTTAGCCAAATGCCGCGATTCTCACAAGGCAAACAAACGGCCTCTCAGACTGATCGACGCAACTGGTCTAATCGATGGACTACAGCTTTGGGAGTCCCAATCTTCCAGCAGAGGGAATAATCCTGCACTCCGGCGCATCGAATTTCCAGTCGCCCAGCGAGGCGGCTTTTTTCTGTGAACCTTTCAGGAGCCTCCGCCGTCTAACTGAGACAGGCACACGACCCCTGGTTGGTCGTGAACGGAAGAAGGGCACCAACAATGATGACGTTACGATCGAGTTTCATACCCGAACGGAGAGGAGAAGGGTAGTCTCGCCTACAAGGGGGCGAATACCCTTGCTCTTTGTTTGCACTTGTGACACTCGATCGAGTTTTCACGGGATCTTTTGGAACCCGGTGTCGCAAGTGCAAAGCGACACCGGGTTTTTTCGTGCCCGGACCACAATTTGGGCTGGTAGCTGAGACGGTATAGCGGCAGTCTGAAGCACCGCAGACGAGGGTTCGAGCACCTCCCGGCCCACTCCGCGGCCTCACACCTAGCGCACACAACACGGCTCGTTCAACTTCGGGTGAGGTCATCGGTCTTTCAAGCCGAGCAGGTTGGGTTCGACTCCCACACGGGCTGCTGGAAAGAACAACACGAACAGAGCGTGGCGAACACTGAACGCGAAACGAACAGGAGCCGAACGATGAGCGGTCCGCTGTAAAACGCATACGCCGCCGATCACAGGGTCGTGGTGTAACAGGCAGCACAGCAGACTTTTAATCTGCACGGTGTAAGTTAGATTCCTCCGGCCCTACTCTCACCTGGCCAGTCACTCAACGGTGAGAGCGGCGTCCTTATAAGACGCAGGTCGTGGGTTCGACTCCCATCGCGCCGACTTGGAACAAACAACCTGGGACGAAGGTGTTACTGGCTGGCCAGAGCGGATGTGCGGGTCGATTCCACGCCGGGCGGCTGCGACTGCACTTCGCGGCAGTGATGTCAGGACGCGGGAAAGTCTGGCATTCCGCCGGGCACCAACGCGCAGCGTTGGTCGCGGGAGCACGAGATCGCTGGTTCAGATCCAGCCGTCCCGATTGGTGCGAGTCGCACTGAAAACGATTGCGGTGGAACCCGTGCTGGTACGGGTAGGCGGCTGTTAACCGCCCTGACGCGGGTTCGATTCCTGCCCCCGCAGCTTGATGGACTGGAAGGGCAAGCCGATTGGCGACGGCAACCGCTTCGAATGCGATCGAGCGTCAAAGCCTTGAGGGTTCGACTCCCTCTCCTTCCGCTTTGAACGAATAACAACGTGCTCTTGGCCGAGCGGCAGAGGCTCCAGGCTCCAACCTGGCAAGGCGGGTTCGATTCCCGCAGAGCACTCTTTCAGAGTGCGGGGTAGTCGCTGCTGGTAGTGATGCCTGGCTTTGAACCAGGAGGCGCAGGTTCGATTCCTGCCCCCGCAGCTGCGGCTCCGCCGCAGAGCAGGATTAAGTAGAGAGTAGAGAGTAGAAGAGGAGAGAGTAGAGAAAGTAGAAGAATGAGCAGATCGGGGGTTCGAGTCCCACCCGAACAATTTCCGCGACGCGATGCCCAGGTACGCCAATTGGCAGAGCGGTCCCGCCTTCAGAACCGGATTTGCAGGTTCGAGTCCTGCTCACTGAGAACGTGTTTTGAAATGAAAACACTGGTCGCGAAGCGACTCGCTTGGTCCCCTCTCCCGCGAGGAGGGTGAGGGTGAGGGTGAGGGTGAGGGTGAGGGTGAGGGTGAGGGTGAGGGTGAGGGTGAGGGTGAGCACTACCGCGAATTTCAAAACAGATTTCGAGAAGAGCGAGCGACGTGCTTCACGGACGAGCCCGCTGAAGACGTGGCCAGAGTCGCGCGGAGGGAACTGGAATACGCGGGACGCGACGCTCAAAACGTCGTGCCCGCTTTGGGGCATGCGAGTTCGAATCTCGCCCTCGGCTACTGACATTGCAGGTGCGGCAGGTGCCAGAGTCGGGTTTCATAAGCCCGACGAGCCCGGCTCGATACCGGGACCTGCAACCTTTGCATGCTGCGGGTGGGCCAGCACGCATGCGGGCCTCGTCGGCCTGGACTGCCGGGTGCGACTGTGCGGACCCGCCACTGAGGGCCGATACGGAAGGTGGCCGGATACGGCTCGCCCGGGCCGGTTTGCTAAACCGTGCGACTCCACAAGGGTCATGTGGGTTCGAATCCCATGCCTTCCGCTGAGTATCCCGGTGGTGTAGCGGATAGCATTGGACCCTCCGAAGGTGCCGGCCCTGGTTCAATTCCAGGTCGGGATACTGACTGATTGATGACGCCCTGCGATTGTGGTGGACGGCATGGCAGACTTCCCAATCTGCCGGACGCTCCTTCGATGCCTCGGCGGGGTGCTGAACGACAATGTCGCCGGAGTGTGCCGGATTCGCACGCGAGGCGCGCGAAGCTCGAAGATCAGGTTCGATTCCTGGCGGCGACACTTTGGTTTCGGTTCCACGATGGAATGGGCGTGTCCCATGGCAAGGCAACGCGTCTGGTCAAAACACGAGAAGGCCTTTCGTCGACTCGCCAGCGGTTGTGCATCCGGGCGTTATGCTGCCAATGGAGGAATGAGCGAGGCTATCTGGCCGAGGGGGCTCCCGGGGCGGACCGTCTGCGGATTCGGCCGCCGTACAGCCGGCGGCGCACAGGCCCGCCGCACGTGGAGGCCTGCGGGCCCTTCCGCGCTCAGGTCTGACAGCCCGGCGGCAGTACATGGCGAGACGTCGTTTCGACGCATCGGACACGGTTGCGAAATGTCGGTTTAACCGCAGGCCCAGAGCCGCGTCAGCGGCGCCGGGGCCGCGCACGCCGCGCCACGCCCCCGGCGGCACACCGCGGGTCGCCGGCAAGGTGTGACCGCACACGGCAGCACGCTCGGTCGCGCGGCCGGCCAGTCGTGCCGCCGTACAGCCGGCCAGCACAAGGCCCGCCGCACCGATCGGATCGCGCAGAGCACGACAGTGGACCGCGCCCCGATGGTGCTCTGGGCCAGCGGTTAAACGAGCGGATGAATTCGGTCTGGGATCGATTCTCTGCGAAGTCCTCACCGGCAAGCCGCCCTATGTGGTCGACAACGGCGAGGAGCTTTTTCGCATGATCGGCCGCGCATGCGAACGTGTTAGTGGCTTCTCAAAGCTGGAGGACGTGCCGCGATTCAGACGGCTTGCCGCGAAATAGCCGCTTCATGGCCTGGGATCTTGGTCCGCCTTCTCCCGCAGCGGCTTCGCGACCTGCGGACGCGTCTGTTGGATCGTCCCAAGATCGCGTTGGACGCCCTCGGTCAGGCAATACAACTTCGTGGCCGTCCGGATGAGCAGCTTGTCCCCGGCGATCGCAGGACTGGCCGCGCACAGTTCGTCGAGCGGATTCCTCGCCCGGATCTTGAACTCCGGTCCTGCTTCCACCACGTACGTCAAGCCGTCCTCGCTCAGAAAGAACAGGCACTCGCGATACGCCCACGGAGACGCCGTGAAGGATCCGGCCGGTGAAAAACGCTGCTTGCCGTAGACTTCCTTGCCGGTCCGCGCGTCGTGACACGTCAGGAAGCCTTGATCGTACAGCGTGTACAAGTAGTCGCCGTACACGATCTGCGATGGGTTGTACGGCGACGACTGGCCCTGATACCAGGCGATGAACGGGTCCTTTTCAAAGTCACCGTCCGCGGCAATTGAGCCGCTTGCCCTGGCCGCGCAGCGAAGGTCGGACGGTGAGCATCGCCGACGTAACCCGACGCTATGTGGCGCAAGCCGTACACCGCGAACGGTGACGGAATCACCAGATTCGACATCTGCCCCTCGAACTCCCACAGCAGCATGCCGCACAGCGCATGACTGCGGTTCCGCTTGTGGAGCAGTCCGATTACTTGTTGCTTCAGATATTTCATTAAACTTCCATTCATGAGTCTTTGGCATCTTTCTCTGCGGTCTGAAGCTGTTTTATCTTTGACATAGTGTTGATCTTCAGCGATGTAATACATGTTTTTTACTTCACCGGTTGATCCGCATGAAATGTTAAGGAATTGGCGAAATTCGGCATCACCTTTACGGCAAAAACCTTCGGCGATGTTATTCATAATTGATATTCCGGCACCAGTAACCTGATTTCTGAATGTAAAATCACGGCAATTCCTGAAATCAGAATAAACAAGATTGACAAGCTCTCTGGCTAATTTCCAGATCTCTAATTCTTCAAAATTTTTGATTGTTTCCATTTTAGCACGGTTTTTAGTTAGACACTACTAAAAAATGAACATTTTAGGATTTATCAGACTGCATGACCGCACGACCGCACCGCCAGAGGACCGTACGACCGCACGACCGCACGACCTCCTCAGACCAGCCTTCGTATTGTCCGCAAATGATGCGAGTACGTACCTAACTCCTGCCTGAATATCCCCTGATGATCTATCGGATCTATCCTTACCCTTCCTGACGCATGTATTACAAGACCACGTGAAATCATCATCCCCACATGCGAGATCTTACCAAATTCATTATCAAAAAATACAAGATCTCCGGGTTTTGTCTCTTCAAGAAAAGTAACGGGTTCGCCGATCTCCGCCTGCATCCAGCTGTTTCGGGGTATCTGTCTGCCGCATATCTTATAAACAAGCTGGGTGAATCCCGAACAATCCATTCCCGAAGGAATACGCCCACCCCATATATAAGGACTGTTAACGAATTTCATCGCAATATCGGCAGGTGATCCGCTAATGGAAATATAACTATTATTGAATTCATTACATGTTGTAAAGGTATCGCTGCCCACTGAAAAAGACTTGTTTTCAAAATCAGGTTCATATACCTCACAACCGGCTTCAAGAACCATCCTGGTCTTATCATTCTTAAAACAGAGAAGAGACCTGTTCAGTACAAGTCCATCGGAATCATCATTTTCCAGTGTCTCCTGCAGGTGGTTGGTATCTATCCAACCTGTGTATTTATCAAACAGACATTCTATCTTCATCCAGTGTCCTGCATGATCAATAATGTGATATTTTTCTCCGAAGAGCACCTGACTGAGCATCTCCGATCTGTGCGACGGCCCGGACCTGAGAGGCACATATACGTTTTCACAGATAAATTTTTCCATTTACTGCAATGTTTACTTCAAAAGTACAAAATATTTAAATAGCGTAGAGCTTTGAGCCCTAAGCCTGAAAAACCCACCCCTTGCCTCCCGCTGCGCGGGACAGGCTCTCCCAGGAAGGGAATTTTATCGGGTCCCTGAACCTGAAACCTGGAACCTTGAACCTGGAACTAACCGCGAATTTCTTCCCCTAAAAAATTATCCCTATTTTTACGCTACATTATAAATCCTGGCAATGCCTGAGAAGAAAATATTTACTGAACGATTTCCGAATCTGAGCAAGAACGTTCAATACATCATTATCTTTCTTGCTAGTATAATTGCTGTGGTTTTCATCATAACCTGGAGGCGGGACCTTAAATTCAGGGAGGTGCTCGGTACAGCGGTTGTTGTTTCATTCTGTTTTCTTGTACTCTACTTTTTCCTGCGTCAGTTCAGGCAGGAAGTGTTGCGTGTCGTTCTTAAAACATTCTTCATACTTCTTGCTATTCTCACTTTCCTGCTTGTAACAAGATTTGTATCACACCTATCAACACCCAATATTATTTTAATCGTGCCTTTTGCAATCATACCGGTAATAATCAGAACCTTTTATGATTCACGGCTTGCACTTTTCATTCTGCTTATCACAATAATGCTGGCGGGTTTTATGGTGCCGGAACCATTCATATTCATCCTCATGTCATTTATTTCGGGGATGGTGGCAATATTCACCCTTACAAGTAATTTCAGGAAGTCGAGACTACTGTATACTTCATTAATGGTCATTTTAAGCAATATTGTACTTTATGCAGGGATTTCATTAATGAATTCGGGAGATGCAGCAAACCCCGTTCCCTCAGATTATTTTTTACTTACTGCGAACGGGTTATTTATTCTCCTTAGCTACCCCCTTATACTTCTGTTCGAGCAGGAATTCCTTCTGGTATCTGATACCACACTCCTGGAACTTGCAGATATCAACCAGCCGCTTTTAAGAAAACTGGCAGTTGACGCTCCGGGTTCATTCCAGCACTCACTTCAGGTATCAAATCTTGCCGAAGAGGCGGCCAGAACTATTGGAGCCAACGTTAATCTTGTCCGGACCGGAGCTCTTTATCATGATATCGGAAAAATTGCAAAACCGGGATATTTTATTGAGAATCAGAAAGAAGGTGTAAGCCCTCACGATAACCTTGATCCACGGGATAGCTCAAAAGTCATAATAAACCATGTCAAAAACGGTATAATACTTGCTAAAAACTATAAGATTCCTGTCCCGGTAATAGATTTCATAAGAACTCATCATGGGACAACAATAGCTTATTACTTTTATAAAAAGTACATGGATCAGCATGCTGGTGAAGGTGGGATGGAAAAAGTGTTTGCTTATCCCGGGCCAAGGCCTTTTTCAAAAGAGACCGCTATTGTTATGATGGCAGATGCTGTTGAAGCATCATCAAGAAGCCTTAATAAGTATACTGAAGAAAATATCAGCGAGCTTGTTGAAAGGATAATCTATCTGCAGGAGCAGGATGGCCAGTTTGCTGATGTTCCCATAACCTATAAGGATATGTCAGATATAAAAAGCGCCTTCAAGATAAGGCTTACAAATATTTATCACGCAAGAATAGCCTATCCGGAAAGGATTTAACGCATATCAATAACCTCAACGTCTTTATAATTCCCGGCTGCGAATCTGAACATTCCGGGTTCGGCATTTTGCTTAAGACTGTATTCTTTCACCACCAGGGTCATTGTAAGTCCATCCCTTCTTTTGTATTCAAAACTGACAGGATCGAGGGAAATTTTTTTAATTATCAGCCTTACCCTTATCAGGTCACTTTTAATCTCATCGGGGTAAAGATCTAAAATATAGCTGTCTTTTCTTTCCTCAACCAGTCTGCATTTATATCCTTTCTTATACATTGTAAAAAGGGAAGAGGGGCGGGCTTCAAAGGAATCATCGTTCCTGTCAGGTTTTGTAATTGTTACTTCTTTCTCCGCCGGAAGATAACTCCAGTTTGTTTCTCCGTTATACCATATAATGTTGTCAGGAAGATCCAATCTGTAATTATCCTTGCTCAGTACAACAGATCCTGATAAAGTATCTTTAATTTGTTCAAGCTGATCATCAGTGATCATAATGAATTTCATGTAGATTGAAGGGGCGGCAGTTGCTGCTGATGAGAATTTATCAAGTATGCTGACAGCCGCGGGATCATTCTGTCCGCGGGCATTGATTGAAATGATCAGCACTATAAATATGTATAAAAGCTTCTTCATCAGCAATGTTTATTCAATACCCTTCAAAATCTGTTCCAAAGCTAAAAAGTCGGTGCAAAGGACATCCCTTGCTTTGCTTCCCTCGAATGGTCCCACTATGCCTGCAGCTTCCAGCTGGTCGATGATCCTGCCCGCCCTGTTATACCCTATTGAGAGTTTTCTCTGTATCAGCGATGTGGAACCCTGTTGATGCTGGACCACGAGTCTGGCGGCATCCTCAAACATCGGATCCTTCTTTTTCAGATCGACCTCCGGTACACCTGCTTCATTATCATCGATATATTCAGGCAGATGCATTGCGTCGGGATAGCCCTGCTGGGATCCTATGAACTCAGTTAGTTCTTCAATTTCCGGAGTGTCGATGAAGGCACATTGTACCCTGGTCGGTTCAGCGCCCGGATGAAATCAGCATATCTCCGTTTCCTACAAGCCGGTCAGCTCCCGTTGAATCAAGTATTGTCCGTGAGTCAATGGATGAGAATACCCGGAATGCTATCCTGGTGGGGAAGTTTGCTTTAATAAAACCGGTGATGATATTGGTTGTCGGTCGCTGGGTCGATATTATCAGGTGTATTCCGGTTGCCCTGGCTACCTGTGCCAGCCTGCCAAGCGGACCTTCTATTTCCCTTCCGGCGGTCATAATAAGGTCAGCAAACTCATCAATCACCAGGACAATATATGGAAGATACTTATGTCCTTTTTCAGGATTCAGCCTGCGTGTGATGAATTTCTCATTATACTCTTTTAAGTTCCTTGTCTGAGCCGTTTTAAAAAGCTCAAGCCGGTTGTCCATTTCAATGCACAGGGAATAGAGTGTTTTGATAACTTTCTGGGTATCAGTAATAATTGCATCTTCTTCGCCGGGCAGCTTGGCCAGGTAGTGACGCTCAATTTTGGCATACAGCGGCAATTCAACCCTTTTGGGATCGATGAGGACAAATTTCAGCTCTGCAGGATGTTTTTTGTAAAGAATAGATGTAATAATTGCATTAAGTCCAACTGATTTACCCTGACCTGTTGCACCCGCAACAAGAAGGTGAGGCATTTTGGTAAGATCAACAATATATGAATCGTTTGTAATTGTCCGGCCAAGTGCAAGAGGGATATCGAACCGGGATTCCATGAATCCCTTTGATGCAATCAGGGACCTCATCGAGACTATTTCCGGCTTTTTGTTCGGTACTTCGATACCGACCGTACCTCTTCCCGGAATGGGCGCTATGATCCTGATACCCATTGCTGAAAGGCTTAGTGCAATATCATCCTCGAGCGATTTGATACGTGCCAGCTTTACTCCCCTTTCGGGAATGATCTCATACAAGGTAACTGTTGGTCCGACTGTCGCAGAAATATGCTTTATGCTGATCTTGTAATCACCGAGAGTCTTTATTATATTTTCTTTATTATCAAGAACTTCGTTATTGTCAAAAGCGCTGGTCGATTTATGTTCTTTCAGGATTGAAACCGGCGGAAATTTAAAATGAGACAAGTCCAGCCGGGGATCATAATTATCCATAATTTTTGCAACTTCCTCATCGGGAAGGAGATCCTTCACTTCCGGCCTTGAGACAGAAATGTCAGCTTTCGCGGGCTGAACGGGATGCCTGGAATCATCAAGATCATGGATAAGTGAACCTCCAGGCTGAGGTTTGACAAATAAGAGATCCTCCTCGTCTGAATCGGCGGAATCATCAACCTTTGTCCTGTTATCAATGCGGAAGTCAATTTTTCTGTCCACCTTGGGTTCTGTAAATTTCGAATCGGGTAGTGGTACTTCTTTAACAATGTCGGATGATAATGAAGGATCGGATTCCTTCTTTCCCGGTCTGAGGAATGAAAGAAAAGCGGGTAGTCTTAAACCGAATGCAGAAAGCGGGACTTTAAGTGCAAAAATAAGGTAAGCAATAGTCAGAAGGATCACAATAAGGGCCGTTCCGGGTTTCCCTACAAAAGCATTCAGCCATTTTGTAATATGATAACCATGAGCGCCTCCCGGACCGCCGAAGAGGTAACCATCTGCCTTACCGAAGATATAACCAAGGATGAGGGATAGAATAATTGTTGCAAAGGCAAACTTGGCCGTAAGACTCCATAGCTTTATTTTAGGGAATTTAAGAAGATAGAGTCCCAGCGATCCTATGAGCATGGGGATGAAAAATGCCCCGAACCCAAATCCTTTGCTGATCATAAGATATGCAAGGTAATAACCGCTCTTTCCAGACCAGTTCTTTACTTCAATCTCCGGGCCTGATACTATGGCATTCCCGGGAATGCTCTGATCGGTCTTCCACCATATAAGGTAGGCTATGAAAGCCAGAAGAAGATAAACTGCAAAACCCGTTATCATAACCCCGGTAACAAACCTCATCCTTTCATCAGTGAAGAATGGTTTATTCTTTCCGTTCTTTTTTGTACTCTTATCAGATTTCTTAGACACGTCCTTGTCCATATAGTGTATTACAAACGAAAAGCAAAGTTAGTAATTATTCAGCAACCGAAAATAAAAAAGGCTCAGAGCGGAGAGCAAGAACTATTCCTCTTTGCTCTTACTCTGAGCCTGAGTCCATAACCGTCAAACCACCCCGGCCAGACCATTTATATTTCTGCATGTCAGATGATTTTGTTGTCTGGCCACCCCTCCTTAAAAAAAGAAGGGGAAACGACACTTCCTGCCCTGAGCCCTGCTTTGCCAGCCGAAGCCTTGGCGAAGGCTGGAGCCCTGAGCCACATTACATGCTCACAAATTTATTGATTATATCGTCTATATCCGCCCGTGATATTTTGAGATACTTCTCCTTGCGTTCGAAGATTTTGTCGGGGATCTCTTTTTTATAGACTGTTTCGGCTTCGAAATGCAATTCAGCTTCGTTCATCACGAAAAAGAATTTCATTAAAACGCCGTGAATTTCACTGAACGGAGTCGCCGCGTTCGGATTTTTTACGTCAATTTCGTCAGTATACCAAACCTTAAAGACTTTATTCCTGTCGCCGGGAAATGTAATATCAGCTGCTTTGCACTCAAATCCGCAGATAACAGATACGCCCGGTGCTTTTCGGATCTCCATTCCTTCCATGGCCTCAAAGCCGGGATAATTTTCGCCGGGACCGGCAGGATAATAATATTTGAATCCGAGAAGATTTATATAGGTATCAAAGATGCCTGTTTCGGGATTAGAAACATTCAGGATACCTGAATTGCCGAAAGGCGCTGAAATGTCGAAGAGGATCTTATCATCCTTGAATGCAACTATCATATTTTTCGGAAGGATCTCTTTTGGCATAAGGCCCACTTTTCCCGAATAATTGATTGTATAATGGATTTCGCCCTGATCAATGTTTTTGCCTGCATTATGATTACAGGAATAACCTGTTACGGCAATAATTGCGGTAATTAACAAAGATGAACTGACTTTCACTGATCCTGCTTTTTTGAATCCTGTAAATGTAACATTTTTTTTTAATTTCAAATCATCTATGGGTCAAATAGTTAATAGCTCATGTTGCGAACTGCTTGTCGCTGGCTTCCAGTTATTTGTAATTAGATGAATGTTTAATGTTGATATTATACGCCCGATTCCTGTTCTTGTGACAAAAAATCTTTTATTTTTTTTTGCAGTATCTTTATATGGTTCAGTTCTATGCATATGTCGAAAAAATTAGCTGTAGTTGCGCTTGGCGGAAATGCTCTCCTCAGAGGCGATCAGATTGGTACAATTGATGAACAGGAGCAGAATACAACAGATACTCTGGAAAACCTTGTATTCCTTTTAAAAGAAGGTTATGATCTTGTAATTACTCATGGCAACGGACCCCAGGTTGGGAATATCCTGATGAGAAATGATGCGGGTGAACAGATATACAAAATTGCACAAATGCCTGTTGATATTTGTGTTGCCGACTCCCAGGGTGGTATCGGGTATATGATTGAAAGGATGCTCAGGAATATTCTTAACAGGCATGGTATTGATAAAAATGTAATTTGTCTGGTTACTTCGGTTCTTGTTGACATAAATGATCCTGCATTTAATGACCCCCAGAAGAGGATAGGTAAAATTTATACAAAAGACGAAGCTGAAATACTTGCAGCAAAGAAAGGATGGATCTTCAGGGAAGAGGTGAAAAGTGAGGGAGGTTACAGGCGTGTTGTGCCATCTCCTGTACCAAAAGACATCATGAACAAGTCAGTTGTCAGGGATCTTGCACTGAAAGGTAATATTGTGATCGCAGCCGGGGGAGGAGGGATCCCCGTTTATATTGATGAAAAGAATGATGTCAGACCGGCTGAAGCAGTGATTGACAAGGATCTTGCATCATCACTCCTTGCCTCTCTCATAGGCGCTGATGAATTTTATATTCTTACTGATGTGCCTTTCATATATCTGAATTATAAAAAGCCTGACCAGAAGAAGCTGGAATTCCTCAATTATTCAGATGCCCTCAGATATCTTAACGAAGGTCAGTTCACCTTAGGGAGTATGGCGCCGAAAATTCAAGCCTGCCTGAATTTTATTAAAAAGGGTGGCAGATTAAGTGTCATTACTGAAGCTTTTAAGCTGGCCGATATGTCGTACGGATCAAAAATTACAATGGAATACGAAGACGATAGAAGGTACAACCCGTGACTACCCCCAAAGCCCCCCTGAGGGGGGGACTGAAATCCGGTTTTATAATCAGCTAATTTGAGAATTAATATTACAATTTTTACCTTTGCCATCTGATTTAATAACTCTAAGTTTTAAGTACCCTATATTTATTAACTCTAATACTTAGTACTCTAAATACTCTAAATACTCTAAACTTCTTCTTATGCACCCCAATCTCAAAAACCGCCATTTTCTCAAGCTTCTTGATTTTACACCCGAAGAGATTAAATATCTTCTTGATCTGGCTGCTCAGCTCAAGGAAGATAAGAAATCGGGCAACGAGATCCGGCGCCTTAAAGGAAAAAATATTGCACTGATATTTGAAAAAACCTCCACACGCACAAGATGTGCATTTGAAGTCGCAGGGTTTGACCAGGGTGCAAACATTACATATCTTGGTCCGGGCGGTTCACAGATCGGATATAAGGAATCGATGAAAGATACTGCAAGGGTTCTTGGGAGGATGTACGACGGGATAGAATACCGCGGGTTCGGGCAAAAGCTGGTTGAAGAACTTGCTGAATATGCCGGTGTTCCGGTCTGGAACGGACTGACAAATGAATTCCATCCCACACAGATCCTGGCTGATTTTCTTACTATGACAGAACATTCGCCAAAGCCTTTGAACAGGATGATCCTGTGCTATCTTGGTGATGCCCGGTTTAATATGGGCAATTCACTTATGGCGGGATCTTCCAAAATGGGAATAGATTTCAGGATAGCTGCCCCGAAAGCTTACCAGCCGGGAGCTGAACTGGTTGAAAAATGCAAAGAAATTGCAGCCGGTACTGGCGGTAAAATAACAATTACTGAAGATATTGATGAAGCAGTAAAAGGAGCAGACTTTCTTTATACTGATGTCTGGGTGTCAATGGGAGAGCCTGAGTCGGTCTGGGAAGAAAGGATAAGGCTTCTTAAGCCGTACCAGGTTAATATGCAGGTTATTAAAAGAACAGGAAATCCCGATGTAAAATTCCTTCATTGTCTTCCGGCATATCATAACAGGGAAACAAAAACAGGGGAGGAGATATTTGTAAAGTATGGTCTCGACGGTATGGAAGTCACTGAGGAGGTTTTCGAATCTAAGCATTCGATAGTGTTTGATGAGGCTGAAAACCGCTTACATACAATAAAAGCAGTAATGGTGGCAACACTTGGGGATCATTAGGATTACCCACCCCCACCCCTCCCAGGAGGGGAATTTTGTCGCGTCACTGCGTTCTGATCCTATTTAATGAGCTCCTTAACGAAGTAGAAGGTCATAACCAGTGAGGCGGCAAGTTTCAGTCCCACACCTGTAAGGAATCCCAGGAGGCTTCCGAAGCCTGCTTTAATTGCATATTTCATATCGTCCTTGAAGATAAGCTCTCCGACAATTGCCCCTAAAAAGGGTCCGATAATTATTCCGGCCGGTCCCAGGAACAGACCTATTATAAGACCTACAGTCGCTCCCCGTGTGCCATACTTCGAACCGCCGAATTTCCTGGTACCCCAGATAGGTACCACGTAATCAACAATTGTAACGATCACTGTTACTACAGCAAGGGCAATCAGTATCGATTTTGAAAATTGTGCAAAGCGGCTTACATGTAGAAGAATAAGCCCCAGATAACTTAAAGGCGGTCCGGGAAGAACAGGAACAAGACATCCGATGATTCCGATTAACATCAGAACAATGGCCAGTATAAGTAGAATATAGTCAGACATTCAGAGAGGGTATTGAGCAGATGCCGGTTATACAGGGCTATTTCTTCCCCAGGTCGTCAAAGTCGATATTGGTAAATTCTTCGGTGGTCATGGATTCACTGCCAGCTTCTGTTTTTATTTCAGGTACGGTATCTGAAGATACCGGATAGTTTTTACCATTATCGATATAAGCGACAGCGTCCTTTAATCCAAGTGTAAATTTTTCAAAATCCTCCTTGTAAAGGAATATTTTATGTTTCTCATAAAATATCTTGCCTTCCTTGCCTAAGCGCTTTTTACTTTCAGTGATAGTCAGATAATAATCTTCCTTCCTCGTAGCCTTGACGTCAAAAAAATAGGTTCTTTTCCCTGCACGTACAATTTTTGTGAAGATCTCCTCCTTCTGGTTTTTTTCCTCACTTCCGTTCAAATCTTCTTTAATTCCGGTTTCTTCTTCCATTGCCAGGTCAGTTAATTTTAGGGATTTGGTTTAATATGCCCAAATGTAACAATTATTTCAGCATTTCAAAACAGACCTGTATGTTTGTCCGGAAAATTTGTAAAGTTGTTTTGAAGGTATTGGAAAAAGAGTATTTTTGCACCCGTTAATCATGAGGTTCTTTACGGATGATAAGCAGAAGATTATTGCGGATAAAAGCACTTATGGCGCTTTATGCTCTTAACCGCAGGGAAGATAGTGACCTTGTAAAGGCTGAATCGGAACTTACCTTCAGCATATCCAAGACGTATGACCTTTACCATTATCTCCTGCTCCTTGTTATCGAAATTAATGATATTGCGGCTGAAAAGATAGAACAGGCGCTTCAGAAGAAAATGCCAACGCCGGAGGATCTTAATCCTAACAGGAAATTTGTCGATAATCCTGTCGTTCTGCAGCTGAGGAATAATCAATCCTATAATAAGTATATTTCATCATCGAAACTCTCCTGGGTCAATTTTACCCATGTTCCCCGGGCACTTTACAACAAAATGCTTACCTGGGAAGTATATGCCGGTTACATGACATCGGAGGACAACAGTTATATGGCGCACAGAAGATTCGTCATCAGCCTGATAACTGAGCTTTTTTACGAATCAGAAGATCTTCTTAATTGTCTTGAGGAACAAAGCATATATTGGAACGACGACATTGATTATGTGCTTGTTATGGTCGAAAAGACTTTGAAGAAATTCAAGGCTGAATCGGGTGAAAAGGCACAACTCATGCCTTTGTTCAAGAATAAAGAGGATGAGGATTTTGTTAAGTTATTATTCAGGAAGACAGTTATAAATACAAAGCAGTGTTCGGAGCTGATTGACAGTAACACCACAAACTGGGAAGTTGAGAGGATTGCACTCATGGACATACTCGTAATGCAGCTTGCAATTACAGAAGTTCTTGAATTTCCTGAAATACCGGTTAAGGTAACCCTCAATGAATACATTGAAATTGCAAAGTATTATTGTACTCCAAAAAGCAGTACATTTGTCAACGGAATACTCGATAACATTGTCAAAGAGATAAGGGAAAAAGGACTGTTCAGGAAATTCGGAAGAGGCCTTGTGGGTGAGCCGGTGAAATAACGAAAACGACAGATAATTAACAACAGTAATAATTAAAAATTCAAATGATGACCAGTTTAGCATTTTTGTATTTGATGGGCCAGCCGGCCGGTACCACTTCCGGAGGGCAGGGTAGTGCATTAGTAACATTCCTTCCTCTGATACTCGTATTTGTGGTTTTCTATTTTTTCATGATCAGACCGCAGATGAAAAAGCAAAAGGAGATGACCAATTACAGGAGTTCGCTGAAAAGAGGCGACAAGGTAATTACAACAGGTGGTATATATGGCAGGGTATACGAAGTAAAGGATAATTATATCATGATGGATGCCGGTGGCGATGTAAAACTTAAAGTGGATAAAAGCGCCCTCGTAAAGGATCCGTCAGCTGAGGAATAAAATCTTAAAATTATTAATCTGCAGTGGATAAACCTGATGGAATACGGCCGGAAAAGCATACAAAAAAGGGGGTAGTTTCATTAAGATCAGATATCCTGATCTTTGCTGTTTTCCTTTTTTTATCCTTCATTTTCTGGTATCTGAATTCCCTCGGAAAAGCTATTCAGTCAGACATTAAATACCCTGTAAAGTTCATTAATATTCCCAGGGACAGAGAGCTGGCAGATGCTCCTGCAAGGCTGAATCTTTTTCTTCAGGGAACAGGTTTTTCAATGCTCAGGCTCAAGATTTCCGGTAACAGCGATCCTGCTATAATCGACCTTTTAAAAGTCCCTTACAAAAGCGTACGGAATAATAAAACTACCGATTTTTTTCTTGTTACTTCCGGACTGGTACAGAATTTCAATGCCCAGCTGAAGCCGGAATGCCGGATAACTTCAGTGAAACCAGATACTTTATTCTTTTCCTTTAAAGAAGTACCGGAAGAATAATCCCATCATTCAAAAACTTCTGAAATCTTTATGAGGAGGATATCCTTAATCATTAATCTATGAACAGTGATGGCAGGCAGAAAATGAAACTCGGGGTTACCGGCGGTATAGGAAGCGGTAAGACCTCTGTCTGCAGGGTTTTCGGGGTCCTGGGCATTCCTGTTTTTTCGGCCGATCCTGAAGCACAGATCATAATGAACACAGACAGATCTGTTATAAACAGTATTAACGATATTGCAGGAAAGGATCTTTACACTGATGGAAGATTGAATAAAGAGGAACTGGCTTCCCTCATTTTTCACGATCCTGAGCTGCTGAAAAAGGTTAACTCTCTTGTTCATCCTGTTGTTTTTGAACATTTCAGGAGTGGACAGATATGCAGACCACACCTTATGTTATAATGGAAGCAGCAATACTTTTTGAAAGCGGCGCATCAAAACTTGTCGACAGGGTTGCAACTGTTGTTGCTCCTGTTGAAGAAAGAATATACAGGGTTATCAGTAAGAAACAAGCTTACAAGGGAACAGGTGATAGACAGGATTAAAAATCAGATGGATGATGAAGACAAGAATCAAATTGTCAGATTATGTAATTAACAATTCTGAAAATGAAATGATAATACCTGCGATTCTCGAGTATTCATGAAGATATTCTGACTCATTTAAATTCCTGAAATTCGAAATGGGCAATTTTGGAAAATGGATCGGAGGAGGACTTGGATGGGTTATGGGCGGGCCGATCGGTGGACTTCTTGGTTTCGTTGTTGGATCGATGATGGATAGTGCAACAGTTCAGATCCCTCGAATATACAACATCCGGACAGCAGACCACCCCGGGAGATTTCGGGGTAAGCCTTCTTGTTCTTATCGCCGCTGTAATGAAAGCCGACGGAAAGGTTGTCAAATCTGAGCTTGATTATGTAAAACAATTCTTTATCAGACAGTTTGGTCAGGATATCTGCCAGGGAAGCCACTGATGATGCTCAAGGATCTTCTTAAACAGGATATCCCGCTGGCAGATGTATGTCTGCAGATTAGCCGGAAACATGGACTACTCCTCACGGCTGCAGCTTATGCACCTTCTCTTTAATGTTTCACTGGCCGACGGTAGAGTAATCTATCTGAACAAACTGTAATTAGAAAAGATTTCAGGATACCTCGGGATCTCATCCGCCGATTTTCTTTCAATAAAAAACATGTTTATTCCTGAAACCGATTCTGCTTATAAAATACTTGAAATCGAACCTTCAGCATCAAATGAAGAAGTAAAGAAAGCATACAGGAAAATGGCAATGAAATATCACCCCGATAAAGTCAGCCATCTGGGAGATGATTTCAGGAAAACGGCTGATGAAAAGTTCAAAAAAGTTAATGAAGCTTACGAAAAGATCAAGAAAGAAAGAAATATGAACTGATAATTATAAGAAAATAATACCTTCATAATCAGACATTACAACTACAAAAACTAAATTTGCAAATAAAAGATATAAAGATGGTTTTAAAAGATATTATGGCAATTTCAGGAGAACCCGGGCTTTTCAAATTTATTGCCCAGGGAAAAAATGCAATTATTGTTGAACATCTTGAAACAAAGAAAAGAAGCAGTGCATTTGGCTCTGCCAAAGTAAGTTCGCTGGAGGATATCTCGATATTTACAGAGAAGGAAGATATGCCTCTCGGAAAGGTATTCGATCTGTATCCACGAAAAGGAAAACGGAGGTCCGGCCATCGATTATAAAACTGATCCGGAAAAGCTTAAATCGTGGTTTGAAGAGATCTTACCTGATTATAACAAGGATAAAGTTTATGTGAGCGATATAAAGAAAGTTGCACAATGGTACAATATTACTTCATAAGCTGAATTTGCTTGTAAAGGAAGAACCTGAGAAGCTGAGGTGAGGTAGAGGCTGAGGTTAAGGAGAGGTCAAGGTGAGAATAAGGCTGAGAATTCTGCGAAGGAGACGGAGAAGCCTGAAAGTACAGCGGAAAAAACAGGGAAGCCGAAATCCGCAGCAAAGAAGGAAATACATCGAGAACCGGCAATGAAGGAAAATCCAAAAGTAAACCTGCAACCGGCAAAAAACAGCCAAAACCGGAGAGTGAATAAAACTACAATCTGGTTATGAATTTCGGAGGTACTGAGATAATCTATGATTATGCCGCATCAGGTATTGTTATAGTTCCTGTACCTTACGATGAGACAAGCACATGGATGAAAGGCGCCGACAAAGGCCCTGATGCTATTCTGGAATGCTTCACGTCAATCTTGAATTTTATGATATTGAAACCGGAACGGAAGTTCATAAGAAAGGTATTTATACTCTCGATCCGGTTACCGAAAAGAAATCCCCGGAAAGCTTGTTGAAGCTGTCTGCAACACAGCTTAAATCTGCTGAATGAAAAAAGTTTCCTGTCATTCATAGGCGGAAATCATACTGTAAGTATCGGTTCCGTGATGAGCATTCTCTGAATTTTTTCCCGATCTGTCTGTTCTTCAGCTGGATGCCCATGCCGATCTCAGGCAGGAGTATGAAGGATCACCTTTTAATCATGCCTGCGCAATGGCAAGAGTAAGGGAATTTGCACCAATTGTCCAGGTAGGTATCCGTAGCATGTCGGCTGAAGAGCTGCCTTATGCTGACAGGGAAAGAATATTTTATCCGGACATGAACTGTATTATGATAAAACCCTATATGCAAGCGCTCTCGGAAAGCTTACAGGGAATGTTTATATAACAATCGATCTTGATGTTTTTGATCCTTCACTTATGCCATCAACCGGAACCCCAGAGCCCGGCGGACCTGAATATTTTGAACTGATGCATTTTCTTAGGGATGTTACCAGAAAAAGAAATGTTGTCGGTTTTGATGTTGTTGAACTGTGCCCGTCGCCCGCAAATAAAGCACCCGATTTTGTTGCCGCAAAGATCATTTACCAGCTGCTGAGTTATATTTTGTCAATAAATTCTCTTCCTCCGTAGACCTCGTGTCTCCTCTGCATGTGTCCTCAGTGTGAGTTCTTAAATTCTTTTTGTTACACAGAGATCAACAGAGATCCACAGTGATCACACCGAGCTACACAGAGGGATCACAGAGGGTGAAGATAGTCAGTCTTCCTTCTTCGCTTCTTCCCATATCACATTCATCTCATCAAGACTCATGTCGTGAAGCGACATGCCTTTTGCAATTGTCTCTTTTTCAAGATAATTGAATCGTTTTATGAACTTTCTGTTGGTTTTTTCAAGAGCTGCTTCAGGATCAATTCCATAGAGCCGTGAAGCATTTATAACTGAAAAGAGAACATCGCCAAGCTCCGATTCTATTCTTTCCGTATTATGATTTTCGACTTCTCTTTTAAGTTCAGAGATCTCTTCAAGTACCTTATCCCATATCTGTTCAGCGTTTTTCCCAGTCGAATCCGACACCCCTGACTTTTTCCTGTATCCTGTTGGCTTTTATGATCGCAGGCAGTGAAGAAGGCACACCTGACAGTACAGGTTTGTAACCGTTGTTTTCCTTTATCTTGAGATGTTCCCAGTTCTTTTCAACCTCCGTAGGCTCCTGAAACCTTTACATCACCAAATACATGCGGATGCCTGTAAATCAGCTTTTCATTGATTCCTTTCAGTACATCAGTCATTGTAAATAGTCCTTTTTCCGAACCGATTTTGGCATAAAACACAATATGAAGCATAAGGTCGCCAAGTTCATTCTTGATTCCTTCATCACTTCCCGAGAAAATTGCATCGGCAAGCTCATATGTCTCTTCAATTGTCAGTTTCCGGAGACTCTCATTGGTCTGTTTCATATCCCAGGGGCATTTTAGTCCTGAGTTCATCTATTATATTCAGGAGTCTTCTCAAACTCTTCAGCGCTTTTTTCTTGTCATTCATCATAAATTGATTTTAAAACAAACGGTTTGGGGAATTGGTTTTCCGCGGATGATCTATCCGTACAACAGATCCCGATTTCGAGGCTCAGTACAATTCGTGAAACATTTGCCCCGTTTATTGATATTTCAAGGAGATCGAGATGATTGAACCTGGCAAGCATCTCGCCAACAGGAACATCACTGTATTTCCTGACAATCTGATCAGTATAGTTCTTGTTGCTCTGAATAAGTATCCTGTATTCTTTTCTTCAAATACCCTGTATGAATACCTCCCTTGTGATATTTGAAATTGCATTTCCATATGAGTCAATGAAGATTATACTTCCGATAATTACATCCTTCTCAATTGTTGCCCTTAAGGGGAATCTTTCACTGAATCTTCACTTACAGGTTTTCCAATATCCTGACAGCTTCTTTCCCGATAACAGATCTGCAGCCGCCCTTGCAAAAATATCAAGCTCATCAGAACCATCTCTTACGGTCGATCTGTATTACCTCATCAGGTTCAGAGTTGAGTATCAGATTGAAAATTCCGTTGTCGGTTCCGATAAAAAAATGCTCCTTTGCCTTTACTATCAGATAATTTTGCTCCTTTAGTCGCTTCTGAATGGACACATATTATATGAATTGACCCTTTCGGATAATTCATGAAAGTATTTCTGATTATAAATGAAGCATGCGAAATATTGAAAGGCGGGATACTACAGGCATTGTCAATTATTGTAACACCCGGGCATAAGCTGCAGAGCTTGCCCTTTATGATCCCGTGATAAATATCATCAGGTTTCCATTCAGTTGTCAATGTGACTAGCCGGCATAGGGTAAAAAACTTAAAACAAAGATAATCTTCTAAGGAAAAATAAGCTTACTTTGTACCGATACCGTGATCATTATTTATGAACTATTGACGGATAATGAGGTTGATAATTGATAATTACATTTCTGGCCAGATAGATTTAAAGTTTAATGACAGAGATTATTATTTTTCTTGAGGATATTGATCCTGTCGTCCTCTTCGGCACGAATAATTCACTGCTTGATAAAATCCGGAGCTTTTTTCCCAAAAATAAAAATTCTTGCAAGGGGAAATGAAATAAAATGCCTGGGCGAAGAAGCGGAGATTACCCTTTTTGCCGAGAAATTCAATGAAATTATTGAGTATTACAGGAAATATAACCGGCATTGAAGAGCAGGATATTGAAAAATATTTCTTTGATCCGGACCATATGAAGATCAGCCTCGAACGGTGATTTTGAGCAGGTAATTGTTTTTGGAACCAGCGGAAAACCGGTCAGGGCCAGGACTGTAAACCAGTTATTGCTTGTAAATGATTACAAGAATCAATGATCTTATAATTGCTGAAGGTCCGGCAGGAACAGGAAAAACCTACACTTCAATAGCTCTGGCAGTACGGGCATTGAAAAACAGGGAGGTAAAGAAGATTATTCTTACACGTCCTGCTGTTGAGGCAGGTGAAAGACTCGGATTTCTTCCCGGCGATATGAAGGAAAAGCTCGATCCTTATCTTCAGCCGCTGTATGATGCACTTCACGATATGATTCCTTTTAAAAAGCTCGAGACCTGGCTCGAGGATGGAACCAGTTCAGATTGCCCCTCTTGCATTTATGAGGGGAAGAACACTTGAAAATGCATTTGTAATTCTCGATGAGGCCCAGAATGCCACAATTAGCCAGCTTAAAATGTTCCTTACAAGGATGGGAGTCAGTTCAAAATTCATTATGACAGGCGATACCACACAGATTGATCTTCCAAAGAAATGGATTCGGGACTTTTTCAGGCAATCAGGATACTTGGCAGGAATTGAGGGAGTTTCTGTAATAAAGTTTGATGAAAGCGATATTGTCAGGCATAAGCTTGTCAAGAAAACTGGTGAAGGCTTATGAATCGAAGATAAAGCACTTACCTGAGTAACTAAAGCAGGAGATCACAGACATAAAGTAATTAATAAATAGAAAAATTTATGACAACATACAATTTTAAGATCAGATTTCAGTTTCCCCGGACAGAAAAGTATTTATAAGGGAAAGGTAAGAGATGTTTATAATATTGATGACAAATATCTTCTGATGGTTGTATCCGACAGGATATCTGCCTTTGATGTGGTACTGCCCAGGGGAATTCCTTATAAGGGACAGGTGCTCAATCAGATAGCTGCAAAATTCCTTGATGCAACGAGCGATATTGTTCCAAACTGGAAAATAGCCACTCCCGATCCTACAGTAACCATTCGGACATAAATGCAAGCCATATCCTGTTGAAATGATTGTAAGGGCTTATCTTACAGGAAGTTCGTGGAGAACATACAAGGCCGGGGCAAGGAAGATCTGCGGAATCCCCATCCCTGACGGGATGAAGGAGCATCAGCGTTTGCCGGAACCCATTATAACACCAACAACAAAAGCAGAACACGGGCAGGCATGATGAAGATATTTCGGGAGATGAGATTATCAGCAGCGGGCTTATTCCTGAAAACGAATACAAGCTGCATTGAAAAGTATACAATGGAGGTATTTCTCAGAGGTTCGGAAATTGCCGCATGAGCATGGACTGATTCTTGTTGATACAAAATATGAATTTGGCAAGAAAGGATGGTAAGATCTATCTGATTGATGAGATCAATACTCCTGATTCATCAAGGTATTTTTATGCTGATGAATATCAGGAACGGTTTGACAATGGTCTTCCCCAGAAACAGCTTTCGAAAGAATTTGTAAGGGAATGGCTTATGGCTAACGGATTCCAGGGGATGAAGGGACAGAAGGTGCCTGAAATGACAGATGAGTTTGTTAATGAAATATCGGAAAGATATATTGAACTTTATGAAAAAATTACGGGTGAAAAATTTATAAAAACAGATATCTCGGATATAGCAGGGAGAATTGAAACAAACTGCAGAAGGTTTCTGGCAACATTTATAAGTGTTATTATGATTAATCTTTTAACTGGTTTCAGGAAGTTACTGGCGTCAGTCATCATTATTGCCGCATTCACTGTTAATGCGGGAGCACAGGTTGTGGTTGAAAAATCGAAGGATAAAGTCATTATTTCGGGTGTTCCCTATTATATACACGTGGTAAAGAAAGGGGAAACTGCCTATTCGATAGCAAAAGCTTATGAAATTACACGTTGAGGAGCTCAATAAGGATAATCCTCCTGCTGTATATGGTCTTAAGGAAGGACAGGCACTCAGGTTACCGGTAAGGGAGACTGCACAAGTTGCAGTATCCTCAGCCAGTACCTGTTCAGCTACACAAGGGATGAGTCTAAGTATCAGTATCACCATCTTCAGCCCGGCCAGACTGTATATTCGCTTTCGAAACTTTATGGTGTATCTGAAAATGATATAATTGCTGCAACCCGGGTATTGAGATATCCAAGACTTCCTGTTAATGCAGAGATAGCAATTCCCCGCAGGGAATTTATGACTGAAAAGCAGGAATTTGCCGTTCAGGATTCAAAGTACATTTTTCACAGGGTTGAAAGTGGAGAATCGCTTGCATCAATAGCCGCTCATTACGGTCTTACAATCAGGGAACTGAGGCGGGAGAACAGAGATTTAAGGTTTCCGCAGGTTGGAGATTATCTGAGAATCCCCGCAACGGCGAGAACCGCCACTGTGGAAAAGACTGAGCAACCGCCTGCCGATACAATAATCGTACCACCGGTAACAGATAGTGTAGATTTTTATGCCCCGTCCGGTTGGCTACACGAGTGTAAGCAACCTTAAGGGAAAAATGAATATAGCAGTTCTGCTTCCTTTTTATCTTCAGGAGAATGCAATAAGATCTGATGTTGATTCCTCAAAATGGGTAAGAGGTCAGAGAGTATACAGGCCTGTCAGGCGTTCTGATGACTGGATTTATTACAGGAGTACCCCGTTTATTGAGATGTACGAAGGTATTCTTCTGGCAGTGGACACATTACGTTCTCTGGGAATGGATATCAATCTTTATGCTTTCGATGTAAAAAGTGATACGATTGCACTGACAAGGCTTATAAACCGCGGACAACTGGCCGGAATGGACGTTATAATCGGTCCGGTTTATTCACGAAACCTGGCAATTGTTGCAGAATATGGCCGGAAAATGAACATCCCTGTGGTGTCGCCCGTCCGGCTTATGAATAATTCCGCCGTCTTGAATAATCCACTGCTTTTTCTGGCCAACTCATCGCTTCATATTGCCCAGGATGCAATTGCTAAGGAAGTCAGTGACTATTACCTTGATAACTTTGTCTTCATTCATTCCGATACAGCAGGTGTTGATCCGGAGGTTACAAGATTCAGGAACAGGATTATTTCCGAACTGAGCAGCAGAATCCCCTTCCAGGAGATAAAATTCAAGGAATTGATCTTTTACGGCAGGTCGGCATTTAATAATGATTCAATCAACAGGCTTGGACACGCTTTGTCGGCCAGGACTGAAAACCTTATAATAATTGCATCGGAGGAAGATCCTGTGATCAGTGAAACTCTCCAGGAGATCCATTCTCTTTCAAGGAAATATCCGTTAAGGTTTTTGGATATCCTTCTCTGCGCGGACTTGAAAATCTTGAGCCGAAATTTATCTTTGATCTTGATTTACTTGTTTTCTCACCTTTCTGGATTGATTATTCAGCAAAAGATGTGCAGCAGTTCAATTCGGATTTCCGGAATAAATTCCTGACCGAACCTTCTGAAATGAGCTATGCATGGCTGGGATATGATATTGCATATTATTTCTTCAGCGGACTGAATGCATGGGAAGGACTTTCTTGCACATCCGGAAATTCATAATCCGGATCTTCTTCAGACTGAATTTGATTTCGTAAGAAGCAGCACGGATGACGGATTTGAAAACCAGAAATTGTTTCTTGTCAGGTATACAAAAGATTATGAGGTAAGTCCTGGAATCAGGTGAATATCAGGCCACAATAGTGAAATAATCTGTTTGAAAAGATGTTCGGAATTACATTTGTGTTAATAAAAATTAACAATCGGGAATAATATTTCATGTAATAAATTGTCTATAAGATGGAGTATGATTAAAGAATCGTACAGTAAAGCTGACGAGACCGAACTTATAAAGGCATCTCTGGATGGCGATAAGCATGCATTTGGAGAGATTGTGAACAGGTACAGGAAGATGGTTGCGCGTACAGTCAAAGGGATGCTTGGAGATTCTGTTTTTGCGGAAGATATTGGACAGGAGGTTTTTATTAAACTCTATTATTCGCTTCTGAATTCAGGGGAGAGGCAAAACTGTCAACTTATATTCAGAAGATCGCAGTGAATCTCACTCTGAATGAAATAAAAAGAAGAAAACGGTTCTTTTCAATGTTTTCACAGAAGGGCAATAATGAAATGTATGAAATTGAAGTTGCAGATCATGATAATGAAGAGAGAAGAGAAGCAAAGGAAATTGTCAATAAAGCATTGCATGGCTATGGATCCGAAGTTCCGGATAATTGTGACAATGAGAATGCTGCAGGGCTATTCCACAAAAGAAACAGCAGAGATTCTTGATCTCCCGCTGGGTACTGTTCTCTCAAGGTTGTCAAGAGCACAGGAACAATTAAAAGATATTTTGGAAAAACTCTAATAATTATGAAATCTTCAGAGATTAAAAAACTGATTATCAGTCGCTGGATTCAGGAGCTGATGCCGAAGCCATCTCCAGGAACTGGAAGAGGAAGGTGTTTCATTTGATTTCAGTAATAGATTTCAACTGATAAGGTACTTGACAAAATTTTTGCAGCCGGTTTGATAATTAACCGTGAACAGTGAATTTGTCAGAAATCATGAACTCTGCCTTCTATCGGATTGCACTTACAGGAGTAGCTGCAATTGTTGTGCTTCTTATCTCCATTTTTCTGATGGAAGGCTCATTTTCATTCAACTCATTCCTTGGATTGGGCGATAGCTTATGATGAAAGCATTGTTTGTCTGTTAACCGGAAATTAATAATCTTGTATGAAAGCAAAACCAATTATACTTGTTATACTGTACACTGATCATCGGATTTGTGCTTGGAATGCTTACCTCAGCACATATCAGGTTTCAAAAGCTTAAACCTGTGAGAGTTTTATTTCTCGGAGGAAAGATTCAGGGATGGATTTTATAAAATAATCCAGCCTGATGAAAAACAAAAAGCAAAAATTGACAAAATTCTCGACAAATATGCCAGGATTAACAGTGAACTGCAGGATAATTTCAGGAAAGAGGCAGATTCAAACATGAAGGACTCTCAGGAAAGAACTTGATTCCAAACTTACAAAAGAACAGCTGGCACGGTTAAGGAAATGGATGAACAGACGTGAGAAAATGATAAAGGAAGCCAGGAAACATGAGAAACGATTCAACAGACAGTCCTGGAATGAGACCCGGAAGCCGCTATGGAAGACATTACCCTGAGGACGGGCATTTACCCCCGCCCGGGAAACCAGCACATGACACAACAGGTTCAACCAATTATAAATAAGAGATAATCAAGTAGTATCGGAAGATCCTCCGGGTTTACCCCAAGAGATATCAGCAGGTCCCTGTCTTCCGATAAGATTGTCATGAACTTTTCTCTGGTTATTTCGCCTGATGCTATACTCTGCCTGTAAAGCTCTACGGCCTCCTTCTTATTACCCCTGCACAATGCAAGATGACCCATATTGATCAAGTCGTGGGCATTAAGTCTGCCTGCAGCTAGACGGTCATAATATTTTTCAGAATCATCAAATCGCCCCAGTGCAAAATAACAATATGCAATAGGTCTTAATATCTTTAAATTACCGGGATCTTTGTATTCAACCCTGAAATAATACTTCAGTGCCTCTTCATATTGTTTCAGATCGAGGTAACAATGAGCTGTCATAATACAGTTGTATGGATATTCTCAGGTTCCATGTCACCTGCCTGAAGATAATATTCAAGGGCCTCTTCATTCTTGCCGAGTCTCCTCAGGCAGAATCCTGATCTTCTTTATTGTCCATACTTTCCTGTCGATGAGTTCAGCCCTTTTGTAGATATTTCAGGGCTTCTTCATAATCACCATTCTCCTGGTAACAATAACCTGTTTTTTCATACAACTGTGCATCATCATGCTTATCCTTAAGCCTGTCTCAGGTAAAGAGTAAGTGCATCGTCATAAAAATCCTTGCTGAAAAAATAATCAGCCAGACCGGCTTCCGCTTCTCCGAGCATTACATGTAATGCTGAAAAAATGGGAATTGTAGATGTCGAGCTTGCCTGTAAAAATATCTTCAAATTCTTTTTTATAAGGGTGACAGCTTGAAGAACCTGTAAATATCCTGAAGATATTGGGTTACATTAGTTCTGAACTTTTTGTAAGGATCCGTAAAACTGTCAACATCATCATTTAGTTGCTGCAAACCCTCAAGTTCCATACGGAATACTTTAAGCATCATGCTTTTCTGGGCTGCCGGCAGGATACTTGAGGTTGAGTATAAGTGAATATTTATCTGAATTGCAGATGAATGGTGTCTTATACATTGCTTCCGCAAGTTCATTAGTGCCGGGACCCAGTATATCATCCCTGTAGATCTCATTAACATACTTCATGTTCCGGGTGGAACGGCACGAACCAGTTCTGAATATCCCTGAAAAATTCAAAATTCTTCAGGTTGGCGAAAGCGGACATATATACATCAGCTCCTTCCATCTGGAGGTTTGTCAGCTCTTCCATGGTTTTGAATATCTCCTCTGAATCACTGAACATCTGCTGACCAGTCGGGATTTTTTCCTTCATTCTTATCATTCGGAAGGATGTTATCCAGATCAAGCTTCTCCTCGAGCCTGGGTTTGAGCCTTGCAACCTGTGGTAATATTTCGTCGTGAAGTTTCCGGCTCAGCTTTTCTGTTTCCCTCGACCTGATTGTCTGTAAAACAATAAGTTCTGCAATGTTCCCTGAAACGCGGGATCAGGGTCAGACCGGTTAGTGCTTCAGTTATTTCAGGGTAAAGCATTACCCGTCCGTTGTAATAATGCAGATTCAGGATCAGTCCTGCCAGGGCTCTTTCCATAACCTGTTCCTGCCCCGATTTATATATTTTAATCAGAGTAAGGAGCTTTCCGGTTTGCCACGAACGGAAGGAGCTAAGTGTCACGGCAGTTGTAAAAATACTCGACTCATACCACCTGAATTTCCCTGAGGTGAGAATTATATCTATAAGGCTCTCTTCAGCTTCTCCGTAATAATCGGTCAGCCAGAGATGGTTGAATATGTTCCTGATAAGCTGCTTGTGCTTTCCGGATAACTCTGATTCGGGATCCGGATTTATCTCGTTGCTCAGTCTGAGCCATTCATCCAGCTCCGATTTGAACATTAGGTCATCAACCGTCTCAACTATTGTCCTTCCCGTAAGCTTCTGCTCTTTCTCAGTCTGCTGTTTTATCCAGTAAGTGTTCCATCCGGAATTGTGTGACAATATGTCCTGTCTGGCCTGGTCAGACAGCTCAAGTATTGACTGAATGAGTTTTATGTATACTTTATTCCGCTCGGGGTCATTAATTCCTTCAATTGTATAAGTAAGCATGTGCCTGTATGTCAGGACCAAATTATCATACTCATCACGAAGATAGCCTGAAGATACGCCTGTCATCATATCAGCAAGGATATCAAGGCTTTGCTTGATTCTTTTCTCTGATACAAGAGAGCAGACCTGTTTATGTTGCAGTATTGTTTTCTTTATATCCATGAGATACCTGAAAAAAGTAAATCATGACAAAATATCACCGGGATATTGTCATGATTTACATGTGCAACAATCAGGCCGCAAAATGTGACGGCCGGTTATTCGTATTCTTTCAGGATATTTCTTACATCATCAGGAGCCACCCTTCCATAGGTTTTATCTCCGATCAGAACAACAGGTGCAAGCCCGCATGCTCCGACACATCTGAGGCTGGATAATGAATATTTTCCATCCTTTGAGGTCTGACCAACCTGTAATCCGAGCTCCTTCTTAAACTCGTCCAGTACCTTTTCAGCTCCCCGTACGTAGCATGCTGTTCCCATACAAATACTTATCGGGTGCCTGCCTTTCGGGGTCATTGTAAAAAATGAATAAAAAGTGACAACTCCATAGATCTTTGCGACCGGTACACCGGTTTCAGCTGAAATGACTTCCTGAACTTCAGCAGGGAGATAGCCGAAATGCTCCTGTGTACTGTGAAGTATATTTATCAGTTCCTGAGGATCCTTTTTGAATGTGTTACAAATCTCTTTTATTTTTGTAACATCTTCTTGTCTCAATTCTATTTTAATACTTGACATAGCATTGAATTTTATTATCAATCTTATAGGTTCATCATTATTGTTTTACCGTAATTTTTTTCTTTTTGTCAAAATATCTGGTGTGAAGAAGATGGTGTGCCTTTTCACTGTTGGGTTTTCCGAGGAACTCCTCATAAAGCTTTATGATGAAAGGATTCTCATGTGATTTTCTGAGGGTTTCTTTTTGTCCTCATTATAAATTGCAGTTGCTCTTGCTTTAATGATATCGGAATTTCCATGATGGAGTGGTTGTCCGCCGCCGCCGATGCATCCGCCCGGGCAGGCCATCACTTCGATGGCATGGAATTGTGATTTTCCGGACTCTAACATCATCAAGGAGTTTTCTGGCATTGTCCAAGCCCGTGAGCAATACCAATATTTGAGTATCAAGCCCGTCGAAATCGATTGTTGCAGAACGGACTCCTTCCATGCCCCTCAGTTCTGCAAAATCGAGCTTTCGAGTTTTTTACCTGTATATATCTCATAGGCAGTACGGCATGGCAGCTTCAATTACACCGCCTGTTGCTCCGAAGATCACACCTGCTCCGGTCGATTCACCCAAGGGAGCATCAAATTCTCCCTCCTCAAGAGTATTGAGGTCTATATTTGCCTGTTTGATGAATTGGGCAAGTTCCCGGGTTGAGAGTGAGAAATCGACATCCCTGTTGCCGTCACTTGAAAATTCTTCCCTCTGACATTCATATTTCTTTGCCAGGCAGGGCATTATTGATACAACAACAAGATCTTTCCTGTCAACCTTAATTTTGTCGGCAAAATATGTCTTGGCTATTGCACCGAACATCTGCTGGGGTGATTTTGCAGTTGACGGAACATCTTTCAGATCTGGGAAATTTGTCCTCAAAGAAGTTGACCCATCCAGGGCAGCAGGATGTCAGGATAGGCAGTCTTGACAGTTTTGTCGCCATTAAGGTGTCTTGTCAGCCTGTCCAGAAGTTCTGCTCCTTCCTCCATGATTGTGAGGTCGGCTGCAAAATCTGTGTCAAAAACATAGTCGAATCCGAGTGCTCTTAAAGCTGTAACCATTTTCCCGGTTACAAGGGTTCCCGGTTCCATACCGAAATGCTTCACCAAGTGCAGCCCGGACAGCCGGAGCAGTCTGCACGACAACAGTTTTGGTCGGATCGGCAAGCGCTCTGAGTACTTCGGGTGTATGATCAACTTCAGTGAGCGCACCTGTCGGGCAAACGGCAACACATTGACCGCAATAAGTACATGTTGAATGTTCAAGGTTCATTTCAAATGCCGGAGCAACAGTAGCCATAAATCCCCTGTTGACAGCTGAAAGTGCTCCGACTGTCTGAACTCATTGCACATCATCTCGCATCTTCTGCACATGATGCATTTATCAAGATCTCCTGATTATTGACGGAGATGTATCCGGCCTATAGGTTGATATCTGCAGCATACTCTGACCCTGGAATTTCCCGATTCCAAGTCTGATGCGCCATATCCTGCAATTCGCAGTTACCCGATTTCGCAGCAGTACCAGGCAATCTTTCGGATGATCGGAAAGAATCAATTCCATCACTGTTCTTCGGGCATTGAATACCCTCATGGTAATGCGTCCTGACCACCATTCCCTTTCACATTTTGTTGAACAGGCAGGGGCCAGATTTCTTCTTCCCTGAACCTCTACCACACAAATACGGCATCCGCCGGGTTTATTTTCAATATTGAGATCTTCAAGGTCGATGATAACAGAGATGTCGGGATCTCAATACCCAAGCTGCCTGGCGGCTTTGTAAGATTGTTGTACCTTTTTCAACCTCAACCATGTTTCTTATCTATTGTAAGTTTAATTGTTTCCATTATTAATCATTTATCTGATAATTATTGCATCGAATTTACATTTCTCCATGCAGGCTCCACATTTGATACAGTTCCTCAGGATTGATCTGATGAGCTTCCTTGCGTTCGCCCTGATATTGCATTGACCGGGCAGACTCGGGCACAGGCAGTACAGCCAATGCAGTTTTCGGCAATGATAAAATACTCCATCAGGTTCTTGCATTTTCCGGCAGGACATTTCTTATCCTTCACATGTGCAACATATTCATCATGAAATTTTCCATTGTCGAAAGTACCGGGTTCGGGGAAGTCTGACCAAGTCCGCACAGAGATGTATCCTTGATGACATTGCCCATGTTCCGAGCCTGTCCAGGTCACTCATCATCCCTTTTCCTTCGCATGTGGTTCAAGAATTCATGCAGACTTTTGTTGCCGATGCGGCATGGTGCACATTTTCCGCATGACTCTTCAACAGTGAACTCAAGGTAGAATTTTGCCATTGAAACCATGCAATCATCTTCATCCATCACGATCATTCCGCCCGATCCCATCATGGATCCGGCAGCAACCAGGTTCTCAAAATCGATTGGAGTATCGAGGTGTTTTTCAGTCAGACATCCCCCTGAAGGACCCCCGGTCTGGACCGCTTTGAATTTCTTACCGTCTCTTAATTCCACCTCCGATCTCAAAAATTACTTCTCGCAGGGTGGTTCCCATAGGTACTTCTATAAGTCCTACATTATTGATCTTCCCTGCAAGGGCAAATACTTTTGTTCCCTTTGATTTCTCGGTTCCGATGCTGCTGAACCATTCTGCTCCCTTGAGAATTATTACGGGATATCGGCATAGTGTTTCAACATTGTTTACATTGGTTGGTTTTCCACGGAAATCCGGTTTCAGCAGGGAATGGAGGTTTTATTGTTGGTTCACCCCTCAATCCTTCCATGGAATGGATCAGGGCAGTTTCTTCACCGCAAACAAATGCTCCTGCTCCATATCGGATCGATATGTCAAAATTGAACCCGGTTCCCAAAATATCTTTTCCAAGAAGCCCGTATTCCCTGGCCTGGTCCATGGCGATCTTCAGTCTTTCAATTGCCAGCGGGATATTCAGCCCGGATATATATAACACCATTTGAAGCACCGTACTGTACCCGCATAATTGCCATAGCTTCAAGAACCGAATGCGGATCACCTTCGAGGACCGAACGGTCCATGAATGCTCCCGGGTCACCTTCATCCGCATTGCAAACCACATATTTCTGGTCCGCCTGATTCTTCGCATGCTATTTCCCATTTCAGTCCGGTTGGGAATCCAGCACCGCCACGGCCCCTCAGTCCGGATGTTTTTATTACTTTAATGTCTTCCTGCGGGTGTCATTTCCGATAAGCACCTTTCCAAGTGCCATGGTATCCATCCCTGGCTATATATTCATCAATATTTTCCGGATTGATGAAGCCGCAGTTCCGGAGGGCGATCCTGATTTGTTTCTTGTAGAATCCCATTTGTTTCGAATCATCCAATGGTTCTTCTGTTTCAGGATCTTTAAATAAAAGCCTGGTGACTTTTCGGCCTTTGATAACGTGTTCCTCGACAATTGTCCTGGGCATCTTCAGGTTTACCTGGGTAGTAGAATGTATTATCAGGCATTACTTTTACAATCGGACCCTTTTCACAGAAACCGAAACATCCTGTAATAATCACCTGTACCTTGTCATCAAGTCCTTTTGCCTTGAGTTCCTTCCTTAAGTTGCTCGACAATTGCATCGCTTTCCGAAGCACTGGCATCCTGTACCTCCGCAAACGAGTATATGCATGTTGTATTTTGACATGTCTGTCCTCCTATTCTTCTTTGAATCTATTGTTTCATAATTAACAGGGATGATGCCATCGATAAGTTCACCTTCCTTTAATATACTTCTCGATGATCTGATCGGCTCTTTTCAAATCGACAAACCCGAAAACAACCGGATCACTTCCCGGAAGTTTTACTTCGATTGTTGGTTCAGCATAACAGTAACCCATACATCCGGTCTGTGTAACAACCCCGGGTATGTTCCTCCTGTCCAACTGTTCCACAAAAAACTCCATGATGGATTTAGCTCCTGCAGCAATCCCGCATGTAGCCATGGCTACTTTTACCTGAACGTGATTCTCGGAATCAATCGCCTTTATTCTGACGTCCAGCCCAGCCTTGATTTCCTCGCGCTTCTTTTTAAGATCCGCAAGTGACTTGATTTGTGACATGCTTTTTATTATTTAGTTTATTTCAGTTAATTAATTCAGAACAGATATTCTGCTTAAAATTATTCAAAATATGATGTTCTTTATGTTAAGCGGTTTATCTTTTATTTTCTGGTTAGAATGACGATGCAAAGATAATAATTTTAGTGTGAAATAAATAACAATGTGAAAAAAATAACACTAAATAAAATGCAATTTAAATAGGTAGTGCTGTTGTAAGTTGATTTTTGTATGTGTTAGTTAAAAAACAACAGGTACAATCGAATAGTTATTTATCTGTTTCTTAAATGTTTAAACTCAGAGCCAGAATTCCATCCGGGAAAATGATCAGATGTTGCCAGCTTGTATCCTATAGTAAATGCAAAGCCGGCATCTTCTGCAATTCCCTCAAGATCCCATTTCTCAGGGTAATAATTATCAGCAGGTCTGTGGTATATATTCAGGATAAAATCTTTCTCCTGGCCTGCTGCCCACTCTTTACCATATTTCCGGCTTTCAATATTTCCTCTGGCGAACAAAGAGGGTACTCCCTTTGCTGCAAATGCAAAATGATCCGATCTGAAATACATTCCCGTATGAGGATTCGGGTCGCCGGTAATGTACCTGTCCTGAGCCAGGGCAGCCCTGGCAGCATACTCATCCAGTTCAGACTGCCCGTATCCGGTTATCATAACATCCTTCATTTTACCAATGGGAAGCATAAGATCATTATTCAGGCAGGCTACAGTATTGTCCATTGGGATAACCGGGTGTTCGGTATAATATGCTGAACCAACCAGACCTTGTTCTTCAGCTGTAGGGAAGAGAAGCATGATGCTCCTCGACGGTCTGTTTTCAAGGGATGCGAAGGCTTTGCCGATAGCAAGTTCCCATGCCATGGATGTTCCGTTGTCGATTGCCCCGTTATATATGGAATCCCCGTTTTCTTTTTCTCCGATCCCGAAATGATCCCAGTGCGCGGTATAAATTATACATTCATCCGGCTTTTCTGATCCCTTAAGAATACCGGCTACATTTGACGATTCATTGTTTACTATCTCATTATTGCAGCTTAGTGACCCATTTAAATTAAGGGGGAAACCCCTGAATCCTTTCGTGCAGGCAGCCAGTCTCAGGCTGTCGACCCGCATACCACAACTTCCCAATAACCTGTCCGCTGCTTCCGATGAAAACCAACCGGTAAAATTACATACCGGATTGTTTTTACTGTAATCCTTTATATAAAGTTTGGGAGATAGTGAGCTCTTCCTTGGAATTGTATATTCATATCCTGCACCTTCAGTCTCATGAATTATAATTATGCCGGCAGCACCCTGCCGTGCAGCTTCTTCATACTTGTAAGTCCATCTGCCGTAATAGGTCATCTCCCTTCCCCTGAAAAGCGTGCTGTCACCAGTATATAAACCCGGATCATTTATCAGAACGACGACGATTTTGTCCTTTACATCAAGTCCTGCATAATCATTCCAGCCATATTCTGGTGCAACTATACCGAATCCGGCAAAAACGACAGGCATATTTGAAACAAACACCCGGCTGGTTTCCATCGGGCTTACAACAGCTACTTCATCCGGTGTTTTGAACCTGAACAAAGTTTTTGAAGATCTTGTTATTACAAGTTCATCAACAGAGGAGCTTATCTCTACCATCGGGACTTTCTGAAAATAGCTTCCGCTGAATGCCGGTTCAAAACCAATATTTTTTAACTGCTCTGCAAGATAATTAACAGTAATTCTTTCCCCTTCGGTAAAAGGCTTCCTGCCCATGAACATGTCGCTTCCAAGGTCTGCAACATAACATTCAATATCACTGGTTGTTATGCTTTTCAGCGCTTTGCTAAAGTCCTGCTTATGTGAAGCGCAGGAGCTGACGATAAAAAGTATCAATAAAAGGATAAATGTTCTGTTCATCTCTATCAGGTTTATAACAACATCGAATTTAAAGTAAAATATTATGTTTAAAAAACTGTTCGAAGATACTGAACAGCTGTCCATAATTTCTATTTTTACCGGTCAGATAACTTAACAGGTACAAAATCCGTTTCCGGCAATAAAAATAATATTAATGATGAAACCCACATGTATTGCATACACAAACACGTATTTATATAATTTTCAGACATGTGGGTTCCATCAGACCATTAAAATAAAAATTATATACTGATGAAAAAACTACTTATATCCCTTACCTCCGTTACCCTGCTTTTTTTATTTACCATACAAGGGAAACAGGCATTCGGGCAGATGCCCTTTCGCAATCAGAATCAGGTTGCTGTACTTGGATGGTTAGATGACACTCATTACCTTATAAGGACCTTTGATTCTGAAAAGAAGACTGTAATTCAGATTGTTGACATCAGAAGCGGGAAAGCTGCAGTTGTTTCAATGCCTGAAACAGACCGGGAGCTCCTCGGGAAATCTCTTCCTCCAGGATTGGAACTCAGTCCGGATGATGTCATCAGCCCTGATAATAAGAGCCTGATTAAAACAAAAGACAATGACCTTTTCTATTTTAAGAAAGGTGACAGGGAACTCCGCCGGATAACAAACAGCAGTTCAGATGAGGTAAATGTCAGGTTTTGTGATGACGGAACAAAAATTGCTTATACACGCGACAAGGACATGTATGTTTTTGATCTCATCGGTTTAAAAGAAATCCGCCTTACATCTGATGCTTCTGACAGGGTCTATAATGGTTATGCTTCATGGGTCTATATGGAGGAGATCCTTGGCAGGGCAAGCAGTTATGCAGCATTCTGGTGGTCACCTGACGGGACAAAAATAGCATATCTCAGGACTGATGAAAGTGATGTGCCTCTTTTCACTCTCAACAGGCTCGATGAGGCTGATGGTCTTCATGGGAAGCTTGAACAGGTGCCTTATCCCAAGTCTGGTGATCCTAATCCGAAAGTCAAAATGGGAATTGCTGATATATCCACTTCGAAAACAGTTTGGGTTAAGACTGACTATTCCATCGATCAGTACATTGCCTGGCCATTCTGGACACCCGATAGCAGGAATCTGGCTGTCCAGATCGTTAACCGCGATCAGAATGATCTAAAGATAATACTTGCCGATGCTGAAACCGGCGACTTCAGGCAGATATATAACGAATCCCGTAAAACCTGGGTTGAGTTCAGAGAAGATATTTATGTAATGGAAAACGGATCAGGCTTCATAATCAGGAGTTACAGGGACGATTGGGAAAACCTTTATTATTACGGCTGGGACGGAAGTTTGAAGGTCAGGCTGACAGACTTTGATTTCAGGGTGAACTCGATAAGCAGGGTGGATGAAGATCTGAAGCTGCTGTATTTTACTGCGACCGGAACTGAGTCAACAGATAATCATGCCTTCAGGGTCGGTCTTGATGGCACAAACCTGTTACAGCTTACAAAAGGTGAAGGAACCCATACTGTAAACATTTCACCAAAAGGAAGTTATTATATTGATTCATGGAGCAATATTTCCAGTCCGGGTTCAATACTTGCTTATGACAGAAAGGGTAAGCTTGTAAGGGAGATCCATAAATTTGATAATTCTTTCGATCCGGCTAAAGAATTCAAGAGCTGAAATGATAAGGATACCTACAGCCGACGGACTGTTCAATATGCCTGCAATAATTACTTACCCCTTGAATTTTGATCCGGCAGGTAAATACCCTGTTGTTTTTACAATATATGGCGGACCTGATTCCAAAAATGTAAGTAACAGGTGGCAGGGGAATAATGCTTCGTGGTATGCACAGAACGGGATAATTACCTTCTCTGTTGATCACAGGGGATCGGGTCAGTTTGGGAAAAAAGGGCTCGATTATCTTCACCGCAACCTGGGAAAATGGGAGATACTTGATTATGCCGATGCTGTTAAGTGGCTTCGCTCAAAGACGTTTGTTGATCCCTCCAGGATGGGGATAACCGGAAGTTCATACGGAGGATATATGACCTGCCTCGCACTTACAAAAGGGGCGGAGTACTGGACTCATGGTTTCGCAGGATCCTCAGTCACAGATTACAGGCTTTATGATAATATTTATACCGAACGTTTTATGGACACACCTCAGGATAATCCGGAAGGTTACAGGGATGGTTCGGCCCTGACCTGGGTTAAGGATTACAAGGGGAAACTCTACCTGACTCACGGCGATCTGGATGATAACGTCCACATGCAGAATTCAATATATCTGATTTCAAAGCTGCAGGATGAAGGTAAAATATTCCGGTTCATGCTTTACCCTAACGGACGTCATGGCTGGGGCGGTGCAAAAGCTTTTCATTCAAGAAATGAAGCAAATAATTTCTGGCTTGAGATGTTTTTTCGGTAAATAAGCCTTAATGTCCAATGCGTCTTAATCCTTTATGTCCTTAGTGTGAACTTCGTGTCCTTTGTGGTTAAGTAAGCTTTGTTGTCAATAAATTGTGAAACGGTATGAAGAAGGTATTGTTGCTGGTCATATTATACATATTGTTTGTCAACCTTATGTATGCAGATGGTATTCAGGAGAACAAGGTAAGATCCGTTGATCTTTATAAGCTGATGTCGCGGCTCGATCTGGACAGGCCTGAGCTCGAAACAGTAAGGAGATCTTATGGTAATCCTTCAATAACGGCGGTTCAGCTGATGAATTTTTTCAGGTCACGCACCTCCGTAAAGCACCCTGCAGGAAAGTTCTCAGCATCAGAAATGCGCGGTAAGGCTGCCACTGAGGATGAAATAAAAATGGCAGACAATGCGCTGAAGCATATCTTTACCGGACAGAGTGCTTATCCTCCGGTTTTTTGCGGAGATGATATCAACTGGGGGATGAGACCCGTACCTGATAATGAATGGGTCTGGCAGCTTAACAGGATGTATTTCTGGGATGCTATGGCAAAAGCTTACCTGCACACCGGAGATGAAAAATATGCCGCAGAATGGTGCTATCAGCTGATTGACTGGACGAGAAAAAATCCCAATGACGGGAAGCATGGTTATGCCTGGAGATCAATAGAAGCCGGTATCAGGGGACACAGCTGGACAGGCCTTTATCAGCATTTCATTGGTTCTGCTCATTTTACTCCTGAAGTTCTTGTTGCTTTTCTTAACAGCTGTTACGACCATGCCACTTATCTTATGACACAATACCGTACAGGGAGCAACTGGAGCCTTATGGAGGCTGAAGGTCTTGCTTTTATTGCTGTAACCTTCCCCGAATTCAAAGATTCCGGCAAATGGAGGGCGGAAGCTTTCAGACGATTGAATGCCGAGATAAATATTCAGGTATATCCTGATGGTTATCAGCGTGAACTGGCTACCGGTTATCATACCGGCTGTATAAACTGGTTTCTTAATACAGTAGAACTTGCCCGTATGAATGGATTCGGAGATGCCTTTCCTGACAGCTATCTTAAGACTGTCGAAAAAATGTGTGAAGTTCCGATGAAACTTACATTTCCTGATGGTTCTTCAACACAGTTCGGAGATTCGTGGGCCGGCATTCCGGGGCAGTATTTCGGAAGGCTCAGGGAGTGGTCAAAAATGTTTGACAGGAAAGATTTTTTGTTTGTCGCATCCGAAGGCAGGGAAGGAGTTATGCCTGATTCGACAGCCTGGGCATATCCAGTGAGCGGATTTTATTCGATGAGAAGCGGGTGGAATAAAGACGCGATTTGCCTCATTCTTAAATGCGGTCCGGATGGGGGAGGTCACTGTCAGCCCGATAACGGTACTTTCGAACTTTACGCGGGAGGACGTAATCTTATGCCTGATGCCGGGAGCTATATATACAGCGGCGATCCTGAAGGCCGGAACTGGTTCCGCCAGACAAAGGTTCATCAGACTCTTACACTTAACGGTACAAATTCGAACTATGCTCCGGAACTCTTACTATGGGAACCTGGGGATGACCTCGATATCCTGGTAGTTGAAAATACAAGCTACCCGGACCTGAAACATCGCAGGTCTCTCTTCTTTGTGGATAAAAAATATTTCATAATTATTGATGAAGCCCTTGGCGAAGCAACAGGGGATATTGATCTTCATTTTCAGCTTGCACCGGGGAAAGCGGTGTTTGACAATGAAAAATTCACTGTCAGTTCTGATTTTTCTGAAGGATGGAACGTTATGGTGCAGACCCTGGAACAGGAAAATATGAAACTTGTTGAGGAAGAGGGGCAGGTATCTTTCCGGTATACCATAAAGGAACCTCGTCCGGCATTCAGTTTTAATATAAAAAAGGAAAGAAAAGACCAGATCGTAAGATTTATTACGGTTGTTGCTCCATACACAGGATCTCAGCCCGAAATTAAGGTTAAACTTTCGGGCAGACCGCAACCCGGGGATCAAAAAATCCTTCTTAAGGTCCGGTCAGGTAGAATTTCAAAGCAGATTGGCTATGAATTACCCATACTTTAATAATTTTTTATCACAGAGTTATACACCCGTTAAAAAATTTGGGAACATTAATAAAGATAACTTTCAATTACACAGAGGGACACAGAGGTTACACAGAGTTACACAAATTAAATAAAACCAAATGATATGAGACAAAAATCTGATTTTCTCCCGAGGTTTATATTCATTGCCGTAATAATTTTTATGATTTGCGGGACAGCCATTCCACAGTCAAACCAGAATTCAGGTAATGAGGTTCAGAAGCTTCAGAATCCTGTGACAACCCAATATATCAGGACAAACCTAAAAAAGACAACTCCCCGCATAATACTAACCCCTGGTATTGAGAAGAATCTCAAAACCAGGCTTAAGACTGATCCTGTAGTGAAAAACTACTATGCAGCAATGAAGTTGAATGCAGAAAACATCCTGAGCAGTCCCGTTCTTACGAGAAATGTTGTCGGGCGGAGGTTATTGAGTACATCCAGGTCGATGCTTCAGCGGATGACCATCCTGTCGATGGTTTACAGGATCGACAAAGAACCTGCTGTTCTGAAAAAGATCAATGAGGAACTTATTGCAGTCTGTAATTTTTCTGACTGGAATCCATCACATTTCCTCGATGTTGCTGAAATGTCACTTGCAGTTGCCATAGCAGTTGACTGGGTTGGAGGTTTCCTGCCGAAGGCAACCACTGAACTAGCAAAAAAAGCACTGATCGAAAAGGGAATAAATCCAGGCTATGAGAAAGGTAATTTTGGATGGGTTAACGGAACAAATAACTGGAACCAGGTATGTAACGGGGGAATGATTGCCGCTGCGATAGCAATTGCTGAAAAGGACCCGGTACTGGCGGCAAAGACAATCAGCAGATCGCTGGAGGGTATACCGGCAGCCCTGAAGCAGTATGCGCCCGCCGGAGTATATCCCGAAGGAGCTACCTACTGGGGTTATGGAACAAGTTTCTCTATAGTAACCTCCTCAATGCTTGAAAGTGCATTCGGCAGTGATTTTGGTATTGCGGATTACCCTTCTTTTCTTGAAAGCGCTGGTTTCAGAATGTTAACTGTGGCTCCGTCGGGCAACTATTTCAATTTTGCTGATTGCGGCGACAGTGAAGGTTCAGGTGGTGATATTGTTCTGGCATGGTTCGCTCAAAAAACCGGTAATCCCCTCTACCTGGAAAAGGAGAAGTTCCTGATGCCGGCAAAAAAAACGGGTAATCTCTCACGGCTGGCTGGTCCGGGACTCGTCTGGCTTTCACAATTCCAGTTAAAAAATGAAACAGATCTGCCTCTGGTTTGGAAAGGTGAGGGCTCAAACCCTCTTGTAATTTTCAGGGGAGGAAAGGATGATCCTCATGAATATTATTTTGGTGGCAAGGGGGGCAGAGCCAATCTGAGCCATGGTAATATGGATGCAGGAAGTTTCGTTTTCGAACTCGACGGAGTGAGGTGGGCTGTGGATCCGGGTGTTCAGGACTATAATACCCTCGAGCAGGCAGGTTTCGATCTCTGGGGTCAGTGTCAGGATTGTCAGCGATGGACTTTGCTTACAAAAGGTAATCATGGACACGGTACTCTTACTGTTGATGATGCCAGGTTCAAAGTTGATGCAACTGCGGGGATAGTTGATTTTAAAACAGCTCCGGTGCCTGAAGCAACAATAGATATGACACCTGTCTATGACGGACGGGTAAAAAGTGCATACAGAAAATTTGTTAAGGATTCGGATCATTCATTAATCATTGAAGATCAGATTGTATTGAGTGATTCAACAAATAGCCTGACGTGGGCGCTTATGACCACAGCTGAGGTGGTCCCGGCAGTTGACGGAGCTGTTCTGAAGCAGGACGGTAAGGAATTACATTTGAGGATATCATCACCATCAGGGGTGAGGATTTCGACAATAATGATGGATCCTCCTCCTCTGAAGCTCGACAGACGGATACCTGATCTGAAAAGACTGGAGATTAGGATTCCTGCATATATCTTTACTGGCGGAAAGGGGATTATCAGTGTCAGGCTGACATCTCCGGAGTGATTTGTAGTTTATGGATTCTCACCTTTCTGAAGCCTGAAGAATTGATTTTTGCCTTTTGTTTGCTATATTGGGACACAAATTAATTCAGTATATATGATTACAGGTATACTCAGGGAATGCGGCAATGAAAAGAGAGTTGCAATGCTTCCTGGAGAAGCGGCTGTATTACAGAAGCTTGGCCCTCAAGTTATTATTGAAAATGATGCCGGATTGAATGCTTTTTCCGCCGATGAAGAGTACAGGAAGTCTGGTGTTACAACAGTGTCCCGTGAAGAGATCTTTTCGAAGTCAGACCTTATTCTTTCAGTTAATTCTTTGCCTGATGATGATCTGAAATACTGTCACGCAGGACAGGTTCTTTGTTCCGTGGTTAATGTTGCGGAGAACAGCGAATGGCTGGAGAGTGCCAGATCAGCGGGTCTGACGGTCCTCGCGCTTGATATTATTCCACGTACAACCAGGGCGCAGGCAATGGACATCCTCTCTTCCATGGCAACAGTTTCAGGTTATAAAGCGGTGCTGGATGCTGCTGCCCTTCTACCACGATTTTTTCCGATGTTCATGTCTGCTGCAGGAACTATCAAACCTTCAAAGGTACTCATACTGGGAGCAGGTGTGGCAGGATTGCAGGCAATAGCTGTTGCAAGGAAACTTGGTGCAGTCGTTGAGGTTTTTGATGTCCGGTCTGCTGTAAAAGAAGAAGTGAAAAGTCTGGGAGGAAAATTCATCGAAGTTGAAGGTGCAAAAGAAGATGCTGCAGCCGGTGGTTATGCAGTTGAACAGACAGAAGAGTTTAAGAACAAACAGAGGGAGCTTATCCAGCAACGTGCCATAGCAGCAGATGTTGTGATCGCTACCGCTCAGATACCGGGAAGGAAAGCCCCTGTACTTGTGTCAAAGGATACAGTTCATTCAATGAAGCCCGGTTCAGTTATTATTGATCTGGCTGCTTCAAGCGGAGGAAACTGTGAACTGACAGAGAATGGAAAAACAGTTCTGGTTAACGGGGTGAAAATAATAGGTAAGTCCGATTATCCATCTGATATGCCCGCAGATGCAAGTAAAATGTTCGGTAATAACATTATCAACCTTCTTAAAATAATACTGAATAAGGAAGGCAACCTGAACCTGAACATGCAGGATGAGATAATTAATGGTACCACGGCAGTACATGCCGGAGAGTTTGTGAGCCAGAGAGCTAAACAATTGCTAAATATCAAATAGACTATAATATGGAAAATATACTTGGATTCTTCCTGCAGCACAGAGAAGCTATATTTATTGTAATTCTGTCAGTATTTCTGGGGATTGAAGTTATCAGCCATGTTCCGGCTATACTTCATACACCTCTCATGTCAGGGGCTAATGCAATTCACGGAGTTGTAATAATCGGAGCTATCATAGTTATGGGGCATGCTGAAACAACCGGATCGATGATCCTGGGTTTCCTTGCAGTGGTTCTCGGTACTCTCAATGTTGTAGGAGGTTTTGTGGTAACAGACAGGATGCTGGAGATGTTTAAAAAGAAGAAATAGGATCCAATTGTAATGTTAAATTTCAACGGAATGAATGATATGTCTCAATTTCCCTATGGTATCTCTGTTTTGGAAATTACCTATGTGGTGGCTTCCGTCCTCTTTATTATGGGCCTGAAAATGCTGAGCCATCCTCTTACTGCCCGCAGGGGAAATACCCTGGCAGCTTTCGGGATGGGCTTCGCAATAATAGCAACAATCCTCTTTCATAAAAAGGATGGTGAACCTATTGGAAATATACCATGGATCCTTGCTGCAATAATAATAGGTACTGTCATCGGGTGGATAATTGCAAAAAAAGTCAGGATGACAGCCATGCCCCAGCTGGTCTCATTTTTCAATGGTATGGGAGGAGCAGCTGCTGCTCTGATATCCATGATGGAATTTCCTCATGTAAGGCCCGATCTTATCGCAGAACACGGGATGGCAAACGGACAGGTGCTGGCCATCCTGCTCGGACTTATGATCGGAACGGTATCATGGGCGGGAAGTATGATAGCATTTGGCAAGCTTGACGGTTGGATTGGCGATCTCAGGATTAAGTCGCTAAAGTATGTTAACATCGCCATCCTGATCATCCTGATTGGGTTTATCGTATTTATTATGACGCGGGATGTACAGGCAGCTTCCGAACTGACACACTGGATCTATATTATGTTCGCTGTTGCAGTGATTTATGGTGTTCTCTTTGTGATGCCCATAGGAGGCGCCGACATGCCTGTAGTTATTTCCCTTCTGAACTCTTTTACAGGCGTTGCCGCTGCCATGGGCGGATTCCTCTATGATAATCAGGCCATGCTTACAGGCGGCATCCTTGTAGGATCTGCAGGTACAATCCTAACAATACTTATGTGCAAGGCAATGAACAGGTCGTTGCTGAATGTAATCGTTGGGGTTTTCGGCGGAGGAGGTCAGTCTGCCATCGAAACTACGGGATCGATAAAAGAAATTTCCCTCTCTGATGCAGCCGTTCTCCTCAGCTATTCGAAAAAAGTTGTTATTGTACCGGGTTACGGACTTGCCGTGGCACAGGCACAGCATATCTGCCACGAGCTCGATAAAGTCCTGGAAGAGAAAGGAGTGGAGGTAAAATATGCAATTCATCCTGTTGCCGGAAGAATGCCGGGACATATGAATGTTTTGCTGGCTGAAGCCGATGTTCCGTATGAACAGCTGATTGAGAGCGATGAGATCAATCCCGACCTGCCGAATACTGATGTGGTAGTGGTGATCGGCGCAAATGATGTTGTCAATCCTGCTGCAGAAGATGACCCTTCAAGCCCCATCTACGGAATGCCAATTATAAAAGCAAGAAATGCAAGGAATATAATTGTGATGAAGAGGGGCATGGGTAAAGGTTATGCAGCAATCGAAAACCTGCTGTTCTTTGATGCCAAGACAAGGATGCTGTTCGGCGATGCAAAAAGCAGTCTGCAGAACCTTGTAAATGAGGTAAAGAGCTTATGAAAGGTGATTATATGATTTGTAAATTTTCGTACAGGTATTTTATCCCTGGATTAATTCTTTTGGCGATAGCCTCCGCCTGCTCGGACAATAAAGGCGGGTTTTCAGCAAATAATCTGAAATGTGAGCATCTGATCAATCCTCTTGGGATAGATGCCCCGAATCCCAGATTTACATGGCAGATGAGAGATGAAAGGATGGGAGCACGGCAAAGCGCTTTCAGGATCGTTGTAGGACGGGATTCATCTGAAGTTTCTCATGGGAAAGGCGATGTGATGGATTCCGGTAAGACCGGATCAGACCTGAATCTGATTGCTTACGAGGGGATACCGCTAAATCCTTTGACCAGGTATTTCTGGAGCATACAGCTTGTGGGATAAAAAAGGAAAGCCTTCCGCCATATCCGGGGTAGCTTCATTCGAAACAGGGATGATGGAGCCGGGAAACTGGAAAGGCAGCTGGATCAGCGATACCCGTGATATCAATCTCAAACCTGCACCATTTTTCAGAAAGTCATTCACTATTCCGGGAGAGATCAGATCTGCCCGGGCCTATATTGCTGTTGCAGGTCTCTACGAACTCTATATCAATGGTAAAAAAGTCGGGGATCATCTTCTTGATCCCACATATACACGATTTGATCGCCGGACTCTCTACCTGACACATGATATCACATCTCTTCTGAAAACGGGGGAAAATGCTGCAGGGGTGCTGCTGGGAAACGGCTGGTATAATCACCAGTCAACAGCAGTGTGGTTCTTCCATGAAGCCCCATGGCGTGCCAGACCAAAGTTCTGCATGGAAATTCATATAGTTCTTGGGGATGGCAGTGAAATAATTGTTCCGACCGCAACAGACTGGAAGACTTCATTAAGTCCATTGATTTTCAACAGTATCTATACGGCTGAACATTATGATGCCAGGCTTGAAAAACAAGGATGGGATATGCCAGGGTTTGATGATTCAATGTGGCGGAATGCTATCAATGTTCCCGCGCCCTCGACGAATATAAGTGCACAGGCGATGCATCCGGTGAGGGCTGAAGCAGAGATCCCTGCCAGAGCGATGAAAAAGTTTAGTGATCTTAAATATGTCTTTGACCTTGGCCGGAATATTGCCGGTGTCAGCAGTCTGAAGGTAACAGGTGAAAAAGGAACGGTCATCCGGATTAAACATGCAGAGAGGCTTAATGCCGACGGAACAGCGGATCAGTCAAATATCGATGTTCATTACCGTCCGACGGATGACAGCGATCCTTTCCAGACAGATATTTTTATCCTGTCAGGAAAAGGTGAGGAGACCTTTAAGGCAAGGTTCAACTACAAAGGATTTCAATATGTTGAAGTTACTTCTGACAGGCCCCTTTCACTGACAAAGGAGAGCCTTTCGGGATATTTCATGCATAGCGATGTACCGCCTGCAGGAAATATTGAGTCTTCAGATACCCTGCTGAACCTTATATGGCAAGCAACCAACAATTCATACCTTTCAAATCTGTATGGTTACCCGACAGATTGTCCCCAGCGCGAAAAGAACGGCTGGACGGGAGATGCTCATATCGCAATCGAAACCGGATTATACAATTTTGACGGAATAACAGTTTATGAGAAATGGCTGAATGACCATCTTGACGAGCAACAACCTAACGGGGTCCTTCCTGCAATAATCCCCACAAGCGGATGGGGCTATCACTGGGCAAACGGACCCGACTGGACCAGCACAATTGCTATCATTCCATGGAATATTTACCTTTTTTATGGTGATTCTCATCTCCTTCATAAATGCTATAATAATATTAAAAGGTATGTGGATCATATTACCGGATTAAGCCCTTCGGGTCTGACAGACTGGGGGCTTGGAGACTGGATCCCGGTAAAATCCGTCTCACCGAAGGAACTAACTTCATCTATCTATTATTTTATTGATGTGACTATTCTTGCCAAAGCTGCCGGATTATTTGGTTATCAGGCTGATCTTGAGAAATACAATGCCCTGGCTGAGAAAATAAGGAATGCAATAAATGAAAAATATCTTGACCGGGACAGGGCTGTTTATAGTAGCGGATTTCAGACTGAACTCAGTGTTCCGCTGATGTGGGATGTGGTTCCCGGTGAACTCAGGCAGAAAGTTGCAGATAATCTTGCCGGAAAGGTACTGGCAGACGGAGAAAAGATCGATGTGGGGCTGCTGGGTACAAAAGCAATACTGAATGCTTTGAGCGAAAACGGGTATTCTGATCTTGCTTTCAGGCTTGCCGTGAAGGACAGCTATCCTTCCTGGGGCTGGTGGATAGTAAACGGAGCAACAACATTATATGAGAACTGGGATATAAACCCTGAATCTGATATTTCAATGAACCACATCATGTTCGGTGAGATAGGAGCATGGATGTATAAAGCTCCGGGGGGTATCTTTCCCGATGAGGAGAAACCCGGATTCAAGAATGTAATCCTTAAGCCTCAGTTTGTAACAGGACTTGATAAATTTGAAGCAAGGCATGAAAGCCCTTATGGAACCATTGTATCCTCATGGGAAAGAGATGGTGATGATATAATCTACAGAGTTATAATTCCTGCAAACAGTACGGCAACATTTTATCCCGGATCAGATGATGTTCTGGAGGATAAAGCTGATATCAACAGAAATAAATATATTAAACCGGTCAGGCAAGGGAAAGATCTGATCCTGAATCTGGAAGCAGGGAAGTATGAATTTACAATCAGGAAAGCAGGCAGGTCTGAAGGGAGAATAGTGATTGAATACACAAAGTAAGAATTATCGTCCACGAGGAAAATTCCCCGGAAAAGCTCTCAATTCCGGATTTATAGATTGGTTAATATCAACGCCTTCTATTGCCTGTAACATATCGAACCATGCAACCCCCGCCGATGGCATCTTCAAAATAACATTAGTTTTTGGCGGAAGACCAGCCAGGTTTGGAATTGTTATTACGGTCATGTATTCCTGCCACTCATCGCTCAGCTCAAATCGTTTGGATCCGTAATCCCCTAAGGTAACCTCAAAGTATTGCGGTTTATTTCTTTGTGTGGTGTCGGGAATCTGGTCATGATCTGCTTTTGCCCTCACAGAAATATAGTATGTCATTCCCGGCCTGATTTTAAAGGGGAAAAATCTCAGTCTTGCACTGCGGTTAATAACGGGAGTTATCATACGCAGCGAGTGATTTCCTTCGTAATGTTCGCGAGAATCGAGGAAAAATGTTGCACCCCGGTCGCCATTGTTCCATGCGTAGCAGGATGCAGGTATTCCCGGGCTTGCAGTATCCTCAAATCCAGGGTCCCTGATAAGGTTTCCACTCCATGGTTTGAAAGTTTCCCTGACTTTTCCCGTATTAATTAAATAAACCTGTGTCCCCAGCGCAGACAGCTGATCAGTAAAGCGACCACTGGTGACCTGGACAGATCTGTTTTCAAATAGTACCCTGGCTCTTACTGAAGAAATTCCGGAAATTGAAAAGTCAGCCCTCTGAGGAGAGTTGGCCCTGTTGGCTGCAACTATCATAAGCTGTCCCTGGTGCATAAATGATGTTACCATTATATTCCCCGAAGAAGTGGTTACCGGCATGGTCACCTCATCCGACAGAAGCCATGGAGTCATTTCCGATAATTCAACAGCCATCCTTCCGCATTCATTCCAGAGCGCAGTTGATTTTGGAAACAGATTAAGTCCTTCCCTCACAAAGAACTGAATGCCCTTGCACCCATTTATTACTGACTGGTAGGTCATAGTCCTCACCTCCTGAATGGTGGGTTCCCTGCTCCATATCTCTCCGCCGCCGAACACCTGTGGAACCATCCAGACGGGTCTTTTTCCCCTGAATTCGTTTGACAGAGTCCCTGCCACATTGCCGGGAAGGGTAACAGGTGAGTCAGGAATAGGATATGGATCAGCCATTACGATATCCAGTGCATCGATATAATTCCGTGAAGCCAGCCATGGCGCCATGAAAACCATTGAAACAGGGTGCCAGGGATCATTTTCCCTTACCAGCCTGTAGATTGTTTTCAGAGTGTCAGGAGGGATCCTGTAACCGTTTGGTTCATCCGCAATATACCAGACCAGGAGGGCAGGATGATCGCGGAAGGCCTTTATTTCATTCAGGAGAAGAGTCTTTTTCTGTGACCATGTGAGACCTTCAATTATTGAACTCACACCACCGCCTCCTGAAACAGACAACAGATTATAGTGCACTTTCAGTCCCACTTGGGCACAGCGGTCCATGTATGATTTTCTTTCATTAAAAGATGATTGTAATATTTTCTGGTAAGGTGATATCACATTGAATCCCTTAACTGCCTCTTCTTCTGGGAGTGAGGGATTTACCGGTGAATAGCAGTAGAATCCAGCAGGAAAAAACGGTCTTCTGTTTACTATTAATCCCCCGGTGAGTCTGTCCGTTTTTACCTCATTTGGTTTATAACTGAGTTTTATCAGATCAGCTTCTGCAACAAACCTGGTGATACTTCCGCTGACTTCTATTTCAGCTTTTACCTTGTGGAATCCATTTCTAACGGCTGTTTTGAGAGGAATTCTTAATAATTTTTTTCCGGGAACACCTTCCCATTTGACAGGGGTATCGTAAGTAGTTCCCGTAAGAAGAACAGATATTTTATTGGTGATATAGCTCTGAGGAACATGAAGGATCATTTCCGCATCCTTTTCGGTGGTATAAAATGAGTATCTGGTGTTCATTCTGAATGCCAGCGAATCAGTCTTTTGTGAAAGACCCGTATTAATTGGAAGGAAGGTAAATAAAATGCAGATGGAGAATATTTTTCTGAAGCCTTTCATACAAAATTTATTAAGCCTTTAAAAATATTAAATCCTTTATAAATCGTAAGTTTGTTACAGGATAAGTTATCAGAACATACCGACAGAACGCAACTAATTCACTTGATAACTCATCAAATAACTGAAGATAATTGACAACCCATTTATTTAACTAATACCAAAAGCCTATGACATCATATCTAAATTTTATTAATCTTAATATTAAGTTGTCAGAGACACACTAATAAAGTATAGCAGATATTTTATGCTGGCTTAAATTTTTAAATTCAAATAAATCAACTAAGTCGATGGAAAATCAATTTAAGAGGAATTTTACATTCCTGCCGGGAAGGATGGTAAGAAGCATTATTGTGGCTGGGTTACTGTTGTTAATGGTACTTTTACCTGCGATGAATGTGTCAGCCGCCGACCCGCAAATTAACGGTACGGAAGTCTATTCTGTCCAGAATACCGTTTCCGGCCGGGTTACAGATTCTGATGGTGAACCGTTGCCGGGGGTAACGGTTGCCGTAAAAGGTACCAATCTTGGTTCATTAACCGATATCGATGGAAGGTTTACAATCAGTAATATTCCGGATGGTGCGGTTCTTGTATTTTCATTTGTCGGATTAAAAGCACAGGAAATTCCTGTTTCAGGCCAGACTTCAATAGATGTTCAAATGGAAGAGGAAGCTATCGGGCTGGCTGAAGTAGTTGTGATAGGTTATGGTACAGCACTGAGAAGGGATTTTACAGGGACTGTCGGTTCTTTGAATGTGGAGAACTCTCCTGTTGCCCAGCTTCCGAAATTCAATGCGCTCGAAAGTCTTAAGGGAAGTATATCCGGTCTGGATATTGGCGCTACAAATACTGCAGGAGGACAACCAAGTATGCTTATCAGGGGTCAGAATTCAATTTCCGGATCAAACGACCCTCTCATTGTTCTCGATGGAGTGATATTTCTCGGCAGCCTGGGGGATATTAATCCAAATGACATTTCCAGTTTCGATGTACTTAAAGATGCTGTTTCCGCAGCTGCTTATGGTTCACGGTCTGCAAACGGTGTAATAGCCATAACAACTAAAAAAGGGCTTATAGGGAAACCTATAATAAGTTTTAAAGCTTCAACCGGTGTTCAGACATGGCAGAATAAACCGGTAATGATGAAAGGTGAAGAGTGGATAACAGTTGTTAATGCACGTAATCAGTACACTCCTGGTTCTACTGAGTGGATGAAGCCGGGTGAACTTGCAAACCTTGCCGCAGGAAATGAAACAGTCTGGCTCGATGAATCTACCCGTACAGGTGTGGTGCAGGATTACCAGTTATCAGTTTCAGGCGCAAATCCTAATGTAAACTATTACCTGTCAACTGCATACGATAATAACAAAGGAATAGTTATGGGTGATGATTTCAATCGCCTGTCATTTCTGGCAAAACTTAAGACCAATGTCACTAAATGGCTTGAACTGGGAATGGATGCCGGTTATTCAAGACGCGATTATTCAGGATTTTCCGCTAATATCGGTACGGCACAAGTTATGTCGCCCTACGGAGTAATGTATCGCGATGATTTGGGGAATCTTGAAAAGTACCCTTATACCCAGTCCGGTACCAATCCATTATGGGGAGTTACAAATGATGTTTCCGACAACGATGATATCAGAAATAATTTCAGGTTTAATGCATATACTGTTGTAGATATTCCCTGGGTGGAAGGACTCAGCTACCGGCTCAATCTTCAGACAAACCTTGATAAAAACCAGTCGGGAAGTTTCTATTATGAAGACAATTATATTGCCGAAGGCGAAGGACTAGCGAGATATTCTGCAGCAGTGGTGCAGGGATTCCTTTCAAGAGCAAATGGTAATATTGACAACAACAGTACATTCAGCTATGTACTTGACAATATCCTCAATTACAAGCATGTATTTGGACTGCATAGTGTTGATGTTACCGCTGTTGCCACGAGAGACCTCCGTCAATACAAGCAGGTTAATACAACAGGTTCTGATTTTGCTGCTAATGGAAACACAACCCTTGGTATGTGGGGATTGCATAAAGCAACCGTCCAGAAGGTTATACTCAATGCGGAAGACAGAGCCAATATAGGATACTATGGTCGCTTGAATTACTCTTTTGGTGACAAATACTTCTTCACCGGATCTTATCGCCGTGATGGTGCTTCTGTGTTTGGAGCAAACAATAAATGGGCAAATTTCTTCGCCGCAGGGGTGGCTTATAAGATATCCAATGAACCTTTCTTTAATATCGATGCAATTAACAGTTTGAAGCTTAAACTGTCATGGGGTCAGAACGGTAACCAGGGGATTAGTCCTTATGGAACACTTTCAACAGTGGCGAATGCTGCATCAGGAGGTTCAAGGTATGAATACTCGAACACGGGAAGCACAATAAATTACGGACTATTTCAGAGTGCACTTGGTAATGCTGACCTTGGATGGGAAACAACCGAATCGTGGAATGCCGGGTTTGAATCGGAGATTTTCAACAGTCGTATTTTGTTTGATCTGGACTTCTATTTTTCAAAGACCACCGATCAGATCTTTACCAGAAACATCCCTGCAATGACAGGTTTCAATACTATTAAAACTTCAATGGGACAGGTAAACAATACAGGTGTTGAATTTAAGATAAATACTGTAAATATCAAGAGCGCTGACTGGTACTGGAACACTACCTTTACTTTCTGGAAAAACAATAATAAACTGGTTCATCTTTATGGTGATGATCTGAATGGTGACGGTAAAGAGGATGACGATATTGCAAGCAGTCTCTTTATAGGTAAGTCGCTGGGAGCAATATTCGGTTATGATCAGGATGGTATTGTCCAGGCAGAGGATACGGAATATATTGGTCTTACGGGAGCCGCTCCCGGAGCACCTAAATACAGAGATCATGATAACGTCCCCGGTATCACGGCAGCCGACAGAATTATCCTGGGTTATAACAAGGAGAATTTCCGTTCGAGCCTGAGCAATGTAGCCGGATATAAGAATGTAGAGCTCTATGTAATGATATCCGGTGTTTTCGGAGGAAATGACCACTATCTGAAGAGTAATACTGCAGCATATCTGACATCGGGTACGGGTTTGTTTAATGCCAACATGACATCAAAACCTTACTGGACAGCTGAAAACAAGAGTAATGTTTATCCGTCAGCAATATTTGCCGGAGATGGAAGATATCAGGCTCTCCAGTCAAGGGGGTTCGTCAGGATCCAGGACGTTTCATTATCCTACACTTTTGATAAGAAGCTGATTGATGTTATAAAAATAAACTCATTGAAGGCTTTTATCAGTATTCAGAATCTGGCAACCTTTACCGACTGGTTTGGAGGCGATCCTGAAACAGGTACTCCGGTCCGGGAAAATACCTACCCTGTTCCATCAACATTTTCAGTTGGTGTAAATGCTACCTTTTAACCAAAAAATGTTAAGAAAATGAAAAAGATAATAATTTTTGTACAGATACTGGTCCTTTTCCTTGTAATTGCATTCACAGGATGCGAATCAGATAATGAATTTCTTACAGAGGAACCAACAACATTTTACACTACAGATAACGCATTTTCAACATCTGCACAGATCGACCAGGTCCTTGTTGGTGTTTATTCCCAGCTCAGAGACCTTTGGGCAAACTCCACAGAAGCTGCATGGGTATTTGTTTTCCGCGGTAACGGAACTGATATGTTTGATGTGGCAAGTATCAGGAGAGGTAATACCTTTAATAATTACGGGACAATCAATCCCGATCATTCCCATTTCCTCGATATTTACAGTGCATGGTATCAGATAATATCAAAATCCAATCTGGCATTGTATGCCGCAGAGTTACCACAGATATCATGGACCTCACCTGCGGAAAAAGCTTATGTTATAGCTCAGGCAAGGTTTTTCAGGGCTTTTGCATACCGTAATCTTGGTGAACTTTTTGGAGGTGTGCCAATTGTTACGGAGATTTCCAAAACTTCAAAATATGATTTTGAACGTTCCTCAAGGGTGGAAACGTACCAGTTTGCCATTGATGAGCTTCTTGCTATCGAGAATGATCTTCCGGAAACAACTTCATCAGGAGGCCGTCTGGTAAGGGCAGCTGCACAACATAATCTGTGTGAACTATACCTTGCTCTTGGCATCCAGCTGGCAGCTGATGGTAATTCCTCAGGTGCCCAGACTGCCTATACCAGTTCAATCTCTTATGGCAACAAGGTGATAGATGGAGGAATATACTCACTTATCAATAGCCGCTTCGGTAAAAGAAAAAGTGAACTGACTATAAAAATCCCTGTTTACAGACAAGGCAGTACAAGCACACCTGTAGGTAATCTGGAGCAAACCACAAATCATTATTGGGATTTGTTCCAGGAGGGTAATGTTAACTTCCAGGATGGAAATACCGAATGTATCTGGTCTATTCAGACTGACTACGCGGCATATAAAGCAGAGGACGGCAGAGCAAGATTGCCTTATTCCAGGACCTACGGACCAGTCTTCCGTGATGGTGCAAAAAACCATCTTACAGGTACACTTGAAGATGTTGGAGGAAGGGGGATTTCTCAGATAATTCCAACAATGTACACGAGAGATATTATTTATGAAGATAAATGGGCTGCAGACTTGCGCAATTCAGATGTAGTGTTCCGCAGAACATTTATAGGTAATGTTGCTACATCGCCCTATTATCAATCATGACTGTTCCATGGGGGGTAATTTATAATGGCGGTGCGGATGAATCCACAAATAATAATAACCGCAGTCTTTGCTATCCTGTTTCGTGTAAAATAGCAACCGATAAATACACCGGACTTGATGCAGGAGAAAACAGAAGTAATCTATTCCGCGATGACTATTTCATCCGTCTTCCTGAAACGATCCTTCTCCGTGCTGAAGCCAAACAGCGCAGCGGTAACAAAAATGGTGCTGCAGATGATATAAACCTGCTGAGGAACCGTGCTCAGTGTACTTATCTGGTGACTGCTGCTGATGTAGACGATAATTTCAATCTTATCCTTGATGAGCGTGCACGTGAACTTGTTTACGAAGAGTGCAGATGGAACACTTTGCTGAGAATGGGAGGGACCATAGCTGTTGACAGGATAGCACAGTATGCATACTGGCCAGAAGCTCAGGCTACCCTGACTTTCGATTACAACCTGTGGCCTATACCCCAGACAGTTATAGATACCAATAAGGATAAAGTTCTGGAACAGAATCCTGGATGGGAATGAAAAAAACTCTTTCCGGCAGCCTGCTGCCGGCTATATTATTCTGCTCGGTTGTCTGCATCACATGTAATACAACCGGTAAAAATGACGGATTCAGGAAGGAAATAAGCAATGACTTTGAGGCGGACTTCCTGAATCCGCCATCTTATGCACGATTAAGAGCTTTCTGGTGGTGGCTTAACAGCAATGTAACCGAAGATTGCATTACAAAGGACCTGGAAGCCATGAAGGCAAACGGGTACGGTGGTGCAATAATTTTTGATGCCGGTTCTTCCAATTATTCAGTTGCTCTTAAGACTGAACCCGGACCAGCTTTCCTCAGCGACAGATGGATGGAATTGTATAAACATGCCATCAGGGAAGCTGACCGGCTTGGACTGGAACTGACTATCAACGTTCAGAGCGGCTGGAATCCGGGAGGACCATCAGTCACTCCCGAGTATGCCATGAAAACAATTACCTGGAGCGAAAAAAATGTTACCGGTCCCGGGAAAATTAATGACAGCCTGCCGGAACCTCCCTCTAAACTGTATTACAAGGATATCCTTGTACAGGCAATCAGGAAATTTCCTGAAAATGAAAATTCACCCGGGATAAAAAATCATGGTATAAAGAGCCTCAGGGAACGTATCGGCTGGTCAGGTATCTATCCGCTTTATAAGCTGCGGGAAGATTATTCAGAGGAACCGGCTTATCAGCTCAAATCCGGAGAAATTTATGATATAACGGAATTTTTTAAAAATGGAATACTTTCCTGGGATGTTCCCGATGGTGAGTGGACTATTATCCGGTATGGGATGACATGCACCGGGGTTAAGGTCTCAACCTCAAGCGACGGCTGGGATGGTCTGTCAATAGATCATCTGAGTAAAGATGCCTTACTGAAATTTAATGAGGATGTGATCTCTAAGCTCATTACCGGTGCTCAGGAGGCAGGTAACTCATTGAAATTCATTCATACCGACAGCTGGGAAATGGGAGTGGCCAACTGGACCCATGGTTTTCCTGAAAAATTCAGAGAATTGCGGGGTTACGATATGACGCAATATATGCCTGTACTTACCAACCGGATTGTCGGTAACCGTGATATTTCAAACCGTTTTCTTCACGATTTCCGACGTACTGTCAGTGATCTTATCGCGGACGATTTCTATAAAACATTCGCCGGTATTGCCCATCAGAATAATCTTTACACTCATCCGGAATCGGGAGGCCCTCATTCGGCGCCAATAGATGCTATTAAAACAATGGGGTATAACGACGTTCCCATGGGTGAATTCTGGGTCCGTTCAAATACTCATCGTGTTTCTGATGCCCAGCGTTTGTGTGTGAAACAAAGCGCCAGCGTGGCACATGTATATGGCAGACAGTTTGTTGCCGCCGAAGGACCAACAAGTATCGGCCCTCATTGGGAGCGGCCGCCATCGGATTGTAAAAATGTGATAGACAGGATTTTCTGCTCTGGAGTGAACCGCATTGTCTGGCATACATTTACAGCATCGCCGGATGAATATGGTGAACCTGGTAATGAATACTTCGCCGGAACCCACTTTAACCGTCATGTTACCTGGTGGAAAGAATCTGAAGCATTTGTCAGGTACATGAACCGCTGTTCATTCCTCCTTTCTCAGGGGAAATTTGTGGCAGATGCCCTTTATTATTACGGAGATGACACACCAAATTTCGTCTTCCTCAAGGAGGAGGTCACTGACCTCGGCTACGGATATGACTGGGACAAATGCAGTATTGATGTATTACTTGAAAGGGTGCGGATCGAAAATGGGAGAATAGTGTTGCCCGATGGAATGTCTTACTCAATTCTGGTTTTACCGCCTGAGAGAGCAATAAACGCTGATCTGCTTAAAAAACTTGATAAATTTGTGCGCGAAGGCCTTATCCTTGTCGGCCCAAAACCTGAAAAAGCAACAGGACTCAGAGCTTATCCTGAATCAGACAGTGAGGTAAGGAAAATAGCCGGCCGGTTATGGGGAGACATTGACAGCATAAATACTAAGGTAAAGAATTCCGGAAAGGGTAAAGTGATATGGGGACTTACACCAGGTGAAACATTAAAATCTCTTGGTATAGAACCCGATTTCAGCTTTACGTCGGTCACGGATAGTTCACATATTGAATATATTCACCGGACTGACGGACAGAAGGAAATTTATTTTGTTGTTAACCGGCTGGCAAGGTTTGGAATTTATGATACCAAATACAGGTATCTCACAGATCTGCCTGACAGGTATGAGGAGATTATCTGTAAATTCAGAGTTACCGGAAAGGTGCCTGAATTGTGGGATCCGATGACAGGAGAGATAAAACAGATTGCTGTATACAAGGATGACGGTGTTTACACTTACATTCCTTTACATCTGAATCCCGAAGGTTCAGTCTTCGTGGTATTCACGGATAAGCAACCGCAGAAACATATTGTTAGGGTGATGAAGGATGGCAAAGAAATATTTCCTGAGCCGGGAATTATTGGTGCACGGTTTCCGGCTTTAGATTGTTATTATTCGGAAGATAAAGCAGTGGCAAGGTTTTCCCTGCCAGGGAATTATACAATGCAATGGTCCGACGGAACTGATGAAACAGTAGCATGTGGCACTCCTGTTTCAGAAATCCGGCTGACATCTCCTGTAAGTCTTAAGTTCATAAATCAATGGGGACCGGAGGATCCTCTTGTAATTGAAGAATTTAAATCATGGACTGATTTCAACGATAAAAGGATAAGGTATTACAGCGGACCGGCTGAATATTCAGCGACCTTTAGTTACAATCCTGAAAATCATCCTGGTGAAAAGGTACTTATCGACCTGGGAAATGTTAAAGAAATAGCAGAGGTCTATATCAATGATCAGAGAGCAGGAACAAGCTGGATCGCTCCCTTCGTTACGGAAATTTCAGGTTTACTGAAGGAAGGGGAAAATAAACTCACTGTAAGGGTTGTGAATTCCTGGGTTAACCGGCTGATAGGAGACAGCTACTTGCCTGTTGAACAACGAAGTACGCGTACCAATGTTCTTAAATTCGAGGGCAGTGATAAAGAACAGTTCCTTAGAAAATCCGGGCTGATAGATAGCTTAAAAATATTGACTTTAAGGGAAGTCGAATTAAAGAATATCCGTGATTAAGGTGCATAATCAAAAAGCGGATGTCGTTACGGCATCCGCTTTTTTTGGGCTTAAATTATCTTTGGTTTTTGAAAGTTCTTATTTGAAACTATTCAGGTTGTGGCGTCAAAACAGCAGCAGTAGTGTCGGCTTTATTCTGAAGAACAGAGCCTGAGGCTGTATCGGCCGGTATTGTTACGGTTGTGTCGCCAATAGCAGCCGTGGCAAGGACTCCATTCCTTCCTGTATTAAGGGAATCAGCCATAACTGTGGCGGGTGCCGGATCGGGAACAATAGCGGGAAGTACCGGAGCAGTCCTGATATCAGGTATCGTCATTCGTGACATTGATTCAAATGCCTGGAAACCTGCGATCTGAATCTGATCATTTACAGTCTTCACAAGAGCCGGAGTACCGCTGTTTAAAAATTTGAGTGGTCTGAACTGCCTTACAGTAATTTTCTTTTCAACCACAAGATAGGCTGATGTAGCGACTATAAGTATTATTACCGAAGCAACAATGCTGTAAATCAATCGCTTCCTGTTTCTTATTCTTTTTTCTTCTTCCTCCTCGGCCATATTTGTAAAGAAGGAGGGTTCTTCTTCCGGAACTTCGGTAAAACCTTCAATTGCTGCTTCAGCATAAAGATCTTTCCTGATATTCTTCTGGAAAGTAAACTCTTCTCTCTTTGTCATTTCTCCTCTTACGTAGCGCTGGAATTCAAAGAGGATACTGTTACTGATTTCAATTTCCTGTTCTTTCATTTCTCTTCAATTCTAAGCGTAAAACCTTACCATACACGGGCAATCCTTTCTTTCAGGCACCCTGTATTTTGACTTTCAATTCTTATTAATCTTTACACAGCTTTGGACTCCATACCCAAAGCTTTGATAAATTTAAATACAAATTGAAGAGGAATATAAATTTTAATGTAATTATAGGATTCCCGGCCTACGGGAAATATACGTTCGTCAAAATTTTTTAAGATTTAACAAAAAATTCAGTCATTTTTTCTTAAAAACTTATCAATTTCAAATGCACTTTTCCTTCCGGAAGCTATAGCATTAACTACCAGGCTGGCACCGCTTACAGCATCACCGGCAGCAAAGACTCCGGCGAGGTTAGTATGTTGATTATTACTTACCTTGATATTATGTCTGTTGTCGAGTTCGATCCCCGTACCGTAGGAAAAGCCGGACGTAACCGGATGTAAAAAGCCCAGAGCCAGCAAGATAATATCAGCTTCTATGACTCTCCTGGTTCCGGGAACAGCCGACATTACATATCTGCCGTTGACGGATTCCCATTTTACTTCCTCTATTTCGGCCCCACGGGTTATAATTCCGTCCCCTACGAACCTTAAGGTAGAGACACCCCATTGCCTTTCGCAGCCTTCTTCATGCGATGTGGATGTCTTCAGTATCTTTCCGTAATAAGGCCAGGGATTATCCGGTGTTCTTTCAACCGGAGGTTTCGGAAGTATCTCGATCTGTGTAACACCGGCCGCTCGCTGCCTGATGGCAGTCCCGACACAGTCTGAACCTGTATCTCCGCCCCCGATGACAAGGACTTTCTTTCCTTCCGCATTTTTTTTCCTGTCTGCTTCTCCCGCGAGACCTGCATTCAGCCTGTTCTGGGCAGTAAGAAAATCCATTGCGAAATAAATACCTTCAAATTCACGACCTTCAACATTAAGATCGCGTGGATACCCTGATCCTATGGCAAGGCATACAGCATCATATTTAACCATTATTTCTCCAAAGGGAATGTCTTTTCCTATATTGACTCCTGTCCTTACCTCCAGACCTTCAAGTATCATCAGATCGAGCCGTCGGTCAATAACTGTCTTACTGAGCTTAAAATCAGGAATACCAAAACGAAGTATACCTCCGGCTTTTTCATCCTTCTCGAAAAGAGTGACCATGTGGCCGGCCCTGTTCAGAAGGTCGGCAGCTGCAAGGCCTGCAGGACCACTCCCGATGACAGCAACCCTTTTTCCGGACCGGTTTTTGGGAGGAAGAGGTTTAATGTATCCTTCAGCAAAAGCCTTTTCGGTAATGGCAACCTCGTTCTCACGGATTGTTACCGGCTCCCTGTTTATATTAAGAACACAGGCATGTTCACAGCCGGCAGGACATATCCTACCGGTAAACTCCGGGAAATTATTTGTTGCATGAAGCCTTTCATAGGCCCCTCTCCAGTCACCCCGGTAAAGAAGATCGTTCCACTCGGGAATCAGATTATCCACAGCACAGCCCCAGTGACAAAATGGTATTCCGCAATCCATGCACCTGGATGCCTGAAGCATCCTGTCCTCACTGTTGAGCGTCTGTTCAACTTCACTGTAATCACAGATCCTTTCATGAAGCGGCCTGTTGCCTGCATCTTTCCTCTTTATTTTTAAAAATCCTGAAATATCTCCCATAAAAACCAGAATAAAAATTGAATATTTTAAACCCGCGGTCCAAATTCCACATCCATCTCCACACCCGCAATCTTCTTTTTCAGCTCTTCGAGCTTTTGCTCCCCGAGGACTCTCTTATAATCATAAGGAATAACCTTTATGAACATTTGTAAATACTTACCGGGATCCTGCAGGATCATTTCTGCTTTTTTACTTCCGGTAAATTCAAAATGACGTCTGATAAGTTCCTGAAGCTCTTTCAGGTCGCCTGACTCTTCAACAAGGGAAAGTTCAACCATACCCATATTGCAGAAGTAATCGAAGTTGCCCGATTCATTAAGCACGTATGCAATCCCGCCGCTCATACCTGCCGCGAAATTGCTGCCTGTGGTACCAAGCACAACTATCCTTCCTCCGGTCATATATTCGCAACAGTGGTTACCAACACCCTCAACGACGGCTGTTGCACCGCTGTTCCTTACCCCGAAACGTTCACCGGCAACTCCTGAGATATATATTTCACCTTTTGTAGCGCCATAGAGCACTGTATTACCTGTAATTATATTCCTGTCGGGTTCGAAAGACGAACCGGGAGGCGGGACAACAATTATTCTTCCCCCGGAAAGACCTTTTCCCAGGTAATCATTTGAATCCCCTTCAAGACGGAGTTCAATACCGGGAGCCAGGAATGCTCCGAAGCTCTGGCCTGCTGATCCAGCGAACCTGCAGCTGATCGTTCCATCGGGGAGTCCTGCCGGTCCGTGAAGCTTTGTTATGATACCTGATAACATGGCTCCGGTTGTCCTGTCAGTATTCCTTATTGTCATTTCAATAATTACCGGCTGCTTCTCATGAATTGCTTTATCAGCCTCCCTGATCAGTTCGTGATCGAGTACATCGTCCAGCTTGCTGCTTTGCTTTTCAATACAACGAGCAGGATTGGATTCCGCTCCGGCGGGGACAGACAGGAGAGAGTTCAGATTGAGTTTTATAGTTTTCCAGTTATCATTCTCGTCATTACGTTCCAGAAGGTCGAGACGTCCGATAATATCGTCAAGTTTTCTGAATCCGAGTTCCGCCAGGTATTCCCTTACATCTTCCGCAAGGAAGCTGAAGAAATTAACGAGATAACCGACTTTACCCTGAAATCTTTTTCTCAGCTCCGGATTCTGTGTTGCAACACCGGCAGGGCAGGTATTAAGATGGCATTTCCTCATCATTATACAGCCAAGTACCACGAGCGCACTTGTTGAAAAACCGTATTCCTCGGCACCCATCAGTGCTGCCATTATGATGTCGCGGGCTGTTTTTAACTGTCCGTCAGCCTGTAACATAACTTTCCGCCGCAGGTTGTTCATTACAAGGGTCTGTTGTGTTTCAACAAGACCCAGTTCGAGAGGCAAACCTGCATGCTGGATTGAGGATGTAGGGCTGGCACCTGTACCACCTTCGTATCCGCTTATTGTAATAAGATCGGCACCGGCCTTTGTAACACCGGCGGCTATTGTTCCGACTCCGGCTTCCGATACAAGCTTGACACTGATCTTTGCAGCAGGATTTACATTTTTAAGGTCGAAGATCAGCTGTGCCAGATCCTCAATAGAATAAATATCGTGATGTGGTGGAGGTGAGATAAGAGTAATACCCGGTATCGAATACCTCGTTTTGGCAATGATCTTATCAATTTTATGACCGGGCAGCTGGCCTCCTTCACCTGGCTTTGCTCCCTGTGCGATCTTGATCTGGATCTCGTCAGCATTGACAAGATATTCGGTAGTCACGCCGAACCTACCGCTTGCAACCTGCTTAATGGCGCTCCGGGTACTTGTTCCGTCCTCCCTGGGCTTGAAACGGAGCGGATCTTCTCCGCCTTCTCCGGTATTGCTTCTTCCTCCTATACTGTTCATGGCAAGGGCAAGCGTTTCGTGGGCCTCCAGGCTGATAGCGCCATACGACATGGCGCCGGTTACAAAGCGCTTCATTATATTTTCAGCCGGCTCAACTTCCTCAACAGGGATGGGATTCTTTTTCCATTTTAACAGGCCACGTATAAAGCCGGGCTTAGTAGTGTCGGCATCAGCCAAAGCAGTATATTTTCTGAATATTGATCTGTCCCCGTTCCTGGTACTCCACTGCAGAAGTGATACAGTTTCGGGGTTCCAGCCATGGTGCTCACCATGTTTTCGCCAGGCATATACACCTTCTACAAGCAGTTGAGGTACTGCCTCATTTCCGAATGCTTTCCTGTGAGGGATAAGCACCTCTTCAGCAATTTCATCTATGCCGATACCTCCGATACGCGATGTAGTACCTGAGAAATATCTGTCAATAACATCCTGATGTATCCCGACAGCTTCAAATATCTGCGATGAGCGGTAGCTTCTCAGAGTACTTATTCCCATCTTCGACATTATCTTGAGTAATCCCTTGTTGATTGAATCGATGTAATTTGATTCAGCTTTCTGGTAATCGAGCTGGATGGCTTTATTTTTTACAAGCCTGTCAATTATTGCAAAGCTCATATAAGGATTGATGATGCTTGCCCCATAGCCGAACAGCAGGGCAAAATGCATAACTTCGCGGGGCTCGGCGCTTTCCACAACAAGGTCGATCTGCATCCGCTTGCGCTTTTCAATAAGGTAATGATGTACTGCCGAAACCGCCATAAGAGATGGAATGGGAGCAGTATTTTTGTTTATGCCTCTGTCAGTCAGTATAATATAGTTCTTTCCCTCATCCACAGCCTTTTCAGCATCCTGACAAAGCCGGCCAATGGCCTTTCCGAGACCATCAGCACCTTCTGAGGGATCGAAATGCATATAAAGATCTGCTGATGAAAATCCTTTATACCTGAGGTTCTTAACCACCTGGAAATAAGTATTTGATATTACAGGATTTCTGAATCTGACCATTTTTACCTTGTCGGGAGATTCATCCAGAAGGTTTTGCTGAAGTGAGCCAAGGTAACCTGAAAGTGTCATTACCAGTTCCTCCCTGATGGGGTCGATCGGGGGGTTTGTAACCTGGGCAAAGAGCTGTTTGAAATAGTTGAACAGCCTGCAGGGTTTTTCGGAAAGAACCACAAGAGGTATATCGTTGCCCATGGACCCGATAGGTTCTTTACCAGTTGCAGCCATCTCTTTAATGATCTTCTCAGTATCTTCAACCGAATAATTGAATACGGTTGAATATTTATCATAATCTGCACCCATGTCGGGAGTAACAGTATGACCGGTTTCAATTTCATCGAGGGTCACCATGTTCTCCTGTATCCATTTTCCATAGGGAAATTCGGCTGCAAGCTTATTTTTAAGCTCATTATCATAATATATCCTGCCTTCCTCAGTATCCACCAGCAGCATTTTACCCGCTTTCAGACGTCCTTTTTCCTGTATTTCCTCAGGAGGAAAAGTAAGAACACCCGATTCGGATCCCATGACTATCAGATCATTCTTTGTTATAAGGTATCTTGAAGGCCGTAGACCGTTCCTGTCGAGCATGCCCCCTATATATCTTCCGTCGGAGAAGATAAGTGATGCCGGTCCGTCCCATGGTTCCATGAATGTAGAATGATAATGAAAGAAATCACGGAGTTCGGGGGAAATGGGGTTTTTTGCATTGATTGACTCGGGAATCAGAATTGACATTGCATATGGTAGTGATTTACCACTCATTATCAGGAATTCAAGAACATTATCAAGTGATGCCGAATCGCTCATGTCAGGCTCAATGATCGGGTAGATCCTTGAAAGATCACCAAGCTTTTCCGACCTGAGGATAGATTCCCTTGCTTCCATCCAGAGCCTGTTGCCTTTTATTGTATTGATCTCCCCGTTATGACCCAGCATGCGGAATGGCTGGGCCAGGTCCCAGCTCGGAAAGGTATTGGTGCTGAACCTCGAATGGACAAGGGCTATTGCACTCTGTAATCTTTTATCAGTAAGGTCACCAAAATATTCCCCGAGCTGCATTGATGTAAGCATTCCCTTGTAAACAAGAACCTTTGTCGAAAGACTGGGAATATAGAACGACTTCTTCTGACCGATATCAGATTCACGGATAGCTTTTTCGACTCTTTTCCTTATAATATATAATCTGCGCTCCAGTTCATCCTGACTAATATCAGCTTCCAGAAGGATCTGTTTGATAAATGGTTCGGCGGCAAGAGATATTTCACCTAGGACGGAGTTGTTAACAGGAACATCGCGAAATCCAATTAAGCTCACTCCTTCTTCCTTAATGATCCCGAGCAGGATCTTCTCACATTCGGAAGCATCTTCTTTGTCGCGGGGGAGAAAAAGCAAACCGGTCCCGAACTGACCCTGAGGAGGTAATTCATAGCCCTGAATAAGATAAAAGTCGCGGGGAATCTGAATAAGGACACCCGCTCCATCCCCGGTTTTACTGTCGGCTCCTTCGGCGCCCCTGTGAGTCATATTCCTTAATATATCAAGACCCTGGGTAATTATATTATGGGATTTTCTGCCTTTCAAATGTGCAACAAAGCCTATCCCGCAGCTGTCATGTTCATATTCACTGCTGTAAAGCCCGGTATCTCCGGTTTGTTGTGTTCTTTTCATTTTTCAATTATTTAATACCTGCAAAAAAACCGTTCTCTTATTTCAGGAGAACGGTTACCTTAATCAAAAACCAATTTACCATTCTCAGTATTCCCACGAATTCCTATGCCTGGCATTTACAATCAAAATTATGAATTTAATCCTTTTCATTATTTAAATTTTGATGCAAATATATTGATATTACTTTAAATTCTAATCTAAAAGGCATAAAAAAATTAATAATATTTTGACATTTTGTTAAAATAGTTATTAAAATGTTTACCGAAATATTTATAATCCGGCGTCTTCAAAATAGATCAGTGACCGAGTTTCCACTTTATAAATTCTTCTATTCCGTGTTTAAAATCGAAAGCAGGATTATACTTTAATTCCTTCCTGGCCTTAGTTATATCAGCAAGTGTTCTTTCCACGTCTCCCTGTTGTTTTGGCAAAAACTCCCTGATTGCTTTCTTGCCGAGTGCATTTTCAATCGTTTCGATCATAGTACTCAGAGAAATTGTCCTGGATTCTCCGATATTGTAAATATTGAATCCTTTCAGTCGGCTTACAGAATTAATGATACCTTCTATTGCATCTGATATAAATGTGTAATCCCTTGAGGTATTACAGTCACCGAAAATCTGTAAGGGCTTATCTTCAATGATTTTACTTGTAAACATATGGATCGCAAGATCGGGTCTTTGCCTGGGGCCGTAAACGGTGAAGAACCGAAGGCAGAAAATATCAAATCCGTACAGACTGTGATAAGTAAAGCATAGCAATTCTCCGGCTCTTTTTGATGAAGCATATGGTGAGATCTGATTTTCCACAGGATCCGACTCTGAGAAGGGGACCTTTGAATTATTGCCATAGACAGAAGAACTGGAGGCAAATATCATTTTATTAACCCCAAAACTCCGCATCGTCTCCAGAACTGTCAACGTCCCGGTTACATTGACATCATAATACAGGAAGGGATTCTCAATAGATGGCCTTACGCCCGGCATTGCTGCAAGATGAATTACCAGTTCCGGTTTGTATCTTCCAAATGCTTCTGCCAGTTGTTCCCTGTTCCGTATATCTGCCTTAATCAGACTGAATTCTTTATTATTTATAATTGATGAGATGTTCCTCCCCTTGATTCCGGGATCGTAAAAAGTGTTGAAATTATCAACGCAAACCACCTTATAATGAGCCTTTAACAGTGATTCACATAAATGTGATCCTATGAAACCGGCTCCCCCTGTTACAAGTATGCAATTGGTCTTCTTCAATTTAAGTCAGGTGTTAATTATTTCATTAGTGTCTGTTTTTTTATTTCTCCTTTTCTCAAGAGCTGTAATTAAGCCGAGCAATGAGCCGAGAACTGTCAGGAAGTAGAAAGTAAGGCTTATTGTTACGGCAATTTTCTGATCGAGTAACAGGTATTCGGACATTTTCAAAAAAACTATCTCACGGATACCGATTCCACCCACCGAAATTGGCAACATTGCGGCAACTGATGAAATAAGAAATATAAGAAGGTATTCAATCTGACCGGTTTTAATTCCGAATGCTGTTAATATCATAAATATTGCCAGCATTTGCAGGATCTGTACAATAAAGGACCAAAAAAGGAGCAGGGCTGTGATACTTTTCAATCCGGGCATAAAAATAATTATCAGGATGATGAAGCCTATGATTGTAACGGGAACTCCGGTCAGGGTTATCAGGAGATAATCTGATGAAAAATCTGTTAACGGTATGCAAAGCAGTGCAAGAACAATTAAGGCTGCAACGCCAGCTATCCTGTCGGTAATCACCGAACCGGCGCTTAACCTGATGCCGCTGTTGTGCATATTATTTATAATCACTGTTTTGTACACATCACCACCTATTCCACCCGGAAGGAACAGATTATAGAACATCCCTGTCCAGTACAACTTCAGGTTATCCCAGGCTGAAATCTGAATATCGTATCTGTGCAATATTATAAGCGTTCTGTGTGCAGATATAATCTTGGAAGCAATAAATAAAAGAAATGCAAAAACAAGATAAAGATCACGGGCGGAACCGAAGACATTCACTATGTCACCAAAATTCACCCTTTTCAGAACATAGATGATAGCAAGGAGAGAAACTACAACCTTTAATATAAAGATCAGCCTGTCCTTTACTTTTTTATTCAGCACGTGAGATCCTCTTGATTTTGTAAGGTTTAGCCGAATTTGATTCATAATCATTCCTGATCACCAACTCAAGTATAAGCCCGGTTGAAATTATCTGGAATCCGATAAACATCAGTAATACACCAAGTATCATCACAGGTCTTCCCCATATATCCTGTCCCATAATCTTCTGGATGAGCAGCCACAACAAAATTACAGATCCGGACAGTATGGTGATGATCCCTATTGTGCCAAAAAGGTACATCGGTTTCTGTCTGTATTTTCTTGAGAAACTCATCAGCATCAGATCACTTATTACTTTCATTGTTCTGCCTAAACCATACTTTGATTTGCCATGCACTCTGGGATGGTGTTTTACCTCTACCTGCGCCACAGTTGCACCTTCCATTGCTGCCAGCGATGCCAGAAAGCGATGTCTCTCTCCATATAACGGAAGTTCTTTCAAAACCGGGGATTTAAAAACCTTGATCCCGCAGCCGTTGTCCATTATATTTGTGTGGGTAACCTTACGCACAATGAAGTTTGCAACAACAGACGGGATCCTTCTAAAAAAGAAATCATCCTGTCTTTCGGCCCTGATGCCGGTTACAATATCGATGTCATTTTTTCTTAACAGATCAAGCATCATTAGCAGGTCTTCCGGATCATTCTGAAGGTCGCCATCCAGAGTGGCAATATATTCACCTCCTGCCAGATCAATACCGGCTTTCATGGCTGCTGTCTGTCCGAAATTCCTCTTAAGTTCAATGAGAGTGATATTACCGTCAATATTTTCCCTGATCTTCTTAATTGTATTATCGGATGATCCGTCATCAACGAAAATAACTTCATACTCTAATCCGCTATTAATGAGAGCCATATTGATGCCTGTTATCAATGGTTTAATGTTTTCTTCCTCATTATAAACTGCAATAATTACCGACAGGTTTATCATTTCTATCGTATTTTCAATAAGTAGATTTTCTGAAGTGTAGATTCCCTTGTTTTCGGATTAAGGAATTTAAGGGAAAGGTTAGTCAGCTTCTTGTAGGGGAACAGGTGTTGTTCAGTTATTATTTCATTATTAAACGCCTTTATTTCGTTAAGTCCGGCTTCGCTTGTAATAAACCAGCATGATCCCTCTGACAGTACACTTCCCAGTTGTTCTTTATAGACCAGCACGGAAACGTTTTTAGGATAGAAATATGTTTCAAAATGCGGGTAGTCATAGGTGTAAAGGACTGAATTGTCAGGCGCTGTTCTGTTATAAAGATATGATGCCTGGATCGGTCCGTGATACATAAGAGCAGGCGGCATATAATTGGTGTTTGCCACAAAACCCACCGCCAGTATTGTAATCAGCGGCGGGATTATCAGTTTTTGAAATTTTGTTTCTAATCTCAGAAAACTCCATATCTGAAGAAGGAACAGTATCACGACCGGAATCCATATCAGCAGATTTTTTGTCGGGAAGAAAAAGGTTAAAAATACTATTGCCATCGGCCACATCAGCACAACAAGAATATTTCTGAAAATGAGCATCCATTTGTATGTTTTTGGATAGAGGCCGGTGAATGAGACATCATTTATTAAACCGGCGGTAATAATCGAAATGAATGGCATCATCGGCAAAAGATAATGCGGTGACTGCTGACTTGAGACAGTCAGGATAAGAGCAAGAATAATTATAACAGAGTAACAATATGCAGATTTAAAATTCTTAAATGAAAATTTGTTTCTGTGCCATATCCTTAAATCCCTGACAATTGCCGTGTAAGTATAAAGAGACCAGGGCACAAAGATATATGCAATCGTGTGAAGGACAAAGAAATAATCAGGTCCTCCGCTGGTGTAAGCTCCACGGATCCTGTCAACATTATTGGACCAGAAGTAGAACTTAATACCGTCCATCCCGAACTGATCATATAATCCTTTAAGAGTGGGGTAAAGGATTATCGCAAGGAGAGGCAGGCCTGCCAGCCATTTTAATGAAAACATGGTTTGCCAGTCCCTTTTAACGATCAGGAATCCGGCCACTGCAAACACCGGGACAGCCAGTCCTATCATTCCCTTTGAGATCATTGCCAGGCCTACACCGACAAACCCCAGTATAAAATTCAGTGCTCTGCGTTTGTCGAGATATTCCGCCAGTTGCCAGGTACCGAAAATAATATTCGACATCAGAAGTGCATCATGTATGCACATCCATGTTGTAAAGGAACATTGCTTCGCTGGTCGTGTAAATAACAGCGGCAATTATGCCGGTCCTCTTATCAAATATTAATAATCCCAGCCGATAGGTTGAATAGATACCCAGAAATGTAAAGAGCAGATTTGGCAGCTTGAAGGCAATTATTGAAACCCCGAATATATTAAAAGTGATAGCTGCAAGCCAGAATAATAACGGAGGTTTCTGATCGTACGGTTCCCCATGGATTTTCAGATGAATAAAGTCTCCGTTTTCATATATCTCACGGCTCACTGCCGCATATTTGGCAGAATCAACGGTTGTTTCGGGAAATAAGCCTGTTATATAAACAATCAGGGTAAATGTTGCAAGAAATATGTATAAATATGTAATACCCTGAATTTTATTTTTCAAAATAGCCATCCGTTATTCTTAATATTACCTTATCCAAATCCGTGAAAAATAACTGCTAAATTTACAAAAATTATTTATTGTAAGTTTCCGTAATATGTTTAGTTAACAATTACTTTTAACTTGCAGAAATATGGAAATATACATCGGTTTAACTTCCTAAATAAACAATTATGAGGCATCCGGGTAATATGGTTATTGTGATATTTGGTGCATCAGGCGATCTGACTTCAAGAAAGCTTATACCTGCACTGTTTTCAATGAAGGGGCAGAAGCTTTTACCATCAAAATTTGCGATACTGGGAACGGGGAGGACTCATTTTACTGATAATGATTTCAGGGGAAAAATGAAAGAGAGCATTTTTGCTTTTTCTGAAGATAAAAACCCTGATCCCCGCCTGGCTGAAGGTTTTACAAATAGTCTCTTTTATCTTCAGATGGATAGTACGTCAGAAGGTGAATGTTGTAAACTGACAGAAAAGCTTAACCAGCTTAATTCAACCAATGATACCGGAGGGAACTATATTTTCTATATGGCCACACCCCCGAGTATGTATGAGATAATTGCACGGAACCTGTCGAAGGCCGGCCTGGCTGACCAGACAAAGGGATTCAGAAGGTTCATAATTGAAAAACCTTTCGGGTATGACCACCGTTCAGCTGTAGATCTGAACAGGAAGCTGCATGAACTGATCGGGGAGGACCAGATTTACAGAATTGATCATTATCTGGGAAAGGAGACAGTTCAGAATGTGCTGGTTACCAGATTTTCAAATGGTATTTTCGAACCTTTGTGGAACCGGAATTATATCCACAGGGTTGAAATAACAGCGGCAGAGAGTATTGGTGTGGAGGACAGGGGAGGTTATTACGATTCATCAGGAGCTCTCAGGGATATGGTACAGAATCACCTGCTTCAGATGGCCGGGCTCACAGCCATGGAGCCACCTTCGTCGCTTAGTCCTGATGCAATACGGAATGAAATACTCAAGGTTTTTCAGTCGCTTCAGCCTATAAGCGAAGCTGATGTTCCGAATCAGGTCATAAGAGGCCAGTATACAGGATCGAAGATCCACGGTGAAAATGTTTCAGCATACAGATCGGAAAAGGGGGTACCGCCTGATTCCAGGACCGAGACCTTTGCCGCCATTAAATTCTTCATTAATAACTGGCGATGGGGAGGAGTGCCATTTTACATGCGGACTGGCAAACGACTTCCGACCAGAGTCACAGAGATTGTAATTCACTTCAAACGAACTCCTCATCACCTCTTCCAGAGAAATGACGGGGTAATTACATCAAACCAGCTCATAATCCGGATACAGCCCGACGAAGGCATTCTGCTGAAATTCGACATGAAGGAACCGGGATCGGGATTTAATGTCAAAAATGTAAACATGGATTTCCGTTACAGCCAGCTGGCAAATTTAAGGGTTACTCCGGCATACGAGAGGTTGCTGCATGATGTGATGACCGGCGATTCAACGCTCTTTTCACGCGATGACGAAGTTGAAACTGCCTGGAAATTTCTGGAACCTGTACAGAATGCCTGGGCAAATAATCCGGATATAAAGGTCTACGGATATCCGGCCGGAACATGGGGACCGGAGATCTCAAATGATCTTATGGAAGGATGCGGCCTTACTTGGAGATACCCATGCAGTAACCTTGCCGAGGACGGCGAATTTTGCGAACTTTAGTAACCTCAACCTTAACCTTAACCTCAACCTCAACCTTAACCTTAACCTCAACCTCAACCTCAACCCATTGAAAAGACCCTTCAGAATATACAAAACCACTCATGACCTTGCAGAAGCCTTTGCCACAGAGCTCATAAATGAGATCAGTGAAGCTGCAGGTAAAAAATCTACGTTTACAATAGCTCTTTCCGGCGGAAGTACTCCCAATATTCTCTATTCTGTTCTGGCAGAAAAATATAGTCAGGCATTTGACTGGAGGTCCGTTCATTTTTTCTGGGGCGATGAGCGCTGTGTTCCACCTGATGACCCTGAAAGTAATTTCGGGACTGCCACTTCGGTATTTCTGAGCAGGATTGATATCCCTGAAATGAATATTCACAGGATCAGGGGAGAGGCAGATCCTTCAGCTGAGGCTGTGAGATATTCCTCAGAGATCATTGATAATACCCGTTCCTCCGGAGGCCTTCCGGTATTTGACCATATTATTCTTGGTATGGGAGAGGACGGCCATACGGTATCGATCTTCCCTTCAAATTCAGAACTGCTTTATTCCGATAAAATATGTGAAGTGGCAACTCATCCTTTAACCGGACAAAAGCGTGTTACAATCACAGGAAAAGTTATCAACAATTCCGATGCGGTTACCTTCCTTGTAACCGGTCATTCGAAAGCAGAAATGGTTGAACGGATATTCAAAAAAGGTTCTGATTTTCCGGCATCATTTATAATTCCTTCACATGGCAGGCTTAGCTGGCTGCTCGATGAAAAAGCAGGCCGGCTCATCGTTTGATGATTCTGATGTTAAAAACTTAAAGGAGATTTATCAAATGTTTTTTTTATATTGATCCGATTGTTGAATCAAAAAATATAATGTCATGTCACACGAAAAAGCCAAGCAACAGGAAAAGGTAAAGAAGAAAGCTACAAAAACGTTAAAAGAGAAACGTACCGCCAAGAAAGCCAAAAAAGCCGATAAGAAGTAATAGCATTATATAATATAAATAGGCTTTAACTGTTATGCTTGCAGGTCCTGTGTGTCCTGCAGGTTATCATAAAAAAAAGAGGCTGTCGAAACAGCCTCTTCGTTATTTTCATTTTCTTATTGTACCCTTTTTACATTTACCGCATTAATGCCTTTTTTACCTTCAGCAAGCTCAAATGATACTTCGTCATTTTCCTTGATCTTGTCAACGAGGCCTGATGCGTGTACAAAATATTCATTATCCGAATCAGCATCTTTGATGAATCCGAATCCTTTTGATACATTAAAAAATTTAACAGTTCCTTTGTTCATTGTAATCTTGTTTTAAAATTAAGGCCGCTAAATTACATAATTTTATTAATATATTATACCTTGTTCATGTTATTTTAATAACATTGCATAATAATATTATTATTCCGGCTAAATAAAACTAATAAAAGATTTAAGTAACAGGTAATGAGAAAATGGCGTATTGAAGATTCTGCTGAGTTATATAACATAAACGGGTGGGGTGTCGATTATTTCTCTATAAATGATAAGGGAAATATCATTGTGACGCCCCAGAAGAACGGAGTAAGTGTTGATCTGAAAGAACTTATCGACGAGCTTGTGCTGAGGGATGTCTCTACCCCGGTGCTTGTCAGATTCCCCGATATCCTTGACGACCGGATCATAAATATTTCAAACTGCTTTAAAAAAGCCTCGGAAGAATATGACTATACGGCTCAGAACTTCATAATCTATCCTATCAAGGTAAACCAGATGAGACCTGTGGTGGAAGAGATTGTAAGTCATGGCAAGAAATTCAATATAGGTCTGGAAGCAGGATCCAAACCTGAATTACACGCTGTAATTGCTATAAATACTGATCCAGAATCACTTATAATATGTAATGGCTATAAGGATGAGGATTATATCGAACTTGCTCTTCTTGCCCAGAAAATGGGAAAGCGGATTTTTATCGTTGTTGAAAAGTTAAATGAACTGAAGCTCATTACTTCAATTGCCAGAAGGCTGAAGGTAAAGCCGAATATCGGCATCCGGATCAAGCTTGCCAGCATCGGCAGCGGAAAATGGGAGGAGTCGGGAGGTGATATCAGTAAATTCGGACTTACTTCCAGTGAGCTGCTTGAAGCGATCGACTACATTGAGAAGAACAAGATGAAGAGCTGCCTCCGTCTTATTCATTTTCATATCGGCAGCCAGGTTACCAAGATCAGGAGGATCAAGACAGCTTTACGCGAAGCATCCCAGTTCTATGTACAGCTTCGTAAACTCGGATTCAACGTCGAATTTGTCGACATCGGTGGAGGGCTTGGAGTGGATTATGACGGAACAGGATCATCAAACAGTGAGAGCAGTATTAATTATACTCTCCAGGAGTATGTAAATGACTCGGTAAGCACATTTGTTGATGCGAGCAATAAGAATAACATTCCACATCCGAATGTCATAACCGAATCGGGCAGGTCGCTGACTGCCCATCATTCTGTTCTTGTTTTTGAGGTGCTTGAAACCGCCACACTGCCTGACTGGGATATGGAGGAGGAAATAGGAGAAAATGATCATGAACTTGTAAAGGAGATCTATGATCTCTGGGATAATTTCAGTCAGCCCAGAATGCTTGAAACATGGCATGATGCACAGCAGATAAGGGAAGAGGCTCTCGATCGTTTCAGCCTGGGTATCATTGACCTTAAAACAAGAGCACAGATTGAACGGCTCTTCTGGTCCATCGCAAGGAAGATTTACCTTATTGCAGGCAAATCGAGACATGTTCCGGAAGAACTGCGACAGATTTCCAGAATATTGTCAGATAAATATTTCTGTAATTTTTCCCTGTTTCAATCACTTCCGGATTCATGGGCCATCGATCAGATTTTTCCGGTTGTACCAATTCACAGGCTTAATGAGCAACCTACAGTAGCTTCCACTATCCAGGATATGACCTGTGATTCCGACGGTAAGATCGATAATTTCATCGCAACCCGTAATAATTCACATTATCTGCCGGTTCATCAGTTAAAACAAAAAGAACCTTATTACCTGGGCGTATTTCTCGTCGGTGCTTACCAGGAAATACTCGGTGACCTCCATAATCTTTTCGGTGATACAAATGCAGTACACGTCTCGGTTGATGAGGACGGGTATAAAATAGACCAGATAATTGACGGCGAGACAATCGCTGAAGTCCTTGAATATGTACAGTATAATCCGAAAAAAATGGTGAGGACCGTTGAATCATGGGTTACATCATCTGTTAAATCGGGAATTATTACACTTGAGGAAGGAAGGGAATTTCTTTCAAATTACCGGTCGGGTCTTTACGGTTATACATACCTTGAATAACCACTGCAGATAATTATTGCATAATTTTTTCTGCCGATCAAATTTATTTTTACCTTGTAGTTCTTAACTATAAACAACTAAATCTTATAACTATGAGTAATTCAACAATTGATTTTAATGCTCTTATTAAGGAATCTAAAGATGTCCTGAAAGATCCGAAAACATACTTCTCCACGATGAGAACAACGGGAGGTATTGCAGAACCATTGATCAAAGCCCTGATATATGGAGCAGTTGCGGGAATAATCGCATTTATATGGAGCCTTTTTAAGATTGGCGGAGGTTCATCAGGATTGCTTGGAGGAGCAGCCGGCTTCTTAGCAATTATTTGGTATATCGTGGCCGCTGTAATAGGATTATTCATAGGAGCAGTAATACTTCTTGTTGTTTCTGCAATCTGCAAGGGAAGTACGGATTTTGAATCTAATATAAGGGTAACAGCATCATCCATGGTTTTGATGCCGATATCCGCACTGCTGGGATTTATTACCGGATTAAGCATTACTCTCGGATCAATTGTAGGCCTTGCCATTTCACTGTATGGCTTATATCTTCTTTACCATGGACTGACACAGACATTAAAAGCAGATACCGGAACATCTAAAATTGTTGTACTCATCCTGGCAGCCCTGGTCATTCTTTTCACAATAATAGGGATAGGCGCAAAAAAGAAAGCAAGTAAATTCCTGGAGGATTTCAATAAGGAAGACTTTAAGGAGCAAATTGAAAACCAGCAACATAATTGATTGTTGCTGTCAGCCGGCTGATGAAAAACTGGTTGTTTTCCAGAAATATTTATATTGTCCTGATATACAGGATGTTACTCATCCTGCTCCTTTTTTCAATATCCAGAGCGGGATTCTATATTTTCAACCATAAAATGTTTCCCGGGCTAACTCCCGGTGAGTTCCTTTCAATCATGCGCGGAGGATTGTTGTTCGATATCTCGGCAACAGTCTATATAAACATGGTTTTCATCTTTTTTCAGCTGCTGCCATTTGATTTCAGGTATGGAAGGATATATCAGAAAGCACTGGCCTGGCTGTTCTTTATCACCAATGGAATTGCATTTGCCGCAAATACTGCCGATTTTGTTTATTACAGGTTCGTCTTCAAGAGAGCCACCTCTGATATTTTCGGGACATTCGAAGGGGAGCCGGGTGTGGTGAAGATGGTCATCAGATTTCTCATAGACTACTGGCCTGCAACACTGTTCTGCATTTTTATATGGTTCCTGATGGTATTTTTATATAACAGGGTGAAACCTGTTAAACCGCTGCCATCAAACAGGACTGCCTATTTAATTATAAACATACTTATGATACCTCTTGCTGCAGGGCTTGTAATCGGAGGGGCACGGGGCAGTCTGAATGAATCAACAAGGCCTATAGCTAACAGTAATGCAGCACGTTATGTTAAAGACCCGAAGAATGTGGCAATTGTTCTTAATACACCTTTCAGTATTTTCAGAACATCGGGTAAGAAACCTCTTGAAAAAAGAAATTTCTTTGATGATGAGCAGCTTAAAGCGTTATACAATCCTCACCATATCCCATCAGGTGACAGGCAGATGACGGGAGAAAATGTTGTTGTAATAATTCTCGAGAGTTTCGGACGTGAATATATCGGGTCCCTGAACAGAGATCTGGAAGATGGAACTTATACCGGGTATACACCTTTTATCGATTCTCTGATCAGTATAGGCCTTACTTTCGATGTATCACTTGCCAACGGGAAGAAATCAATTGATGCAATGCCTTCCATACTTGCATCAATACCCTCGCTCGAAACACCATATACGATTTCCCATTATGCAAACAACGAGATTGAAGGTCTGGCATCTCTGCTGAAAAGAAAAGGTTATTATACAACCTTCTTCCACGGCGCTCTCAGCGGATCAATGGGTTTCGATTCATTTGCAAAAATGTCGGGCTTTGATGATTATGTCAGTTATGAAGATTATCCCTATTCGGGAGATACCGACGGAATGTGGGGAATATGGGATGAACCCTTTTTCAGGTTTTTTGCCGAAAGAATGGCTGAATTTCCTCAACCCTTCCTGGCATCAATCTTCTCTCTTTCATCCCATCATCCGTTTATAGTTCCTGAAAAATACGAGGGCAGGTTTAAAAAAGGGCCGGTACCGATTGCGGAGGTCGTCGGGTACACCGATTTTGCCCTGGGGAAATTCTTTAAAAAGATCTCAACCGAACCTTTCTTTAATAATACCCTTTTTATTATTACGGCCGATCATACAAATGAGTCGATCCATAAGGAGTTCCAGAACAGCCTTGGTTCCTATTCCGTTCCCGTGATCCTTTATAAACCGGGAAGCGACCTTAAAGGGTTGAAAAGCAGAATTGCCCAGCAGATCGATATTATGCCGACAGTCCTGAATTATCTTAATTACGATGAAGAATTCATTGCTTTCGGTAATAACCTGTTTGATGATTCATACGAATCGTTTGCATTTAATACAAATGGCACCACATACCATTTATATATGAAGGATCATATTCTCATCATGATCGATTACAAACCGGTGGGATTATATAACTTTAAGACCGACAAATTCCTTGAAAAAAATGTTATGGATAAAGACCCTGATCTGCTTCAGCTTATGGAAAACAAGCTTAAAGCAATCATTCAATCCTACAACAGCAGGCTTATTGATAATAACATGGTTGTACGGAAACCCTGATTGAAAGAGTAACTAACAGTTTAATAAACCACAAAATCAAGTGACTATGAAATCACGTCGTCAGTTTTTAAAACTGTCGGGAGCAGGTCTCCTGGCAGCAGGTATTTCTCCGGTTTATGCATCAGCTTCAGGCCCCGTGCCGCCGAAGAAATTTGCATCGAAGGATTCCTTTGAAATAGGAATGGCAGGTTTCACTTTTGCCCAGCTTAGTCTTGATAAAATGATTGAGATAATGAAAAGGGTAGGAGTGACCAATCTCTCACTTAAGGAAATGCATCTTCCTCTGAACAGCACCCGTGAGAAAATTGAAGAGACTATCGTCAAATTAAAAAGTGCAGGTATCAATGTTTACACGGTAGGAGTTGTTTATATGAGAACAAAAGAATCAGTTGACCAGGCTTTCGAATATGCAAAGATGGCCGGAGTTAAAATGATCGTTGGGGCTCCGAATACCGAACTGCTTCCGTATGTAGAGCAGAAAATAAAAGAGTATGACTTCAAACTGGCTATTCATAATCATGGGCCGGATAATCCACTTTATCCGAATGCAACTGATATCTGGAATCATATAAAGGACCTCGACCCGCGTATTGGAATATGTATCGATATCGGTCATACAACCCGCGACGGCCAGAATCCCTCTGTTGACATTTTAAAATATAAAAACCGTATTTATGACATTCATATAAAGGATGTTGATAAACCGTCAAAAGAGGGCAAAACCCTGGAAATGGGAAGGGGAGTAATTGATATCCCGGGATTTGTGGCTACCCTTCGTAAGATCAGATATACCGGCAAATGCAGCCTTGAATTTGAAAAAGATATGAAAGACCCTGCTGCAGGAATAGCCGAGTCGATCGGATACTTCAAAGGGGTGATGGCGTGTAAATAAGGGCGCAGAGGCACAGCGGCGCAGGGGCGCAGTGGCACAGAGGAAGGAAGGTGTCTTAGGTATTACGGCATTACGGCATTACGGCATTACGTATTGCGGCGTTAAGGTAATAAGGCGTTAAGAACGGATGTGGTAACAGGCATATTATCTACGTATTATAATATGTATTAAGAAACGTATTTTAATACGTAGTTTTTATGTGTGGTTGTTGAAGTTATTTCCCTTCACTCAGGTAGACCCTTTTAATGAATTTCTTTTCGGCGAGGAAATAAAATGTAAAAATAAGAAGCTGATTCACAACAGCTGCAATCAGCCCGATTTTAGATCCGTACCATAAAGCGCTTGCATATGCCGGGAGCTGGCCGATACCATACATCGGGTTGCTGAAGTATTTATAAGGACCGGTTACAGCGAAATCGCAGATCTTCCTCCCGAGGAACATATCCTTCCAGTAATAAATATCCACAGAAACCACCTTTGCTGCCCATATTTTTATAATGAACCCGAAGGCAATGAGAATCGGCAGGAACAGGAAAATTACACCTCTGTCATCAATGTTAAATAATGTACCCGGTGAAGAAGATGCTATATAACCAATGCTTGCACCATTATGAAAAAACAGAAATCCAAGAATGGTTTCAAAAGCACGGTACCCTTTCTTTTCATCACCCCATTTCCGCATGAACCAATGGCGCAATCCGTTCTCCGGAAGCACAGATGATATAAAACCGAGATAGAGAATTTCCGCAAGAATAAAATATATTATTGCTATCCCGTGATTGAGAGGATTATAAATTGTAAGGTAAAATGAAAACCCAAGGGAAGCTGCCATAATGATTATCCTGAAAAAGGTAGCACTGTGTGGAACAAATCCGGCCATCGAGATCACTATCTCAATGAACGTCCTTATTTTCTTCAATATACCTGTATTCTGATTTCCCCCCTTTTCCATTACTCCTTCAATTTATGTTTATCCTAACCTGATTAGGGCTTCCCCGGCTGACGGGACAAAGAATATCTGATTCCCACGGTTACATTCCCGGATAAAATCATTGAGGCTTTTACCCGGATATTTCGAAAAATCTCCTGTAATTGCCAGTCTGACCCTGTAATTTGAGAATTTCTGAAGGATCTCACCGGCAAATCCGGTTTTAAGATCAAAAAAATCTTTGTTTAAAGCAGAATCGCGTATTATCAGGGCACCGCAGTCATTCTGGCCAATTTCAGCGATCATATCAAGGATATCCCCGACTTCGACGATTTTTTCTGTTTCATCTGTTAATTCCGCTATTACCTGTCCTGAAGCAGATCTGTAGTATTTTATCATTAGTACCCAACAAAATTTATTGAAAGTGAGCTACCTCCTGACTGAAAGGTATTTCATCATCCGGTTATTTCCTGTTTAACTCAATACTCTTCGGACGGGAAGATTTTGTTTACATATTTTGTCCGGATTGCCTTCTCAAATATTTTCCAGCCCTCTGAAGTCATCCTGTCTGGTGTAAATAAGCAGATACCTGCAGATCCGTTCTCCATTGATTCCCTTATTGCTGCTTCGAGCTCTCCGGGTACAAGACCATGATTTTCAGGATCCTTTTCTGAAGCTTTCTTCTCCGGTTCCGGACAGATGAATAATCCGCTGTAAACAGGTTTGGAATTATTGATTGTCATTACCGCTTCTTTTGATACTTCTCCTATCCATTCAGGTCCTTCCAGGTAAAAATCATTGTAATTCATAGGGAAGAAGGCATCAATATCCCATTTATCCCACTCCTGTCTGACTATTTTTTTCGCAATTGAATTCGGTCCCGGAAAAACAGCAGCATTCATCTGTTTATTTTTCGAATGAACCATAACAGTAAGCCGGTTAACCATATCAGTTATAAGGTCATAGCGGAACTGTTTCCATTCCGGTACGGCGGAGGGATCAGGCACCGACTTAATATCAATTCCTGTTTTTGCCTTAAAATCTGTCAAACATTTATCGCAATAACAGTAGTCAAACTGAGGAAATTCCCTGTCCATTACAAGCCCGTATTTTTCCCAGAGACCAGGAGCGAGGATTACATCAGGGAATCTTATAAAATCGAGATGAATGCCATCAACTTCCGGAATATCTGCAATTTTTCCATACATATTTTCGAGGAACTGATAGACTTCTTCACGGTTTGGGCACAGGAACTTATAATGATCGACGTAAGCAGGCTTGTCGTAAGCTGATTCCCCGAGTCCGTTCACTGCATACAATTCCGGTTTAAGCTCAGGCCGGGGGTTCTGTACAAGTGTCGGTATCCAGGTATGAAATTCCATTCCTGCTTTTTTAACAAGCTTTCCTACCCTTTTATAGGTTTCCGGATCCTGTCCCCCTGAATACATCAATCCGTCTATTCCTTTGGCCTTTAAATCGTTGAAATTTGCTTCCAGTTCAGCATCAGTGGCATTTCCCGGACCGCTAAGCCAGGCATAACAGGGTATTTTTGTTTTTTCAATGCTGTTACATGAAACCAACAGACATAATGCTGCGAAGGTTAATAATTTCTTCATAGAGAATTAAGTTGTATTAATTTAACTTGATGTTTATAGTCTAAGGTTCCATGCTTCTATTTCAAGACTGAGCACTAATCTCTGCGCCTAAAAAACCCACCCCCATCCTCCCGCTTTCGCGGGACAGGCTCTCCCTGGAGGGGAGCCTTTGCCGAGGCCCTGCATGTGAAACCTGAAACCAGCCTTCGCCAAGGCTTCGGCTGGCAAGGCCTGGAACCTGGAATCAATACTGCAGATTCTGAATAAACTGAGCGCTCTCCTTGAAGGTTGCCGGATCCATCTCAATAAAGACATTCTTTACTCCACCCTTGTTTGTTGAATCAAAGAATTCTTTCCAGTCTACGATACCCTTTCCGAGGGGAACACTTTTCTCCTCGAGAACCGAATAATCAGCGAGGTGAGCCGAAATGAATCTTCCGGGATATTTATTAAAGTAATCTGCAGCTTTAATGCCGATACTGATCACTGCAACCTGGAACTGCATTTTCACAAGTTCGGGATCGAACTGCCTGAGCAGTGCATCATATATCAGCACATTATCGATCTTCGTAAATTCTGTGTGATGATTATGGAATCCGGTCTGGATACCTGCTTTCTTTGTTCTTTCACCTATTTTATTCAGTTCATCAGCAGCTTTCATCCAGTCGCTCATTGTGGCATCCTTTGGCAATCCGAAGCTGGAAAGGATCATTTGCTTCTGTCCCGATTCTGAAGCGAACTTTATACGCTCATCAAGGTTATTCCTGAGTTCATTCATGCCATAATGCGTGCTCTCAAACTGCAAACCGAGGTCATTCATTATTTTGCGCATTTCTTTTCCTGACATTTTCATTAACGGACCAAATCCTGAACTCTCATATCCGGGAGGAGAACACATTTCAACACTTTTATACCCCATGCCGGCCATCATTTTAAGTGTTCCAGCAAAATCTTTGATAAGCTGGTCCTTTATTGTCCATACCTGGAAGCCAAGAGGATATCTGACAGGTCTTGCCAATGAACCGGCTTTAAGGTCCATTGGAATATGCGAAGCAACAAAAGCTGAGCCTATCCCGAGGGCGCTTCTGCCTATAAACTGACGTCTTGTTAATTTCTTCATATTAGTTGTATTATTTATGGATTCTATGATATTAAATTATTTTATTCAAATGTTTCAAAAGAATATTAATTACCCCCTTCCCGGCCTTCCCCCAGGGGGAAGGAGAACTTTTCCCCCCTGGGGGAAATAAGAAAGGGGGTAAGTATATAAAGTTGAAGGTCTTTGGCTGATAAATCATGATGCATTTTATCTTACTGAATTGTAAAAATATAAAATCTGTGTAATTATGTTATCTTTATTGCTCATTTGTTTTGCTTACCTGCAAATATTCGCGATTTCCAATGTGATAAGCGAAAATAAACTTTTACGAATGAAGAAATGCTATTCATCACTATTAAGGATAGCTCTGGTGCTGCCAGTGTTTTGGTGTTATCAGGGAACTTCGCCATCTTTTGGACAGGCTATTGATATCCTTCTGAAGGGAGGGCACGTTATAGATCCTGCAGGCAATATTGACGCTCCGATGGACGTGGCCATAGTTAAGGATAAGATCTTCCGTGTTGCTCCTGATATACCTGCAGACAATGCAGCTAAAGTAATTGATGTAAGAGGAATGTATGTGACTCCGGGACTGATTGATATGCATGTTCATGCATTCCATGGAACCGATCCGGGATCATATATTGCTGATGGCTGGGATGCGCTGCCCCCGGATGGTTTTACTTTCAGAGCAGGGGTGACCACGGTTGTTGATGCAGGATCGGCCGGATGGCGGAATTTCCGGAAATTCAAGGAACAGACAATAGACAGATCACGTACAAGAATACTTGCTTTCCTTAATATTGTCGGGTCGGGTATGTATGGAAGATTTGAAGAACAGGATGTAAATGATATGAATCCTGTAATGGCTGCTTACATGATCAACAGATTATTTCCCGACATTATTGTTGGTGTTAAGTCGGCACATTACTGGGGACCCGATTTTACACAGGTAGACCTTGCCGTGGAGGCAGGAAGGCTTGCAAATGTTCCCGTAATGGTCGATCTCGGAGAACATCAGCCGCCATTGCCGATTGAGGAACTCTTTATGAAACATCTGAGGCCCGGTGATATCTGGACCCACACCTATGCCAATGCTCCGAAGGACCGTGAGGTGCCTGTTGATGAGAAGGGAAGGGTAAAACCTTTTATTTTCGAAGCTCAGAAAAGAGGAATAATCTTTGATGTAGGCCACGGAGGCGGTGCATTTCACTGGAAACAGGCTATCCCATCGGTTCAGCAGGGTTTTATTGCAGATGTTATAAGCTCCGATCTTCATACCGGAAGCATGAACAGCGGAATGAAAGATATGGCTAACCTCTTGTCGAAATTCCTGAATATGGGACTGCCCCTGCAGGATGTCATCAGGCGTGCCACCCTGAATCCGGCAAAAGCCATTAAGAGGACCGACCTTGCTAACCTGAGAGAAGGTTCAGAGGCTGATATTGCCGTTTTCAGCCTGCGAAAGGGTGAGTTCGGTTTTACCGATGTCCGCGGAACAAAAATGAAGGGGAGTCAGAAGCTTGAAGCTGAACTGACAATACGCTCAGGGAGAATAGTATGGGACCTTAATGGTATTGGATCACTTTTATGGGATGCCGTTCCTTAACAACTGCTGTAAAGATGATGAAAAAGGATATTTCAGGAATTTTCAGGATCATTTTAGTGGTCATTTACTTCATTGTTTCTTTTACAGGACCAGTCAGTTCGCAGCAGATAGATATTCTTCTTAAAGGCGGTCACGTTATTGATCCAAAAAACAATATTGATTCACAGATGGATGTGGCAGTTGCCGGAGGTAAAATAATTCGTATAGCTCCGGATATCAGCCCCTCAGATGCAAAAAAAGTTATTGATGTAAAAGATCTGTATGTAACACCGGGGCTCATCGATATTCATACCCATGTATTTGTGGGATCAAATCAGGGTTTTGCAGATGGATTTTCGAGCGTGTCCCCCGATGACTTCACCTTTAAAGCAGGGATTACAACAGTTGTTGATGCCGGGACTTCGGGCTGGAGGAATTTCCCCGTATTTAAGAAGCAGGTTATTGACCGTTCACTGACAAGGGTCCTTGCATTTCTGAATATTGCCGGTTCCGGTATGACAGGATTCCCCACAGAGGAGGATATTAATGATATGGATGCCCGGATGACCTCAATTGTTGCAGATCAGTATCCGGAAGTCATTGTCGGTATTAAGATTGGCCATTACAGGGGAAGTGAATGGATACCGTTTGACAGGGCTGCGGAAGCGGCTCAGATTGCCGGAGTTCCACTCCTTGTGGAATGCCACCTGCCTTTGCTTCCCCTTGAAGAAATTCTTAAACGAATGAACCCGGGAGATATTTACACACATTCTTTTTGCGTGGCTTCCGACAGAACCTGTATTCTCGACGAGAAAGGAAAGATTAGGCCCTGCGTTGCAGAAGCAAAGAAAAAAGGGATAAGGTTTGATGTGGGACACGGCGGGGGAATGTTTCATTTCGATGTGGCAATACCAGCGCTCAGGCAGGGGCTTCTTCCGGATTCCTTCGGATCAGACCTTCACCGTTCCAGTATGAATTCCGGTATGAAAAATATGCTCGATATCATGTCGAAATACCTGAATATGGGAATGACCTTTGAGGATATCATTTTCCGGGCTACATGGAATTCGGCATTATCTGTCAAACGTGAGGATCTGGGACAGTTAAGCGAAGGATCTGATGCAGATATTGCTGTTTTCAGAATAAGAAAAGGTACCTTTGGATTTATTGATACTGGTGGCACCAGACTGAACGGAGACAGGAGGATAGAGACGGAGCTGACCATCCGGGGTGGGAGAATTGTTTATGATCAGAATGGCATTTCAGCAGGTAAACGGATTGATAACCAGGGGATAAAATTTTAAAAGAATGTTAGTGATCTTATAAAATAAATTTAAGAATAAAAAGTATGGAACGAAGAGACATCATTAAGAGTTTGACAATTCTACCGTTTGCCGGAGGCTTCCGGCCCCTTGAGGCAGTATTATCTCCCGTCAACGGGCAGATTGAGCCGGGGCAGAATATTTACCAGTCGATAGGAGTGGAACCTGTTATAAACTGTGTGGGAACATTTACAATTATCGGTGGATCGATAGAAAGGCCGGAAGTTGTTGAAGCCATGCATGCTGCTTCTGGTTTCTTTGTTCAGTATGATGAGCTGGCGCTTGGGATCGGGAGGAGACTCGCCGAGCTTACAAAAGCTGAGTGGGGGATGATATCAGCAGGCTGTGCCGCCGGTATGAAGCATGTTACATCGGCCTGTGTTGCAGGTGGCAACCCCGAAAAGCTGGTACGCATTCCTGATCTTTCAGGCTTTGACAAGACCGAGGTGGTTATACCCAGAAGTTCAAGGAATGCATATGATCACGCAATAAGGAACATCGGTGTTACAATCATTACCGTTGATACTCTTGAAGAGCTGGGCAAGGCGCTGAACGGGCGGACAGCAATGATATATGTAATGACAGGAAATGATACACTTCCCGGAAATAAATTTGCCATTGATAAGATTGCCGCTCTTGCAAAGCCGTTAAACATACCATTTCTTGTTGATGCTGCAGCTGAAGACCTTACGATACCGAATGTTCATCTTCAGGCAGGAGCCACCGTTGTGGCCTACAGCGGAGGGAAAGCTATTTGCGGCCCTCAGTGCGCAGGATTACTCCTGGGAAGGAAAGATATCCTGATGTCGGCATGGCAGGCCAGTTCACCACATCATGGGACAGGACGGGACAATAAAGTCGGTAAGGAGGAAATGCTTGGAATGCTGGCAGCTGTCGAGGCCTGGGTCAAGCGTGATCATGAGGAGAAATACAGAACATGGATGGGATATCTTGATACAATTACCAAACGTGTTTCGGCGATCAACGGAGTAAAGGTTACATTAAGGGAACCAACCGACCTTAATAACAGGAGCCCCTGGATACTCATTTCATGGGATCCAGCAAAATTTAATATTACAGGGCCTGAGATCGCGGAGATGCTTGCACAAACCAAACCAAGAATTGCGGTTCACAGTGGAAATAATGAACAGGAAAAGACAACTTCGTTACGTGTGACATCCGGCCAGATGCAGCCCGGAAATGATAAGATCGCTGCTGACCGGATATTTGAACTGCTGTCAAAGCAATATCCGAAACCAAAAGAAATGGCTCCTCCTGCCGGGGATATTACCGGGAGATGGACTGTCGATATTGAGTTCTACAGCAGCAGGAGTCAGCACACTTTTATTCTTGAACAGGATGGTAACTGGATACAGGGTTCCCATAAGGGAGATTTTTCATTCCGGGAAATGGTTGGTACCATCGAGGGAGACCTTGTTAAACTTAGCAGCTCTGAACGCATGATAGCTGATAATGTACCGTTCATATTCTCGGGAACTCTCTCGGGAGATACAATTACCGGACAAATTTATATGGGTGAATATATTAATGCAAGCTTTAAAGCAAGCCGTAATAATTACAGGGGAGCCAGAAGACAGATCAGATTTCCCAAAGGCCAACCGCTTGCAACCTGACGTGAATTTCTCAGGAGTGGGTAAACATATCAGGCTTACAGATGTTAATATAAATACAGAAATCTAAATTGAAATAAATATAGAAGAAAATTCATGAAAAGACGCGACTTCATTAAAGTCTCTTCAGCAGCAGGAGTAATGGGACTTATTAATCCGGCATACAATCCTGTTTCAGGTGCTTACGGGATGAGCGGTCAGGGTTTTGACCTTCATCCTTTTATTAAGGAACATCCTGAAGCTGTTTTTATTAATCTGACATCAGCCTCTGCTCCCAATGACAGGCAGGCAATTCATGATGCCGCATTTAAGCTGGCAGGAGAGATGTTCATCAGAACCACTGACGGGAAAGGCTACCCTTCATCAACAAGGATAACCTGCAAGCCTAACTGGACATGTACAGGAAGAATCGATCCGAAAAATCCAGATTCTCAGCTGGGAATAACCACAGATCTGAATTTTATTGAAGGATTCCTGAAATCGGTGAAAAATTTTGGTCCTGAAAAATTCTACCTGAGAGAGTGCGCTTGTCCCCATCAATGGGAAGCAGCCGGTTATACCGCCATGGCTCAGAGAAATGATTTTGACCTGAGGGAACTCAGCTCAAAAGACTATTGGGATCTGGCAGAAGGGGATATATTATTCAGGAAGGTGGACGGGGTGGTTTTCAAGGAAGTTGGTTTTATGGCGCCAATGACTGCTGAAGATACTTTCCTTATCAATATCGCCAAGCTAAAATCGCACCAGATGGGGATAACCGGTGCGATTAAGAATCTGCAGGGAATGACAGGCAGAAAATTTCATCAGTTCTGCGGCGGTCATTATGATATTTTCAAGACCTATGACCAGCGTTATCATAAGTTCTTCCAGCCGGATTATATAGACAGAATAACCGAGCTTCAGAAGAAACATGAAGATCAGGGGATGCCCAGGTGGAAAAGTCGCCAGGAGAGACCGCCTTATGGTGGCGGTATTTTCATGGAACACTGGATACAGAGAATGATCGATGCTTACAGTGTTGCTCCGACAGGGATAAATATAGTGGAGGGTGTTTATGGCCGCGACGGGGACGGTTTTTCAGGTGGTCCTCATAACGGAAAGCCAATGAATTTTATGAGCAATAACGTAATTTTCGGGAAAGATGCTTTCAGGGTGGATATCATTGCCCACTGGCTGGCAGGCCATGAACCGGGAAATTTCGGACTCTTCCATATCGGAATCGAACGTGGGGTATCCAATGTGCTCAATCCTTTTGACATACCCGTTTACCTGTGGGAGGACGGAAAGGCTAAAAAGGTCAGTCTCGACACTTTTAAGCGTACACCTCTGCTCACTCTCTATATGAGAAAGAATTATGACGGACTGACCGAAGATCAGTATCACATGGTTGATGAACCATTTGATTACACTTCATGGAAAACAGGTAAGATCGCTTCCGACAGCCAGCCCTCAATAAAAGCCCTGGGTGCCGATAACGGGAACGGTATCGTAATGGAAGTGAATGTTCCTGAAGAGAGCGATGTATATGTAGATATTAAGAACCGTTACGGCGATGTCGTATGGCACCTTAAAGCCGACGGACTCGAACCCGGAAAACATGAAGTCGTCTGGGACGGATTCTCTCAGCCCGGCATGTACACAATGTACGTGAAAGGCATGGGATGGGATGCCGAACGTGAAATGGTGATCTATACCTGATAACTTCCTTAACAGGCTACAATCAGGTCATATATTTCATAACGAAGCTTTGCTCAGCTCCTCATAGATACGTGCTGCAACTATCTTTTCCTGCTTTGGTTCCAGCATGAAAACCGTTATGTTTATGCTGTTATCCTTCCCTGCAACCACTTCAACAGAAGGAATACCCTTTCGTAACCTGTCCTGGAATTCTTCGCGGGTTACTTTGATCTTGTTTATGTCCCACGAAATAGTCAGAGTGGGTGTGTGATTGGCAATAGGAGGGACGGTGACAGTTGTTGTTACACCACTTACTTTTTTGGCAGCATTTTCAATAACTGCTACACGTTCTTCCCAGATCTTCCATTCCTTTTCATGATCGATATTGATATATCTTTCAATAGCTGCATACATACCGAAAACTTCTTCCTTATTCACCTTCATACCACGGCCGATATTTCCACCCCGCGGAGGCGCATTCAGTCTTGCCGCTTCGATGAGATCCTTTTTTCCCATCAGGATCCCGGCGCTCTGAGGACCACGTAAAGCTTTTCCTCCCGAGATGCATACCAGGTCAAATCCCATGTCGTTGTATTTCCAAAGATTTTCAACCGGGGGTACATCTGCGGCTATATCGATCATTACGGGGATATTATGTTTTTTGCCCAGAGCTACAAATTCCTGATGCTGAATACTCCCTGATGGAGCAGCATAATTCAGGAACCAGAGCATGGCTGTCTTCTCATTTATTGCATTTTCAAGCTCCTGAGCAGTTTCCACTGCCACAATTTTTACACCTGTATTTTTTAGAGCATGAACATAGCCCGAGTTATGACTGTTCTGGGTTATAACCTCAGATTTCATGCTGCTGACGTCCGGCAGCAGTGATATTTTTTTCTGATCTTTTCCCGTCAGTACTCCTGCAGTACCGAGAACCATTGCCGACCAGCATCCTGCAGTTACCGTAGCGGCTTCTGCATGACAGATTGCAGCTATTCTCTCACCAACTTTGTCCTGAACATCATCTAGAAGCACAAATTCTTTTGAAGCAGCCACCATAGCTTCAACAACCTCTTCCGGGAGAAGTGATCCCGTCATAAACGTATAGGTGCCCGCTGCATTGATGAACTTCCTTAATCCAAGCTCACTGAACAGATCACGTTTTGGAGGAGCAGCAATGAGCGGACTTATAGGATAAGATGCGCCCAGCACTGCCCCTGCAACTGGCAGAATGGCAAGACCTTTTATGGCTTCTCTGCGTTTCATACCTGATAAATTATTAAATATAAGCTATGCAATCCATCTCGACGAGCGAATTTCCGGGAACTCCGCCTTTTGCCACTGCAACAGTTGTGCGCACGGGAGGCTTGCTTCCGAAACGACCCTTATAAGCTTCATTCATGCCCTGGTAATCTGCAATATCATTAAGATAAACGTTTACCTTAAGTACCTTCTCCATAGAGGAACCGGCTTTAATAAGTTCGTTCTCAAGTTCTTTCAGTACTATCTCGGTATGAGCCTTGATGGTGAATGGTTCTACATGAGCGCCTTTCCCGGCAACGAATACCAGATTACCGAACTTGGTATGGCCCGAGAACAGGGGGGCATTCTGGAAGCTTGTTATATTATCAGCCTCTTTTTCTTCCCTAATACCGGTTCCGGCTTTTACTGCCATTCCTGCTCCGGCCAAACCCAGAACAGATGCGAACATTTTCTTTAATGCAGATCTTCTTTCAGTTTTCATAATAATTTGATTTAAGTGTGAGATAAATTGTGTTATTTATTAAATTTTTGTTTGTTCAGGAATAAAAAATTATCCTACAATTCTTATTTCGTATTTTTTACCCCCTTTCTTATTTCCCCCAGGGGGGAAATAGTGTCCTTCCCCCTGGGGGAAGGCCGGGAAGGGGGTAATAAATATACTTTTATGACACTCGATTTATTCATGGTTAACAATGGTTATATTGGATTAATTGTAAAAAGATTATCTCCTGCCGGATACTATTACGGGATTTGCAATACCATTGAGGTCATAAACGATCCGGCCGGCTCTGATTGTCATTTCACATTCAAACTTTTTGTCGGCTTCCAGTTTATAACCTGTATGATCGAATAATCCGAATTTTCCCTTTCTAAGGTTCAGTACAGTAATGTCAGCATCGGAACCTACTGACAGATTGCCTAATTCTTCCTTTTTGATTACACGTGCAGGTTCGGAAGTTGTTGCTTTGATCACACTTTGCAGATCCATTCCCATAGCCAGGAATTTTGACATGGTTGTAAGAAGATCCTTCATTGCTGCATTCATACTGCCAATGTGCAAATCGGTACTTATCACATGGGGGTATAATCCGCTTTTTACAGCCGGGATACCCTGGGAGTACGCAAAGCTGATTCCTCCGTAACCGATATCGAAAATTATACCTCTTTTGATCGCGTCCCATACGAATGGTTTCACTTTTCCGGCAACAGGATCAACAACATACTCCCTGCCGTTTGCAAGCTGGGCAAAACAATGGGTGAAAATATCTCCAGGGCGCAGATGTTTCATGAAGAGTTCTTCGATGGAGAGGGGAGGATCTGCACCACCGAAATCGATCATTACCGGCATGTCTGAGATTTTCCCTGCTTCCACAGTCCGGTCAGTAGGTTCCCATTCATGGCCGGAATAGTGTGCCAGCTTGATCCCTACAATCTCCTCCCGGTTTTTAATTGCATACTGACCGGTTACTTTTGGATCCATGTCCTTGAGGTTCTGTTCGAAAGGTCCGCCTCTCATTCCGTCACCGACAATATTGAGGAAGGCCAGCACACGTGTTTGTGATCTGTCAATGATATTTTTCTTAAAATCGGGGTAGGTCCTCCACCCTGCACATCCGGCATCAACAACTGTTGTAACGCCAACGCGGAATGTAAAACCGTCAGGTGTTACCGAAGCCGGGCCGTTCATATATTGCTGATCGAGGTTAGTGCCCTGATAAACATGTACATGCATGTCGATTAGGCCGGGTGTTACATAGAATCCACCGGCATTCACTACCTGTATTCCTTCTTTTGGATCAATGTTTTTGGCTACCATGGCTATTCTGCCGTCTTTGACGGCTATATCCATGACTTCATTAATATTGTTTTTAGGATCTATAACGTGGCCGCCCTTAACAATTATATTATATTTCTGAGCGAACAGAGGATTGATCATCATAATACAGCAGACCATTGCGAGGAGGAGCTTCATTTGCATATAAGATTTTATTGAAATTAGGATTAGTTAATGTTAATAAGGTATTTATATAATTCACTCCTGGTTGAAAGAATGATTGTTGTTGTAGTATCAAATGTCTTTTCGAATGTTTCCATCGATTTCATAAAAGTGTAAAGATTCTGGGAAGCTGTCGACTGGTTATAAGCGCCTGCATAAATTGAGGTTGCTCTTGCATCGGCCTGACCTCTGATCTCTTCTGCCTTACGGTAAGCTTCTGATTGAATGGTCTTCAGGTCCCTTTCTTTTTCTCCGTTGATCTTTGAAGCTTCACCGGCGCCTTCAGATCTGAATTTCTCGGCTATACGGAATCTTTCGCTTTTCATTCGTTCGTAGACCTGAGTCTGTACTTCAGTTACATAGTTGAGACGCTTGATACGTACGTCAAGTATTACGATGCCGAGATCACTGGCTTTCTGATTTGATGATACCAGGATCTTTTCCTGGATTTTAAGCCTGCCTTCTTCGATAACCGCAAGAGTATCTCCAACTTCTTCACTGACAGAACCGGACGAAATGGGTGTCCTGTTAACTGATCTTACAACTTCCTCAAGATCATGATTTGCTATATAGTCACGGGTTTCTCCGTCGAGGATATCAGCGAGTCTCGACTGAGCGCCTCTTTCGTCAGTTAAACGCTTGAAGAATTGCAGCGGATCGGTTATCTGCCAGCGGGCATAGGTGTCGACAAAGATGAATTTTTTATCCTTGGTAGGCACCTGGTTGGGATCGCCATCCCACTCCATATATCTTTTTTCAAAATAATTTTTTCTCTGGATGAAGGGTACCTTTATTTTAAGTCCCGGGGTTGTTTTTGCATCACCCACTGGTTTACCGAACTGGGTTATTACTACCTGTTCAGTTTCTTTAACCATGAAAACGGTTTCGAGGATCAGGATCAGTGCAACAATTGCAACAGCCAGTTGTATTATTATCTTCTTGTATTGCATGATTATCCGTATTATTTGTTATTCATTTGCATTTGAAGCAGCGGCAGAACATTATTACCATCCTCATCGGTTATGATCTTGTTTCCGAGCCGGGGAATGACGGTCTGCATAGTTTCGAGGTACAATCTCTGTTTGGTGACTGTAGGAGCTTTGATGTACTCCCTGAACAACGCATTGAACCTTGTAGCTTCGCCAAGTGCATTATTTACGCGCTCCGTGGCATATCCCTCAGCTTTCTGAATTGTTTCCTCGGCCTGACCGCTTGCCCTGGGGATGATCTTATTGTACTCCGATCTGGCCTGGTTGATAAGGGTTTCTTTTTCCTGCTGTGCCTGGTTTACTGCATTAAACGCATCCTTAACGGGATCAGGAGGATTTACATCCTGAAGTATCACTTGTTCTATTTTTATTCCAAGTAAGTATTCTGTACATAGTTTCTGTATTTCCAGTTGCACAATGCTTGAAATCTCTGCTCTCCCGACTGTAAGTACCTCGTTTACTGTCCGGTCACCTACTATCTGTCTCATTATCGCTTCGGAGATATCCCGCATGGTGTTTACAGGTTCCCTGACTTTAAAAAGATATTTATAGGGATCCTCAATGCGGTACTGGACTACCCATTCCACATCTGCCAGGTTAAGGTCACCCGTCAGCATAAGGGATTCATCCGCGGTCCCGGATTTTGTGTATTCTGATCTTACGTTACTGCTTAAAGTGCGGAAACCGAATTCCTCCTTGTGCTGCCTCTCAACTGCAACCTTATAAAGTCTTTCGAGTATTGGCAATTTAAGATGAAGTCCGGACTCCTCAGTACGGATATACCTGCCGAACCTGGTTATAACGCCTGCCTCCTCGGGCCTTATCTGGAAAAATGTCATCAGAAGAAGTACCACAAGTACTATGGCCGATATGATATATTTGTAATAGGGCAGGTATTTCTTCCAATCCGGAGGTTTTCCTGCCGGGCCAAAATTATAATATTCCATATTTATCAGTATTAATTATTGTCCTATCACCTTGATCAGCTTACCGGCCTGTACTGTACTGGTCAGTTCCATGTTGTTGAGCAGGGCAACTTCCTCCAGCTTTGCCTGAGGTACATTGTATGAGGTCAGGGCATTACCTAGTGTAGAAGTTTTCTGAACCTTTCTTACAAGTAATTTGGTGGGTTTAACATTTATCTTCGACGGATCCGTAAGTCTCGCAAATGTAAGCATTGATGATTCCATCATTTTGAAATATGCATTGAAATCAGCTTCAGCCGATACGCCATGGAATACATAAATGTAAGGGCTGTACTGGATAAAATAAGTAAGCACCATATTGGATGTCTGCTGCCCTGACTGCTGGTCCTGGTTAACCTGTCTGGCTATTGTGGCCTTTGCCTGCATTCCGTTTACAGTTGTGTTTTTTGTTTCCAGAAGTGTCAGTCCAAGTTGCTGCAGAGTAGTGTCAGCTGCGTTCTGAAGCGTTTTCTGACGGGAGAGTGTAAATACCATCAGAGCTTTTCCATCCTCCGGCCCCATGTTTACCTGGGTTGGTGTGTTCTCATATTTCCACCCTGCAGGGTAGGTATATTTAAATTTCAGCTCAGGATGATAAAATGTATTTCCTTCAACAAAACCCTGCCTCGGATCTTCACCATATATTATACCGTCAATCATTTGAAGGTAGCTGTCCTGGTTAACCTTCCAGTCAGAGGAGCCCAGTTGCGACTGCCATTCCGTAGATAATTGATTTACGGTGTTGTAGCGATCGCCCGGATCCGGATGCGTTGAAAGGAAAGTAGGTACACCTCCCTCGCTTTCGGCCAAGCTCATTTTATTAAGCACATTGAAAAAGTCGGCCATTTTATGAGCATCATATTTTATTTTTGAAGAGTATTCAACTCCCAGTGCATCGGCCTGCCGTTCATCGTCGCGACTGAATTTCAGGAAAAGAAGTTGCATTCCCTGAAGTGCATATTCTGCATACTGGGCAAATTTCTCCGATGCGATCATTCCTCCAATCAGTAATAGCTGACCAAGTTGCTGTTTGGACTGTTGGCTTACAGAATGGCGGGCTGTTATATGACCCATTTCATGGCCGACAACACCCATGAGCTCCGCTTCGTTATTCAACTGGGCCAGGATACCGCGGGTAAGATAAATGTATCCTCCCGGAACAGCAAAAGCATTTACTACCGGGGAATCAAGGATCTTAATGTGATACTGGAGGTTGGGCCTGTGGGAAATTGTTCCCATTTCCTTTGTCTTTGCCGCAAGGAAGTTCAGAATATTGTCACTTCTGTATTCCCCAAAAGTTGCAACTACCTGGGGATCGTAGGCTATCCCCATCTGTATTTCCTGCTCTTCTGACATAAGCATGATCTGTCTTTTCCCGGTGACCGGATTAACGGCACAGGAAAAAACAATCAGGGTTGTCAGGAATACAAGGGAAAGTTTCGCCGGGAAAATAAGTTTTTTAATCATCTGAAATATTTTGATAAAAATATTCTTAATGGGTGCGGGGAAATCAATTTCAAATATCGTGAAAATCTTCTTTGGTTGTTCAGTTTTCAGGTCTTAATATGCATAATAACTGGTTAATAAACAAATAAGTTTCCCCTACTTTTAAAGGAGGGGTGGCCGGGATTGCTGATTTTGAAATGTTTACATTTCTGCTTTCCCGGCCGGGGTGGTTGAAACGGATTCAGTTGAAGTGGACTTATTTCTCAGAAATAAATCAACCACCCCGGCCAGACCATTTATATTTCTGTACGTTAGATGATTTCGTTGTCTGGCCACCCCTCCTTAAAAAAAGGAGGGGAAACTTTTATCCCAATAACTCCTTTAAGTTAACGGTTATGAGGAGCAGAGGCAAAAAGGCGTTAAGATACGATTGAAGGGTTTGCGGAGAAAATGCCTATGGTAATTTTCTTATCAATACCTTATCAATTCTGTTGCCATCGATATCAACTATCTCGATAGAATAACCGGCATATTCTGTTTTATCGCCAATTTGCGGGATTTTGTTGATTCTGCTGAAAACAAATCCGGCTACTGTTGAATAGTCGACCTTTTCAAAATCGATTGTAAAACCTTCAATAATTCCGTCTAATATTTCTGCCGGAGCATCGCCGTTAACAAGTACGGATTTATCATCTCTTATGAAGATATCAGGTTCATATGGTTCTCCTTCTTCCGGAAGATCGCCGAGTATGTTTTCCATTATATCATGAAGGGTAATAATGCCTTCAAAGCTTCCGTACTCATTAACAACAACGCAGAACTGTGTTAGTTTTTTCTTGAAGAGATCCAGTACATTATGTGCATCAGAACTGTCAGGAAGTATCAGTGGCTGAACAAGAAGATCCGGGATTTTTACTGCTTTGCCGGAATTAAGGGCTATCAGGTAATCTTTTATTAAGAGGACCCCGACGAAATTTTCCAGAGAACCATTACAGCACAGTATTTTACTGTGACGGGTTGCAAGTATTTCCGACCTGATTGATTCTTCAGATTTTTTAAGGTTGATCCACTCCACCTCAGTGCGGTGGGTCATAATATGTTTTGCCCTTTTATCGGAAAAATAAAAAACTTTTTCATGGATCCTGTTCTGGTCTTTTTCTATCACTCCCTCCCTTGATGCAATCTTTATCATCTGCCGGAGCTCAGCTTCAGTTACGGGTTCACTTTTCCTGGTAATGCCCAGTAGCTTTACTGTGAGCATAGTGGAGGAAGAAAGGAATTTGATGAAAGGGTAAAAGAATTTGCTAATAAACGAGATGACCGGAGCGGTCCTTATGGCAATTTTTTCCGGATTGCTTAAAGCAATTGTTTTGGGAACGAGTTCTCCTATTACAATTGAAAAATAGGTTATGATAATGATCGTGATTGCAAGAGCAACTTCATCTGCAGATCCCTTCAGAAATCCTAACCTTTCGAAAAGTGGTGTCACATCGTCTGCAAGGTTTATCCCCCCGTAATAACCGGTTATAATACCAATGAAGGTTATTCCTACCTGTATTGCAGAAAGGAAATTACCCGAGTTTTCAAGTAACCGCAATGCAGTTTTTGCTCCCTTCCTTCCATCAGTCAAATATTGTTCAAGTCGCGATCGTTTGCTTGAAACGAGTGCGATTTCGGATAAAGAGAAAAAGCCATTCAGCAGGATCAGAACTGCCAGGATAAATATTTCCATCTCGGTTTAGTCTGTTTAATTCATAGAAATTCATAATTCACTATATTCCTTTGTGTTACTCAGTGATTACCTTAGTGATACTTTGTGGTTATTTTACCATTCTTGTCTAACCACAAAGAACTAAGGATTTCATAAAGGATACACAAAGTTTATGAATTATTAAAGTTAGGTCAATTTTTGATTTTTTTCAATTGATTAGATTCTGAATATCACAAATATAGTGCCTGTAAATTAGTCGTTTTTTTTCAAAACCAGGACTATCTTGAGCGCTTCATCAACATGCCTTTGTGTATCAGTTTGTGAATCAATGATAAAGACTACAATGCCTTTTTTGTCAGCTACATAAGTTACACGACCCGGTATCAGTCCGAAAGCTCTTGAGGGTACTCCGAAAAGTTTTCTCACAATATTGTTTTCGTCACTGAGAATTGTATAATTGAGTTTGTTGGCGTCTGCAAAGTTTTTATGACTTTCCACTGACTGGGCGCTGATTCCGATAATCACAGCATCAGTTTCTTCAAAAGCCTCCGACATATCCCGGAAGTAACAGGCTTCCCTGGTACAGTTCAGGCTTCCATCCTGGGGATAAAAAAAGATCACAAGCTTTTTCTTGCCCATCACACTGCTTATATCAAATTCCTTCCCGTCCTGATCCGGAAGAGAGAAGTGGGGTATTGCGTCCCCGACTTTTATTGCATGCATAATTCTTTATTTCTTATGATCTGATTATCCTTTTAAGTTCAAGTAGTGAATCGAGGTAATTAAACAGGGCCTTAAGGTAGTCAATTTTTACCTGCTTATATGAAATTTCCGCTTCGGCAAGTCCCGAGGGCAAAATCCGCCCTTCAGTAAATAAACTGAATGAGGCATTAAAATTTTCCCTTGCAAGCTCAAGATTCGATTTTTTTGTAATTATCTCCTTCCCATAAAACCTGACATTGTCTGTAACTCTCATTATGTCAAGTTGTTTCTTATTGAGGGCTGAATTAAGCTCCTCCATGTTTGCTTCAATCCTGTATTTCTGCTGTTTTATTCTCCTGGTCCTTTCTATGCCCTCGGTAATCGGAACATGCAGCGATAGATTTATATTGCTGTTCCCGAACCAGTAAGTACCGTCACCCAGCCGGAGCTGATTATTATAGTAATCGGTTGACAGAAGTCCGTTTAAAGAGATCACCGGCAGAAATCCCGATCTGACATTTTTCAACCTGATATTGTCGATGTTGTTTATGGCATTAAGTCTCTCGTAAGTAAGTGAAGATCTCATATCGTTTTCTCCATTTTCAGAACTGTTTAACTTTTTTATCAGAAGATCGAGTGAATCACTCAGGATTACTGACTGATTTTCATTTTCCCCTATCCCCATCCAGTAGAAAAGCGTTTTACGGGAATCGATCCATATTTTTTCTGCTTCATTGAGCCTGCTCAGGGAACTGCTGTGATTTATTATTGCCTGGTTGAGATCGGTCTGCTTAAGGATCCCTGAGTTAAAATTCAGCCGGGATTCCTTCATTTGTTTATAGCTGTTGAGAGTATCATCGGCTGCAAATCTGAGTTGTTCGAGCGAAAGAAGGCAGTTTGCATAAGCTTTTCCGGTTTCGGTCTCAAGGTCAGTCTGCGTTATCTTTCTTTCAACATCACTCAATGCAAGTGATGCTTTTTTCTCCTTTATATCGCCTGTTATCTGAGGGTCGAAGATTTTTACCGAAGCAAACAAACCGGCAATTGATACCCAGTTTGTGCCGAATTTAATAGGGGTAAGTTCATCAGCCGGGATCTGAGGATTGAACTGACCCAGAGGAACCAGTGTCGAAGGGATTATGAGATTCCTCTGGAGATCATATCTGCCGTAGATCTGGGGCACCATTCTTAACTTTGCCTCATTATATTGTTCCGCAGCTATTAGTCTGTCAAGATCCTTAATCTTAAGCTCAGGATTATTCTGTATGGCTGTTGCTATTGCCTGGTCGAATGTGAGTGACTCAGTTAAAGCTGCCGGTTGTGAAATTAGCATACCCGTACTGGCCAAAAGAAAATATATGGTTAATATGATACTCTTGTTCATGATGACTGTATTAATTTCTGAATACTGAAGCAGGTTCAACATTGCCGATAGTTCTGATAGAAAAGAACAGGGCGCTCCCGGTTGAAATAATTAGAGTCAGGAGATAAAGGCTTATCAGCAGAGACGGGGAAAGACTGAAGAGCAGTCCGGCATTTGCCACTCCTTTCTGGAAGCCGACAAGAAGAAACCATGCAATCAGAAAACCAAGGGTTGCAGTGATAAGTGATTGAGTCAGGATAAGTCTTGTAATATATCTGTTGGTTGCTCCGATGGCTTTTAATGTACCGTAGTCTCTCAACCTGTCAATAGCCGAAGAATATAATGTCAGTCCGATGATGAAAAACCCGCTTATAATTGCAAATACAACCAAAGATCCTATGCTTGTTCCAATGTTGGAGCTGGCAACGATGAACTTTACAGTTGATGATTTCAGATCCTCTGTCTTCCATGCTCTTATGCTGGGGAGGGTATTATTTATGTTATCCCGCACCTGATCAGCTGTATATCCATCCGCAATACCTACTGCTATTGCGCTTACTTTATCTACGGGGAAATTTCCGTAAGACCTTGCCTTGGAGAGAGTTGTGTAAAAGTATGAACCTCCGAAGCCACGTGCATCCCTGGTCTGGAGCTTTATAAATGCCCTTTTCCCGTTAATTTCAAGTTCGGTACCAATATCAGTTGAATTGGCAAATGTTGATGCATCAAAAAAATCGGCAGATATCGCATTATCCTGGACAAGGTCGTAAATATTGCCTTTCCCTATCTTTTCAGGTTTTGGACCTGCAACAAAATCAGGCGGATCGCTTCCGATAATATTGACAGGAGCTGTCTTCCCGCTTGAAAAAGATGCGATTGCACCTGTCAGAACAAAGGGGGATGCAGATTTAACTCCCTCAACACTCCTTACCTCCCTCACAAGGCTTTCATCGAGTTTTGCAAGCTCGTTTACATTAATTGTTATTTTATCCACAACCCATATCTGTGCATTTTTTGTGTCAGAATTCTCGATCAGTCCGCCCATCAAACCAGTCAGAAAGGACAGTATTCCAATCTGTTGACCGATGAGAAATATGCAGATAACAATACCGATAATTACGCCGATGCTTTTCGGTTTATCGTATTTCAGGAAATTATAAGCTGTCTTCAGCATGTTTTTTCAGATTGTGATTTTACATTCCACCTGCATGTTGAAAAGCAGGCCGGCATTGTCATCGAGCATTATCCAGACTTCGCGGACCCTCCGGTCTTCCCTGTCGCCAGGTAGTTCAGAAAACAGCGATTTTCTTTTAAGATACGGGGCTGTCCTTATTACTTTCCCGGCTGCAATGACGGCACTATTTCCTACAAGAGTGATTTCCGCACTCTGTCCTTCCTTTACCCTGTCGGCGAACATTTCATCAATTTCACACCGGGCAATTGTCTTTCCGTCCGGGGCAAATTCGCAGAATTCGCTAAACTGAATTATAGAACTGCCTGTCGTAACCATAATGTTAAGCACAGTTCCATCAACCGGGGCTTTCAGGTTTCTCCTGTCCAGGTCGATCTGCGCTTTGCGTAATTCTGTTCTGAGCTCCTTCAGTTTTGAATCACTAATTGATAGGGAAGCCCTGCTTTTAAGTAATCCTGCGTCCAGTAACATAACTTCCGTCTCAAGATCATCGAGATTCCGGCTTGTTTCAGCGCCGTTCTTCAATAATTCCCGGCTGCTTTCCAGAAGTCTTTTCTTATTGTCAAGCCTGAGTTCAGACTCTCTGATGGAGTACCTGTCAAGTTCAACCTGGCTTTCCTGTGTATTTATCCTGTTCCGGATCAATTCAAGATTATTTCTTTCCGTTTCTGAATCAAGAATAATTATTGTCTCCCCGGCTTTTACCCTGTCGCCGTTACTCCTCAGGATCCCGGAAATGATCCCTCCGCTGCCTGAGGCAAGTGACAATATTTTTGTTTCCGGCTCAATTTTCCCGAGACCCACAACCTGGCTTATCTGACTCATTACAGTATTTGTTTCATCAGTAAGCCGGGTGTCAGGAGTATTTTCCGCTTTTTTGCTGCTACACGAAAATGTTACCAGCATTAATATTATTATACAGAGCGTTTTATTAATTCTCATATAGTTATTAATTAAGTATTTCATCTTCAGGTGGTTCTTCTGATACGAACCCGTTATGTACGTAGATTATCCGGTCGGCAAACTGTTTCAGCCTGTTGTCATGTGTCACCACTGCAATAGATTTTCCGTTTTTGGCCAGAGATTTAAGTTCCTGCATCACTATCGCCACGCTTTTTGTATCGAGTGAGGCAGTTGGCTCGTCACACAGGATGAGTGATGGATCTGAAACAAGTGCTCTTGCTATGGCTACTCTTTGCTGCTGGCCGCCTGATAACTGTTTCGGGAGACTTTTGAGTCTGTCGCTCATGTTTACCATTTCAAGCGCATCCATAGCTTTCTTCTTTGCGACACCAGTCGGAAGTTTCATAAGTTTAAGCGGTTGCATCACATTTTCCAGTGCAGTCAGAGGTGACAGGAGATTAAAATTCTGAAAAACAAAGCCAATATTATTAAGCCTGAGATTTGCCAGCTCTGCCTCATTTAATTTGTTGACATGATTTCCTTTTACCCAAACATCACCTGTAGTCGGATAAATAACACAACCGAGAAGGGAAAGGAGAGTGGTTTTGCCAGAGCCGGATGGTCCGATAATGAGTGTCAGCTCATTCTTCCGGAACTGGACAGTGGATGGCTGGAGAGCTGTTATAACAGTATCGCCGGTTTTATATTCCTTGCTTGTATTGTCAAGGGCAGCAATGTAGTCGCCTGGAGGAATTGTTTGACCGCTGATGTGACCGGAATGAGAAATTTGCTTTAACGTCATATTTTATAAATAAAACCCTCTCCTTGGTGTTTAAAAGGAGGGAAAGATGGAATTAAAGAATCATGATGAGATCTGAATAAGAATTCCGATCAATACTTGTTAACGTATTAATCTTTAGTTAAGTCCGAAAATTTTCATATCCTCCTCAACGGTTGTATTTACCTGTACTCCGAACTTTTCCTGAACAACTTTAATGACGTTGGGCGTCATGAAGCCGGGAAGTGTAGGTCCGATGTGGGTATTCTTTATTCCGAGGTAAAGCAATGCGAGGTGAACAATGATCGCTTTTTGTTCGTACCATGCGATATTGAAAACAATAGGAAGCTTGTTAATATCATCAAGGTTCAGCACCTCTTTGAGTTTAAGAGCCACAAATGCCCATGAATATGAATCATTGCACTGGCCTGCATCGAGAACCCTGGGAATACCGTTGATGTCGCCAAGATTCAGTTTGTTATAGCGGTATTTTGCGCAGCCTGATGTAAGGATTACGGTATCCTTTGGGAGCTGTTTTGCAAATTCGGTATAGTATTCACGGCTTTTCTGACGTGCGTCGCAACCCGACATTACGACAAGTTTTTTTATTGCACCGGAATTCACTGCTGCAAGAACCTTGTCTGCCAGGGCCAGTACCTGATTATGTGCAAAACCAATTGTTAACTCGCCATTTTCAATTTCCTTCGGAGGCTGACACGTCTTTGCAAGCTCAATGATTTCCGAAAAGTCTTTCTGGCCGTTGGGGAGCTTATTATCGATGGACTTCCATCCCGGCATCCCGGTAGCTCCTGTTGTAAATATCCTGTCGTTATAGGTTGTACTTTTCCGTGGAGGTATGAGGCAATTCGTTGTGAAAAGCACCGGCCCGTTGAAGGGCTCGAACTCATCAAGCTGTCTGTGCCATGCATTGCCATAATTACCGACAAGATGCTTGTATTTTTTAAATGCAGGATACGCATGTGAAGGAAGCATTTCGGAATGGGTATAAATATCGATACCCTTTCCTTCACTCTGGATAAGCAATTGTTCCAGATCTTTCAGATCGTGCCCGCTGACAAGTATCCCGGGATTCTTATGGGTTCCGATATTGACTTTAGTGATCTCCGGATTACCATAGGTCGAGGTATTTGCTTTGTCGAGCAATGCCATCACTTTTACACCACACTCTCCCGTACGCATTACCCAGTCAAGCATCCCGTTAAGATCCATCGGTTTTGTTATCATAACAAGGGTCTGTTCCATGAAATCAAAGATCTCCGGATCTTCAAACCCAAGGTTGAAGGCATGCTCGGCATAGGCTGACACACCCTTGATACCGAACAATGCATATTGCTTTAATGCACGGATATCCTCATTGGAATCATAGGATAAAGTGCTTACAAGCCTGGCTTTCTCATTGAACTCCTGATCTCCTGTGGCATTCCATGTAACTGAATCATGTTTATCGCTGACAGTAATTTTGCTTTTCAGACCATCACGGTATTTAATACAATCCTTAATTGCCTGATTTAGTGACTTGTCATCATAATTGGCATTTGTGATTGTCATGAACAGGGAATTGGCTATATGTTTGCTTTCAGCATTCGTATCAATCCCTTTCTTTCTTCCTTCAATGGTGGCAAAGGCAAGTCCCTGGCATGCAAATATCAGCAGATCCTGAATATTTGCGGTCTCTTCTTTTTTACCACAGACACCATTAATTGTACATCCTGTGTTCTTTGCAGTTTCCTGACACTGGTTGCAAAACATGCTCATATTTTTTCAGTTTTTAGTTTAGGGTGCAAAGATAAGAAAAGAAGTTTGGAGTACTTAAAGTTTGGAGTACTTATAGTTTCAAAGTACTTAGAGTAATTAGAGTACTTAGAGTAATTAGAGTTTGGAGTACTTAGAGTTGGGATTATTATTTTGTACAAATGACTATAAATTCCTTCGAGTTGTTATTGAGTTCGCTGCCATGATAATCACCCGCAATTTTATAATCCCTGAATTTTGACCGTTCAACAAGATGTTCAAGTTCGAATCTGAAGAAGTACCTCAGGGGTACTTTCCAATCTTCGGTTTTATAAATATCATTTTCATCCCACTCCATACGGAAATTGACATTTATAATCTGATTTATCAGATCAGGGGTTGTGGAGACTATTCTTCTGACTTTCCTGCCGGGTTCATACTCGCCTTTAAAATCCACAACATCCTTTAACCCTTTAATAAGCTGGTTCAGGTCGGGAATAAAAATGTCAAAAATGAATCTGCCACCATCCTTCAGGTGATCATAAACATTATTTATTGCCCTGAGCTGATCCTTCTTATCTTCAATATGCATTATTACCCTGAAAGGTGCAATTATCAGATCAAATTTAAAATCAAACCGGAAATCCAGGATATTCTGCAGACTTACCCTGAAATATTGATCGGGAGTGATTTTACTCTTCAGGACGTTAAGCATGGATTCGCTGATGTCGATCCCGTAGATATCAGCCCCCCGGGAAAGTGCACTTATAAATAATCTCCCTGTACCGGAGCCAGCTTCAAGTATCTTTCCTCCGGTGTGGTCAATTTCATCAAGAAAAAAATCAAGATCCACATGATCCCTCATCTGGTGGTAGATGAGATCATAAAATCTGGCGAAAATTTCGGGGTACATTTTTTATCTGTTTAATTCATAAAACAAAGATTACAAGGTATTTGAATTATGTAATTTAAATAATTATTATTTCCGTTTGGTCCTGTTATGCTTTGATTTCAATGTTTTTCAATTTTAAATTCCCCGAATCTTTCCTTGATCCTTCTGATATCTTCAAATTCGAGGTTGTCGAGTTTTATATTCTTTGACCCGTTTTTCAGTTTCAGTTCAACCTCAAAGAGTTTTATATTAACCGATTCAATCTCATCCAGTTTTACAACTTCAGTTTTTTTTGTATAAGGAAGTAAATACCTTATTTCCCTGTTATCCCATTCAATATAGTATTTTTTATTCATTATGAACGACCAGCCCATGATTGCCAGGAGCAAACCCTGGATTATAAAAAGTGCAAAAGCCCAGTCACCGCCGTTTAGTCGTGTGTCGAACCCTCCCGAAAGATTCTTTGCAGTTACAATTATGCCCAACAGGGCAAACAGTGAACCGAAAATGATATAAAACTTCCCGAAAACAGGAGATCCTTTAAAAATTTTGATTCTTTCCATGATTAATTCTTAATAAGTGAAGTGTAATTTTTACCGGAGGTGTAATTTTATAAAAAGATATTATCTGCCAACAGGTATCCCCATCCAGGTATATTTATAAAAAAGTGATTTTCTTAAGACCTTAGAGGTGTTAAAGTATTTATTCAGAAATACTTTCTGTTCATTGAGATTGGTCACTGCCTCATCGAGCGATTTGTTCAGTTGTAAGACTGATGTGGCAACATTGGAATCAGTATATTTTATTTCATTTAATTTTTTTCGTGCATCATTTAATTCATTCTCCGGCTCCTGCAGCATTTGCCGGATCTCAGGGTCACCTTTTTTGGGGTTGAACTGGTTGTTCCTGTACCTTATAAATTCATTTAGTCTGTTAATGCCGTCATTATACAGGTTTACTGCCTCGTTGAAGACGGCTACCGATTCATTCACACGGTCTACCTCCTGTTTCTTTATTATATATTCTATTTCCCTCTTATTATGCTGAAGCCTGTCAAAAATCATTGAGTTCCTGACGCCGTTCTGTTCAATCCTCCTTGTTGAGGATACAAGCTTTTCGATATCCGTTTGTTTTATATATTTCTGCAGCGTGTCATTATAGTCGAAATATGGCTTATTCTTATTGATGTTGAATTTTCCTTCATAGAATTCCTGGTTAGTTATCGGATAATTCAGGAGTTGCCACAGAGGATCGAAAGGCATGTGCGATTTGATCAGTAATTCAGGTAAAGTCATGAAGTAATAATCATTCATCTGCTTAACAAATCTGGCATTTTTGACATAACCCGATCCCCATGTCGGATCAATTAATGACAATTCAGAGTCGATCTCGATGGCACACCATGCGTGAGGCATATAATCTACAAATCCGTTTTGTTTTGTATAGCCGTTAACTACAAATGAATTCAATCCGCATTTCAGGGCAATATCACTGAAGAGTTCTGCATAGTGCATGCATACTCCTTTCCGGGTTCTGAGAACTTCTTCAATTATCTGGTTTGTGTTTGCATAGAAATTGATTGCAAAGGCATTTTCAATATCATAACTGATATTATTTGTTATCCAGACAAAGATCGCTCCGGCTTTTTCTTTTTGTGATAAAAAATTAGTTGTTATGTAATTTGCTATACCGGCTGAAGTCTTTGTCAGCGAGTCAGGGACCAGTACAGCCTTTTTATCGGTTGTGACTGTGGTAGATGGTTTTTGTGCATTCAGATACAAGGAACAAAAAACCAGAACAGCTGAAACGAAGTATTTCATTTTACCTTTTTCTTATGGCTCCCTCTATGACAGTCTTCAGATTTTCCCAGTCGTTCGTACCTATCCAGATAACATTTTTTTTGTTTTTCAGTCTTATCTCAACTGCATGTCTGCCATTTACATTATAAAGAATACCTCCGGGAGTGATCCTGATCCCGTATCCGAAATAAGCAGGATATTTTTTTGTATCGACTGAAATTATTTCTGACAGATTTATCTTTCTGGTGATCATCCCTATTCCTAACCTGATCAGGATCTGGCTGTCAGTAATGATTACTGTCATACCATAGAACATCAGCAGGAGAGATCCGAACAACAACATCATGAAAATATAACCGCCCTTGTCAAGGGGATTTGTACCCCACTGCTTTATATAAGACAGTGTCAATAGAACCATGACAATTGTGAAAGTAATTAAAATTACCCATCCTAGCTGAAATTTTTTATAACTGAACATGTTTCTGGTATTGATCTGTATTAAACTGATTTCAAAGGATCATCTGTGTGAAAACCTCTTAATACCTGTCGTACTTTCCGTCAAGTATCACTTCCTTCACTGATTCGAGATAGCCGAATCCGTTTAACATATCGGGCAGCAGGTAACTTCCTTCCACCCATTCATTCCATGCGTTGATTGTTATAAGCTTTGGTTGTTCCGGATGGCTGTCGGCATATTTTTTTGCTTTGGAAAGAAGGGTTGCAAAACTCTGAGGGGTGTTATGATAGTGTACAACATCTTTCATGCCTTTTGCAGGGAAACGCGGTGTATCGTCCCAGCCTATTGATACACATGGGAAAACCGGCACATCGAGAATGGCGTCCATTTGTTCTCTTATCTTTATTGAATTGGTTCCATACACGATATAATCTTCATTGGTTCCACCCATATTGTACATAGCAACACTATTGAATCCCATTGTTTTCACATTGTTTACAAATCTTGCGGCAGCCTCTTCAGACATGACTGATCCGCCTCCCTGGTTCCACTGGATATGCAATCCTGGGAAACCGGCCTTTTTCACTTCATCGCGGAAATAATCAAGAGCTTTCCGCGCTTCTTCCGCGCTGTTATTAAAGCTTTCAAGCAATTTACCTATGCTGAAAATTGAAAATACCGGTTCGCCGTTGATTTTAAAATAGTTGGGTTGTTTAAAATACTGGTTTATGACCCTGTCCACAATTATCTGATAATTTTTCCAGTCCACTTTTGCGTTCCACAGGATATCAGTATTGTCTTTGTAGCGGTGATAATTCCAATAATTGTACTTTACATCGTGATTGGCCCACATGATATAGAACTGCATTTTTTCGTTGTTCCCAGCTTTCAGGAAACCATCGTTAAGGGCGCTTTCCAGGTAGGGACCACCTTCATACCAGTACCAGTCGTATACAAATACATTTACACCATGTTCTGTAGCTACATCGATCCATTTTTCGACCACTTCAGGATCATTGTCCAGCTCGTAACCCCATAGCGGCTGACGTGGCTGATAGTGTCCTTCAAAACGTGGATTACCCTTTTTGATAACTTCCCATTCACCGGTGCCTTCAGACCACAGTTTCTCCCTGCCCAGGGAATCATCGTGACACGATGGCCAGATATATGCTGCCACATAATAATCGTTTTTCACCGGTTTCTCTTCATGCAGAGGGGATTGAACACCTGATGAACATCCGAAAAAAATTACAAATACAATCAGAATGCTGAATTTAGTTATTGCAGTTTTCATTATTTAATTTTTATCAATAATACAAATAATCCCGTAAATTCTTCACCCTATTTTCACTGATGTCATTGTTATTGAACCTGCCACAGCTTTATCATTAAACAATTTCACATCCTCATTTTCTTCTTTTAATGCCATAACATATAACAGGGGAAGGTAATGTTCGGGGGTTGGTATTGCAAGTTCAAATGCTTTACCATGAGAATGGTAGTTGATAAGATTTTTATAGTCTCCGCTGAGTATGTATTTTTTCATTTTTTCGCTGGCTTCCAGAGCCCAATCGAAAGCAAAATTATCGGAATCAAATTTATCCCAGGCCACTAAAGGCAAGTTGTGAACCATATTGCCACTTCCGATTATCAGTATTCCATTTTTTCGAAGCGATTTCAATTCTTTCATCAAATGGTAATGGTATCCGGCCGACTGGGAATAATTAAGGCTCATCTGTACAACAGGCATATCCGCCTTAGGGTAAAGGTGCTTAATTACACTCCAGGCACCGTGGTCGAGGCCCCATTTATAGTCTGATTCAATTTTTTGGTTACGTTATTAATGATTTGATCCTGTCCGCAAGTTCAGGGTTACCCGGTGCCGGGTACTGCACGTCATAAAGGGCTTTTGGGAAACCTCCGAAATCATGGATTGTTTCAGGTTGCTCCATAGCTGTAACAAAAGTACCACGTGTTTCCCAATGAGCCGAAATGCAAAGGATGGCATCCGGCTTCGGTATTGATTTTCCTATGTTCCTGAACCCATCAACAAATTCATTCTCTTCGATTGCATTCATCGGACTGCCATGACCGAGAAACAAAACAGGCATTTTTGGTGCACTGCCTGATTGAGATCGTGTTTCCTTTAAAACGTCTGATTTCATTATTCCAGATGGAATTGCGCAAAGTGATAATAGTTCAAAAAAATATTTTCCCAATTTTTGATTTACTTCAGCTTTTTAAATAACCAGTTATCGAATGAATATTTTCCAGCTCCGGCTATGGCAATTACCAGATAGACAGCTGCGTAAAGAAGTGGCAATTCTTTACGCGTAAAAGGATCAGGTGCATGAACAATTAATGCTGCTACCAGCATTGTAATTAAGAGCGGAAGTGCTGAAAGAGGTGTTGCCACGCCAAGAATCAGTAATATGGAACAAATAAATTCAGCAAAAACAGCCAGTATTAATGAAGCTGTTTCTCCAATTCCTATCGGATCCGCAAATTGAACCTGTCCATCTCCTGTCAGCATTAAAAATTTACCATAACCATGAGTAAGCATAAAAAACACCAACAATAATCCTGATAAACAACAGCGAAAATGAAATATTATCAGGATAGTTACCAGTGTCGATAATCCTTTTTATTATTGTCTTCATAATGTTTCTCAGTTTTGTTTTACAATGATGCAAATATAATTCATCCTGGTTCCGGCTTCTGTTTCACATATTTATTCTGATATTATTTTTTATACCTCGATTGTAAGTATTCAATAGTTTTTTTCATTAACTCTTTTAGAGCTTCCTGATTGATATCAGATAATTTATTGACGTAAATGCAGGCTTTCCCCATTTTATATTTTCCCAGGTCTTTTAACAAGATACTCATGCTCCTCAGTGCCTGTATAGACATACAGCGAAATTGCTGCTTTCCGGGGTGAAAAACCCACCAGAAACCAGTCTCCTTCCTGCCTGCTTCTTTCTGATTTGTAATGATAACTGCCAAATCCTATCATTGTCGGTCCCCACATTTTAGGTTCAAAACCTGCAATTTCCCGCATCAGTATTTAATAATTCAAAACTATCCTTTCGTTTTTGTTCAGTATCAGCAAACGAGTTTATAAATTCATAAACATCTGCATCGTGCTGTTTGGTTTTTATTTCTGCCATGTTATTCTGATATAAATTTTTAAGTGTATCACTGTTTGCTTTTGCCAAAAGTATATCTTATCCCTGCAGAACTTAAAAAGCTAAATCCTCACTCCCCAGGTCAAATGTCGGCTCAAACTCTATTTGAATTGAAAATCTCTTGAAATTTTCAAGTGGTCTGAATTGTAATCCTACAGGCAACACTATACCGGAAAGAGCATTTATTACCCACCGGCTCCAATATATATTTCATGCCGGTCTTTAACTGAAATATTATACAGAACAACTAATTCAGGCGTGACACCTTCAAGATATGTATCACTGAAAATTCTCAATTCGGACCAGATTCTTTGAGAAAAATTGTAGCCAATCCTATTTTTACTCAGGGAGGAATATTGATATGACATGCTCAATTGCCCAAAGATTGTATTGAATACGGTTAATAAGCTAATAATTAAGGCAATAGTTAAAATACTTCTTTTCATAATAATAAAATATTAAATTGAATTTTCGAATCTTAAGTTAGCACTTATTTTTAGGTTATCACCAGCCGGATAAAAAACGTCATAAACTGTACTTATTAGAGGTCAGGTGGAATCAAGCTCGTCTGCTGTAATCCACCTTATGTCATCGATCCCATATACGACCTGATATGATTGGGCAATTACTTTGATAAGAACACAATCCGGTGAGAGCATGAATAACTCCATTTCGGGATGTCGCTTCAGATGTGCCTGGTAAGGTGCTTCACTCCCGGCTTTACTGATCTCTTCAGTGTGTCCGATAATTGTCAGCACGACATTTTCCTTCAGGCCTTTCAAATTAAGATATTCACCTTCAATCAGAACGGCTACCTTATTGTTTTGAGAAAGATTCCGATACTTAAGAGTGTTCCGGTAGGTTGCAAAGATAATTTGCCGGAAATCTCCAAATTGTGTTATCGCTATCAAACTTGTATGTGGCTGACCATTACCCTCTGTTGCCAGAACAGCAAAGTCACTGGTTTTAAGGACGGCCTCGATATTTTCCTTTATTGTGCTATGTTTATTCATTATAATACATTCTGATTGTAAAAGCGTGTACCTACAGGATACTTATAATGTAAACTAAACATTCTCAGGAAGTACTTTTTGATAGGTCTTTGTTTCCGCATAAATTTCATCCTTGAGAGGATTCAATTTTTTCTTTTTAATTCTGATATATTGGTATACAAAAAGTGCAACATTTGCCAGGAGTGCAACAAAACTCACAACAAAGAAAGCTTTTGGATTGTGTGTTGTCGGTACGGGGGCAATTTTGTCAGCAAACTGTGGGACAGTCATTACAAACATAATCCACAGCGCAAGAGTCGATGCCCTATGTTGAAGCCATGCCCCTTTGACAATAAAAAATGCAGGAATAGTACACGAAAGAAGCAATGCTACTCCACAGTAAAAAGAGTGATCGGATATGCAGTTATAGGTATAAGCAAAGTTCCATAGATCATAAGCTATAATCCATACCCAAATCATATCAGGCCATATCATGTCTTTTGATATGCTTTTTGAGATTACTATTCCGAACCAACCACAAATTGTTAAAATATTAAGAATTCCTGCAATACCATTCATTATATTCCAGGGACCTGATATGGTCCAAAGATTATCAACATATCCGCCCTCCCAAAGACCAAAACTGTAAACTTGAAAATCCCTGATGCAAGCCTCCAGAATGTTGATAGCAAGTATAGCTGCAGGGAAAACGAGAATCCATTTTCCTTTGGCCAAAGAGGGAATATACCTGATAGCCATAAAACCTATAATACCGGCAAGGGCAGAATAAGTCTTAACCCAATTAAACCATGTACCTGTACCATATTCATTTTCCGGAGTTGCCGTTTTGGGCCAAACAGTAACTGTAAGTATTATCGGGATGACAATAAAAAGTAAAATCCCTCCCCACTTTGTCGTTCTTCCAAATTCATTAAAAGCAATCAAAGCAAACGTAACGATGAGCAAAATTACCCATCCGTTCCAGCCTGGCACTTCGTATAAGTAATTCATGACATATTTAGTTTCATATTTGTGTTTTAGTCTTATCCGTGTGCATCATAAAAATGAAGCCTGTTTTTGAGTTTAATAATCTCATTCTGCATGATCTCTATTCGCTGCAATAAATAGGTTATAGTCTCAATCCCTTCCAGATTAATATCCAGATCATAATAGAAACGGACATATTTTTCAAGCTGAGGGAGCTGCTCCTTTTCAACAAAGTACTTTGACTCTATTATGCTGACTTTAATTAATCCGTTTTGTTGTAACAGATTTATAAATGAAATCTCGATATTGTGATGGACACAGAATTCATTTACGGCTATTAAATCATCTATACTCTTTGCTCCATAATAAAAATTTATGATTTTGATAATTCAGCAAATAAGCTTTTTTGCCTTTCGGTTAAATTGGTTGGGATTTTAACCGTATAAGATATGTATAAGTCTCCGAACTGCCCATCGCTTTTATAAACAGGAAATCCTTTCCCTTTAAGTTTTACCTTACTTCCATTTTGCGTTTCGGGCTTTACTTGAAGCTTCACTTTTCCGCTCAGGGTATCGATGGTAATTTCACCGCCCAATACTGCTACATATAATTCTAAGTCAATATGTATATATAAATCATTACCCAGTCTATTGATTCCGGGATGATCGGCTATTGAAAATGTAATGTACAAATCACCGTTCGGTCCGCCATTTATTCCCGAACCCCCATGTCCTGAAATTTTTATTGTTTGTCCGTTTTCAATTCCGGCAGGGATTGTTATTCTTATACTCCTTCCATTTACTGTAAGAGTTTGTTTATGGGTTTGATAAGCATCTGTAAGGTTGAGCTGTAATTGTGCGTTATAATCCTCGCCCCTGAATTTTACCTGCCTGTTTCTGCCAGCATTTGCTGAACCACCAAACATGGATTCGAAGAAATCCGAAAAATCCCCGCCGGATTGTGCCCGGGAATACTTTTGGCCACTAAAATCTGATGGATGTTCCTGATATTGTTTTGCATTTTCAAATTGTTCAGCATGCTGCCAGTCTTTACCGTATTTATCGTATTTTTTTCGTTTTTCAGGGTCACTAAGGACTTCATTCGCTTCATTGATTTGCTGAAAGTTCTTTTTCGCATCTGCATCGTTAGGATTTAAATCAGGGTGATATTTTCTGGCTAGTTTTCGGTAGGCACTTTTAATGTCGACTGCGGTGGCCTTTTTTTCTATTCCTAAAATCTTGTAATAATCGATGAAAGTCATTTCAATTTGCTCTTTTCACGTTAAAATTTATTATTATGAATGCATTTCATAAAATTAATTGCATTAAAAAGAAAGAAGTTACACAATTACTGAAAAGTTTTATATTATTCACATTTTTAGATCCGGATTCATCATAATCAGAAACACTTAACTCGGGTATCTCCTTTGTGAAAAATGACTCTTTCTTTTTATTCAGCAACCCATGGCTGCCGGCCTGCTTCGGCTGAGTACCAGCCAAATGTCCACTGCCAGCTATTTGCAACCGTGATAAGATTTCTATGTCCATGTATTTATTTGTTTTATTATATTTTTTGGCTCGGCAGCAAGCGGAAATCTTTTTAATATTGTACGTTTTTATGCTAAATTTATAAATAAATAATGAAAAGAAACAGGTTATGAAAGAGAACCCGGGAATTGGCAAAATGATCAGGGCGCATTTTCTGAGCTCCATTATCGCTCCCATAATATTGGGAACACTGCTGGCTGTTCATTTTAACGGCAGACTGGAGGTGCTCAATTTTATAATAGTGTTGATTATTGGTATTGGTTTGCATGTGGCTACCAATGTGTATAACGACATTTTTGATACCATTCAGGGAACAGATAAGGTTAATGTGCACCGAAATGAATCCAGCGGAGGTTCAGGTGTTTTACTTGATAACCCTGAACTTATGGGCAAGATGTTTCTTCTGGCCCGTATCGGATTGATCGTGGCACTTGCCGGAACAATAGCTCTCATGCCACTTATTGATAAAACGTTATGGCCATACCTATGGGGGCTCTACTTGCTATCAGCCTTTTTCAGCAAATACTATACGGCACCACCATTTAAGCTGGCTTACAGGGGTTGGGGTGAAATATCTGTCTGGTTGGCTTTTGGTCCCATGGCTATCCTGATAGCCACAGTGAGTCAAAACCTGGGATTGCATCCTTTGGTTTGGCTATTGATGCCTGCCACAGGGCTTAGCACTTCATCAATTTTACTGGCCGGCCAGATGATTGATCTCGACGCAGATCGTGCAGGAGGTAAACATGGAGTAGCATCACGTTTGGGTACAAGGTTCACATCAGTAATATATCTTCTTGTGCAATCGGGAATAATTCTAAATGTAATATTATTGTTCATCTTTTTCCCGGGTCATTCATGGCTTTTCCTTTTTGCACTTATCCCTTACATTCTTATTTTTCCTAAAGCTGCAGGGATTATCTTTAAAAATCACGACAATCCTGACCTGATAAAACAAGGCGCAAAACTAACAGTGCTCATACATCTGGCATTTTCCCTTTTGCTCATCATTGGGTTCCTGATATATATCTTTTTGTAATGATGGGACCTGATTGATGCCTGTTAAAAAATCCACGACAGTAAGAGGTAAAAAACAAAAGCCGTAACAGAACCAAGTATATTTACCAGATCATTGGGAGTAATTGATTCTAATGTCTCTCGTTTCTTAAAATAATTCATTTGGAGCATTTTCTCTTCTGCAAAAGTCCCTAGCAGGGAATCCGCAAAGCAAGCTAAAAATGCGGAGAAGCAGATAATTGCTATCATATCCCATTTCCAGGCGCCAAAAAAGAGGTAGTATGATAATGAAGAGATAATAATTGCCCCACTCAACGCGGCCACACTGCCAAAAAACGAAATACCACCATTGGTACCAGCCGGCACCATTCTCATCGTCGACAAGGAAAAGCACCTTTTATTTAGCAGAGGACCAATTTCACTGGCCCAGGTATCAGCCGTCACAGAAGCCACGAAAGCAATAAAGAATAGTATAAATATTTCATATTGCGTCAACAAAAACAAGGCAGAGCTGGTTACCGCCCATATTATATTGGCTATAACCTGCCAGGCATTGCGGGCTGTGGATTTATTCCTATCCCCTTTTATTGCATGCTGAAGTTTTGTAAAAGCTGCAGAGCTCAGAAAGAAGAGCAAAACGGGTATCAACCAGGGCCAACCTCCGATGCCTGCCAAATAAAAACCCAGTAAAAATGCAAAAAAGCTTCCCCGGCGGGTAAGAATATTGAATTTAAATAATAAAAAGCACACTGGCGCCAAAGCAAATAGAATTGCGGACAAATAAAGGTAATCAACCTCATAATGATAAGTCAGTAAGAAAAACAAAGCTAGCCCGGCCGGAATACTGAAATTATCAGAACCTCTCATTGATGCTGTTTCAAGAATAACTGCCCATATTAAAGCAAAAAGGATATATGGGATATTTGAACTCAAAAAATCGGGCAAAAAAAGATAGAAAATCAAACAGGCAGAAAGGGAGTACGCTGTAATTCCGTAAATACTCTTTCTGTCATGGAACGTCCGAATCCAAATATTACCCTTCTGTATCTGACCTGCAAAATTTGCCAATGTATCTGAAATGGAGAGCACCAATAAAGATGAATGAAAATAATACAGGGGCAGATTATACAAAAACAAATAAGATGATAATATACCAATGGGATAATAAATGGTACCCAGACTCGCGTCTGTTGTTTTATGCAAGAGATGAAATTTTTTATTATTGAAAGTCAAACAAGAGAAAATTGTACCAGCTATAATCAAGTACAACAAAACATTCTTTTCCAAAATATAGCTAAGTATCAATATAATCAGACCTATAGAAAGATGAATGAGTTTCCTGATAATTAGTCCCTTCTGATATGTCATAGTTCTCTCTTTTCGGGCTTAAATTTATAATAATTAAACTACAACTATTCAGGGTCAGGATTTCCTTACACAGGAAGCCCGAGAACTGCGGAACGATGTCATTCAGACTCTCTGAAGAGGATATGGTAAGACTGGATAATGTGAGTTCGATGTTTAAATTTGGTTGATTTGCTCATAAAAATGTATTTAACCGGACTGCCAGAACACTCTCTTTATGAGTATTAAGATCAAAATTTTAACATAACCCAACATCTCTCCTTCTGCACCGATGAGCGGAAAAACCAGGTTCTCCAATAACTTCGTCCGTAACGGTTTGTTTTAAACCTTAACTCCAAAGAGATAACCAACAATAGCTGACAATACCATCGCAATGGTCCCCCAGACAACTATCCTGATGATAGCTTTTTTGATACTTGAACCACCGGTTTTTGCTGATAATACACCGAGTATAATTAGGGATATTATTGTAAATACATAAAGGAAATACTCCATATTATGAACGGGGGCAAAAATTGAAACTAGAAGTGGTAAAAGTCCTCCCACAGTAAAGGCTATTCCGGAGCTAAAAGCCGCCTGAATAGGTTTCGCCTGATTTAATTCATTAATACCTAACTCATCCCTGATATGCGCTCCTAAAGCATCTTCTTTCATCAATTCATTTGCTACCAGTAGAGCTGTTTCTTTTTTTAATCCCCTTTTCTCATAGATCTCGGCTAAAATTTTTAATTCATTCTCGGGCATTTCTATAAGTTCCTGCTTCTCTCTTTCGATGTCAGCCTTCTCAACATCCGTTTGAGAGCTCACTGAAACATATTCTCCGGCAGCCATAGACAATGCACCAGCAACAAGTCCTGCAACAGTCGCCAGTAATATTGGGTCTCTGGTTGAGCTTGCTGTCGCTATTCCAATTGCAAGACTTGCAATAGAAATAATTCCATCGTTTGCGCCCAAAACGGCTGCCCTTAACCAATTACTACGGTTTATGTAATGGTTATCTAAATAATTGTCAATCGTTATCATTTTATTAGTTGTTTGTCTTTTTTCTAAAATTATAACCAACGTTAACGTGTATGTAAAGTTGGTTATTGTGGGCATCATCACTATCTGCCGACACCAATGCCCGGAACCTGCTATTTTAAAGTTTTATCTGACTGTTTGTCTTTTGAGTTTTTTTTGATGCCGACGTGGGATTTAGAAACCCAACCTTGTACCTTTGTAAACCTTCTTTTGATAAATTTACTGCCACTATTTTCTTCTTTATAATTCTGGTTACCAATTAATAGCGCGATTGGTTTAAGTTCTTCAAATTCCTCACAAATAACTTTCAACATTGCAGCAAACGGCAAAAACAATATCATTCCGGCCACTCCCCAGACTAAAGCGCCAATGATCAGACTTAGAATGGCTGCTAATGCATTAATATTTAAACTACCTCCTACAATTTTTGGACTGAGAAAATTATCCGAAATCAATTGAACGGCCCAAAATAAAATTGCAACTGCTATTACCGGCCACAGAGAATCATAAGACACAAAAGCATACAGGACAGGAATAATAGCTCCCAAAGCTGTCCCTACGTAAGGAACGATGGACAAAATAGCGCCTAAAAAGCCAAAAAGGAAAGGATTGTCAATGCCGATAATCAAAAGCCCGATGCTATTTGCTAATCCTATTATAATGATGAGAAGACTCATTCCGGACAAATATTTTTGTCCAACCTGCTGAACTGATTTAAACATCTTTATAATTCTATCTCTTTTATCTTCAGCAGAAAACCTCAATAATGCATGTGTTAATCCATGTCTGTAAATTAAGATCAGAAAAGTAAAAATAATTGTTCCCAGCAGTCCGGTGAGAAAAGTTGCTGTTGTGGTGAAGGTTTTGCTTACCAATGAGCCTGTAGATTCGCTAAGCCAATCCTTGATTTTGTCAGATAGCTCATTTTTCTCCAAATTTGATATAATATTCACATTTTGGTTGATATATAAAGTGATGTCAGCAAAAGTACGGATGATTCTATCCTTGAAGTTAGCTAACTCTTTTGAGAGTTCGATAAGTTGAGTTGAGAAAATGAAAATGCCTCCTCCGATTAATAAAATAACTGTAAAAATGGAGAGAAAAGCAGCTGGTATTTTATTCATTCCCCATGACTCAAACTTCTTTGCTAACGGAAAGAGTATAAAGGACAAAAACAAAGAAATACCCAAAGGAATCAGAATAGTTTTAGCCAGTATTAAGATGGCAAAAAGCGCAATTACGGAGGCCAGAGCATAAAACAGTTTTTGAAAAGAGAGATTCATTTTAAATAAGTACAAAAAGCAAACAAAAAAAACTGATCAACAATAATCAAATTAACTGATCCCTGTTAATAGGAAGAGTTTGTCTTGTGAATGATAAAGCAATCTAAAAGGTATCGCTACAAAAGTAATTACATTAACTCAGGGAAGTGTTACATAAATATATGGTGAAATTACATTATTTACAGATTTGCAATGTTCTACCAGAAATCGATTTCGCTATTCCTGCTTTTTCAATTACTGGATTGCATTCTACTGCAATGTATGAATAATGTAATTATTGCAGGTAATTATATAACACTTCCGAGGTTAAAGTTCTGACCTTTGTTCTATTAGAAATTGCTTGTTACTCTTAAAATGGAGGACTTAGAGCGCTTAGCATATAAGCCAGGTATGAAAATGAAATCTACAAATAAGGCAAATCTAACCATCGTTCAAATGAACGACACCCATGCTTATTTTGACTTACACCAGGAGATGTTCTGGCAGGGTGACCACGCAGAATACCGCCAGGCTGGAGGATACGCCCGTATTGCCACCATAGTAAAACAAATCCGGGCTGAAAGCCAGAGTAATTGTCTTTTTTGCGACTGTGGTGATACCATGCATGGAACTTATCCTGCACATGACACTCAAGGAAAGGCTATGATCCCTATCTTAAACTCATTGGGACTTGATGCCATGACAGGTCATTGGGAATTTGCTTTTGGCCCACCGATATTCAACCAGCGGGTTGCTGAACTTAATTATCCGATGCTGGCAAATAATGTCTTTGATAAAGTGACCAGGAAGCCGGTTTATAAGTCGTATGCTAAAAAAGAGATTGGTGGGTTGCGTATCGGACTTATTGGGATAGCCTCGAATATTGTTGACAAGACTATGCCGCCATCCTTCAGCGAAGGGATATACTTTACATTGGGTAGAGATGAACTTCCCCCAATTATTGAGTTGCTGCGGATGAAGGAAAAGATTGACCTGATAGTCCTGATCTCGCATCTTGGCTTCGCTCAGGATATGAAGCTTTTATCTGAAGTAAAAGGCATAGATGTTTGTCTCAGCGGCCATACTCATAACCGTCTTGATAAACCTGTTCTCAATGGGAAAACCATCGTTATACAATCAGGCTGTCATGGTTCTTTTTTGGGTCGCTTAGACCTGGAGGTGGATGGTGGACAAATCGTTGATTACAGGCATCGGTTGATTGAGGTTGAGGCAACTGTACAACCTGACCCAATGGTAGCTGAACTGGTCAAACAGGCCCTTGCACCTTACAAGAATGAACTTGCAGAGGTAGTTGGTGAAACATCCACAGCACTGAACCGGGTCACAACCATGGAGACTACTATGGACAATTTCATGCTTCAGGCATTGCTTGAAAGTACCGGTGCTCAATTGGCATTTTCGAATGGCTGGCGCTATGGTGCACCAATAGTTCCTGGTAATATAACGTTGAATGACCTTTACAATATTATCCCTATGAACCCGCCTGTTTCTACCATAGAATTATCGGGAGAGGAAATCAGAGAAATGTTGGAGGAGAATCTCGAAAGGACATTTTCGTGCGACGCCTACAATCAAATGGGCGGGTATTTAAAGCGTTGTCTTGGCCTTAATGTGTACTTTAAGATAGAAAACCCCTCTGGCCTCCGGATTCAAAAACTATTTGTTGGCAATGAAGAGATTCAGCCTGACAAATATTACTCAGCAGCATTCGTCACGATGCAGGGTGTGCCTCAAAAATACGGACGAAATCGTAAAAACCAGTCAAAAAGGATTATAGATGCAATGAGAAAATACCTGGCTAAGCATCGGCCCGTTCGCGCAGAACTAAGAGGTACCTATATAGCAGTATAAGCAGTACTCAACATTTTTGTGTGAAATGAAAATCCGCCTTAACATACATCTAAAAATCAAAGCCTTATGCGGATAGAAATACTTTTATCAGAAGTTCAGGAATTTTTGAGCGATCAATATCGCATTAACATTGACTTAAAGAATATTGAAGAGAATAAAATTGAGGCTAAGTATATTAATTATAGTTGCTTTTACATTCCTGTAATGTCACTTTGCAGCTTTTTGAACCGGAACTTTTAATCCAGCTTCTTTTGCTTCGCTTATTCCAATGGCAATAGCTTGTTTTCTGCTTGTAACTTTGCCATTTTTGCCCGATCTTAAAGTCCCTTCTTTAAATTCATGCATTACTTCCTCAATTTTATCTTGAGCCTTTTTTGAATATTTTGCCATGATATTTTTTGTTTTTTATGAAGAAAGTATGAAATTTATTTTCATAAATGCTTAATGAGATTTAAGAAGAGCATTATTCGGTTGTTTTTCCGTCAAACTTAACATCGTTCTTTTCAGCTTCTTTTTTTGTTGCATTTATCAGACCATCTTTATGCTGGGGGGGAGTATAGATTGTGTACATTTTTAATTCTTTTCCGGTATCTGTATTTATCACATTATGCTTAGAACCTGCAGGTATAACAATCGCATCTCCATTTTCTAAAACATATTCATTTCCATTAATAATGCATTTCCCCTTACCACCTTCGATACGGAAAAACTGATCTGTTCCGGGATGGATTTCTTCACCTATATCTTCACCCGGTTTTAAGCTCATGAGTACAACCTGCATATGCTTGCTTGTGTACTTTACTTTTCTGAAATTTTCATTTTTCAGAGAATCCTTTTCGATGTTACTTTTAAATCCTTTCATTCTACAAGTTTTTGGTTATCATCTGACTGCAAAGTGTGCCTCTTCAGAATTCCCGGACTTTAAATTGCAGTAGAATAAGATCATGTTAAAGATAAATATCTTGAATAATTGAATGGTTACACTATTCTTGAAAAGAATTACATCATTCACACATTTTCATCTTTCCGGAATACCTAATCAAAGCATACCAGCAGATGAATGACTTAAATAATGAAGCACCGAGAAAAAAATTCAAACAGTCTCGTAAGAACAATCAAAGTGCGATTAGAAAAACAGGCAATTAAATAAAATGTGATTATTCAATTAACCCAGGGAGAAGCTAATAATTTCTAATGAGGCCAGCCACATTTTACTAAGCTGATTTACTTTTTTTAGTACTTAAACTTGCTTTAAGCATATCCATTAAATTGTCATTTTTCCTGTGTACTACTTTCATTTTCGGAACGGATATTTTTTTACCCCTGGATTTCTCCTTAATAATTTTTAGAAGTTTGGCGGTATAAGTGTCATTGTAATTTCCAATGTTAAATTTTTCTGTAAGCTGGTCGATTAATTTATTCGCCATATTCATTTCTCTTGTTTTAGTTTTTGAAACGGGCGGTAACTTTAATTCAGAAGGTTCTTTTATTTCCTGTGAAAAACGAATACGATTCAGAACAATTACGTTTTTATAAGGCTTGAGAATTGCCAACCCTTCTTTATTTCTCAACACAAATGTTGTAACCCCAACCTTGCCTGATAATTGTAAAGCGTCACGCAATAAAGCATAGGCCTTCATTGCCGATTCTTCGGGTTCGAGATAGTAGGGCTGTTCATAATAAAGGCTGTCAATTTCCTGTTCATTAACAAAATTTATAATTTCAATAGTTTTGGTTTTTACAGCATCGGCTGCTTCAAAATCCTCATCCTCCAAAATTACATACCCACTATCTATCTTGTATCCTTTAACAATATTTTCATAAGCAACTTCCTTTCCCGTTGATTCATTAACACGTAAAAATTTAATGTTAGAATGGTCTTTGCTGTCCAGCATGTCCAGATCAAGAGAACTTTCCTGAACTGCTGAGAATAATTTTATCGGAATATTAATTAATCCGAAACTGATTGAACCTGTCCAGATTGAGCGCATGATCTTAAGTTTAATTGTTTTCTAAAATTCTTATTACTATTTTTTCCTCTGAAGTTAAATCAGTTTTATTATCGTTAACACTGATTTTATCCAGCTCTGCTAAATATTTTTCTATGGATTTATTTTCATAAAGTGATAAAATTATGGGATGCACATAATATTTTTTGCAAACATTACGGGTGTTGCCCAAATGTTTTGAAACAATATCCAAGGCTTCTGTTACTTTTTTCTTTGCCTCTGCATCAGTGTCAAATCCACCTAATTGTTTAAAAGCTAAAAATGCCTGAATAGTGCCTGCCCATGTTCTAAAATCTTTTGCTGTAAAATCACCACCACTTATTTTTTTAATATATTCGTTTACCATTCCTGAGTCAATGGATTTCCTTTCACCTTCAGGGGTATAATATTGAAAGAGTTCCTTCCCTGGAATATCACGACATGCTCTTACAATTTTTGCTAATCTTTTGTTTTTAAGATTAAGATCATGATGCACCCCTTTCTTTCCTTTGAAAGAAAATTTAATATTATTTCCTTCAATACTAACATGCTTGTCTTTTAAAGTAGTTAACCCAAATGAGCCATATAGTTTTTCATAAGCATCGTTACCCACCCTGATATTTGTAAGCTCCATTAGACTTAATGCAAGGGCCAATACTTTTTCAACCGGTAAACCGTATATTGCCAAATCTTTTTCTACTTGTAATCTTATTGCCGGAAGGACTTTCCCAAATTGGATCATATGATAATACTTGGTATTATTGCGAAGTGCGATCCATAGTACATGATATTTATATTGTTTTCTTTTTTTTACATCAATTCCTGTTGCCTGTAAATGTCCGTTTTTTAAGTTACAAATCCAGACATTTTCCCAGGCCGGGGGAATAACCAGACTTTTAATTCTGTTTAAAACAACTTCATCTTTGACTATTGTTTCTTGTCTGACATATGTAAAATGTTTTCCCTTTTTTATTCTTTTTATTCCTTCTTCGCTATCGTGAACATAAATAAGATCCACTGCCTGTGCACTTTTTTCAGGATTGCCTATAATGCTTTTAATTTCCCGCTTGGGTAATTGCAACACAACCATTATTTTATTTGGCATATTCAGTAATTATTTTTTCTAAATTAATTCCTTTACCAAGGACAGGTTTGAAAATATCGCCCTCGTTTTTTATTCTGTCAATAGCGTTATAAATTGTGAAATCACTCATCTTTAAACCTTTTTTTACTTCGTCCCAATGCAAAGGCATTGAAACAGTTGCACCGGGTTTTGGTCGCAGAGAGTAAGGTGCAGAAATAGTTGCCTGCGAGCGATTTTGTAAAAAGTCAATGTACATTTTTCCACTGCGTGCATTTACAATCCTTTCGATGCTGGTATATTCAGGAATTTCACGTTGCACTAACGTTGCAATTACCCGTGCGAATTCTTTTGATTGTTCATAGGTATATTTCGCACCCAGCGGAATGTAAACATGTATGCCTGTTGAACCACTTGTTTTCGGATAGCATTTTACACCCATGCTTTCCAAAATATCTTTGGTCACTCGTGCTGCTTCTATAACCTGATTAAAAGTATTTTCTGCAGGGTCTAAGTCTATGATGCACCAATCGGGATAATCTTCTGTTTCCACTTTGTTGTGCCAGGGATTCATTTCAATACAACCTAATGTTGCCATATATAAAAGGCTTGCTTCGTCTTTTGCTACCAGATATTTTCTAACCCTGTTATCAGAAGGGCTTTTATATTTAAATGTTTCCACCCATTCAGGCGCTGTTCCGGTTACATCTTTAAAATAAAAGCTTTCACCGGTGATGCCGTTTGGATGTCGGTTCATTGATTGTGGTCTGTCTTGCAGATATGGGAGAATAAAAGGTGCAACCTGGTAATAATAGTTTAGCATATCACGCTTCGTGATTTTTTCTTTTGGCCAGTAAATTTTATTCAGGTTATTGAATTTTATTTTATGACCATTGATTTCACGAACCTGTGTTTCATCTGTGGGATTCAAAAAAGAGTTGCGGTCTTTCTTTCCGGCAGGTTTTAATATAGTTTTTGATTTAGTTTTTTTCTTTGAAGTGATTTCATTGGTATCAAGTGCTTTTTCACTTGTTACATCTACTGCATTTTTGTCAATACGCATGGCTTCAAATGATGGATGACGCATAATTCCATCTGTTGTCATTTCTGTAAAACTTACTTCGCACACCAGTTCAGGTTTCATCCACACTGCAATTGCATGAGGAGGATTCGGGCGAAAGCGGGATGGTTTATTTATATCAGGCAATTCAGCAAAGGGCGGAGAGTCAGTGATGTAAGGTTTGAATAGTTTAAGCATTTCTATTTGTTGCGCATCGCTAAAACCCGTTCCTGCTTTACCTGTATAAATTAATTTGCCCTTCTCAAAAACCCCAAGAAGCAAGGAACTAAATGATTTGGGTGAATCATCATTCCTGGTATATCCCCCAATTATCATTTCCTGTCTTTTATCAGCTTTAACTTTTAGCCATGCTTTGGAGCGAATTCCGGGGGAATACGTGCTGTCGGATTTTTTTGCAATAATGCCTTCAAGCCCCATTTTTTTTGCTGTTTCAAAAAATTCAATTCCGCTTACTTCAAAATTTTCACTTAGCCTGATGATGTTATTTTCAGGAATCATTTGTTTTAAAATATTTCTTCTTTCGGATAAAGGAATTTGCATCAGGTCTTTTCCATTCAGCCAAAGAATATCAAACACGTAATAATAAATTTCTCCATCTGCTTCGCTTCTCCAGTTTTGCAATGCACCAAAAATTGATTTGCCGTTTTCATTCAATACTACAACTTCTCCATCTACCACGGCATTTATGTTCCAGTCCTGTACTGCTTTGTGCACAGGATAAAATTTTTCATTATACGATTTATCGTTACGGGATTTTAATTCCACTTTAGTTTTATTGCAAAATGCAATAGTTCTGTATCCATCCCATTTTATTTCGTATTGCCATTCTGCATTATTAAAAGGTTTATCAACAAGTGTTGCGAGCATTGGTGATAATTTAACAGGAAACTTTGCACGTCTGCCTGATTCCTTTACTTTTTTTGCTCCATAAAGTCTGGTTGTAGTTTTTTCCAGCTGTGCTAATGTTTTTTTAGAGATAACTGACTTATCTTTCAAGGTTATATCTTCCTTTGAAACATATTTATCTTTTACCTTAAACAGTAGCCAGGCATTTTCGCCTCTGCCATGAATTTTTACCAGGGCATATTCACCTTTCAGCTTTTTTCCATGTAAAACAAAATGCAGCTTCCCGGAATAAATTCCATGGCGTAATTCTTTATCCTGCGTTTTTTTTTCTTTCCCATTAGCATCAGCAATCTCGTAAAAACCTTCATCCCAAACGATAACGGTCCCGGCACCATAACCGTCTGGAATTATTCCTTCAAAATTCCTGTAATCGTAGGGATGGTCTTCCACCATCATGGCAAGTCGCTTTACATCAGGGTCGGTCGATGGACCTTTAGGAACAGCCCAACTTTTAAGCACACCTTCCATTTCCAGACGGAAGTCATAATGTAATTGCGAAGCATCGTGTTTCTGAATTACAAAGCGCAATTTTTCAATATCAGCCTTGCCACCTGTAGGTTCCGGGCTTACTTTAAAATTTCTTTTCTCTTTATATTTAGTAATTGCCATGTTTACTTCGTTTGCCAGAACATTGATAGCCGAAACGGCAACCTCAGTTAGTTTTTCATCAGCCGCTTTTTCTACATTGGGTGTAGCTTAAAGTAGGGATGCAGCTTCTTTTAAACCTAATGTTTCTGCAAACTGACGTAGCGCGGTTGCGCTACAAAAGTAATTACATTAACCCCTGGAAGTGTTACATAATTAATTGGGGAAATTACATTATTTACAGATTTGCAATGTTCTATCTTATAATTTTCTATCTGGTATAAAGAAATCGTCCTTTGTAAGCTTACATTTCTTTGCAATCTGTTTACAGTAGTCAAGTCTTCCGGCTTTTTTATCACGTGTATCGGAACCAAAGGTAAATTTAAGTCCTTGTTCTTTAGCCATAATTATAAATCTATCGTGTGGTGTATGGGCAATGTCATTTATCTCGATGTTAATGTTCTTGTTTTTAGCCGCTGAGATTATTTGTTGCATACGTTCCTCAGACCATAAGTTATAGTAATCCCGGGCGATACAGACTGGCAGAAACAGTGGCCATCCCAAGGTTGTAAGAGGTTCATCATTATTGATGACTCTTAATGTACGTTCCATATATGCTTTCATAAACATTTCCGTGTCATTAACGTACGTATCATAATTCCAGATATATAGAGTTTCATTATACCCATTCCCATGTGGTACTGTTTGAGGATCCATCAGGATATAATCAAGTTTAGAAATAACCTCCGGAGAAAAGAAACTGGACCAGCCAGGACTCATCGGTTGTAAACCAACATAAACGGGGTATGGACTAAGATTATCGATGAATTTTATCAGGCTTTTATCGTCATAGACCTTTTCACCCGGATTTTCTACAATGCCGAATTGAACATTGGTCCGTTCAGAAATTTCCATGAGATGTTTAATTGTAAAAGTATCGGTGAGGTGGACATGAAGGTCCATCAAAGGAAAGCTCTCATTACTACTTGTCTGACAATTTGCTATCAGTGGAGAAACAGCAATCATGCTGCTGGCAATTCCGGCATTTTTAATAAAAGTTCTTCGTTCCATACAGTTGTTTTTAAATGATATACCTGGAATTTGGTAAAGTGAATAGTAATTAATAGGCTTTCGTTATTTATTTTCAACAGTTATATTATCAATGATTGAAAGCATTTGACCAACCCACACACGTCCGTTTTTTTGATTAAGATTAAAATTCGAAGTGCAATGTTCTGTCCCGCAAAACCGGAATCTGGCTGAATACTTTCCTGGTTCCATTTTAAAATAATCTGAAGATTGAAACGTATATGTAATTTTCGATCCTTTTTTCAGTAAAGACAAATCATCCATATTAATATTTGACCAGGTACCAGATTGAACAGACCATCTTAAAGGATAGGAAAGCTTTGTATCCATGTTTTGAATTGCTAAACCTCCCGTGAAATAATTAAAATCAAGGTCGCCCATTTTTTTAGGGTCAAGGATGTAATAATTAAAATTGTCATTATTTTGAATAGTTATGGTGCAAATTACCTTAGAATAGTTTTCAAAGGGCTGTATTTCAATATTATCTATTTTGCAACTTATTCCATTCCGTAATAAATCACTATTCTCAAAGGCATCTATTATTCTTGGGTCGTTTCTTAAGTCATTTGATTCTCCATAGTATCCAATCTCTAAAATATCATTGCCATATTGGAAACAATCCCCGATAGAGTAGGGTGAAGGGGGCATTGATGAAAGATTACAGGAGTAAATTACTCCATGATAGATTATTTCATCGGCAACAGATACATTAAAATCTGTAACATTCTGGATCAGCCCCAGGTCTCTTTTCAAATAAATAAGATGTGTTGAGTGGTCATAAAACAATATGTCTTTTTCGGTAATTATTTTTCCATTATTGAATTCGAGTTTGAATTCATCGTTAAAATTTAATGCATTTTCGTTCTCACAGGAAGATAAGAATAGGACAGATAGTAATCCTAAGGTTATAATCATAATAAAATTTCTCATTGAAAGGTCTTTTTTTAATGATGCTATTTTCGTGTCATTGGTTGCTTATAATGAAGCCTGAAGGCTCTGGCCTTACACTTTCAGTAAGATATATGGATAAACCAAAGGCTTGTGCCTTGTCCAATTGGATTTTATTATCAACATGACTCCCAAATAAATTATTTTTTAGAAGGTATTGCTTTGCTTTTTCTAATGATTTTACTTTGAAAGTTATACTTTGTACTTCTTTAATATTGCTTTTAATAATGTGAAATTCAAGCAGATTGCTTTCTTTCCAGATTTCCTTATCTGTTAATTTAAAAGGGCTGAATAATTCTTTCCATTTCTGCAAATTTGAAATATCCTTGTAGCCTATACAGATCTCCTTTACATATTCTATTCCCAATTCATTGTAATATTTTACACTTGTGTAATTAGAGGGAATTTCACCATCAATCCTCTCAAATACTTTATATTTTTTTTCTGTATCTGTATTCATAGCATATCGCAAAGAATCCATTATTCTTTTATCCATTGTTTTTATAAGGCCTCTATCCATAAAGCTTATCGTAATATTATCTCCACATAAAGCAGAATCCTTCTGCAAATAGATATAAGTGTCACCTGATAGGTGATTTATTTTTCTGTCGGTAAGGCCCTTTGCAGACAGGGATATGGATTCAAAAGGTTCAAAAGTTAAACCAAAGAAAATAGCTCTAAAGTTATTCGAACCATACGAATAATTTGTATAAGGGCCACAAGGTTCCAGGACCAGATTACCTGCATATACGCCAACATATTTGCGCTTACCAAATGTTACTGGATAATAATATACAGGTAGTTTAAGTTTATCAACCAGAAAATGAAAAACAGAATCGTGAGTAATTGTATCTCTCACATGGATGGACAGCGTATGAAGTCCGGAAAATAAAGGAATTGTTTGTGTAACGATAGAATCCTGAGCAGGTTCTTTTTGGGCCAGATTATTTTGTAATAACATCATTAGGCTTAAGAGAATCAAAGTAAAGGAACGGTTGAGCAAACTGGTCATGTCAAGATAAGTTTTATAGATGGTTGAATCCTAATAAAGGGTAGGAACAAAAGCAAAAAGCGGGGAGCAACTTAGCCATTGTCCGTGTTATAAACCGTTGTTATTTTCGGAAAGAATCTGATATGTACGTCATAAATTCAGGTAAAACATTACGCCAGTATGACCAGTCGTGTGCTCCATTATGGATTCTGAATTCGTGTGGTATGCCCTTAGATTTCATGGCAATATGTAACAATGAATTGTTCGCTGATAATCGATCATCGTCTCCACAAACGATATACCATTTTGTTTTGCTTTCCGTATTTAATGGAAGGTTTTCAAAGTAACTGATAGCATCATATTGTTTATACCATTCTGTTAGTGTTTTTTCACTAACATCTGGAAATCTGTTTTTAAAATATTCGGATTCGTACTTTCTCACAGCAGCGCTTAATGCACATGTTACTGAAAATAAGTCAGGCTGATGCAAAGCATACTGAATAGCAGCTTGCCCTCCCATTGATGCCCCGGCAATAGCTCTACTTCCTTTTTCTGTGCGACAACGATAATTTTTTTCAATGAATGGAATGAATTCTTTAAAAAAGAAATCTTCGAAATTAAAATCTCCCTCAGGATCGTTAAAGTAACTAACTCTTTTTGATCCGAAGTTAGCATCTGGAGTAACAACAATCATAGGAGCAATGTCCCCGGCTAATATGGCATTATCTAAAAATTGTTTCAATTCTCCATAGTATAACCATGATTGATTGTTCGGGATGGTATTAGCAGGTCCAGCAGGATGTAGAAGATATAACACCGGATAAACACGGTCAGAAGATTCATAACCTGCGGGTAAATAGATCGAGAATTTGCGATCCATTTTTAAAATATTACTGGAGAGAGTTTTTGATTCGTAAGCTGTGCCTTGATTTTGTGCTTCTATAGCAATTGTCAATAATATTGACGTAAGTGTCAATGATAGAATTCTCATAGTGGTTAGTTTTATTTTGTAATACTACTAATATTCGTGATTAATTCTATGTTTTACTAGCTAATGAAACATATCGTCCTGTTAGATGGTCGTAGAAATTTTGAATTTATATTCATTTTTTTATTGTTGCAATCCTTTTTATATAACCTATGGAGGTCAGGAATTTGACCGTATTTTCCATAGTTGATTGGAAATCCGGATTAGTTCCCTTATTATAATTGAAGAAACCATGACCGCGTCCTTCATATGGTACAACTTCACAACGATTACCGTACTTTTTCATCTCCTCACAAAATAGTGTAGCTTGATGAAATGGAACATTTCCATCAGCTGTCCCATGAAAAATTATAGTTGGCGGAGCACCTGTTGACACATTATGAATTGGGGATATTTCGGTGGCCCTATCCTTCAAAACTCTGATTACTTTTTTTGGTAAAACATGCAGTATCTCAGGCACATCAAGAACAGCATTAAACAGTATCAGGGTATTTGGAATTGAGCTTATACCCAAATCTTCATTTTTCTCATCAAAGTCTCTTATCAGGGCAGTACATGCTGCCATGTGACCTCCGGCACTACCTCCTCCTGCCGCGATGCGATTTTCATCAATACCCAACTCACGGGCATGCACTCTTACCCAACGAATGGCAGATTTCGCATCAGCCACACATTCAAAAGGTGTAGCTCCTTGCCGCTTTCTTACACGATATTCTACACTCATTGCCACCATGCCACGTTCAGCCAGATACTTACATTGAGGTTCAAACTGCCAGGCATGTCCTCCTCCCCATCCACCTCCATGAAAAAATACTACCGCGGGAAGTTTTTCCAGGGCATTTCTTTCAGAAGGTCGATAGAGGTACAGCTTTAGTTTTGTCCATCCAATAGTTTTATAAAACGCTGTCTCCCTTAATGTGGTTGAGGGGGACTTGTCTTTTAAGACCTGTGAAAATGTTGGGTTGAAAATAATATTTATCAATGCCAACAGTAAAAATCTGGAGGTTATATTAAACATTATTTCAATTATTATGTAATCATTTTATACAGTTAGGTGGCGTAGCATTATCTTATAAGACTTAAACGACACGGCGGTATAATTAGTGGGTGTTAACCGACTCAATGAGTCTTCCGGTTTTTGACCTCAGGGTCGCTGGTATGATCTGCAGGACAACCACTCATACAAACATCCAATGGTGGAAAGTCCGTAGAAATAACTATCCGTAGTTGAGAGAATATACTTTCCTCTTTAACAAATAGTATTGAAGTAATCAGAAATAGTTTTATTAATAAATATTTCATATTTCTATTTTTCCATTTGGTTCGAAGATAATCCAGCGAAAACTTGTAAGGTAATTTACACTGTGGAGTTTAACTACAAATCGTAGCTTTTGCGGAGGAGGTAGCGAAGGCTGGCTTTGCCCAACGTAGTCCCGAGTCCTCGGAACGAAGTCGGGTGTCCGGGTTCAACGGCCATTACGAATTTGGCTTAGGTACAGGAGGTTTGTTGTTAGATGTTTTATTTTTCTCAAAGCTCTGTGAACTAAGGGACAAAAACAACACGAATCCCTATAGATTCGAAGTAGTTGTCGGGGTAGTAGTAGGGGCGATAAGCAGAGCGGCAACTCTGAGTGGGGCTGCCCCATCCGCCGCCACGAACCACGCGGTACGAGCCTGTAATAGCGCCTGTAGGGTTTGTTTGTGCCGTAGCAGGATAAGGTCCGTACCAATCGCTACACCACTCCCAAACATTGCCGTGCATATCGTGCAAGCCATAAGCATTAGCTGGGTAGGAGCCAACAGTCTGGGGTGTGTTTGGATAAGTTGTATTGGTGTTGGTGCAAGTATTGTATGGATAAGCCCAATTATAATTGGCTTGTGCATCGCTTAAACATGTTCCGGTATTAAAGGGTGTGGTAGTCGTGGTAGTGGCACGACAGGCATATTCCCACTGCGCTTCGGTTGGCAAACTTCCGCCTGCATAAGTAGCAAACTCGGTGGCTCCATACCATGTTACAAATATAACCGGTTTATTTTCACAACCCGCTACCGGTACCCACTGAGAACCGGTATAATGCAAACCCCAATCGTAACTGCCAAAACTGGGATAAATTAAGGCTTGTGTTGGATATGCCCCTGCTGCATAAAGCGCATTGCCCCCTATGCTTTTGGCATTTAGGAAAGTGGCATATTGGGTATTGGTAATCTCGTATTTGCTCATTTTAAAAGCACTGAGCGTTACTTGATGTTGGGTTTCATCATCAACATGACCTACCTCGGTTGTTGGACTGCCCATGGTAAAGTTGCCGGCCGGAACTTGCACAGTGGTAATGCTTAAGGGGTCAGGATCGTTGTTATCATCCTTGTCTTTTTTGCACGCTGTTGTAAGAATTATACACACTCCCATTATTACTAATGGATAAGTCGAAAATTTTGTTTTGTTTTTCATTGTACTTAAATTATATATTTCTGATTCTCTGCTTGGAGTCTTCGATCACACGAAGCCTTATTTATTGGGCATTGTTTTTATTTACCTTGTTTAATAAAACTCATCACAATACTGTTAAATTTGTTTGGATCATCCATATTGGCACAGTGTCCAGCATTTTCAATCATATGAAATTTACTGGTTGGTTCGCTGTCATGCCACTTTTTACTCATACTCTTCGCCAATTCAATATCCTTATCGCCGCTTAGTATCAATAAAGGATAGCTTATAATAATATTATCTCTCTGTTTTAGAATATTTCCAAGTCCTGACATACAAATAAATGATTTTCTGGTAAATAAACTTGCCATTTCAAAAAAGCGAGCTTTTTCAGCTGGTTTGGATACAGACACTGATGATACATATCGTCTAAAAGAATTCATAGAGAATAAAGCTTTGAAAATCCATTTGATATTTTCTGAGCGCTGTGCCTTTGAAATCTCCTTATTGTTTGCATTTATATCATATCCGCCTAAAATTGTCATTGACTGGACCTTATCAGGATAGTGCAAAGAATAATATTGAGCAATCAACGTTCCCATTGATACTCCTATAAAATGCGCTTTGCTATATCCTTCATTTTTTAAAATAGTGTCAATATGATGAATAGTATGATCAATTTTATCCTTTGTTTTTTCAACTTTGGACAATCCGTGTCCAAGCATATCAATCGTAACAACACGAAATTCTTTTGCAAAATAATCTATCTGTTTATCAAAACATCGGTGGTCAGCGAATGCCGGATGAAGAAATACAATTAATTCCTTTTCTTTATCTCCCGTTGCAAAATAAAAAATGGAATATCCATTTTGCTTTAATTCCTTTTGCTCAATTAAGCTCTCTACTTCATTCAATACATTATTATCTTTCATTTTTAGAATTTGGGTTTCAAATTGTCTCAGCTGCCAGCCACGCTGGGCATTCATTAATATTTCGAATATCCTGTAGGTTATTTTTGGGAATGCCAGATAATACGTATAACGGCCCGGTGGTATGGGGAGTTGCCGTCTGTGTCGGGGTTGTACTCAGTCTTTTACACATCTGACAGAAAAGCCGTTGCTCTTTTTTATATAGCTTATTGCGACCTCTTTTGTATGTCCGTAAATAAGAACATGATAAGCCTTCTCTGTATCCTTCTCATCAGAACACCACCACCATCCATTATATCCGAGCACATAGAAGTCACCATTTTCGCTTCGGTATCCGCCAGGGATTGCAGTGAATCCTGATTCATTGGTTGATTGGGAAACTGGTTTTTGCCAATGAATAGTACCAGATTCTTTTAATTTATCCGCGGCCGTAGTCTCGCCTCCCAGAAATGTTGATAATGTTATCCAATCTTTTTGGGAAGAGAGGTGCCAACCAGAGGGGCATACCTTGTTTGCAGTTTCCCAGGTATATAAATACCCAAAATTGGCTAAATGTTTTTCATTGTTTTCATATACATAACATCCATTATCTGATTTGTAGGCAAGATTTTCAGCCATCCATGTTTGAGTTCCAATACTTACTGTGTTATATTGTCTTCCATCTCTAAGATCAGTGTACGTGCCTGTCACTTGGGCAGAAGTATAAACCACAATCATCATAAATGAGATTGTCATAAATAAAGTTTTGTTTTTCATGGTGTCTATTTTTGAATGATTTTATAATTTGCGCTAATCGTTAAAGTAAGTTCTTATCTTCCTCCAGGATTTGTCAGTATTATGCGCTATTTTTTATTCTAAATTTCATGAATATGACCGATAAAGCAGGTATAGAAAGAACAATTATACCGAAGACGAGTAACAGGATATTCCCGGTATTGATACCAGGTTCGAGGAGTGCCCTGGAAGGATCCTCACTGCAGTAATAAACCTTTATCTCTGAATCCACAGGATATTTTTTAAGAACTTCCTCTACCATACTCCTGTTTTTTGTATTAAAATTCATACTACTGATTATGTTTGAAGTGTATACAGCACTGTCAACAATGTAGGTATAGCTGACTGAAGGGTAGTATTTCATTGCACCCCCCACTTCTGACCTTGTAACTGTCCCGTTTGTAATAGGCCAATTGTTAGTATCTGCGGCATTCTTTAGCTTTACCGACCCTAAAAATGTTAAAGCTAGTCCTATTATCGCACTTATCACAAGACCTGGTATATCTTGCCTTCCAATCACAGCTTTCATGTTTAGATTTTTTGTTTTATTTTATATACTGTTTACTGATACAATCGACAGTTGAAGTTTATTACCGTCCGTGTTAAATATAGTATGGCTAAAGAACGCTTGGTCTTGCAGACCGCTCAGAGTCCTATTTATTAGCGTTTCGTTGTTCTTTTCTTTGTTTATATTATAAGTAATGCTGGCTGTCCTAAGTTTTGTGTGTTATCGCTGCCTCCGGCTCCGCTTTTTGTTTTTCCTCCTTTTATTATCAACCATATTGCAAGTCCAAGCTCTCCAAGTGCCATCGGTAGAGCAAGTATATTGTTCAATTTTTCAGTAAATTCTGATAATTGAGGAAGCATTAATTTTAAAATATGAACAACAACATAAGAGATCCCAGCAATTAGTGTCAAAATCCAAAGTACTTTTGGGATATTTCCATGAACTTTCATAAGTATTCCCAGGGTTAATAAATGTAAGCCAAATACAATCAGCCCTGAAGACCATACAGTTTTAAATGAATTAAAATTACTATTTAATAATTCGTTATTGTTCACTGGCCCCAAATTCGCAAACAAAAAATAAGTGGCTACTCCAAAGATAGCAGCATAAATTATTCTCAGAATGAAAGACATTATGGCAACTTTCTTATTATCATTTTTAAAAAACTGATAAATTGTCCAGGAAACCAAAATGTCTAAAATTATTATCAAGACAATTCCAATCAGCATTGAAAGATAAAGTTGTAAGTTCCCTGACAGATTACTCTGTGTAATTTCAAGCTGATTTACATCAAAGAATTTTGGAAATGCATAACCAATAGAAAATCCTGCTACTACAGCCATCAGGATAAGTGAATATCCTGTCAATATTGCATTTATTCTTTGTCTGTTCATACTATTTAATTTTATTTATTTTACGTCGTTGTTTTACTTGTCTGCTCCGGTTTCTGCTTCACTTACCGCCAAGTTCGGCGGTATGGGTCTGGGACTGGCAAGATGGGTAATGTTATTTATTCTCAGCTTTGTTTTTTAATTCAGCCAAATTTTTTTTCATTCCCTCGGTTAGGGATTTCTGCATCAAAGACGCTCCAAAACCCCTTAGAGATTCCTTGACAATGACTTTCGTATTATTGTTTTCATTACTTAGATACCAATTATGTACTGCCTTTATCCACCAAATTCTACCTGTCCAGCCAATTTCAGAGTTTGCACTGACAGTATGAAATTGTGAATTAATATTTAAACCTCCAGCTTTCCACTTAAATTTTACCCCAACTTCAGTGGGCCCATATATCTGAGCTTTGGAGACACTACTTTGCCATGTAGTCCAGTTACATATGTCCGATAGAATTTTAAAAACATTTTCCATGGGAGAGTTAATAATTATCTCTTCTTTAGAAAAACATTTAGCAGTCGAATCTACTTCTATATTCATTTTTGTACTTTTAAATGTATCGTTATTAGAAAAAAACGACCGTTTTTTATTTTAATACATCCATTTTGCATCATTTTCTCTTACATCTTTAATTCTATATTCAGCAATTCTTTGAATTAGTGCGGTTGGTAATGGCTTATCGTAAGGAAATTGAATAGTATCTTTTCCTGTAGTAAATTCTGATAGTTCTTCCTCAAAAGGTTTCATTGCCGGGGCAGTGGGCATAAAATTTATGTGCTTTTTAAATGCTGAATAGGAAAAAAGAATCCTCTTTTCAATAAATACTGGATTTCCCCACTTGAGCATCTCAGTAGCATTTGGAGAAACATTCTTAGGATAGAGCGAATTTCTCGTAGCTTATCTTGTGCAAAAAGGGGGGCTGCGTCTATGTATTCGTCGACGTTGGAAGGTTTAATCTTTGGCATTTGGTTTATGTTGCTCATTGACAGTAACAATTTTCTCATGATATTGTTGGGTCCAAGGAGTTAGAAATGACCACTGACGGGAGTCTGTCTAAAAACCTTTTCACTTAACGATTTTCCCCGGTCAATTTAAAGCGATCTGAGGGATGGTTGTATTTGAACTGGGAAAAGTATTCTCCGGAAAATCGATATCTCAAACAGGCTTATTTTTCGTCTGAACAGTGACGAAATATGAAAAAACAATGAAACAAATATCCTCAGATACTCCTCAAGCCTTTTCTTCCCTAATATGCTGATAATCCGCCTTATATTATATGCAATGAACATAATCCCGACATCGGCACTTGCCCGGTTCATTCCCTCCTTTGTAAGAATATAACTGAAGCCCCATTGACGTTTAATGGTCCCGAAGGGATGCTCAACAATAGCCTGTCGTCGTCTGTAAAGCTGCTCCTTTTACTTTGCGTTCTTTCTGTTCCTCTCGTAGTTTTCAGCGTAAATGCTTCGCTCAATGAGTCTTCCGGTTTTTGACCTCGTGCATTTCAACCTTGCCGGACATGTTTTGCAGGCTTTGGTTTTATACTGCTTGAAGGAGATAAAAATGTTCCTTCTGCCATGAGTATTATACCAATTACCGTTTGTTCTAAGTACCTCTCCCTGGAGACATGTGTATGTATCTGAATCAGGATCATATCTGAAGTTTTCATAATTGTAATCATGATCAGGAGCCTGGCTCGTTGCCGGAACATCAGGTATGGCTACTATGGTTTCTATTCCCAGTTCCTGTGCTGTCTTTAACTCTGATCCGGTATGATATCCTTTATCATATAAAGCTGTGAATTCATTTGTTCCGAGTATGCTTTTTGCCCTTTGAACCATGTTACCCATCGCTCTGCTGTCGTTCTGGTTGGTTACCTTGTAATCAATCGGTATATTATTTTTTGCATCAACAGTGGTCTGGACATTGTAAGCAACTTCCGTGATGTTGTTGCGGATCACTATCTGCCTGCATTTGTGCATATTTTAAATCTGCCAATTATTACCAAGTCTTTAGCTGTGATACAATCAAACGATATGAGTGTCGTGCTAAAATTTTGATTGGGCAATTGATTTGTCTCGATAGTTTATCTATCTGACTTATTGATTTTCACTTACTAATAAAGTAAGGCATTTTTTTGCTTGCTTGCCTCATAAGTGCATCCACAAGTTTGGCTGAGGTACTCAAAGAAGATGATAGTTTGTGATCATAATTCCAGATCATTTTGTTTGTACCTGAATCATGTATTGATAATGACACAGTTGCTTCATTTGTAGGTCCCCAGACACCGGCAATCACTCCTAGAGCAATTGCTGCACCCTCAGACATTGGCTTGGATAATGAATAATTTGATGTCAAAATTCCGTCCACTCCGAGAATTTGGCACATTTCATTGGGGGTTAATACTTTGCCTCCATTAACCCTTGCTTCTGAAAGAAGTGCAATAGATGTCTCTACATCCTGAATCTCAACGAAAATAGTCCCCTGCATCTTCCTCTTTAACATCCAGCTATACATTTCCCTTTGGAAATTAACTGACTCAGTTTTTTGTTGTTCAATAAGGGCAGCTCCGTCAACATTTTTTCTGGGTGCTATCGAAATTTTTGGTGGAGCAATGGCGATAATTTTTTGATTCTGAGCAAGAGGTCTTGCATCCGGTGTGTAGAAGATCTTTGCACAGCTTTGAAGTATTAAAGCTGCTGTGATAAGAATAAAAATTGATTTTTTCATAACAGATGGATTTTAAATTATTATGAATTCCCAAAGTGAATGGCATCAATCAATAATATTACCATAATTTAAATACATATTTCACTGATTTTCGACTATTTTTACTACTACATTTCCTTTTTTATGGTGGTTTTCAACATAATTATGTGCTTCTCTTATTTGTTCAAGCTTGTACCTTCTGTCAATCACTGTCTTTAATTTCCCGGATTCAATAATCCTCTTCAAAAACAGTAAATCATTTGGATTTTTATCCGGTGAACCTTTAACAGATACATATCTTCCGTTTGGCTTTAATAAATTTTTACAGGCTGATTTAGAAGTTTTACCAACTGCATCAAAAATAATATCAAACCTGGTCTCCTGTTTTGTAAAATCTTCCCTGGTATAATCCAGAACGTTATCTGCTCCAAGTGATTTAATAAGGTTTACATTTGCCGTACTGCATACAGCAGTCACATTTGCTCCAAAATACTTTCCCAACTGAACAGCAAACGTACCGACACTTCCTGAAGCCCCATATATCAGAATATTTTGTCCATTTGTTACACCTGCTTTTTTCAAAAATCCCAGTGCTGTAAGGCCTCCAATCGGAACTGTTGCAGCTTCATCGAATGTCATATTAGAAGGTTTTATAGCAATTAAATCATCTTGCGGAAGGCATTTGTATTCAGCATATGCTCCGAATTTCAATCCGCATGATGCAAATACACTATCCTCTATTTTGAAGTTGGTGACTTTCCTGCCGACCTCTTCAATTATTCCTGCTAATTCAAATCCCAGTATTTTAACCTTTTTGGGTTTAAATAACCCATTAAAAAGTCGTGCAACAAACGGGTCGGCTTTTCTTAAACGCCAGTCTCCTGCTGATACAGTTGTGGAATAAATTTTTACCAATACTTCATTGTCTTTGGGAATTGGTTTTAAAATATTCCGTATTTCAAGAACATCGGGAGTTCCGTATTTTTCATAAATTACTGCTTTCATTTTTGTATTCATATAATGTAATGTTAATTCAAGCTAGTATGCTTTAAATACCGGTTTTTTCAGTTATACTCAAGCTATTATTGAAAGATTCCTCTCCTAGAATTTTACTAGTTACATACAAACATTTTTATACCGATAATGTTCATTATGCAATAAAACTAAATTTGAAAATGAAAAGTTTTATAAGATTCTCGCTCTAATAGTGAATTATTTTATTGCAAATGCACACAGCCATAACCCGACTCCAAAAATGATATGTGTCATAATACTTTTAATCCTTGCCTGTGTTGGATTGGGTGTCTTTGATGAAGCCATTCCCAAGCCTAGAGAAGGCTGCAAAATAAACAGTGGAAATATAACAGTACAAATACCATAGAGGAGTGCTGGTAGCAAAGTTGGCTGAATTATCCAGTCAACTGGTGCAAGGATGAGGAATAAAAGTGTGAGTACTATACCTATACTATAATGGGCAATCCAGCCAATTACACACTCAAAGGGCTTTGGTGTCGTTATTTTGATACTATTATGCCTAAATGTACCATTGGGCATATATAATATCCAGCGTCCCAGAAAGCAGAAGTTAAGTGATTGGATATTGAAACCATGCTTGAGTAACAAATTCCATAAGTCTGTTAGAAGCGTTGCTACAACACCTATGCAAATAATTACAAAAATGTTAGGGTATGCCATACTTGTATTTTGGTTACGTTAATTGTTTTATCTAGTCTAGGGTTAATGCTTTTCTAACCTCTGAATCAAACAAAGGAGACGGCTTAAATCCTTTGAAAATAGCATATATGGTGATGAAAAGTTCCCAAATAATCTCCAGAGCAGTGAGTGCAAATAATCCGGGGCTCAAAGGTTCAAGTATATCGAATAGAACCATTATCCCTCCAATGAATGCCAAGGGACCTCCAATTAGGCCAAAAAGAGCCATGCGTTTCGGGACGGCTCCAGAACGGAACATAAGATATCCGAGAAGCATTCCGTTACCAAACCCAGAACAAAACTGCGGTCCAAGAAGGAATGTCCAGTCATGGAATACAACAAACAAATTCCTTATCATAATGAGGTCATTTGTGTTGTTTCCTAGATTGAATTCTGCTCGAAATGTCATGACCGACATCAGACTGATAACGCCTGTAAGAATCAGCAAAGACTCAACGATCCTCGAAGCGACATAACCTAGTGAAACAGCTTCGCTGACCCGCCTGAAAAGTGGGAAAAGAACAATTGCAGTCGCGATATTACAAATGGCGAGGAGAATCTCAAACAGTGCACCCATGGAAATCCTCGTATCAAATCCGCCAAGGATAAGGTAATTATTGTCGTTAATTAAAGGTTCATAGAAGAAAAGTGCCGGAATTGAGAATATAAAAGTACCGGCGAAGAAAAGGCCGAAGACCAGCGAAGTTTTTCTAATTGATTTCATATAACTAACTTATGTGTTTAGAGTTTTTAATAATATACAATTTGAAGGGTGGCTTTCCCCCTTAATTTATCTCTGTCACTGCCTTAACAATTACATATATTATTTTGTTCATTAAAAGTTGTATGCAGTCTTAAACAAATCAGTATTTGAGCGATCTGGTCATAATAGCGTAACTGCCATGCTATTGGTAAATTGTCCCCGAAGATGACGGGACGCAGCATAAATGCTAACTGTTTATCCGTCCTGTAAATATATATATATATGACGTATTATGTAGTTATTGTACAGTTCAAGTTGAATATATAAACAGACCCCTTCCTCATAAATCATCAAACGGACTCCTTATCTTTTATATACTTTGTGCCGTTACATGAGTGTAAATTTCGGTGGTCCTGCTGCTCTTGTGACCTAATAACTCCTGTATATACCTTAAATCAGTTCCTGCTTCCAATAGATGTGTGGCATAACTATGCCTTAAACCATGCAGAGTTATATCCTTGCTAATACCAGCTTTCTTACATGCTGCCCTGAATACATTTTCAAGACTACTGGCACTGTACTTCTTGCCCGGGATCTGTCCTTCAAATAGATACGTTACAGGCTTAAACCTCTCTTTATATGTTCCAACCATTTCAATGGTCCTTTCAGAAATTGGTACCACTCTGTCCTTAAATCCTTTCGACTACCTGATAATTAATAAATTCCGTTTCACATCTACATTTGATATCATAAGCTCTATCAACTCGCTTCTTCTTAGTCCGCATGCATATATTAAACTCAACATCACCCTGGTAACTGTAACTTTTCTTTTCTTTCATCAGTTTTTTGTGAACTGTTATCTTCAGGAACAAGTGATTTGAATAAAGAATAATCAATAACGGCTACACCGTAAATATCCCAGGAAGAAGCCCCCCTTGGCGGGTTGGGGGGTAGATCAGGACTTTTGAGACAGCCACTTCAACCAACGGATTTCTAAGGTAATTGTTTAGAAATCCATCTGATCTTTTGCCTCACTGCCCAGCTTTATTACCATCATTCCTCCCTTTACCACATCTGCAAACGGGATGAATGTTGAAGTATGATTAATTCCATTCAGGGATATCGACTGGATATAGACATTCTCCCCACTGTTATTCTCCGTTTCAATTACAAACTGCCCTCCTGAATAATACTTGCTGCTAAGATCAATTATTATCCTGTCGAAAACCGGACTGCCGATCCCGAATAACGGCTCAGGTTCCGTAAGTCCCTTCACATCAAACAACCCCATCGACGACATTACATACCAGGCTCCAAGCTGACCCTGATCTTCATCCTGACCGTAGCCATAACCGTGGATTCCTTCTGTCCCATAAAATTCATTAAGGATTGCTCTTACCCATTTCTGGGTTTTCGAGGGCTCACCCGAATGATTGAAGAGCCATGAAGTATGCAGACATGGCTGGTTTCCGTGATTATATGGTTTGGTTATTCCGGCAAATGCATGGATCTCTGTTCCTCCCCCGAAAATATCTTTTTGCGAAATAAGGAAAGTGCTGTCAAGCGGTTGTATTGAATTCCTCCCTGCCAATCATGGCAATTATACCCTCAGGATCATGAGGTACATAAAATGAATACTGCATTGCATTTCCTTCCTGGAATCCGTCATGAGGTACAGTCGCATCAAATTCTTCGAGGAAACTCACCATTCCTCAATTTCGGCCACATCATTTTCTTCCCGGGATGAAAGATCTTTTCCCAGCCTTTTGATAGTTCCATCAACATTTTATAATCCTGCTCTTTCCCCAGAGCTTTTGCCATCTGTGCAACGGCATATGAGGTGAAGGAATACTCCAGAGTATGAGAACATGAAAATTTCCATAGTTCATCAGATCCTTTTCCGTTTTATTATATGGAACATATCCATATTTTACGAAATCTGCCGACATCCATCTTTCCTGCGCCGAAAACTCTTCCTTCCGAAATTATTTCATTCTTCAGGGAGGCTTCATAGGCTTTTTCAATATCAAAATCCCTTATCCCGCACATGTACGCACTTACAATTGCAAGCGGTACCTGGTTGGTACCAACACCCGAAACATATTTACTGCATGCCAGACCGTCACCAAGCCATCCGGCATCTTCATAAACCCTGAGATGTGTTTTGATAAAATCAAGTGAATATTCGGGATAAGCGAGAGCCCATAGCTGAATGAGATTCCATTGTCCTCCCCATATACCATCAGTATTGTAAAAACTGAATTCAGGTTTGTTATCAGCACCTGCAGTAATGATCCCGTTCGTTCCGTCATGCTTGGGATATGCACCGTTAACATCACTTGCCAGTCCGCGACCAAGGATTGCATGATAAAGCCCGGTATAAAATTTCACCTTATCCTCATGATCTTCCCTTCAACCCGTATCCTTCCCAGATAAGAATTCCAGTTGTCGTGAGCCAGTTTCCTGGCTTCATCAAAACTCAGCTCTTTTGCTTCTGTTTCAAGATTCAAACGGGCATTTTCTACTGAAGTATATGATAACCCCGCTTTTATTGTAATACTCTCATTCTCTTTTGTGGAAAATGTAAGATAAAGACCTGCTCCTTTGCCTGTTGCTTCTTTTTTACCGGCTTCGGTCTTTGTTCCATGAAATATCCCGAAGGTGTCAGGCTTTTTGTCAGTAACAGCTGAGAAATACATCCTGACACTTGCACCGGTCTGGTATTTTTTTACATATTCGGGATATGTCTCTACAAATCCTTCAATTCGTCCATCACTTGTCAGGGAAACAGATGCATTCTTTACCTCACCGCTTTCACCCTGCTTGTTACCTATATCAAAAATGATATGTGACTGATCATTCGCAGGGAAGGTATAACGATGAAAGCTGACCCTGTCAGTTGATGTCAGCTCAGCTCTGATATTATAATCTTTAAGTATGACAGAATAATAGCCTGGATTTAATATTTCATCCTGTTTATCGAACCATGAGCGATATCCTGTATCCGAAAAATCAAGCTTGCCCGGAATTGTCCTTAGTTCGCCGTTTGCCGGCATAAAGACCACTCCACCAACCTGGAACTCGTGAAAATTCGGAAATCCTTCTATTGAATTATGCCTGAAATCATAACCCACTGCTTCCCATCCGCTTGCATTACCCAGATGTCCGTCCGTTGAAGGTCCCGGCTTGGCCATTCCGAACGGATTGGCTCCCGGGGCAACATGAAACCACCTGCAATGTGCAGTCCCGATTTGCGGATCGACATATTTCGTCAGATCTTCAACTTCCGGAATGTCTTTCTCTGTTCTGCACGAAACTGATATTAATACCAAACATGCGGTTATACCTGTAAACAGAAGAGTTTTTCTCATAAAATAATTATTTATCGTATATCGTTTCTCGTAAAATACCAGTCAGCTAAATCGTACTGTCATTGCGAATCCCGCTCCCGGACCATACTTCTATGACGTAATCTTATTACAGCGGGATGAAGCAATCCTCCCCGTGTGACTACCTTGCTGTCCATCCCTCGTGCCTCATCCCTAATCCCTCATTCCTCAGGCTTCACCACTATAAACGTACCCACCTCGTCAGTCCCATAAGCAAACAATTATTCTTAACTTCGGTAAAAACGGGATGCAAATGTCTAACGTCACCTCAGGATTCACTAAAATTACATATAATTTGTAAATTTAGTGTTTCCTTTATTTCGGATAATCAAATAATGATTAATATGAGAATGAATATAATTTTCATGGGCGTGTTAATTGCAGGTATTTCCTATTCATGCTTAAACCGTGAAGATTCGAATGAGGATCAGGGGAAGGATTATATTATTGATATCAGCCAGCAACCGATTTTCGCCGGTCGAAATGAAACCGAACTGGTGACCATTACTTTTCCTGTGGAAGATTACCCGGATAAGCAACTTTCATTGAAGAGCATCAATCTTAAATTTGACAAATCAAGCCGGACTGAAAATCTCGCATCAATTAAAATTTACTTTTCCAATGATTCAGGATCATCACCGAAACAACTTTACGGGAAAACAGATAAACCTTCATTAACCAATAAGATAGACGGAGAATTCTCCTTGAGTGATTCGGTAAACATGGTGATAATATGCTTTGATCCAGCTGAGAATATTGATTTCACAGCAAGACTTGTAATTGAAAGTATCAGTATCTCATTGTCTGACAGGACAAAGATCAGCTTACAGGTGCCTCCAGGGAAAAACATTATACGCTTTGGACAGGTACTCAGGGCTGCAGGACAGGATAACTGCGACACCTATCGAATCCCGGGACTGATCACTACCAATGCCGGAACCCTGATCGCTGTCTATGACAACAGGTATAAAAGGAGCAAGGATCTGCAGGAAGATATCGATATCGGGATGAGCCGAAGCACCAATGGAGGTAATTCATGGGAGCCGATAAAAGTCATTATAGATATGGGAGAATACGGCGGACATCCTGAAGAACTTAATGGAACAGGTGATCCCTGTATACTTTATGATCATAATACAAATACTGTCTGGGTGGCAGCTCTCTGGATGAGTGGAGCATCAACTGATCTGATGGTTTGGAACGCTTCTCAGCCGGGAATGACTCCTGAAGAAACCGGACAGTTTTTACTCGTGAAAAGCACGGATGACGGAATTACCTGGTCAGAACCTATCAATATAACAAAACAGATTAAAGATCCTTCATGGCAGCTTTTGTTGCAGGGTCCGGGTCGTGGCATTACAATCACTGACGGAACTCTGGTCTTCCCAGCACAATTCAAGACCGATATCGGAGAGCCTGCTCTTGACGGAGGCCAGTATACGTGTCATTCAACACTGGTATGGAGTAGCGACGGAGGTAAGACATGGAATATCGGAACCGGAGCTGTGTCAAATACTACCGAAGCACAGGTTGTTGAGCTTATTGACGGTACTCTGATGCTTAATATGCGCGACGACCTCAACAGGAAAGAAAAAGGTGTTACAAATGGAAGGGCTATTGCTGTTACCAGAGACCTTGGTAAGACGTGGGTTGTTCATCCTACATCTAATTCTACACTGCCGGAACCCAACTGCATGGCAAGCCTCATTTCTGCCGATATCAATATTGACGGAGTAGAAAAAAGAGTCCTCTTCTTCTCAAATCCCAACAATAAAAATTCAAGAACAAATATGACCATAAAGGCCAGCCTCGATGAAGGATCGACCTGGCCTGAAAAGTATCAACTTGAAATATATGAACCGGAAGGCTACGGTTATTCATGCATGACAATGGTCGATGAAAATACTATAGGGATCCTTTATGAAGGTTCGAAAGAGCTCTATTTTCAGAAAATAGCCGTGAGCGATATCTTGGGAAGTGCGGAAGAGTAAAAATTGCAGGGTGCCGTTTGAGACTCCCCCCTTGAGGGTGAAATACAGCACAATGTCCCCCCTTGAGGGGGGAAGGGGGGTGTAAAATAGTCCCGGAGCTAAGAGGTTTAATCGTTCTATGATAATGTTATTTCTTCACCGGAAATAAATATATTTGAAACACAAATTATAATGATAATTCACACTATACTATTTACCCATCCAACCCTGAAACCCTGGAACCCTGGAACCCTGAAACCCTGAAACCCTTATCTAATCCGAATTAATTAACCACCAAATAAATAATCAAAGTGATGAAATTTAAAAAATTCGAAGGACTTGTCGCGGCTCCATTCACCCCAATGGATAAAAAAGGAAACATTAACCTTGAAATCATTCCTGAATATTATAATTTTCTGGTACAAAACGGTGTAATCGGAGCATTTATAAACGGCTCAACAGGAGAGGGTCCTTCTCTGACTCAAAAGGAACGGCAGCTTCAGACTTCCAAATGGGCTGAATGCATGAAAGCGGACAGAAGAGTAAAGGTGATAAATATGATAGGCGGAACATCATACAGGGAATGTATTGAAAATGCAATCTTTTCTTATGAAGCCGGACTTTCGGCAGTGGCGATGGTGGCCCCTTATTACTTCAAACCTTCCGACACCGGTAAACTTGCCGAATTCGTAACCCTCGTTGGTGAATCCGTCCCTGAAATGCCGGTTTACTTCTACAACATACCTATTTTTACAGGTGTCAGGATACCGATGATAGGATTTCTTGAAAAGATCACATCAATGCTCCCGAATTTCGCGGGTCTTAAATGTACCGACGAGGATATGATGGATTTCATGTCGTGCATCAATTTCAGTGATGGCGAATTCGATATGCTCTATGGACGTGATGAGTGTATGCTTGCAGTTCTTGCACTTGGTTGCAAAGGATTTGTGGGGAGCACATATAATTATGCTGCCCCTCTTTATCATAAACTCATCAAGGCATTCAATGAAGGAAACCTTGCAGAAGCCAGAAAGTTGCAGCAAAAATCAATTGATATGATCGAATTACTGGGTAAGTATGGCGGAATGGCAACAGGAAAAGCATATATGAAACTTGCCGGACTGGAATGCGGTAAATTCCGTTCACCCGTTAATAATATGTCTGATGATGCATTCAATAATTTCAGTGAGGATGTACGAAAACTCGGTATTGACGATCTCTTTTCAAAGAAATAAATCATCGCTAACAGATTCCTCAACAGATGAATAAAGATTTTTCTGTGCTGGCACAACAGTACAAAAATGAACTATTTGAAAATATTATTCCCTTCTGGGAAAAACATTCCATAGATAAGGAATGTGGTGGATTCTATACATGTCTTGACAGGTACGGGAAGGTATTTGATACTGATAAGTTTATCTGGCTTCAGGGCAGGCAGGTTTGGTTGTTCTCATCTCTATATAATAATATGGAGAAGAATGAAAAATGGCTTGATATTGCTGAACATGGAGCCCGTTTTCTCGATAAGTTCGGACATGACAAGAACGGTCACTGGTATTTTTCCCTCAACCGTGCAGGTATACCACTCGTGGCGCCATATAATATTTTCTCGGATTGTTTTGCCACAATGGCATTCGGACAGCTCGCAAAAGCAACCGGTAATGATCATTATTCGAAGACAGCTGTTGATACTTTCAGGAATATTCTTTCAAGGGCCGGTAATCCAAAAGGAATTTACAACAAGGTAATCCCTGATACCCGTCCCTTGAAAGGTTTTTCACTTCCAATGATCCTCTGCAATCTGTCTCTTGAGATCGAACATCTTCTTGATAAAAGCTTTGTCGATGAAACTATCAATCAGTGTATCCATGAAGTGATGGAGGTCTTTTATGACAGTCAGTCAGGGCTCATCCGGGAAAATGTCAATCCCGACGGCTCTTTTTCTGATTCATTTGAAGGCAGGTTGCTGAACCCGGGTCACGGGATAGAAGCGATGTGGTTCATTATGGATCTTGCCGTTAGGAACAATAATAAGGCCTTACTTGAAAAAGCTGTCAGAATCACACTCGATATTCTCAATTACAGCTGGGACAGGGAATTCGGCGGGATATTCTATTTCATGGATATTATTGGGAAGCCGGTACAGCAGCTTGAATGGGATCAGAAGCTCTGGTGGGTTCATATTGAAACACTTATAAGTCTGATAAAAGGGTATTATCATACGGGTAATCCCGATTGCCTGGAGTGGTTTGAAAAGGTTCACGATTATACCTGGACACATTTCCCAGATCCTCAGTATGGCGAATGGTTTGGTTACCTGAACCGTCGCGGCGAGGTGCTGTTACCCCTCAAAGGTGGCAAATGGAAGGGTTGTTTCCATGTGCCCAGAGGACTGTGTCAGGTTTGGCGTACTTTAGAAAAAATTGATCAATAATTATTGCAACCGGTAGGGGCGTTGCATGCAACGCCCATGCTGTAGAAGCGCAATAGATTGCGTTTCTACATGAAAAAATGATCGTTGCGTTGTAAAAGCGCCATGCATGGCGCTTCTGCAGGTAGTAAAAATGAAAATTACAATATCAACCAAATCCTGGTACCCCTGGCTGGTGGTAGCCCTCCTCTGGATGGTTGCGCTCCTGAATTATCTCGACCGTCAGATGCTTTCAACAATGAAAACAGCTATAATGGGAGATATCAGGGAGCTCGAAATGGCCCAAAATTTCGGCCGGCTTATGGCTGTCTTTCTCTGGATTTACGGACTGATGTCTCCTGTGGCAGGACTGGTTGCAGACCGTATCAACCGGAAATGGCTTATTGTCGGTAGTCTGTTCGTCTGGTCGGGTGTAACTCTCGCTATGGGATTTGCGACTACATTCAGGCAGCTTTATGTCATGAGAGCAATAATGGGCGTAAGTGAAGCCCTGTACATTCCGGCCGGACTGGCACTGATTGCTGATTATCATAAAGGCAATACACGTTCACTTGCTGTTGGTATACATATGACCGGATTATATGTCGGTCAGGCCCTCGGAGGATTTGGAGCCACAGCTGCACAGGCCTGGTCGTGGCAGATTACTTTCCAGAGCTTCGGACTGGTCGGTGTACTTTATTCCCTGGTTCTGATAATGTTCCTCTATGAAAAAAGAGATATCTCATCAAGCACAGTAAAGACAGAAAGATCAGGAAACCTGTTCGGATCTGTTAAAAATAGTCTTGGAATGCTCCTCGGAATCGTAAGCTTCTGGGTAATATTGTTTTATTTTGCTGTTCCAAGCCTTCCCGGATGGGCTGTTAAGAACTGGATGCCAACACTCTTCGCAGAAACACTCGGGTTAGATATGTCAAGGGCAGGTCCGTTGTGTACAATTACTATTGCTTCATCATCATTTCTGGGTGTCATAGCAGGAGGTCTCATTGCAGACAAATGGATATCCCGCAATCTGAGAGGGAGGATCTATACCGGGGCAACAGGCCTTTCACTGACAATCCCGGCTCTTTTTCTGGTTGGCTTCAGCAACGGGATTTCGGGAATTATAGCCGGAGGAATTTTATTCGGGATAGGATTTGGTATGTTCGATACCAATAATATGCCGATCTTATGCCAGTTTGTGTCCCCGGGGCATCGTGCTGCCGGTTATGGCCTGATGAACCTTACCGGTGTATTTGCCGGAGCACTTGTGACAAGCTGGCTGGGTAAATCGACCGATGCAGGCAGCCTTGGAAGGGATATGGCCCTGCTTGCAATCCCTGTCGCGGTTGCAGTTGCACTGTTACTCTTAACCCTGAAACCTGAGGTAACTGATAAGGTGAGTGATGAGTGATGAGTGATAACCTTTGTGTCCTTTGTGCCTGCCTGCCGTCAGGCAGGGTTAAGTGAACTGAGTTTTTAACTGGATTAAATCGGAAGCTGAAAGGTGGTAGCAATAGCCCAGATAATATTGGAAAATGAAAAAGGAGAGCTGCTTCTTTATCTCCGCGATAATAAGCCGGGAATACCTTTTCCCCTGCACTGGGATCTCATAGGCGGCCATGTAGAAGAGGGAGAAACACCTGAACAGGCTCTGGTGCGGGAAGTGAAAGAGGAGCTTGATATCGATCTGAAGGAATTCAGCTTTTTCAGAAAATATGATTGTAATGAAGGCGATGCATATCCGAATGTCAAATTTATTTATACCGGCAGAATCGACCTTCCGATAGAAGAAATTACACTCCTCGAAGGTGATCATCCCCGGTATTTCTCCAAAGAAGAGATACCTGAGCTTAAATTTGCAAATATCCTGAAGAGAATTGTAATGGATTATTTAAAAGAAACGGCAGTTTTACGCGGCCGAAGGGTCTCAGGGAACCTGCTTTTCTGACCTGAAACAGCTGTTTTTTATTTTTTTATCCCCGGTTTACATTCGTTTGTCAAAATCACAATTCAGGCTGTTGAAACATTATTAAATAGTGTTAAATAATGTTAAATGTCTAATTATAAATCATTTATTCTTTCAGGACTATGTCAGAAATCCTATTTCGCTAAATCTGGTTATAAATAAGGGTGTCTTTTTGACGAACGGACGAAATGAGTTTGCTAACCCTCCCCAGGGGTATGCATTTGAACCTATTCGATTGATAAATGAAATACAAACGATTCGCACTTCCCCAATAAATGAGCTTTAGCTACTTGACAAGCGTCTTTCCCGGATGTATTTTTATCCATATAAATTTTAACGCAAAAAGATGGAAGGAAAATCAGTATTATACGGAGCTGAAATATTAACGGATGACGAAATCGCATATAAGCTACGTAAACCCTGGACAGTAACAAATGTTGTAAATCCTGTTCATGATAATCTTGTACAGGAAGGTTGCGGGACTTTCCTGGAATACCTTAAATGGCTCGGCCTTGCATATGAACCTGACATGCTGACACTCTCCGCGCGGCACCACTTTTTTTACGATCAGAATGATATGAAGGGAGTAAAAGTACTGGTTAACCTGAAGATGCTGAATACAATAAAGCATCTTGACAGTTTTTTGCATATACTTTATCGTGTATTACCACCTCAGGCTAATTTTGTCGGATGTTTTAAAGAGACAAAAAATCACAGGAGGAACGGGGCACATCTTTTGAACACAAGCTTGCTTTATAAGAAATTTATTGATTTTCTTGATCATAAGACCGACAGGATAATGGTAAAAAGCAATGTTGAAGAACTTCTGGAATCGCATGGATTCAAAGTTGTTGATATGACTGAAATGAACGGAATGATATATTTCAATACGCTGAACCAGCGTAAATCAGGTGAATAGTTATTTCACCAGTTTCCCAGTGTTAAAAGGGAAGGATTAGTTGATCAGAAACCGGTTCAGTGTGGGCCGGTTTCTGTTTTTTTCGGTAATTCTTTTGCAGATAGAAAATTTCAGTTATTTTTGCATCGCGAAATAATCTGGTGCGGTAGCTTCCCGAATACTAGGGTTTAGAATATCGGCCACAGTTCTTAATAGTTTTGGTGAGGTAGTTTCCCGAATTCTCGGGATTAGAATATCGGCCCTGGTTCTTAAAAATTTTGGTGCGGTAGTTCAGTTGGTTAGAATAACGGCCTGTCACGCCGTGGGTCGCGGGTTCGAGTCCCGTCCGCACCGCCCTCAAGACCTCATAACCCCTTGATTTTCAAGGGGTTTTTTAGTGTCTGCCACAGAATCTGCCACAAAATCCGCCAAAATCTGCCACAAATAATTACCTCTAAAATTGTTTTGAAACCCATCTCAATGTATGTCTTATGAAGAGACTGAGACCAAAAGAAATGGATTATTCTTTTCAGTTAAACAGAGTCACCGTTTGAACTAAGTTGATCTCAGATGCTATTTTATAGATAATACTTATTTTATATAAAATAATCAGAATCCGGATTTCCTAGAAATATTGAAATGGGAAGATTGTTCCTGTAGAGAAAGGAAATGAATATAAGGTAGCTATAGTTTTTATTTCTCACTGATTTCTACAACATCAAAAATTTTGTTTCTGTCCCATTCAATCCAATATTTTAAAGCATTGCGACGGATAAGTTTCCAATAGCCGTCGTCCATCAATCCAAATTTTAAAATTCCTTCATTTATATCAGCATCCACTTTTTGGAGGTATTCCTTCTTGAGACTTATTTGCACTGAACGGCCTTTATATGTAAAAACGGCTTTGGGCTGTATTTCACTATCTGCAGCCAGATGAATAGTTCCCATTCCTAAAGTTGCACCTGTACTAACCTGTATTCCATCAGTGAGGCAACTATATGGAGGTTTTGATCCTGCATAAGTAGTAACTTCAAGCATATCTGGTCCAACGCCGAATAGTTCGCGGGCTTTAATTCCCATTTTTGCCCCGACTATTGAGAATACCCCTAAATGTCCATGAAATTCATCTGTCATCACATTTGCCTTCCACTCATCAATCCCATAACGGGCAATTGCAGAATCAATTATTGGCCGGACATCATAGTTAAACATCTCACGATGAACAGGAAACCTGTTAAAAACAACATTACTCTCCGAAACATAATTTCCATTCATCATATCGATAAATGCTTCAGTAACTCCCTGAACATTATATTCCTTATTATATCTGACATTAAACCTATCAGTCATTACATTGATGCCAAACAGTTCGGGATTTGTCAGGTAAAGAGCGACAAGGTCATCGCATAACCTGAAATGGTTTTGATTAATTTTTCAAGAACTGCAGGTTGACTGTGAACATTATAAATAATTCTTGCAAGCCTCGTCTTCGATTGACTGCAAACTGAATACATCATTGAATCGAAAACAGCATCACCATTATTCAGGTTTGAAATAACATCTATTCTTACCCCGGATTTAAAAACCAGGTCTGCATTTTCTTTATCACATTCATAATTAAATCCCTGTAAGGGTTTTACAGATTCATTATACCAGATCACCCGTTCAATTTTAGATAAGAGTGCCGGGTTTTTCTTTATCAGTTGTCCGATATTCGTAAGCGGACCCAGACAGACAAGTATTATTTTTTCATTTGTGTTACTTAATTTTTCTGAAAGACAATCCACAGCATTTAAGCTTGTTAGACGGACTGCTTGTTTCACTACCCCAGCTTATCTGTCTGTTAAACTGGCGCCATGGAGGATTAACTACCCTTAAGGACTTCACCATATGCTACAGGTATGCTGTCGGCTTTGAATTCCTTTAACAGAGAGCCAATTTTTTCCGCACCTTCTTTGGGAGATAATGAACCGTCTGATAATAATATTGCTTTTATTGTTATCTCAGGACGAGCCAGCAATAAACTTATTGCACGCATATCGTCAATAGCGCAGTCGGTATCAATAATTACAGAATGTTTTAACTTAACCGGCAGTGGTTGTGCCGCTGATGTTTGTGGCCAAAAAGGCAACAATTATAAGGTAAAGGACAAGTTTTTTCATAGGTTAAATTTATACTTATAATCTGAATTCAGTGTTTGTGAAAGACATAGTGTGAGTGATAATGTTTATGCTCCTCTTTCCCATGCTTATGAATATGCTCATGTATCAGATTCACACTAATTAGAAGTTCCTGATCGTCGAGGATCTCCGAAGCAGTGCCTGTTTTTCTGATAGTATGTTCTTCAGAAAGCACAGCAACCCTCGGTTGAAGATGTTCTATCAGATCAAGCTGATGAGTTGTAAATATGATAGTCTTTCCAGCCTGGTTAAGTTCAAGGAGAAGCTCGATGAAAAATGTTTGTGTTTTTGGATCAAGACTTGACAAAGGCTCATCAACAAGAAGAATATCAGGGTTCATTGTAAGAACAGAGGCAATTGCGACCCGCTTTTTCTCTCCCCCGGAGAGCATATACACCGGGCGCTCTCTAAGATATCCGATTCCAAGGTATGATAAAGTCTGTTCAGCTCTTTCTTTCGCTTCATCGAGAGAAAGGTTGAGTTGCAAAGGGCCAAATAGAAGTTCATCAAAAACTGTAGGGCAAAATAATTGTATATCGGGATTCTGGAAAATATATCCCATCCTCTGCCGGAACTGTATTCCAAAACTTTTATCTGCTAAAGATTTTTCAGTAACAGGACTCCCATCAAACAATACATTTCCCGAATCCGGAAATATAAGGGCATTAATAATATGTAACAAGGTAGATTTACCGCTTCCGTTCAGACCAATTATTGAAAACATTTCACCTTTATTTATTGATAGGTTTATGTTTTTAAGGGCTGGAATTTTGCCGTAATATGAATAATTGATATTCTTTAATGAGATGATTTCTTCCATGGACTTTTTATAATAAGATAACCAGTATCCCCAACGCGACAATGATAACTATCGCTATGATATCCTTAATTGTAAAATGATGGTGTGAATGAAGTTTTACTTTTCCGCTATAGCCTCTGGAAACCATTGCATAATAGGTGTTCTCATAAATAATCATCGATTTTTTAAAAATAAAAAATATCCTTCCGCCAATCAGTTTTCTGAGACTGCCGCTTTTGATATTGCCGGATAGTCTGGATTTTAAAGCAAAATATGTCTCTTCAATAGTCCTTGAAAGAATGAAAATATATTTATAAGCGAGTGATATGATCATCAGGAACGTATCAGGTACTCCGATTATTTTGAAAGACTTGATGAATGAGGGAAATGGTGTGGTATAAACAACCAGCAGGGCAATTGAAACAGAATTAAGTACCCTCAGAAAAACCAGTGATACTACCTTAATACCATTTTCAGTAAACCCGATTTTTTCAGGAATATTGTAAATCCAGAATTGTGAAGATTTATCAAATGTAAAAAGATTAAAAATGATTTTACCGGGAGTTATAACATTGAGAGAGGCAGGAAATACCACAAGGAAGCCGAATATAAATGCAAGAATAAATATTTTCCTGTATACCTGAAAAACATTTAATCTGGCTATAATGTATAACAAAAAGATGAAAGAAGTAATCAGTATTTGTGATGTGAGATCATTTACAACACTTATCACCACTGCCAGATAAATCAGTGATATAAGTTTGATATGAGGATTGATTTTCTGTATAAAACTTTCTTTTGCTCCATTTTCAGCCTGAACATAAACTGTTTTTATAGCGTTTGCCGAGTTTAATATAGTTCTGTCGAGAAAGGAAAGCTTTGGTCTTTTTACATTCTCCTGTAAATATTGATCATACCCTGACTGAAGCAAATATGAAGGAATTCTACTTTTCATTTCTGACGATTAATCTGGAAATTAACAACATAACAACATATGTTACAGTCGCCCCTATTATACCTGAAACAATATAATATCCTGATTGATGGACTATTGATGCATCATCACCATTTATGGTATAATCAGGCAGTGGGGCTTTCCATAAATCTGTATATTTTGCAAGTCCCTTAGGAACGTATCCTACCAGATCTTTCACTGTCTGGGCTGACCATTCGCCCCAGGCATCGCCGGCATTAAAAAACATCGGTAGCAGAATTCCTATCGGAGTTATAATACATAATGAAATAAGTACTATAAGAATTTTTCTCTGAAGTTTATCCATTTTCATTTTTACCCCCTTTCCTGAAAGCATAAATCAATCCGGGTTCATTTTTCAAAAAATATCCAACTATAAGTGCTGTTACAACTCCTTCAACAATACCAAAAAACAGCAAGTGTTCTAAAGCCATCGCAGGAATTGCAATACTTAGATCATAAGGGCAATACAATGCTTTTCCATCTGCAGTAGATGCTATCAGTGGCTGTATCCCAAATTCAAATGCAGTAAGTATTGCAGCCATTACCAGGCTTATATATCCGGCTGCAAAGGCAGCAAATGAGACTCTTGTTTTACCTGAATTACTTATTGGTAAAAAGTTTAAAGGTGTAATATGCAATAAAAGGCATAAATACCGCCATATTAAAGCAATTCGCACCAATGGCAGTAATTCCGCCATCACCAAAAATAAGAGCCTGTATAATCAGTGCCACCGATACAGAGATCAAAGCTGCCCACGGACCAAAGAGAATTGCAATTACAGCTGACCCAACCGCATGACCTGTTGTCCCTCCGGGAATTGGCAAATTAAACATCATTATAATAAATGAGAAAGCAGCAGCCATTCCCAGATATGGAATGTTACGGGCTGAAACATCCTTTTTCACTTTCTTCACTGCAACAGCCACAGCGGAAACGAACACTCCGATTAAAGGAACATAAGTCTGGGGACTAAGATAACCATCCGGTATATGCATAATTGATTCTTAATAATTCAACAACAAATTAATGATTTAAAACACCTGATAATTCCTGGAATTCAAAGTAATTTAAAAATGCAAATTCAATCCGGCAAATACTATTATTCCCGGCATTGGATAACCATAGTTTATATAGTATTTCTTATTAGTCAGGTTCTCTCCCTTTATAAAGACATCAATATACCTGTTAATCATAAAAGATACTCGTGAGTTTAATAATGTATAACTGTTCTTTACTTCCTGAGGTGTAATTTGTGTATAAAGATTGTGTATGTGCTGAACGGAAAGGTTTAAATTGAATCTGTTCATTTTATATGTTCCGCTTATATTCAATTGTTGCTCAGGAGAGGCAACAATAGGTTTTTCCATTGAAATATAACTATAAGATGCATTTAAGGTTAACTTACTGGCCGGCTTGTAAGTACCGGAAAATTCTACTCCTGTATTTGAGAATTCACCGGTATTTTCATTTTTAGGTCCGGTGGGTCCCATTACCGTTTGTATCAGGTTATCGCCATTTGCTTTGAATAATGTTAATTCGAGTGAAACTTTATTTTTAAATAAATTCTGCAAAACACCAATTTCATAATTCATCATTCTTTCAGGCTGTAAGTTGGCATTAGCGGGAGTCCACAAGTAAAGTTCACGAATTGTAGGACTTCGAAATCCTTTCGATACTGAGGCTTTTAATGTTGTTGTTGATGTAGGATGATAAGCCAGTCCTCCTGTTGGTACAGGTTCATTACCAAATACACTGTTATGCTCCAGTCTGAAACCTGCATTTAATATTAGTTTTGTAAATAGTTCCTGTTGAATGTATGCATAACCGGCCAATTCATAGACAGTTGTATCACCAAATACCATTCCGTTGCCATTCATGGCTTTCACATTTTCAGCAATTCCGCCGTATTTTTTATAATCGGTACCTATCGTTATTGTATTTCCCTTAAAGAGGTTAAAAGACTGATAAAATATAATGCCGTAGTTTTTGTCTATTGAGTGAAATCCATCAGTAATGTTGTGTTCCCCAAAATTGTAGAAGAATCTCAGTGAACCACTTGTTTTATTAAACTTGTTGTCAAGAGCAACTGCTCCCATGCCACGGGTTATATCATAGGTGTAGCCTGCCTTTTTACCTTCCTGACCAGGGTCTGTACCATCGAAATTTGCGAGACTAAAATCACCATTAATCTTGAAATTATTATTAATTTCATATCCAACCCGGAGGTATCCATTATTTATCTTAAAATCAGATGAATCACGATGACCATTAGTTTGGTCGTGGTTAAAAGAAGCAAAAACACTCAATCCATTCTTTTTAAATCCCCCGTTAACCATATATTTTTGAGTATTGTAAGAACCATACATCAGACGGGCATTCGCTTTGAAACCATCTTCTTTTTGTTCCTTTGTAATAATATTGATTACACCACCCATTGCATTTGTACCATATAAAGTTGACGCTGGTCCGCGTATTACCTCAACCTTCTCAACATCAGAAGCGATATATGCATCAGGTAAAGGATGACCCATAATTCCCATAAACTGAGGATTACCGTCAAGCATTACCAGAACTTGTGTATTCGGACTTCCTCCAATGCCCCTGAGAGAGATTTGCCCTGCTGAACCCGTAGATACACCAAACCCAGTTATCCCCCTTTCAGTTACAAACAAGCCTGGCACTTGCTCTGACAATACGGGCAATAGTGCTGATTCGGAGCTGTTTTCAATCTTCTCTTTCGAAACTACCGATACTGTCAGAGGAACATTATTACGATTTACAGAGGTCTTAGACCCTGTTATAATCACTTCATTTATGTTAATGGTATCTTTTAAAATACTTTTATTCTGCTGTGAAAATCCTGATTTGGAAATTATCACAACTACAATCATGAATAAAAAAACATTCTTTTTCATAAGGACTTAAATATATGTTACTAATTATGTATTTCGTGTTACTATTATTTCAAAAATAAAACCCGAAAGGGTTTTTCTAACATGCTACTTATTTATTAATTCGTGTTACTATTGTATCAAAAAAATATTATTCTGTCCGGCTCATCACCAGTTTACCATGAATTATACCTTTAATTCCAATTAATTTATCCGAAAATTCAGTCAATCTATTTGATGTACCTTTCACTGCAATAATTTCAAGACAGTTATCATGATTTAAATGAAAATGCTGAGATGACAGGATCACATCAAAATACTCATGCTGAATATCATTAGCTTTAGTTGTTACATCTTTCTTATGATGATTGTAAAGTAGTACAACTGCTCCGGCAACAATCTGATTGCAATTCCATTTTTTTTCTACCAGATTTTTTTCAACCAAGTGACGGATTGCCTGTGAACGATTAGGTAAGCCATTTTCAATGACAAAAGCTATCAAGGGCTTTAAGAAGATCTTCATCCAAACTAACTCCAAATCGGGCTAATGACATTGTGTTACCATTTTTAATATTCGTGGCATAAAACTATATATTTTATATTTAATAACAAAACAATATTTAAATTTGAACTAAATCTTTTTACGGAATGAAACGGATCAAATTTTCACTTAAAATATCATGCTCAATATTTTTATCAACATTTACAGTATTATTAGCTGCTCAGGAGATTGACTCACTTCCTCGTCCCGATTCACTGCCTTCCCAAACACTTGGTGAAGTAGTAATCACGGCCAACAGATATGGGTCACTTCAGATAAAAACACCTGAAGCTATCAGAGTGATCGACAATAAATCAATTCAGAATTTTCAGATACGAACTGCTCCTGAAGTACTTCAGATTACACCTGGTGTATTCGTACAGAAGACAAATCATGGCGGAGGATCTCCATTTCTGCGAGGATTAACCGGTAACCAGACACTGCTGCTTGTTGACGGTATCAGACTTAGTAATGCAACAGTGCGTTATGGTCCAAATCAGTATTTTAATACTATAGACGTTTTTAGTATTGAAAAAATCGAAGTCCTTCGTGGGGGAGGTTCTGTTCAGTATGGCTCTGATGCAATTGGAGGAACTATTCAAACATTTAGTCATGAAGTTGTAACATTCCGAAAAACCACATTGGGGAAGTACTCTGCTTTCGAGAATTGCTACTCAGGGTATGGAGCAGAGCCTGAATGGCACAATTAATTACAGCAATAAAAGAGCTGCCTTCAGAGCTGGAGCCACCTGGAGAAATTTTGGTGATCTTGTTGGTGGCGACACTACAGGCCGGCAGACCCCAACAGGCTACCAGGAACTTGATTTCGACTTAAAAGGCAAGATATTATTATCACCATCATCTGATCTGACAATGGCTTACCAGAGTGTCCATCAGAGTGATGTTCCGGTATATCATAAAGTAGTCCTTGAGAACTATGCAGTTAATAAAATGGATCCTCAAAAACGAGATCTGGCTTATGTCAGGTTAAATCAGAAGTTTAATACAGGAATATTGAAATCTGCAATATTCACAGCCTCTTTCCAGCACAGTGAGGAGAGGACGGGAGCTTCGCAAAAACGGCTCTTCCATCTTGCGTACCGAAGAATGATAAAGTGCGTTCGTTTTCCTTTTCGGCAGAAGCATTTACATCTGACAGGAATGGCTGGTCGGCAAACACCGGACTGGAAATATACAATGATCTGGTTAACAGCAGTCGCACAGATACAGATCTGTCAACCGGCGTAGCCGTTTCAAAACGCGGATTATATCCCGATGGAGCCACAATGACCAGTATTGCAGCATTTAGTATGCATACACTTGATCTGCAGGATTGGAATTTCACAGCCGGAGCACGGTTTAATACATTTATTAATAAAGTCGAAGATGAGGTTTCAGGCATGACAAAACTGACACCGTCAGCTCTCGTAGGTAATTTAGCAATACTGAGGAAATTGAATAAAAAATCTAACTTATTTATTTCAGTGAATACAGGTTTCAGGGCTCCCAATATTGATGATCTTGGTACTTTAGGGATTGTTGATTTCAGGTATGAAACACCGAATTTTGATCTTAAACCGGAGCATTCATTTCAATATCAGATCGGTTATAAATATCAGGATCATAAACTTAGAGGCGAAATATACATATACCGTAACGAGTTATACGACTTAATTGTTCGTAATAAGATAGTAGGAGATACTATTGAAGGTTACCCTGTTTATCAGAAAGAGAATATTGAACGTGCTTATATACAGGGTGTAGAAACAGCCTGGGATTTAGAGTTAGATAAGTCATGGATGTTAAGTGGCAGCCTGACTTATACCTATGGTCAGAATATTACAAAAAACGAGCCTGTTCGACGGATTCCTCCGCTTTTCGGTCGTCTGGCTGTGGAGTATAAACTCAAAGGCTGGTGGATTAACCTTGAGTGGCAGGCTGCCGGGAAACAAGACCGTCTGGCAGCAGGTGATAAAGATGATAACAGGATTCCTTCTGGCGGCACCCCGGGATGGAATATTTTTAATATCAATACCAGTTATGAAATCGGTTTATTAAAGTCAATCTGAGCCTTCTGAATCTTTTTAATCAGGACTACAGGTTTCATGGCTCAGGGGTTAATGGATATGGTCGATCAGCTTTCCTGTCATTGATTGTAAACCT
>CAVOWZ010000019.1:0-382849 GCA_963700275.1 uncultured Bacteroidales bacterium | reverse complement strand
TGGCGACACGCTGATCTGCAGATAATCCTCTTCATACCTTCTGCTTACTTTTCAGAAGCTTATGAAGATCTGCCATCTCATCGCGGTATCTTGCGGCTTCGATAAAATTAAGTTCTGAAGCTGCTTTTTCCATATTTTTCCTGGTTTTATCAATGGCTTTTTCAAGAGCCTCCCGGTTCATGTATTTTATGACCGGATCGGCTGCAATATCCGCGCGTTCGGGTTCAATATAAGCTTTTACTGATACACCCTTTTTGCTGAGACCGGCAAGTATACTTCCTGTCTTCCTGACGATCTGAGCCGGTATAATACCCATTTCATCATTGTATTTCATCTGCTTTTCGCGCCGGCGGTTTGTTTCATCTATCGTAAGCTGCATGCTTCTTGTAATTTTATCGGCATACATTATAACTTTCCCGTTGAGATTACGTGCAGCTCTCCCTGCAGTCTGGGTAAGCGATCTTGCCGATCTCAGGAATCCCTCCTTATCGGCATCGAGAATCGCCACAAGCGAAACTTCAGGCAGATCGAGCCCTTCGCGAAGGAGGTTCACTCCCACCAGGACATCAAATTCACCGACCCGCAAACCTTCCATGATCTCTATCCTTTCAATAGTGTCTATATCCGAATGGATGTACCTGCTCCTGATCTCAAACTTCATAAAATAAGCATTCAGCTCCTCAGCCATCCTCTTCGTGATTGTTGTAACCAGTGTCCTCTCTCCAATTGCAGCCCTGTCTCTGATCTCATCCATCAGATTATCGATCTGGTTAAGAGACGGCCTCACTTCCACCGGCGGATCAAGCAGTCCGGTAGGCCTTAAAACCTGATCGACAAATACCCCTTCGCTTTTTTCAAGCTCGTAATCGGCAGGTGTGGCACTTACATAAATTATCTGGCCGGTAAGTGATTCAAACTCCTCGATGCGCAGTGGTCTGTTATCGAGTGCAGAAGGCAGGCGGAATCCGTATTCAACAAGCGTCTGCTTCCGTGAATGATCACCTCCATGCATCCCACGGATCTGAGGTATGCTTACATGACTCTCATCAATAACAGTTAAAAATCCCTCAGGAAAATAATCAAGCAGGCAGAATGGCCTGGTCCCTGATTGCCGGCCGTCGAAGTAACGTGAGTAATTTTCAATCCCACTGCAATATCCGAGTTCCTTTATCATTTCAAGGTCATACAAAACCCTCTGTTCCAGCCTCTTTGCCTCTTCCCTTTTCCCGATTTCGTTGAAATAAGTTACCTGTCGTACCAGATCATCCTGTATTTTGCTGATGGCCTGATTTATCCTGTCGCGGGTGGTCACAAAAATGTTTGCGGGATAAATAATAAAGTCATCCATATTTTCCAGCCGGTGATTGCTTTCAGGATCAAAAGTATAAATCTCATCAACCTGATCGCCAAAGAATATAATCCTCACTGCTATATCGGCATATGCAGGAAATACATCTACTGTATCACCCCTCACCCTGAATGTGCCATGCCGGAATTCCAGCTCATTGCGGGAATAGAGGCTGTCAACAAGCTTTCGCAGGAACTGGTTGCGTCCTGCTTTCTTTCCCTTTATGACATGAACTGTATTTGAATGATAATCTTCAGGATTGCCTATTCCGTAAAGGCATGATACTGAAGAGACAACAAGCACATCCTTTCTTCCCGAAAGAAGTGATGAAGTGGTGCTCAGTCTTAACTTCTCTATTTCTTCGTTTATTGAAAGGTCCTTCTCGATATAAGTATCGGTTACAGGGAGGTATGCTTCAGGCTGGTAATAATCGTAATATGAAACGAAATATTCAACACGGTTTTCGGGGAAGAACTGCCGGAATTCTCCGTAAAGCTGTGCGGCAAGTGTTTTGTTATGGCTCAGGACCAATACCGGACGCTGGACCTTTTCAATCACATTTGCTATTGTAAAGGTCTTTCCCGAACCAGTCACTCCCAGGAGAGTCTGGTATGGAACACCTTTCTCCAGTCCATCCACAAGCTGTCTTATTGCTTCAGGCTGATCGCCGGTCGGCTCAAAATCCGATACAAGTTTAAAATTCATAATTTACGGGTAACAAATATCATAAATTACAACATATGCTTTAAATTTGATGAAAAAAATTCTCGCTTCAGCTCAGAATACATTACATTTGGGTGAGAACAAGCTATAATCCGGCGGTTCGCACTGTCAATCGTTTATCTTCCAATCTTTTCTTAAAAAAATAGTTGTCATTAAAAAGCCGAGCACTTGCGAAATTACGCTCTCAGGTTAATCGATATTTGGAAAAAAAAAAGGCGCTCACCACAGCGCCTTTTTCCCGGAGATTCCGGTATTACTAACCTAAATAACCCTTCAATAGTTTGCTGCGGGAGGTGTGTCTTAATCTGCGGATCGCTTTTTCCTTGATCTGTCTTACTCTTTCACGGGTAAGACCAAACTTCTCCCCAATTTCTTCAAGTGTCATTTCCTGGCAACCTATTCCGAAGAAATATCTTATTATATCTCTTTCCCTTTCGGTGAGAGTAGCAAGAGCCCTGTAGATCTCCCTTGAAAGCGATTCATCCATCAGAAGCTTGTCGGCAACCGGAGAATCACTGTTTGTAAGAACATCAAGCAGACTATTATCCTCGCCCTCAATGAAAGGAGCATCAACCGATACATGCCTTCCGGATACTTTAAGTGTATCAGTTACTTTCTCCTTCGGAAGCTCAAGAACATCTGCAAGCTCTTCGGGAGAAGGAGTACGTTCGTTCTCCTGTTCAAACCTTGAAAAAGCCTTATTGATCTTATTAAGTGATCCTACCTGGTTTAAAGGCAGACGTACAATTCTTGACTGCTCGGCAAGAGCCTGAAGAATCGATTGTCTTATCCACCAAACGGCATAGGAAATGAATTTGAACCCCCTTGTTTCATCAAACTTCTCGGCAGCTTTTATCAGTCCGAGATTACCTTCATTGATAAGATCCGGAAGACTTAATCCCTGGTTCTGATACTGCTTCGCAACCGAAACAACAAAACGAAGATTTGCCTTGGTAAGTTTTTCGAGAGCTGTCCTGTCGCCCTTTTTGATCCGCTGAGCCAGTTCAACCTCTTCTTCTACCGATATCAACTCCTCTTTACCAATCTCCTGCAGGTATTTGTCGAGTGAAGCACTCTCTCTGTTTGTTATGGATTTGGTAATCTTTAGCTGTCTCATGCTGTCTTGAAAAATTGTCGCAAAGATAATACATTCATATGTAATAACAAGTAATTCTATCTATTGTTGTGAACAGAAATGCATTAATTTGTTATTGTATTATTAATCAATTTTTTATGAAAGGTAATTCATTTGATTTTTGCTGCTTTCCGGTTCCTTATTTTAAGTTCCGGGTTCCAGGTTCAAAGTTCCAGGTTCTTTTCCTGAAACCTGGAACCTGGAACCTGGAACCTCGAACCTTCGAAGCTTCGGAAGAATGTAACCTGGAACCTGGAATTAATTTCCGTACTGATACTGGAATTGTCTTCCTTCAGGGGTTATTCCCGCAATCGATCTGAGTGATTTTTCAGTGCTTCCTGCTGCTGATCGGACATCATCAGCGCTATTAACTTTTTTGTTATTTATAGTTGTGATAACAGTTCCTTTCCTGATTCCCAGATCCCTGAAGAGACCTTCACCGACCTCTACAATCTTGACTCCACTATCGACTCCAAAGGTCCTTTTGTCATTTGAACTCAGAGGTTCAAAGCTTGCACCTAAAATTGAACCGCCACCCGAACCGCGTTCCACTACTGCGGTGGTTCCGGAGATATTCTTCAGTGTAACAGGAACAGTCGATTCTTTACCGTTCCTGATAATATGTTATATTCACCCTGTTACCCGGACGTTCTTTCCCTACCTGTTCCTGAAGTTCGGTGGGATTACTTACCGGAACTCCGTTGAATTTAATGATTATATCATCTTTTTTAAGGTTGGCATCAGCAGCAGAACCGCCTTCCCTGACATCAGTAATAAGCACACCTTTAATTTCCTTCAGATTTTTTTCCTCGGCTATTTCAGGAGTTACTTCTGAAATATTCACACCTAACAGTGCACGCTGAACCTCGCCATACTCTTTGAGGTCTTCAATCACTTTCTTTACAATGCTTACAGGTATTGCAAACGAATTGCCTGCGTAAGCACCACTGGGAGAATAGATTGCAGAAGTTATTCCGACAAGTAAACCCTTTGTATCGACAAGTGCTCCACCGCTGTTTCCCATATTCAGAGCTGCATCAGTCTGGATAAATGATTCAATACGGTAATCATTGTCAAGTATCCCGAGATTTCTTCCCTTGGCGCTTACAATACCTGCCGTAACCGTTGAGGTAAGATTAAACGGATTTCCGACTGCCAGAACCCATTCCCCTACTCTCAGCTTATCAGAATCTCCATATTTCAGGAAAGAAAGATCCTGAGCTTTGACTTTAATAAGTGCGATATCTGTGGTTGGGTCACGACCTATTACCTCAGCATTCAGGAGCCTGTTGTCATTAAGCTTTACCTCGATGTTCTCGGCATCCTCAATTACATGGTTATTTGTAATTATATATCCATCAGCTGAAATGATCACCCCTGACCCGTAACCGGCTACTTCACGTGGTTTGTTGCTATACCGGTCTCCATAAAACCACTCCATAATTGGATTCTCAGGCTGCTGCACCATTGATTTTGTCCGTACATGAACAACAGCATGAACAGTCTGCTCGGCAGCATATGTAAAGTCAATCTGACCGGGCTGCATCTGCAGGGAAGTAAGATAAGCTTTTGCTTCAGGTGTTTCGATCCTGGAACTGTCCTTTGCAACAACTGCTTCAGGTTTGTCAACTATCTTCGTATAAGCTAACAATGCGATAACGGCTCCCAAAAAAGCCATTAATAATGCACCAAAAAAATATTTTCCTTTCATATCTGTTTATTTTTAAATTATCACTTTTATTATATTTGTCGCCTTTTAATCAACTATTATGCCTTATCAAAGATTCTTATTAATAACCTTTTTGCTGTAAATTTGTTTTACAAAGATCATACATTTTTTCAATGACCTTCAATATATTACAATGATTTAACACCACTTTAACTATGATAACAGTCACTTTTAACAAATACCAGGGCGCAGGTAATGACTTCATAATGATAGACAACCGTAGGGGTTTGATCAATCCTGAAGATTCTGTGCTTATTAACAGATTGTGCGACCGCCGCTTTGGCATAGGTGCCGATGGGCTGATACTTGTTTCTGATTATAAAGGACCTGCCTTTGAAATGAAATACTTCAACTCCGACGGGAAGCTCGGATCAATGTGCGGAAACGGAGGAAGATGCACAGCCCATTTCGCCCTGAAATGCGGAATTGCAGGAATAAATCAGAAATTCATGGCTTTCGACGGACTGCATGAAGCGCAGGTTGAGAAAGATATTGTCCGCCTTCAGATGGCTGATGTTAAAAGCTATAAAATATTGGATAACAATTATTTCATAAATACAGGATCACCACATTATATATTATTTGCGGATGATATCGATAATATCAATGTCAACGAGGAAGGCAAAAAAATCAGATGGTCTGAGAAATTTGCGCCGGGCGGAACAAATGTTAACTTTGTCCAGGTAATTGAGAATGGCCTGAAAATAAGAACATTTGAAAGAGGCGTTGAAGAAGAAACCCTTGCATGCGGTACCGGGGTTACTGCATCTGCCATTGCTGCAGTCCTGAAAGGACATTTTGACACTTCGCCTGTAAATGTCAGGGCCAGGGGTGGCAATCTTAAGGTTGAATTCAGGATCGAAAACAAGGAAATTACTAATGTATGGCTGACTGGGCCCGCAACATTTGTTTTCGAGGGGAGCATTAATATATAGGTCGGGACGGATTGCTTCGTCGCTGCGCTCCTCGCAATGACGGTAACCGCATGTAACGTCCTGCTTACGCGACTCGCAAGGACGGTGATTGTACGGGTAATTGTGGTTGACGCAACGGATTGCTTCGTCGCTGTGCTCCTCGCAATGATGGTGGTAGTAATGTTACATTAAGATTGGTATGCAACGAGAAAAACTATACGGGAAGACACTGAATGAACTGATAGCTGTAACAAAACGGGTCGGATTACCCGGTTATGCAGCAAGGCAGATTGCTGACTGGCTATATAAAAAGGAGACTACTTCAATTGACGAGATGACAAACCTGTCACTGAGAATGAGGGAGCTCCTTACAATGGATTATGAGATCGGACTATCTCCACCCGAGGGTGTTGCCGAAAGCAGTGACGGAACAAAAAAATATCTTTTTAAAGTACTGAGGGACAAATATATTGAATCAGCTTATATTCCTGAAAATGAACGTGCAACCTTATGCGTTTCGTCACAGGCAGGATGTAAAATGGGGTGCCTTTTCTGCATGACAGGAAAACAGGGATTCCAGGGAAACCTGTCATCGAATGAAATCCTCAACCAGTTCAGGAGCATACCGGAATTCAGTAAGCTTACAAATATCGTCTATATGGGTATGGGAGAACCGCTTGATAACATCTCAGAGGTCCTTAAAAGCCTTGAGATTCTTACAGGCGACTGGGGATACGGGTGGAGTCCGACAAGAATTACCGTGAGCACTATAGGCCTGAAAAAAAGTGTCAGGGAATTCCTTGAAAAGAGCCGGTGCCACCTGGCCGTAAGCCTTCATTCTCCGTTCGATGAGGAAAGAGCAAAGCTTATGCCTGTACAAAAAACAAACAAAATCAGGGAAGTACTTGATATAATTAAAGAGTTCGATTTCAGCGGGCAACGAAGGATCTCCTTTGAATATATACTTTTCAAAGGATTGAATGACAGCCCGGCTCATGTGAAAGAGCTTGCACGTCTGCTCAATGGTCTTAATTGCAGGGTCAATATAATCCGTTTCCATAAAATCCCTGATTCTGAACTGGAAAGTCCCCCCTATGAAGCAGCTGAAAATTTCAGGGATGCACTGAATGCCAAAGGGATAACGGCAACCATCAGGACTTCCCGCGGCGAAGATATTGCAGCAGCATGTGGTCTGCTCTCTACTCTTGCCAGGAATAAAGAAGCAAAAAAATACCATTGAGGAATAACGGATGAATACAAAAGTCTCGGTAAGAAAGTGCAATGATTATGATCTTCAGCAGATATATGATCTCATCAGTGATATTTATAAATCATGTGAAGGGCCTGATGTAAGAAACAGGAAAGTACTGCTGAAACCCAATATTCTTATTGATGCCGATCCGGCAAGATGTGTTTCGACCAATCCTGTGGTTGTTGAAGCAATGATAAGGTTTTTACAGGATGGCGGGGCTGAGGTATTTGTCGGGGATTCTCCGGCCATTCATATAAGGGGCTTTAAGAGTGTCAGGTCAGGCATTTACCAGGCCTGTGAAAGAACAGGAGCAACATGGGTCGATTTCCAGGTAAATACTGCTTATGCTCCTCTCGGCAATGGGAAAATCAGGATCGCTTCAATCGTTAAGGATGTCGATCTTATAATTTCCCTTCCAAAATTCAAGAATCACGAGCTGGTCTATTTCACAGGAGCTGTTAAAAACACCCTGGGTCTGGTTCCGGGATTTGCAAAGGCAAAACAGCATGCACTCTACCAGGACAGGGATAAGTTCTCGGAATTTCTTGTGGATCTCAATGAATCAGTATTACCCCAGTTTTTCCTTATGGATGGCATCATGGGGATGGAAGGTCCCGGACCCGGCCAGGGCAGCCCGGTTAAAATGGGTGTTCTTATCGGATCGTCAAACCCTGTCGCCCTAGATGTCATTGCCACATCATTAGCCGGATATGATCCTCTGACAATCCCGACCAGTTCGGCTGCGATCAGCCGGGGAAAATGGCTGAAAGATATAGCCGACATTATCTATGACGGACCGGTGATAGAATCCCTGATAAAAGAAGATTTTAAGAGGATTTCGGAATCAGGACTGAAAAATACAATATACAGGTTCATGTTCAACAGGTTAAAAAATATCAGAAGGTTTCAGAGAAGACCTGTATTTATCCATAAGAACTGTATTGGGTGCAGGGAATGTATTAAAATATGTCCGCAGAATGCAATTGTCATGGACTCCAAAAAGGAGAATTGGGTAATTCTTACCGACAGTAAATGTATAAGATGTTTCTGTTGCAGTGAAGTATGCCAGAGCAATGCAGTTGAAATCAGGAGAAAACTATTGGGTGTCTGAGCCTGTCAGATACAGCTAAACATCTATTCTTGCATATTTGGCATGCGTCTCGATGAATTCCCTCCTGGGAGGAACCTCATCACCCATAAGCATTGAGAATATATGATCAGCTTCAGCAGCGCTTTCGATAGTAACCTGTCTTAAAGTCCTGGTTTCAGGATTCATTGTTGTACTCCATAATTGTTCAGCATTCATCTCGCCAAGACCTTTGTACCTTTGAATTGATACCGAAGATTCTTTTCCCTGTCCCATCTCCTTAACAGCTGCCGCCATCTCCTCATCCGACCAGCAGTATTTTTCCGCTTTACCTTTTTTAACAAGGTAAAGAGGGGGTGTTGCAATAAAGAGGTTTCCTCCCCTTATCAGATCCTGCATATATCTGAAGAAGAATGTCATAATAAGAGTGGTTATGTGGGAACCGTCCACATCGGCATCGGTCATGATTATTATCTTATGATACCTTAATCCTGATATGTTAAGGGCTTTGCTGTCCTCGTCAGTTCCGATATTGACTCCAAGTGCAGTGAAGATGTTTTTTATCTCCTCGCTCTCATATATTCTGTGCTGCATAGCTTTTTCGACATTCAGGATCTTACCTCTGAGAGGCAGAATAGCCTGAAATTTCCTGTCGCGGCCCTGCTTTGCAGTACCTCCTGCTGAATCACCCTCCACCAGATAGATCTCGCAGTTTGCCGGATCCCTGTCGGCACAGTCTGCCAGTTTACCCGGCAATCCTGATCCGGAGAATTCATTCTTACGCTGAACCATTTCCCGTGCTTTGCGGGCTGCATGACGGGCAGTAGCGGCAAGAATGACCTTCTGGACAATCACTCTGGCGTCTTTTGGATTCTCCTCGAGATAATTGGTAAGCATCATTCCGACTGCCTGGTCGACAGCTCCTGTCACCTCGGAATTACCGAGCTTCGTCTTGGTTTGTCCTTCAAACTGCGGTTCAGCAACCTTAACTGAAATAACAGCTGTGAGTCCTTCACGGAAATCATCACCATTGATATCAAACTTCAGCTTTGCTACAGCTCCGGAATCCTCGGCGTATTTTTTGAGAGTCCTTGTAAGGCCTCTGCGGAAGCCTGCGAGATGCGTTCCCCCTTCAATTGTATTTATATTGTTAACATATGAATGGACATTCTCTGAGAAAGAACTGTTGTACTGGAGTGCAATTTCCACAGGGAATTCTGCCTTATCAAAATTGATTTGGATCGGCCTGTCAATTATCCTTTCCCTGTTAGCATCGAGATATTCTACAAATTCAAGAAGACCATTTTCCGAAAGAAACTCAGTATAAAGAGGTTTTCCTCCGTTGCCATTTTCAACAAGTTCCCTCATATCCTTAAGGCTGAGGATAATTCCTTTATTAAGAAAAGCCAGTTCACGCAAACGTGCGGCCAGTATCTCAAAATTGAAATCCATTGTCTGGAAAATTGTATCATCGGGTTTGAATGTTACAGTTGTACCCGACTTATCAGTCTTTCCGATTTCTGTCACTTCTGTAACGGGCTTTCCCTTTTCATAAACCTGGCTGAAAATTTTGCCTTCCCTGCTTACTGTTGCTGTAAGTCTTGAAGAAAGAGCGTTAACACAAGACACACCCACTCCATGAAGACCTCCCGACACCTTATAAGAACCTTTATCAAATTTCCCTCCGGCATGAAGGACTGTCATCACTACTTCCAGCGCTGATTTCTTTTCCTTTTCCATGATGCCTGTGGGTATACCACGACCATCATCTGTCACGGTTACAGAACCATCTTCATGAATTATGACATCTATCCGGCTGCAAAAACCTGCCAGCGCCTCATCAATGGAATTATCAATAACCTCATAAACAAGATGATGAAGTCCTTTAACTCCAATATCCCCGATATACATTGCAGGCCTTCTCCTTACTGCTTCAAGACCTTCAAGCACCTGAATGCTTTCCGCAGAGTAATCTGCACTATCCTGCATTTTGTTCTTCTCGTCACTCATTTTAATTTCAATTTATTTTACCTGACCAGCTTCTATCCAACTTTTCTTTCATGAATTTCATGAAAGAGACAACCTGTTTTTCTCTTTGGCCTGACCAACTATGAAATTTTCGGGAGAATTAACCGGAACATTTTATTATGATCGCCAGCACGCAGACAAACCCTCTTTCTAACAGTGATAATTTACTGATCTCATGTCCTTTAAATATCACTGCAAATATACTGATTAATAACGGATTTATGCATAAAAAAATTATAATATTTATGCACAATTCCGGATAGAAATTAACAGCTAAATGTCCGGGCAAAACTATTTTCAGAAATGACTGACCGGCTTATAAACTGTAAGTCAGACCAAGCATGACCATGAACCTCTGGGATCGGATAGAAAGCCCAGTCATAATTCCGGTTTACTGCAAGATTATTTAGCTTAAGCCAGAATGACAGAATCCGGGTATAGCGGTATTCCGCGCTGATATTTGCATTTACATGGACCGGAGATTTGAACACATAAGATGTGGAGGGCAGGTACAGATCATTTGTCACCGACAGAAATCTTCTTTTCCCAAGGGCAGTTAATTCAATACCCGCAATGATCTTATTCCTCAGATTGTATTTAATACCAAACTGGCCATCCCATGGCTGTTTACCCCAGGGATAGTCATTCCTGCTCAGGTTATAATTGTAATAATTTGCAATTCCCCTGTAAGATAGCTTATCCCCTATTAAACCGTTAATTTCACCATGCAAATTGAATAATTCCGCATCATCTGCAATAGGGAAAAAGTGATTACCGACCTGATAATCAAACAAAGGGTCGTTAAAAATGAGATTTGAATAAAATAGCATTTCGGTTATCATTGAATAAGAAGCAGATATCAGGTAATTACCTCCTATTCCTGTATTTCCCTTCAAGCCTCCTGACAGGATAAGTGAATGACTTGTATTGGGAAGGGTATAAAGCGTCCCGTCACGAAGGAGAAAAGGATTTTCCTCTATGACCTTGTCGGGAGTATTTTTCTCAAGCTTTCCATTCAGTCCGGCAAAAAAGGTGATATATGTAGGAACTATGTTGAATGAAAACCTTGCATCTGGATAGAAGTGGAATTTGACAGTTGATGAGGTATCCTTGTCAAGAACAAGCTGAAGCCCGAGCCTGAAGCTCCATTGTGATGTACTTTTTGAAATAAAAGGGCTTAATGCCACAACATACTTCATTCTTTCGGTTATATCCCTGGATGGACGGTAGAAATCCATTTCCAGTCCCGATCCTACATAAAAATCCTTGTAAGTTTTGGCCATTGATCCGGCCAGCCCGAAGCTATTCTGCCTGAGGCTCCTGCTGTTAAAGAACATGCTGTAATCCACATCGAAATCATAGGAGAAGTCCGAAGAATCAAGATTTATTGATGTAAATGAAAGCGCTGCACCGATATTATTATATCCGATCCTTATATCTTTTTTCTCAGGATCATAATCAACTATGCTAGTATCATACCCGTATGCATATCTTGTTTTGCCCGCATAATTTACTGATCCTTCGAGGTAGTTACCGGAGAAGAATTTCTTTCCGAACAATGAAACATCATTATCCATATATCCGGCAAATACACGTTTATCATTCTGAAGCTTAACCTTGCCATTGGTTGAGTAATGTTTTGCATATAATCCATAGGCTCCCTTCTTCGACCGTTCATTTGTAACACTCACTTCAGCCAGCGGTGACATGTAATTGCCCAGTCCGAGATTCACGTAGCTCTTGTATAGTTTCTCCAGAGGATCCGGTTCCATCGCAGCAGCTTTAATAGGGCTGATTGAATAATCAGGACTATACGGGTTAGTGGAAACTGAATATGTAAACTCGGGTTTTACAACAGCTGTATCCGTAATTGTCGGAAGAATACTCTTCTTTCTGAAATCCGACAAGGATGGTATGTAAGGATTATATAAGGTCACTTCCCGTTTCAGATCCTGCTCCTGAGCTAAACCAGGTGAGGCAATCATAATAATGAGTGATATGTTTATCAGAAATCTTTTCATCATTTCACAATTTAAACAAGAATTATTTTTATTGATTATCCTGGTTAAGTACAGCAAGCTTTGATCTCACCTCATCCAGAATGCCGTCATCTTTAACAGTGTAATAATCTCTCAGGCTTTCGAGAGTCACTCTTGCCTGAAGATTATCCCCCTTCTTCACCGAAATATCTGAAAGCAGAAGGAATACCTTTGCCATCCAGTATTGATGAGGTGATTTCTGATCGATAAATTCATGTATGATCTTTTCGGCTTCATCGACATTTTCGCTCTTATAAAGGATTTCTGCAACCCTGTATTTCGACTCGGCGCCTTCGGAGCTGACAATCTCCCTGGCCGTTCTCCGGAAATCTGTAAGAGCCTCATCAAAATTATTCAGGCTGTAATTTGCTTTTGCCCTCATAAATACGGCTTCTCTCAACAGCTCCTCAGGGACACTGGCGGTATTGTTTATCTTATCCACTGCAGATATTGTTTTCCTTGCATCGCCCAGCTGATATGCAGACCTGAGCTGGCCTTTGAGCGAAATAATCCTATTTTCCGTACTGCTTGCCACCGATTCAAGTTTTTCATAATATCCGAGAGAAGCGTCGAAATCTTCACTTTCATAAGACAGAAAGGCTGCAGATACAAGCGCCTGTTCTGTGAACTGGCTATTAGGAGCCTCAGCTACTGCATCATACAGCTTTAATGCTTCCTCATTCTTACCTTCCGACCTCAGGCATTCAGCCAGATAAAATCGCGCGTTCTGGATAAAACTTCCGCTGGGGAATTCCCTCAGATAGCTTTCAAGAACACCGGCAGCTCTCTGGCAATTACCTGACATATAAAGATTTTCGCCTGAAGTATATAACATGGAATCTTTTTCGGCCATATTGACATCTCCGTAACCCTGAATTGTCCTTGTGTAAGCAAAGTATGATTCAACGTCATTCATTTCAACATAGGCGTTCTTAAGTCCGGTCATCGCATTCCTGGCTTCCGGTGTTGCCCTGAAATTTTCGATTACTTTTTTATACTGGGCAACAGCTTTTTCGTTCTGACCAATGTTGTTATACAGAAGACCCAGCTGAACAATAGCACGGGGAACAAAGGGTGATGACTGATAGGAATTGATTATTGTATTGAAATCGGCTTCACTTTTCGAATATTCTTCAAGAACAAGGTAAGCCCGTCCGCGTTCAAAGATAGCATTCGGCACGAACGACGAAGAAGGAAATTTCTGCGTCAGGGCGGTAAGTGCTTCTGCTTTACCCCTTTCATTGTTCATCAGACCCAGAGAAAACGCTTTCTGGTACATTGCATAATCGGCATCAGATTTGCCGTAATTAATAACTTTATCATAATATGCAATAGCCTGAGGATAATTGGTTGTAATATAATAACAGTCACCGATCCTGTTTCTTGCATCAGCCATTAACTCAGGTTTTACATTTGAGGCATCAGATTCAAATGCTTTAAGATGTGTTATCGTGTTCGAATAATCTTTGAGATTAAAGAATGTGTAACCAAGATTATATCTTAATATAGAATTCTCCTCCAGTATCATTGATCCTGGAATTCCCAGAAATGTAACATAATCAGCTTTGGCTTCTTCATATTCTCCAAGACGGTAATGTGCTTCACCTCTCCAGTAAATCGCTCTTGCTCTCAGCTGCCTGTTATATTTTTCATATTGAAGTGATTTTCCAAACATTTCAATTGATTCTTCAATCTCCATATTCCTGAATAACTCAAGGCCCCTGAAGAATGCGGCCCGCTGGTAAGCCTCCCCGAGCCTGCTGTCTTTATTGGTTATCTTATCAAGAGATGAAAGGGCTGCTTTATAATTTTTATCCTGCAGATATGCAAGTACCAGGTAGTTATATGCTTCCTCTATTCTGTCAGAACCCGGGAACAGATTTACATACTCCTGGAATGAGGATATAGCCTCGCCGAACGGAGAATAGGAGGTTTCATAAGTGATTTTAGCATAATTGAAAAGTGCATCTTCCTGAATCTTCTTATCAAAACTTAACTTTGATGCCTCGGCAAATCCGAACTGGGCCCGTTTCTTATTGTTCTGATGCAGATAAGAATCCCCGAGAACATACCAGACATTCTGGCTGAGAATATCTGACTTTGCCCCTATTTCAAGAAGTAACTTAATGGCTTTATCATAATCGCCTGCCTTATAATAACAGTATCCAAGCTGATATTTATCCTCTCGGCCAACTGATTTCGTACCGGCAGCATATTTTTCAAGATATGGCAGGGCTTCGGCATAATTCCCCTTGCTGAAATATGCATCTCCTATAAAACGGTATAATTCAACAGCCCTCTCCTTACCTGCCAGATCAATAAGTTCAGGAGCAATCTGAAGTATCTGATCGTAGTCCTTCTTCAGATAAAGGATCTGTACCATATAAAAAGGCACTATGCTGCCGAAGGTATCGTCATCTTTCAGGCGGGTGAATCCTTCCATGGCTGTTTCATACATCTGCTGTTCATAAGCAATCTGGCTGAAATAGTAGATGGCAGGAGTTGTATATTCAGTATCAATATCCTTAATCTCCGAAAACATCAGCAATGCTCTCTCCTTGTCGCCACGGATATAATGAGAATATCCCAGTCTGAAGAAATATTCGGGCAACTGATCCGGTAACAGCTCCTGACGGTTTACTTCCTCCAGATAAGTAACCGCCTTCCTGTAATTCTTGTTCTGATAGAAATAATTCCCAAGTGCAAGATATCCTTCATTAATCCGGGGGCTCTCGGGGTGAGTCCTGATAAAAGTGACCATACTGTACTCAGCATCCGGATTGAACAAATTAATTGCAGAAAGTGCCCTGTAATACCTGGCGTCAGCAATATTCAGAAGATCAGTGCTCTGAAGATCATTAAGATAAGAATCAAACAGTCTGATTGCGGCAGGATATTTCTCCTTGTTGAATAGCTCCATCCCCTTTTTGAAGTCAGATGAAAGCTCCTTTCCGGAAAATGCCACCTGAGATCCTGCCTGCAATGAAATCAGAATAAGAATAACTGAGATTGTAAGAGAAGCGGTTCTGTTCATAATTAATTTTTTTCTGTTCCCAATCTGTGTAATAAGGCAGCCGGGACTATAAGAATGATTTATAAATGCTTAATTATAAGCTATATAGTGTATTAATGCCCATTTTTCCAATCAGTTGCAAAATTACAATTATTAAACGCCTGTCAACGTTCTTTATTATTGATTTTATCAACATTCAATTTTAAATAGTATTTCTTTCATTATTTTGCAGGGAATATCAGAATTATGACCCAGGGAACCCTTCCACTCGACATAATAATTGAACTTAAGGAATGCCGCATATGGCAGCAGGACAATCCTGTTTTGTCAGATGTAAATCTCAGTGTTGCAAAGGGTGAGTTCATGTACCTTGTCGGCAAGGTAGGAAGCGGGAAGACCAGTCTTATTAGAACGATAAATGCACAACTGCCATTAAAGGATGGAACCGGTATTGTTGCCGGATATGAGCTGGTAAAGCTGAAAAACAGGGATATACCATATCTCCGGCGTAAGCTGGGGATTGTGTTTCAGGATTTCCAGCTGTTAACTGACCGGTCCGTTGCAGAAAATCTTGAATTTGTGCTGAAAGCGACCGGATGGAAGAATAAAAATGATATATCTGCCCGCATAGGCGAAGTTCTTGAAAAAGTAGGACTGGGCCATAAGGGATATAAAATGCCGCATCAGCTTTCAGGTGGAGAGCAGCAGCGTGTTGTTATCGGGAGGGCTCTGCTAAATGATCCCGACATTATTCTGGCTGATGAGCCTACAGGCAACCTTGATCCCGAAACCTCGGAAGGAATTATCAAATTACTTCTGGAAATAAGTAAAACCGGAAGAGCCGTCATTATTGCAACCCACAATTATACAATCCTTAAAAAATTTCCCGCCCGCACGGTCAGATGCCAGGATGGAAAGCTTTTTGAAATAAAGACCGACGAAGAAATTGAATTCGAGAAGCTCTGATATAGCGAAGTTTGGAGTTTGGAGTTTAAAGTTTAGGGTTAACCTTGAATCTTGAATTTGGAACCTGGAACCTGGAACCTGAAACTATTTAAACCACCTGACAGGCCATGGCAGCATATTTCTGTAATTCCTGTAGAAAGGGACATTCTTACTGCCGAACGACTCCATAAAAGCTGCTATTGAAGGTATCGAAGAGCCTGCAAAATCAAGTATTGTCCTTGTTCCAGCAGATTCCCTGATCAATTCGTTAACCATATGATATCCCAGTCTTTTTTTCCTGCTCTCTTCTGTATTTACGACAAAAAGCATGGTTTTTCTGCCCTTAACTTCAACAAGAAACAATCCATAGAGTATCCTTTTTCTTGATGCCGGTACAGCCAGAATCCGGCCTTTTTTATTCCTTATACAGAAATCCATCAGTTCATTAAGTCGCTGATAATCTCTCTCTTTTATACCTTTTATTCTTCCTCCGGCATTCTGTCTGAATAATTCAATTAAAGTGGCCGGTTTAATGTCCTCTGTTATCTCTGTCTTTTTTTTAACGGCTTTTTCAACGTTTCTTTTACAGTGACCGGAGAATTTATCCCATAGCTTATCATAGGAACCTGAAAGATCGAGCTCGTAGTTAGCCTTAAGGGTTACTCTGAACCTGTCATTATCTATTCTCTGGGCAGTACAAAGATCAATCAGCCAATAAAATTCAGGCAGGTATTCTATAAACTCACTGATAGCTTTCTGAGGGGATTTGTCGGGGGAATAAGCGCCAAGCTGCTGAAGAAAGACAGGTGTTGCAACGTACTTTATACCGAACTTCGTAAATCCTGGTACCGGAAAAACTGAATCATAATCATCATCTGTCAAAGCCTCCCATCCAGGAGCCATAATATCCAAATACCAGGAATATCCGTAAGGCTTGCTGCCGGGAGAGTCTTTGATGCAATTATCCCACTGTTCCCGGTCAATTTCGTGATGCCTGAGATAGACGATCATGGTTGCTGGATTGTTAACATTTTTTCAAATAACTTTCTCCATCCCTCCCATTCACTATTTTCTGTAAGGGAGGTATTGTGCCATAAACTGACAAAAAGTCCGCCAGCTTTTCGTGTTTCAGAAATAATTCCTGTAATAACTTTCTCTGCAGCATGCTCATCGAGTTTTTTGTACTGGTAAAGAGTTGCATCCATTACCATTAAAGGAACTATCCTGAGCCCTGTCTGTCTCTCTTCAGCCAGATCGTAAAACAGGAACGGTCGGGCTATGCCTGCCCTGAATCCGGGTTCATCGGGAAAACCCATTGAATAATCCTCCTCAATTCCCGCTTTTTCAAGAATGTTATATGAAACCGGGATTTTTAGTCTCAGGAAATGAAACCTGCTGATTGTTACATCCCTCTCCATAATTGAACCCAGTCTCCCCAGCTCCTGTTCAAGAACAGCATAATTATCTGAAGCATAGTATGAGGGATGGAATCCTGACTTAAATTTACTGTTGATCGTTTTTATCAATCCCCTGTAATCAGAGTTTCTCCATAAAGGATTCTTATCATATTTCGTATATCTGCCTGCCGGGAAGAAGAATCGTGCATCCGTACCGGTGGCTTCAATATTGTTGATTATATAATCAAAAACATCAAAAGGATCCTTACTTTTGTTCGTCAGGACCCGGAACCTCTCCCCTGCATTTCCCGTTTTGGTGACAATGTCATGGATCAATCCGCCTGCTGTCCGGATAAGGTTCCTGCCGAGGTAAGCAAACGGCTGATCTGAATCTATTGTAAGAAGAGCGTTATATCCATCATTCCGGAAGGCAGGTCCGGGATAATTCAAAGTGAGTATTTTTGCAAGCTCTTTTGCCCAGAGATCGACCACAGGGATCCTGAGAAATCCATTTCTGAAGGCAAAAGATGACGTGGCTGGAAATCTTCCGTGTTTATCAGGCTTAAAGGTAACATACTCCTCATACCGGCTTACAAGATAGAATGAAGCGGCAAATATGTCAAACGGAATATCTGCATCCTGGTCTGTCATGAAAAATGCCGGAATTCCCTTCCATTCATCTGCGGTTAGTCCGACGGGCTTTATACAATCTTCATATAGAAGAGGATGAGGTTTCATCCTTAATGATCCGGAAATTGCTTCAGAGGAATAATTAATTACGGGATCATCTCCAGTATCCCGTTTATCCGTGATAATTTTCCAGTCAGATCCCAGAATATTTCCAAATATTAATCCGGCAATATAGTGTAACCTCGGAGTAGCGGACTGTGCAAATATTTTAATCTGACCATGATACATAATCAGTGCCTGGAGTGACTAGAGTGCCTAAAGTTAGTATTTAATTTTACCTTTTCAGGAAATCATCATACAATACCTGCAGGAAAGCTTTTCCATAACGTCCGGCAACTTCAGGATGTCTGCCTTCCTCAACAACGGAATTGCCGAGCTTATGTTCATAAATATATTTTGAACTGTCTGTTATGAACCCAAATCCTTCATTGAATGTATAGAAGGCGAATGATGCAGAAGCAGGAGATAAAAGGTCTTTGGAAAAAGGATAATCATCATCAAGTCCGAGCTGACGGATGATTGTCAGAGGAATATCGACCTGACTGCCGGTTTTTTCAATCGTAATCCCCGTTTCTGCCAGGGCTCCTCCAAGCCAGAGCATTGGGATTTTGAAAATCTCTTCCGAGTATTCTTGTATATCGGCCGAATTCCTTCTGCAATGATCTGCCACAAGAACAATCAGAGTGTTCTTCCACCATTCGGCAGTCCGGGCCCAGTCGAGAAATTCCCCCAGGGATCTGTCGGTGTAATGAATTGAATTTCTGAATTTGGTCAGGTCATCGCTGCCCCTGAATACCGGATCCATCGGAACCTCAAAAGGTTCATGACTTGATAATGTCAGGACAACCTTAATAAAAGGTTCGCTTATATTTTTCATTGAATCCCTCAAAGCCTCGAACAGAATATGATCATGAACACCCCATTTTGAATTATAGAACTCAGGACTGAAATTGTCCATTGTTATTACCTGGCTGAAACCTGCATTGATTACAAATGAATTAAAATTGGCAAAGTTAATTTCTCCGCCATACCAGAAAGAAGAACTATAACCCTGTTTGTTCATGTTTTTTACTATCCCTGGTAATGACTGGGTCTTTTCAGGTTCCTTCATAATCGATACCATCGGCTGGGCAGGATAGCCGCATAAAATTGCAGGCATAGCTTTATCAGTACGGTTTCCCGAGGCATAGAAGTGAGAAAAAAGTATTCCTTCTTTCGCATACCTGTTGAAAAAGGGTGTTGTGAGTGAATCTCCGCTCAATGGTTCAATAAAAGCACTTCCAAAACTTTCGAGAACGATCATCAGAATATTTGGTCTGGTTGTATTCAGCAATTTCAATGGTTCACCATAAGAGGCGGTCAGGGAATCGGTATACTCTTTAGCTTCAGTAAGATCCCCGAACTGGTACGGATTACTGACGGGTTTCCGATTGAATGCCGAGCTTCCGACATTCCACACAACATTTATAGCAGTATGATTAAGAAACATTTCTTCACTAAAGTATACCGTTCCTGCGTTTATAGGAGCAATTCCCACACCTCCCCGGATCGGGATAAGAAGAGATCCAAATAAAACCATAAAAAATAACATTGCCGGCAGCCATAGTCTGATCCTTTCAAATCTCTCAAACAATCTGTCAATATATTTCCTGTACAAAAAAATAAAAAGGGTCGAGAGCAAAATAATCCCCGCCGATACTGCCACAAGCTGTAAAGTGCTCACTGAAGCCGCTGCGGCTTTTGGTGTTTTCAGGTATACAAGGGGAGTATAATCCATCCTGAACCCCCAGTATTTATACAATAGTGTGTCTGATACAACAAGTGCCGACGAGATAGCTAATAATAAATAGGTGTACCACCTCATGAATTTCCTTAAAAGGCTCCCGTTGAAATAAACCCCCGGTATCATAAGAAGAACAGGGATAACCATTATATATCCTGTCACAGAAATATCCAGCATTATCCCATGCCGGAAAGTGAGAAACAGCAATCCGGGACTAAATTCGGAAGCTTCGCGGAAATGAGTCAGAATGAAAAATAGTCTGGCAAAGATGAAGAAGATCAGCCAGAACAATGCATAGAAAAATAGTGCAGTCAGTCGTTTTTTCATTTCAGCCTGATTAAATACTTATCCCCTTTTTTGTAAAACAGGAGCAGTGATACTGTTATTATAATCATTCCTGCGATGGTCAGCATTTCCGGTTTTTCACCCGGAGCAAGCAACCAGCTTAGTATTGCACCTGCCACAGGAATTATGAATTTCCACATATTCAGTTCGGAGACCTTAACATGAGGTCTCTGCAGAAGCCTGTACCATAATGAAAAGGCAAAAGCTGAAACAAAGCTCAGCCATGATAGAGCCAACCAGTATTCCACAGGCATCGGACCCTTTGGTAAACCCTCAATCGGTATGGCAAGTAAATATATTATTATTCCACCCGTAAAAAGAGATGTCGAGCTCAGTACCAGCGGATTAATTCCACGGCTTTTAAGGGATACCATAACATTGCTCGTGGCAGTTGCTATGTTTGCTCCCAGGATCATGACAACACCCAGCATTTCAATTGCGCTTCCAAGTTTAAAAGCCTGTCTGCCTGCACTGATGAAAATGACTCCGGAAATGCCGGAAATTATAGTTATAATTTTCCTCCTTGTCAGCTTTTCACCATCGCTCATAACAGACGCAACAATTGCCGTCACCAATGGTTGCGATCCCACTATTACGGCACCGAGCGCACCGGGAACAAGGTCCAACCCCAGATAAAAAAGTATATAATTCATCAGCGTTTGCAGGAATGTAACCCAGACAACTATTTTCCAGTTTTCCCTGATCATTGAGATAAAAACAGCAGGCCTGACTGTAAAAGGAAAGATCATCAGTCCTGAAATAATAAACCTTATTCCTGCAAAATGAAGCGGGGAATCATACTGAAGGCCAATCTTTATGACAGCATATACCGTTGACCATAAAAGGCATGCAAGTATTGCCAGTATAATAGTATTGTCTTTGCTGACCACAGAATTAATTTGGCGGCAAATATCCGAAAAAAATAACATATTATTGATAGATTTGTCCAAAGTTCAGAAAACCGGCTATGACTGTTGCAGATTATCTTGCCGATCAATTATTTAAATCAGGTATTCGCCATGTTTTCGGAGTTCCGGGAGGTGCCTCACTACCCTGGATTGAAGCTTTCAGAAATGCCGGAATTGAGTTTATCCTTACAACAGGTGAAGCAGCTGCAGCAATAATGGCTGATGTTACATTCAGGCTTACAGGGATCCCGGGAGTATGTCATGCCACCTTCGGCCCAGGTGCCACTAATATTTCAACAGGCACTGGTTGTGCATTCCTCGACAGATCTTCAGTTATTGTTTTGACAAGTGAAATGGAAGACCTGATGGTCCGCAGAACAACCCAGATGAATATTGATCAACAACAGCTGTTCAGGCCGCTGACAAAAGCTACGTTCCGCCTGAAACCGGAAAATGCGCCCGAAATCATTACAAAAGCCTTTAAAATATGTCGTGAAGAGTATCCCGGCCCTGTGCATATAGGTCTTCCGGCTGACATTGCAGGAGTGGAAATTCCCTTCCTTCCTGAAAAACAACCTGTTGCAATACAGGATAAAAGATCAGGCAATGCTGAAAGAATAATTTCATTACTTGAAAAATCGCGCCGGCCACTAATTGCAGCAGGACTTACAGCACGACGGCTGGGCATTCAGCCCTGGCTGCTTCCCTTCCTCGATAAATATAATATCCCCGTTGTCTTAACCCCTATGGCAAAAGGTATTATAAGCGAGAATCATCCGTCTTATGCAGGAGTGCTGTTTCATGCATTAAGCGACTATCTTGAAGATCTCTGGCATAAAACAGATCTGGTCATAGGAATCGGATATGATCCTGTTGAATATAATTATGAATCATGGATTCCCGGAGTACCTCTTATCCATTTTGATACAAGGGAAACCGACATGCCGGATACAATTGATGTTTTGCAGTATGCAGGAGCTCCGGCAGAATGGTTCAACATTCTGGAAAAACTAAATGCGGGATCCATTATACCGGAACCAGGTATTATTAAAGGGATCCGTGATGAGATGATCTCGGTTTTTGAAGGATTTACAAATCATTTTGGACCGGTATCAGCACTAAAAATCTTAATGGAAGAATTACCGCCTGATACAAATATTACAACGGATGTAGGATCACACCTTCATCTTGCAGGTCAATACTGGGAAACACGCGGCAGGGGAAACTTTATCATTTCAAACGGCTGGTCGGGAATGGGTTTTGGAATTCCCTCAGCCATTGCAGCTGCAATATCAAAACCATATGCCAGGAGTGTATGCATCACTGGTGATGGCGGATTTCTGATGAGTGCAGGCGAGATTATGACTGCAAGACGCAATAACCTTCCGGTAATTGTAATTGTCCTGTCCGATGGTGAGCTTAACCTGATTAAACTTAAGCAATCGTGGAAAGATATGAAACCAGGGGGAATGAACCTGTATTACGGGGAATTGTTTGGATCAGATATGTTTCTGGGAGTAAAAGTATTAAGAGCTGATTCTCATGAGTCCATGCGAAAAGCTGTCAACTCTTCCCTGTTGCTTAAAGAGCCTGTGATCATCAATGCCATTATCGATCCTGATGATTATAAATGGCTGGTTGTAAAAAGATAGTTAATAGGTGATATTTCCCAGTTATCTCTCCAGGATTTGATTGCATATGCATATTTTGAACCCCATTTCTTCGCAAAATCATCAAGAGCATCATAAGCCATATCTCTATTAATAGCCCCATAAACATTCTTTCAAATCAGATAAAAAATGCTTTCTGTCTTTCCATACGACATACTTTATACTATTCCGGATCTGATGAACTACACAAAGCTGGGTAATCGTATTAGGGAAAGCGGATTTTATAGCCTGCCTTATCCCGGTGAGATTATCCGTGCTTGCTATCAGGATATCTTTTACTCCCCTTGCTTTAATATCTGTCAAAACATTAAGCCAGAAGGAAGCACTTTCTGTTTCACTTATCCACATGCCCAAAACTTCTTTTAATCCAGTTTTGCTTAAGGCCAATCATCAAATAAATAGTTTTACCCTGAACTTTACCGTTTTGACGAACCTTAACAACAATACCATCCATCCAGACAACGAAGTAAACAGGCTCAAGAGGTCGTTGCTGCCACTCTTTGATGTCTTCCAGAACCGCACTTGTAATGTTAGATATGGATCCTTCACTGATTTCAACTCCATATATCTCTTTGATTGTATCTTCTATATCCCGAGTTGTCATTCCCCTTGAATACATCGTTATAATGGCATGTTCTATTTTTGCAGACATGCGCTGATGTTTAGGGACAACTATCGGATCGAAAGTAGCGTTACGATCCCGAGGAATATCAAGAGGAACTTCGCCAAGGTTTGTTTTCAGAGTTTTCCGGCTAGTCCCATTGCGGCTATTCCCACTGTTCTTTCCGGAAGGATCGTGTTTAGGATACCCAAGGTGTTCATTGATTTCCGCTTTCAGAAGAGCTTCTACTCCTTGCTTATAAAGCTCCTGGATAAAAGACTCAAACTCCTCTTGAGTCTTGATTTTCTTCAGAGCTTCATCAGGGATTTTAAATAATTCATTTTCACTCATGTTGCTGCAAATTAGGTTAAAATTATACTTTTTCTTGCTAACCAAACGGTCTTTGAGCTCGTTTTCCGGCTCCAGACCGTTTGGGGTCCCTAATGCAGCTTCAATCCGGAACAACCGGATAACTACCCTGGGATTACTTCTTTGATTTAGCTGTTTTGGTTTCTTTGACTTCTTTCTTTCCCTTCACTGGTTTGGATTCCATTGCGTCTTTGTCAGCCTTTGCTTCGTTCACGGTCTTCTTCTCCGCAGCTGCTTTTTTCGGTTTAGGGCTCTTCTCTTCCTTTGCAGCTTTTTCATCAACGGCTTCTTTAGCCTTTTTACCGGCTTTGTTTCCTTAACCTGCTTTGCCTGACTGGCTGATTTGACTTCTTTCGGTTTTTTTGCCGTAACAGTCACAGGAACCGGTTCCTTTTCCTCAATAACTTCAGCAGCCACCTTTACCTCACTGGCTTCCTTCTCCGGGCTTATTTCCTTAGCCACGTGAATTACCGGCTGCTTCTTTTCCTCTGCCTGCGGAACAACCGTAACCTCTTTTACTTCCACTATTTCAGCAATTTCCTTCTCAACCTTTCTCTCTCTTAAAGGTTTCCTGTCCTTCAGTCCTTTTCCCTTTACAGGTTCAACTTGCTTTATCTCCGGTTTGTTTTCTTTTTTTCTGCGCCGTCTTACACCATATGTACCAAGGATAATCTTACCTCTTCTAGTTTTTTTATCACCTTTTCCCATAATTTTTGGTTTTGATTTGTTTTTACATCCTTTTCAGGGTGCCGGCAAAGTTAATAATATTCTTTTTTATTAATCAAGATATTCAATGACGCGATTAATAAAAATGATCACATCCGGTAAAAATATTAACTTGCAACATTTAAAGACCTGTTGATGCAAACATTACTCGATTTAAGACTGGCTGTACTTATTGATGCAGACAATATTCCTTTCAGCAATGTTAAGGGGATGCTGGAAGAAATTGCAAAATACGGCACTCCCACATTTAAAAGGATCTATGGTGACTGGACAAAGCCCACAGTTGCAGGATGGAAAGGCGTTTTACTTGAAAATGCAATAACTCCCATACAGCAATACAGCTATACAAAAGGTAAGAACGCGACTGATTCTGCAATGATTATTGATGCAATGGATATTCTCTACTCGGGAAAAGTCGATGGATTCTGTCTTGTTTCCAGCGACAGTGATTTTACAAGGCTGGCAACCAGGCTAAGAGAGGCGGGAATGAAAGTAATCGGAATCGGTGAGCGAAAAACACCCTCTCCTTTTATAATAGCATGCGATAAATTCATTTACCTTGAGATCATTAATTCCCCGGTTACAACCCAGGATGCAGAACCAGTTAAAAAGAAGTCCGGAGCTCATGCCGGCATAAGGCATAAAAATAATGCCAGCGAATCACAGGTTCAGAACAAAAAGGTCAGACTCCTGATAGCTTCATCAATTACGGACCTTGCAGATGAAAACGGATGGGCTTACCTTGGTGACGTGGGCAACCTGATACTTAAAAAACAACCGGACTTTGATCCCAGGAACTTTGGTTTCACAAAGCTCAGCCAGCTTATAAAATCGCTTGATTTTGAGATAGATGAAAGAGATTCGGGGCAGAATAACATAAGGCATATCTATATAAAGAACAGGAAATAGAGACACTAAGTTTTGAGTGGTGAGCGGTGAGTGGTGAGCGGTGAGGCGAGCAAGCGGCTCCCCTTCTGGGGGCATAGTCGTCAACCTAAGAAATATTTTAATAACTAATACTACTATAATTATCTGGCTTATAAACAAATAAGTTTCCTCCCGCTTCAGGCGGGAGATGGCCGGGATTACTGATTTTTAAATGTTTACAATTCTGCTTTCCCGGCCGGGGTGGTTGATTTATCTATCAAAACTTAATCTTTTTTCGAAAACCCTTCCTTATCTCATTCAAAACAATCTCGGGTTCCTGAAGAGTTATCAATTAGAATAGAAGTAATAAAAAAAATTGAATTAACCACCCCGGCCAGACCATTTATATTTCTGCAAGTCAGATGATTTCGTTGTCTGGCCACCCCTCCTTTTAAAAAGGAGGGGAAACTTTTGTCCCCAAAACTCCATAGGTTTAGGGCTATGCTCCTGGGAGGGTAAAGGGGGTGGGTTAATTAAGGAAGAAGAGGTGAGAAGTGATAAAATACAACTAATTCTGGCTTAATATTTTTTCTTTCCAAAAAAAAATCAGACCTTTGACACGGTTTTAATAACACATTTTAATAATTGAATCATGAACATTTACGTAGGAAGTCTAAATTTCAAAATGACTGAAGCAGACCTTAAAGAAAAATTTGAGGAGTATGGCGAAGTAACAACCGCTAAAATTATTATTGACAAATACTCCGGAAAGAGCAAAGGATTTGGTTTCGTTGAAATGCCCAATGATGCTGAAGCCAAAAAAGCTATTGAAGAGCTTAATGGCTCAGATATTCAGGGAAGAAAAATTATTGTTAACGAATCTATCGAAAGAGCTGACAGAAGAAGCAACTTCAGAGGTGGTGGTGATAACAACAACCGCCGGGGAGGCCCTCCCAGAAGAGATAATTACAGGTAGAAAACCAAAAAAATAAGCTATGAAAGGGACTGTTAAATGGTATGACAGAGTCAAAGGTTATGGTTTCCTCCAGACCGAGGATAATAAAGATATCTTTGTACACCGATCAGGGCTTGAGGTTTCTCACACTAACCTTGAAGCAGGCCAGGCTGTTGAATTTGAAATTGAACAGAGAGATAAAGGACCTGTTGCTGTCAAAGTAAGAAAAATCGATTGATCTTACTCAAATTTTTATAAAAGAGGCTGTAAACATTTTACAGCCTCTTTTTTTTACCTTTATCGGACTTACCTGGATTATCCGGATCCAATCTGCTTAATTACAAAACTATTTGAAGATGAAACCCACATGTTATTCTAACACAAACACATATAAATATAATTTTATCAACATGTGGGTTCTCCCGCTTAGGCGGGACAGGCATCATACCATTAAAATCAAAATTATATTATGATGAAACCCACATGTATTGCAAACACAAACACGTATGTGTGTAATTTTCAGACATGTGGGTTCCATCAGGCCATTAAAATAAAAATTATATACTGATGAAATGTACTGTAAGCACCTTCCGCATAATAAGATCAATCGTATTATCATTTATATTTTAACTATTTATTTCATGGAACAGAAGTATTTTTCCTATTTTGGTAAACATCTTAACGATTTTCAATGAACATGCTGCTCAACTTAATATTAACAGGACTTCTCTCAGTCATTCATACTAATAATCAAGATATGTTACAAGACAACAAACCTCAGAGAACGAAGATCGCGGCAGATTGGATTCTTGCCGGACTTACAGAAACGATGCAGCCAGGAATGAAAACCGGCGGTCATCCTGAAATTGTAAATTGCAGGTATGGCAAAGCAGTGGCATTCAATGGATCAACAGATGTTATTTTCCTGGAAGATAATCCTTTGTCCGGCCTTAGCAGCTTTACAATTGAAGTACTCTTCATGCCTGCCTCTGGTGGCAGCTTCGAACAGCGCTTTCTCCATATTGGCGAGACACAGGGAGACAGGGTCCTACTTGAATTAAGAGCCACAGAAACACACTGGTATTTTGACGCATTTATAGCCGTTGGCGATGAGAAGTGTACACTTATTGACCCGAACCGCCTGCACCCCCTCGATAAATGGTACCATGTGGCCTACGTGATCGACAACGGGAAACTCGAGACCTGGGTAAATGGTAAAAAGGAGCTTGAAGGCAGTGTTGTCCTTGGCCCGGTAAAAGGAACCAAAACCTCTTTCGGTGCCAGACAGAATGAGGTTTCGTGGTTCAAAGGATCGATTTACAGGGTAAAAGTAACTGCTGAGGCTCTCACCCCGGACAAATTCATTAATAATTAATACGTTAGTAATGCTTTTGAAAGAACCTTGACAAAGCTATGCTCATGTCAGTAAAATGTTTATAATGAGATATTCGAAGATCACAATCTTAATTCTGTTTTTATCACTGTCAGCCAGCCTTCAGTTAAGTTCTCAGAAAAAGGACCTTCAGAACGAGGTCCGGCAAACAATGCTCCGGGCAACGCGCTATATGGTTGAAAAAGTAAGTACCAACGGAGGCTATGTATGGTATTATCTGCCTGATTTTTCAAGGAGGTGGGGGGAAATGGAAGCTTACAAAACAATGATCTGGATCCAGAGCCCCGGAACTGTCAGTATGGGTCATCTATTTATTGATGCATATCGTGCAACAGGAGATGAGTATTATTACCAGGCAGCTGAAAAAGTTGCTTCTGCCATTGTATGGGGCCAGAGTCATGAGGGGGGATGGAATTATATTGTTGACTTTGGCGGCGACAGATCGCTGAAAGACTGGTATAATACCATAGGAAAAAACGGCTGGCGACTTGAAGAATTTCAGCATTACTACGGCAATTCGACTTTTGATGATGATGTCACCTCAAATGCAGCACGCTTCCTGTTGCGCATCTACCTCGAAAAATTAGATGCGGTCTGGAAACCTGCTCTTGATAAGGCAATTGATTTCATTCTCAAAAGCCAGTATCCAATCGGAGGCTGGCCTCAACGATATCCTCTCAAAGAAGGTTTCGTGAAAGAGGGCGGAGAAGATTATCCCTCATATCATACATTCAACGATGGCGTGACCGGTGAAAATGTAAATTTCCTTATCCAGTGCTATCTGACTTTAGGTGAAGAGAGACTTCTTGATCCCATAAGAAGGGGAATGAATTTTTATATTATTTCCCAGGACAGCAGCGGAGGATGGGGCCAGCAACTCGATATGAATCTGGAAGCCGCCGGTGCAAGAACCTATGAACCAAAAGCATTACTCCCGGGCGCAACAGTTGAAAATGCCACATATCTGATGACATTTTACCGGTATACAGGCGACCGCAGATTCCTGGCCAGGATCCCGGATGCAATCAACTGGCTTGAAAGAGTAAAACTTCCTGAAAATCAAACTGCAGGAGGCAAATATACTCATTCAACATTTGTCGAAGTGGGCACAAACAAACCCGTCTATGTTCACCGTAAAGGTTCAAATGTAAAATACGGGTATTATTACCATGACTACAACGATAATAAACTCCTTGCCCACTACGGCGGCAAAGGCAGGATAGATATCGATCGGCTTAAACAGGAATATAACAGTGTTAAAGCCCTGACTCCTGAACAGGCTACAATAGATTCACCTTTGAAGATTGAAAACTTCAAGGGTGAAGGTATACCTCAAAAATATTATGAATTGACCAGAAGTGGTTTTTCTTTCCCTTCAGATGAAAAACAGGTCAGAACAATTATTAGTTCCCTGGACAAAGAAGACCGATGGCTAGCAAAACATGCTTCAATAAGCAATCCTTACATTGGTGATGGACAAAAAAAGGATATTACAGAAGAGTTTACCTCAACAAATGTTGGCGACGAAACCGATACATCTCCCTTTCGTGATAATTCAGAACAGCTTTATATTTCAACCTCTGAATATATAAGGAACATGAATTTTCTGATTAACTATTTAAAGGAAGTAAAGAAAAGCAGTAAGTGATGATATCAGGGTTTCTGAACAGTTCAGGCTCCCTGTATCTTCAAAATATTATCCCCTGAATTCATAAAAAATCCAGGGGATAAATTAAGTTACGATCCGATTTCCGGTGTATCCTAGACCAGTTTCCAGGGGCTTCTGTACTGATAGTGCATCAGCTTTGTTGCAGCTCCGTCGGCATCATCGACAAATTTTTCTGTTGCAGGATCCCACTTAATGGTCCTTTTAAGTTCGCATGCAATATTTCCGAGAGTACAAACCGTACAACTGCTGTGGCCTGTTTCAACAGGGACAACAGGATCAATGCGTGCCTTTACAGCTTCGACGAAATTCACCTGGTGAGGAATTCTTGTCTCATATGGCCCTTCGACATTTGTTGCAGATGCAGGCGGATCGAACTTCGGATCGGATGCCTTGAAATACCCTCTTGCAACTTCAATCCACCCGTTTTCTCCGATGAATTTAACACCTTTGGTCAATTTCTCATCAAACGGTTCTGATGTCATAACCACGCCATTTGCGTAAGTCCACGAAATAAATTCAGTGCCGTCGCCAATCGGAGAAATTTCTACAGGACCGCTTTTATCCATTCCCAGTCCCCACTGTGCTATATCGAACATATGTGCACCCCAGTCGGTTGTAAAACCACCGCCCATTTCCTTATACCATCTCCAGCCACCCCAGAATTCTTCATCTTTTGGAGGATCGAGTGATATTGGCGGGTTCAGTTCTTTATTGTAATGAATGGTTTCAGGAAGAGAGCCAAGCCACAGATCCCAGTTAAGATCTGCAGGAAGCGGTTCTTCCGGGAGATTATATGGTGTAGGAGGTGCTCCGACATATGCATAAACCCTGGTGATCTTACCTAATGCGCCCTCCTGTACCAGTTTAACTGCATGCTGAAATTCAGGGCTTGAGCGTTGCTGGCTTCCGACACCCAGTATTCTGTTGGTTTCGCGGACAACTTTTTTAAGTTCCTGTCCTTCCTTTATTGTGAAGGTCATCGGCTTTTCGAGATAAACATCCTTGCCGGCCTTGCATGCGGCAATTGCAACCATCGCATGTGAATGGTCAGGAATTGCTATAACAACAGCATCTATATCCTTGCGCTGAAGAATATCCTGGTATTTCTCATAAGTATCGACTTTAAATTTCTTACCGGCTTCTGTGTAATAGTCAGTTACCCTTTTTTCAAAACGGGTACGCTTGATACCATAAACATCACATCCGGCCAGAACTTTTACTCCGGGTATCTGAATAAATCCATTCATCAGGAACATTGCCTGACGGCCAAGTCCGATAAATCCTAATCTGAGGTCTCCGGCAGCTGCGGCTGATCCCTTACAGCCGGCAAGATACGGGACTACAGCAGCGCCGGCAACACCTGCAACTGCAGTATTGATAAAACGGCGCCTGGACCAATTAACATTCTGATTTTCCATAAAAGGGTTTAATTTATAATTAAGGTTTAAACTACGATCCCAACTAAAATCTCCCGAAGATAAAATATTTCTCCGTATTACAAAAGATTGAAGAATAAAGAAATAAACCTGGATTATTGGTTTCCATTTTTCTCTCAAGATGAAGAACGGGTTCTCCCTTTTTTAAATTCAGAAATCGGCTGATTCTAGGTAAAGCCGGGATAGCCTTTATTCGCTGCTCTCCTCCCCTTATCTCAATCTGATAATGATCTCTCAGTATCCTGAAAAGTGACTGATTTTCAAACTTCCGCGATGTAATCCTCGGTAGATTGATATTGGCAATAAAGCTGATATCATAAAAAATCGGTATATCGTCAAGCAGCCGCAGCCTTTCCATATAAACACATCCTGACTCTTTCTCAAGATCCGATAACTGGAACATGAAATCATCCTTCCAGGGGATGATAACCGGCTTGACAATTATTCTGGTTTTAAGATTACGGTCACCTACTGCTGAGGTTGTACCCGAAACAGACAATATGCCTATTTCCCTCGGTAAATGATGAACTATACTCCCCTTTCCCTGGTGCCGGCTGATATATCCGTCATTGGCAAGGTTACTCAGAGATTGCCTTACAGTCGGTCGGGTCACACCATATAACTGACACAACTCATTTTCGGAGGGCAGAAGATCCCCTTCCCTGTAAACCCCTTCAACTATATGTCTACGGAGTATCTCATAGAGTCTTTTATGATGTGGTATTTTCCCGGGAGTTACCATATCCGGAATATTTTCCGGTAAATATATTATATTTTACTTGTAAATACAAGTTATTTAATTTAATTTTGTGACCGTTGATTTATAATAAGATGTCATCCAACTTTTTAAATTTTTACTTTACTTATATTAACAAGTTTACAATTATATACAAACCCTTCCCCCGCTTAGCTTAAGATTCGCGGATAAAATCCTCCAGGGAATAAATAAACAAAAAAATATGGCCATACCGGTAATAATGCCAAAACAGGGACAATCAGTCGAAACATGCATAATCACCCGCTGGTTCAAGGTGGCAGGCGACAAAGTATCAACCGGAGATATCCTTTTCTCATATGAAACAGACAAAGCTGCATTTGACCTGGAATCACCTGCTGACGGCATTCTGCTCGATACATTTTTCGGGGAAGGCGACGAAGTGCCTGTCCTGCTTAACGTCGCAGCTATCGGGCAAAAAGGAGAATCCGCAGATCCCTTCAGACCGGACTCAGAACGCCTTGTAACAGACAGCATGCCTTCACAGACTCAGGCTGGCAAGGACATCTCTGACACATATATACCTCAACCTCAACCTCAACCTCAACCTCAGCCTCAGTCTCAGCCTCAGTCCTCCCTGTCTGATGCCAGGATCAGAATATCTCCAAGGGCTAAATGTCTCGCTGAAAATAAAGGAATTGATTACCGATACATGATGGGAACAGGGCCTAACGGCAGGATAATAGTTACCGACATTGAAAAATCATCGTCGGATCAAAAAAGCACTGCAAAACAGGTAGCTGCACCAGGATCTGAATTTACGGAACAACCTCTGACCAATGTCCGCAAGCTGATAGCAAAAGCAATGCATAACTCTCTGCAGAATTCGGCACAGCTTACACACCACATGAGCGCTGATGTAAGAAGACTTCTGGAAGCGAGAAAAAGGAACAAGGAGGCAATTGCATCAGGGTCAGAATCAGTTGAAATTACCCTTAACGATATGGTTTGCTGGTGTGTCATCAGGGCATTGGAGAAATTTCCCGAGGCAAACAGCCATTTCATGGGTGATAAAATCAAAGTCTTTCACAGGGTGCATCTCGGATTGGCTGTTGATACTTCCCGGGGATTAATGGTACCGGCTGTGAAAAATGCTGATACTTTTAACCTGAAAAGCCTGGCAAAAGAACTCAGGTCTGTAGCTGAAGCCTGCCGGAAAGGAAATATTAATCCGGAACTTATCCAGAGTACTTCAGCCACTTTCACTGTTTCAAACCTCGGCAACTATGGAGTTGAAATGTTCACACCGGTAATCAACCTGCCGCAGGCTGCAATACTGGGAGTTTGTACCATCATTTACAGACCGGCCGATCTGGGAAATAATACATTCGGCTTTGTTCCGTATATGGGCCTTTCCCTCACCTATGACCACAGAGCCATTGACGGAGGACCAGCAACATTGTTCCTGAAAGAGATAAAGACGCAAATTGAAAATTTTAAAGTTGATTAAGTAATATACGGACCGGATTGCTTCGTTCCGCTTTTTTGCACCAAAAGTGCAAAAAAGCGGAACTCGCAATGACGGTACAAAGGAGAAGGCTTTAGTTACCAATTCAGAATACCGAAACACCATAACGCCAAAAACGTAACACATAAAACCGTAATACCTTTATAGCAATGCCAAAAAGTCAAAACATTATTCCGGGTGAAGTAAGGAAACCACAGTTTATAGAATTTGGGAAAATACCTGTAAACCAGTATAACAAGACGATCGGGGAAGAAAAGAAGAATTACACCGGTGCCGATCTGGTGCGGATATACCGTGACATGGTCATTATCCGTGAGTTTGAAACCATGCTAAACCTGATCAAGACAAAAAATGAGTACAATGGAATAAGCTATAACCACCCGGGTCCCGCACATCTCTCGATAGGACAGGAAGCTTCAGCCGTAGGAATGGCCTATAATCTCGGAGTGGAGGATTATATTTTCGGATCTCACCGGAGCCATGGAGAGATTCTTGCCAAAGGTCTCTCTGCAATAAATAAGCTGGATGAAGATTCACTTTATTCAATAATGAGCAATTATTTTGGTGGTAAGACCCTGAAGGTTGTCGAGAAAGGATTTCAGGGCGACATTAAAAATCTATCCATACATTTTCTGTTATATGGAGCCCTGGCAGAAATATTTGCACGTGAAAATGGTTTCAATAAAGGGCTTGGAGGTTCAATGCATGCATTTTTTACTCCTTTCGGAATTTATCCGAATAATGCAATTGTCGGTGGTTCGGGTGATATTTCCGTAGGTGCGGCACTATATAAAAAGATTAACAGAAAAAAAGGTATCGTCGTTTGCAATATCGGCGATGCATCAACTGCCTGCGGCCCTGTCTGGGAGGGTATCTGCTTTGCCACGATGGATCAGTACAAAACTCTCTGGGATGGCGAATACAGAGGAGGATTACCGCTCATTTTCAATATAATGAATAACCTTTATGGTATGGGAGGGCAGACCATGGGAGAAACTATGGGTTTTGGCATTCTTGCCCGCCTTGGTGCCGGAGTAAATCCCGAAATGATGCATGCCGAACGCATCGATGGTTATAATCCGCTCGCGGTAATTGATGCTTTCAGAAGGAAGATGAAAATCATTGAGGAAAAGAAAGGACCGGTTCTCCTTGATACACTTACATACAGGATCAGCGGACATTCACCTTCCGATGCTTCTTCTTACAGATCGAAGGAGGAGATTGAATTATGGCAAAAAGAAGATTCTATCCTCTCTTATGGAAGTCAGCTGGTCAAAGGAGGTATTGCAAAGCAGGGTGAGCTTGATGAGATCCTTCAGGAAACATCGGAACTTGTAACACATATTCTGAGACTTGCAGTCAGTTTTGAAACATCGCCCCTGCTGGATCTGAAAAAAGATCCTGATGCAATCGGGAAAATGATGTTTTCTTCAGTTTCAGCAGACAGGATGGAAGATGGCAAGCCTGAAGTGCTGATCTCTATGGAAGAAAATCCACGGGTAAAATCTCTTAAGACAAAAGAGAGGTTTTATAAGGATAAAGAAGGAAAACCAGTTTCAAAAGCAAAGCTGTACCAGCTCAGGGACGGGATCTTTGAAGCAGTAATCGACCGTTTTTACAAGGATCCGACCCTCGTTGCCTGGGGTGAGGAGAATCGTGACTGGGGAGGGGCATTTGCTGTTTACCGTGGACTCACCGAAGCACTTCCGTATCACAGGCTGTTTAACTCACCCATTTCTGAAGGCGCAATTGTAGGTACTGCTATCGGATACGGCATGTGCGGCGGAAGAGTGATAGCTGAAATAATGTACTGTGATTTCCTTGGAAGATCGGGTGATGAGGTATTTAACCAATTACCAAAGTGGCAGGCAATGAGCGGCAACCTCATTAAAATGCCTGTGGTTGTAAGAGTCTCGGTAGGCTCAAAATACGGAGCCCAGCACTCTCAGGACTGGTCATCACTTACCGCACACATTCCCGGACTGAAAGTCATTTTCCCTGCAACTCCTTATGATGCCAAGGGACTTATGAATTCAGCCCTTCAGGGAACAGATCCGGTGATTTTCTTTGAAAGCCAGAGGATATATGACACCGGGGAGATGTTCCATGAAGAAGGTGTACCGGTAGGTTATTACGAGATCCCCATCGGTGAACCCGATATCAAAAGACGGGGCGATGATATTACGATATTGTCCGTTGGTGCAACGCTGTATACTGTCATTAAGGCAGCTGATATCCTGAAAGAAAAATATGGCCTTAATGCTGAAATAATTGATGCCAGAACACTGGTTCCGTTCAATTATGATCCTGTAATTGAATCTCTCAGAAAAACCGGAAAGATACTCCTTGCAAGTGATGCTTCATCAAGGGGTTCCTTCCTCAAGGACATGGCACAGAACATTACAGAACTGGCATTTGACTATCTCGATGCTCCTCCGGTGGTTGTAGGATCCCGTAACTGGATCACCCCGGCGTATGAAATGGAAGAGTACTTCTTCCCCCAGCCAGAATGGATTATTGATGCAATTCATCAGAGAATAGTTCCGCTGAAAGGACATACACCCGGATCTGATTTTTCGGATAAGAAACTGATCGCCTTAAATAAAGAGGGAGTCTGATAAATCTTAAATATAACTTTTAATATCTTTATTGCTCTAATTACTCTTTCAATGCAGCAAATAGTGGAGAAAATAAAGAGCAAGGCCGGGTTCATAATTGATATGGATGGCGTCATCTATCATGGGAACAGGCTTTTACCCGGAGTCACCGAATTCGTTTCCTGGATGGAAAGATCAGGAAAACAATATCTTTTCCTGACAAATGCGAGTGAGAGGACTCCCAAAGAACTGCATGAGAAACTGAAAAGACTGGGTATAGAGGTCGGTGAGGATCACTTCTATACAAGTGCGCTGGCCACCGCAAGCTTCCTTGACAGTCAGAAACCCGATGGAAGTGCATACATAATAGGTGATGCCGGATTGATCCATGCTCTGTACAGCGTAGGCTATACAATCAATAATGTAAATCCCGATTATGTTGTTGTCGGTGACACCCATGGGTATAACTTTGAGAAGATCGAACTGGCGATAAACCTGGTACTCAAAGGCGCCCGGCTGATAGGTACCAATCCTGATGTCAGCGGTCCGGTAGAAACCGGTATCACTCCTTCAACAAAAGCCCTCGTGGCTCCGATAGAGATCGCATCAGGGAAAAAAGCGTATTTCGTCGGCAAACCAAATCCCCTTATGATGCGGATCGCTCTTAAAAAACTTGGCACAAAAAGGGAAGATGCCATCGTAATCGGCGACCGGATGGATACAGATATCAGGTGCGGACTGGAATCTGCAATAGATACCCTGCTCGTGCTCAGCGGAATAACCAGCAAAGATGATATCGACAAATTCCCTTACCGTCCTCAGTATGTTTTAAACGGTGTTGCCGATCTTGTCTGATCGGGAAGTTGGCAGAGGGCAGTTGGCAGTTGGCAAAGGGCAAAGGACAGTTGGCAGTTGCAGTTGAAAAACGACAGAAATGATCTGAAAGAAGGATGAATAGTAAACAAAATTATAAAAAAGAAAGGAAGGAAGTTGCCAGATTCATGAGACGGCTTTACCGGCTTGGACTCACTACAACGTCCGGAGGAAATATCAGCAGGAGGATAAATGACATATTAATTGCTATTACTCCATCCGCTACCGACAAAGGCAGAATGAGATGGAAAGAGGTAGGCATAATGTCCGTTACAGGTGAGAATCTGACACCTGAATTAAAGCCTTCAATTGAACATGCACTACATTTGAATGTCTATAAGACCAATATAGACGTTAATGCAATAGTGCATGCCCATCCGGTATTTGCTTCATCATTTACAGCCATGAAAGCTGAGATCAATACAAGTCTTACAGCTGAAGCCAGAGCTATCTGCGGCAAGCCTGCATTTGTGCCATATGAGCTAATGGGAACCCCAGAGCTGGCCGGTATTGTTGCAAAACACTCGGAAGGATCAGATGTTATGCTTCTTGAAAATCATGGTATAATCACAACAGGGAAAAACCTGCTTCAGGCCTTTGATAAACTTGAAGTACTTGAAAATGCCGCAAAAATGACATTGATTGTGGAAATATCAGGTAAAAAAAGCCCTCTCGGGAAATCCAGAATTCTTCAGATTGACAAATTATTCAGATGATAAAGGGTGTGCTTTTTGACATGGACGGTGTACTTGCCGATTCAGAACAGTTTATCTGCAAGGCTGCAATAATGATGTTTGAAGAACTGGGATTCAAAGTTGAACCGGATGATTTTAAACCTTTTGTCGGAACGGGTGAAAACAGTTATATAGGAGGTGTTGCCGGAAAATACGGAATTGAAGTGGATATTATCAAAGTAAAGGCAAGAACTTATGAAATTTACCAGACAATAATCCGCGGAAATCTGAAACCGCTGCCCGGTGCAGCTGAAATGGTCAGCAAATGCCGTAACCTTGGTCTGAAGCTTGCCCTTGCAACAAGCGCCGACAGGATCAAGATGCAAGCAAACCTGAATGAGATAGGAATACCAGCATCTTCATTTGATGCAACCGTAACAGGTCTTGATGTGGTAAATAAGAAACCTTATCCCGACATATACATAAAGGCAGCAGAAAAGCTTGGGCTCAGGGCTGCCGAATGCCTTGTTGTTGAAGATGCCGTCAGCGGGATTACAGCATCACGAAGAGCAGGATGCAGATGCCTTGCCGTATCCACCTCATTTCCCGCGGAGATGTTATCGGAGGCTGACTGGATATGTGATTCGCTCGAAAATGCACCCGATGAAGCCCTGAAATGGTAATAAATGAAAATTAAGATAAAAAAGTGAAGAATTATTTCCTGACCAGCTTACCATGGCAAGATGCGCTGAGAAAGCAACTCACCGGAGGGGAGATACCTGAATTCAGGGAAGCCAATGGTCATATACATACTCCTTATTCATTCAGTGCATTTGACAGTCTGGATACTGTCTTTAAGATGGCCCGGGAGGAAGAAATTGCCGTACTTGGCATTAATGATTTCTTCGTGACTGACGGATATGAGGCTTTTCATGACGGATGTACCAGAAATAATATTTTTCCCCTGTTTAATATCGAATTCATCGGACTGCTGAAAGAAGAACAAAAAGCCGGGATAAGAATCAACGATCCCAATAATCCCGGCAGAATTTATTTCAGTGGAAAAGGTCTTGATTATCCGTTTTCTGTCAGCTGGAAGATAAAAAGGACACTTAAGCGGGTTATCGGGCAGAGCCAGAACCAGATAAAAGCTATGATAACCAGGCTTAATCAGCTTATATACCCTGTAAACCCATCACTTCAATTAACTTATGAAGGGATAAAAAAGAGGTTTGCCAAAGATCTCGTAAGGGAACGTCACCTCGCTAAAGCTGTCAGGTTCCTTGCCATAGAGAATTATGATACTGCTGAGAGCCAGATACACTTTATTGAATCACTTTATGGCGGGAAAAAATCGAAAGCAGCCATGAGTGACCAGGCAGCTGCAGAGAATGAGATCCGGTCAAATCTGCTTAAAGCGGGCGGACCTGCTTTTGTTCCGGAGGATGAAAGTTCATTCCCTGAACTAAAAAATCTGATAACCATTATTAAAAGAGCAGGCGGAATTCCCTGTTATCCTGTATTGCTTGATGACCCTTCAGGAAAACTGACAGAGTTTGAAGCTGACCGGGAAAAACTTTACAACTCGCTTTCTTCCATGGGAATCGGATGCATTGAACTTATTCCGGGAAGAAATGATATTTCAATACTCAAACCTTTTTGTGAATTCTTCAGCGAAAAAGGTTTTATAATAACATTCGGTACAGAGCATAATACGCCGGAACTGACCCCACTGACCATAACTGCCCGCGGAAAAGCACCGCTTGACAAATCACTAAAAAAAATTGCCTGGGAAGGTATTTGTGTAATTGCAGCTCATCAATATCTTAGAGCTCACGACAGGCAGGGATATTTGCTTGATGATGGATCACTAAGCCTCAGTCAGAAAAAAGAGCTGACCCGTCTGGGTAGTCTGGTAATTGAGTACTTTTTAAACAGGAGTTAATATGAACCAGGAAATCAAAGACCTTATTGATATCTCTCATTTTTACGGAGCTGATAAAGAATATGTTATCGCGGGAGGTGGAAATACTTCATTTAAAGATGATGACATTATCAGGATAAAGGCAAGCGGACAGCCGCTTTCAGAACTGACTGAAGATGGACTCGTGACCCTCAGCAGGGAAAAACTTCGTGAAATATCCCGTAAAACGTACCCGGAAGATCCTGTCAAAAGAGAAGATCAGGTAAAGACGGATCTTTTTAACAGTATCATTGATACCGCATCCGGTAAGCGGCCTTCAGTAGAAACGTCGCTGCACGAGATGATCCGCTACAGATACATCGTTCACCTCCATCCCACACTGATCAACGGTGTCCTCTGCAGCAGGAATGCCAGAAGTATTACAGCAAAGCTTTTTGGCGACAAGGTGCTGTTTGTTCCATATACCGATCCGGGTTATACCCTTTTTAAGAAACTGGAGGCTGATATTAATATTTACCGGCGGGATCATCAGTCTGACCCGCAGATTATCTTCCTTGAAAACCATGGAGTGTTTGTTGGCGCCGATACTGTTGACGGGGTCAGGGAAATCTACAAGTACTTAACAGAAACAATTGAAGGACTTATTCCCCGGTTGACAAATATCGGGCCGCTGCCTTTTGATCCAATGATGAATAAGGTTTTGCCTGTAATCCGGATGATGCTGTCGGAAGAAAAACCAAAAATAATCAGGTACAGGCATAATTCATTGATATCGAAGTATTATGCATCACAGCAGGAATTCAATAAAATCTCACTGCCGTTTACACCCGATATGATTGTCTATTGTAAGACCAGATATCTGTATATTGAACATTCATCAAGCGCAGAGAGGATAATTGATTCATTTAAAAGTCAGCTGCCACGTTTCAGGAATGAATATGGATATCCTCCAAAGGTAATCGTAATTAAAAATATGGGGGTCTTTGCAGTTGATGACAGCTTTTCTGCTGCTGAGGCAGTACTGGATGTTTATGAAGATCTGGTTCGGATAAGCAACTACGCTTCGCAGGCAGGTGGATTAAAATTTCTCTCTCCTGAACAGATAGCATTTATTGATCAGTGGGAAGTTGAAAACTACAGAAGAAAAGTAGCTTCGTCAGGATCATCTTTAAATAAACTGGCAGACAGAACAGCCATTGTAACTGGCGGAGCCCAGGGATTCGGAGCAGGTATAGCGGAATCGTTATATAACCTGAATATGAATGTTGTTGTTGCTGATCTTAATGAAGAAACAGGTGTTGCATTTATATCCCGCCTGTCCCAAAAAAAATCTTCGGGAAGGATCTTTTTCAAAAAGACTGATGTCTCTGATCCTGTTTCAGTTAAGGAGCTGGTCGCCTATACTGTAAGCGAATTCGGTGGTCTCGATTTAATGATCAGCAATGCAGGCATACTAAAGGCCGGAGGCCTTGATGAAATCGAACCTGAAGCATTTGCCAGAACAACAAATATAAATTACAACGGATTTTTCTACTGTGCAAAATATGCTTCAGAGATCATGAAAATCCAGAATAGTGAAAAATCCGGATATTTTACCGATATAATTCAGATCAACTCTAAATCAGGTCTCAGGGGGAGTAACCGTAATTTCACATATGCCGGCGCCAAATTTGGAGGCATAGGCCTCACTCAGTCATTTGCACTTGAACTGGCCCCATTCAGAATAAAGGTAAACGCAATTTGTCCCGGGAATTTCTATGAAGGTCCCTTATGGTCTCATCCTGTGAACGGGCTTTTTGTTCAGTACCTGAAAGCAGGTAAGGTACCCGGAGCAAGAACCATTGATGATGTCAGAAAATTCTATGAAGATCAGGTGCCTCTCAAACGGGGTTGTAAACTTGAAGATCTGGTTAAAGCCCTGCTCTATATTGTGGACCAGGAATATGAAACCGGACAGGCTGTCCCGGTAACCGGAGGTCAGGTGATGCTGGGTTGAGTAGTGAGGTTAGAGTGAGGTTTGAGGGTGAGGTGTGAGGTTTGAGTGGTGAGGTGTGAGGGGTTAGGATTATCTACGTATATAAATACGTATTAAAATACGTATTATAATACATAGATTGTGCAGATCCGTGATGAGTTTGATATTGAAAAAAGTATGACGGTTAAAAGTGAAAACCGGGTATGAAGCAGTGTTTAGTGGTGCAATGATAAAAATTAAAATATGAAGACGAAAGCAGTAAGGATTTACGGTAAAAAAGATCTTCGGCTGGAAGAATTCGATCTGCCGGAAATAAAGGACGATGAAATACTGGCACAGGTCATTTCAGACAGTATCTGCATGTCGTCACACAAAGCTGCACTTCAGGGAGCTGATCATAAACGTGTACCCGATGATATTCACATCAACCCCACCATTATAGGCCATGAATTTGCCGGGATTATTCTCGAAGTAGGCAAAAAGTGGCAGGATAAGTTTTCAAAAGGCCAGAAATTTTCAATTCAGCCTGCTATGAGTCATACCGGCACGCTCAATGCCCCCGGTTACTCTTACCGCTATATAGGAGGTGATGCAACACATATCATTATCCCGGATATTGTCATGGAAGCCGATTGCCTTCTTCCCTATGATGGTGAAGCTTTCTTCCCTGCTTCACTGTCTGAGCCAATGTCCTGTATCGTGGGAGCCTTTCATGCAAGTTACCATGTCCCGCCGGGAACATATATTCATGAGATGGGTATCAAAAGAGGCGGGAAAATGGCAATTCTTGCCGGAGTAGGACCGATGGGACTGGGAGCAATTGACTACGCTTTACACCAGGAGCGGAAACCTTCATTGCTTGTAGTCACAGATATAGATGATTCCCGCCTGGCCAGGGCAGCCTGTCTTTTTACTCCGGAACATGCCGCAAAAGAGGGAGTTAAACTAATCTATTTAAATACCGCGAAGAAAGAAAATCCTGCCAGCTATCTGAAGGATCTTTCAGGCGGCACCGGATTTGATGATGTAATTGTGTTTGCACCGGTCAGACAGGTTATTGAACAAGGCGATGCAATACTCGGATTTGACGGATGCCTTAACTTTTTTGCCGGACCTGCAAATCCTGATTTTAAGGCAGAATTCAATTTTTATAATGTTCACTATGCCTTCACACATATTGTCGGAACTTCCGGAGGTAATACCGACGACATGCGTGAATCTCTGAAAATGATGGGAGAAGGCAAGATTAATCCTGCCGTGATGATAACCCATATCGGTGGTCTGAATGCTGTGATAGAAACTACACTGAATCTTCCAGGTATCCCTGGTGGTAAAAAACTTATCTACACCAATATTTCCATGCCCCTGGTTTCGCTGTACAAACTGGGTGAAAAAGGAGAAAAAGAGAATAGTAAATTTTATAAAGAATTGCACGAAATCGTATCAAAAAACGATTACATCTGGTCACTCGAAGCAGAGAAATACCTTCTGGCAAATGCAAATCCTATCTGATTTATTTCCCCTGAATCCCTCTGTGTATCTCTGTGTATCTTTCACCCACCGGAGCCTTGGCTAAGGCGGGCTCTGTGTAACTCTGTTTAAGTTCTTCAAAATCCTCTTTTTACACACAGATACCCCGGATAGAACCGAATTATACTATCTTACCAAATTTATCAGCGAAATCCGCCGATATATAATTCTCATAACTCAGGCAGACATCTGTGGCAAAACCGACACCAGCCGAGATGATTCCGCTCCATTTCTCCTCTCCCATCACCTCCAGCTCTTCCATTGTAATGCCATTTGTATATATTGCCGCAATCATTCCTGCATTGAAGTTATCTCCTGCCCCGATGGTACTGACCGGAGTGATTTTATTCACCGGAAACTGTCCTGAAAATGAGGGTGTTCTGACATAAACGCCATCAGAACTTGCTGTATAGACCATACAATTGCAATATTTTCTGACAACTTCCCAGGCACTGTCAGGTGAACCGGCCCGGAATATATTTTTAAAGTCTTCATCCGATCCTCTGATTATTCCTGCCATCTTCATGTTCTCCAGAATCAGAGGTTTTAATTCATCCAGTTCGGATGCATGAGCGGATCTGAAATTGGGATCATATAAAACAATTCCTCCGTTACCCTTTGCATGGTTAATGAACTGAACAAACTTGCTTCTTATTTCATGGGTTATTGCATAAATTGACCCGCAAAGGATGATATCATCTTTAACGACGGAAGGGAATCCCATTTCGAGTCTTCGTTCCGGATAATTCTTATAGAAAGTATAACTGGCATCGTTCTTTTCATTCAAAACAGCAATAGCAAGCGCTGTTTTGCCGTCTTTGTAATGGTCTATAAAACTGGTGCCGACTCCGTTACCCTGAAGAAATTTATCTATAATCCTGCCGATATCATCATCTGCATACTCGCTGATAAGAGATACAGGAAGTCCTATACGGCCAAGGGAAACGGTGCTGTTCAGCATGGCACCACCGGGTTTGCCTGCCTGTGGCTGTCCATCTTTAAAGATTATATCATAAAGTGTTTCGCCGATTGCATAAATATTTCTCATAATCTGATACTTTAAACAAAGAAAAAGAAGATCGTTATATTTGTTCCGGCTAAATTAAAAAAATTTTGTAATGAAGGCAATGATGCTTACAGGTATAAGGCAGATGGAGATGATGAATGTTCCTGATCCGTTGATCACCAGACCTGACGAAGTGAAGATCAGGATGCTAGCGCTGGGAGTCTGCGGATCTGACATTCACTATTATACACAGGGGAAGATAGGGTCGCAGGAGGTCAGATTTCCTTTTACGGTAGGGCATGAAGGCGCCGGTATTGTAGCAGAAACAGGGTCTGAAGTAAAAAAGGTTAAGCCCGGGGACAAGGTTGCTATCGAACCTTCACTTCCCTGCGGACAATGTGACCAGTGCCTCACAGGAAGATCACATACATGCCGCAGGATTAGATTCCTTGGCTGCCCCGGTCAGGCTGAAGGAGCCTTATCGGAATTCATTGTAATGCCTGAGGCAAATTGCCTGCCACTGCCCGGGAATCTTAATGCAGATCACGGATCGATCTCAGAACCTCTGGCTATCGGAATATATTCAGTAAAGAAATCAGGTGGTGTCAGGGGATTGAGAATCGGTATTCTGGGTTTCGGCCCTATTGGCATGAGTGTAATGCTGGCAGCTAAAGCCGATGGAGCAGAAAAAATATATGTAACAGATAAGATCGGCGAACGCCTGGCCATTGCAATAAAGGAGGATGCAGATTATACAGGGAATCCACTCAGGGACAACATTATTGAGAACATAAGGAATTTTGAATCCAGTGGTCTGGATGTGGTTTTTGAATGCTGTGGCCAGCAGGAAGCTCTCGATCAGGCTGTCGATCTGTTAAAACCCGGAGGGAAGATTATTATAGCCGGAATACCTGAGTTCGATAACTGGTCGCTGAATGTAGAAAATACAAGAAGACGCGAATTAATGGTACAGTTTATAAGGAGGCAGGTCGATTGCACTGAGACAGCAATTGAGATGATGCATACCGGCCGGATAGATATCAGCAATATGGCAACTCACCGCTTTCCGTTTTCACGGACCAAAGAGGCATTTGACCTTGTTGCATCATACCGGGATGGTGTGATGAAAGCCATGATAGACTTTTAGTCCAGCAGCGCCCTGTACCGTAAAAGGGCTTCAATAAAATAGTAATCTGCATACGACAAAGGGACATCCACTTCACTTTTCCCAGGAAGAGATCCCACACTGTGCATCAGAATAAAATTACCATTCTCACCAGTTTTAGCCCTGTAGACAGGTGATGCCAGCGCCCGTATCTGAGTCTCAGCAACACCGAGGTACCGTGATGAAGCCGGCTCACTGACCAACCCGCTCAGTTCAATGAGTGCGGAAGCCATTATTGCTCCTGCAGAAGCATCCCTTTTTGCATCCGGTATTTCCGGGGCATCAAAGTCCCAGTAAGGTATCTTGTCCTCAGGTAAGTTCGGATGATTGATCAGGAATTCTGCAACGTTAACAGCCTGGTCAAGATACCTTTGCAGCCCGGTCTCCCTGTACATAACAACATATCCGTAAAGACCCCAGCACTGACCTCTCGACCATGCCGATTCATCAGCATATCCCTGTGCTGTCTGCTTTGTCTCAACCCTGCCTGTCAGGGTATCATATGACACGACGTGATAAGCACTGAAATCCGGTCTGTAGTGGTTCTTCATAGTTGTATCGGAATGATTGGTACATATTTTATAATAAGTTGAATCTCCTGTGATCTTAAATGCCCACATCAGAAATTCGAGATTCATCATATTGTCGATTATTACAGGAAACTGCCAGCCTCTCCTGCTGTTCCAGCTCTGTATGCATCCAATATTTGGTTTATACCGTGTGATCAGTGATTCAGCTCCTGTCCGGAGTACATCACTGTAGCTTTCATTGCTGGTCAGTCTCAGCCCGTTTCCAAAACTGCAGTAAAGCATAAAGCCAAGATCGTGAGTACCGGTGTTGTTCTTCTCCTTTTCTATCCTTGCAGTCATCTCCTCAGCAGCCTCCCTGAACCTGACATCCTTTGAGTATTCATACAGGAACCACAGGCTTCCAGGAAAGAAACCGCTTGTCCACCAGTTTGATTTCGCAGTAACAAGGGCTCCCGTTGTATCAATGGTTCTGGGAAGCAGATCAGGCTTTCCTTTCATCACATCGTACATGAGAGTATATTGTTTCAGCGAAAAAGCCAGCGACTCGTCAATGACCTTATCAATTGACTGCGGCTTATTGCAAGAAGTAAATGCAATAAGAATTGCAGAAATAAGAAAAATAGATTTTTTCATTTCAGATTAAGCAAAAGGTTTTTATTCAGGATAAACATAAATAAAGGTATATGTTTTCTCATATCTTTCAAATATATTACATTCGCCTGAAATTTGGCTATTTTTTAATTAACTTTTATAATTCATTTACTTTGTGTTGCCAGAATATTTATGAATTAAACAGATAAAAAAAATACTTAAAACAATCTCCAAAAATGGCGGTAATAAAAGAGAAACAAACCTTACCTGAAAGGATGTCACCTGTATTTGAAAGGCGGATTGCTCATCTTGAAAATCTTATGACAGTTGTTTGTGATTTTACAAACGGACCGGCAGGTGAACCCGACAAGCCTCACCTTCATCCGCATGAACAGATTACTTATGTTGCCGAAGGAGATCTTTATTTGTTTCTGGGAGAGGAAAAACATCATCTCACAACCGGTGATATTTTTACCGTGCCTCCGGGATTACCACATTGCATTCAGACAATAAGCGAGCACGTCAGGCTGATAGACTCTTTCAGCCCCATCAGAAAAGATTTCCTTACTTAATCAGAGATACAATCCTGAGGAAATATCAGTAAGGAAAAGTGTGTTAAAATTTATTAAATTTTACTGACCGGATGCAGTAATATCATAAAACATAATTATATATCTTATATTTTAGTAAAATTAAAAATTTAGGTAGAATCAAGGAATTTTAACAAGAATACTAAAACAATAAAAACTAATGAGTACCCGTATCAAATTTGATCCCGGAGAATTAATGGGGAAACCGGGAGAGGTCCGAGATAAGCTTAAAAAACTAAAAATAAATCCAAGGATTATTTTCATAATTACCGGAATAGTTGCAACCATATGGTTTCTGGTCAGGGTAATACCAAAACCTTCAAGGGCGACCTATCCATGTATGAAAATAGCTGCTCCTTTTATGTCAGGTTTGGTTCTGTATCTTTTATCGGTCTGGGGAATTACAATTGCAGCCCGTAAGACCGGACACAGGATACTAAATTCACGGTATTTTGCCACTTTCCTGCTTGTCATGGGTGTAGTTGTACTATTGGCTGTAACTCCATCGCAAAACACAACAGTGATCCAGCAGAAAGGACCTGTTAAAACAGGTCCGGATGACGGACCTAACAAACCGATGGGAAAAGAAACAGGCATTTATCCGGGAAGAGTTGTCTGGATATGGGACCCGAAAGCTACCAATGCTGATTGTTTGAACAGCTTTGAATTCTGCCGGCCTGAAAATACCAACCAGGGAGTTGTTAACAGAATGGTAGTGGACGGTATAAAAAAGCTCAGCGGAAAATCAAATTTGTCTGAGGCATGGGATGCTATTTTCAGGTCATTCAATAAAAAGAAACATAATTCAGATAAGGGATATACCCAGGGAGAAAAGATTTTCATCAAGATCAATCAGGGTACTGCAAATGCAAAGCTGCGACCTCAGGATATTGATAACGGATTTTACATTCCTGCAAGAATGACTGAGAGTGAACAGGCAAAAAATGGTATTGCAGGAACCTGCGAGACCTATCCCAATGTAACACTTGAAATACTCCGCGAACTGGTAAATGTAATGGGAATAGAACAGAAAAACATTGCAATTGGAGATCCGATAAGCCACATATTCGGGCATAATTATGAGGCATGGGCAACTGAATTTCCAGATGTTATATATGTTGACAAGGCTTCGGAAAAGCATGGAAGGACCCTGATCAGACCAACAAAAACCGATCTGGTATTTTATTCGGATAAATCCCAGTCTGATAAATTATACGACATTATTGAGTCTGCCGATTATCTTATAAATGTGGCAAATCTGAAGCCTCATGGACGTGCTGGTATTTCCCTGACTGCAAAGAACCATTTTGGCTCTCATGCAAGACCATCGGCAGCACACCTTCATTATTCCCTTATATCGCCTGTGTCCCTGGGGAACACATCAAACAGCGGTTATGGGAAGTACAGGGTGATGGTTGACATAATGGGCAGCCGTTATCTTGGGGGGAACACCCTGCTTTTTGTAGTTGACGGATTATACGGAGGTGGCTCAAACGAAACCAGGGTGCCGGTAAAATATTTAATGCCGCCATTTGATAATGACTGGTCGAATTCTGTGTTCATGGCACAGGACCAGGTTGCTCTTGAATCTGTATGCTATGATTTCCTGAGATCAGAATGGAACGGCACATACCAACACAACCAGGCAAACAATGCATATGAAGATATCCCTAATGTTAACGGAGTCGATGATTATCTTCATCAGGCAGCTGATCCTTCCAACTGGCCTGAGAAAATAAAATATGACCCCGATAAGAGCGGAAAACCGCTGGTAAGCCTGGGAATACACGAACACTGGAATGATCCGGAAAACAAGCAATATTCCCGGAACCTTGGTCTTTCATCCGGTATAGAGCTTATTACGATCCCTGATAATCTTGTAAAAACAGTTAAAACAGCTTCAGAATCCGGCTCAATGGGTCAGAAAACCGGGTCAACCGATACCCGGGTGGAGGCAGGCAAAACTGTTACAGCCGGAAAAAAGACATCTTCGGAAGTGCAAAAACAGGAAAATCAGGTATCAACAGGTAAGGGTGTCTCCGATAAACCTTTTGAAGAAGGATTCAAAGCAAGGAATTTTTACTCGGTAGTCATTGACGATGATAATGTTAAATGGTTCCTGACAGATGCCGGGATTGTAAGCTTTAACGGCACAAAATGGCAACTGCACAATAAAAACAGAAAAGTTCCGCCAACAGGATTAAAGGATTTCGCTTTCGATGTATCTGATTACGGACGGGAATTATGGCTGGCTACATCACAGGGAGCAACTGTTGCCACCATTCCGGTTGATGCAAGGTCAGGTGCAACTACCTACTATAAGGAAAATTCAACAATACTCAGCGACACTGTGGTTGCTGTAGCTGTCGGGAAAGGAGCTCTCAGATGGTTCGGAACCACTAAGGGAGTATCGGCTTTCCTGAATAAAAAATGGTTAAAATATTCCTATCAGAGACAATACCCCGAATCACTCTTTAAAGATTTCCCCATTACTGCAATGGCAACAACACCGGGTGGTGATTCATTATATGTGGCTACAGAAGGGGCCGGAGTTGCAAGACTTTTCAAGGATGATGTGGACGCTATTTCAGGAGCATCCGAATATGCTATCTGGGGTCCGATTGAAATGCCGTCGGATAAAGTTTACAGCATCTGCATCACACCTGATGGCACACAATGGTTCGGCACCGACCTGGGAATAGCCAGGCATATCGGAAGTAATACCCTGGAAAACTGGAGTATATTCAATACGGACAACGGTCTTGTGAATAATTTTGTTCAGGCTATTGCTGCTGATAAAAACGGGGCTCTCTGGTTTGGAACTAAAGGCGGTATTTCAGTTCTCAATGGCGAGGAATGGAAATCATTTACTGAAAATGACGGACTCATAAGTAATAACATACAATGTATTGCAACAGATAAAACAGGTACAGTATGGTTCGGAACTGATAAAGGTGTAATTACATTTAATAATGGAAACATTATAAATTACAGATAGAATGTCTTATACCAAAAGAATACTGATTTTTTTATGGCTGGTTATAAAACTTATCTTAAATTGTGATGAAATATTCTAACCCTTAATTAATAATATCCAATTAACTAACTAAATTCTAAATCTTTATGAGAAAATTTGCAATTATGTCTGTACTCCTGCTGTTTGCAGGTTTACAGGTTGTGCTTGCACAAAAAACGATCACGGGTAGTGTTATCAGTTCGACTGATAATAATGCATTGCCCGGCGTTTCTGTTGTGGTGAGAGGAACCACAACAGGTATTACAACCGGTCTTGATGGGAAATATTCCATTCAGGTCCCGGACAATCAGTCTGTTCTGATATTTTCCTTTGTTGGCTTTACGACGCAGGAAATACCTGTCGGCACTCAGAGTGTGATCAATGTAACTCTGGCCGAAAGCATAACTCAGATGGAGGAGGTTGTTGTAACTGCCCTTGGAATAAAAAGACAGACCAAGGCATTAAGCTACTCAGCTGCTGAAGTCAGAGGCGATGATGTTCAGAAGGTACCGGAGATAAACGTGATGAACACACTGCAGGGTAAAATTGCCGGTGTGGATATAAACATCAGCGGTACTGGCGCTGCCGGATCATCAAGAGTTACAATCAGGGGAAATACCTCTATAAGCCGTGACAATAACCCGCTGTATGTAATCGATGGAGTGCCTATTACACGGGCTTCCTCAAGCTATGGCGGCAGGGACCTTGGTGATGCTCTCACAACAATGAACCCGAATGACATCGAGACTATGAGCATTCTTAAAGGTGCTGCTGCAACGGCACTTTACGGTTCGAGGGCATCAAACGGGGTAATTCTCATTACCACCAAAAGCGGGACCAGGCAGCAGGGAATCGGAATTTCATACAATGGATCTTTCGGGTTCGAAAATTATGTTGATCCATTCCGGAACCGGCAGAAATTGTATGGGAATTCAGGGTCCAATGGCGACAACAGCGATACATACCAGACCACATGGAACCAGGAGGTTCATCGTAACTGGGGTCCGAAGTATGATGGCAAGGACCTGGGCATCTTTTTTAATGATAATCCTGATATTCCTGTTCCATATGAATACAAGGAAGATCACTGGGATGCTTTCATGCGCACAGGTTCAACAGTAACAAATGACATTTCCTTTACGGGTGGCAGCCAGAGCCAGAAATTCCGTGTTTCATTTTCCGATATGCGCTACACCTCTCCGGTACCCAATTCCAACATGAACCGACAAACTGTTAACCTTTCCACGAACAGCAAATTCGGTAAAAAGATTACTCTGGAAGCCAGGGCAAACTACTCGACATCGAAAAGCAAAAACAGGCCTAATCCTCAGCGCTATGTCCAGATGCTCTCGCTCATTCCAACATCCTGGGATATTAACTGGCTGAAAGGTGAAACAGATAAATGGGGTGCAAAACCAGATGGGTGGATGCTTCCTTTCAGCACCAACGATTATTATCAGAATCCCTACTGGTCTGCATATCAGGATTCTCAGAACGACCAGAGAGATCGTGTTACAGCCAATGCCAATCTTAAATACGATATAACCGACTGGTTATTTCTTATGGGAAGATTAGGCACAGAAACCTCTACGCTGAAAGTAACCAACATTGACGCTTACGGATTCCTCCGTGGTAATGTTGCAGGAACCGGTGTCTGTTGCTGAGTATACAAATCTTGAAAATCAGCTGAATGCAGAGTACTCAATTAATTTCAACAAGAAATTTGGAAATTTCAATATTGTTGCAATGTTCGGGGGAAGCGCAACACGAAGTCACTACAATCGTGATGGAATTTCCGGAGACCAGCTTCTTATCCCATTCTATCATGTTATTACAAATGCGGGTCAGCTATACACAAGTGTAGGTAACAGCAATTCCGGTATTAATTCGCTTTTCGGAAGCACTGAAGCCTCTTATAAAGACCTCGTTTACCTCACCGTTACAGGCAGAAATGACTGGTTTTCAACTCTTGCACCTGCAAATAACAGCATTTTCTATCCAAGTATTGGATTGAGCTACCTTCTGCAAAACCAGATAACCCTGCCAGAATGGTGGTCATTTGCCAAGCTCAGGGCTTCCTATGCAGAGGTCGGTGGTGGATCGAGCGCTTATGCAACAAAAATTGGTTACAACTTTGATGCTACCGGTTATATGAACACACCACTCGTGAGCCTTCCGGGAAGTATAAACAATCCTAACCTTCAACCTTATGAGACCCGTGAATATGAAGTGGGATTTGATTTCCGATTCTTTAAGAACCGGATTGGTATTGACTATGCTTATTATGATAAGAAAACCACCAATGATATCGTTGGGGTGACATTGCCACAGACTTCTGGTTACGGGAGTGCCACCGTTAACCTTGGCGCAATAGGAAATAAGGGGCATGAACTTATGTTGACCCTTGTTCCGGTCAGCGGGAAAATTAACCTGGATTTGAATTTAACATACTCTTATAATATGGGCAAGATACTTGATCTAGGTGGCGCTTCAGAAGTAAGTGCAGGAAGCGTTGGTATCGGTGGCGGAATTGATGTAAAACAGATCGTCGGGGAGCGCCCGTATGCAATGTTCGGTTATACCCAGAAGGAAGTCAACGGTCAGCCGGTTTGGGAAAGATGGACCTTCAATTATAACAGTCAGACTCATCAATCCTGGCGTCCTGCAAGAGATCCTCAGAAAACTCTTCTGGGATACGGAACTCATCCTAATTCTGCAAGCATGACAGCAACACTTTCATGGAAAGGATTATCCCTGTCGGCTATGGTCGATGGCAAATGGGGTGCAACTGTAGCTTTTGAAGCTGAACAGGAAATGGTGGAAAGAGGACAGAGCACTTCAACTCTACCCGGCCGTGAAGGAAGTTTATTCCTTAAAGGAGTTTATAATACTGGCACAGCTTCTGAACCTGTCTGGTCAGATATCTCCACTGCAACAGGTTATACAATCAATGCAAATCCTGCAGCTAACCTGCCGAGTCCGGTAGTTGTTGCCGGGAACGAAATTCCATACAACGTCAAGCACTTCGAGAATTATTATCGCACCGGAACTGTACAACGCGTATCTGAGTTGGTGGTATTTGACGCAGCTTATGTAAAATTCCGCCAGGTTACAATTGGCTACGCTATTCCAAAAAGCATTTACAAGAGTATACCGGTTCAGAACGCGAATGTTTCACTGGTAGGCCGGAATCTGTTCGATATTATAAACCATCTTCCGAATGGAGATCCGGGTACAGGTGGAGCAACAGGTATAAACAACCGCGCCTTCCCATCAGCGCGCTCATTTACCTTGAATCTCAGTGTTAACTTCTAATAAGATTTAAAATGAAAAATAATATATTACTGAAAATTTTCCTTGCCGCTGTAATTCTCTCTGGCAGCTATGCATGCGATACAGATAATCTGACTCAACTGGATGATCCAAAATACCAGCTTACACCGGAAAATGCCGATATGTCGATGTTATTTACAAATATACTTATAAGCCATGGCCGTGGTTCCACCGGAGGCAATCCTGCCAGACTCGAAGGTGGATATGTAAAATATTATGCTACATATTCAAACCTCATGCAGATGGGCGGACTCTACCAGTTTGATCAGGGGCTTAATGACAGCCCATGGGGTGTTTATACAGGTTCTCTTAAGATGGCGATCGCTCTGGAGGATTTCCTTGTTAAAAAAGAAGATCCAAACCAGGTCAATAACCTTGCAATGACACGTATAATGAAGGTTGCCATAATTCAGAGACTGACAGATTTTTACGGCGATATTCCTGTTTCAGAGGCAGGCCTGGCATATATAAGCAGTAACCTGAAACCAAAGTATGACAAACAGGCTGACATATACAAATATATGCTTGAAACCCTTGATGCTGAAACCAAGGCCATCTCTGCTGATGCGGCAGTTCTTGCACTGACCTGGAAAGGTAATGCCGATGCCAAGAAAGCACGCGATATTATCTATAATGGTAATATGGATAAATGGAAAAAGTATGCTTATTCTCTTATGCTGAGGATTGCAATGAGAGCTTCAGCTGCCGATGCTGCTATGGCTAAGACCTATGCAGAAAAGGCAATTGCGGGAGGGGTCATTACAAGCAATTCGGATAACTGGGTCCTTCAGACCAAAGACGGCATGAACAGTGAAAAGAGTCCATACAGTTCATTCTTTGAAGGATCACCGTCAGGTGACCCAGAACGTTATATGAAAATAGGCGAATACTTTGTCAACTTCCTGAAGGCTAAGGTTGATCCACGGAGCAAAGTGATCTTCGGTGGACGCCTGAATAATACAATTACCGCCGTTACAGCATCCAATATGCAAACCTACTGGAGGGATGTAACCAAATGGGATTGGGACCTCGCCGGAGCTACAGGAATGATACATGGGACAAATGCTAACCCGGCTCCTTCACTTGCTGCCTACCATTGGACATATACAAGCCCCAATCCGTTCCTTTTCACAATGGACCAACCTCTTGTAATTATGACTGCCGCAGAAATGAAATATCTGATTGCTGAAGCCGCCCTGAATAACTGGACTACAGGCACAACGGCTGATGCAGCCTACGCTGAAGCAATCACTGCAAGCATGACCCAGTTAAGCTCCTATTCAGGCTTACTTCCTTCACAGAAGATAGAGGCTGCTGAAATTACAGATTACATTGCTGCAAATCCCCTGGGAACAGGTGCTGCAGCAAAACAAAGGCTTGCTGAAGAGATGTGGGTCTCTTTGTATATGAATCCGACAGAAGCCTGGTTCAATGTACGCAGGATGAACCTCAATCTTCCGTCGAACTCAGCAACAGCCCAGATGCCTGTAAGGTATGCATACCCTGAAAATGAAAGATCCAATAATCTCGATAATATGAATGCCGCGATAACATCCCAGGGTTGGTCAACCTCCATGACCAGGGAAGTTGAGATTGCTCAGAAACTATGGTGGGATGCCAATTAATAGAAAGTTTGGAGTTTGGAGTTTGGAGTTTGGAGTTCAGAGTTCCGGGTTAAGGGTCACTATCGCTATATCTTAAACCCGGAACCTGAAACCTGAAACCTGAGACCAGCCTTCGCTACCTCCTCCGCATAAGTTACGGAGGTCAAAGGAAGCTTCGGCTGGCAAAGTCTGGAACTTTGAATTTTGAGCAGATAGTAAATAACAATTAATTATTAATTTGATAAACAGTAATATAATATGAATAGAAAGACAATATCCTTTTCTTTCCTTTTTCTGGTAACCCTTCTTACCTATGGTCAGAATGTAGGGTCCTCTCCAGAATATATTAAGGCTCTGACAGCAGATTGGAAAGGTGAACGCTTCGCGGACGGGCGGCCTAAAGTCTCTGATGCAATCCTCGAAAGACTCAAGAATATCTCGATCGAGGAAGCATGGGGTGTTTTACGGAATAAAGGCTATCAGAACCAGTTTGAAAGCGGATGGGAGATCATTAATCCTGACCAGCCAATGACAGGTCGTGTTGTAACAGCACAATATATACCGATGAGACCTGATCTTGAAAAATACGTCAAAGCCCAGGGGAAGGCAGAAGGAAGGGCACAACAGGGCGGCACCAACTCATGGCCGATAGATGTACTGGTCGATGGTGATGTATATGTTGCCGACAGCTATGGCAAAATTGCCGATGGAACTTTAATTGGTGATAACCTTGGCAACTCGATATATTCTAAATCCAAAAGAGGCGTAATATTTAACGGCTCAGTCAGGGACCAGGAAGGATTGGAGGAAATAAAAGGATTCAATGGCTGGATAAGAGGTCAGGATCCGTCATATATCTTCCAGATGAGCCTTGTTTCGATAAATACTCCGATAAGGATCGGCAGGGCAACTGTACTTCCCGGAGATGTTGTACTGGCTAAAAAATTTGGAGTGATCTTTATCCCCGCTCACCTTGTCGAAGACCTGGTTATTACTTCGGAAGTCACGGCACTCCGTGATGAATTCGGACATCTCAGGCTTAAGGAAGGTAAATATAAGCCAGGTCAGATTGACAGTCAGTGGTCGGATGAAATTAAGAAGGATTTTATGAACTGGCTGAATAACTATCCCGGCAAGCTTCCAATGTCAAAAGCTGAACTGGATGGTTATTTCAAGGAAAGGAACTGGTAAGAGGATTAGGTTCCAGGTTCCAGGTTCCGGGTTCCGGGTTCCAGGTTCCAGGTTCCGGGTTCCTGGTTCCGGGTTCCGGGTTCCGGGCTTTGCCAGCCGAAGCTTAAGTGAATGCTGGTTCCGGATTCCGGAATCTATAATTACTGTTGTAAATTAGAAAATCTTAAACCATTTGAATATGAAGAATATAATTGAAAAAATTAAAGAAGAAAACAGAAAGCTAGAAAAAGCTGAAGCTGAAGCCATTCAGGCGGAGATCAATAATCCTGCAACAAGCAACAGCCGGCGTAATTTCCTTAAGAAAACCGCTCTCGGGGGGATAGCATTGGGAGGATTGATGTCTCTTTCAATCGAAGATACAATTGCCCAGACCACCCAGAAGGTAAGCAGAGCATCAAGTCCTTCCGATCTTAAAATAACCGATATGCGGTATGCAACAATAATGAACAAGCATATCATAAGGATAGACACAAACCAGGGTATATATGGCCTCGGTGAGGTCAGGGACGGTGCCGACGTCAGGTATGCCCTGTTCCTGAAAAGCAGGATACTGGGACTTAATCCCTGTAATGTTGAAATGATCTTCAAGATCATCAGGCAGTACGGTTACCATGGTCGTCAGGGCGGAGGTGTATGTGCTGTTGAAATGGCTCTCTGGGATCTTACAGGCAAGGCTTACAACGTTCCTGCCTGGCAGCTTCTGGGTGGAAGATACCGTGACAAGGTACGACTTTATGCCGACACCCCCGGAGCCAGTGACCCCGTAAGATTCGCCGAAACTATGAAAAAAAGAGTACAGGAGCAGGGATTTACCTGGCTCAAGATGGACCTCGGCATTCATGTAGTGGCGAAAATGCCTGATGCTATTGTAAATTCAAAATTCTGGGATGGCGCAGCCGGGCAATATGATCTGAGAACTTATATGGGATACGGGAATACCCTTCATCCGTTCACTCAGGTGCAGATTACCGATAAAGGTCTTGCCGGCCTTACTGAATATGTTGAGAAAGTAAGGGATGGCGTTGGTTATGAAATACCCCTCTGCGCTGACCATTTCGGACATTTTGATGTTAACAATTCTATCCGCTTCGGTAGAGCAATGGAAAAGTACAGGCTAGCCTGGCTTGAGGATATGGTCCCGTGGTTTGACATTGCCAATAATAAGAAACTTTCTGATGCACTGGAAACACCCATTATTACCGGTGAGGATATCTATGCCCTCAGGGACGGATTCAAACCTCTTATTGATGCCAGGGCAGTAGATATAATCCATCCCGACCTCGGTACCTCCGGTGGTCTGCTCGAAACCAAGAGAATAGGCGACTATGCCGAAGAGAATTTTATTGCAATGGCAATGCACATGGCTGGATCGCCTGTATGTATGATGGCAAACGTCCACTGTGCTGCCGCAACACAGAATTTTCTCTCACTCGAGCATCACAGCCCGGATGCGGCTTATTACACGAATCTCGTAAAAATGACGGGATCAAAACCAATGGTCGAAAACGGATTTGCAAATGTACCTCTTGATGCACCCGGACTAGGCATTGAGCTTAACGAGGAAGAATGCAAAAAACAACTCGGAAAGGGTTCCGGATGGTTTGAACCAACTCCGGATTGGGATCAGAAAAGGTCCCACGACAGATTGTGGAGCTGATAAAATCTCTTAATAAAGAGGTTGTTTGAAACATTAAAAATTTAACCGCAAAGCACGCAAAGAAAGCGCAAAGTACACAAAGGGATATTGTTGCAATTAAACACTTTGCGACCTTTGCGAAAATTCCTTGCGCTCTTTGCGGTTATAAAATATTTAAATAGAACCTCTTCTTTAATTTGCCAAATAATTTAACGATGAAAAAAATTCTTTTACTTCTGGTTGCACTCTCACTTTATGCCGGCGATGTTATATGCCAGATATCATTGGATTTATCACCGGAGCAAAAGCTGAAGCTGCTGAAAGATAAGGTCACTGATAACCTGAATAATAACATCCTTTCCTTCTGGTCAGCAAAAATGCCGGATGATGTCAACGGAGGTTTTTACGGGCGGATTGACAGGAATAACAAGGTCATTCCGGATGCTGCCAAAGGGGGAATACTTAATGCAAGGATATTATGGACATACTCGGCAGCATACAGGGTAACCGGAAATCCTGAATATCTGAAGCTTGCAACCCGGGCCAAAGATTATATACTTGCTAATTTCATCGACAGGGAATTTGGTGGAGCATTCATGATGCTGAATGCCAAAGGAGAGCCTCAGGATACAAGAAAGCATACTTATACCCAGGCATTTTTTATTTACGGATTATCTGAATATGCAAGGGCCACCGGAGATAAAGAGGCTCTTAAAGCTGCGAAAAGTATTTTTAAGCTTTTTGAAAAAAATGTCCTTGACAAGGAATTCAATGGTTATTATGAAGTTTTCAGTCGTGACTGGCAGCGTTCACGTGACAGGCTCATCGGTGAACGGACACCGGCTGATGAGAAAACGATGAATACATCGCTTCACATAATGGAGGCTTATGCAAATCTTTACCGTGTATGGCCGTCAAAACGTATGGCTGAAAGACTTGAGAACATGGTAAATATTTTTCTTGATCATATAATTGACAAAAACAGCTATCACCTGATTGTCTTTCTTGACAGGAACTGGAACAGCACTTCCCGGATTGATTCCTATGGTCACGACATTGAGTCTTCATGGCTGCTTTACGAAGCAGCACACCTGCTGAAAGACCCTGAACTTATTAAGAGAGTTAAAGAGGTAAGTGTAAAGATCGCTGATGCGGCATCAGAAGGACTTCTTGCTGACGGTGGCATGCTTACCGAAAAAGACAGAGAAACAGACCATTCAAGGCTTACAAGAAGCTGGTGGGAGCAGGCAGAATCAGTAGTGGGCTACACAAATGCTTATGAACTTACTGGTAATGAGGATTACCTTGATAAGGCAATACATGCATGGAACTTTATTGAAATATATATGATCGATAAAGAAAACGGCAGCTGGTTCACTTCAGTTACAGCCGAGGGTATCGGTGGCGGAGACAAAGCCGGAAACTGGATATGTCCATATCACAACGGGCGTATGTGTATGGAAATAATCGAAAGGATAAAAGAATAACACGTCGCTTTTCGCCCTTTGGTTTCTCCTTTCGTCTTTCGTCTTTTGACTTTTATCTTTTATCTTTTATCTTTTATCTTTTCGCTTTCAACTTCCTCCTTAACCGGTTTTCCCCGCCACCAGTTAGCCAGAATCGATCCGGTAACATTCATCAGTGGTCCGAAGATCGCAGGAGCCAGTCCAACAGTCGCAGCCTTTCCCATCTGTATTGCCAGACCGGATGCAAGTCCCCCGTTTTGCATACCAACCTCAAATGCAATAGTCCGGCGATCCCTTTCCGGCATCCCGACCAGCCACGAAAGTGAATATCCCAGGGTATATCCTGTAAGATTGTGAAGAAGACTTGTAATAATAAGAAGGCCGCCTACTGTAAGCAGATTATCGCGTCCTGAAGCTGTAATTACAGTTACAATAGCTGCAATTCCCACCATCGATACCATCGAAAGTGCTTTTTCCATAAATTTGTTATCCCCTCTGGTATATCTGGCAATAATTGTTGCAGCAATCATTGGCAGGAAGAAAAACCATCCCATCGATTTGGCAAATTGTATCATAAACCCTGCAAACCCCACATTCTTAACTTTTATAAATACAAGGGTAGTAAGTATTATAACTACAGTGTAAGAAATGAGCTGAACTACTTTTGATTTCATACCAGCTCCTTTTTTCACAAATAGATTGAAGATAAATCCGGCTAAAATCGGAAGAATTATCATATTCAGAATATCGAGCATCATACTCCAGAAGCTGACTTCAATGAACTGTCCTCCCAGCCATTTCATAAGGGTAGGTGTAACAAAGGGAGCCAGCATTGTTGAAATAGCGCCAACTGTTACTGCAAGGGCAAGATTAGCCTTGGCCAGAAATGACATTACATTCGATGCAAGACCGCTTGGGACAGTCCCGATAAGAATAATTCCGGCAGCAATTTCCGGAGGGAAAGAAAATATTTTTGCTATTGAGAACCCTACAAGCGGCATAATAATATAATGTGACACTACGCCGACAAGAACACCCTTAGGCATTTTGATGACCCCTGCAAAATCGGCAAAGCTCATCTGCGATCCCATACCAAACATGATTATCTGAAGTAGCGGAACTATCAGACTTTTAAACTGAAAATTACCTATTGAAATAAAATACTGAGGGTAAAACATCGATGCTGTAACGGCGGTAAATATCCAGAGTGTATAGGAAAACCCCTTTAACTTCTGAAAACCCCTTACACCTGTAGCAAGACCGATGAAGCCTGCAATCAGGAGAATTCCCGTTAATGTTATATTGCCGCTTAAAGCAGCTATCAATGCACTAACAAAAAGAATTGCCGAAAGGATAAGAATGTAGTTATGAATGTTCTTTTTCATTGCAGATAGTTTTATTCTAAAGGTTGTTTAGCTTTTCCCGCTTAACCTCTATGTGTTTTTCATACAGGGTAAAGCATTTTCAAAAGCATCTAAATATAGATAATTGGTTCAAATAGTTTGGCGAATTTTAACTTTTTTTAGAAGAAAATTCTTTATCCAATGCTCATTTCAAGTTGTTTTGATTACCTTAGAGTTTAATTATCATGTTCTTAAAACCAATATATAAATATGAACCGTATTCTTGTCGTTGGAAGTTCTAATACCGATATGGTCATTAAAACTGATAAGTTGCCGGAGCCCGGGGAAACAGTTCTCGGAGGCACTTTCTTCATGAATCCCGGTGGTAAAGGAGCCAACCAGGCTGTTGCTTCAGCACGACTGGGTGGGAAAGTAACATTTATAACCAAAATAGGTGATGATCTTTTTGGCAGTCAGACCATAGGAGTTTTGAAAAAAGAAGGAATCGACACACGAAATATTGTGAAAGATGAATCACTTCCTTCAGGTATTGCGCTGATAACCGTGAACTCGGCCGGCGAAAATAATATTGTAGTTGCACCAGGTTCAAACGGAAATATTGTGGCCGAAGATATTCCATCCGATCTTTTATCATCAGGTAAATTTGCAATTCTCCTTCTTCAGCTGGAAATCCCGGTAATGACTGTCGAATATACAGCACTGACTGCAGCCGAACACGGTATTAAGGTCATTCTGAACCCTGCACCTGCACAAAAACTGCATGATTATCTCCTCCGGCATATTTGGCTCATCACTCCTGATGAGAACGAGGCAGGTATTCTGACAGGTGTAAAAATCACTAATGAAACATCTGCCGAGAAGGCAGCTACAGAATTTCAGCGGAAAGGCGTTAAAAATGTAATTATCACTCTCGGTGCACGGGGAGCTTATGTTAAATCCGATGAGTTTACAGGAATAGTGCCGGGTATTAAGGTCACAGCCGTTGATTCAACTGCTGCGGGAGATGTTTTCAATGGTGCACTGGCTGTAGCCTTTGCTGAAGGGAAAGGAATAAAAGACGCTGTTATTTTCGCAAATAAAGCTGCAGCTATCTCTGTTACCCGACTCGGAGCACAGGCTTCCGCTCCTTACAGAAAGGAGCTCTGACTTCACCATTCGTTTGATCAATTGTTCTTACCTAAAAATTATTCTTACGCCACTATTCGTTTGTTCAAATGTTCTTACTTAAAATATAGATAAATGACCAGAGTAATTAAAATTTTATTATTTCTTGCAGTAATTTCAATTCTCACAGCCTGCACTGATTCGAAGGACGGGTTCCGGAGTATAAACCCTGATATACTAAAGGATAAAATTGCCGGAGGCTGGGCAGGAAAAATGGTCGGAGTCACATACGGAGCTCCGACTGAATTCAGAGCACAGGGCAGTACCTATGAGGATTCAATCAAATGGAAACCATCTGATATAAGGGGTAGCTTGTGGCAGGATGACATTTATGTCCAGCTTACTTTCCTGATGGCAATGGATAAATACGGGATCGATGCACCGTCAAAAAAATACCAGGAGTTATTCGCAAAGGCAGGATACCATCTCTGGCATGCAAATATGCAGGCGAGAAAAAACTTTTATGACAGTATCTTTGCACCTCTTTCAGGAAGTCCTGAATACAATATTCATGCTGATGATATTGATTTCCAGATTGAAGCCGATTATATAGGATTCATGTGTCCGGGTATGCCGAATACAGCGCTTGAAATTGCCGATAAAATCGGCAGGATAATGAATTACGGGGATGGCATTTATGGAGGCATTTTTGTTGCAGCCCTGTATGCCGAAGCATTTTTTGAATCAGATATTCCCCTGATAATTGAAAAAGCCCTGCTCTCAATACCTTCAGGCAGCGATTATAATAAAATAATCAGAGATGTAATTAAACTCCATAAAAACTATCCCAATGACTGGAGGGCTGCATGGAAAGAGCTTGAAGAGAAATGGGGAGATGTCGATATATGCGGAGCAGGATCAACTTTCAATATTGATGCGAAACTTAACGGTGCATATATTGTCATGGGCCTTTTATATGGTGAAGGCGATCCGATGAAAACTCTTGAGGTATCCACCCGATGCGGACAGGATTCAGACTGCAATCCTTCAAATGCACTTGCTGTATTAGGTGTGATCAGAGGATTCAGTGGATTACAATCAGAAATGCAGGACGGCGTTAAAGCAATGGGGGATTCAACTTTCATACATACTTCATATTCCTTCAATACGGCAGTGGAAAGTACATATAACTATGCTCTTGAATTGATTCAAAAAGACGGAGGAACAGTGGATGGGAAAAAGATCCGGATTAAATCACAGGAACCTGTTGAACCTCCTCTCGAGGTGGCTTTTCCTGATATTGTTTTCAACAGGAATATTTCAGTGTTTGAAGAAAATAGCTGGAAGAAAAAGGGCAAATGGCAAATAAGAGAGGTTACCTCCCGGGACGGGAGCAAAACAAATCAATCAGTTTTTTCAGACAGGACTGGTGATGAACTGGAACTGCCATTCAACGGAACGGGGATTGCACTTTATGGAAACTGGTTCAAAGATGGAGGTAAAGCTGATGTTTATATTGATGGTACTCTTCACAGGTCAATCGACACATACTATTATTTTGCCAGCCAGCAGCATACCGAATGCATCTGGCATGTAATGGATCTTAAGCCGGGAGAACATACTATGAAGATTGTAGTAAAAGGTGAAAAACGTCCCGAAGCAGAAGGTGCAAGGGTCTATATCACGGCTGCGAAGATATTCAGGACCGAAAAGAAGAAAAATGAGGATTTCAGGTTTTCTTTCGAAGAATAATCCGTTACACTGTGTTATCCGGACTTGATTTTGAAATTGAGCTGTTAGTTAAATAATTATCAGGATTAAGAGCTTATACAATGAAGATTTTCTTAATCACAGTATGGGAAAAAGAGAGGTCGTCATAAGTGCATTGAATTTCAAGGAGATCCCTTATGTCCCATGGCATTTCAAGCTGACCGTGGAAGCAAGGGATAAACTTTTTGAACATCTTAAAGGATCATCAATTGAGGATTACCTGCAAAATCATATTATAGAACTGGGAAATGACATAGGGTTCTTTGAATACCTTGGCAATGATATATACAGGGATGTATTTGGTGTCGTATGGGATAGAAGAATTGATAAAGATATCGGAAATGTAACAGGAATGGTGTTACCGGAACCAACCCTTAAGAATTATTCATTTCCCGACCCACTGGATAAAAGGTACTTTGAAGATATCCCGGATAAAATAAAGCAGTTTGGAGACCGGTTCCGACTGTTTGCCCTGGGATTTTCGCTTTTTGAAAGAGCCTGGACCATGAGGGGTATGGAAAATTTATTGACAGATTTTTGTTCGTATCCTGAATTCGTGCATGAATTGATGAATGCCATCACCAGTTACAATATTGCCCAGATCGAAGAAGCCTGCACTTATGATATCGACGGAGTGGAACTGGGGGACGACTGGGGACAACAAAGGGGACTGCTCATGGGATATGATGCCTGGAAAGAATTTATTTATCCTTATCTGAAAAAGACCTATAAATCAATCAGGGACAAGGGGAAATATGTATTTATACATTCCTGTGGAGATGTAGATGAACTTTTTGATGATCTTGCAGAAATCGGAGTGGACTGTTTCAATCCTTTCCAGCCTGAAGTGATGGATATTTATTCCATCATGAAACAATATCACGGGAGATTATCCTTCTGGGGCGGATTATCTATTCAGAAAACCTTGCCTTTCGGCACCCGTGACGAGGTTATTGCTGAAACCAGGTCCCTTTTAAAAGCAGGTAAAAACGGAGGTTATATTCTTTCTCCTTCTCATTCAGTCGAGGGAGATACTCCGGTTGAGAATATCGTTGCATTTATTGAAACAGCTAAAGAACAGCTGATTTAACTGGCAGGCAAACTCTAGCTCACTCAAAACTTCAATTATTTAACTTTAAGTACTCCAAACTCTAGCTCACTCTAAACTTCATTTATATGTTCATACCACAATCCTACTCACTCGCAGTAATTCTCTGTATAATTACAATGCTATGCTGGGGTTCCTGGGGAAATACCCAGAAACTTGCAGGTAAAAACTGGCGATTTGAACTCTTCTATTGGGATTACGTAACCGGTATCCTGATCTTTTCTCTTCTTCTGGGATTTACCCTGGGAAGCATTGGTACAAATGGCCGGAGCTTTATTCCTGATATTGCCCAGGCTAAACCGGGTAATATTTTAAACGCCTTCCTTGGAGGAGTGATATTTAATGCATCAAATATCCTTCTTGTTGCAGCAATGGCAATTGCCGGAATGGCTGTCGCTTTCCCGGTAGGAGTTGGTATTGCTCTGGCTCTGGGAGTCATAATCAATTATATCTTTACACCGAAAGGAAACCCGGTGATACTTTTTACCGGACTCGCTCTTATTGTGGCTGCAATAATCATTGATGCCGTAGCGTATAAAAAGCATAGTACTACCATGCAAAGAGTATCGCGAAAAGGTATCCTGCTATCAGTTGCGGCAGGCGTTCTGATGTCACTGTTCTACCGTTTCGTGGCAAGTTCAATGGTAACGGATTTTGCTGCTCCCGAGACCGGTAAGCTTACTCCATATTCAGCATTGTTATTTTTCGCCATCGGAGTCGTCATAAGCAACCTGCTCTTTAATTACATCCTTATGAAAAAACCGATAGAAGGCGATTCTCTTAATTTCAGCGACTACAGGAAAGGAAATCTGAAAGTTCATCTTACAGGCATTCTCGGGGGATTGATCTGGAGCCTTGGAATGGCAATGAGCATACTGGCCTCCGATAAAGCGGGATTTGCCATCTCCTACGGATTAGGTCAGGGAGCAACACTTGTAGCTGCTTTATGGGGAGTTTTTATATGGAAGGAATTCAAAGGAGCCAATAAAACTGTCAATACACTTATTTTATTAATGTTCCTGGCATACCTTGCAGGATTGGCAATGCTGGTCTATGCCGGAGTGTAATTATCAAATTATTTAAAGATGAAACCCACATGTATTGCAATCACAAACACGTATGTATATAATTTTCAGACATGTGGGTTCCCTGTCTGCCGACAGGCAGGCATCAGACCATTAAAATAAAAATTATATACTGATGAAAATTTCAAGAATCAGTCACATTTTTCCTGCAGCGGGAATGATTTTCTTCCTGTGCTGGAGTTGTTCGGACCGGAAGACTTTTGAAATAACCGGTGAAATGGAAGTCTGGCATAAGATAACACTGACATTTAAAGGGCCTGTTACCAGTGAGTATGACACAATTAATCCCTTTACCGACTACAGGCTGGATGTTGAATTTTCAAACGGAGAAAAGAGCTTCCATGTCCCCGGATATTATGCCGCTGACGGAAATGCCGCTCAAACTTCAGCAAAATCAGGTAATAAATGGCGTGTCCATTTTTGTCCGCCATCTGAGGGAACATGGAATTATTCAGCCGCCTTTCTTAAGGGTAAGAATATTGCTGTGGCAGATGACATTGCAAAAGGAGAAAAATGCTCCTTTGATGGTTTAAAAGGATCTTTCGTTATTGAAAAGTCAGATAAACCTTCACCTGACTTCAGGGCAAAGGGGAGGCTTCAATATACCGGAACACATTTCCTGAAATACGCCGGCACTGGAGAACCCTTTCTGAAAGCAGGTGCGGATTCTCCGGAAAACTTCCTCGGATATAAAGAATTTGACGGCACTTATTACGGAGGTAATAATCAGACAAGAAGCGGTGAAGCCGTTCCGAATAGCGGACTGCATCTCTATGAGCCTCATATCAGAGACTGGAAAGCGGGTGACCCGCAATGGAAAAACGGTATGGGAAAGGGAATAATTGGCGCACTCAACTACCTGTCATCCAAAGGCATGAATAGTTTCTATTTCCTTACCCTCAATATACTTGGTGACGGAGACGATGTGTGGCCCTATACCGAACGAAATGAACGGTACAGATTTGATTGCAGTAAGCTTGACCAGTGGGAAATAGTTTTTGATCATGCCGGTAAGCTGGGCATCATGAAACATTTTGTCCTGCAGGAGACAGAGAATGAATGTCTGCTTGATTGCGGATATCTTGATGTACAGCGGAAATTATACCTGAGAGAACTGGTGGCACGCTTCTCACATAACCTGGGAATAACCTGGAATCTGGGGGAAGAACATCATGCTACCGATTGGTCACCATACGGACAGACATACCAGGATACAAAAAAAATGGCTGATTATCTTAGAGAAACAGATCCTTATGACAATTTCATAGTTATTCATACTCATTCAGCTCCACAGCAGAGGATAAAGGATATGACAGCTTACCTGGGATTCAAAAATGTTGAAGGTCCGTCAATCCAGTGTGGCAATGTGAATGAAATACATGAGGATGCAAAATATTGGATCACTAAATCAGCTGAATCCGGTCATCCGTGGGTGGTTTGTATTGATGAGATCGGTCAGCACTGGAAAGGCGCTCTGCCCGATGAATTTGACCCTGCTCATGATACAATAAGGTACAAGGCACTCTGGGGAAATCTGATGGCGGGAGGAGCCGGTGTCGAATGGTATTTCGGCTATAAATATCCTCATTCCGATCTAAGCTGTGAAGACTGGAGGAGCCGGGATAAGTTATGGGACCAGACAAAAACTGCAATTGATTTCTTTCATCAATACCTGCCTTTCCCCGAAATGAAAAACAGGGATGACATCACAAAAGCTAAAAATGATTATTGTCTGGCAAAAGACGGGGAAATATACGCCATTTATCTGCCTGAGGGAGGTTCAACTGAGATACTGCTTTCCCCCGGAAGTTATGGTGTAAAATGGTTCAATCCACGTTCAGGAGGAGATTTAAAAACGGGTACAATTGAAAAAGTAATGGGGATCGGATTTGCCTCTGCAGGATATCCTCCGGAAGATCCGGGCAAAGACTGGGTGTGCCTCATCAAAAAACTAATTTAGCAGCCGAAACTTATTGCGGAAACCTGTGGTCATTTGATGATCTTTATGACCAGAGACCTTTTGAAATCGGGTAAATTTATTTTAAGATCTTTCTGCCGGACATTTTTCCATTTATCCTGCCATGGATCATAAATTGAAATTTTCTGTACCCGTTTATCACATCCAAGCTTTTTCAGATCGATCTCAGCGCCCTGGATCAACAAGGGAGAAATACCATCCCTGAGTTCCGATTGCCAGTTATTCTTTTTGTCGCGGAGCCACAAAAGGATGGTTTCCTGTCCGGCTAAAATGTATATTCTTACAATTTCAGTCTCTGACCTTGACGTCACAAATTTTTCTCTTAACGGATTGATATCCTTAACCGCTTCACTGAATCTTTTAAAATGATACCAGAGATTGTTCTTTTCTACATAAGAGTCCCAGTGCCAGCTCATACCTGCTCCTGCAGATCCCGAGAAAAACGGGGCAAATAGTATGTCGTGCAATAACATTCCTGCAGTATCAACCGGATAGAATTTGCTTGGACCGCTATGCCTGGGTTCAACAGCTCCTGTTTCGGCAAGTATTACCGGTTTCCCGGTATTGTAGGATAATAATTCTTCCACGGCTGAAGAACAGATTATATCCATCGGCATTTGGCATTCTTCCATCCTTGCTCCCAGGTCAAGATACCTGTGAACCTGGGCTATTTCATTCCCCGGCATTAACATCATCTCTTTTATAAATGGGTCTTACCCGCTCGTCGTCAAAACTTCCAAGACTCTGCATCACAAGGTTTTCGGGGAATCGATGTTTTGGTTTCTCCCAGCATCAGTTCATTCCAGGTGAAGAAAATACTTTCTTCCGGCCCTTTCATGGCATTCATCTCATTCCACAGTTCCCATCCGAAAATTACCGGATTGCTCCCATAACGTTTCTGGTAAAAGTCCAGTTTGTCAGTAAACAGTTTCCGCCCACTGGCAGAAGTAAGATACTGCCTTATGCTGTCCAGTGGCCCTCCACCGGAAGTATGGTATACAGATTTTACTGCCCACGACTGAGGATTTTCTTTTTGAGTCAGGCTGCGGAAATGTTCCAGTGTCATCTTTACCTTAAGATCGTATGTTTCCGCCATTTCTAACATCCTGTCAATCCTGCGGGCTTTCTCTTCACGATATTCTCCGGCTCTCTGATCCTCAATGTCCCAGAAATTATTACTTAGCCATACCCTGATAAAATTACCTCCGTTCACGGAGATATTCTTCATCCATTGTCCGAAATCGTACAACGATGAGTCCGGATTATTCCTGTATCGACCTCCGGGACTTATCATATTCATGCCCACTGGTATATAAGGTGAGCCGTCTGAATATTCAAAATATCGGGGATCTTCAGAACTTACTCGGATGAAGCTGTTGTTTAGGGCTGTATTATCGGATTTTAAATTCTTACCTGAATCACAATCAGTAAGTAAAAATAAAAGCAGAAGGATTTGAATCGGAAAGGTAATTATTTTCATAATGAATTACTATTTGTTATTTCGGCCATTAATCGTTATTTACAACATTTACCGGCTTACCTTCCAGGTACAGTTTAAGGTTTTCTATGGCAATTGCCAATAATCGTTTTCTGGCTTCAAAGGTGGCCCAGGCCACATGAGGTGTTATAATGCAGTTTTTTGCAGACAGCAGTGGATTGTCGGAGGGAGGAGGCTCGGCTGAAAGGACATCGAGTGCTGCACCGGCTAATTTTCCATCATTAAGGGCATCGGCAAGATCTCCCTCAACTATCAGCGGACCACGGGCAGTATTTACAAGCAGAGCAGAAGATTTCATCAGCTTAAGTCTGTCGGAATTGATGATACCTTTTGTTTCCGGTGTAAGAGGACAATGAAGAGTGACAATATCACTGTGCATAAAAAGTTCATTCAAAGGAAATTTCTCATAATCAGCCATCCGAAGATGGATCACTGACAATTACTCTCATTCCGAAAGCTTCAGCAATCGTGGCAACAGCCTTGCCGATCCTTCCAAAACCCACGATACCAATCGTTAATCCGGCAAGCTCGGTCAGAGGTTCGTCCCAGTAGCAAAAATCTATACTGCGGCTCCATCTTCCATTCCGTACACCATCGGAGAGCAACTCCGACACCATTGAAAAATTCCATGATCAATGCAAAAACATGTTGTGCCACCGACATGGTACTGTAAGCAGGTACATTTGTCACAACTATCCCCTTTTGCTTTGCAGCTTCCGTATCAACTACATTATAGCCTGTGGCAAGCACACCTATGTACTTAAGCCGGTGAAGCGCCTCTATTTCAGGTGCCATAAGCAGGGTTTTATTCGTAAGTAGAATTTCAGCGGTACCTGCTCTTTCGATTGTTTTATCCGCTGGTGTCCGGTCGTAAATTTTAACATCACCAAGTAACCTGAGTTCATCCCAGGAAAGATCACCGGGATTCAGAGTATATCCATCAAGTACTACAATTTGCATTTCTAATCAATTTTAAACCACTTTAGCTTTATGAAAACATCCCTGAACTGACTTGAAATGTTCCTGTATAAAGTCATATTGAGTTATTATTTTTTCAGGATTTGTAAAGCATTATCCCGATAGAATTTCTTCAGAGTGGCATCGCTTAGCCCCAAACCTGAAAGCGGCCAGGGAGTGTTTGATACGTCCCACGCATAAAAGTGTTCGTCCAGTGTTTCCCATATCCGGATAGTATTGCGGTACATGTGGAGGCTATAACCCTGGTCGGTGCCATAAACCAATCTGTCGGCATATTTTTCCATGAATTGTTTTGCAAATCGTGGTATAGCAGCAACATAGCACTCCCGCTGAGACACATCGGAATAGAGGTTGGGATATTTTTCCAGCAGGTTTCCCAACTTGTCCAGATCATATGTCTGGTTTATAAAATGGCATGCAATAAAAGTGACCCGGGGGTGTTTTTTCAATGCATTTTCCAGAGTAACCAGCAACTGGTCAAGATTCAGGATGTCATTTTTATTATCAAGCCTGAAATAGTATGACTCGAACAGGAGGTCGTTATGTTCATCCATGGGTTCATACATCCACTTCGGGTCACCACAGTGAAAATTTATTGGCAGCTTTAAGTCTGCAAGTTTTTCAAGAATGGGATCCATACGCGGATCGTCAATGTGAATAGCCGGAGTTGCTCCACGCTGAATTCCTGCTCCCTTGTCACTGACTTCCCCGACACCTCTGGCACCAAGTTTTACACACCTTTCCAGTTCAGCTATAGCCTGAGAGTTGGAAACGCTGAGATCAAATCCGCACCAGAGCTCGAAACGGTCAGGATATTTACCGAACACGGCTGCATTCTGATCGAATGATCCACCGGTACCGCAGAACAGGATTGTCTTTTGAATTCCGCACTCATCCATATTTTTTATGATGACCTTTGCAATAGAATCCAGATTTCCTCCACCCCTGGGAGCATGCATATGCATATCAATTGCAGGATATTTTGCTTTTTGTACCGGGGTTTTAGGAGTGTTAAAAATGGATTGTGGTCTGTAATCTTTATGCAGCAGTGAATCCTGCAATCCCGGTGCCCTCATCTGCCTTTGCTGTGCCGATGATGAAAGAACCATCATGGAACAAATTACGTAGAATATTATTCTTTTCATTTGTAGAATATTTGATTTCAACATTCACATCTAATATCGTTGTCCTGTAGCCTGTTTTTTTCAATAATTCAAAGCTCCATCCTGATTTTAAATTAAGTAATTTTTTTCATAAATTGAAAATTTAAAATATTCTGAAGTAAATTAAACTTTATTATACCATGAAGCTTGAAATTTTAACCCCGGTCCTCTTTTCATCACTCGCTGTTTTTGGCTGCAGCAAGGATAAGGAGGACAAGCCAAATGTAATACTTATCATGGCTGACGATATGGGATATGAGTGTCTGAGCTGTTATGGAAGTTTGTCATATAAAACCCCGGTGCTGGACTCCCTGGCGTCAAAAGGTATTCTTTTCGGACAGTGCCACTCACAACCTTTAAGTACACCATCAAGAGTGAAACTCATGACCGGACTTTACAATTACCGTAATTACGATTATTTCGGTCACCTGAACAATGACCAGTATACTTTCGGCTCTGTGATGAAAGAAGCCGGATATTCTACATGCATAGCCGGGAAATGGCAACTTAACGGTTTAGCTTATAAAGACAGTATCCCTTACTGGAACGACAACACCCGTGCAAAGAAATTCGGATTTGAGGAGTATTGCCTCTGGCAGTATACAAAAACAACCAGTGAAGGAGAAAGATACTCCAAACCACTGATTGAACAGAATGGGAAAATTCTTACAACAACTGAAGATGATTACGGACCTGATATATTTTTGAATTATATCCTTGACTTCATAGAACGGAAAAAAGGTGAACCTTTCTTCGTGTATTACCCTATGGTCCTGGTACATGATCCTTTTGTCCCCACGCCTGATTCAAAGGACTGGCAAAACAGGGATGGTCGTTACAGGAAAGATACTGCCTATTTTAAAGATATGGTTGAGTATACAGATAAAATAGTCGGTAAAATTGCCGCCAAGCTTAAGGATACGGGACTGGATGACAACACCATCCTGATCTTCACCGGAGATAATGGCACAAACAGATCGGTTTTTACCAGGACAACAAAAGGTATCATAAAGGGAGATAAAGGTAATACAACTGATGCCGGCACGCATGTACCACTGATAGTATACTGGCCGGAAAAAATAAAAAAGGGTACTGTTTATAACGGATTGATTGAATTCAGCGATTTCTTCCCGACACTTGCAGAAGTGGCCGGTAAAGAAGTGAATTGCGACGGAAAAAGTTTTTATCCGTTGCTGACAGGCTCTGATTATGAACCCAGGAAAACCCTTTCGGTTCATTATAATCCCAGATGGAGCAAAGATGTGAACCAGTTCAGGAACCAGTTTGTCAGGACAATAGATTATAAACTATACATCGATGGCAGGTTTTTTGATCTTTCCAAAGACTTGAATGAAGAACATCAATTGTTTGAAGATTTACTATCGCCTGCAGAAAAGGAAACACATAAATTTCTCAAGAGCGAACTTAATAAACATCCCGTGTGGGTCAGAAATTAAAAGTATTTTAATTATCCCCTGATAAATAATAAATTATACACAAATGAAGAAAAATATTATTTCACTCCTGTTTATAATCCTTCTTATTGGGATTCTCAATCAATGTTCAAATAAACAATCTGTTCCTGCTTACCTAAAAGAATATAAGAAAGAATTCGGGTCAGATCCACGTAAAACAAATCTGGACTGGTTTGTTGATGCAAAATACGGACTATTCATCCATTACGGCCTCTATAGCATTCCCGGGAAGGGAGAATGGGTACAACTGAATGATACAATTCCTGTAGCTAAGTATGCTGAACTTAAGGATCATTTCACTGCAGAAAAATTTGATGCGGATTTTATTACTGATCTTGTCCTGGATGCAGGAATGAAATATATAACCATAACATCGAAACATCATGACGGATTCTGCCTGTTTAAAACGTCTCAGACTGATTTCAACAGCCTGAATTCTCCATCTAAACGAGACCTTATCGGTGAACTTTATAAAGAATGTGAAAGAAAAGGGATCGCACTTTTTCTGTATTATTCTTATGGAGTTGACTGGAAACATCCTTATGCTTACAAATATGATTCAATATGGAGTGGAAATCGTCCTGCATATAAAGAACCTCAACCTGAATATAAATATGAAAATCCTGAAGATTTTAAGATCTATATTGATTTTGCTCATGCTCAGCTAAAAGAGCTACTAACACAATACCCCAATATTGCAGGTATCTGGCTGGATCCCATAACGGGCTATTACTGTAAGCCGGAATTATTCCCCATCGATTCAACGTATAAATTAATAAGAACATTATGCCCGCATTCGCTTATCTCCTTCAAGCAGGGTGCAAATGGCGATGAGGATTTCCGGGCACCCGAGAGGAATGCGGCAGCCATTAAATCCAATCAATGGCCGGTAGCATCAATAGCTGAAGAAAAGAACAGGAACAAACCTGTAGAGGTTTGCAACACACTTCAAAAAAGTGCCTGGGGTTACAATAAATCCGAAGATGGAAAGCATAAAACAGCTGAAGAGGTTCTTAAAATTCTGGAAGATGCCGGGAATAAAGGTGCAAACCTTTTACTGAACACCGGTCCCCTGGGAAATGGATCAATACCCGAAGAAGATGTGAGAACCCTTAGAGAAGTCGGCAAATTGTTGTCTGCGAAACATCCATCCCATTGAGCTCTAAAGGATATTTTCCGTCGGCGAATTGTTTACTGCCGGGTTAATCTTATCGCTTTTACCAAACCGGCATCCTTATTTTGTAAATCAAGAAGCTTAAGGATAATTATTTCAGGTCCGCTACTCAATTCAATTGTTCCCATATCCATCCAGGACCAGGTTCTTTCAACTGACTCAGTGCGTCTCACGTAATCACGGTCGGGAAGTATTACGGATTCAAAAGGGGTACTTATACTGAATCCTGTGAAGCCTGAGCTGCTCTTCAGCAAGAAATTACTGCCGGTGTTATATTCGGAACAGCCATATTGCAGTTCAGCTTTATAAGTACCGGTTGTATTGATATTAAGTTTCCAGAAGATTGAATCACCCTCCTGTATCCAGTTTTCAGTATGTGACTGGTTGGGATGAATGCTTGAATATTTAATTTCACCCGAGAGAGAAGCATCCTGAACAGGCAGTGTAAAACTTTTTTCCTCCGGGAAACCTGCCTCAATTGTAGTAACAGGCTGGTACCCGGACACCAGTTCCCCGTTAAGATTAACCAATTCTGATAAAAGCTGAGCTGTTATTCCAGGCTCTTTCCCTGATATATCTGATTTTTGCTCCGGATCATTTTTCATATCAAACAGCAGAGTATCTTTTCTTGTAAGTACAAGTCTGTAACGGTCATTCCTTACAGAGCTGTTGCAGTTCTCAAGTACCTGATTGCCCTGCCTGGAAAAAATGTATCTGTCAAAAGGTTTCTTTTTACCATTTATGATACCGGAAAGATCGATTCCGTCAAGAGGTTTGACAGGATTGTATTTTATTTTGCAAAGGCTGAGTAAGGTTGGCATTATATCTATATCCTGAGCCAGCTGTACTGTTGTTCCTGCTTTGATATTTTCCGGCCATTTAATATAAAACGGAACCCTCACTCCTCCCTCATCAACAGATCCTTTTCGTCCTTTCATACCACCGTTGTACCTATCTGTATTCGGACCATTATCGGAAAGGAAGATAATTATTGTATTCTCTGAAAGATCAAGTTCTTCAATCTTATTAAGGACCCGGCCGATATTCTCATCCATATTCTCTACCATCCCGAATACTGAGGATAGCGTTGAATCGACACCTGCTGAATTATACTTACTGAAAAATTTTTCCGGGACCTGAAAGGGTGAATGGGGTACATTATATGAAACAAAACACATGAAGGGATTATCTTTATTCCTCTCAATAAAACCCAGAGCCTGATCCGTAAAATAATCAGTTGTATAACCTTCAGATCTTACCTCCTCGTCATTTTTCATGAAATAAGCATCATAATAATAGCCGAGGTGTCCAACCGGAAATCCGACATATTCATCGAAACCCTGACGGTTAGGATGCTGAAGGTAATACCGGCCGTTATGCCATTTACCGAAGCATCCTGTTGCAAAGCCGTTATCCTTCAATACCTCAGCAATTGTGACCTCATCGGTTCTCATATTTTCATAACCGCGCGTGACCGAAGATACCCCGGTTCTGAGAAAATACCGGCCTGTAAGCATCTCTGCTCTGGTAGGAGCACTTAGCGGACAGACATAGAATCTGTCAAAGCTGAGGCTTTCTGTTTTAAGCCGGTTAAGAACCGGAGTCTGAATAAGATCATTCCCATTGGCATTGATATCACCCCAGCCCATATCGTCAGCAAGAATGATCACTATATTTGGTTTATCCGGAACAGCCTGCTTATGACAGGATGAGAAGCTGCTGCAATACCTGGTATACATACAGGAATAAGATACTTTATGTCAATCATATTTAAACTTTTATAGTTAATATACTTTGTGTATCCTTTGTGTAATCCTTTGTGTGACTTTGTGTAACCTTTCTAAGGTTTATATTCAGGGTTTGGGACAGGCATATTTGCCTTCACATTCTTTCTCCAACCACTAAGCAATTTGTACAAATCCTCTGTTTTCTGTTTCATTTTTTCAGAAAGATCTGTGGATTCCGAAATATCCCCCTTCAGATCATATAATTCCAGTTTACCTGTTTCATAGCTTTCAATCAGCTTATAATCACCAACCCTTACAGCACCTGCGGGTCTGCCGAGCTGATTTGAAAAATGAGGATAGTGCCAGAATAAAGGTCTCTCCTCCCCTGTTATTTGTTCACCTTGCATCAATTTTAAGATACTGATCCCATCTATATTAACCGGAATAGCATTAATCCCGGTTATTTCACATAATGTAGGCAGGTAATCAACTGAACTGTAATATTCATCCGATATCATCCCCGGTTTTATTTTACCCTGCCAGCTCATTATCGCAGGTACCCTTATGCCGCCCTCATATACATGGCCTTTCCATTTCCTGAGCGGCAGAATTGAGGTTGGTGTCGGACCAAGTTCATCAAGTCCCAGACCACCATTATCCGATGTAAAAATTATCAATGTGTTTTCAAGAGCAGCTACTTCTTTCAGCGTTTCAATTATCCTTCCGACTCCGTCATCAATACTTTCAACCATTGCAGAATAATATGGATTGAATTTTTCATCAGCATCGTTGTATTTCCTGAAGTATTTCATCAGTTTATCGGGCCTCGGAACTATAACCACATGGGGTGCAGAATAAGCGAGATATAGGAAAAACTGATTCCCTTTATTCTGCCTGATGAATTCAACGCCGTAGTCAGTCAGCTTATCCGTCAGGTATTCTGTGCCTTTATCTATGAATTCATTCTTATATGAATCGAGAAATATTGAATAATTATAATAATCGAGGCCATTTTTCCCTATCATTCTGGAAAAATCGAATCCCTGGTTCCATGGTGCAATTGAATCGTGCCCGCCCAGGTGCCACTTCCCTACCATGCCGGTAGATATATCCTTTTTCTTTAAGCAGTTCGGCAATTGTTATTTCACGGGCTTCAAGATATGGTTTCCAGTTTGCAGGGAGCACAGGGGAATCCTTATCTGTCCTGTTTCCGGCAATAAAATTTGTCAGCTGCAGGCGGGCCGGGTATTTACCAGTCATTATTGAAGCTCTTGTCGGAGAGCTGACAGGACAGGCAGCATAAGCCTGGGTGAAGCGGATGCCGCTTTTGGCAAGAGCATCAATATTTGGAGTCTCAGTGAAACGGTTACCATAACAAGCCAGGTCTTTCCATCCCATATCATCGGTAAGGATGAAGACAATATTGGGAGATTTATCCTGTGAATAACACATTTGATTACCCGCCGTTACAGCTTGTCCGATGAGGAGAACAGGTAATAATCGTTCTATTTTCATAAATATTAAGTATTTAACAGGCCGCCGCTACGCGGCTCATAAATCACTAAGACATTTTCTTACTACAAACAGGCCGCCGCTATGCGGCTCAAAACAAATAAAACATCTCTTTCCCACAAACAGATCCGCTCAAATGAGCTTTGTACGCGGCTTAATAACTATGCGACTTAAAATTTCCCTTTGTTATTATTTTTTGTTGCGTTGAATTTTTGGTCAACCGCTTCTCCCCTGATATTCATATTTTGCGTTTTCACATATCCAGGCTCTCTTGTATACCAGTCATGGGTAAGGTTCTCAGGAATATTATCACCTGTCTCATTCATCCATTCCTGCAGGACAGATCTCAATTTAGCAAGCTGTTTCTTATGATCCTTTGTTTCCAGCTAAATTATAATACTGATCAGGATCAGTTTTATTATTGTATAATTCTTCATTTGGTCTGGGAGCAGTAAAAATATCCGCCTGCTGCCTGGTCAGACCATTTATTTTCCACAGGCTGTCAAGCTCCTCATAGGATGGGCTCCCAACAGCATCTGCAGGACCCGATTGAGGAAATTGAGGCCGGGAATTCAGAACATAAAGAAAATCTTTGGTCCTGACCATCCTCTCGTGTGCTTCATAATCGTGCCAGTTATGCTCTGCGAAAACATAATTTCTGAACTTCCGCGAAGGTTTACTCAGAAGTTTTGCAAAGCTGAATCCCTGGATTGATACAGGAGCATCTAATCCGGCCAGTTCGAGAACAGTAGGTGCAATATCGATTGAACTTACAAGAGCCTGACATACTTGATTCTTTCTGCCGGCACCTTCCGGCCAGTGTATTATAAAAGGACTTTTAAGGCCGCGGTCATTGACCCTGGTCTTATTATGAGGAAATGGCCGGCCATTGTCAGCCATTATTATTATCACTGTATTATCAATAACATTTTGCCTTACAAGCTCTTCATAAACCAGACCGACATAATGATCAAACCGTGCGATCTCATCATAATATTTTGAAAGATCCCCTTTGGTTTTGTTTCCCTGTGCCAGATAATATGGAGGGGTAGTCTTTTGAGGATCGTGGGTGCCGGAATACTCATTCGGTCCCCATACCCTGTGTGCATCATAGGCTGCAAACCACATAAGGAAAGGTTTCCCCTGCGCCCTTTCCTGAAGACACTTTATCCAGAGTTCCTCTCCTCCATCGCCGTTAAGCTTGTTATTCTCATTGATAATGTCAAACCCTCTGCGGGCATAATTACCCATATGGAATTTACCCGCGTGGGCTGTGTAATAACCATTCTGCCTTAGTATTTCAGGGAAAGAGATCATGTAATCGGGAGGTAATGTATGAAGTTCCGCTCCACCGGTATTATGAGGATATCTTCCTGTAATAATGCTGTTACGGCTGGGACTTGAAGAGCTTGCAGTGAGGAAGAAATTTGTGAATTGGATACCAGAACCTGCAATCCTGTCAATGTTCTGAGTTTTAACCTGGTTGTTTCCATAGCAACCGATATCATCCCAGCTTACATCGTCGGCAATCATCAGAACAAAATTCGGTTTATCCTGAGCTGTTGCAGATGCCGTACATAATATTCCCAAACCACAAGCTATCCTGTTCATATAGTGATGAGTTAACATTTGTCTTTTATTAATTTTCTCCGAAATACTTCTGCAGTGTATATTCCGGTTGCCACCTGTCAGGCTTACGGATAAGCCTGGTATGATCATATTGTAAAGGCAGAATTTTTTCAGCAGTCAGCGGAACTGTATCATTAACCTCATTCTGCCATTCCCGCATAAGTTTCATCATATCTTCAATCTTGTACTCATTTCCATCAACTCCGGCAAGATTATTCAGCTCAAGAGGGTCGTTAACAAGGTCGAATAATTGTGTATAGTCCCTTTCAGGATATCTTATAAGTTTCCACTCTTTTGTCCTGACCGCCCTCACTGAAGTACGATAAACAGTAAAAAGTGATGTGCGGACTCCATCTGATTTACCGGAAATTACCGGTATCAGGCTCTTTCCGTCAATACCTTCAGGTAAAGGCAGCGAGCAAAATCCGGCCAGTGTAGGATAAAGATCGAACAAATAAACCAGAGCATCAGATACTTTTCCTTCTGGTATTCCCGGCCCGGTTATGATTAAAGGAACTTTCATGCTGTGCTCATACAGGTTCTGTTTACCCAGTAAACCATGGCTGCCGATAGCCAGACCATTATCTGCAGCATAAACAATAATTGTATTATCATATAATCCATTAGATTTAAGTGAATTAATTATTTCGCCAATTTTCGCATCAAGATGTGTGATAAGGCTATAATAATCGGCCAGCGCTTCTCTTACTTTTTCAGGTGGCCGGGGCCATGGCAGGAGATTTTCATCACGTACCATGAGATCGTCAAAAGCAAATGGATGTAATGGCATGAAATTGCCGGGTAAAGGCATCGAATCAGGCGAATATCTGTCAATATAATCGGTACGGGGAGAATATGGATCGTGAGGAACCGTAAATGCCACATAGCAGAAAAAAGGTTGCTCTTTACCCCCTTTAGCATAATCACTGATGAAACTGATAGCGGAACCTCCAAACAGATCTGTTGAAAACCCCTTTAATTCAGGTTCTGATAATTTCCTATCGATCGACATATTCCTGACAGAAACATTGAAATGATCTGCCATCCCGCCAAGAAAAACATTTTCCCCTTTCTGAAAGCTTGCTTCAAAAGCACTTTTCTCATTATGCCATTTACCTGTACCAAAAGTTACATACCCGTTCTCTGCAAAATGCATCGGCATAGTTTTAACACCTTCAAGTTTATCATAGACATTAAACAGGTTCATCCCGCTTAAGAGCATTGCACGGCTTGGAGCAGAAATAGCTCCATGATGGCCTCCCATAACATAACTGTTAGTGAACCGCAAACCATGTTCTGCAAGCCTGTCAATGTTGGGAGTTTTTATATACGGATTTCCCGCACATCCCATTGCATCAGCCCTCTGGTCATCAGCCAGAATAAAAAGGATATTCGGCTTATGCTCTTTTTTCTGGCAGGAAACAGCTGCTGTAAGAAGTGAAATCCCACATATGCAACCTGTAACCAATTTATAATTTTTCGTGTCCATCTAATTTTAATGATCTTTGGAAAACAATTCTTCATGAACCACATTCCCGTCCACATCATAGTGCTGGAATTTCAGATTCACTTTTTCATCTGAGTGATATACCGATCCCTTTAAGAATCCGCCCTTTACTCTAAGGAACCTGTGTTCAGGCCTCAGGTCATTCTGATCCCAGCCACCGGCATGAACATCCGATCCCGCACCACAGCTGAATTCCCATAATGTGGTTTCCGGAATGTTGGTTACATACTGCCAGTGTCTGTCTCCGTTACAAATAAATACATTGTCGAATTGTTTAAGATATTCTCTTATTTCATTTCCCTCAAAAGCAAAAACCGTATTTGAATAATTGTCCTTTTTATTGTCACGGTCAGGCCCCAGTACCGGTCCGGGAGTAATAATCAGTTTAAATGTTGCATCGGATTCCCCGATAGTCCTGTAAAGCCACTCTTTCTGCTCTTTCCCCCATATTGTTTTATCCGGACCATCCGGATCTGAATTTTTACTCCTGTAATTCCTTCCTTCCATCAGCCATATCTGCAGGTCTTTGCCCCACCGGATTGTTTTATAAGGCAGATCATTGGACGGGAACTGTTCTTTATCAAATATTTCCAGACCTCTCTCCCACGAAACTGTTCCATATCGCATACCCGGGAAAGCATCATCCCTCAGAACATCGTGATCATCTTTCATGAAATAAGTAGTTACCTGCCTGTAAAAGTCACGCTGGTATGGAAGCGCAAAGATCCGGTCCCATTTGAATCTCATTAATTCTTCTGTCATTGCGAAAGGGCCAGCTTTATCATAATATTCAACATCACCGGTATGAACAAGAAAATCGGGGAACATCTGCTGCATTGCCCTGTATATCTTATGGCCGTTAATTGAATCATCCCTTCGGGGATAATCGTGACATGTTACTATACAGAAATTAAGATCCCTGAGGGATGCAGAATCGGATGCTGTTCTGACTGATCCGGATATTTTATCAGAAATTTTAGATTTTCCCGCTTTACGCGATTCAATTTCAACCACATATTTTGTATCAGGCATTTAATCCTGAAAGCTTCCACTGATAAGTAAAGTTTTTTTCCGGATCAACAGGCGACCAGCTTGTTTCAGTTCTTTCTTCAGGATCTTTAAGCGGATAATAAGCCAGTCTTAACCTCACCCATCTGCTCCAGGGCATGCCCCTTCCATCTGATCAAGAGAAAAACCTGATGGCAGCTGAGCAAGATAAATTGAGTCGGCATTTGCCACTCTGTCGAGTTTTCGATGTTCCTCTGCCGAAGGCTCCAAAAAAGGGGGACCTGATCTGTTGAGTTCGGGTATTGATGTGAGCCTGGTCCATATAACTATCGAGTTCTGATCGGCCCATCCATTATGAAATCCATTGCCAAAGTATGGTCCTGATGATCCTTTTTTACACCCCGGAAAGGAAAAGATAATTGCTGAAAGAAACCAAAACAGGAGTTTTCTTGAAACTGTAATCATTTTTGTATCCATAACTCTAAATCGCTATTATTTTTGCAGCCATATATCCAATCGGGGGGCATCACCGTCATAAGGTTTTCCAAGGATGTCAAGATCACCATCACCATCCAGATCCACGATCTCCGAATCGTGCAGATCGATACCCTTCTGGATATTATCATATCACTATCGAAATTTCCTTTACCGTCACCAAAAAGTATTCTGTTTACCGCCTCCTTATGACCTCCGAGTGTCATCTCCGCATACCAGATATCCATATTGCCATCACTGTCGAAATCAACAATGGCAAGGGAATGGCCATTGCTGACTTTTTGCACAATCTCTTTCTTAACCCAAGTGTTTTGCTGGTATTCATACATATACATTGGAGCCAGGCCATCTCCGACCACCAGTACTATTTCAGGTCTTCCCCCATTAACAAGCTGCCCGGCCGCTGACCGGCTGAAAGTATACGCAGCGTCAACAACATTGTATGAGAATTTGTCGTCCCCGATGTATTTGAACCATAATCCTCCTCCAACAATATCAATTAGACCGTCACCATCAATATCGGCTTTTGCCAGGCCTTCATGTTCATTTGTTCTCTTCCATGCGGGATAGGTTCCGTGTTGCTCCATCTGACTGTCAGAAAAGTATTTATATATAGGAATAAGTTTCCAGTTTTCGGTTAATACCGGATCGGCTGGTATTCTTGCGAACCAGAGTGTCTGATCGCCCTGTGCCCAGAAAACAAGGTCGGACTTATTGTCACCATCAAAATCACCGACCATCTGGTCGTGTACTTTTTTTCCACCTGTGTTCCTTATCACATATCTGGGCCATGCCGGTTTGGAGAAATCAGGATATGGATTTTCCCACCACCATACCTGGTTTGTTTTGCTTTCTCCTCCGGCAATGATATCCTGATCACCATCATTATCGACATCCAGAGTAGCTGTCCCCGCTTCAATGAAGCATATTGCATCCTCTACAACATGTCTGATCCATCCTTTTTCGGTACGTTGGTACCAGACAACTGATGGTGCTGAGGTCCGTTCGGTAATACAGAAGTCATTTATACCGTCATTATTGAAATCGGCAACAGCAGCAGAGGTTTGCTGCTTACCGGAGTTAGGAACTTCAATTGCTCCGGTTTTGCTGGATATATGCATCCAGCTGACCTGTGAAATAAGAGGAAAAGAATAAAGCATAAAAAGCAGGGCATGCAAGACTTTTTTTTTCATTGTAACGGGTTTAAAGTGGATACAATAGTGCACCCTACAGCACTTAATCCGCAAAGGAATACAGTATTATTAAATCTCTTAAAATCATCGATATTGTGCTAATCCAAGTCCAGAATTATTTTTATATTTTCTTTAACCTGTTTTTGAAGATCGGGCGGTAATTCACCAACTTTTTGAGTTAACCTTTTATTATCAATTGCACGGATTTGATCGATCATAATATCAGAGTCATGCTTAAAAGAGGCAACACCCCTTTTTAAATGAACACGTAATATATCACTTGATGGTGCAACATTAGTTGTAACAGGGCAGATAACTGTTGAGGGATGATCCTTAAGGAGATTTGTCTGAATAATAAGAACTGGTCTTACTTTGCCGGTCTCGGTACCTCTTTGTGGTTCGAGGTCAGCAATCCAGATATCGAACTGTTTAATTCTCATCTTGCAGAGATTCAAATTCAGCTAACACTGCCAGAGACTCATCTTTTACAATTTTTGATTCTTTGGCAAGTTTCCTCGCAATAAGGTTTCTGTTATTGACTCTGTTGTAGAAGGCAACTGCTTCATTAATATACCTATTTCTAGATTTTTTAACCTTCACAAGTAGATCTTCAGTTTCATTGAAGATGTTGTCATCGAGTTTTAAAGAAAGTGTTTTCATATAATATTATAATAGTATATCACAAAGATATATACTATTTGTAAATTATGCAAATTTTTAATTGAGCAGAAATCTGTTTCGTATCCCAGCTATCGGGAGTCTGTCTAACAACCGATTCTAATGGTAAAAAAGGTTCAAATTGATCTGTTTTAAGAAGGCTGAAAATACATTATCGTTGGTTATCAGCAGATTAAAGGATTCCTTAAAGTTCTGATTGATCTTCGGTCTCCGAAAAATATTAAATATGTACGTATAAAACAAATTGGTGGGTAGAAAGTCTTCAGTTAAAATAGATAAAAAATTAATCAATGTTTATTGCCTGGTGTTTGCCTCTGTCACAGCTTATTAACGGCGGTAAGTGCATAGCTTAAGGTCGGGTGCACGGATTTAGAGCAACGGGAGACTTCATGCCTGGCACTACATGCCACATGAAGTCCTCCTTATTAGCTGCTTTATCTTTACTTATCATTCAGAACTAAGGATCTTTTAAATCATTCAATTCTTAAAAATTCTGTCATATTATTAAATCGGATTTTATCCTGATTGATGAGTGTAAAATCAAAGAAAATTAGCAAATCAATTAATTAAAATTACTATTCTTTGTCGAACCTGAATAAGTATGAAGAATGTGGCTTCAGAGAGATTTTCAATCCAATATTTACTGTCCCGAGATTAGAATGTGACCAAAGATCTTTAACACTATAGCTTCCTGATAATTTAAGCATTGACCATGAAATATTTAATGAATCAATATAACGCTCACCGATGTTGAAGATTGCATAATATTTATTTCCTGAATTTGGGATGTCTGCAGTCCAGATAATAATATCTCCATCTGAGAATATCTCTCTATTGTTGATACTGTTCTGGTTCACGGTAATAACTTCTTTGTTTGTCAGAAGCTTAAGTGTCAGGCTATCATTTTCAGGAAGATATCCACCTACCATAAGCGGCGACCGGAAAATAGACCATAGATTCATCATTGTATATTTTTCGTCAGTTGTGAATCTCGAGTATTCATTGGTCAGCTCTTCAGCCGGAAGGTTTAATTCTTTGATAGTATAATTATCCGGACCGGTAATTCTTAACTTTCCTAGGATTAACATGTCACAGTCAGGCCAATGCCCATCTATCCTATAATTTGTCCATTTCTTGCAAAGTGAAAATTGCTTTTTCAGCAATCTCCAGTCATCCCAGAAATCATCCGATATCCTCCACATATTAGAATTTTCAGCCAAATGTTTTGCCGATTGAATAGGGGATTCACCTGGAGACAGACTTAATAAAATTTCTCTCCCACTTTTTATAAGTGCTTGACTTAATCCTATAATTTCATCAGTATGATAAGGTCGGCTCATATCATCAGCTTTTATAAAGTCAATTCCCCATTCTGCATATAAACTGGCGATAGAATTGTAATATTCCTGTGCTCCAGGCTTAGTCATATTTATACCAACCATTCCCCTGAACCAAAGGCATGAATCTTGGATCTCTGCAATATCTCTTGCATGATATTCAGTGTTAAGAATGGGAGTATTTTTTTCAACCGCTTCCCAAGGGATGCCACGCATTATGTGAATTCCTATTTTAAGGCCTTTACTATGTATATAATCGGCAAGTGCTTTAAATCCCTTGCTATCGCTGCTTGATGGAAATTTATGAACAGATGGGATTAATCTCCCGAACTCATCCATGAAAAGTAAAGGTCTTTCCATTTTAAATGTCTGGGTATTGAAATTTTCACCACCATACCAACCCATATCCACCACAATGTATTCCCAGCCATAATCTTTTAAAGATTCAGACATATAATCAGCTACATGTTTTACCTGGGCCTCTTTCACATCAATCCCAAAGCAATTCCAACTGTTCCAACCCATTGGCGGCCTATTAATAGAACCAGATTCTTGACCGGAAATTGGTAGATTAACACCTTTCCTATTGCATCCTGATAAGACAATAACAATGATAAGTAATTGAAAAATAATGTTTTTGTTCATTTCTTAGTATGTGTTTACATTTATTTTTAATTAGTGAAAATTAGCAGATTTGTTTAATGAGTTGGATAGAATCTGATCTTTTGTAAGATATTAATATTTGTCTTATTAAAAAGAATAGTCATGACTAGAATAAGTATCATTAATAGAGGGTATTACCAATGATTCAGGACGGCACAGTGTGAGATATTGCAGCTAACTCGTTTATAGTGTTAATATAACGGCATTTTAGAAACAAAGGCTTGTCAGATAGTGTTATGACTACTTTTATCTGACAAACTATTTTCTCACAGTAAAGATGTTATCCGGAGTTTCTTAATCGACAAGTAATAAGGATAAACGTAATTGCTCATTTCTCTTTGAACATATTTACTTACATTCTATAAAAGCACTGCCCCGTCAGTCATATAAGCATTGTTACTTTCCAGCAGGGGGTCAGGTTGGAGCAGGTTGTTGCACCCTGCTTAATTATCTCGTTATTGTAACCGGGCCTTCGAGCCCTGCCGGTATCTTTTCATATCCCTCTGTCCATCTTATAGCCGTTGGATTATCTTTCAATGTTCTCATATAATTGCTCAATACAGAAATGTATTTTATTTCAAGCCGGTTATCTCCATTTTTCACAAGAGAGTCAATCCGAAAGACAGGTTTGCCATACCAGCTGATTCCGGCTTGCCTGCCATTCAGATATACTTCAGTGACACCTTTATTAACCTTTTCCAATTCAAGCCACTTTCCGGTCCCATCCGAATTAAAGGTTGTGGTATAGTTCACTGTTCCTGCAAAACTGTTCAGATCAGGATCATCTGAGGTGCCAAATTCTTTCAGTCGTTCAAAGGTTCGCTCAAATACCTGTCCGTTAATATGCATGAATTCAGCCTTCCACGGACCCATTATATCTGATGATACAGATTCGTCCGGCTTGCCGGCAGGCTCAGGTTTATCCCCTTTCAGTCCAGGATCAAATACAAGGAGTATCGATTGCAATGGTTGCAGTTCAATCAATAAATCATTCCTGTTCTTTTCGTAAGGAAAGATCTTCCTGCTACCGTCTTCCGGGTTCCATATCCAGGGAGTCTTGTTTCCCGTGGGAAATTCAGCACCAATTTTTATTGTTTCAGAACGGTTTGAATTGACAAAAAACCAGATATCCCTGTCACCGTCAGTATGTCTTATCTGGAAAAGGTCTTTGCAGGGTTTATCAATCTCAACGTCTTTCTGAATTTTTATTTTCCCGAGGATATCCATTGTCCATGACAGAAGTTCTTCCGGACTTTCCGGTTCATCTGCTTTGAAAATCCTGTCAGGGTATTTCTCAAGAAGTTCATCGAATATCTTTTTAACAGTTTTATCGTTTGCCTCCGCATTCTGGTAAGAAAGTGACCGTGCCGGGGACAGAGCCGGCGAGAACTACTTTGCCGCCGGATTCAACATATTCAGCAACTGCTTTAGCCGTCTCAGGTTCCATTGACCTTACATTGCAAAGAATAAGTGCCTGGTACGACATCGGTCCGTATTTTATCAGACCCTTCTCCTTTTTTGCATCTACGATTATTTTCTCATCAATATAGTCACATGAGCTTCCACTCTGGCTGAGAGGTTCCCATAACCTGTAGCAGTACCAGGGTTCTTTATGGAAAGGCACCCTGATAAGTCCACGTTCGCTCCAGACATCTCCTGTCGGTCCCACTATGGCGATATTCTTCACAGGTTTTGAATTCTGAAATATGTAAGAGAGCCGTGAATTATAATCTGTCCACTTCCTGAAATATGGCCACCATGTATTCTGCTCACTGAAATACTCCCCGTACCTGATCCATCCTGGAAATCCTGCTTCCTGTGGTGAATAGTTATACCCATGAAGAACAGAATGATTGATTCCTGTAATGAAGTTCATGTCGTCGTGACGTTTTATCTCTTCGAGTGAACCTTTGAATACCCCGCGGGTATTTGTCATAGCCTCACAGCTGATTATCTTTCGCCCGGTAAGATGACCACCCGATGCTGCATAAAGGTTCCAGATCATGTAGCCGTGATCCTGGTTCCATATCCATTCATCGGTTTCCATGTCGACAGAATAGATCCAGTTATTGCTCTCAGGTATATCGGGTATCATATTTCCTTCCATCATTCCCATCAGGAAAGGGGTACCGTATGCCTGGTATCGGCATAGCAAGCCGTTTTCAGTACAAAAATCCCGGAAGGCTGTGGTGAAATTATCCAGGAATACCCTCACAAGCAGTTTATTATAATCGTATCTCACCCTTTTTACCTGGTCAGTAAAATCTTCAGTGAATTTATCTTTTTCATAACCCCTGTAAGATTCGTAAAAGATGAAAGGAAACCAGGCCTTCAGATCATATCCATATGTTTTTGAGAATATATCTTCAAAGCCATCTGTCCAGTTTGCGCCTGCAAGCTCAATGCTGTCGCAGAAGAGTGCCCTGATAAGTTTGTTCAGAGGAATGCCTGTATCCTCGCTGATCTTTTTCAGCCTGTTCAGATAAGCGAGTGTGATATCCCGACGGTAGTGATCCATAACCGGGCCTGCTGCTCCGGGAGCACCGTGCAATACCTGCCTGTGACCTTTCTGTAATAAAGCATATACCAGATTATATGATCCGGCAGGCACTTTATAATCAAGGCCTCCTTCAGAATCAATAAGGGTTAACAGATCCGTCACCATGTCCGTATTCCCGGCCGGTTCAGGAACCAGCCTTATGAAGAAGAGTTCATTGCTGAAAGCTTCACCCTCCGCTGCCCTGCTTTGGGCTGCAAGTGCTTTCTTAAGCAGACTCTCTCCTGTTTCACTGATCCTGTCACCTCCTTTACATTTAATACTGTTTGTAATGATCCGCTGAACAGATTCATCCTCACTGATGAATTCTCCCCCGAAAGGCCATCCTGATCCTACTATCAGGTCGGTTATCATTCCTCTTTCTCCGGCCTCTTCTGAAGCAAGCGCCAGAAGCCTGTTCCATTCCGGGCTAAGCCATTTAAGGGATCGTATTCCTGAGCTGTCTGACCATTCAGGGAAAGCTATCGGATTTATTTCCACCCCGCCTATTCCTGCTGAATGGAGAACATCGATCTGCCGTAATGATCTCTTTTTCCGTAATCCTGTTCCCGTTCCACCACCAGCGGACGAAAGGACGGGCTTCGGCAGGAGGATTGACAAAACCGGAGTAAAGATCCACTCTGTCTGACCTCTGACAACTGTTCAATATTCCTGCAAATACTATTGCAAATAATATTAAGATCTTATTCATGACCGGGCGTTTAATCTGTTTAATTCATAAACATACTTAATTTAGAAAAGGAGCGCAAAGCCTTCCCGCTTAGGGCGAAACGGGAAAGGGGGTTTAAGTAGAATAGATGCGTTATAAAACATAACAGAGCCATTATAAAAGTTTAAATAATTTCCACAGATTTTTTATAAATATCTTTAACTGAATCCCCGAGCTTTCTAACCCTTTCCTTTGCTGAATCGTAATCCGAAATCACCTGTTTAAGTCTTTCAGCAATATCGCTGCCTCTTACCTGCTCAATTTCAAAGACCCAGTCAGATAATCCGAGGTCATAATACATCTGCCCTTTTATGGTGTCTTCCGGCTGTCGAAGGTAGAAGGCAGGAGTACCGTTAACAAGTGATATAATCGGTGAGTGGCACTCAAAGCTGAGTACGGCAAATGCATGCGAATAAACTGATGCTGCTTCATCGGGAAGCCAGTAACCGCGTTTTGTCACAAAGGATCTGACATCATCAGGAAGAGGATTTATCAGCAGCTCATCCATAATACCGATCTGGTAAGTCATTTCGGGGCAAACAAGGACCCTGTTACCTGTTTCCCGGACCCAGGCGATAATCGCTTCTCTCAATTTGGAATGATCTTCCTCCTTCCTTGAATTGTTGAGTGTATCGATACTCCTTACCTGTTCTTCAGTATAGCTATCCGGTCGGACCAGGTAGTATGGTGTCCTCCGGAGCCTTGGTATCACGCAGATGTATTTCCCATGCTCCAGTCCACCCTCCTTCAGAAATATATCTGCTTTGATTTTATCTGTCAGGTGCATAAAAAAAGTAGCATCAGGCACGAACATCTGGTTTCCTGTTTCTATGCCGTTTTTCCTGAGGACCTCCAGTGAAGCTGTTTCACGTGTAAAGATAAAAGATGCCTTTTGCAAGCAGGGTTTTCAGTTTCTCGTCGATACTTTGAATTGTCGTACCAAATATGCCGAAAGGTTTACCTGTCGATCTTACCCATGCCTCAAGATTAGCAGAACCGACAACAGATGGTCCTGATCCGTGGATCATGATATCCGACCTGCTGAAAGCATCTTCAACTTCAGGGCTGCTGACCCTGAAATCTGAGTCGACATTCCCGTGAACTATTTTCACTGCAGGGAAATTACTGCTTAGCCAAGCTTCAACTTCACTGCCTGCACTCTTTTTCCAGAGTATAAGTTTAGTTCCGGGCAAAAAGGTCTGAAGTATATTAAGAAGGCCCGGAGTATGCGCTATATCTCCGATATTTATATCCTGCCATCCCGAAACTATAAGGATTGTAGCGGGGGATTTACTGTTTTTACATGAAATACTTCCTGTGATTGTTAATCCAAGAGCAGACAGAAGAATGTTATTAATAAGTTCCCTTCTTTTCATTATTCGGTTATCTGACTTTCAAATAGATAATCTCCCGAGCCGACCTGATAAACTGCATATCCATTCACTATCCGGACAAATTTTACGTCTGACTTTTTCTTTATTTTTTTACCATTCTCAATGACATCTTCCTTCCTGACTGCCGGGACAAAAACTGTAGCAGTTGATCCGACCGGAACACTTACATTCATATTGAATTTGTTATTTTCTCTTTTCCAGTTTATTCCGCTTTCCCCAAAGGGTGTGAGATTGGAGTATGATACGCGGGATACGTCACCTGCAGGCTGTGGCCGGAAAATGATATGGCGGTATCCGGGATAAGCTTCATCGGCATTCATTCCGGCAAGTTTTCTGTAAAGCCAAACAAGTCCCCCTCCAAACATGGGATGGTTACCTGAACCGGGTTTATCCCAGTGCTCCCATGAAGTTGTCACACCCTGCTCCAGCCAGTATCCGTATGATGGCATTGTCCGTTTATTCATGGCCCCATAAGGCCAGTTCATTTAATCCGTTCTCCGCAAGAACTTCGAAAAAGAACTGTGTACCGAAGATCCCGGTGTCAAGATTACCTCCATTTGTATTTATATCATTCTTAAGAGCTTCAATCACCCTGGCTTTACGGTCGTCAGGGACTCCCATTTTCAGTGCAAAAATATTTCCTCCGTATTTGCCGTAACTGCCATTTACAGGATCAAAAAACTTCTTCATAAAGGCATTCCTGGTTCTCTCTGCTGTCTCTTTATATCTTACTGCATCTTCTGCCTTACCAAGTATACCTGCAACTTTTGATGTAATATCAGCACATCTCCATAAATAGAAGGTATGTACCATATCGTCAGGAGGCAGCTCATACGGGGCAACCCAGTCTCCCAGGTTCATCCATCTCAGAGGTTTACCATCTCTGCCTTTAGCCTGTGAAAACATTATACCTTCGTCATCTGCCCATGTGAGCATATATCTTACATATCCTTTCATTGCCTCATAACTATCCCTGAGAATATCTTTGTCACCATAATGAAGGTAAAACTCCCAGGGCATAATGCTTATAGCAGCTCCCCAGGCAACGCCACCTCCGCAACCGGGCTGCCAAGGAGCACCATTGGGGACATAACCGGTCTCAGGATCAGATGCTCCTGTAATATCTTGTATCCATTTGTTATAAAATGCCCTTGAATCGAAGTTATGCATGACTGTGACACAGGCAACCTGACCGTCACCTGTATAAGGAGATCGTTCCCTGTTCGGACAATCGCTTGCAATTCCCCCATGCATATTGTCCGTCTGGCTTCGCCACCAGATCCTGTTTATGTCTTCAAACATCTTATTTGAACATTCAAATCTGCCGGTAGTTTCAACGTAAGTATATACAGCTTCAGCAGTTATCTGGTCTGCCTTAAGTTCTCCCGGCCAGCCTGAAATCTCAATTTCCCTGAAAACAAACCAGTTAAATCTGGCGTGGTATGCTTCATCCCCGCTGCCATTCATAATGTAAGAATTTTCTCCGGAGGGAGTCTGGTGCAAATATTTTATCTCAATTTTTCTGCCAGCTTCACCCTTCATTTTTTTCATATGAACCCATCCCGAAATCTCCTGACCGAAATCAACCTTGTAATGGCCTTCCCCGAGCTTCTCAGTTTTAACAGGATTGATTATTTCCATAACACGGTCAGGATAAGCCATATGAGCCATCAATTTCCCTTCGGGTGCATTTTTCAATGAAACACTTACCCAGCGTGAATCATCAAATCCGGCTTTGCACCATTCTGGTTGTTCAAGCCGCGCATCATAATGCTCTCCATAATAAACCATATCCATAATGATCGGACTTGTGGAAGCTTTCCAGGATTCATCGCTTACAATAATTTCATCACTTCCATCGTCATAGCTTATATGAAGCTGAAGAAGAAAACGTGGCGTTCCGTATCCGGTGGTCCAGTATTTGGCAGGATTGTAAAATCCATTACCCAGGATTGCTCCCAGGACATTTGATCCGTTCTTTAATTGTTCACTGACATCGTATGACAGGTAAAGAACTTTATATTCCCTGAAGTTATCGGCAAGTGGTATATTTTCCTTAGGCAGTGAGGGGCGCTTTCCATAATTGGTCTGGTTCGGCACCAGCACATCTTTCCCGATCTTATCTCCGTTAACATAAAATTCAAAGTATCCAAGACCGGTTACAAAAGCGACTGCCCTGGTCACTTTTTTATTGACGCTGAATTCCTTTCTGAGAAGCGGTGCCGGAGGAGGCAATTGTTCCGGCAGCTTTACACCCGGATTGGAAGGTTTCGGCAGCGTGGCCTCTCCCTGCCAGGGTGCTCCGATCCATTTTGCTTTCCATTCTGCGGGATCAAGAATCCCCATGTTCCAGCAGGCAGGTTCACTCCAGTCTGAAACAATTCCTTTTCTGTCCCATACTCTGACCTGCCACCAGCATTCCTGCCGGGAGATGAGCGGTTTCCCGGCGTAGCGGACATTAACTGACTGGTCAGAGATAACCTTTCCGCTGTTCCAGAGGTCAGCACTGCCTGAAGAAAGTAAATCTGCAGAACCTGCCACCCTTATCTCCCAGGCAGTCTGAGATTGGCCCCTCTCACCCGTACCGGCAATATTAATCCATGACAACCGGGGATTTACAACATCGATAACCGGTGGATCTTTCAGATATTCACAGGTCAGATTAACGGGGGTGATTTTTGCTTCAAGTAAAAGAAGAGGAGATAACAGGAATAGAAGCAGAAATAATTTTGTTTTCATAAAATAGTATTTTAAATGCCACTAAGTACAAAGGCACTAAGATTCATTAAGTCTATATATTAGTTTTAACCTATAAAACATAAGCTTACAATGTAATCCGATTAAATACAGGTCGCTCCTATGGAGCTACTATAATGGAGAGAATCGATTTCTACAAACAGTTCACTCCTACGGAGTTTGTCTTTATAAAGTCCCGTTAGGGACGGCCTGTTTGTAGAAAATATTTATACACAAAAATGTAAGCCCCATAGGGGCGACCTGTATTTAATACAATTAATAATCAATAATTTAACGCTTACTCAACAGATTTACTCGGACACAAGTGATAATCTTAATAAAAAGTCATTGATAATCAATTAAAAACTAAACTCCAGTTCAGTTGCTCCTCTGGTCATTTCAGGGTCAATATCAGTTATCTCCTTATATAAATCAATTTCCGGGTAACCAATCTTTATTTTGTACTTATCCTTGCTGAACACTTTTGGGATAAATTCATTTCCATTGATCCTTACAGTATATTCCAGTTCACCGGTTGTCTGGTTTGTTATTTGTATCACCGGATCAGGGTCTCCGTTTACTTTTAGCAGAGGAAGCCAGGCAACGGCATCCCTGCCGTAATTATCCATCTGGTTGATTGTAAACGGCCATCCCGGGAACTGGCTGTCATCAGCAGGATTTGAGACATCGCTCATAAAATGCCAGCATTCAACAGTTATATCGCGGGTTTCGGTATCAAACATCACAAATCCCAAACCTCCCGATTTCACATTCTGAAATTCGTACCGGTTCTGAATACCTCCGAATGCACCCGGATTACCAATAGCGTAAACGTAATTGAGGTTACCAAATGCATCTTTATATTCTCCTGTATTAGGTAATCCATGAGCCGGCCTGTTGCTCACAGGATAATTCATCTCATCGGCTCTGAACCATCTTGAATAACCCACAGCTATTGCAGGAGGAACAAATGACCAGCCTGCATCGCGATAATTATTTATCCCGTACTGAACCAGTGACGGAACATGCTGGTCTCCGGAGATATGAAATGCAAATCCTTTCCGGATGATTTCCAAAGCTGTATCACGGCCTTTTTTAGGCCATCCGCCTGAGTCCATATCACCCACAAGAAATCCATCCTCCTGTCCGTGATGAGTGGCAACATTGGCAAAAAGGGTTTGTGACAGCAAAACTTTCATATCGACATTATTCCAATCCGTTATCCATTCTTTCAGGAATGTTTCCTGCCTCTCCCCCAAATATACAAGGTCGGGCCTCTCAATTACAGATGGGTCTTTTAAAGGTTCTTTTATATGATCTTTACGACCATCCCAGGTTGAAACCAGATCTGGACCAGATTTAAAGATCCGGTCGGTTACAATAGCGAAACTTACCCTTCCGTAATTCATGCTTGTGTACCAGACTTTCATCTCCTGCTTAATGGGTGAAGGATCATAAGGATCAGGCAGGTGGGCACATTGGGTTGTATTAACCACATTGATCATCTTAACTGTCTGGGTGAAACCTGTATAATCATCAGTATTTGCCAGACCGGAGGGTTTCGGGATACCTCCGCCACCCCACAGGTTTCCCTGGAAAACATCGTGATCATCAGGGGTGCATACTGCCGGGATATCCCTCATAAGATCCCCGAATACCCATCCGAACATGTACCATTTGCCCAGGTAATTAAGTATTGCAGTATCTTCTGGTTCCCGCTTTATAGGATATCCTCCGTTTTGTTCATAAATCTGGTCACCTGAAAAATATAGAAGATCCGGATTTTTTACTTCAAGATTCCTGAGGACAGGAGTATAGGGGAACCCGGAATGATGCTGGCAGGTCATGGTTGCCATTTTTAAGGGTCTGCCGACCGGTTCCTTCCTTATTTTGCCTGTATATTCAAATACTTTTTCTTCCCCGAATACATCTTTGTAAGGTAAGAGGACACGGTATTCCATATCAATTTTTGAATTCCACCCTTCTATCCTGAATGTAGCCGTACGTGAATCAGGTTCTATCTCCTGCTTTCCTGAAGAAACCCACCTGCCTTCATTTTTCAATTGCAATTCCAGGATATTGTAATCATCCTTTCCGAGAGGCGGCATCTGGACACTCATTTTCAGGATGTCTCTGCTTAATGTGTGCATCGTCCATAGCACCGGCCCATAACTGTCCTCAGGCCTGAAACGAAATGCTGTTCCGTTCAGTTCAAGATTGTCAAACCAGAAACAGGGTGCACTATTCTGCGATCTGGCGGTCCTGAAGTTATTTACCAGCTGGACAATTCCCGAAACCGGCTTTTCCGGTTTTTCCGTTATCTCTGCCACCTGATTTCCCGACAAATCAATAATTTTCAGAATCAATGTATAACCTTCAGACCCGCTATTACCCTGCAATTCTATTGTGAATTTTCCGAAATCGAAATCCGGAGGTAATTTTTTTGAATTCTGTCCGATAAATGCATATCCTTCAGTATTTACACCAACATTAATTCCTTTTCCAAAATAGATAGCGGCTTTAATATCCTCTTCTTCAATAGCCTGAGAACCAATAAGCAATCCGGCAGATCCGGCATTAATGCCTTTCTCAGCCACACCCATATCTGCCCTTATAATAAATGAGCCTTCATCACCTTTTAAAGTATAAGGCAAGAATGTGCATGTTGCCTGTTGTCCCTGTCCCCTGAATTCAATCCTCCCGTCATTTATGCACCAGTCTTCAAGAGGCACTGTCCAGAAATCTTCTGCAATCCATATCCGGTTGCTGACGGAATCAAATGTATATTTTACGGATAACTGTTCTTTCCCGCATCCTGTTGCTGTCAGCAATAGAATAACAATCAAGCCGTAATGATGGATACATGATCTCATATTGATATTTATTTTAATAGCGGAAACTACCATAATTATCTGGTTTATAATCAAGTAAGTTTCCCCTCCTTTTGAAGGAGGGGTGGCCGGGATTGCTGATTTTGAAATGTTTACAATTTTGCTTTCCCGGCCGGGGTGGTTGATTTACCGATACTTTGGTGTCTTCTGAATTTTCTTCCTTCAAGATTCTTTGACTTTAATTGATTCCATAAAACGGATTCATCAACCACCCCGGCCAGAACATTTATATTCTGCACGTCAGATGATTTGGTTGTCTGGCCACCCCTCCTTCAAAAGGAGGGGAAACTTTTGTCCCCAAAACTCCTTAGTTTGACGGCTATGCCATTTCCCCCGTAGAAATCAGAAAGGGGGTAAAAATTCGTAATCCTGATCTTAAATAAATTTGTACAGTTCTTATGCCATCCAGGGTCTCTGCCGGTCTTTAATACCTGAAAGTGTGTCGAGTGCAATATTCACATCCTCAACTATCTGAAAATCATACATTCCCAGGCAAACAAAATCGGCTCCGTTGGTGAAAGCATATTTCAGACCTGTTTCGGGATCAATAGCACCGGCTGCCAGGACTTTGAAAGCGATCCATGGTTCTTTTAAGGTTTCCATGAACCTTATTGTTTCAGCAGGATCATAATCGAACATATTATCCTTCCATGGAGAATCAGGTTGTGCTGACCAGTAATTATGGCTATGGCAGGTTTTTACCCAGAAATCGGGTTTCAGACCATAATCAACACAGGTTTTAATGGCTTCTATTTTATGAGCTCCGATGCCTGCAGGCTTACCATGACTGCGTATCTCTTCAAGCCCTGTCCGGATAAGCTCCATACGTTCGGCAACTGTTCTTTTCAACGGATCGTTCCATGTTTCACTGGCCCAGCGGTCGGTGATCTCGCCCTGGCAATACAGTGCATCGGAGTTAACAGCAAGTGACATCTTTATACCTTTCTGAAAATCGAGGTTCATCCCGCAATCGGAAATGAATTTCATTTTCCCCTTAAATTCATGAAGATATTTCTGATGGATCCTTCCAAGCTGGGGATTAGTAATGATAGCGTTTATTCCGCAGTTTTCAGCCAGAGCCAGTGTCTGCATGACCTTTTCATCGGTGTGATAGGTCTTCACCAGTTTAGAAACATAAATAAGATCCCTCGAGTGAGCCCAACCTCCGATAAGGTTGCCTCCCATGATTATCCGGCTAAGCTCAAACTGAGCAGGTTTTCCGTCCTTATCAGTATAGTTTATTACAGATTTGGGAACCTGCCCCTTCAGATCTTTCATCGAGGCATAATTAAATTTCATAAGGGTTGCTCCGGAATTTGCATCTATTCCTTCAACCTTTAAAAGTCTTTCTTCAAAGCTGTCCCATTTCCGTTTTTTATACAGAGCATAAGCAAAAGCTCCGATAGCCGGTACTGAAATAAGGTTCTTAATAACCTCACGACGGTAGAGTTTTTCCTGTTCAGCGACCGGGGTTTCCGGTATTGGTTTTCTGGCTTTCTCATCTTTCCATTTCCCGAAAAGCCTGTCCAGTCCGAACAGATGATCCTTTGAGATGAAAATGAATGCGACAAGAACAAAAAACTCTATCAGGTTCCTGTTAACCCAGAGGTATGCTCCTTCTGCAGGAACACCATACATATATCCGGGGAAGGGAGGATATGCAACAAAATAGAAAAGCAGCATCAGAGCACCGGCCGCACTTGCCAGTCTGGTGAATAATCCAAACATAAGTCCAAGGCCTACGAGGATCATGCCCCAGATATTCAGAAAATCAACAACGGCTGTAACAGAGGCGCTGTCGGCCATCTGCTGGAACAGCGGTGCAAAGATCCATTTCGAACCGGCCAGGTAAGGTGCTGAACTCCAGTCAACAGCCATGATCTTTGCAATACCCTCGTATAGAAAATGCCATCCTATAACGATGCGGACTATGGTTAGCAACCATTGCAGTGTCCTTTCAAAACGTTTTTCCTTTGCGATATCCATATAATTTTATTTAGCTGACCTGGTTTCCAAAATATTTACAATATTATCAAATTTTATTCTCAAATCAATATCCATCTCTGCCAGCTTCTTCCATTCATCTGAACCATATACCCCGGCCTGCGAATAATCGAAAGGTGTGAATTTTATCTTTCTGGCAACAGAAAGCTTTCTGAATCTGAAATCAAATTCCGACGGATTTATAAACATCGGGTCGGCAATAACTGAATGCTGATCTTTCCCTGATGCCTGCCATTCTTTAAAGGACTTGTCAGCAAACCTTACATCCTCTGACCTGGTATCCCAATAACAATTGTAATCTGAGAAAAAGTTGAATTTATGCCAGTTACTGCTCAGCAAAGTTCCCTTATCGTAATAAACGATATTATTGGTGAAGGATAAGGACCTGTGTTCTTCTATCCTGGTCGCCTGAAGCTGTGACCTGATATTAAATGCCAGGATATTGTTCCTGATGATATTCTCTTTACCATAATGCTGATGAAAACCCGAATTCTTACATGCATAAACCAGGTTATTTTCCATGGTAATACCGTATGAACCTTCATCAGTATATAATCCCCATCCTCCGTAATCGAAAGAGTAGACATGGTGAATAAGGTTATTTGAAACTGAGGTACCTTCAGAGGCTCCAAGAGTGTACACACCACCCATATCACATAATTCTCCCCATCCGAGGTGGTGAATGTGGTTATATTTTATAATGTTTCTCTTTGAAGGGCTATGAGCGTAACCCCAGATCCAGCCGACAGAGACCCCTGAATACCTTAAGTTGCTTATTTCATTATGGGTCAACTGATTATCGCTTGAATGGAAAATAATTACACCCACAGCACAGGGGAATATGTGGCCCGCATCAGTGATAATATTATTATCGATAATAATGTTTTTTGTCAGATCAGCCGGCAGAGGTCTCAGAACTGTCTCGCCAATTTTGACACCACCAGCACCCAGATCATGCATATAACACTGATTTACTGTGCAATTATCGCATCCACGGCGGAACCAGAAAGCATAGGTACCTGTATGGGCAATTTCACAATTTACAAATGAGATGTTTTGAGCATAATCAAGTGTTATTACTGCATCTACCGGAGCTGCCGCCTGGGCAGGTTCGTTACCGTCTACCGGAGTCCGGTATCCGGCTACGCTGAAAGAAATGTTCTCAAATCTTATGTGCTTTGCCGGATTATCTGCCGATTCTCCTTTAACTGCTATGAAGTCCTTCAGGATCGGCGCAATAATTTCACATTTCTCAGGATCTTCTCCCGGTAAAGGAATATACCAGAGATATCCTGATCTTTCCAGGAACCATTCACCCGGAGCATCCAGGGCGGATTTATAATTTTCAATTTTATATCTTGTCTTTTCATTGAGTGAATTCCAGGGTTTCATGCCGCCTCCGACAGTATATATTGAAGATTCGGCATTATTAAAATAGGCTACCCTTTTCCTCGTATTATCCCAGTTATGATAGAAAGTCACCAATGCATCACGGTAATCCGTTTCAGTAAATGATCTGAAGCAACCTGCGTCAGAAGGGTCGATCCCTATTTTCTGAACTGCAAATTCAGGAGCGCGTCCTTCTCCCTTTTCAAGAACCGTCTCGGTCACACTTTTAATGAAATAAAATCCATCATTGGGAGTCTGCGCCCTTACAGCTCTGCGTCCATTGACATAAAGCTGTTCAAAATACGAATCATACCATGCGACCTGAGGGATGAAAGCCCTCCAGAGGTTTTCGCTGACCTTTTCAAAGCCATCAATTATAACACCTCCGGCAAAAACAGGTCTTTCAACACCTTCTGCCTTAATAACCAATGGCACATAGGGAGTTCCTGAGTCTTCTGATCGTATTTCCAGTGGCTGAAGCATAAAATAGGTTCCTGGCATTACAATAATTTCACAAGGATCTTTAGCCTGGCGGCTTCCTCTTGAAAGCCTTGATTTATTAATTGCACTGTTTAAAGTTGCTAGAGGCTCATCCACGGTCCCGGAATTGCTGTCCTTACCTTTAGGAGAAACATAGATCTTTTGTCCCGAAGTTATATTCTGCCCAACTAAGAGCATAACAATTATCAGATTGACAATAAGTTGGTATTTCATTTCTCATTTGTGTTTAATAATACAAACTATTTGTTTTTCGTTTGAAAAACAAATGAATAGGAAAAATAATTGTAATTTTCTCCAATAAAATGTTTCACAATGCATAAATATAAAATAATTGCAATCCTGACACTCTGCATTTTTTTTGCAAATGGCACCTATGCGCAGGTATTTAGAGCCGGTGCTGCCTTGAGAATTATAACACCTGATCCTTTGCTTCCTGTATCCGGAGGTATAGGTAAACCGGATTCTGTTTCTGAAAAAAAAGGTGATCTGTTTGCCAGGGCAATTGTGCTGGAAAAGGGAGATACGCGTGTTGCCATAGTAAGTGTCGATAATCTGGGGTGGACATCTGTTCTGGGCGACAGGTCGAGATCATTGATAAAAGAGATCCCTCCTGAGAATATATTGATCGGTGCAACTCACACGCACAGTGCCCCGGATGCATATGCTTTCCCCGATGAACAGGCCAAAGTATATGCTGATCTTGAATATCTTGACTGGTGTACAAAGCAGATTGCCGAAGCTATTAATGAAGCTATTAAGAAAATGCAGCCTGCGGTATTGAAAATTTCTTTAGGTGAGGCCAAAGGAAAAATCGCGTACAATTATTATGCGCCAGATCTTTATGATCCGGGGTGTGGTGTTATACAGGCAATTGCTTCAACAGGATCAGATCATGACAAGACGATCTTCACTCTGGTTAATTACGCTATACACCCGGAAGTAATAGGACCGGAAAGAGGCATACTAACTCCTGATCTGTGCGGGCCGTTGTATAACAGGATTGAATCAGAGGTGGGGGGAATGGCCATTTTCATTAACAGTGCACAGGGAGGTATGGTTACTGCAGATAACCGCCGTGAAAATGGAAAGGAAGCAAACAACTGGGAAGAGTGCATCCGCATCGGTGAATTGCTGGCCGATGAGGCTCTCCGGATTTTAGCTAATGCTAAAGTCCAGACAGATCCGGCCCTCTTTTGCGTTTCCCGTAAAATAAGATTTCCCATTGAATCACCTGAAATGAAATTTATTTTCCATAATTCCCCGCTGAAATTTCCAGGCAGTAATTTAGATTCAGTTTCCACAAGGATCAACCTTCTGGACATAGGCACAGCGCGTATTCTTACAATACCCGGTGAAGCCCTTCCGAACATAGGGTATTATCTGAAAAGAAACATGAATACCCTCCAACCCTTCCTATTCGGGCTTACAAATGATGCATTCGGCTATATCCTCACAAAAGTCGATTTTAAAAGCTTTAAACGATATGACTATATTACCCGTACATCTCTTGGCGAAATGACCGGTGAGATATTTATTAATGAGGCGCTGAAACTGATTAACGAAAACCAGATCTCAGCCGATAGAAAGTAATAATATCAGGAATTGACTATCTTATTTCCGGATACCTAAAAGATATGGTCCCGATTTATTCCATCTTACTTTTATCTTAGAAATAAACCAGGTTTTTCCATTATCATTGTTACCCTGGTAAAACAGATGTGTTTCTCCCTTCCTGTCTTTAAAGATATGCGGATGGCCTGATTCACTGGAGTTCCATTCACCTGCACTACCGTTTGACAGGAAAGGGGTATCGCTTAAACGTTTCCAGTTTACCGCATCTTTGCTGAAGGCTATACCTATCTGTTGCGGTGCATTATTATATGCTCCTGCATAGAACATATAAAGCTTGCCATTCTTTCTTATCACGGAAGCCCCCTCAATACAATCCTCTTCCCAGGCCAATTCAGGTTTAAGCATGGGTTTAGCAGTTGAAAGATTTTTCCAATCCTGACGTTCAAAGCCTGTAGTTCCGGGAGCTTCAGCTACTCCCTGCATCTGGATCTTATAACCCGGATCGCGGGTAGCATAATAAAGATAATATTTATCCTTGAATTTTATCACTTCCGCATCAATGGCCCGACCACATGTCCAGTCACCATCCGGATGAAAAACAGGATTTGTGGCATTACGGGTGAAATTTATCCCGTCGCCTGAAAAAGCATGGCAGATCGCATCATTCTTTCCGTTTCCATATGTCTGGTAAAACAGATGCACCTTGTTGTCAATAACAAGTGCACATGGGGCACATACTCCTTTATTCTCATACGCAGCAGCCGGGATGACCTCACCTATTTTCTTCCAGTTGGTCAGATCCCTGCTCTCAGCAATGCCTATTCCCCAGCCCTCGACTAACTTTGTTTTATCCTTATATGGAGGGATTGAATAATACATCAGGTACCTGCCGCCAAATCTTATCACATGAGGATCCTTTGCAAATGGGCTCCCTGTTCTGCTTGTGTCTCCAAACATCATCAGGGGATGCTTCCCCTGCGTTTTTATCTGTCCGTATGAAGGACATAAGGATATGAGATAATAAAGAATAAGCAACAGTGTTTTTCTCAGCATGCAGCTTATTTTCTAAACTCTATCTTAAGTACAACCACTTTCCATTCCGGCAAATCTGAAGGCTTTGATATTACAAGTGCATCATCCTGCTGTTTCCAGTTAAGTTTCTCATCACCCCCAAGCATTGAGATTGATTTCACTTTTTTATCATTAATGGCAGAACTCTTTCCAAGTGAAGTTATTATGATATCCTCGACGGGGGGAAGCATACAGAAAGCGTAAAGTGATTCCCCTTTAAAAGTGAACCGGATATCCGCGGCCTCGTAGGGTCTTACATCCCTTACACCTCCGAATCTTCCCTTCTCCTGTTTCGCAATTGAAGGTCCCTCGCCATAGATCTTCCATGGGCGTGTTCCATATATTGCCTCACCATTTACCGGAATCCACGCAGCTATCTCTTCCAGTATATCAAGAACATCCTGTTCAAGGTCTCCTTCAGGGGTCTGAACCACATTCAGCAGCAGGTTGCCGTTCTTACTTACAATATCAACCAGCATCTGTATCACTTCTGTTCCGGTCATATACTTCTGACCGGTCCTGTAGTACCAGTCGCCAATTGATGTGTCTGTCTGCCACGGATCAACACTAATGGAATCCATTGCACCTCTTTCGATGTCCCGGACCCATCTTCCTTCGGATATGAGGTGCTTACATGAATAAACAGCTTCCAGGCTGCCCCCGTTCTTTACAATATCCTGATTATAAAAATGTGAGAGCATTGTCCGCCCGACTTCTCCGAAAGGCAGTTCCCCGTCGGTATAAACCAGGTCCGGTTTATACATATCGATCAGTTCAGTTATACAGGCAAGCCAGTTCTGCTGATTCAGAGTATCTTTCGTATACCAGGCAAAATCATCCGGCGCTGTTTTGGGGTGGTAAAGATCCTGGTATTCAGGATTTGCACCATCATATGGAACCCCTTTCATCGGACCTTTTACATCTGCACCATGACTTGGCTGGAACCATGTATAGCTTGCTCCGAGGTGCTCGGAAACTCCGAATCTGAGACCTTCCTTTTTTGCAGCCTGCTGCCACAGCCCGACAACATCTTTCATCAGGACCCATCTTAACTGAATTCCACCTGTGAATCTTTGAATCCCAGAGAAAGAAATTATCATGATGAGTAGCCATGCTGACGAAATATTTCGCTCCTGCTCTTTTGTAAAGTGCCATCAGCTTCTCCGGATCCCACCGCTCTGCCTTCCAGAGAGGTATGATATCCTTGTATCCGAATTTTGAAGGATGCCCGTAGTTTTCGACATGATAAAGATATTCCCTGCTCGAATTACCTGTAGGCTGATTGGTCTGGCGGTTACGTATGTCCGATTCATACATCTTCCTGGCATACCAGTCACCCTGTCGCGGCACTGCCTGCGGCCCCCAGTGCGACCAGATTCCGAATTTAGCATCACGGAACCATTCAGGATAACTGTATTGCCTGAATGATTCGATGTCAGATGTAAAATTTGGTTTAACCTCATTCTTAACCGGAACCGGAGGATTATTTTTACACGATACTATCATGACCAGAAGGATTAATCCGATCATAAATCTTAATGACAGCTTTCTAATTTCCATAATCTTAGTATTGAATCTTGCATCCGTTAAGGTAAAGAATAATTTTAACCCTCCACCCTGTGAAAATAAAAATTGTTTGTAAATTTCTTTTTCCTGGATGAAGTGATTTAGTCATCTTTAATATATTGATCTTATGAGATATGCAATAAAGATTACCCTGACAACACTTATTCTGATTGCTGCTGTTGACAGTCTGCGTTGTGCAGGAATTGAAATAAAGACATGGGAAACCTTCGAGATATCCTTAAAATCATCTGTAAAATTTCAGAATCCATATGTCGATTGTCTGAAGAAAGATGAACAACCTTATCTCACAGCAATATTAACCGGTATTGAAGGCGCATGTAAAGGGAAAACAATCAGGGTCCCCGGATTCTGGGACGGCGGTGATATATGGAAGATTCGGTTTGCACTTTCGGATGCAGGCACCTGGAAATACGAGACATTTTCTGTTGACAGAAAAATGAAAGGTAAGAAGGGGGAATTAAAAGTGACGGAATGGAGTGGTGAAGAAAAAACTATTAATCCTGTCAGGCATGGTTTTATTACAGTTAACAATTCAGGCAGCAGAAAAGGAAGATATTTTACCTATACCGATGGCACACCGGTTCTGTGGATCGCTGACACCTGGTGGGACTGGTCAAACAGCCGCATACAGTTTGAATCATTTAAAAAGCTGGCCGATACAAGGGCTGAGCAGGGTTATAATATAGGGCAGCTTTTCTTTGCAGGCAATGGATGGGGTAGAGAGAGTTCTCTGCTTGATGCTTCATTCACAAATCCAAAGCTTGAACAGATAAGGAAAGTTGAAGAGATGATACGCTATGCTAATTCCAAGGGGATAACCGTGTGGATACATGCATGGTGGAGCCGTGAAAAGATAAATGAGACAATAGGAGATGAAAACATAAAAAGATGGTGGAAGTATGTTGTCCATCGCCTTCATGCATACAATGTAATATGGGTTCTTGCCGGTGAATACAACATGAATAATTATGGAGGATTTCCTGTCAGTTTCTGGAATAGTGTTGGTGAGCTCATCAAAAAGGAAGATCCTTATGACAGGATAGTTGGAGCACACCCCACACCCCCGATGTGGGGTGGCGGAGCTGAAGCTCCCCAATGGTCAACCGCAGAAGCGATTCACGGACAGAAATGGCTGGATTATAACCAGAGCCAGACCGGACATGCCAGGTGGTGCAATGAGCTTATCCCGGAAATAATTACCAGAGCTTACAAAATGGATCCGGCTAAACCTGTTGTAGTGACAGAACCGTGGTACGAATTTATTGAGGGAAATCCGACTGCAATGGATGTCCGGTTTGCAGCATGGTCGGCGGTTATGTCCGGGGCAGCAGGTCATACTTATGGAGGAGGCCATACATGGAGAGTACATCTTCCGGAAAGACCGACCGGTGTCGGTTCATGGCCAATGGATACAAGTCTCAGTGTTAATACTCTGATCTACCCGGGCGGAGTTTCGGTAGGTTTCATGGGCAAATATCTCAGTAAACTCGAATGGTGGAAGCTTGAACCCCACCCGGAATTTGTAAAAGATAATCCATCACCATTCTGTCTGGCCGATCCGGGTAATGAGTATTTATTCTATCTGAGGTACGGAGGATCTGTCAGTCTCGATCTTAGTGAAGTGTCAGAATCCGTAAAGTTTGAATATCAATGGACCGACCTTGTCAACAGCAGGGAATCAAAACCAGGTAATATCAAAGGAGGCTCAATTGTTGAGATAAAATGTCCCGAAGATTATCCCGGTGTGGTGAATTTCAAGGACTGGGTACTTCATGTCAGAAAGTCAGAATAGTAACTTTTAATAATCTATCGCCCATATTCCTTTTTGATCACAGATCTCAAAAATTCTTCAATTCCTCCTCTCAGACTATAAATTGATCAAGGTACCTCTTTGTCAGAACGAGAGCATTTTTTCTATCCTCCAGGGAACCTTCAAATGATTTATCCTCAACCTCAATACATACCGGACCGTCATATCTGACATCGTTTAAAGCAGAAATAAACCGTGCCCAGTTGATATCTCCGAGACCCGGGAGTTTTGGAGTATGAAATTCAAGAGGAGTTGCCATTATTCCTACCTCATAGAGCTTTTCACGATAGACCCTTGCATCCTTTAAATGTATATGGAAGAGTTTATCTTTGAATTCATAAAGAGGCCTTATGTAATCCATCTGCTGCCATAAAAGATGTGACGGATCATAGTTCAGACCGAAGAATTCACTCTGTATTTCCGAGAACATCCGTCTCCATATCGCAGGTGTTGTGGCAAGGTTATTACCTCCGGGCCATTCATCAGTAGTGAAGATCATCGGACAATTCTCTATTCCAACCCTGACGTTTCTGTCAGCGGCATAATTGATAATATCAGGCCATATCTGTCCGAACAATTTAAAATTTTCATCAACTGACTTATTCTTATCCCTTCCGATAAATGTATTGATCCGGTTTACACCCAGCTTTGCAGATGCTATCAATAACCTTTTTGATATGCTGAATATAGAATTCACCCTTCTCCCTGTCGGGGTCAAGAGGATTCGGATAATATCCCAATGCGGAAATTGTTACATTTTTTTGCCTGACATATTGATTGATGTAATTTGCTTTTTTATCATCAAGGGTATCCACATCGATATGAGTAACGCCCGCATAACGCCTTTCAGCCTTTCCCAGGGGCCAGCAACATACTTCAACACATTTATAGCCCAGTTCAGCTGCGTAATCAATAAGTTCCTCAAAACTTAATTCGGGAAGAATCGCACTGACAAATCCAAGTTTCATTATATTCTGAGTTTTTAGGTAAATGTAAAATTAATTTATACAACCTGATGGCTGTGCATCAGAATCTTCTTTTCAAACTGTCCTTTCATCCAGAGTTTCAACCACAGCATCCTTTTGTGTAAACAATCCTTTCCCGATCTGTACAACTGAACCCTGGAGATATTTTCATTTGAATCTTATTCCCCCTGTAAATTCATTAAGTTTGAAATCTGCGTCTGATGCACCTGTAAGAACCTTCCCCCCGACAATGCAATTATCGAAGGTTATATCTTCCACCATGTTGTCCGGTGAAAATCCATTAATTATAAAAGGCTTCCCGGAATTTTCCCAGCTGACATTCTTTAAATAAACACCCCTGATATGTCCCGGAGGATCATCCCCGTAATATTTACCGGGTGTTACAATCAGTTCAAGGTTTTTAAACTCTGTCTGCTCTTCCACACGGATATCCTCATAACGGATATTCTGTACCCATGCAGGTCCATCGCAGACAATGCTGAATCCTGAATGTCCGCCTGACATACCTCCTCCGCGGGCATACAGGATATCGCAATTCTTTACAAGTACATTCTCCACAGGGCTTCCGTTCAGTTCGAAACCAAGAGTCACTCCGTCACTGTAGGCCCAGCCGACCATAACACTATTAGTCACAAATATTGAATCAACTCTGAGATCCGGATTAATTGATTTGATTGCAACACAATCATCGCGGCAACGCATGAAGCAATCGTCAATTGTGAAGTTTCTGCATGATACCGGATTAATCCCATCCAGCCCCCAGACTCCTCCATAGCTGAATACTTTAACATTCCTGTAACTACTGTTCCGGCAATCGGTCAGGGTATTTGTCCACCCTCTTGTATTCCGGTTAAAAATACCATCAACGTGCAGGTTCGAAGTGCGCGAAATCCTTACATTCCCCTGCAGGATGCCACGTCCCGTTATCCGGACATTCTGCAGATCATTTCCCCGTATGCTGGCATTGACAACAGCACCGGCAGAAATATAGATTGTCTGGTCACTCTGCAGTTCAATCTGCCCGACATCATGAATGCCCGGACCAAAGAAGATAACCCCCGGATCTTCCTTCTCTGGAGGATTTACCTCGGGCGGATCGGCAAAAATGGCAAGATGCGGCAAATTGTCAATTTCTATATAAAGCTTTTGCGGACCCGATATTTCAAAGCTTAGCTCCTTCCCGTTCAGACTCGCCTTAATACCCCTGTTCTTAGGACGGATAAGAAAGGAACTGATATCCCGGGGAGCTGTTATCTTAATCCTTACAACTCCCGAACATGAGAATCTGGCTATGTTCAGGTCTTCCATTATTCCAAGGTGAGCATATTGCTCTTCCAGCGGGATATTGCTGCCTCCCAGCTTTTCAATCCATATGTCTTTATCATTGACTTTCATTGAAAAATCATTACTGGCAGTCAATCCGGGAGGAATTGGATATGGAATTACTTCGGAGGACATTTTACATCCGGAAATATTAATGACAATTAAAAATACTCCGGTTATTAAAAGGCAGCAGATTGTTTTCGGGTGTTGCATAATGTCTCTTTTTTATTCAAACACAGTACAGGTTTACTAACGTATTAAAAGCCTTTCTCAGACATGTATTTAAGACACTAAACTATAATTTTTAATGTTGCAAATCAAATCAATACCGGTATTATTTAAGATTTTTATGATCTTTTTACTATTCTTTCCCGCACATTATTAAATTTAAGCTCAAAATCCGCCGGAGTTATTAATATTATCCCTGTATGCATATGAGCTGTAAATTTTCTGAATTAATCCTGATCCATAAATGCACACACCTCGCTGCATTTCTGATTCTGATCGCAATAACTTTAGTTCCGGTTACAGCACAGAAAAGTACAGTCAGTATAACCAGGGATAACAACGCCTGGCAGCTCAATGTTAATAACAAGCCTTTCTTTATCAAAGGTGTTGTTGGCAATAATTACCTTGAAAAGGTGAAGGAGTACGGGGGAAATTCCATCCGCACCGGATGGAGACAGGAACAACTTGAAAAAGCACATCAGCTCGGTCTCTATGCACTTGTTAATCTTCCTGCCGGAGCGGAGCGCGACGGGATGGACTATAACGACACAGCAGCTGTCAGGAAACAGAAAGATAGGATTGTATCCATTATAAATCAGGCAAAAGATCATCCCGCAGTTATGATGTGGGCAATCGGGAATGAACTCGATTATATCCCCCCCCTTAAACCATTCAACCCTAAACTTTGGGATGCCATTAATGACGCTGCAAAAGCTATCCACCTTACCGATCCTGATCATCCTGTTATGACGGTAATCGGCACAAGTCTTATCCATAAAGTTGCCGACATCGTAAAACAGTGTCCCGATCTCGACCTGTTGGGGATTAACAGTTATGGTGATATCTATACACTTCAGGATACTCTCAGAAAATATGGCTGGACAAAACCATTTGTTATAGCCGAATGGGGTCCTGACGGTTACTGGGAGGTCAGAAAAACCCCATGGGGTGCTCCTTACGAACAGACAGGACTGGAGAAAAAAGACTGTTATGAGAATAAATACCTCAAAGCAATCATGTCTGCGGGCGTTCAATGCCTGGGTTCGTATGTATTTTACTGGTCAGGTTTCAAGCAGGAAACAACTCATACATGGTTCTGTATGTTTGATGAGAAAGGCCTTGAATCGCCGCTTGTCGGTTTGATGCATTACCTCTGGACGGGCAGTAAGAAATCCAACCAGGCTCCTGTTGCCGATTCAATGCAAATCAATAGTAAGAGACGTTTTGATCCGCCTGTCCTTGAAGCAGGATCTATAAATACGGCAAGATTATATGCACACGATCCTGAAGGAGATAATCTCAGATACAAATGGGAAATAAGACCGGAAGCTGTCTATGCCTCTTATGCCGGACAGGGTGAAAAGGTTCCTGAACCGGTACCGGGACTGATACACGGAGAATCTATAGAAATCAATTTCACAGCTCCATCTAAACCGGGGCCATACAGATTGTTTGGTTACGTATTTGATGATAAGGGTCACTTTTCGACAGTCAATCTTCCCTTTATGGTCCCTCCAGGTGCCCGGTAATAAAGACAGCCTTGAAAAATATACTTCAGAAACAATAAAAATTCTCAGATAAAATTTTCAGCTATGAAAAAAATACAAACAGAAGTATCTCTTTTGCTGGTCCTTATCACATTATTTTCAGGATGTACAAGGGAAAATCCACAGGCTGAACAATGGGTAACTTATGAGATTGCACTTATTTCTGAAGTCAAATATGTTAATGCTTACACAGACATCGATGTTTGGGCTCAGTTTATTAACAGCAATGAAGATACTCTTATCCGTCCTGCTTTCTGGGATGGCGGGAATAATTGGAAGATCAGGTTTTCACCGCCGGATGCAGGTTCAACATGGTCATGGACAACTTTCTCCAGCCCTTATGACAAAGGCCTTACCGGCAAAAAGGGCTCCCTGACTTCTGTTGCATATACCGGCAGTAACAGACTTCTGAAACATGGTCTGCTCAAAATGTCAGATGGAAAACGCAATGTCATTCATGCTGACGGCAAACCATTTCTTGTGGTTGGCGATACTCCATGGTCAATACCATTCAGGGCAACAACTGACCAGGTAAAAATATATGCAGCCGACAGAATGAAAAAAGGTTTCAACGCGGCGCTTCTTATGAGCGTTCAACCCGATATGTATGCCGAAGGGCCTGAATCAAGGAATACCGTTCTGGGTTTTGCAAGAGGCTTTGCAGATCTTCATGAAGGACATTTAAATAAACTTAAACCTGATTATTTCCAATACCTCGATTCACTGATGCAAATACTTGTGGATCATGGTATCGTGCCAGTCTATCAACCTGTTTTTCATGGGTTTGGCTGGAAAGGGAAAACTGTTCTCGGACCTGTTGCCGACCCCGGTGAGTATGCCAGATACTGCAGGTATCTTGTTGCCCGGTACGGCAGCATGCCTGCCTTCTGGCTTGTAAGCGGTGATGCACACGGACTTGATCGCGGAGTGAAGCCGGGAGGAGAAATGATTGAAAAATGGGACTGTTATCAGCAGCCGACGGGTATTCACTATAATCCCGCCGATGATTACCTTGCGTCATGGGCAAACGGTGACAGTTCCCGCTGCTTCCATTACAACCGGTCATACCAGGATGAGCCATGGCTTGATTTTCAGTGGGCACAGACCGGTCATGACGGACAGCACCTTTACCATAAAGTTGCAAGGATGTATGATAATAAGCCTATTAAAGCATGTCTTAACGGCGAACCAACATACGAGGGTATGAATAACGGTAAAAACGGACTTGGCTGGTGGCAGGGAGAGGAAGCATGGAACCAGCTTATGCACGGTGGCACAATGGGCGTTGTGTACGGGGCAGTATGCCTCTGGCAATGGAAGATAACGACTGACGAACCCGGCTGGGACAGCTGGACAGATGCACCGATGTCGTGGAAAGAGGCTATGGCCCAGGAAGGCAGCAACTATGCCGGTTTGGTTTCAAAAGCATTTGCAGGTTTCGACTTTGCAGATATGGAAAGACGCCGGGACCTGACAGATTCAGACCGATACATTCTTGCTAAGGAAGGAGTATTCTACATAGCTTATCTGGACAAGGGCGGTACAATAACAATAAAAAACATGACTGCAGTTCTGCCGTTTTACTGGTTTAATCCGAAAACAGGAGTATTTGGAACTGAGGGAATAACTTCCTCTGAAGGCCTTTTCAAAGCTCCCGATAATAATCCGTGGGTCCTGATAATAGGTAAAAAAAAGGATGTGTCATCATTAGCGCAATCCACAAAGCCGTAAGAGACGCATGAAATTCATTTGAAATTATTGGAACATTTGAATTCAATTTGGTACTTTTATAAGTGTCAACCAAACTTATAATATGACGAGAAATACAATTGTCCCGATCATTATTGTTGCCCTTTCCTGGGCTTGCAGTAACCAAACCAAAAAGCAAAATGTTGACCAATGGGATGTTTATGAAATAACAATTAACGGACCCCTTACAGGAAATCCTTACATGGAAGTAGAATTATCCGCAGTTTTCAGTAACAAAGGTGAAAGCATAAAGGTTCCCGGTTTTTATGACGGGAACGGAATTTACCGTATCAGGTTTTCTCCGCCCGAGACCGGGACCTGGAGTTACAGGACTGCAAGCAATGTATCTGAACTCAGTGATAAAAAAGGGAAATTCCGGTGTATAAAGCCATCCGGTAAAAATCATGGTCCTGTGAAAGTTGTGAATACTTATTACCTTGAATATTCTGATGGAATGCCTTTCTATTCAGTCGGAACAACTGCTTATCAATGGACAAGTGTGAAACAAAGTATTCAGGATAAAACCATAGAAACTCTTGAGGGAGCACCATTTAATAAAATCCGGATGTGTGTTTTCCCGAAATGGTATAGATATGGAAACGATACCGAACCATGGATCTATCCCTTTAAAAGGGAAGACGGGAATAATGATTTTACACAGCCCAATTACGAATTCTTTCAAAATTTTGACCAGAGAGTTTTGCCAGCTTATGGATATGGGAATAGAAGCTGATGTGATATTATTTCATGAATATGATGTCTGGGGTTATTTTGAGATGGGAAATGAAATGAATGAACGATATGTCCGCTATATGATTGCCCGGATATCGGCTTACAGGAATGTATGGTGGTCACTTGCCAATGAATGGGATATTCCCAGGCTTAAGGCAGCGATAGACTGGGAAGGGATCGGGACCTTGCTACAGGAGGAAGATCCTCATCAGCGTTTGCGTGGTATACATAACTGGTATAATACTGAGGACCATTTTTATGATCATTCCCGGCCATGGATCACTCACGTATGCGCACAGACATCGCAGTTTTACAATGCAATAAAATGGAGAGAAAAATATAAAAAACCGCTCCTTTTTGATGAAATGCGCTATGAAGGTGATGTACCCAGCGGCTGGGGTAACCTCTCTGCAGAGGAGATGACAAGCTATTTCTGGATGGCCGGATTGAGTGGCGGTTACGGAACTCACGGAGACACATTCAGGAACGACTCCGATGATTCCACGAGGTTCGCTGGTGGGGAAAAGGAGGGACTTTACCGGGGGCAAGCCCAGAAAGGATCAGATTCTTCAGATCTGTTATGGAGAAGGCTCCGGTCAGTGAAATGAAACCCGAGCTTATCGATAATGGCGATCCGGCAAACCTTAAGAATAATATTTATATTTTTTCAAAACCTGGCGAATATTATCTGGCTTATACTGCTGATGCTGGGCAGACTATTGAAATCAGGCTCGATGGGGATACTGATTTCAAAATGACTGTAATCAATACATGGGATATGCAGATCATAGAAGAAAGTTCTGTTAAACCGGGAATAATAAAATATAAAACTTCTTTGCCATATACCTTGATAAGGGCAAGCCGTTGACGGACTAAAAGGGTTGTCTGTTCTTAGATATGTCTGCACAAACGATTTAAAAAATATTCTATGGATTCAGTTCCATAAGTAAATCAGTAAATTGGATATCACAAATTGTGACATCCAAACTTTAAAATTTATCTTTGATTGATTACTCATTGATTATGAAAAAAAACTCCTTGCTTCCTGACGAATTAATAATCAATAAGATAATTCTGCTCCGCGATCAGAAAGTACTTGTAGATCGTGATCTCGCCTACCTTTACGGTGTTGAAACCAGAGTCCTCAATCAAGCTGTAAAACGAAACATAAAAAGATTCCCGGACGACTTCATGTTTCAAATGACAAATGAAGAAATGAATATTTGGAAATCACAGATTGTGATGTCCGAAAATGATCGGATGGGATTAAGAAAACCTCCATTTGTTTTCACTGAACAGGGAGTTGCTATGTTGTCAAGCGTCTTAAACAGTGATAGAGCAATTCTGGTAAACATTCAAATTATGAGAGTCTTTACCAAAATACGTGCATTACTTGATTCGCATAAGGAAATATTAAGGAAACTTGAATCAATTGAGAAAAAGGATATTGAGCAAGATGAAAAAATCCTTTTGATCTTCGAATACCTGAAGCAGCTTGAACAAATTAAACAGGAAGAGACATTAATTAAAGAAAGAAAACGTATTGGTTTCAGATAAATCCTGGTCGGAAATTATAAGTCCTGCAAGAGCCGCACCAACCAGTCCAGACTGAGGCACCTCCGCAAATTCAACATAACGTTTCCTTTCACCGCAAAGGAAACCGTTGAAAAATCCTTCAAACTTTTGTCTTAAATGATGCATTTTATAAAAGGTAGTCCCCTCAACTGTGATCAGAACCGGATTGTTCAGGTATTTTCCCTTGCCGGTTCTGAGTACAACAGCAGCAAGATTAGCCCCTACCAGCTTCGCCGCACGTTCAATCAGTGCATCAATGATCTCTGAACACCTGCCTGCATCCCTGTTATCTCTGAAACATTTACGGAGAGGATTAGCTTCCGAAAATGGATTGCTGACAAAATCGTTAGCATCATTTGTTGACAGATCAGTCAATGCGGAAAGCTGTTCACCAGTTTTAGCAGTAAATACACCGTCTCTGGCAGCTGCGTTCAATACTGTCAGACATAACCCTCCGAAATATCCTCCAGAGAACATTTTTTCAAATATATAGTTGCCCGGATCGACGGTGGAATCGTCAAAAATGATATCCAGGTCCGTTCGCGGAGCCTTCTTAAAATTGCCCGATTCTATATTTATTATCTGACTTTTCCGGGGATCAAGGTCCCTGTTTTTAACAATATTCGTGTTTTGTTCAATGTAACAGGTATTGGTACCTGTCCCGAGAATAAAACCCATGAATGAATCATAACTTCTATTTATGGAAACAGACTTACCAGCAAGGAGGGTTGCAACTGTATCATTAAGAATTACGATTGGTTTATCGGGTGTACCCAGGTTTTCAAGAAGGTTTTTACCAATCAGCTTCCCGACCACTTCCGGGGCTTTAACCTCTTTACAAAACTGGATCAGCCTGCCGTCACGGGTGGGCAGCATCTCAGTGGGATATGAAAAGCAAAATCCTATTCTTTCCGCTCTGTCAGCGAGAGGTTTGACATATGATGCTATCGTACTGAAAAACTCCTCTGAGGATATTTCCTTTTCAAGTCCTGGCATTTTCCGGTTGACAATCTCCCCTGGCTCAATCTCTCCGGATCTGCCGAACCTGAAGAGCGAAGCCCTGAAATTTGTGCCGCCTGCATCTATTGCCAGCACCGGCACTTCCCTTAGGAAGTCATTTTCGGCTTCTATAAAAGTGGGGATCATCCTTAATGCTCCTTCTTTGCCGGCGAGACCATCCTTCATATCTTCCGTAAAGATCTTTACAAGGTTATCCATATCAATATCTGAAGCCCTAAGTTTATGGGACCTCAGAAATTCATCAGTTTTATCCATGAGATATGATTAAAAGGATTTACACCTTCTGTTACTTACCAAATCGTTTTGCCGCCTCTTCAAGTATTGCTTCAGTTGCTGTGGCCCCGGAACGTGTGGCGCCTGCCTCTCTCATCTTCAGGAGGTCATCAAGCGTCCTCACTCCCCCGGCGCATTTTACCTGAACGAGAGGACCGGAATGCTTTCTCATCAGCTCAACGTCATGAATGGTGGCTCCCCTGTAATTATAATCACCTCCCGGCATTTTCACAAAACCATAACCTGTCGACGTCTTCACAAAATCCACACCGGAACGGGTACATATCTCGCATAATCTTATCTTGTCTTCATCGCGGGTAACATAATCCGTTTCAAAAATTACCTTGATGATAGCATTATTCAAATGGCAGACATCGGTTACTGCTTTGATCTCCTCCTCAACATAATTCCAGTCACCCCCGAGAGCTTTTCCAATATTTATAACCATATCAATTTCGGAAGCGCCTTCCAGGCAGGCCTGTTGTGCTTCATATACCTTCACGGGAGTACTGCTGTTCCCGTGCGGAAATCCTATCACACAGCCAACCTTAACGTCACTGTCTTTAAGAAATTTCACCGCTTTCTTTACAGCATAAGGCTTCACGCAGACTGATGCTACATTATATTTCTCTGCCACTGCACATTGTTTTTCAAGATCGGCATCGGTATGGGTGGGATGCAGGATCGAATGATCGATCATTTTTGCAAGCTGATTTACCTTATTTGCCATTGTTATTCTAATTTTATTTATAACAGTTATAATCATTTCAAATCAAGGTGCGGTCGTAAAAAAATTTAACCACTAAGTCACACAAAGGATTACACAAAGGATTCACATAATAAATGAGATATAAAATTTAAAATCTCAGCCTCACCAGACTATAAATATAATTATTCCCTGAAGTTTTTTTGATCTCCTGATATAAAATATCATTTAGTTGAATTATCTTTCTAACCTTTCTTATTAAACCAGATTAACAAATAAATCTATGACCGAACCAATAAAAAAACAAAACAAAACCCTGGTCGCAGTTATTGCCACAGTAGCAGCAACAGGAGGACTGTTATTCGGATTTGACACCGGGGTTATCTCCGGAGCTATTCCATTTTTCCAGAAAGCATTCGGAATAACCGACAGCTGGGTGGAGATAATTACGACAGCCGGTCTTGTGGGAGCAGTGATCGGCGCCATGTCAAGCGGAAGGATTGCAGACATTGTAGGACGTAAAAAGGTAATTCTGGCATCAGCAATAATTTTTATGATCGGCGCCGTATGGTCGGGAATGTCCCCGGGCCCGGTTATGCTTGTTTTTGCCCGCTTATTTCTTGGAGTTGCCATCGGAGTATCATCATTTGCCGTACCGTTATACATAGCTGAAATATCACCAACCAAAAGCAGAGGGAAACTCGTTTCGATGTTCCAGTTGCTTATTACTATCGGTATTATGGTTTCCTACCTGAGTGATTCGGCTTTCGCTGTTCCTGATGGCCACCCTGATTTTAACTCGTGCTGGAGACCCATGTTTTATGTAGGTGTCATTCCTGCAATTATTATGTTTGTCGGAATGCTTTTTCTTCCGGAAACCCCGAGATGGCTGATAAGTAATAACAATGAAGACAAATGCAGAGAGGTACTTGAAAAAGTTGAGGAACCGCAACTTGTAGAAGAGGTTATTTCCAAAATGAAAGCCGACCTGGAAACAGACAGAAAAAATAAGGTTGACTGGAGGCTGATCTTCAAGAAATGGCTACGGGTACCACTGATCATTGCAATCGGAATAATGTTTGTCCAGCAGTTTACAGGGATCAATACAATAATATATTACAGCCCGAAAATATTCCTGATGGCAGGCTTTGCAGATGCACAGGCCGCAGTATGGGCTTCGGTGAGCGTAGGAGTTGTTAATGTCGCATTTACGATTCTTTCCCTGTTTATGATCGACAAGCTGGGAAGAAGGAAACTGTATTTCATCGGACTCACCGGAATGGCACTTGCCCTGCTTGCATTGGGCACCATCTTTGCTCTCCAGGCATCCCTCGGAGATTCGATCAAATGGCTTACAATTTCACTGGTATGGGTTTATATTGCCTTCTTTGCAATAAGCCTTGGACCGCTTGGTTGGCTTATAATTTCTGAGGTTTTCCCCTTAAGTGTAAGAGGAATCGGATCGAGTATTGGCGCTTTGTCAAACTGGCTTTTCAATGGTATAGTTGCCTTCACATTCTTCAAACTTGTAAAGGGACTCACAATGCCGGGAACAGCAATTGTTCTGAAAGGTGAAGATCTCGGAAATCCTGCCGGGGCATTTTATCTGTATGCTCTTGTCGGTATTCTCAGTATAGTATGGGGTTATTTCTTTATCCCTGAAACCAAGAATGTTACTCTTGAAAAAATAGAAGAACACTGGAGGGAAGGGAAATCACCAAGAAAATTGTAAGGATCTCATTACGGTTAACAACCTGAATACTTAAGCTGATCAATTATCATAAGCTGTTATGAAATTGATCAGCTTATTCTCTTGAAGCTCGTCCCTGACGGACTCTAAAAGGCCAAACTCCGTAGAGCCTGTCCCGCCCAAGTGGGAAGTGAACTGTTTGTAGAAATAAGTTCTCTCCCTTATCCTGGCTCCGTAGAGCCTGCCCCGACAAAGCGGGGAGCGACCTGTATTTAATCGGATAATAGTGATTTCATTTAGTAATTTCTTCCCTGGTTAAGAAAAAAATGCCTTGCATGAACAGAAAAGAATTTATAAATAATTCTGCTGCCGGAATAATAGGTCTGACTGGTTTCGGGATTTCAAGCTTTGGGCTGAATCGATCTTTTCCATTTACTGATGGACTTCAGATAACTGGTCTGGAGACCGTCAGGTTCCGAAATGCAAACTGGATGTGGATCAGGATTCACACGAACAGGGGTATAACAGGAACAGGAGAGACCTATCCTTTCAATGAAGCAAACTCTTCTGCATTCAAGGATCTTGAATGGCATAGCTGGGCAGGTAAATTATTGGGGACCAATCCACTGGAGATCGAACAAACATGGGAGAGAATTTTCAGGCAGAACGCCTTCCACGGTACCGGCGGAGCAGAAATGCGTGCACTATCAGCTATCAATATTGCCCAGTGGGATATAATGGGACAGGTTTGTAACATGCCATTATATCAGCTTCTTGGAGGATCCATAAATAAAAAAATAAGGGTTTATAATACTTATACAAATTCCAGGGCAATCAATGGATGGACACTGGAAAATGACCTCGAAAAGATTGCTGAATTCCTTGTATCGGAAGGTATAAAAACCATCAAGTTCTGCCCGTTTGATAAAGCAGCTGCCAAAAATAACGGGGAATACATTTCCATAAAAGATATCAATGAAGGACTTGACTGGATAAAAAGAGTCAGAGAAACGGTGGGGAAAGAACTTGAAATTGGCTGTGAATTTCACAGTATGTGGAACCTTCCCAGCGCTGTACGTATAGCTCATGCCCTGGAACCTTATGAAATCCTGTTCCTCGAAGATATGCTTCTCCAGGATAATATTCAGGCTTATGTAAGTCTCGAACAGGAATCTGTTATTCCTCTTGTTATAAGTGAACGACTTGCCTCAAGGTTCGGATTCCGGGAGATGTTTGAAGCCAAAGCAGGATCCATTGCTATGTACGATCTTACGTGGTGCGGAGGGATATCGGAGGGTAAGAAGATCTCGGATATGGCAAACACATATTACATTCCTACTATGATGCATACAGCAGGAGGTCCTGTCCTGTGGTACGCATCCGTCCATCTTGCAGCAGCAATCACAAATCTCTTTTACGTTGAAAGCGTTTATCCCACATGGCATGACAGGGACAAGCTGTATTTTGCAAACCCGCCTCAGGTAAAGAACGGACATGTACTACCCCCGGAACTCCCAGGATTAGGTTTACAGTTTAAAGAAGGGTTATTTGATCGGGATGATGTTATTATCGAAAAAATTTCAAAATAAACCAACCAATCAACTTTTAGAAAATGGACCGGAGAAAATTTATCCACAAAACAACATTAACCACGGCGGGATTGGGAATGACTAATATCATTCCTTCAAAGCTATGGCCCCCAAAGGTTTCGCCCACCGACAGCATCAACGTGGCACTTATCGGGTGCAGGAATATGGGCTTCGGCATCCTTCAGCATCATCTTTCAAATCCGGGTGTCAATTGCGTCGCAATGTGCGACATCGATGATTCCATTCTTAATGAGAGATCAGCGGAGGTCCGTAAGAAATTCAATCAATCGCCAAAACTTTACAAGGATTTCAGAAAATTACTGGAGCAAAAGGACATAGATTCAGTCATCGTCGGGACTCCCGATCACTGGCATTGTCTTATAACAGTTAATGCCCTCCAGGCCGGGAAGCACGTTTATTGCGAAAAGCCAATGGCAAACACCATTGCAGAATGTAATATTATGGTGAGGGCGGCCAACTATTACAACAAACAGGTGGTTCAGATCGGACAACAGCAACGAAGCGGCCTTGTTTTTCAGAAAGCGATGGAACTTATAAAGACCGGCAGGATAGGCAAACTCAGGAGAGTAAATATATGGGCGAATTTTAATTATGGTGTCGGCCAGAGTATTATCCCCGATGAACCTGTTCCTGCAGGTGTTGATTTCGATATGTGGCTTGGTCCCGCACCACAAAGAACATTTAACAAAACGAGGTTCCACGGAGTATGGAGGATGTTCTGGAATTATGGTGGCGGACTGATGTCCGACTGGGGCGTCCATTTGCTCGATATCGGTCTCTGGGCAAAAGATATTTCCAAGCCCCCTGAAAAAGTTCTGGTTTACGGTGCAAATACCTATCATGAAAAAAGAAGTCGTGAAACCTTTGATTCAATGTCAGTTATTTATCCAAAAGAGGACTTTGTCATTAACTGGGATATGACGGCAGGAGTTGAAAAAGGGCCTTACGATTCTTCCTATGGTCTGGTCTTTATCGGAGATCTCGGAACCATTGTGCTTGATCGTTCAAAACTGATCCTGAATCCTGAATGGGACAGCCAGACTAAAAAGCCGAAGACCGAAGAATATAAAATCACTGAGGGGAAAGAATCTCATGGCGATCATGTAAAGAATTTTCTGGATTGTATCAGGACAGTGAGCAAACCTGCCTGTCCTCCTGAAACAGGAAGAGCTGCTGCCCTGCATGTCCATATCCCCAATATAGCTGCCAGAACCGGAGAACCTGTACTTCTGTGGGATGATGCCAACAATAGATTTACAAACAGTTCAGCAGCAAATGAGCTGATCACACCGGTTTACAGGGAACCATGGACTTTGCCGGCATTTTAGCTCAGACCAGGAAGTGTCGATTGCCTGACTCCCCCCTCCGAGGGGCGGGGGGCATAGCCGTCAACCTAAGGAGTTTTGGGGATAAAAGTTACCCCTCCTTCAAAAGGAGGGAAAACTTATTTGTTTATAAAATAGATAAATACTCTCAACAATGATAACAAGAAGGAAATTTATAACAGGGTCGGCAGCAGCAATAGTTACCGCCGCATTTTTACCTGATACCTTTTTAGTTAACCAGGACAGGAAGCTGAAAAACTTCGGCTTCATATCAGGAATAATAGGAAATGAACTTAAAGGCGACTGGAAGGCGGTACTCAAACAGGCTGCCTCATTCGGGTACACTGAGATCGAGACAGGAAATTTTCTTGGTGATTCGGCGGAAAGTTACCTGGCCTTCCTTAAAGAGATCGGTCTCATTCCTGTTGCCGGAGGAATAAATTTCACAGCCGGGGATGATGAACTTCTCAAGACCTTCGGATTGCTCCACAAGCTTGAAATGAAAATTGCTGTAACATACTGGCCATGGTACAGCGGAGGTCCTTTCAAGCTCGATGAATGTAAAAAAAGTGCTGAAAGGTTAAATTACCTCGGAAAACTTTGCCACGATAACGGATTGAAATTCTGCTGGCACAACCACGATAAGGAATTTATTCCGATGGAAAAGGGACTTCCGTTTGATTTTCTGATGGATAACACCGACAAATCGCAGGTTTTTTGCGAACTTGATCTTTACTGGGTGAAAAAAGGCGGCAGCGATCCACTGAAAGTAATGCAAAAATATCCGGGAAGATCCTTAATACTCCATGTCAAGGATATGGCTCCTGGTGAAGGAATGGATTTTGAATGTCCGGGAAGCGGAATAATAAATTTCCCTTCACTGTTCAGTGAAGCTCATAAGCAGGGCATTAATCACTATCTGGTCGAACGTGACAACGTACCCGATGGTATTGCCTGCCTCCGGTCAGCATCGGAATATCTTAAAAGAATTGAATTCTGATAACAAACTATAATATTAAGGGTAGTCTTATCTGCTTAATTAGTGCTTGTCTTTAAAGTGGCATTTTTTTGATTTAAGAACAAGGAACATCGATTAACGATTTATGAAGTTTGGCATAATCAACTGATTCTCTTTCTAATTCTAAAATCAAAAATCGTTAATCCTTGTTCGATATTCAAACTAAATTAAAAACATCTTACTTTATGGACAAACACTAATCAATGAATATCACGGATTTGTTTCAGGAAATATCATCTGACCTGAATCACCAATTTTTATATATCTGCGACTCTTAAGGATCTGATTGCTTCCTGATGGCCTGAATTTTGTTTCAACCAGATAACCTCCTGATTTTGAAGGCAGATGAAGCGAAACCGGTTGATCCATCCTGCCAAAAGGAGGTATTGTAATTTCGGTCCTGATTGTTTTTAAGACCTTATTGCCGGTACCAAGCAGATAAAGTTCAATTCTGCCGGAAACCCCTTCCGGATTATCATTTACGCCGACAAGATTAAAATCAACCTTTTGTTTTGGTTCATAGTTACCATTAGGAAAATATCTCTGATCGGCAAGATCAATGAAAACATTTGCACTGGCAAATGCATGTCTGAACCAGGCAAAAGAAGGTCCTGTCTCAAGATCTTTTATATCATTGATGTACCAGTCTCCCGTGAAGCCATAATTATTTGTAAGGTGGGTAAATGCAAGTACTCCCGCAAATGATCTCTCAGCCCTGAGCCATTCCGTTTCACATTGCAGCCAGTATGCCTGAAATTCACGTCTTTGATCCGGTGTTGCATCTGCACCGATAAGATAATCGTAAGCTTTCTTCGTTAATTTTGCCGGCTGTCCGTCCCTCCAGAGCCAGTTCCAGCCATATTCGTTGACCAGCTGTGCCGCAGAAGCAGTCAGATATCTTTTGTGCCCCTCTTCCCAGTCATCGATCTTTCCTAAGCGGTAAGGATTCTTTGTGATATATTCTGCAGGATCCTGTGAATTATTAAACCCCCACCCTGCTCTGTACGGGTGAGGCTCATCAACAGGATCTTCCGTTTCCATTTCGGAAGCTGTCATATACCCGGCATCCCAGATCCTGGTCGGATCCAGTTGCTGAAGCTCAGGTATAAGAACATTTCCTATAAATGCATTCCAGTTCTCATTTATTGCGTCCCATATCACTATACCCGGATGATTACCATCACTCCATACCCAGTCGGTATACTCTTCTCTTATCTGCTGATCCCAACCGTGGTTCTGCCAGTACATCCATTCATTCTGGAACATTATCCCATATTCATCTGCCAGGTCATACCAGAAATCAGGTACCAGCCCGACACATATCCGCATGGCATTCCACCCGATCTTCTTCGGATCATCGATAAGCATCCTTTTCACCCATTCCCTGTCCCATGGCAAAGCACGGCAATCAGGGTCTTCCAGGAAACGATGCAATGTAATATTCGTTCCCCTTAATATGTATTTCTCCCTGTTCAGATAGAAATATTTGCCCTTCCTTTCAAAATCCCGCATTCCAAAAACCTCAGAAATATTATCAGAAAGCACCTTACCGTCATAAAGCTTAATTTCAGCCTCATACAGGAAGGGAGATTCAGGCGACCATAACCTGTAATCCCTGACAGGGATCTTCAACTCAAGTTCTGATTCATTATCCCGGATAGCGCTCCCGGATACTGAAGCCTCTGATAACACAGATCCTGATGTTTTTTCTTTTAAGACTACGTTTATTTTAACACTGTCAAGCATCGGATCACCATACTTCACCTGCTGGGGGTAAAAACTCCGCACCTTAAACTTTGCAGTAACAGTATTCTCCTTCACAGAAGGCAGTATAAGTGATTTAAGGATTTTTTGCTTCCCGGAAAATGAGAGGAAGACATCATCCCATATACCCGGTATATAGTTCGCCTTTTCCTTGTCAGTGCTGCCTGCGGCCCATGGAGGCAGCCATATTCTTTCCCCTACCCGGATAAGGATCTCGTTTGACCGGCCGGGCTTAAGCCATCCTGTTACTCTAAGCCTGATGGGTGTGTAACAGGCAACTGACTGTCCTGCATCATGACCATTTATGTACACCTGAGTTACATACTGGCTCTTCAGGATAGTCAGCATTACTTCTGTACCTTCCTGTAATTCAGGCAGGTCAACGACACTACGGTACCAGCTGTACATTGGCTTATATTTTATCATCCTGTAATCAGAAGTCTCCTCGTAAAAAGATTTCTCCGGTGTCTGAAACAAATTGTCGAAAGCATCAATCTTTGGTTCTGCAAGGTGTATAAGTCCCGGGACAGGACACTTCCGTGTAAATGTTTCAGGAGGAAAACCATTTGTAGTCTGTTCAAAATCCCACACACCGTTGAGTGAAATTTTTTTACCGGGGATCTGTCCTTTCAATGAAATGACAGATAAAGAAATCAGCACACTAATGATTATTCTTTTCATATAAAGATTTTTTCAGGTTCTATAAAAATACAATTTTCGTACACAGCATTTCCTGTCCCATGCATCTTTATTCAATTCAAAATCTCTAAATTTGATCAATATGACCCTGGTTTTAAAATTATATAACTAACGTTAAACATGAATAGATCCAGGTTCACAAAATTACATTTATTACCCCCTTCCCGACCTTCCCCCACTGGGGGAAATAAGAAAGGGGGTAAGAATTTGAAATTTAAAGCGTTTGATAATAAGTGCGATGTAAATTTAACACACCCAATATTTTGCAGATTCTTACTAATTGTCTATACTTTAACATTTAAATCAAAAATCATGAAGGAGATAAATTATCAAATGCCTCTTTTTCTTGGACTCAGCCTGCTGGCAACCGCTGCATGCCAGAACAGGCATGATAAGCGAAACAGTGCAGAGGACCGGAGACCGAATATTCCTTTTCATAGCTGTTGATGATCTCCGGCCCGAACTGGGTTGCTATGGCAACAATATAATTTCATCTCCGAACATCGACAGACTTGCATCCCAATCAGTTACATTCAGAAGAGCATACTGCAACGTTCCGGTTTCCGGGGCATCAAGGGCAAGCCTTCTGACAGGTACCAGGCCAACCAGCTACAGGTTTCTGACCTTCGATACACGAGCCGATAAGGATTATCCTGCTGCTGTTACCCTTCCCGAACATTTCAGAAAGAACGGATACCATACCGTTTCTCTTAGCAAAATATTTCATAACGAAGGTGATTGTATAAATGCCTGGGACGAAGAATGGAGACCTTCAGGAGCAGGAACATGGCGAAATTATGTTACAGAAGATAACCTCCTGATCGATACACTGATAAAAAGAGGAATGCCCTTCGAAGCGGCCGATGTTCCCGACACTTCATATTTCGACGGCAAGACTGCTCAAAAAGCTATCCGGTCGATAAGGAAACTAAAGAATTCCGGTAAGCCTTTTTTCCTTGCAGTCGGATTCCTGAAACCCCACCTACCTTTCAATGCACCAAAAAAGTACTGGGATCTGTATGATCCGTCGGAAATCGGCATTGCTCAAAATCCTGATCCTCCTGCGGATGCTCCCCGACAGGCAATTCATAACTGGGGTGAACTGAGACAATATTATTCCATACCTGAAAAGGGTGCTCTGACTGATTCGGCTGCAAATAAACTGAGACATGGATATTATGCCTGCGTCAGTTACACTGATGCCCTCATCGGAGCAGTGCTCGAAGAACTTGAAAAAAACGGATTATCGGATAATACAATTGTCATTCTGTGGGGTGATCATGGATGGAACCTGGGAGAACACGGAATGTGGTGCAAACACTGCAATTTCAACACCTCACTAAATGCTCCGCTTATAATTAAAGTACCCGGACTGACAAATGGAAAAACTAACACTAACATTACCGAGTTTATTGATATTTACCCAACCCTTTGTGAGCTTTCAGAACTTGACTTACCTCACCACCTTGAAGGCCAGAGCCTTGTGAAAAGACTGAAGAAACCTGAAAAGAGCGAAGAGGATTTTGCAGTCTGCAAATTCAATAATGGAGTCACCCTGATCGAAGAAAATCATTTCTATACAGAATGGATAAACAAAAACGACTCAACAGTCGCAAATATGTTTTATGACCATACGACCGATCCGGATGAAAATATTAATCTGTCTGGAAAACAGGAATATGCTCAGCTTGTCAGTTCACTTGCCGGCAGATTGAAAGAAAAAAGGGGCGCCGCATTCCTTAAACCCGAATAATATTATCACCATCTGATTATCCTGCGCTAAACTATGAAGCAAAACAAAGATATCTTCCTTCACGGCGGCCATCCATGGCCAAAACAGTGTAAACATACGGCTGGCAAGTTATCTCTGAATTTTGAGGAGGGTAACATCCGGAATATCTCAGTGGGTGATACGGAGATATTAAGGATGATATATCCTGCCGTACGTGATAAAGAATGGCTGACACTAAAACCCGAAATTAAGGGTGAACTGATGTTGTTAAATGAGGATTCTGTCTTCATATCATTTGAGGCGCATTTCAAATCAGATGAAATCGATTTTCAGGCACATGTTTCAATTTCCGCTGAATCAGACAATACATTGATATTCACCTTCAAAGGAGAAGCCATGAGGACATTCAGCAAGAACAGGATCGGATTGTGTGTACTTCACCCGACTGAAGAATGTGCCGGAAAGAACTGTATTATAGAACATACTGACGGGGCTGTCGAACAGTCATTTTTCCCTGAGGAAATAAGTCCGCACCAGGCATTCAGGGATATAAAGTCGATGAGATGGATGACGGGAGGACTGAATTGCAGGCTCGACTTTGAAGGTGATATTTTTGAAACAGAGGATCAGCGGAACTGGTCAGATGATTCATTTAAGACTTATTCCACTCCGCTTTCATTACCCTTTCCCGCCCAGGTAGAAAAGGGAACTGTTATATCCCAGATAATCTCACTTCATGTTGAAGGAAATCCGGAAGAGATCGGTGAAACTGATAGTATTACATCAATCATGCTGATGCCGGAACATATAGTACGACTTCCTGAATTCGGAATATGCCAGTCAGGGAGGCCATTTCCCCTGAGTGCCACTGAAAAAAAGCAACTCAGAGCTCTTCACTTTGATCATTACCGGATTGACCTGATCCTGTCCAACCCGGATTGGCATAAAAAGGCTGAAAATGGGATTAAGGATTCGTCCGATCTGGGCTGGCCAATGATGTTTGCCCTGTTTTTCGATGATAATTACCCCGATCAGATAAAGAGTTTTTTACGCTGGTATTCCTTAAGCAAACCATCAGTCAGATCAGTTATCATATTTCACAAAGATCATCCTTCAACACCCGAAAAAATAGCCCTTGAATTAATTCCTGTCATCAGGGAACAAATACAATCGGCAAGGATTGGTACCGGTACCAATGCAAATTTTGCCCAGCTTAACAGGAACAGACCTGCTGACACCGGGAATGATTTTATCTCATTTTCGATTCATCCTCAGGAACATGCCTCAGACAATTACACTTTAACAGAAAACCTGGTTGCACAGAAGGATCTGGTCCGAAGCGCAGTACAGTTTGCAGGGAATAAAGGGATCTGTGTTTCGCCGGTGACAATAGCAAGACGATTTAATGCAAATGCTTCGTTTTTTGAGCTCCCGGATGAAGGGAAGATGATGCCTCCACAGGTTGACACCCGTCAATTGTCATTGTATGGCGCCTGCTGGACTGCCGGAAGTCTGAAGTATCTGTGTGAATCGGATGCTGAAAGTATTACATATTATGAAACCACCGGGGAAAGGGGAATCATCCAGGGAGACCGGGACTCACAATGGCCGGATCAGTTCCCTGCATTAAAAGGTAAGGTATTTCCCGTATATTTTGTATTCAGATTTCTTCTTGCAAACAAAGATATGGATGTTGTAAGAACCGTCAGTTCACATCCCGGCAAAACAGAATGTCTGGCATTGACTGACGGGAAGAAGGTCCGAGGGCTGATTGTAAATCTAACGGACCAGGAGCAGATTGTAAGGATAAGTTGCTGTTCGGGATTATTCAGGATAAGATCCCTGCATTCAGGGAACTTTTCTGAAGCGATATCAGACTACCGGTGGACTGGCAACACCGCAGAGAAAGTCATTAAATCGGATGAAAGCTTTTCACTTGAGCCTTGTTCAGTTAACTTTGTTGAAGGTTGGCTGAAACACTAATGGATTAATAAAATATATGGATTAAAATTCATAATCATAATGCTATTGTCCTCTCATTTTTTTTAACTTTAAAAACTCCCTGCCTGACGGCAGGCAGGTAAACTCTATCTCACTTTAAGTACTTATTTGTTATTATTTTTATAAGCGATTAACCTTTATTACCCATGGTACTTGTACAAAATTACGCGCTTGCAGTATTTTTATGTGTCATTGCAATGATCTGCTGGGGATCGTGGCAGAATACCCAGAATCTTATCGGAAAGGAATGGCGTTTTGAACTTTTTTACTGGGATTACTCAATCGGCATCTTTCTTTTTGCACTTCTGATGGCCTTTACTTTTGGAAGTTTCGGTAACCAGGGACGCAGTTTTCTTCCCGACCTGGCTCAGGCTGATACAAAAAACCTTCTTTCAGCTGCATTTGGAGGATTTATCTGGAATATAGGGACCCTGCTGCTCGTTGCATCCATATCTATTGCAGGGATGTCGGTTGCATTTCCGATAGGCGGAGGATTAGGCTGGATACTTGGCATCTTCATAAATTATATCGGCAAGCCGGAAGGCAATCCTGCTTTCCTTTTTACCGGTACAGGCATAATAGTAATGGCCATTCTCCTTAGTATGCAATCATATAAAAAGCTGGCTGCCCGGCAGAAAAAGCCAACATTCAAAGGAATTCTGCTGGCATTGCTCGCAGGTTTATGTATTGCTTTCTTTTACAGGTTCGTTGCAGCATCACTGGCAACAGATTTTTCACCTGCTGATGACGGGAAGATAAGTTCATATACGGCTGTCGTATTGTTTTCACTTGGCGCGCTTATCAGTACCCTTATCGTCAATCCGTTCTTCATGGCAAAACCCGTACAGGGCGAACCGGTAACTATTGGCCAATGGGTAAAGGGAAGCACCAGAGCTCATCTTATCGGAATGCTCGGAGGGGCAATATGGTGCCTCGGCAATTCGGTGAGCTTTATGTCGGTAGGAGCAGCTAGCCCTGCAATTTCCTATGGCCTCAGCAATGCAGCACCGGTTGTGGCAGCATTATGGGGAATTTTTCTGTGGAAGGAGTTCAAAGATGCACCGAAGGGAACAAACACACTTCTTACACTTATGTTTATTTGTTATATAATCGGTCTCGTTCTTATTGTATATTCACGATTTGCATAACTAAAACCTTTGTGCCCTTTGTGCAAACCTTTGTGCTCTTTGTTGTTAAATATTTAAATATGAAGAAGATAATTAGTCTGCTTATTGGTGTCAGCACCATCTGTTTCACTTTACACTCCCAGGATAATCCCTGGAAAGGCGTGTCAGCAGATCTCTCCCATGGAAAGCTGAAGATCTCTGAAAATAAACGGTTCCTCGTCTTTGAAGATAATACTCCCTTCTTTTATCTGGGCGACACGGGCTGGGAGCTGTTCCATCGTCTGAATAAGGAGGAGACAGAGAAATACCTTGAGACCCGTCGTACTCAGGGATTCACTGTCATACAGGCAGTCGCACTGGCAGAGCTGGATGGATTGAATACTCCCAATGCTGAAGGCAACAAACCGCTGATAGATAATGATCCGCTGAAACCGGATGAAGCATATTTTGAACATGTCGACTGGGTAATCAGAAAAGCTTCGGAAAAAGGCATCTTCATTGGTCTTCTGCCCACATGGGGAGATAAGGTGGATAAAAGATGGGGAACAGGCCCGGTAATTTTCAATAAAGACAACGCGTTCAGATACGGACAATGGATAGGCAACCGCTATAAGGATTTCCCGAACATTATCTGGATCAATGGCGGCGACCGCGACGGAGGAGGAGACAATAAGCCTGTCTGGGAAGCACTGGCTGAAGGTATCAAGTCGGTTGACAAGAATCATCTGATGACTTTTCATCCATGGGGAGAGCGAAGCTCATCGGAATGGTTCCATAACAGTGCCTGGCTCGATTTCAATATGTGCCAGACCGGCCATGGACAAAGGAGCTATGCAATATATAAAAGGATCGTTGTGAATGATTATAACCTGAAGCCTGTAAAGCCATGTTTCGACGGAGAGCCCAGGTATGAAGATCATCCTGTCGGCTGGAACCCGGAAGTTCTCGGGTGGTTCAATGATGCCGATGTAAGGCAGGCATTATACTGGAATCTCTTCAGCGGCGCCCTTGGCCATACATACGGTTGCCATCCGGTATGGCAGATGAAAACTCCGCAGCGTGAGGCTGTGGGCCTGGCAAGAAATAACTGGTACGATGTCCTCGGACTGCCGGGAGCATGGGATCTTATGCATGCCAGAAGGTTGCTGGAATCCCGTCCTTTCCTTTCACGGATACCCGACCAGTCGATGATAGCACCGTCGTATTTCCCTGAAACAGATTATGTGGTTGCCACAAGAGGTGAGGGTTATGCTTTCATCTATTTCCCTACCGGATGGAGCGCGAATGTTATACCCGAAAAAATCGGCGCTGAAAAAATCAATGCTTACTGGTACGATCCGAGGTCAGGGGAATCACAACGGATAGGAACCTTCCCGGGAAAAGTCAGCATAAAATTCACACCTCCTTCAAACGGAAGAGGCAATGACTGGATACTTGTTATTGACGATGCATCAAAAGGTTTTAAAAATCCAGGACAATAAACAAAAGCTTAAAGGATGACAAAATTAAAATTCGCTGTTCTAGGATGCGGCTTCTGGTCAAAATTCCAGATCGGGGCATGGAGTGAGCTTGACGGAACAGAACTTGTTGCAGTGTATAACCGGACAAGATCAAAAGCTGAAAAAATAGCTGAATTTTTCGGGGTACCAGGGATTTATGATGATCCTGAAGAATTATTCAGAAAAGAAAAGATCGATTTCGTCGATATCATTACCGATGTGGATACTCATGCTAATTTTGTAGAAATGGCAGTGAAATACGGTGTGAAAAAGATTATTTGCCAGAAGCCCATGGCTCCGGATTTCACAACTGCAAAGAAAATGGTACATATCTGTTCTGATGCCGGCGCCAGGCTGTATATCCATGAAAACTACCGGTGGCAGGCGCCTGTAAGAAGGCTCAGGCAGATCATTGATTCCGGAGTGACCGGAAAGATATTTAAAGCCCGTGTTTCTTTCCTTTCAGGATTTCCGGTCTTCGACAACCAGCCTTTCCTGAAGGAGCTCGATCATTTCATCCTCACCGATATGGGATCTCATGTGTTCGACGTCATCAGATTCCTCTTCGGGGAATGTGAAGAGGTATGGTGCCACACCAGATCGGTCAGCAAAGGGATCAAAGGAGAAGATCTGGCAGTTGCAATGATGAAAATGAAAAACGGAATTCCACTTTACACGGAACTTTCTTATGCCTCAATAGTAGAGAACGATTCATTTTCCACACTCTATATAATGGTTGAAGGTGAAAACGGATCAGTATATCTTGGCCCGAAATTTGAAATACGGACAACAACAAAAATGGGCACAATATCAGAAACGGTAAAATTCCCGTCATACTCCTGGGCCGATCCTGATTATATTGTAAACCACGAAAGCGGTATTCATATAAACAGGAACATTCTCGAAGATATGACAGGAAAAGGCATTGCTGAAAATACAGGGAGCGATAACCTTGAGACCGTAAGGCTTATATGGGCAAGTTATGAATCAGCCGAAAATGGAAAAACTATCAAAATCGATGATTTTAAATAAATTAAGAAATCTTACAATGCCAAAAGTCACTTTAGTTGGTGCAGGAGGCAAAATGGGTCTGCGGCTTACAAGCAACCTGATAAGGTCAAACCACAAAATATCCTATCTCGAGGTGAACCCTGTAGGAATCCTCAAACTTAAGGAGAAAGGTGTAACAGTCTGCAGCGAGGAGGAATGTATTCCGGGTGCGGACATTGTTATTCTTGCAGTACCTGATGTTGCACTTGAACGGGTTTCCGGAAATATAATTCCCCGGATGAAGAAGGGATCAATGGTAATTACTCTCGATCCGGCAGCAGCACTAGCGGGAAAGCTGTTTCACAGGGATGATATTTCATATTTTGTGACACACCCCACACATCCTTCAATTTTCAACTGGGAACCCGACAGGGAAGCAATGAACGACCATTTCGGAGGCACCGCTGCCAGACAGGCAATTGTTTGCGCACTTATGAAAGGCAATGAAAAGGACTACAAAAAAGGAGAAGAGCTTGCCCGCATATTCTATGCACCTGTCTCAAAAGCACACAGGATCACCGTTGAACAGATGGGATTGCTCGAGCCGGCGCTGGTGGAGACTCTCGCGTCAACATGTGTTTATGTTATCAGGAAGGGTCTCGATGAAGTAATAAGCAGAGGCGTACCTGCAGAAGCTGCAAGAGATTTCCTGCTTGGCCATCTCCGCATCCAGATGGCTGTCCTCTTTGATGAACTGCCGGGCGCTGTCTTCTCCGATGCTGCAAATAAAGCGCTCGCAAGAGGTTTACAGGAATTCATCAAAGACGACTGGAAGAAAGTCTTCGACCAGGATAACGTAATGGATCAGATCAAATCGATAACATAATAGAGAAAAACGTATTTAAAAACGTATTTTAATTATGTATATAAAAACGTATTAAAATACGTAGATTACAATAAAATATATACTTTGGTTCCGAATTTATAATCAACAAATCAAATAAAATAATCATATGAAAGTATCTGTATTCAAATTCAATGCGCTGGTTTTAACTTTCCTTGCATTTTCATTATTTGCACAGGGAGAAGTAAAGCTTCCGGCGATTTTCGGAGACAACATGGTTATGCAGCAACAGACTGATGCAGCCATCTGGGGTTCCGCAACTGCCGGCTCCACAGTAAGGATAACTACCTCGTGGAATAAAAAATCGTATTCTGCAAGAGCAGGATCGGATGGGAAATGGAAGGTAAAGGTAACAACACCTTTTGCCGGAGGACCTTACACAATTACAATCAGTGAAGGAAAAACCAGGGTCCTTAAGAACGTAATGATTGGCGAAGTATGGGTCTGCTCCGGGCAATCAAATATGGAGATGCCGGTGAAGGGTTACCGCAATCAGCCGATAAGCGGGTCAATCGAATTTATAGCTTCATCTTCCAATCCTGCGATCAGACTGATAACCGTTCCCAAAGTGACCAGCTTAACTCCGCTTGATGATTTCAACGGATCATGGAAACTTTGTGAACCTGAAAATGTAAGCGATTTCAGCGCAACTGCATACTTTTTCGGCCTCATGCTGAACAGATCGCTGGGAGTGCCTGTAGGTTTGATCAATACGAGCTGGGGAGGCACAAGGATAGAACCATGGATGAGCGAGGCAGGATTCAAAAATTTCGACTGGGTTAAGCTTCCCGACAAGAGTATTCAGCAGGAAAAGCTTTCACCGCAGACTCCCACAGTCCTTTATAATGCAATGATAAACCCGATTGCCGGTTACGGGATCAGGGGAGCGATCTGGTATCAGGGGGAATCGAACAGAAATGAATACAAAGAATATGAAAAGCTTATGCCCGGACTTGCACTTAACTGGAGGACCATATGGGATGTCGGTGATTTTCCAATGTTTTATGTTCAGATAGCACCGTTCGATTACGGACCCACAGGAGCAAACTCCGCATTTCTGCGCGAAGCACAGCTGAAGGCATCAACCGCAATACCAAATTTCGGGATGGCATGTATTATGGATACTGGCGAAAAAGATTGCATTCATCCTGCAAACAAGAAAGCTGCAGGCGACAGGCTAGCGTATCTTGCACTCGCTAAAACGTATGGTAAAAAAGGATTCCCGTGCGAGGGACCGGTACTGAACGAAATGAAAGTTGAAGGGACTCAGGTGAAACTTACATTCAACAATGCTCCAAACGGACTTACATCATTCGGGAAAGAGCTGACCTGCTTTGAAGTTGCCGGAGCAAATAAACGCTTTTACCCAGCTCAGGCTTTCATTACCGGAACGGGCATCACACTCTTTTCACCGCTTGTAAATGAACCGGTGGCTGTCAGATATGCTTTTAAAGATTTTATAATCGGCGACCTTTTTAATATTGAAGGACTGCCTGCTTCATCATTCCGGACGGATGACTGGGAGCAATAATTTTTTAACCACTGAATTACACGGAGTCCCGATAACTATCGGGATTCCGTGAACACCGTGGTTAAATCTTTTTTATACAGTCTTGAACATTTCCTCATAATGAGGCATCTCATCAAATATGCCTCCCCCGGTTTTATAGAACTCCTTATCAAGCTCGTAAACACCTCTTTTTACAGTAACCCAGGGAGCATCTTTCCTTGGATGATATCCGAGCATGTCGTTCCATTTCAGGTAATTCTGATGACCATTACTTTCAACCAGCCCCAGATTGCCTATTCCCGGAAATGAAGCCAGTCTTGCAGCCACATTCTTGTTCCATTCCACGAGTACGGGATTAACAGTAAGATCGGCGCAGAAGCAGGGTGTGTTCCTCTCATGGGCGGCCTGTGCGATCTTCATTGTCATACTGAGAGTTTTGGCAATTGCTTTTAATGCTATTGCTTTATACCCCATCTCGATGCGTTTTACGGCATCCTCAACAGTATGTGCGCTTTCGTCGGAAGCAAGCCTTACGGGAATATCGCTTACATCAATCTCAAGCTCTTCGGGAAAAGGTTCCTCAATGATGGCAATCTGATCGAAAGCTCCTATGCTTTTCGCATGATCCAGAAGCTTCATCAGAGTCTCCTTTTTCTCATATCTTCCGTTTGCATCAAAATAATAAGGCAGCTTCCCGTTCTTTGTATATGTAGTCTTAACATCCCCTATAGCCTTATGAATTGCAGTCAGCCTTTCTTTGTCCTTTTCCAGCATCTCCTCCTGCGTACCGGGCTGACCTATTTTGATCTTCATAAAGAAATAACCCTCATCTGTAGCTGCTTTTATCTCCTCAATAGGAATGGCATAAGCCATGAGCGGGATCCCAGCCACTTTATCGTGCCTGCTGGAGAGAGCCGGCTTATATTCAGCAGGGATCAATCCGTCAAAAGTGCTGATCTTTTTCTCTTTTGCATACAGAAGCCATGCGGCATTATCCAGGCCAACCAGTGCATTGAGGGCAAATGTTTTTCTCAACTTCTGATTTGAGGTGACCTTTTGTCCAAATGAATATACCTCTGGCAAAATTGCATCCAGAAGTTCAATCGGTGATGTAAATGTCTGACCATTTACCAGTTGCATTGCTCTTTCCGTCATGGCATACATCAATGCATTGCCTCCGCTTTCGGAATGTGAAGCAAATACGGATGCATCCGACCAGAGAACACTCTGGGTGCAAAGCCCTATCGAATGAGCGCCCGAACTGCTTTCAAGATAAGAAACTGTCTGCCATATCTCTCTCATATAGCCTCCTTTAAATCCGAAAGGACGGATCAGAGGTTCTCTCTCGAAATTGGAACTGACTTTTGAGATAGTGATCATTTTCTGTCCGGCAGTTTTGCAGGACGATACGAGAGCTTCAAGCGGTGATGCAACTACTGCTGCTCCGGCAGCCAGGAGGCTGGTTTTTATAAATTTCCGGCGGTTTGTCATCTTATGTTCAGGCTAAGCCATATTTCGACAGGCATCCGTTAAGGAAGTCCATATCTTTCTTAAATTTTGCCACAATAATATCCTGTTTCCGGGCAAGCGGATAGGTTTCCTCAGCTTTGGTAAATAACGGGTACTCAACATGGAGTGTCATGGGAGCTGTAAGATTCAGTTCCTTAATTGTCTTAAAATAAAGATCCCAGTTCACTATCCCCTCTCCCAATGGTACAGTGACTGCTGCAGGCATACCATTTATGGGCTGCCATGTGTAATCCTTGATGGCCAGTGTTTTAATATAAGGAGCAAGAAGCTTCATCCCGAGCACCCAGGAATTTGCACCTTCAACCATTGCATGCCGCACATCGTACTGGCATCCTATATTCTCCGGAGGAAGGTCCTTAAGGAGTTCATAAAGATCCCATACGGGACCGCCAATTCTGGCCCCGGCATGGTTCTGATAACCACCATGGATCTTGTATTTCTTATTCAATCCTGCAATGCCGGTTAATGCATGCTTGTATTCCTGCAGGGTCCCCAAAATCCCTTTTTCATTATTGTATTCCGCCCATCCTAGTCTGTAATGGGTTACACCCGACGAAGCTGCTGTTTTAAGGATGTTTTCTGCAAAGGGATCATCAGGGGATAGAATGGCGGTCACCATCATATCGATGACAAGGTTGAATTTTTTTGCTTCAGAAGCCAGACGTGGCAGATCTTCCTCAACCTTTTCGGGGATTACTTTACCGCCGGGACGAACAGTCAGGTCAAATCCCTCAATGCCCGATCTGTTAAGGCATTCGCACATAAAGCCAAAGTCGAATGCATCAATAGGTTTTGAAAAGAGGCTTACCGGAAACTTTTTCGCCGGGGGATTTACTGTCTCCGATAACCGGAATTTAGTAAAAGGCATTGCGGCGCCTGCTGCTGCCATTGTTGTTATAAATTCTCTTCTGTTTTGTCTCATTGTTCCATTTTTTTTAAGAACTTACACAGAGAAGATCCGGAGGGCCACAGAGAGCCACAGAGAATTCAACTCTGTGTAACTCTGTGAACCCTCTGTGTAACTCTGTAATTTCCTTATTTTTAATATTACAAAAGTTTTCTTCAAAGTTTCCAGGGTTTACGGTACTCATAATGAAGTAGGGTATTTGCTTTTTCATTATTTGTAAACCTTTCCTTCACCTGATCCCACTGCAGCCTTTCCTTAACTTCCAGTGCTATATTTGCCAGGTGGGCAAAGCTTGTTGACCTGTGACCCTCTTCAATTGGGCACAATGGCGTTTCGCGCGATTTAATGCAATCGAGGAAATTCCTTATCAGGTTCTCTGCATTGTCACCAATGTTTTCACCCGGTTGAAGTGTATCCTTCAGGTTGAACTCTTCAGCCTTCAATGTATGCTTGTATGTCTGGAACTGCCCGTTCCCCGACGGATAGATCCGGTAACCCCTCTCATCGGCATTTACAGTACCAAGAGTGCCCCGCAATTCGAGTTCACCGTATCTGAACATGTTTCCGCTGCTTGCCTCATAGGTGCAGAAAGTCACAATAGCACCCGACTTAAACTCAAATGTAACCTGCATTGTATCGGGTATCGTACGATCGTCATTTACAAAGTACTTTCCCCCGTGATTGCTGATTGCCACCGGAGCCGTTTCGCCCATCATCCAGCGGATAGCATCCATATAATGAACACCCCAGTTTCCCATCTGGCTGGAATAATCACTCCACCACCGGAATTTGTAAGGATGAATATTATACTGGTATGGTCTGAAAGCTCTGGGACCCAGCCACATATCCCAGTTAAGATCTGCCGGCGGATTCTCAGGTTTCATTCTTCCGATACCATCGGGAAACATATTATCGATCCTGTGTGCCATCCCTACTGATATCTTTCCGATCTTTCCTGAGCTGATCTCACTGAAAAGCTTCTGATATACTTTAGAACCGCGCCTGTTAAGCCCCACCGCCACAACCCTCTTTGTCTCTGCCTGTGCATTGACCATTGCTCTTCCCTCCTGGATGGAGATTGTAAGAGGTTTCTCTACATACACATCCTTTCCGGCATTTACGGCGCTGATCATCTGGATCGCATGCCAGTGATCGGGCGTTGCAATACAAACAGCATCTATATCCTTATTTTCCAGAAGCTTTCGGAAATCATTATACAACACCGGCTTATTCGGGAAGATCTCCCCCATTTTTGGTATCCTTCCTCCCAGTTCAAGGTAACGCGGATGCACTTTTGTTCTGTCGCGTAACATATAAGGCTCATAAGTATCGCATAAAGCAGCGATGTTTACATCAGGCTGATTCATGTAGATCTCCAGAAGCTGGGAGCCTCTGTTACCTACGCCGATGAAACCAACATTTATCTTTTCGTTCGCCCCGGAAATCCGGCTATAAGAGGAAGCAGTCAATGATGATGTGCCCAGTGCAACGCCGGCAGTAACAATTCCCGTTTTTACAATGAATTCCCGACGTGTTGTCTTTTCCGTTTTTTCCATATTTGATTAATTAGTCATGTTATCAGTGATGAATGACAATCTTTAATTATTGTAATCCTTTGTGTCTCTTTGTGAAATCCTTCGTGCTCTTTGTGGTTAAACAAGAATTTTTATATAACCCTGCCTGACAGCAGGCAGGCACAAAGGACACAAAGGTTTACGCAAAGAGCACAAAGGATCTATCAGATAAAAGTACAAATTATAGTGACCATCCCTCTCTGTATTGAGTATGAAGGAACTTATCTGCTTCAGGGAGATCGGGGAAAGAGAATTTCTCCGGATCGAATTTCAGAAGCCTGCCGCTGAGTGTTTCCTTCAGCTCCTTGCGTATTGCAATATTCCCCAGAAGGACTGTTTCTGTAAGCGGTCCGGCCCATTCGAAATCAGAACCTGCCGCAGCGCCTCCCTTGCATGCATTTATCCACTCCTGTTCATGTCCGGGTGAAGAAGGAATATACGCTTTGGGAATTGTATAAGAATTCCTTAATGACATTGGAAGTATATTATCATCGAGTATTTTCCCTTTATCCCCTACATAGAGTGTTCCTCCGGCACCCATTTTCATACCCTCTTCCATTTCGGGTATCTGCATGGGGCGCATTCCTCCGTCATACCATGTAAGAGTGACTGCAGGCATATCTCCCCGTGCCGGAAATTCATATCTGACAACAGACGACAGAGGATAGCTCTCCTCATTGACCAGGGTTGAAACGGCCTGGATGCTTGTCGGATATTTCAGCTTAAGGGCCCTGAAAATGGGATCGAGCGAATGACAGCCGATATCACCGAGTGCACCAGTGCCGAAAGTCCCACCAGCCTCTCCAGCTGAACGGATGATATGCAGGATGATATGGTCTCATCGGGGCCGGTCCGATAAAGAGATCCCAGTCGAGCTCTGAAGGGACCGGAGGTGTTTCCATCGGCTTCGGAACTCCCTGTGGCCAGTATGTTTTGAATAATCCGTTATTCGGCCTGTCAGTCCATACATGAACTTCCCTCACGGGACCAATTACACCATCCCATATCATTTCTCTCAGTCTGCGCGGTCCATCGGATGCCTGTCCCTGGTTACCCATCTGGGTTGCAACTTTGTATTCCTTTGCTGCCTTTGCCAGAGCCCTGGCTTCATATACTGTATGGGTAAGAGGCTTCTGAGTGAAAACATGCTTTTTCCTCTTCATCGCCTCCATACTTATCACGGCATGGGTATGATCGGAAGTGGCAACTATTACTGCCTCAATATCTTTCTGCTTATCCAGCATCACCCGGTAATCCTTGTACTGCTTTGCATCCGGGTATAATTTAAAGACCCGTGTTGAAGCTTCCCTCCAGTCGACATCACAAAGAGCGACTATATTATCATTTTTGATATTTGACAGGTTGCTTCTGCCCATACCTCCGATGCCCACACATGCTATGTTGAGCTTATCGCTGGGTGGAACGTGACCGAATCCTGAGATAACATGTCCGGGTAAAATCGTCATACCGGCAAAGGCTGCAGCGGAAGTGCTTATGAATTCCCTGCGGCCGGATTTTTTTGAAGTCATTCTGCTCATGACAACTTTATTTGATAATGGGTGTAAGAACAAAATTCCTGTATGCGACCTTACCATGATCTCCCTGCAGATAGATTGGTCCGGGTGCAAAAACATCAGAACTCATAGCTCCTCCGGTAGGTCCGTAAACAGGCTGATTATCAACAATTTTAACACCATTAAGGAGGACTGTTATATGCCTGTTGCAAAGAGTCATATCCATTGACTGCCACTGTCCGGCGGGCTTTTCTGCTGCTACTGTCGGTTTGATCCTGCTGTAGACTGCACCCATGTTATGAGGATCGAGAGCTCTTTTATAGGAATCCATAACCTGGATTTCATAAATACCCCTCAGGTATACGCCACTGTTACTTCCGGCTGGAACATTGACCTCAAGCTTCAGGTTGAAATCCTCAAAGGTCTTTTCAGTTCTCAGGTTGCCATAGCTGATATGTGGTGCCCCTTCGGTCTGAACCGGGTCATTCGTCAGTGTACCGTCAACGACTTTCCAGCCGTTCGTCTGTTTTGGATTAATGAGAGTCCAGCCGGTAAGATCCTTTCCGTTGAACAGGGCTACAGGCTCTCCGAATTTCAGGCTGGCCATATCCGGTGCTGCGGGAACCGCAGGAAGCTTCTTCCCGGTAAATGTGGTGCTATCAACACCCAGCCCTGTCCGTTTAGGACGGAGTAATATTCCTTCGAACTCCTCTGCTCCTTTTTTGTTTATCTCGAGCCACTCTGTTACAACAGAAGTGACAAGAGGATTATTATTTTCATCCCTCTTCCTGACAACATTATTAGCCCTCTGAATCATCAGGGTACGGTCGGAAGCAAGGAAAATATTTGAAACAGGCAATACGCTTCCGCCCCCCCAGAGGATATCAGCGTTAAGGAAATTTTCATCCTGCCTGACTTCAAGCCATCCGACAGAGCCACCCTGGATGTCAATGGCCCACTGGCCGAAATACTCTGAAATATCTGTTTTCGGAACAGTAACTGCAACCGGGGTTTCAGTTTTGCATGATGAGAAAGCTGCCAGAACTAGTGCAACAGCGAAGAACCAGGTAATTTTTTTCATAATGAGAAAATTTTTAATGTTTATAGATTCGTGATTTTTAATACATATGCAGGTTGATAATCATCAGGGGTTAATTGTGGAATATTAATCGTCAGGTTGCTACCGGCAGTGCGGGATCTTACCGGTTTTGATGAACCGAGAAGTGTAATCTTCGAACCCGGTGTTGTTTTTATTCCTCTCAGGATCAACTCAGTTTTTGGCCAGTTTAGAAGAATTACAAAAACATCCCTTCCTTTCTTTGTAAAAAATATGCTTTTATTAGTTTCAGGATTAATGGCTTCCTGCTTCTTATCAGTAATAAATGCACGGGTACCATAAATTGCTTCCCCGTTTACATCGAGCCATTTACCTATGTCCAGAAGACGTTGCTGCATTATTACTGGTATTGTACCATCAGCAGCCGGACCAATGTCAAGCAGAAGATTGCCTCCTGCCGCTACAGTTGAAACCAGAATTTTTATCAGATCTTCAGTCGAGGAATAGCTGTCGAGGTTTTCAGTGCGGTTAAATCCGAAAGAGGTTCCTATGCCACGGCACTCTTCCCAGGGGTGATATTCAGCTGTTTCAAGTCCTTCACCTCCGTGAACCAGGCCATATTCTGTTGTATATATACCTCCATGTTTACTCCTGGTTTCACTTCCCCACCTGTCATTTACAACGACACTTTCCTTAACGGGGGAATCGTTAAACAACCATGCAAGGAATTCCTCACTTTTCCAGTCCTTACTGGGTTTATCCCATTCCCCGTCAGTCCATACAAGATCCGGAGAATACCTGTTTACCAGATCTTTCATCTGCGGGATCATATGGTTATCGACATATTTACCGAAATCGTTAAGATAGGTCGGATTATACCATTCATAAAGGGAATAATAGAACCCCATATGCAACCCAGCCTTTTTTACTGAAGCAGTAAGGTCGCCGCAAAGGTCCCTGTGCGGCCCAATATCGACGCTGTTCCAGTTCCAGCTCTGGGCGCTTGGCCATAGGGCAAATCCTTCATGATGCTTTGATGTAAGCACAATATATTTTGCACCCGATTTTTGAAAAAGGCCGGCCCATTCATCCGGATTGAAAAGTTCTGCCTTGAACATGGGAGCAAAATCCTGGTACTTGAAATTTGGTCCGTAAGTGCGAAGATGAAATTCAGTGAAATGCATGTTCACCTTGCTCCCTTTATTAAGAAGCTTATTCCAGTACCATTCAGAATATTTGTCATATACGCCAATATCCTCACCGGTCGGTCCCCATGCAGGAACAGAATATACTCCCCAGTGAATGAATATCCCGAATTTAGAATCTTCAAACCAGGCAGGTGTCGGACGCTTATCAAGTGATTCCCATGAAGGTTTGTAGGTCTGGCCAAACACAGGCACGGCGATAAAAACAAGGAAGAAGGCGAGGAGATTTTTTTTCATAATGGATTTAATATATTTTATTCAAGGTTCCAAATTCCAGGTTCCAGGTTCAAGGTAGGAAAATTAAGGATTTTTTTTGATTAACGGTTCAATACAGGATCAGAACATGAAAAGCATTTCTTAAAATTTCAAAGAAGTCGTATTCCACTATTTCACTGTAATAATTTTTCTGCCAGATATAAATTTGCCATCAGCGGTTATCCCCTGAATATTAATAACATAATTACCGGGACGATCGCAGGTAGTGAATTCAAACTTAATCTTTCCCTGGTCATCGGGTTTAATATCGGGGTTCCAGAGAAGCGTATTCCTGAAATCAGGTATTCTGCTTTTCCGGGCAGCATCATCAGGATAATCGCGTGAAGTAAATGACGGAAGAGGATCAGTCGCTGTGTAAGGCACCCTGGCAACATAATCAGGAAGAGTAATATTCTGAAAGTTGCCCTTCAGTGTGATTACATTTAATACTCCATAATGTATTAAACCACCTGTCAGATAAGGCGTTCTGACAGCTTCTATCTTCTCCACAATTTCCGGATCGAGATTTGCAAGAACCGATAGTTCATTAACAACTACTCCGTCTATCATTACCAGAGGCGAATCATCATAAAGAGTATTATCGGCCGGGTTGTTTATCCTGACATCGTATCCCGATCTGTTCGATCTGAGCCTTATTCCGGGTGTCAGCTCGAAAAATATCTCCTGCATCGCCGGTAGCCTGATAAAATCTTTAAGGAATACTTCAATTTCAGGTTTGCCATAGAACCTGTATCCGGCTTGCTGCTGAATAGCTGTTTCAGTTGCTTCAGTCCGGTTTACAATATTATAAACCTTATTTATCTGGTAAGAGGTGCTGAAATTTTTAGCAAAACCGGGAATTTCTTTAAAAGTCGTATCTGGCAAGGCAGCATATTTATAAAGTATGTCTGAATAAGGCAATTCGATCTGAATTGTATTTTCCTTATCCGGTACGGCAGGTTGAATGATAAGATCTTTTCGTTCAGCCCCGGAAGGCAGTAAAAAACGAAATTGTCCTGAACCATCTGTAACAGCATATTGAAATGTGGCAATTTTACCCGGAATCGAAAGATAGAGTAACTTGCCGGGAACGATCTCTTCGGAATCCCTTTTTCTGACGAGGCCCGTAAGATACTGGCCATCGCTTTCCGGCAGGTATTTAAGTAATGGAGTGTTCTCTGACAGAATTTCATCCCATGACAACCATTTACTTTTTGCTGTAAGTAAAAAATTATCAATAGTACTATCCTCAATATCCCGGATCTTTTCCCCTGCAAATCCGGAGGGTAAAAGGCCAAACTCTGTTCCAAAGACATAATAATCATCAATATCCTGTGAGATAAAATCCGGCGTTTGCAGGGAAACAGAAACTCCGTGGTCAGCCCCCGGGGTATTTCCGGTGAAGATCCCCGACATATCCAGTTCCACAGCCACCTGTTCCCTTCTGCCATAATTACTTCTTTCAGAGAAGATCAGGTCAGTGTGTTCATCATCCCGGGTAAAAATATACCTTTCGCACAGTGGTTTTCCTTCCGCTGTAAAAAGTGTAATATGGTTAACCCCCGGAATCAAGACTGATCCCGGAATTGTAATCCGCATCTCATCACCGCTTAACCTGAAAATTTCTGAATAATTCCTGATTCCCCGGGTATGAATGAAAAGAAACAACATCCTGTTGATTTTTCCCGGTGTTTCTTCCCTCAAAGAAATATCAATTGTTAATCTGTCTTTCACTGCATTATCCACTTTGACCGAACATCCTTCTCCGGAGATATCAGGAAGATAAGTAAGTAATCCTGCAGCCTCCACATTGTATTTCTGATTCCTGTGAGGTTTAAAATCAAATGAAGTGATTCCGGATCCATCAGTTCTGAAAAAGCTAACTGAATCACCCAGATTATTTCTTACTGTTCCATAAAACCGGATCCCCTGCTGATACCTGTCAGTAACTTTCACAGCTACCTTCGTCAGCACCTCATTTATAAGGGTTCCACCTTCCGGGAAGAACTCAATATTAAGATCCTTCTCCCCTCTCTTTTCAAATGTGGCCTTTCTTTTAAAATTATTGCCTTTGAATGCATTATAGATGTAAATTTCTTTCATGAAGAAGTTGCCCGGAAGAAAATTCTTCATGAGGTTTGTATAGATCCGGAGGGTATAGGCTCCTGAGGTCAGTGTATCCGGAAGGAGGATGAACCCGTTACCATGTCCTGATCCAAGCAGGAAACGTTTCCTTACTACAGGTGAATTATTTGGGTTAATAAGTTCGCAATAAGCTATGGTGCTGTTAACCGACAACTTGCCTGTCTGCCTGTCAGTTGCAAATATTCTGAACCAGACATCTTCACCCGCTGCATAAAAATCCCTGTCGGTATGTGCATAAATATCTTCATAAGGAACACTTCTGCAATAATCATTTAGCCTGGCAGTGACCTCAGCATCAACCTCCGGCTGGGCATAGAGGATGTTATGCAAAGCGGGGATGCAAAATGAGATAATTAAAACTGTCAGGCGGTTGATCATTTTCATCATAATATAATTTTGATTTCAATGGTATGATGGAACCCACATGTCTGAAAATTATATAAATACGTGTTTGTGTATGCAATACATGTGGGTTTCATCAGTAATTATTCAGATCCTTTATCAACCCAGAATGAAGGTTTAACATTGGTACCTCGTACAGTGCAATCTGCGCATTGTTTATATTGTGTAATAATCCGGTATGGAGGTATTTCGCTTGTTGTGCGGTCATCAATAACCCACCGGGAGACTCCGAGGCCCGAAATGGGAACTGAGGAGGGGCCGAAAACAGTATCAGTAGGACAAAATGAATAAAAGTTCGGCAGGCCCATGAAGTTCTCGTCAATGTAGATGCGTTCCGAACTTACCGCTGAAACGCTGAAGTATCCCAGAACCGGTTCGCCTGAATTTTCGACACGATATATATTGCCCTGTATCGACATCGGTGTGATATCATAAAGCCCCCCCACACTTTCAGATACGTTTTTCACTTTTTCCCAGTAACTGAATTCATCCTCACTGAGAGAATACTGATTAACAAATATGCTGTATCTTACATCAAGCCTGTCAGTTGCATTTGTTATATAATGAAGGGGAAAACCTGTAACACTGGCCTGGTTATAAATGGATGTATTCTTAATAAATATTTTATCTGAAGCAGCTGATCTCCAACATACTCTGTTAACAACACTATAGGGTATCCGGAACTCCCATGTTTCCCTGAAATCCCACCTGTAATAAAGACATCTGCCTGAAGGATCATGTGTGTCAACGAATATCTGGCAGCCTTCTACCGGCAGGCCGAATTCATCTTTTTCTTTTATTGTAATTTTTTTAAAATATACCGAATCCATCGGGGGTACCGGTTTCATTTCAATAAAACCGGTCTTGTAGGTACCATTATACGTCTGAATATAAAGGGAGTACTTTTTATTTACCTGTCCCCTGAACTGAGTTGAATCGGTAATATATATCCCGGGAGATTTTTCCTCAAGATCATATGCTTTCCCCTTTTCTTCCGTAATTATTACTGTACAGCCTTTTACAGGCTGATCAGTCATCACCTCGCCTACAGGCAATGACCAGGATATCCTGATTTTATTTGTCCTGTTCTGATCGGTTAACAATCCCTCAACAACAAGCAGTTTCGGCTCTTCTTCAACTTCAGGAATGAACTGGATCACACATCCGCTGATGACCGGTAACAGGAGATTAATTATAAAAATAAAAGGCCTCATATATTTAAAAATCAAAGTTGAAGGTAACTGACGGTATCGGTCTGCCGAAAACTGACAGCATATACCCGTTTACCTTTTTCCTGTCATACCTGAAATATACCGAATAAATATTTTGCCGTCCGAGCAGATTATAGACTGAGAGTATCAGGTTCGGATGAGCGATCTTTTTTGACTTCAGGTTCCCGCTGATCTTCATTGACAGGTCAAAACGCGAATAGAACGGGATCCTGTATTTATTCCTTTCCGAGAAATGAGTCAGCACTATATCTCCGGTCTTGTAAACAGCCACCGGGTATGTAACCGGTCTGCCGGAACTGTAGGTATAATTTGCCGATATGCTTAAACGGCGTGTGTAAATATAGTTAAGAGTAAGGATCAGGTCGTGAGGTTTGTCATAATTTGCAGGGAACCAGTTCCCCGAATTGATCTTCTCTTCCCTCAGTTCACTTGTGCTCCTGAGCAATGTTCTCGAATATGTATAACCCGCGCTCCAGTGCAGGCGTCCTGCTTCCTTCTTGAACAACAGTTCCAGCCCGTATGCTTTCCCCTGAACATCAATTATATCCCTTTCAATGTTCTTATTCATAATCAGACTGGTACCTCCCTTATAATCAATCATATTGTTTATGATCTTATAATAAAGTTCCACGGAGATCTCTATTTTTTTCCTGTTCAGCATACGGTAATAACCTGCTGCAAACTGGTCACCGGTCTGTGGCCTGAGATAATAATCACTCAGCTTCCACGTATCACTTGGAGAAATTGTAGTTGTATTTGAAAGAAGATGAAGATATTGTTTTGTCCGGTTATAATTGACCTTGAAGGCGCTGTTGTCGTTCATCCTGTAATTCATTGATATTCTGAATTCCGGTCCCAGGTATGTCCTGTAAACGTCCGATCTCCCAAAATTTAATGTGTCATTTACCGATGACACGCTTCTTGGATAATTATCCTCATAAACATAGAAAGTCTGTGGCCCGAAGGCGAAGAATGAAGACAATCTTATTCCGGCATTCACTGAAAGGTGATCTGTAACAATAAATTTGTCCTCGAAATAGAGAGCCGGTTCGACAGCTCTTTGTCTTGCCACCAGTTCAGGGTGAACCAGGGAAGAATCACCCAATGGGCTGAAGCTGCCGGGAAGAACTTCATAGCGGGTAAGATCGATCCCGAAATTGAACTCATTACGGCTTCCCGGATACCAGTTTACATCGGCCTTGAGAGCTGTACTGTTTATCCTGTGGGAAAGCATAAATCCTTCCTCCGGCACCTGCTGACTCGATATATCATAATCGTAATGACTGTTATTAAGTGTCATGGCTGAGAAAAGCCGGCTGCTGAAAAAATGTCGCCACCTTAACGATACAATATTGTTATGATATTTATATGTGGTGTCCGAATTGAATCTGAAAGAATCATGACTGTAATATGCCGACAGGTCAATCTTATCATTCTTGCTTAAATCGTAAGCAATCCTGGCGTTAATATCGTAAAATGACGCACTGCTGTTCCTCAGTCCCGGATCTTCAAGCAAACCCAGAATCCAGTTTGAATAGGTTGTTCTTCCGGCCAGGAGGTAATAGCAGGTGTCTTTTTTTATAGGACCTTCAAGAACAAGGTGAGTTGTAACCGGACTGATCCCTGCATTTCCTGCAAACTCTTTCCTGTTACCCTCCCTTGGAATGATATCCATCACCGATGAAATCCTTCCGCCATATCTCCCTGGTATTCCGCCTTTATACAGGGTGACATCCCTGATTATGTCGGAATTGACTGCAGAGAAGAAGCCGAAAAAATGAGAAGAATTGTAAACAGGGGCTCCATAAAGAAGTATAAGATTCTGGTCAGCCGAACCTCCTCTTACATTGAATCCGGCCGATCCTTCTCCTACTGACTGCACCCCCGGTATGAGAAGCATGCTCCTGACAATATCAGATTCACCCATCGATGTCGGCATCAGACGGAATGATAAAATATTAACTCGTTCAACGCCTACTTCAAACCTCTGAAGGGTTACATTTCTGTCTGCAGATACGACCGTTTCTTTCAGAGGGACAAGGGTACTCTTCATTTCAACATTCATTTCACCTGTTCCGAAAAGATTCACTTCAATCTGCCGTTCCTTCATCCCTATAAATGATATCCTTACCGAATAGCTGCCTCTCGGAACAGTCAGGGTATAAAAACCATATTCATTCGATATTGTGCCCACAGAAAGCTTCGGGATATAAACAGTGGCACCAGTGACAGCTTCCCTGGTATCGATGTTAGTGATATATCCCGACAAAATAATGTTTCCCGGCTTATTCCGCTCTGACGGATTTCCGATATCAACGACAATATTTCCGGTACTCCCTTCAACTTTATCTGAAACATCATAATCAATTCCGGGAATATATTTATCCTCAGCAACCGGTTCCTTATCCGACGCCCTGATCATATAATCTTTTGTGATAACAATATTCCCTGAGCCATCAGAATAGTAATAAAGTGCTCTGCCCCTGAACAGACTATCAAGGACATCTGTGACGGTCAGATTTCCTTTATAATTTCCCACCTTCAGATCGTTGACCCATTCATCCCTGTAGAAAAATTTCACAGGGAAGACAGCTTCGCATTCTTCTGCAAATTCCCGGAATCCCATACCGGTGAAATTCCGGCCGGTAAAGTGTTTCTCCTGAGCTCCTGCAGGGAGGGTTAATAATAAAAGGAAAGAGAATATAACCCAGGCCGTTTTCACTTTTCTGATCTGATTAATTTATTGTGGACACGAAGGTAAACACAAAGAGCACAATGTATTTGAAATATTGAGGTTAAAGTAATTTTTTTCTGAGACTGTCATAATATTTCATAACCGGGATAAAAGAGTAAGGATCCTTCCTAATTATACCGGTTCTGTTTTCTTTTATGAAAACCTTCAATTCCTTCTTCCTGTCTTCCATAATATCCAGTAATCCTTTTTTGCCGGAAAAGGGCACCAGTGTCCCGTTATGCATTACATACATCCTGTGAACCTGGTAAAACCTGTCATATTTTTTTTCTTCAGCCAGAGGTTCTATTTTTTTTAAGAATTTCACATAAAATGCAGATGGACCTTCGTAAAGCACATTAGCATAGCCATTTATCAGACTTGTTGAATCGCTTCCAAAATTTCTGACATTATATCCCGTATTTTCAAAGCTAAAACTGAAACCATCAATCATCTCCTTATTAAGAACTATAATAGTCTTCGGGTTCACGAAGAGGATTATCTCATCACTGAAGATATCATATTTAATATTAAGGTCTTTATATTCCTTTCCTTTCAGGATCACGTTACCCGGGATAAAATCACCAGAAAGGTAATAAGCATGTCCTCTGACCTTTATATGCTGATTCCACCATAAGCGGCCGTTATACAAGAACTGTTTTTCCTGAAGGGTATCCTGAGGTTCACTTTGAATATTTCTTCCTGAAAGATCGGCGCCAGGGCAGATTAATCCTGGTAATAATAAAAGAGCAATTTGGAAGAATATCTTTATCATAATATTATTTTCATGCCCTGCACTCTGAGCCCTGAGCCTTGCGACTAATTTACCCACCCCCAGCCCCATTGCCGCCAACTTAAGGAATATTTTAATAACATAAACTACTATAATTATCTGGTTTACAAATAACTAAGTTTCCCCTCCTTTTAAAGGAGGGGAAACTTTTGTCCCCAAAACTCCTTAAATTGACGGCTATGCCCCCAGCCCCTCCCAGGGGAGTCTTGGTCGCGATACTTCCTGCACGGAGCTCTGCGCTCTGAGCTCTGAGCTCTGAGCTATTAAGGCTCCTGCTCCTTAAGGATCTCCCTTTTCCTGAGCCTGTTCTCAAGGATCCGTGTATATTCAAGGGATTTTCTGATCCCGTAATCCTCATAAGCCTTCTGTGCCCATCCCAGAGCAGCATCAACATCACCGTTTATCTCATTAATTATGCCCATATTATGGCAGGCCCTGCCGGCTATTTCGGATTTGGGATTTGTTGTCTCCTGTTCCCAGAGCAATCCTGCCTCATCCCATTTACCCGTCTGTGCTTTTCGCCTGGCGATCTTGAAATTATCAGTCCCCTTGACGAAATAGTCACGCATTACACGCAGTTCAAAGGGAATGAGTCTTAAAGCATAACCATGACCTGCCTGATTACTAACCTCCTTTATTGCATCTTTTCGCTTTGCCAGCCCGGCTATCGCAACGAGTGGATTTACTCCCCTTCCGGTATAAACAACAGACTGCAGATGTCTGAATTCATCGGCAATAACTCTGTCAGCCGGGTAATAGATCCTCCATCCTGTCTTGACTATTGTCTCCATGTTTGCGCGGTGCTCGACTGCAGGGATTACAATACCAAGCGGAGTTTTTAAATCGGTCTTGCCTGTGGAATAATTCAGTTTTGTTTCGGTATCATAAAACTCCAGGGCAAAGAGCGCATCAGTGCCCCTCTCCTTACTGATCTTATCCACAATTTCCCATGAAAGCGGTACCGGGAATATATCTCCAAGTTTCGGGGTTCTGAAATCAATATCACTGAGGTTTTTAACTTCATCAAACCTCCGGTTATTCATGAGCTCATCTGCCAGGCCTGTTATGCATTGTTCAGCGCCGTCCTTATCCAGGTCCGCCCCCTCGAGGGAGAGCGCTTTGTCGATTATATCCAGTGTCTTTGTCTGATCGGTGGGTATGCTGCGGTTGATCACTCCCACTTTTTTTATTTCCCGGGGAAGCGTGACCGGTGCAGGTTCCACAACCGAAAGGGATAGCTGACTGGTCTTGCAGGAAACCGGTAAGACAGCTATCAGGAATAAAAAATAAAACTTTCTCATATTGATCTTGCTATTGGTTCCTTATGCTTTAATCAGGAGTAACACTACTCTACTCTGAACACCCTCTGTGTAACTCTGTGTACCCTCTGTGTAACTCTGTGTAATGGCTTTTATTCTTATTTTCAATTTTGAATCCGCTCCAACCTGATATTTCTTAATTCAGCAGTTGTATACCATGATGTGATCCCGAAAGGCCTTGAGAGCTCAACTTCCGGCCGGATTGACAGTTCATCATACTGGCTTTTCACAAAGTTCACAACCACCTGGCCGTCGATTATTGCTCTTATGGTATCGGCATGAACGAGCAGGCTTATCCTGTACCATCTCTCTTTTTCGAATTCCATAAAATTGGTTGTCTGGTTTTCGGAAGCATCCATTGAATTGATACTGCTTAAGCCAACAGTAGTACCTCCCCAGCCTCCAATTATCAGTGAACAGGGCTCTTTACCAACAGGGAAAGTCATCCCGCAGAAAAAATCATTTCCGGTTACCCGTCTTGCCTCAAGAGTGACCCTGTAATCCATTTCCGGGAAATCTTTTTTCCAGTTTACGCCTGTACATCCTTCTCCCATTCCCAGTACAATTGATCCACCGGAAACATAAACTGGTCCCTGCGGACCAAAATTTGTTATCTCCCAGCCATCCAGATCCCTGCCATTAAAAAGGTAAGTACTGTCATATTCCGGAAGGACCGGTGACTCTTTTGCAGGGTTCTTCTTACCGGCGCCGCTGCTGCAGCAGATCATCAGGAAGAGGGCAATCAGCGAGACCATGGGTAAGTTCAAAGTAATTCGTCTGATCATATTTCTGTTGGATAAAGGTTAATATGTTAGATCCGGCCTATTCTTCAGGTTTTTTAATTTCCCTCACGGGATTGTCTATGATATCGAAATCGGGCAATATTCCTTTATTATCAGTTGCCTTTAACTGTTCAAGCTTTCTTCCTGCAGGAATTATTCTGCTTTCCCATGAACCTGCTGCATCATTAAATCCTTTAAGGGCGGTCTTCAACCCGGAACCTACTTTTTCAAAGTGATCGGCAAAAACACTCACCCTGCTGTACAGATCCATTGCCGCATTCATTATCTGCACTGCATTCTCTGTGATATTATGCTGCTGCCACGACATTGCAACAGACTTCAGTACCACTATCAGTGTTGTCGGTGTAGTGAGGATAATCTTGTTATTCATTGCATCCTGCAAAAGAGTCTTGTCGGTCATCAGGGCAACATTGAATGCCGATTCAACCTCCATGTAGAGAACCACGAAATCAGGAGTATTCTCAAACTGAGACCAGTATTGCTTTTTGCTGAGCTTATTCACATGATCGCGGAGATCCCTGGCATGTTTATCGAAAAGCCTGGTCCTTGTCTGCTCATCATCTGTTTCAAGAGCTTCAAGATATGCATCCAGAGGAAGCTTGGAATCAACAACCACATGACCATTGCCCGGCAGGTTTATTATCATATCCGGCTTCATTGTTGAATCTTCTCCCTCCCGGTAGGCCTGTTCTATAAAATCACAATGTGCCGACATTCCTGAAAACTCAACAACACGTTTAAGTCCTATCTCACCCCACCGGCCACGAACCCTGGGATTTCGCAGTGCATTTACCAGGGCGCCTGTCTCCTTCTGAAGTGAGTTATGGGTTTTCTGAAGATCTGATAATGTTTTGGAAATCTCCCCAAAAGTCTTGCTCGATCCGACCTCCAGTTGTTCAATCTTTACTTTGTAGCTGTCAATTGCTTCCTTCACCGGTTTAAGCATCTCCTCAATGGCAACTTTCCTTTGATCAAGATCACTTTTTGAAGCATTGACCTGTGACTCGAGCTGAGGTTTTGCAAGGTTCAGAAACTGCATATTGTTCTGAAGAAGAGCATCTGATGCTGCAGCTTTGAAAGTATTGAGCATAGCATCCCTTACCTCTTCCAGGCTCTTTTCCTGGGCCCTGATGCTCGCCTCAAGGAAACTGTTCTTCCTGGTAAGCTCCTCTATCTCGGCGGCTTTAGCCCTTATTCCCGAAATCATCACCGCCCTGGTGATCAGCCATGCTATAAGTATGCCGGCTGATAGTGCCCCGGCTATATAAATTATCATCTCCATAAAGTAATCTGCATATCAGAGCAGGACTTCAAATTTAAAAGATTTACCCGAACCTTACTGAAAAAACACGTATTTTATTACCTTCGTACTTCTTAAACCTTCTGAAAAATGAAAAAACAAACCTTACTAAACATTATTGTAGTGTCATTTATTATATTGAATTCCTGTGCTTCAGAACAGGAAAGAATGGAGAACAGAATGAAAAAGTTCATTGCTGATTTCGAAACTGTGACTATACCTCTTTACCGTGAAGCCGGTATAACATCATGGAATGCTAACATTACCGGGACTGATGAAGATCTGGCGCTGAGCGAAAAAGCTTCCTTTGAATATGCAAAGGTATTTACCGATACCGAAGCCTTTAAGGAACTCAAAGAAATTAAGGAATCAGGAGCGGTAAAGGATCCGCTGCTCTCCCGCCAGCTCGACCTGTTGTATGACGCTTATCTTGGAAACCAGGTTGACACCAGCCTTATTTCGCAGCGACTGAAGATGGAAACTGAGATAAATAAAAAGTACTTAAACTTCAGGGCAAAGATCAACGGGAAAGACCTTTCGGATAATCAGGTTGAGGATATTTTAAGGAACTCGAAAAACAACGCAGAGCTTCAGGCTGTATGGGAAGGTCATAAGATGATAGGTCCGGAAGTTGAAAAAGATATTATTGCACTCGTAAAACACCGTAATCTGATTGCATCAAAACTTGGTTTCAGTAATTTCCATGAGATGAGCCTTAAACTCTCAGGACAGGATCCGGCTGAGGTCACCGAAATTCTGGATGAACTTGATAACCTTACAAGGGATAATTTTGCTCAGCTTAAGGGAGATATTGATACTTATTTTTCGAAGATTTACAAAATAAGGGCAGAAGAACTCCGCCCCTGGCACTACCAGAACAGGTATTTCCAGGAGGCTCCTGAAATTTATCCTGTCGATTTTGATCAGTATTATTCAAATCAGGACCCTGTAAAACTTGCTGCAGCATTCTATGACGGAATAGGACTTAATGTGGATGCCATCCTTGCAAAGAGTGATCTGTATGAGAAACCCGGGAAGAACCAGCATGCATTCTGCACAGATATCGATCGCGAAGGAGATGTAAGAACCCTCGATAATATCCGTCCCGATTCCTACTGGATGAATACAATCATGCATGAACTCGGTCATGGGGTTTACTCATACTATAACGACAGGAGTCTTCCCTTCACTTTGCGCGATGCCGCTCACACATTTACAACTGAAGCCATAGCAAACCTTTTTGGAAGACTGGCAAAGGATCCGCAATGGATGCAAAAAATGGGCATAATCAGTCAGGAAGAAGCCGAAAAAATCTCGGATAATGCCCGCAAATCACTCAGACTCGAGATGCTTGTCTTCAGCCGCTGGGTGCAGGTGATGTATCGTTTCGAGAAGTCGATGTATGAAAATCCTGATCAGGACCTGAACAAGCTCTGGTGGGATCTTGCAGAGAAATACCAGATGCTGACCAGACCTGACGGACGAAATATGCCTGACTGGGCAACAAAGATACATGTTGCACTATATCCCTGCTATTATCATAATTACCTTCTCGGGGAAATGCTTGCTTCACAGTTGTACGGATATATTGAGGCCAACCTTACTGATAACCTTTCGCTTGTAGGAGAAAAGACTGCCGGAGCATATCTCAGGGAAAAGATCTTTCTGCCTGGTGCCAGATATTACTGGAACGATATGATAGAAAAAGCTACCGGAGAGAAGCTGACAGCGAAGTATTATGCGAAGCAGTTTGTGGAATAATGGCACAACGTGCGCAAAGGCACAACGGTACAGTTGGTAATCTAAAATAAACTGATTACTTTAACCAACTAACCCTTAAAATATGGCAACTACAAAAAAACTCAACCGGCGTGAATTTCTTGGATCGGCTGCTGCCGGTTCACTGGCACTCACTGTCGTTCCCCGGAGTGTAATCGGAGGCCCCGGATATATAGCTCCGAGTGATAAACTTAATATCGGATACATAGGATGCGGTACTCAGGGATTAAGAGAAATGGTAACACTTATTGCAAATCCCGCCCTGCAGATCGTTTCAGTTTGCGATCCTAACAAGTTTACTACTGATTATGTCGACTGGTCCCTTAACGGGATCCGCGACGGAATACGAAAAGCCCTTGGAGAATCAACCTGGGGTGAAAATTTTAAAGGCATACCCGGAGGAAGGGACATCGGACAGGAATTTGTACAGAAATACTATGCAAAAGCAAAAGACATGGGGTCATACAAAGGATGTACCTCCTATGCCGATTTTCGCGAATTGCTTGAAAAAGAAAAAGACATTGATGCAATAAAAATCATGACACCTGATCATCTTCATGCCACAGTAGCTATTGCCTCCATGAAGAAAGGAATGCATGTTGTCACCCATAAACCCATCGCCAACAGGATCAAAGAGTTCAGGGCTACCTGCGATGTGGCAAGGCAGACCGGACTGGGCACTCATCTCCTCGCCTGGAGCCCTAAACCAGGCTATGACCTTGCATTAAAATGGATAAAAGAAGGTCGTATAGGAACCCTGAAAGAGATCCATAACTGGTCAAACCGCCCAGTATGGCCACAGTGGCAGACAAATCCCACAGAGAAAGTTCCCGTACCAAAGGATTTTGACTGGGATCTCTGGCTCGGGCCAGTACCCAGCCGTCCCTATCACCCAACCTATGCCCATGCAGTATTCCGCGGATGGTATGATTTTGGAGGTGGCAGTATTGCTGATATGGGACATTACAGCCTTTTCCCGCTGTTCCTCACTTTCGGGATTGATAAACCGGCAAAAAGCGCAGATGCCTACGGGACAACAACCTGTACTATAGATAACCATGTATCAAAAGGTGTGATGAATGACGTGGCATTTCCCCTTTCGTGCATGATACGCTTCCAGTTCCCGGCAACAAAACAATTCGGACCATTCGACCTTTTCTGGTACGACGGAGGTATGAAACCGCTTACCCCTGATGAAGTATTGGCAGACGGTAAAGCATTAACCAGGGAAGGTATGATGTTTGTAGGCGACAAAGGAAAGATCCTTGCTGATTTCAGAGGCGAGAATCCAAGACTGATCCCCGACGCCAAAATGGCCGGAGTAACGGATAAAGAGGCCGAAGAAACAGGACCATCCACAAACCAGGCCTGGATAGATGCATATAGAAATAAAACCCAGACACCAGGTAATTTCCTGCTGGCAGGTCCTGTGACTGAGACAATACTTCTTGGTGCCATCTCACTCCGTGCAAGAAAACGGGTTGAATATGACAGCGCCACAATGAAAATCACAAACGTGCCGGAAGCAAATCAATTCCTGACAAGGGAGTATCGGCCGGGATGGGAAATCTGAAATCCTATTTATAAAATCCGGATCACATCGACATCAAATATTGAATATGTTTCAATTTCATGATACCACCCCCTTTCTATTTCCCCCAGTGGGGGAATAAGATCTCCTTCCCCCACTGGGAAAGCCCTGCCCCGCTTCAGCGGGGGTCGGGAAGGGGGTAATAATATAGTTGATTTAATCCTGTTACGCTATAGAAATGAATTTATTAATCATAAAATGAAATGAATAAAATCATGTTCCTGTTGGCAATTACTTTAATTTCAGCCTGTTCTCGATCTGATAGCAGTAAAGAGAATTCACAGTCTGCAGCATTCATCAGTGAAGAAACTGTAAAAGCTGCCGTTGAGGCAGTTAAAACGGGCAAAACCGGATCAGACATGGCTCTTGCAGAAAGAGGAGTTAAACATGCTGCCTCTTTGTGGAGAGAAGAAGATGGAACCGCTGATGATTTTGTTCAGTTTGTCAGGGATAACTATATCAGCGATGCGGCAAAGCGGAAAACAGTGTTTAAAAAGATCAGTGATTATTTCGAATCGATCAACGGATTCAACAATGAAATAACTCTCAGCCTGAAGAAGAATCTTGATGAAGTCCGCGGAGAGATTGATGAAATTGATAAGATGTTCGGCAATTATTCTGCAGGCGCCCATCTGCAGGATGACCTTTATTCAAATAAGATAGCTTTTAATATCTCTCTCAATTTCCCGTATTTCACACTTGCTGAAAAAGAATCGCTTGGCCCTTCATGGAACCGCGATGAATGGGCAATGGCCCGGCTGGGTGACCTGTTCGTGTCCAGAATACCGGCTGAGCTTAACCAGGCCCTTGCCGTGGCAACCGGAAATTCAGATATGTATATCGCCGACTATAATATACATATGGGACATCTGGTTACTGATGACGGACGTAAAATATTTCCCGGGGACATGGTACTTCTGTCTCACTGGAACCTGCGTGATGAGCTGAAGGCGGATTATGCGGACAAGGTGAACGGACAGGAAAAGCAGGAGATGATCTACAAGGTCATGGAGCGTATCATCCGCCAGGAAATACCAAAAGAGGTTATCAATAATCCTGATTATGACTGGGCGCCATTTTCAAACAAGGTGACGGGCAAAAACGCCATGCATGGCGTTTCTGCCCCGGAACCTGACACACGTTACGAACATATTCTGAATACTTTCAGGGCTATGAAGGATATCGATCCCTATAACCCGGAAATGAATACAGCTATTCTCCGGAAATTTTCGTGGGAAATGGAGATCTCCCAGGAAGAGGTTGAAGCACTTTTCGACAGTTACCTTCGATCGCCTCAGCTCATAAAGGTTGCCGGCCTGATTAAAGAAAGACTGGGCCGCGACCTGAGACCTTATGATATCTGGTACGACGGATTTAAGACACGAAGCAGCATACCCGAAGATCTTCTCACTTCAAAAACCTCAAAACTGTATCCCACACCCGAAGATTTCAGAAAAGGGATGCCTGAAATACTTAAGAAACTGGGCTGGAGCCCTGAAAGAGCAGAATACCTGGCATCGAAGATCGTAGCCGATCCGGCCCGCGGATCAGGCCACGCCTGGGGTGCAGCCCGTAAAGGATCAGTTTCCCACCTGCGTACCCGCGTTTCCGGAAACGGAATGGATTATAAAGGTTATAACATTGCCGTTCATGAATTCGGACATAACGTTGAACAAACCATTACTCTGTATGATGTTGATAATTATATGATGTCGGGAGTTCCAAACACGGCATTCACGGAAGCTACAGCATTTGTTTTCCAGCAAAGGGACCTGATGCTGCTCGGGATGAAAGATGACAATCCTGAGAAGGAAAAATCAGAGATCCTTGATGGCGCCTGGTCTCTGATGGAAATAATGGGTGTCGGAATGGTCGATATGAAAATGTGGAAATGGATGTATGAGAATCCTGAGGCAACTCCGTCCCAGTTGAAAGAAAGTGTGATAAATATTGCAACCGAAACCTGGAACACATATTTCGCCCCTGTATTTGGAGTGAAGGATTCACCAATCCTCGCCATCTATTCTCACATGGTCAATTCCCCTCTGTACCTCGCAAATTATTCGTACGGACACGTGATCCAGTTCCAGCTCGAAGAATACCTGAAGGGGAAAAAACTTGCAGGTGAGATAGACAGGATGTATAAACAGGGCCGCCTTACTCCCCAGCTATGGATGATGGGAGCGGTCGGATCTAAGATCTCAACAGAACCACTTATCAACGCACTCGATAAAGTTCTGATACAATAGTAACAGTTGTCCGGTCGCCTGTTGCCCACCCTGAAACCCTGAAACCTGCATCTTGTAACTTATAATTAAACGATCATGAAAATAAAAATCGCAGATTATCCCACCTTCAACAAAGAATGGGATAAAGAAAAAACAGAAGAAAAAACAAAAAAGATGCTGAAGAAGATCGGAAAGCTTCAGTACAAAATGTATGCACAGAATAAATACAGCCTCCTCATAATTTTCCAGGGGACAGATGCCTCAGGGAAAGACGGTGTGACGAAGGGACTCTTAAAATACTGCAATCCCATAGGATTTGAGGTTGACAGCTTTAAAAAGCCTTCGGAGGAGGAATATGCTCACGATTTCCTGTGGAGAATACACAAAATATCTCCGCGGAAAGGGACTACTCATGTATTTATCCGGTCTCATTACGAGGACATTCTTGTTCCGTCAGTAGAAAAGTATATTCCCGCCGATATGATTGAAAAACGTTATGAGATGATCAATGATTTCGAAAAACTGCTTGAACATAACGATACCAGGGTCATAAAATTTTTCATGAATGTCTCCGGGGAGGCTCAGAAAGAAAGGCTTCTTGAACGCATCGAGCTAAAGGAAAAACACTGGAAGCATAAGGACGGTGACTGGGATACCCGTGAGAAATATGATGACTACCTGTCAGTCTATGAAAAGATTATCAACACCTGCAACGATGTACCGTGGCATATAATCCCTTCCGACAAAAACTGGCAGAAGCTTTATGCTGCAGCAGAGGTGGTCCTTAAAACCCTTGAGGAGCTCGATCTGAAATGGCCGGAGCTGGTCACGGAAAAATTTGCTAAGGGTAACCAATAGTTACCTGTTATTACTGGTTCCTTACCACTGAATCACTTTTTAAGGAAGGCTCAGGTCGCAGGATTGTGTCTGAGGAATCTGTATACTGTGACAACGATCACAATTATTATGGCAACTGATGCTGTGATGACTATTGACCGGTAATCTTCATGTCTTTTCAGTATTATCCCGGTAAATGCCCATATAACTGATAATCCTGAAAATGGATTAATCAGACGGTAAATTGTAAGTGCAGCAATAATGGTTCCTGCCGAAATCATAATAATTGTCCATGCCTCTTCTGAAATGCCAAATCCGTTCCAGCTATAATGGACCAGTAAAGCCGTTACATTAGCGATGGTGGCGATACATATCCAACCGAGATAGATACCAAATGATGCTTTTATAATACCCAGAGGTAAATTCTGTATCTTCAGATTAATCAGGATCAATGTTACCAGTAATCCGGCCATAACCACCAGCGAAAGAGGAAGCTTCCCATAATGCCAGAAGACTATCCATAATGCATTTAACACGCAGCTTACACCAAAAAGCCATCCGATGTCTTTTATAACAACCTGGTTCGATCCTGTAAACTGAACGATACAATAAACTATCAGAAGAAGATAAATAATTCCCCATATTGAGAATGTCAAGCCCGCAGGAACAAACAAGTTTGGAAATGATCCGGAAAGCTCTCCGGTTGTCTTATTATTAAGGGGCAGGGAATTGGCGAGATAGTTCATCACTATCATTCCTGCGAATAAGACTATATTCAGATACTTTATCATTACAGAATAATTTTATATAAATATTGCACCAAAACTACTTATTTTTTTACAGTTGTGCGATCCTAAGGCAGAACCTCTGCAAATTTAAGCTATTTCGCATTTATAAGCAGAATTTGAGAAATGCAAATTGCATTCTTCATACCTTGCCATAATTTAATTCTTACATTAGTATTTCTTTAAAATATCGATCATTTTACATATTTTTGACATCTGACTAAAAATTATCATTATGAAGAAAACACTTGTTTTTATTTCACTTATGGTATTTACTATCATTTTTACCATATCAGCTATCGCCCAGAAATCAAGCTTCTCAGGTACCTGGAAGCTCGACAGGGCAAAATCTGTTTTACCGGAAAATATGCCCATCCTGGCGAAAATTACCGTTGCCCTGAAAGCAGACAGTATACTGACTGAGCGTTTTTACGATATCGGCGACGGACAGGAATATCCTTTTGACGAAAATCTGCCTCTTAACGGTGCCAATGTGAGCATTACAATTTATGACATGCCCAGAAAAGCAAATGTAACCTGGTCTGAAACAGATAAGACTGTAAACCTGACTTCAACAATAACCTTCTACGATTCCGGAACTGCCGTGGACTTTAATTCAAAGGAAACCTGGAAAGTCGATCAGGCAAATACAATGACAATAAGCTTTGTCAATAAGAGCAGCCAGGGGGAAGCGACAGGAAAATTTGTTTTCACCAAAGCAAGCCAGTAGTTAGCACAGGGCACAGAGCGAGTGGTGAGAGGTGAGAGGTGAGCGATGAGTTAAATTGCCAACTTCCTTTTGCCATCCCGACGCGAAGTCGGGATTTCGTCGCTTCGCTCCCCAAACTGCCAACTGCCAACTTCCAACTTAAAGATGGGAGGTGAGACTAATTTATCTTACTAAGGTATTTATCAGTTCTCAGGATAATTGAGTTCCGTAGGAAAGCTGGGGTAGCCCATACCGGATTCCCGATCTGGAACTGACTTACGATCTGCAGCTCGCGTCCCGGCTTAATTACAACAACATCGCCCCGTACCGAAAAGAAATAGATATTTCCGGCAGCAATAACAGGAGATGCATTGAAATTTGACTTCATCCGTGTAGACCAGACCTCTTTTCCTGTCGACGCTTCAATACACATCATATTATTATTTGAATCGACAGTATAAATAAGTCCGTCCAGTATCACCGGTGTCATAAGCTGAAGCCTGCCGCTTCTTTTTCTTCCACAATACATTGGTTGCCGTAATATCACCTTTCCCGTCTGGATTGACCGCCATAAGATCCGAATAATCAATCCCGGCCGGATCGACCATATATCCGGTATAATAATAGACGATCCCTTTTTCTGTAAAAGGCATTGCAATAGTTGATTCAGCACCCCCGGTAAGACTCCATATCTCCTCCCCCGTTTCCGGATCATAGGCATTACAGACAGCCGATCCGTTGGATATCAATAAACCGCGTCCCTTAACATTCATTATCAGAGGAGTAACATACGCTTTCCTTCCGATAACCGTTATCGGTTCATAAGGTTTATCCGGACGATCAGTCTTCCACACGGTTTTACCGGTTGTTTTATTCAGAGCTGTGATATACCTGACATCTGTCCCTTCGTAATGAAGTATGAGGAGGTTCTTGTATAGCACCGGAGAAGAGGCCGGCCCCTGAACATGTTTACATTTAAGATCAGTCCTTGTCCAGACAATAGAACCATTTGATGTGTTGATACAGGCAGTTCCGGAACTCCCGTAATGGACATAAACAAAGCCCTTCTCGATACAGGGTGTGGGGGTTGCATACGAGTTTAACGAATGCTTTCCCGGAATATCGGAAGGAGTAAAAACCTTTATATCATATATGACCTTACCACTCTGGAAGTCAACACATACAGCATAAAGTTCCTTCCCGTCCTCGGTGGCAGTTGTAATCCAGATCTGATTCCCGTAAACTACCGGCGATGACAATCCCCTTCCATGTATTTCCGTCTTCCAGGTTATTCCTGAATCGTCGCTCCATTGCAAAGGAACACTCCCAACATTTGAGATGCCGTCAAGTCCGTTTCCCCTGAAATGAGTCCAGTTATTATCCTGTGCCAGACTCATAGCTGACAGACCCATGATCATAATAAAAATCCCTGCTCTTATCCACATATTAATCATTTTTAATTTTTCGCAACTATTGTTGTGAGCCCTTATTTAAAACCACACTTTCTCCGGTATCCTGTTATACATCTTCGTATCAAGGAAAGCCTCTTTTGAGGTGTACTTAAATTTGTAACCGTATCTTGATATGATTGCCGATGAATTAACGATTGTGGGATAAAAGCTGTTTATTCCCGATGCAGGCTGAATATTCATTATTTTCAGATGCCAGCAAACCCACAGGAAACCTTTGATCAGGAAAAAAGGTATTCTTACAAATCTTTTTTCAGGAACAATATCTTTGACAACCGTAAAACTATCGGGAACAAGATTATAGATCCCTCTTATTTCTTTATCCTTCATGATCAGTTCTATCAGGTCCGCCATATCCTCACTGTGAATGAACTGTAGTTTTGTCTCTTTTGTGAACACTGGAAGGAAAGGAAACTTTATCAGGATTGATACAGCGCTTTTTGGTTTGTCGAATATCGGACCGGTTACAAGACACAAACGTAATATTACAAGGTGAAGGTCATCGCGGACAGATATGTTGGAGTACCTGTCTTCCACAATTTTTTTATTCATCCCATACCTGTAATTTTCGGGTAACAATGGTTCCGATTCCTTCATCCATAAAGGATTATCCTTCTTCCCTCCATAGGCAGCAGAGGAGCTTGAAAAGATCAGTTGCTTCACCGACGGAGTGTTGTTACTGATTTCCAATATATTATCAGATCCGTTGATATCAATCTCAAATTCAAGCGTTCTGCTGCGAACCTTATTAAAGGAACAGGCAAAGTGTACAACATTGGTTGGCTGCTCTTCAAGAAAAATCGATTTCAGCTTTTCCCTGTCAGTGATGCTGCAATTATAAAATCTGAATAGATTTTCATTCAGGAATTCAGGACTCTCCTTAATATCAATGCCAACAACATCAACATCTTTGTTGATCAGATGTTCAATTAACATTCTGGCAAGCAATCCGGAAGAACCAGTGATCAAAACTTTCATTTACCTGACTATCCTTATATACCTTCTAACCATAAAACCGTCAAACCATCACCTGCGAACCGTCAAACCGTCAAACCTTCGAACCATCAAACCATAGAACTATCAAACCGTCAAACCATCGAACCTTCACACCGTCGAACCTATCGTCTTAAACCGCCTCTATTGTTGAAGGTGGTTTCGTTGCAATATTATATGTTACACTTACTATACCGGGCACCTCGCTGATAATATCCTTTGCAAGTCTGCTCAGAACCTCAAACGGCAGATTGGTCGGGGTGGCAGTTCTTGCATCTATGCTGTCCCAGCACCTTATCTCTATCTGTTGTCCGAAATCCCTTTTACCATTTGTCATTCCTGTAACCCTGTCCTGATGAAGAATGGCCATATACTGAAATGCGCCTCTGTTGCTGAGTGCTTTTTCAACCACCGAAGTAGCTTTCCTGACAGTTTCAAGCTTCTCTGCCGTTACCTCGCCGATGATCCTGGCGGCAAGTGCCGGCCCCGGAAAAGGGATCCTGTTAAACATCTCTTCGGGAAGTCCCAGTGCCCTGCCTGTCGCTCTTACCCCATCCTTGCGGAGCTGAACAAGAGGCTCAAGGATCTGGTATCCGAAAGCTTCCTGCGGATCGATACCGAGCTGTGCAAAGACATTATGCTGACGCTTAATGCCCGCAACAGTTTCATCAATATCCGTGAGAATAGTACCCTGGAGAAGGAATCTGGCTCCACTCTCCCTTACAATACGCCCGAACACCTTCTTATAGAATGTGCCTGTGATTGCCTCCCGCTTTTCCTCAGGATCTGTTATCCCTTTCAAAGCATCAAGAAACTCATTTTGAGCATCAATCACTTCAACATTCACTCCCAGCTTCGCGAATATTGCTGATACCGATTCAGCTTCACCCTGGCGCATAAGGCCATTCTGTATGAAGACAGTCCTTAACTGTTTGCCCAGAGCCCTGTGTCCCAGCATGGTAACTACCGATGAATCAACTCCTCCCGAAAGAGCATTTATTGCTACTCCGTCACCGACTGCGGCTTTTATCTCATTTACTTTTTCAGCAATGAATTTCTGCGGATTTAAATCCTGAAGGGTTATTTCTTTTGTCATTTGTTATGAAAGTTAAAGGTTAAGGTTGAGGTTGAGGTTGAGGATTATTCTAGGAAAGTGATACTGTTTTTTGCACCTGTTTCACGGACATATTTTGCAGCAAGCAGATATTCTTCATGGCTTTCAAGATGTTCAAGCATAAAAGGAATATCTTTCATCCTGCTGGTCTCCTTCAGGAAAACGCCGTAATCCAGTGAACCCAGTCCGGGTCGTCTTTCCTCCAGATGCACGGTCAGTTCCGGCATGATTGTTATATCCTTTGCATGGATCGATTTCAGGTAGGGACCAAGCTTTTTGAAGCAATCCCTTATAAATGCGGCATTATTATAAAATATTTGCGGACTGGATATCATGTTCACAGGATCGAGATGAGCTGCAAACTGTTTTCGGTCGACAGCCCTGATCAGCTGAAGATAAGTATCGGGAGAATCCGGAAGCATATAAGGCATCGGCTCAAGAGTAAAAAAAGTGTTTGCCGGCTTCACTTCATCAATTATCTTTCTGACTGTTTCAACAATCATGTCGAAGGTTTCCTTTGCGTAATTCCCTGGATAAGGGCCGTCCCATATCTCTCCGCGCGCACCTGAAATATTAACACAGCACTTAGCTCCTATCTCATCAGCCAGGACGAGAGTTTCAATATTTTTCCTGATGTTTTCTTTTCTTTTATTTTCATCAGGATCGAGCATGTTGTTCCATACTCCGGCTTCAGCAATTATTATATTATTCTTACCGGCCTCGGTTCTGAAAGCTTTTATCATGTCGGAAGCTGCCCCGGGCTGAACCGGGCAATATGCTGCACTATATCTCAGCGATTTAACAGCTTTTACCCATTCCACCGGATCCTGGAATCTTCCCGGTACAGGAGCCCCGAGGCGAACCGGATAACCGGTCTGCATTCCGGAACCTGCCTTAAATACCATCGGGCTGACGGAAATTCCGGCAGCTGCAATGGCACTCTTCTTTACAAAATTACGTCTGCTTAAATTCATTTCTTCTTTTGCCGCTTTGGTTTAATAATATCTGCCAATATATTTATTCTCCACTATGAGCTTTTTCATTTCATGAGGATTGATCATATCCTGCTTTTTATAAACTATTTTACCCCCGGGTTCAATCAGTATGGTGAATGGCAATGCTCCACGCCAATCCTTATCAACAGCATCAATGAGCTTATATACGTCATCGTCATTAAAAATATAGTTCTTATTCGATGCCTGCTGAGCCTTCAGGAATTTCAGGGCATCAGCCTTCCGGGCCTGTTTGTCGGCACTTATCGTAATGAACTCGAAATCCCGTCCCCGGTACATCCGGTCGATTATCACCAGGTCGGGAAATTCCGTTTTACATGGTCCGCACCAGGTTGCCCATATATTTATCAGCCTGAGCTTGTTTGAAGAGGTATTTTTGATAAGCTCCCTGACCCCGTTCACATCGATCTCCTCCAGTGTAACAGGCAGCTTAGCCCAATCCTCATATAATTTCTTGGTGTATTCATTTTTCCATGACCATTTGACAGAACAACCGAACACTTTTGTCACAGGAGTCTTAACCGGTTGTCCCGATAAAACTGCATCAACGGCATTTCTCAGATCCTCGCCTTTTCCGGTGCCCGGCTTTTCAGATCCGTCGACACGACCATTATATCTTAATATCCTTTCCCTGTCAAAAACAAAACAATGCGGTGTTGCAACCGGACCGTAAGCCAGGGCTGTTTTCTGATCATCTCCGTCATACAGGTACGGAAAGGTAAATCCTTTATCTGCTGCACGCTGCTTCATGTCCTCCAGGCTGTCGCCCATATCGGAATAGCCGAGTTCGGAATAACTCAGCGCATCAACACTATTTGGCGAGATCATTACTACAGCAACCCCTTTCGGTCTGTACTCTTTTGTAAAGGCAATGATCCTGTCCTCATAAGCCTGGGCCGTGGGACAATGATTACAGCTGAAAATTACAACAAGGACAGGTGATTTGCTAAAATCATCCAGATTGTAAGTTTTCCCGTCCACTCCCTTAAGGCTGAAATCAGGAGCTTTACTTCCGGTTGCAATAGTTTCAGGTTCTAGATGGGTGGTTTGTGCGTTGAGGCCCACCTTACAAAAAACTAATAACAGCAAAACCATTATTACCTCTGATATTTTTTTCATGATTTCCAATTAAGCATAACTTCTTTCAAATATATTTTCTTTTTATCAATAAAGTTCGGCGATGTGACAAACTGAAGTAAAAAATTATTATCTTTTAAAATCAAACAATCAGGTATGGACAGAAGAAATTTCATAAAAAGTACTTCAGCAATCTCCGGAGTATATCTGGTCACTGATCCGATGAGATCAATTATGAACTTAACACAGGACAATACAACATGGTTTAACAGGCCGATGCGATGGGCACAGCTGACGCTGGTTGAAAATGATCCCGGGAATTTCGATCCGGATTTCTGGCTTGATTATTTCAAACGTGTTCATGCCGACGGATCAACTCTGAGTGCCGGAGGAATAGTTGCTTATTATCCTACTGATTTACCGTTACATCACCGGAGTAAGTGGCTAGGCAACAGTGATCCTTTTGGATATCTCGTTGATGGATGCCGGAAAATGAACATGTCGGTAATTGCGCGGACAGATCCCCATGCCACATGGCAGAATGTTTATGATTCCCACCCCGACTGGATAGCTGTTACCTCCGCGGGTGAAAAACGGCGTCATTGGGCAAATCCTGAATTATGGGTAACATGTGCACTGGGACCATACAATTTTGATTTCATGACAAGGGTGCATCAGGAAATAATGGACAGATACCAGCCCGACGGAATATTTTCCAACCGCTGGGCCGGTCATGGCATCTGCTATTGTGAACACTGCAGGAAAAACTTCAGGGAATTTTCGGGATTTGAATTACCTGCAAAAAGCGACAGGTTTGATCCTGTATATCAGAAGTATACAGAATGGAGTACCGGAAGACTGAGAGAACTATGGCTTCTCTGGGATGATGTGATAAGGAAGAAAAAAGCCACTTCGCGATTCATCCCTAACGGCTTTCCCGATAAGATTATAACAGGCCAGCTTTCTGATATTGTTTTTACCGATCACCAGGCAAGAAGCGGAGTTACAATGCCCTGGGACAATGGGAAGGTGGCCAAGGAGCTAAGAGCTTCCATAGGGATGAAACCACTGGGAGGAATTTTCAGTGTTGGGCTGGAGGAACAGTACCGCTGGAAGGATTCCGTTCAGACTGAGGCAGAGATCAGGATCTGGGTCGCCGAAGGAATAGCCAATGGCATGAGGCCATGGTTCACAAAATTCTCAGGAGTACTATATGACCGTCGCTGGCTCGACATTGTAGAAAAAATATATAACACACATTACAGGATTGAACGTTATTTAAGGAATACATCTCCCCTTGCCCGTGTTGGAATGGTCTTCTCCGAACAATCAGGGAATTACGGTGCAGAAAGATGGCAACAGAGAAGTGCAGACCATGGACTGGGTATGTATCATGCCCTTGTGGAAGCAAGAATTCCATTTGAAATGGTCAATGACAGGTTGCTGGATCAGGAACATATCAGACAATTCAAATTACTTATACTTCCGAATATTGCTACTTTATCTGATCAGCAATGTGATGAGTTAACGAAATTTGCAGAAAACGGAGGCAGCCTCATTTCAACTTTTGAAACTTCCCTTTATGATCCGGAAGGTAAGAAAAGATCTGATTTCGGGCTCAGAGATATCTTCGGAGTCTCATTTGATGGTGGAATTGAAGGCCCTATGCAGAACAGCTACCTCAGATTAAAAAAAGACCCGGCAACCAGTCAGTTCCATCCTGTACTTGAAGGACTTGAGAATGCTTACCGTATCATAAATGCAATACACAGGGTGAAGGTAAAACCTCTGTCGGATTTCACTCAGCCGGTAACACTAATCCCGACTTACCCGGATCTGCCTATGGAACACGTATATCCGCACTTTCCGGAGACAGGAACAAGAGAGCTGTACCTTCGTGAAACCGGGAAAGGAAGGATTGCGTATTTTCCGAATGATATTGACCGTACCTTCTGGCAGATCATGTGCGCCGATCATGGAAGGCTTCTCAGAAATACTATCAAATGGGCATTAAATGAAGACCCGATTGTTGAAGTAACAGGACCGGGAGTCATTGATATTACTGTATGGCGCCAGGAGAATTCAATGACAGTTCATCTTGTCAACCTGACTAATCCGATGATGATGAAAGGGCCCTTCAGGGAGCTGATACCCATATCTGCACAGGTGAAAATTAAAATGCCGCCGGATGTCACACCGGTGAAAGTAAAATTGCTTGTCCGCGGAAAGGAAGCCAATGTAAAATTTGAAAAATATAAATTATCATTAACTATTCCGGAAATTACGGAACATGAGATTGTTGGAATCGATTTTTGAAAATACTCTTTTATCAAAAAAGGGAAATTATAACTCTTTTTAATTAACTTTAAATTTTTCAGGATCGTGGTAAGATTTTTACATCTCAACTTTTTTTCATACTAATTAAATAATTTTACCCATGGCAAATTTTATTGATGAATTCATGAAGACCTATGGTCCGGAAGTAACACGAGAAATGTCTTCCAATCTTAATGTCGACCAGGGCACTGTCCAAAAGCTTATTCCCCAGCTTGCTCCTTTGATCCTGGGTGGACTAAAAAGGCAAAAGGATGATCGCGGAGGAGAGGAAAGGGTTGACCATATCCTTAATAAATATGGTGATTCATCCGTCCTTGGGAATATCAAAGATCTTATCTCAAACAAGTTGAACGATAATACAACTGATGCCAACCTTGGCGGATTACTGGGAGATTCAGGTGGCACAATGGCTGCCCAGACCCTCAGCAAAAAAATGAATATTGATCCTTCAGTAATCATGAAAATGATCCCTGCTCTGGCACCGCTTATTCTGGGTGCACTCACAAAGAAGAGAGATACCAGTAACGCAGGTATAGGAGGCATTGGATCACTGCTCGATGCTGATGGTGACGGCAGCATTATCGACGATGTTGCTGGCTTTATCCTTAAAGGCGGAGGCGGCACTTCAACAAGAAATAAAGGTATTCTGGGATCACTCCTGGGCGGCATTCTGCGCAGATAGGAGAAATTCAGGGAATATAAACTTTTTACAAACCCTTCAGTCAGGTTAATCCTTTCTGAAGGATTTTTTTTTATTAATCAGATCCCGGATATTTAATATCACTGATAAAATAATGGCAGTAAGAAATGCATACAGGGTTACATTGTCCACCAGTGTTGCATTTATATCAAGTCCGGTGATCCTGTCTCCGAGATACTTCATATAGGAATTTGGAAGATTTGTTTTCCCGAGCTTTTCAAGCACACCGAAGTGCCAGTCGGTAAGCGGACAATAACCCGGGGTCCCGACCAGCATACCCAGAAAAATCCACGACGCACCTGTTAGTCCGAGTGTAATAAGGTTATATAGCCTCGTTTTCTTCCATATCCAGCCGAAGATATTAAAGAGTACCAGCGAAGAATGGAAGATAACGAAGAATATATCCAGAATACGGTATATCATCAGCGTTTTGCCTTATTCAGTTCAAAGTTCGGAAAAATTTATAAGATAGCGGTGAGTGGTGAGCGATGAAACCTAAACCTCAGACTTAACCTTCCGCCGCTAAGGTTTCCAGATCCTGAACTCCCCGCTGCAATGCAGCATTCCCATCAGATAAAGCAATCCGTCGTAGTACCTTTCATTAAATGCCGTGGGAACGGGAGTGTTCCATAAAGCTTCAACAAAATCCTTTGCAAGGGGATGTGTAGCTGCCAGGCTTACCACAGCATTTGTAGCCACAAGTCCTTTGGCATGGTTCTTATTCAGCATTTTGCCATCGAGAGTGTATTCAGTTCCATAAGAATCCATTCCCTGAGATGCAAAGAATGCCTGGATACGGTTGCTCAGCTCCTGCTGGCGGGGATCTTTCTGCCACCATGACCAGTCAATAGCCCAGTTCATCTGAGTTCTCCGTGCGTCATACGAAAAATTTGCCGACCTATTATTCCTGGCGGTGCTGTAAGGTGTTCCGTCGAAATTTGCATAATCCGGAGCCAGTCCTGTTATTGGGTTGGTTGTTTTTAAGAAGAAATCCCTGCTGGAATCAGCAGCAGCAGCCCAAAAATCGATGTCTTCGACAGGGCCCCATCTTGCCCACAATTCATAAAAAGCAGGAAGATGGTAGGAAGGATCCGTGAAATCAAACTGATTGTAATTAGGAACAAAGCGGATCATCTTTCTCTCCTCATTCACCATGCTGTGAACCGTCCGGGGTCCGAATTTTGTCGGGCCTGTCTTTGAAGGATGATGCCTGATTGCTGTAATTATCCTGTCGGCCCATTCCTTGTAATTGTAAATCCCTTTCCCGTCTCCCCAGCGGTTGGATGCAAAGTAAAGCGCCATCACCATATATTCCTCGCCATCAGGGGCCGGTGTCTCAGAATTAGGAGTACCATCTGTCTTAAGCGACCATGAAAAATATCCTTCCGAGGGATGTTCCGGTGAACTTACATACATATAAGTCATTGCCCAGTTCCAGATGGCATCAAATTCTGCTTTCTTATCCATCTGGACTGCAATCATCATACCGTAGGAAATGCCTTCGCTGCGGACATCATGATGCAACACATCGCTTATATATGCTAACGGACCATTTTCATTACTCCCCGCTTCAAAATATACAGTCGTGGAAGAATCTCCATGGAACAACAGCCTGAAAGCAGCTTCATTTTTAGCCCGAATTTCTTTCTTTTTATGCCCGTTCTCCCTGAAAAGATTACGGTATTTATCAGTATAATAAGCTCCGTTTGTCCGTGGAACAAACCCTTTTTGTTTGTCTTTGTAATCCTGTCCCGCCAAAATAAATCCGGCAAAAACATAAATACACAGACCGGTCAGAACAAATTTTTTCATCAGTACATAATTTCTATTTTAATGGTCTGATGCCTGCCTGTCGGCAGACAGTCGAACCCACAAGTTTGAAAATTATATAAATCATCGTGTTTGTCGTATGCAATCCATTGGGTCTTCATGTTATTCCATTATTTCACCGTCTTGTCAAGCGGCCTCCCAAGGCTTTCATAAAGGCCTTTCCTTCCTGCCTTGTCGCCGGTAAGAACCTTATTTGCATGTTCGGCAACCTTTGCTGCTACCGCGCGAGGAACAACAACCACTCCATCGCCGTCTGCTACCACCACGTCACCCGGACAAACAAGAACACCTCCGATTGCCACCGGCCGGTTTACAGATTCAATTTCATTTCTTCCCGGACGGATCCCACGGCCTTTCTTCCTCAGGTAAAGAGGAACACCTTCAAGACCCACCTCATCTGTATCCCTTGCACCGGCGTCAGTGACAACACCCACCGCCCCTGCCTTAACCCATCCAAGAATATTATTTGATCCTATCGACCCGATATCCCTGTCTTCAACATCATCGATGACAACTGCCGAACCCGGCCGAAGGATCTGTGAAAATGCCTCATGAGAATAAGCACCGTAGAAATTACCTTCCCATTTCATCCAGTCCTCTCCCGGTGCCGGCTGAGGAAGCTTCTGGGTAGGGACATACCTTACCGTCACAGCAATTCCCCTGAAGACATGTTTAAAATCCTTCAGATCGACCCAGCATGCATGGATGTCTGGGTTGACCAGTCCTGTTCCGGGCAGGCCGACCATATCCAGTCCGTCAGACACATCAGCAACTCTCAGATCCTTGTAAAGCTCGAGGATCTTTGCATCCTCCTCAGCGGTATAGGTCTTTGTTTCGATAAAATTCACACCTTTCGTCAGAGCCGCCTTATCCGGTTTCTGGGCAGTAACCGGAGCAAGAATCAATATCAGGGCAAGTAAAAAAGTAGTGATCCTGTTTTTCATAGGGCTTTAATTTTTGGTTAATAATTCCAATAACTTATTGAATGCTTTTGAAAGTTTAGCTGAATTTAAAAATACAAATATTATTTGATACGGTGAATGATTATTAAATCCTAAAGGTAAGAATCACCTGAAAAGGTCAGAAATGTAACAATAGTGATATTTTTTGTAACAAATGAGGTGGAATTTGCCATCATCACTACTGTAAATTTATATAACCATTTTGTGTTTTTCCATATCAGACTGTAAGGTTTGAGTTGAATTCCGGTATTAGGGTTTTTAATTCGGGATATTGTAAAGTCTAATTAAACAAGTAAAGTCGATGAAGAGTTTAAAATTAACAATGACACTGATTGTACTGTTGATTTTCACAGCATGTACAAAAGAGGGATTTAATCCCGTGAATTCTTCCTTAAAGCCTGACAAAGGCAATGCCCTCACCGCCGGAAATTATTGCGGTACTGTTATCAAGGTAGCTGCACCAAATGGAATTGATGATGACCAGAAGCTGCTCGATGCCTTTACCGCTGCAAAGCTTGCCGGTCCGGGTTCTGTGGTACAACTCGCTGAGGGTACTTACAGGGTCGGGTTCATAGAAATCCGTGAGTTTTTCGGATCATTTGTAGGCGCCGGTAAAGGTAAAAGTGTAATCACCTTTAAAACCGGACTTGATTGCTCCTACTTTGTTCCCAACAACTGGGAAAACTGGCATATTTTTATCAAATTCATTGGTGGAGATATTTACATGGCAGATATGACACTCACCACCCCTGAAGAAAGGATCTGCCTCGAAGGTTCAGGAGCCTTTTTTGATGGCGCTGCAATGGGTCAGGTTATTTTCTCAAGTTTGAGCACCAGTGGAGATCCTGAAATCCCATACATAAAAGTCTGGGTAAACAATGTTGATTTCAATGGGAAAAAGTGCACCTGGGGACCGGGCTATAACATTACAGGGGCTATGTGCTGTGCGATGAATGGGGATAAACCTGTCCCAGAGGCTCGCGGGCGTGAAGACATTAAAATAACCAATTGCTCCTTTGATACTTTCCAGGAGACAGTTATTTTTGGTTGGTTAAGCGGGTCAAAGATTATCGTGGGTGAGAAAAATAATGGTAACCTGTTCAAAAACTGCATGACGGGAGTTGTCTTTCGCGATCTGATAGATGATGATTTAAAAGTAACGGGGAATAAATTCTTTCTTGAAGGCCAGTTCGGTATACTGTTCAATAACGGATTCTGGGGTTCGACAACTGATGATCCGCAGACAAGACGCACAACACTCGATATTCAGCAAAATGAGTTCTATCTCAGTAAAATAGAAGTCAACAAAACCTACACCAATGGCATTATAATTCGGGATCCCCGCCGCATTAAAGGTGAAAATCTGCCAGTTTCATCATTAGTAAAAAACAACATATTCAGGTTTGCAGAAGACGGATACATAGGAATCCACCTTATTGGTACAAAAGATATAGTAATTAGGAATAACAGGTTCTTAGGAGATGCTTATATTGGAATAGTTGGATATCAAGCAGCATGGCAGGACGGGAGAATGGTAAAGAGCGAAAACGGGCTAATACTTGGCAACAATTTTTCAGGTGCCGATTTTACGATTGCATCAATTATACTCCAAAAGGAGACATATAACTGGACAGTTGTAGGAGGAGGTTTTTCAAATGAGACAATTATTAATCAGGGAACCAATAATCTTATCACCGGAGTGAATATCAAGGATTCGGAAGTTCCATTAGGGGAGACTATCAAAGACAATATGGGAATGATCAATGACCTATTCAGGGACATAAAAAAACGTGACTCCCCATTCTGATTTTTGTAGTTAACTATGAGAGCCGGCTCTGAAGTTCAATTCTCAGAGCCGGATTTTTTATTTCCTAATTTAAGCTGTTGCAATCTTTAATCCGTTTATCATTTATTACATTTCATAATCCTCATTGCTCAATTCCGAAATTTTCTATAAATTTGAGCTATAAATCATTGTCATGCATTACAGCTGGGTGCTGAAATACAAGATCAAGATCAACCGGGCGGGGCTCTGTCTCTAATCGGATCAGAATCAAGTTCAGATGAGAATTATTATTAAATGAGAATCATTCTCATTTGAGATGTATTCTTATTTGAGAAACGTTTTTAAATGAGAAATACTCTTAAGTGAGAAATACTCTTAAGTGAGAAATACTCTCAAGTGAGAAATACTCTTAAGTAAGAATAACTCTTAAGTGAGAATTACTCCCAAGTAAGAAATACTCTTCAATAAGAAATACTCTCAAATAAGATTGATACTCAAATGATAAACATCTGCACCAACACTTTCATTTTCCCATCTAAATATCAATTATCAGAAACAAATGAAAACTTTAATCATAACCGGATCAAATCTTACAGTAAATGACGTCGTTAACGTCGCCCGCCACGGACAAAAAGTTGAATTACACCCCGACGCACGTAAAAGAATAAACGTGTGCCGTGCAATGCTCGAGAAAAAAATAAATGCCCATGAAACGATGTACGGAGTCAATACCGGGATCGGTGAATTCTCGGAAATTATTCTCAATGACAACCAGATCCAGGACTTCCAGAGATACCTTGTATATAATCATGCTGCCGGCATTGGAGACCCCGCTCCCATAGAAATAGTCAGAGGCGCAATGCTGGGCAGAATAAACGTCCATGCTCATGGTAACTCCGGAAACAGGCTTGAGATAACCGAAACCTATGTCGAAATGCTGAACAGGGGTGTCACTCCCTTTGTCTGCCAGAAAGGCTCTGTCGGCGCATGCGGGGATCTGGCCCCGATGTCACAGATAGCCCTGCTTCTGCTGGGTGAAGGAAAAGCATATTATAAAGGAGAACTGCTCGATGGCAAAGAGGCCCTGGACAGAGCCGGGATCCCTGTGCCGGGTCTCCATGCCCGCGACGGACTTGCTGCCATCAATGGATCAAATATGCTTACAGCCATGAGCGCCATTTGGCTCCTCGATGCAAATAACTGGCTCAAACAGGCAGAAATTGCCGCTGCAATGTCACTCGAAGCCCTTAAAGCCAATATGAAACCCTATACGCCCCTGCTCCATGAAGCAAGAGGCTTCAAAGGGGCGATCAGAAGCGCAAATGCAATAAATAAATGCATTTCCGGAGGCGATCTGAAAGAAGGAAGAGTCAAATCGAAGGTGCAGGACGCCTATTCAATGAGATCAACTCCCCAGGTTATCGGGTCAGCCCATGATTTGCTTGCCTATGCAAAATCACAGGTTGAAATTGAACTGAACGGCGTAGGCGACAACCCTATATTCTTCCCCGAAAAAAACCTTCAGCTGTCCGGTGCCAATTTTCAGGGATCACCCGTGAGCGTACCAATGGATATGGCCGGCGCCTGCATTACAATGGTAAGCGTTATGTCGGAAAGAAGAATGAACCGCCTTAATAATGTGGCCTTAAGCGTTGGATTACCGGACTTCCTTACCAAAGGGGCAGGTATGTTCTCAGGAATGATGCTGAGCCAGTATACAGCAGATACTCTCATAGTTGAACAGAGGATACTTTCAATGCCCGCATCAATCCAATCAATCCCTGCTGCTGCCGACCAGGAAGATTTTGTATCAATGGGGATGAATACCGCGATAAAGAATAACCAGATCCTTGACTGTGCTTACGGGATCCTTGGAATTGAATTCATGGCCGCTGCACAGGCACTCGACTTCAGAAAGGAGGAATATAACTTCGGGAATGGTGTACAGAAAGCAAAGGATGTGATCAGAAAACATGTCGACTTCCTCGATATCGACAGACCTCTCTATCCTGATCATACCGTTATGAAAGAACTTGTAAAATCCTGCGAGATCCTCAGTGAGGTAGAGAAAGAAGTGGGAAGCCTCGGATAAATGTACATTCTTCCTCAGGATTTCCTCTGTGTATCCTCTGTGTAACTCTGTGTAAATTCTTAAATATGTTTTGGTTACACAGAGTTCCACAGAGCCCGCCTTCGCTAAGGCTTCGGTGGGTGAAAGGTTCACAGAGAGACACAGAGTATTCAATTTCATTTTATATATTTATCCATTCTTAAAATGTACCAATTATGAATCGTAAATTACTTCTTCCCTTACTCTTACTAATAACTGTTGAGATTTCGGGGCAAACAGCCTATGTTCCCTCGCCGGAGAATCTCAAATCCCGTGAATGGTTCCAGGATGCAAAATTCGGAATGTTCATACACTGGGGTGTCTATTCTGTCCTCGGCGACGGAGAATGGGTTATGAATACCCAGAGAATTGACAAGCAGACTTATCAGAAACTCCCCGGTTTCTTCAATCCGGTCAACTACGATCCTAAGGAGTGGGTTGCACTTGCAAAAGCTGCAGGGATGAAATACATCACCATAACCAGCAAACACCACGACGGATTTGCCATGTTCGACTCAAAACTTACCGACTGGGATATCGTCGATCGTACTCCCTATAAAAAAGATGTCCTGAAAATGCTGGCTGATGAATGCAGGAAAGAAGGAATAAAGCTCTTCTTTTATCATTCCCAGCTCGACTGGTACCAGGAGAATTATTACCCGAGGGGAAATACCGGACAAACTGCAGGCAGACCGGACAAAGGCGACTGGTATAAATATCTTGATTTCATGGACGGGCAGCTGACAGAGCTCCTTACCAATTACGGGGAGATAGGCGGAATATGGTTCGACGGACACTGGGACAAGAAAGATTCTGACTGGAGACTGGATAAAACCTATGGACTGATTCACAAACTGCAGCCAGGCTGTATGGTTGGAAGTAACCATCACCTTACCCCGTTCCCCGGAGAAGATTTCCAGATGTTCGAAAAAGATCTTCCGGGACAGAAAACAACAGGTTTCAACCAGGAACAGACAGTAGGCCAGCTTCCGCTTGAAACATGTGAAACGATGAATAATTCATGGGGATTTAATCTTCAGGATAAAAATTATAAATCAACACGAAACCTCATTCATTATATTGTTAAAGGAGCCGGTTTAAACTCCAATTTCCTCCTTAATGTCGGTCCAATGCCTGATGGAAGGATCCAGCCGGAATTTGTAACGACTCTAAAGGAAATTGGCGCATGGATGGATAAGAACGGGGAGACTGTTTACGGAACAAGAGGCGGTCCTGTTTCACCAAGATCATGGGGTGTCACAACGCAGAAAGGCAATAAGATTTATGTCCATATCCTCAACCCTGAGGATAATAATATCCTTATCCCTGATTTCGGAAAAAAGATAAAAAGTATAACCACCTACAAATCGGGGACTAAAATAAAATATAAGCAGGATGCTTTCGGGATCGCAATAACTGTACCGGATGAAGTTATTGATGAAACCGATACGATATTGGTAATTGAAATATAGACCTCACCCCAACCCCTCTCCCGGCGGGAGAGCATAGCCGTCAATCTAAGGCGTTTTAGGGTAAAAGTTTCCCCTCCTTTTTTTAAGGAGGGGAAACTTATTTGTTTATAAACGCTCTGAGCTCTGCGCTCTGAGCTAAATAAAACCCTAGTCTACCCTCAGGGGGAACAACTTACTTAAGAAATACCTCCAGAACCGGAATCTCCACCGGTGGCTGTAATACCGGCAGGGTGAGCGACAGATCATTCTGCCCACCTTCCCTGGGTGCCGACATACTTATCTCGGAAGCATCATGAAGGAACTGAACATATTTAACCTTATCGGCCATATTTTTAAGGGTCAATCTGCCCATCGGATAAGCCAGCAGATGAACATATAATCTGTTTGTCACAGGATTATATGTAAGCACGGCATTACCGGGTGCGGTAAAGCCTGCCGGCGCTTCAGTGCATCCGTAAACAGACCGGCTGTTCACCTTCATCCATTCGCCCATAGAATTAAGCCTCTCCTGGGCTCTTGCGTCGAAAGTGCCCCTTGCAGTCGGACCAACATTAAGCAGCAGGTTGCCACCCTTGCTTACCGATTCGATCAGAAGCTCCAGCAGCTGGGCCGTACTTTTCCAGGTCGTCTCATCACGGTAATAACCCCAGGATCCGGAAAAAGTCTGGCAGGTCTCCCACGGAACTCTCTTTCCATTAATTTCAGGCCATTTATCAACCTTATACTGCTCTGGAGTGGTAAAATCCCATCCTCCCTCAACATCCCTGAGGTCAAGGCGGTCATCGACGATGATCCCCGGCTGAAGTGAACGGGCAAGCTTAAGAAGGTTCTCCGAATCCCAGTCATCACGGCCTTTCCCGTTCTTACCCGGAAATGAGAAATCAAACCAGATAATGCTGATCTCACCATAGTTGGTAAGCAGTTCCCTCACCTGGTTCTTCATGTACTCCCTGTATCTACTCATATCTTTCCCCTTATTGAGTTTTTCATACTCTGTATCCGACTCCTGTCGCTGCGGATGATTCCTGTCAATTGTATAATCGGGATGATGCCAGTCTATAAGTGAATAATAGAACCCGACCTTCAGGCCTTCAGCCCGGAATGCTTCAACATAGTCTTTTATCAGATCCTTCTTTACAGGCGTATTGGTCGACTTGTAATCCGTGAATTTTGAATCGAATAGACAAAATCCTTCATGATGCTTGGCAGTCAGAACCACATATTTCATCCCTGCTTCGCGGGCCATCTTTGCCCATTCCTTAGGATCATAGAGGTCGGGATTGAACATGTCAAAATATTTCTGGTATTGTTCATTGGTCAGCTTTTCCCTGTTTTTCACCCATTCGTGCCGGGCAGGCATGGCATATAGTCCCCAGTGGATGAACATCCCGAAGCGGGCATCGGTCCACCATTTCATTCTCTGCATCTTCTGGGCTTCAGTCTCCTTTGGCAGCTGCGCGGGGGAGATCTGTGAGATGATCAGCAGCAAAATCATCAGAAAAGTTGTAAAAAGGGTTTTGTTTTTCATGGTATAGCTTTTATAGGATTATTATTATGATCTCTAAAAGTACTTTATCTTTTTCTAACCGTGCAAGTTTTGGATCTGTTTTTTCATGTTTTCATAATGCGATCCCTCCCAGTAGATTTTACCGCATACAGTACATTTAAAAAACTCGTCGTAATATTGTCTTGTTTTAGGAGGAAGATAATCATTTACAGATTCTTTACTGACAGTCTCAATTAACCCGTTACAATCCATGCACCGGGAAAATGGTTTCAGATAATTGTGCAGATCAAACCGGATCATCACTTCCCTGATCTGTTCCCGTGGATCAGATGACCGGATCCCATACCCCTGGACAACACTCTTATTATTAAGCATTTCTTTATCACGGGAGAGTATTATCCTGTTTTCTGAGAGAGATATATTGATGATCTCATCATCATTAATACTCCTGCCAAAAAACGTATCAAATCCGAGTAATCTGAGATTTCGTGCCAGTTTACCCAGATGCACATCAGCTATGAACTTCAGCGTACTCAATCGCGTTTTCTTCTTCTCGGTGTAACTCTGTGTAATCTCTGTGTAACTCTGTGTAAGTTTTTAAATTTCTTTTTAATTACACAGAGATCCACAGAGGATTCACAGAGGTCCACAGAGGATTTAAAAAAATCTTCTTCGCAGTATTTCCAACAGATCACTTGTCGTCAGCTTTACCGGATTGTTCTTGCATTCGGTGGCCACTGCAATTTTCTCCAGGTCGTTCTCACTTATCCCTGCGGATTTTAATCCCGGCAAATTGAGTTCTTCTGTCAGATTGTGCAGATATTCAATAAATCCGTCAATCATCTTATGATCATTCTGCCGGTCTTCATCAAGGAAAAGCTTTGCCAGCATTACATATTTTTTCAGGGAATCAGCTGATCCGGCGATCTCTCTCAGCCTTCTTACGGTAAGTTCATTCGAAACAGCCATAAGGGTTCCGCAAACAATACCATGAGGGATGTTATACAATCCTCCGATTGACGAGGCAAATCCATGGATAACGCCTAGACCGGCATTAGCAAGGCATATACCTGATGTCAGTGCCGCGAACGACATTCCAGCCCTTGCTTCAGGATCATTCCCGTCACGGTATGTCCTTAATAATGATGATTTTATAGCTTTAAGTCCTTCAAGGGCCAGGGCATCGGTATATTCATTCGATTTTGTTGATAGGTATGCTTCCGTCAGCTGGGTAAAACAGTCAATTCCCGACGCTGCAGTGATATCCTGCGGACATGAAAGTGTAAGTTCCGGATCCACAAGGGCAATATCCGGAACGAAATTATCATGACGAAGAGATTTCTTGAATCCATTCTTCCCCACCCTTGAAATAACTGCATTTTTTGTTGCTTCACTTCCTGTTCCGGAAGTTGTAGGAACAGCTATGAACGGGATCTTCATCCCCGGATGATCTCTGGTCCCCACTCCTTCAAGAAAATCAATCACTTTTCCCTGAACCGGGATCATTGCGGAAATTGCCTTCCCTGCATCCATAACACTTCCTCCTCCGATTGCAACAACAACATCGGGGGCATCGCTTCTGCAAAATGAAGCAGCATCATCGATCATCCCATCTGAAGGCTCGCCTGGAATTGCCAGAATGTTCAGCTCAATACCTTCCGCTTTTGCAGCCTCAAAAAACTTCATTGCAGCGGCGGTCTTTCCGAATGATGTGCTGCCTGTCATGAGCAGTGTCCTCTTCCCGTAACGCTTTATCAATCCGGGTAAGTCAGATACTTTACCGTTACCGAAAATGATAATCGGGAGCCTGGCAAACTGAAATGGTTTTATCATTTTGCCCTGGTCTTTGGCTGAAGGATATTGTATCTGACGCCTTTCCTTGGCTCTGCCATCATATCCTGGACTGTTTCCCTCCATTTCAGATAATGCGGGGTATTTTTATGAGCGGAGACATCCTCTTCCGATTCATAAGCTTCATAGAACATGAACCTTGAAGGATCATCAGCCTGCTGAATAAAATCAAAACGGATGTTTCCCGGTTCCTTTACCGACCCCAGATGATTAGCCTCAGAAGCTTTTATAAAATCAGCCACAGATTCAGGTTTTACATGTATATATACGCAGGTTACTATCATTTTTAGTATTTTTGAAGTAAAATTACGTTATCTGTCCGAAAACACAAACCATATATAATATTTGTTCATCCAATCTTCATATTTAATTTCTAGCTTTGTTCCTGATTATGTTAATAATACGATAAGAGAAGGTTACCGGAAGGTGAACAAATAAAATGTGGCGATATGAAGAACCTTTATAAAATAATATTATTCACAATAGTACTGGCTTTTTCAGGTATGTTCTGTAAAGCCCAGACAGTTACTGTTATGCCTGATTCCACAAGTCTGACAATGAATGCAACCCAGAAAGAGGAAAAAATCCAGGATCAGAACCAGAATAAGGTTCAGGATAAAAACCGGAATCAGCAACAAAATGCAAGTCAACAGAGAGCGGGCAACAGGAATAATGCTGCAAATAAATCCGTTAAGCAGGTGAAAAGTGCAAAGCCCGATCTGAGCAAGGCAAAAGGAGCCCGGCCGAAGATTACAAGACCGTCCGGATCGGGGATACCCAAAGGAGTTGGCAAACCCGGAGGTGCCGGGAAAAAAGGAGGCAGTTAAACCTTAAACAACCGGATGAACAGGTATTATGAGATAATAATCAGAAGCATTTTAAGTCTGGCCCTGTTTACTGTTCCGGTTAGAATCCTTTCACAGTCAGATCAGTTAATCCCTGATACCGCCAGGGATACAACAGATTCCGAAGCCTCAAAACATACACTGTTCAGCGGCCTGGGCTATGGCACAAATTTTATCTACCTCGGATCGACTATTTCAGGAAATCAGCCTTACGAATACGCTTCTCTTATTTATGGTTTTAAAGGCAAACTTTATGCCTCGGCATCAGCTGTCCACCTTTCATCTGTAACACCCTTTCTGGCTTTCTACAGCGGCACTGTAAGCTACAGTCATGTTTTTAATTCATGGTTCGATATCTCTGCAAGCGTCTCAGGATACTACGTAACCCCTTCCCTCCGGGATGATCTTTTTAATGGCTTTTATTATGGCGACCTGACGGCAGGCTTCGACTGGAATATCCTTTATACAAAAATTTCCGGGGGAATTCTGCTCTCAGACGAAAAGAACGGATATCTGCAGGTAAGGAATTCAAGATATTTCCAGTCCCGTGAGTTTACCTCAAAAAAATTCTATTTCGCATTCGACCCTTATTTTTCAGTGCTTACTGGTACAATAACGAAGATCGAAACTGATAAAGGTAAAGTCGTTAAGGTATCTCCGCCTTATAAAAAAGGAGGGAAATATGGTCAGGCAGATCCTGTTATAACAATTTCCAGGTCGTTTGGCTTTATGGAGGCTGATATCGGGCTTCCTGCATCTTTCAACACAGAGAAATTTACGTTTGAGGCAGAACCCGGATATATTCTGGCCGGCATGAATGATCCGGAATATACCGGTCCGGAAGGTTTTTACTTCACATTAAGCCTATATTTCAGAATCTTCTAACTTTGCTGTATGAATGTACTTATAGTTGAAGACGAAAAAAGCCTGGCTCACGAGATAGCTGAATTTCTGAGATCAGAGAACTTCCTTTGCGAAACAGCATCGACAGGAAGGGAAGCATCAGAAAAGATCTCCATCAACCTGTACGATTTCATCCTTCTCGATATCGGACTTCCTGATTATAACGGGCTTGATCTTTTAAAGGAAGCCCGCCTGAATAACAGGGATGCTTCTTTCATCATAATCACTGCACGGGGAGCTGTTGAAGATAAGGTTAGGGGACTTGACCTGGGAGCTGATGATTACCTGGCAAAACCATTTGCACTGGTGGAATTATTATCAAGGATAAATGCCGTGGCAAGGAGAAAGTTCAATATCCATGCCAGTGATATCCCTCTCGGACTGTTCGAAATGCAAGTCTCGGCACGTAAGCTGATCTGTAACGGCATCGATGTTGATCTTACAAAAAAAGAATACGACCTGCTTCAGTACCTGGTCCTCAACCATGGCAGGGTTCTGACCCGCCAGCAGCTCTATGAGCATATCTGGGGTAATATCCTCGACGACCAGTACGACAGTAACTTCATCGATGTCCATATAAAGAACCTCAGAAAGAAACTCAATTCCCATGCTCCCACCCCATGGCTCGAAACAGTGAGGGGCGTGGGCTACAGGATCAGCATTCCGGAATAACGAACATTGCCGTTCAATGATGAGACTAAGGACCAAACTTTCCCTTTTCAATCTGCTTACCAGACTGATATTTACGATCTTATTCATTATTCTGATGCCCTTCATTATTGAAAGGATCAACCTCAGACAGGTCGATAATAATCTCATAGAGAAAAGAGAAAAGATGATATCCCTGATATCGGAAACGGGAATAGAGCCATTCATTATTTCCGATACGTCAAATGCATTCGGAAGTTATAACATCCTGAAAGAGGAATTTATAAGCCTTGAGAAAATCGATACTGAAGAGGATCTGAATTATATTGATGTTACCCCAAGGCTTATCGAAGGTGAGGAGATAGGATACCGGGTTTTGACTTATTCTTTTAATGTCGACGGGCAGAAATACCTGCTTGAGGTGGGTAAAAGTATTCAAAGCATTGTTGAAACCGGTAAAGATATAAGGAATGTGATGCTTGCATTCCTGATACTGATAATTTTATTTACCTTTATTGCTGATTATCAATATACAAGGGCCATTCTTAATCCCCTTGAAAAGATCAAGAACAAGTTGAAGCTGGTTTCTGATCCGGCACTCTTCGACATGACTCCGGTCAGAACGAATACTTCCGACTTCGTAGCTCTTGATAATACACTCTGTGAGCTTATGGATAACATTAACAAGTTATTCAGGAAGGAAAAGGACATAACCGTAAATATTTCACATGAACTCCTTACACCAGTTTCTGTCCTGCGCAGCAAGCTTGAGAATATTCTTCTCAGGAAAAACCTTGATCATGATATTGAAGCCAGGATTGAAGAATCCCTTAAAACCCTTCACAGGCTTCAGAGCCTTGTCAACTCATTGCTGATGATAGCAAAAATTGAGAGCCAACAATACCTCCGTGAAGATGCTGTATCAGTATCGGAAATCCTTGAAGAAGTGGCAAATGAGATCGAACCTCTGTCAGAGGATGCCGGAATAATGCTCATGAGAGAGCTTATAGATGACCTCAGGATTGAAAAAGCGAATCGTTCACTCATCTTTTCGATGTTCTTTAATATAGTCAATAACTCCGTCAGGAATACACCGTCAGGTGGCCGGATAATTATTGAAAGCAGAAATATGAATAAAGATTTTTTTGTCAGAATTTCCGATACCGGCAAAGGGCTGACTGAAGAGCAGAAAGAATCACTTTTCTCGCGTTTCAGGATGAGGAATAAAGAGAGTGGCGAAGGGACCGGCATAGGACTTGCCATTGCAAAGACCATAGCTGATTTCCACGGGATAGATGTATCTGTAAAATCTGATCAGGGAAAAGGTACAAAGTTTACCTTTCTCTTTCCCGGAAAATCAGCATTCTGACATTATTTAGCAACATCAATCTGCCTTTTCTCCTTAAAGAAAAAGATAAAACAGATAAGAACTGCCACGGCTATATAGGCAGGTACATACCATATTTTCTGCCACTGGTAAACCTGATCGACTGTATAATAGCTGGTTACGAATCCCGAGAACCAGGTGCCGATGAACATTCCCAGACCGTAAGTGACAAATGTAAACAGGCCCTGTGATGCGCTTTTGATCCTGTCGTTTGATTTCTTTTCGGTGTACATATAACCTGTTACAAAGAAGAAATCATAACAAACCCCGTGAAGAATGATCCCTGCGTACAACATCCAGGCATTTGGTCCCATATTTCCGAATGCAAAGCACAGATATCTGACAATCCATGCTGTCATACCTATAAGAAGCATTTTCTTTACGCCGATCCTGTTGAAGAGAAATGGAATAGCCAGAATGAACAGCGCTTCGGAGATCTGTCCCATGACCATCTTGCCTGCGGCATTCTGCATTCCCGACTGGTTAAGGAAAAGATTTGCAAATCCGAAATAGAATGAAAGGGGAATACAAACGAATATTGCTGCAATAAAGAATATAAGATAAGGTTTATCGCGGAAAAGAACAAAAGCATCTATTCCCATAACTGATTTCGCAGTGGCGGGTGTTTTTGCCAGAGGTGGTGTATCAGGCAGCATGAAGCAATATAAGCCGAGCGCCATAGAGACTACTGCAGCCATGTAAAATGTACCCGGTGTCTGCTCGACACCCAGTATGGCTATCATAAATCCTGAGATTACCCATCCGACAGTCCCGAAGACCCTTACCAGGGGAAACTGTTTGCCGGGATCGCTCATCTGACGGAAAGCAACACTGTTTGAAAGACCTATCGTAGGCATGTATGCCAGTGAATAGAGAAGGATAATCCAGTAAAAGGAACTGTTTGAGGTGACACGGGCTGCAAGGAACAGCAATAAGCCACCAAGGATATGAAGCACGCCCATAACCTTCTGGGCGGCAAAAAAACGGTCGGCAACCATCCCGATAAAAAACGGGGAGATCATTGTTGCTATTGCCAGGGCTGAATAAACTGCTCCGATCTGGATACCTGTGGAATTCAGGTATTTGGTCATGAATGTTCCCATTGTAACATACCACGATCCCCAGATATAGTATTGAAGGAACATCATCAGTCCAAGTGAAATGCCGGTTTTTGTTTTCATATTCAGCGGTTTTCAGGATTTTTAATTAATAGACTTTACTGTTCCGGAAACCCGGTATAAATAACAGGTATCCGGTGCTCTAAAATTAAAAAAAGCATCGGAATAAAAAATCACTTTTAAAAGAAATGCTTATGCTAACCTGCATCCTCATCTGAATGGAGCCCCGGACCGGCCGGCTATTAAATCTTTAAACTGTGGTATCAGTCTGCCGTATATGATTTCCATGCAGTTTAACCAAAACATCATGGTCGCTTATGAAAAAACCGTGATCATACTGGTACCCGTTCATACGCAGCCACCATCGTAACGCTTTGGCGATCTTCCTGCATCTCAGAATTACTCTCCCTGTTTCTGCAGATGTTATGTGATAAAAAGTCCTCATATTATTTTCCTCACTTAGTTGTAAAATTAAATATCATTATGCATAAACCAAGCCGATAAAGCCCGAATGATGGGCAAACGGGACAATCTCAGGAACCTTTTATCCAATAAACCGGGTAGTATACCGGCATTTTTCACCGGCTGACAGATCCAACAGGTATTTTCGTCAAAAAAAAGGCCGGTTTGACCAATAAAAATTATTATTAGCGAAACAAGAGCCGCAGCATTTCATAATTAATTAATAAACAATGATATAAACAACAAGTCTCCGGGAAGTGAATAATACCATCCTTTGACAAACATCCTGCAAAAAAGGATAAAACAGGCAACCGTACGCGCCGGTATACGTATAAGTGGGGAGACTATCATTAAATATCCGGGTGCTAAGATCCTTTAAGTGTATGAAAAAGTGTAGTTTAAGCGCACTGTTAATCATATTATCCCTGACCATTTATGGACAGAACTGTTCGATTATTTCAAAGGCAAATAATATTACTCCCGACAGATTATGTTCTCCTGTTACTGCAAAATGGAGTGTGAGTTATACAGGTGTCAATGATGCCGGATCGTCTGTGAGTATCCGTTTCGACTGGGGTAACGGCAGGGTTGTTACAGTTCCGGCAAACAGGGTAGCTGCCGGAATTTTCGAAGCTACTGCAACAAATACTTATACTTCAACCGGAAATAAATGTAATTACAATCCACAGGCCACACTGATGGTCAATGGCGTTCTGTGTACTTCATCAGCACAGGAGCAGATAGTAACAGTCTGGGATAATGATGATCACAATGGCGGAGAGATGCACATCAATCCTGAGGTATACCCCATCTGCTTTGGCAACAGCGCCAATGTACGTTTTCAGGACCTCACAAGATTCAATTGTGTTCCTCCCCAGGAAAGAGATAATCCCAATGTAAATACAAGATGGATCCAGTGGATATATGGCACTGCCAATAGCATGACCGGGACGCCAGTAAGGATCGAGGGAAGAAACAGGACTTTCCCATATACTGATGATGTTATTACCCTTACGGGACCCGTTACCGGTTCCGGGGTCTTTTCCGATGTAATAAATGTGGATAACGATAAACTGGTCGGGCAATATTTCGAGGTGACTTTAAGGAACTGGAACTATTGCAATCCCTATGATGATCCCAATATTCCGGGTCGTCCGAGGGACCGTATAAATGGCGATCATCCGCCGGTTATTACCACTGCCAGAATACTTATCGTGCCTTATCCCGATGCAACAATTACACCCGTAGATACGCTTTGTTCCAATGCCGATCCGGTTCCTCTCACTGCAAAAGATGCAGGAGGCACATGGTCCGGTGCAGGTGTTTCCGGGAAAACTTTCGATCCTGAGATATCAGGGCCGGGAGATCATACTATCAGGTATACAATCTCCAGTGCAGCCGGATGCACTGACAGTGATGTAACCACCATTACCGTCGTTCCCGTTCCCGATGCAACAATTCTGACCGAGGGAATCGTATGTTCTTCCGATCCTCTTATTCCACTTGAAGCCAGAGAACCGGGTGGTTTATGGTCGGGGCCGGGTGTCTCGGGAAACACTTTTAGTCCGGCTATCACCGGTGCAGGTAATCATTTAATAACCTACCGGATCACCGATAAAAACGGTTGTACAGATTACGATGAGTCTTTAATTACAGTTGCAACACCTGATGCAACAATAACTCCCGTTGATACATTATGTGCCGACAGCCCTGCAATAACCTTAACTGCACATGATATGGGGGGAGTCTGGTCGGGCCCCGGAGTAAGAGGCAATACATTCAATCCTGTTCTGGCAGGAATCGGAAATCACAAGATCAGATATGAGATCCTTAACACCGATTGCAGTGATTCCGACAGTACTATCATAACAGTTATGCCTGTTCCGGTTATAACCATACAGTCTCCCGGGACTTTATTCATAAACGGCCCTGTAGTGACCCTTTCAGCAACACCTGCCGGAGGGACCTGGTCGGGAACCGGGGTTACAGGAAATACTTTCAACCCGAATACCGCGGGTACCGGGACCCATATACTGGAATATGAGACTTTGCATGACAAATGGGGATGCTGGTCAAAAGATACAATACATATTCATGTCGGAATGCCATCTCTTCCTGAAGCTGATTTTGAACCCGATAGTACAGGTTGTGCACCTATGACCGTACATTTCAGGAATACAAGTCTCCATGGGGAGAGATATATATGGGACTTTGGAGATGGTATTTACTCCAACGAAGAAAATCCGACCCACACTTATTACATCCCGGGAAATTATATTGTGAAGCTGATCGTCAATAATATAAGCGGTGAGTCAATCCATAACGGCACCATTTCTGTAAAGAGAAACCCTTCTGCAATATTCGATGTATATCCGACCAATGTGGTGAATAACGAACAAATCGTTGTTTTCTACAATTACAGCCATTATGATCAGTCATACCTGTGGAAATTCGGGGATGGCAAAACATCTACAGAAGAAAATCCATACCATAAATATGAAAATCCGGGTAGCTATACAGTAAGCCTTCTTATAACCTCAGAGGATGGTTGTATTGATTCAGCAGTAATGACTACACCCATAGTAGTTGACTGGAAACCGGGGAATATTAAGTTCCCGACAGTATTTAAATGGAATGAGACCGGACCAACCGGAGGGAAATGGAAAGAGGGAGTATATGCTGAGATGGATTTTGTATTCAGGCCATTCTTTGAAAATGTGATTGAATATAAGTTACAGATATTCAACAGGTGGGGAGTCCTTATTTTTGAAAGCAATGATATAAACACCGGTTGGGACGGCTATTTCGGTAGCGGAAATCTTGCCGTTCAGGGAGTTTACGTATGGAAGGTGATAGGACGTTATGCCGACGGCAGATATTTCGACAAGGTCGGGGATATCACTTTCCTGCATTGATCTGTAAATCCACAGGATCAGTCCCGGGGGGCTCTTATCATTCCTGCGCCAATATTTGTAGGGTTAAATCCAGGCTTCATTCCGGTACTTGTAGCTGAGCTCATCAGCTTATCCATGAAAAGAGTGTAGGTAAGTGTTGAGGAGTTTTTAATTTTCTGTGCCCATAAAGCTGCAACACCGGCAACATGAGGAGTCGCCATACTTGTTCCACTCATTGTTGCGAGACCACCACCTGGCTTAGCGGATAAAACCATCACTCCGGGGGCAGAGACCCTGGCTCCTGTATTTGAGAAAGGAGCAACAGAAAAACCTCCCTGTTCGTTACCCAGGGCAGCGACTGAAATTATCCCTTCGGCCACAGCCGGAGGGCTAACGGCAATTTCGTAGTCGGAATTCTCATCCCGCCTGCTCTCATTACCGGCAGCTGCAATAAGCAGACAGGACTGACGGAACGCCCCGTATGCTTTTATCACCGAGGCAATGCTCTCAAAGAGATGAACATTGGTTCTGTAGCCTTCCAGAGCCATTGAAGTGGCCAGATCAATAGGTATCCCCTGATCGGTGAGTTCCTTGACATAACCCGGGAAATCGATCCCGATTGACATAGATATAACATTTGCACCGTTCTGCCGTGCCCACTCAATACCTTCAACTACAACATCGCTGCCTCCCCCGCCATCACCAAGTATCTTACCAATCAAAGCGGTTTTGACCCCACGTGCAATACCTATCCGTTTGCCGTTGACATCTCTCCCGAAAATGGTTCCTGCACAATGCGTTCCGTGCCCGACAATGTCATTCTCAACTTCGGTTGTGAAATTTCTGCGGATAAGATTAACGCCGGCAAATGCCGGATGAGCCTGATCAATCCCCGTATCAAGCACAGCAACAATAATACCATCGCCATCGAAGGGGGAAGTATCCGCTCCTACTGCTTTTACTCCCCAGGCAGTCTCGGTAGCTGCAGGTGTTATATTTATTGCCACCGGTGCAATAAGCTTCATGGGTACAACGGGAGCAATAGCCGTAACATCCCGGTTTCTGGCAATCTCTGCTGCCCTGGGCGCAGTAATTTCCTCATATTCTATTTTAACTGAATCAGCGCTTACAGGCCTTGCACTAACTCCACCCCCTCCCCGCAGAACCCCCTTGGGCCGTCCGGTTCCCGGAGTACCAATTTGTCTTAAGATTACATGCTTAGTCTTCATTTTGAGTGATTTTATTATGCATTAAATTTCTTTCCCATCAAACTAAAACTTTATGCAATTTACACCACAAATATTGAAAAGTCAATAATTATAATAAAAAGGGCAACATCTGGTGATAACTTCCGTTTAAATGTTGAAAGCGCCAGGAAACAGAATTCCAGGGATTCATTATTTTTGTCCCCGAAAGCTGTCTGAAATATTATTCATAGTGAATTGCTGTTATATGCATGTATTTATGTGCATAGCTGATCCTGATGTAATTTAAAATGTCTGAATTATGGAATCAAACAATGAACTATCGGTAAAAGACTCTGCATCCAGACCAGTAATGATAGTAGCTGTTCTGATTACGTATCTGATTGCCGGCTTCTTTACAGCCTGCATCTGCGGAGTTGCTTATCTGATAATAAAATAGGACTGCCTTATAGAATTACCCTCTTAAACGGCTGACTGGTCAAAAATGACCCTTTAATAATCTTATCTCCTATTCCGGCTATTTCTCCCTGATTATCTTTAATTTACAAACCGGAAATAAATCTGTTTGCAATTATTACTATTACCTCTGTCAACTGACCTCTTGTTTTGACGAACAGTGCTTATGGTTGTACAAGTAACAGTATAATGAAAACAATCCCCCTCTTTCAATTGACAAACGGTTTTTAAAACCGCCGCATTTCCCCAATGAATGGTCATCTACCACTTGCGCAGAGCGCTTTCATGAATTATATTTGTTATAAAAGTTACTATCATGAAAGTCATTTACAAGGTTTCATCAGAAGCAACTGGTATAGTACTGATCAAACGCCGTAAAATAGCAAAGGCATTAAGATGGTGGCTTCGTGAAAACGGATTTGAATTTAAGTATAACTATTATTTCGGATATGTCCAGTAGACATTTCCTCATAATGTTAAAATAATTAACCATAAAACCAGTGTGATATGAAAAGTTCAAAACTTAACAAGATCAGGCGTGCGGTGAAATATGTACGGATCGATCCATACACCTGGATCGAAAAAAGAGCTAACGAATCAGATGAAGAAGCTCGTCAGAGATTTCTTATGAAATTAGCCAGAGCTATTGATATTCCAAGTCTTCAGCCGGGGCTCTGAAATCATAGACCAAAACCGCACAAGCCTTGAAAGTGATTCCAAAAATGTGTGTTTCACCATAAGATGCATCAGGGATTAAGTAACTTTGATTAAATTGGAGGAGTTTGAACAGACTCTACAAGATGCAGGTTTTATTTTTCTCCCTGATTCCAGTCGGAATTATAGTCCTGATATTTTCTATCAGAATTATTCATAATACTTTTTCGGGAAAAATTATCCACGAAATCCCATATTCACTTAAATATTCAGAGTTTAAGATCTCTTCCGAAGGCTATTACTCAATCTGGCATAAAGGTACATTCTTCCGGAAGGCTCCTGTCGGTGAATATAAACCTGTTATCATAAATGCGGCAACCGGAGAACATATCAAGCTTTCATCTTCTGTTTTCAGACCAAACTCAAATGATGGAAAAACAGCCAGGATGGAGCTTTACCGGTTTTACGCACCAACGGGTAAGTATATACTTGAACTGACTGAAGGATCAAATATTTCTAAAATCGAAAAGATAATTCTTGACCTGATTCCTGCAAGAAAGGTTGACTATGAAAAATATTTTATTCAGGTCAGGGAAAGCCAGTCGCGCCTGGTCCTTATGGCCGGGATATTTCTGATTGTTTTATCCGGTTTATGTATTATTGGAGGACTGGTTTTGGGTATTCTTGCGAAACAGATATTTACTGACTGAAATTTTAACAATGATTTCTTCTCAATTAATGTTTAATACGGGACAATCAAAATGAAACAAATCCTGAATGATAATGAGCGGAGTATACTGAATGAGCTGGTGGTTGAGGCTGAAGAGCAGACCAGAGCTCAGATAGTTCTTGCCGTGATAAAAAGGTGCGATAACTACGCGGAAATCCCCTGGAAAGCCTTTGCCATAGGTGCATCAGGTGCAGGTTTTGCCGTATTTGTTCTGGATCTGCTTACTGTGAGATGGATAACAGATACTCTGGTGCTTTTTTCAGTTATTGCCATTTTTGCCACAGGCGCCTTATTCAGTCTGCTTACTGTTACCTTTCCCCGGTTTACAGGACTATTTATCTCCAGGATCCGCAGGGAAACGGAAACTCTTCAATATGCTGAATCCCTCTTCCTCTCACGTGAGCTTTTTGCCACTGAAGGACGAAGAGGCATTCTTCTTCTGATAAGTAAATTTGAAAGACAGGTGTGCATCATTCCTGATATCGGAGTGAGAAGCAGATTTACAAGCATTCAAATGAACAGGATCATTTCAAAAATGACACCCTTCATGAGAAAAGATGAAGTAAAAAATGCGCTGGAAACAGGACTGGAAGAAATTATCGGAATACTTTGCCCTCCTCTCTCCTCTGCATCTGAGAGGAATGAATTACCAAATGAAATCATAGAGGAGGAAGGCGTATGAATAGAATAATCACCACAGCTTTAGTGATCCTGCTTGCGACAGTATCAATTTCATTTTGTGCCGATATTCCATACCTGACAGGCAGGGTGACCGACAATGTCCAGATCCTTCAGGAAAGCACACTTTTGTCATTGACCGAATCGCTTAAAGAACATGAGATCAAGACTTCAAACCAGATAGTGGTGCTTACAATTCCTTCGCTTGAAGGAGAAAGTATCGAAGATTTTGCAAATAAGGTTTTCAATGAATGGAAGCTTGGACAAAAAAGAGAAGGACAATGGTATCCTTTTCGTTATTGTCCCTGATGAAAAAAAAATGAGGATCGAGGTGGGATATGGACTTGAAGGAACACTGACAGATCTTCAGGCAAGCCGTATTATCCGGAATATTATGGCGCCCAGGTTCAGGGAAGGTGATTTTGACGGTGGTATAACCGCAGGAGTCAATACTGTCATCGGTATTCTTGAAGGCGGGGATAGTGAATCGATGGGTATTTCTGAAGAAACGGCTGCTGATTCTGAATCTTCAGCTTTTGGGGACCTTGAATCAACCGGTCTCTCTGTCACTGAACGTATTCTTATAGGAGCCTTTATATTCGGAATAATCGGATTGTTTACGATACTAGGTATTATGACGCCAGGGTTTGGCTGGTTCATGTATCTGTTCCTGATACCCTTCTGGGCAACGTTCCCGATAGTGGTTTTAGGGACAAAAGGAGCCCTGGTATGCTTCATAACATATCTGATAATATTTCCGGCTGCAAAGATCTTTTTAAGACACTCACCCTGGTATAAAAAGGCAAAAACCGATCTTCAAACCACCGGAAAGGCTTCGATCGGAGGCTTTACCTTCTCTTCAGGAGGATCGGGCAGTTCATGGAGTTCCGGCAGCTCAGGCGGCGGATTTTCAGGCGGAGGAGGATCTTCGGGAGGCGGTGGCGCTTCCGGAGGATGGTAAAACCAGAGAGGTATAACTACTGTGAAAAAATAAGAATCCTGATTCAATGCAGACATTAGAGGACTTTGCCAGAGATTGTATAGGGAGCAGCAATTATCCGGAACACGATCACAACTTTGCCATGTTTTCATGTAATTCCTGTAAATCTTCTGCATTTAAGTTAACAATTGAGCATCATACAGGATCAGAAGACTGGAATTTCAGAGGTATAATCTGGGGAGAATGTCCAGAATGCGGATATATTATGCGGCTTTTTACATTTACCGGAGAACACAGAAAGCCCATCAGATCTGAAAGACCGGAATGTGATTGCGGGAATACTATCTTTATAACAGGTGAATGTGAAAGAGTTGAAGGAGAACAGGGTATCCCCGGATTTTTCGATGAGGGTGTGATTGCCGGAAAATGTACTTCCTGTAACCGTAATAAAGCAATTGTTTATATCGATTAATCAAAGACATGTCACTTCAGGAATGATCATTAAAAGAAAAACCTATCTTTGATGATGCAAATCAATAAAATGACCGCGTCATTCATTCACTAACTTAAAATGAGAAGAAATGAAAAAAGTGAGTTATCTGGCATTTCCTGTACTATTGATAATAGTATTCAGTTCCTGTGCACCGGTTTACAGGTGCGGCGATCCGAGACCGGTTAAAACACCCATAACCTGGAGTAAGAACCTGAAACAGGTAATCCGGGAAAGAGACAGGTTATGCATCGATCTGGCATCAAAGGAAAATGAAAATGTCTTGCTGAATACCAACCTGACTGATATGACAGGCAAAAACAAAGAACTTACTGATCAGTACACTGATTTGATGATGAACAGCGAAGATCTGAAAAAGAGATACAACGAACTGATCGATAAGAGCATTTCGCAGACCGAACAGCTCAATATGGCCTTAAAAGCAAAATCCGATGAGCTTGAAATGAAAGAAGACCTGCTCACGGAAAGAGAAAAAGCCCTGAAAGAGATGCAGAAGGTCATTGCCAGGCAGGATTCCATAACTAAACAACTGAACAGCATTTTACGTAATGCATTGCTGGGATTTAATTCAGATGAGTTATCAGTAGAAATCAAGAACGGCAAAGTATATGTTTCTATGTCGGACATCCTGTTATTCAAATCGGGAAGCGCTTCAGTGGAATCAAAGGGCCGGGAAGCTTTAAAGCTGCTTGCAGATGTCCTGAGTAAAAATACCGATATCGATATCCTTGTTGAAGGGCATACGGATAATGTGCCGATAAAAACGTCTGTTTATAAAGATAACTGGGATCTGAGTGTGGCAAGGGCCACTTCAATAGTAAGGATATTATCCGCAGATTATGGAATCCCCGCTACACAACTTACAGCATCAGGGAAAGGAGAGTATTTCCCTAAAGCAGATAATGATACTGCTGCGGGAAGGGCAAAAAACAGAAGGACTGAAATTATCCTTTCTCCCAAACTGGAGGAGATCATGCAATTATTGACAAAATAACCATACTTCCCGGTTAACAAAAACTTTAAAGGTAAACCTGCCGGAAATGAAAGCCCCCGGGGATCCCGGGGGCTTCTGGTCTAACCTTACGGTTCAGCAGTCGTCAAGCTGAACCAACAAATTAAAAAAACGCATCCTTCTCTGCCGTATCACTATTTCCGGCATCATTAATTAAAAGTAATCCTTCTCCTTCTTACCTTGAGATCAAGATAGATTAACAATGCTATTGTAAGAAGGAAAAAGCTGTTGGCAGCCCTGAAGAAATTGACAATGTCAATGGCAATTATTGAAGTATTCGTTATCAGGGAGACTGCTGCAAGTACCAGGCATAAAATGCCTATACCGGCAGAAATCCATGCAAAACGGGCTATTGTTCTCATTTACTTTAAATTTAAATTTTACGAAATAAGCATCTTTTCAGCGAAAACATTTTTCTGTTAAAAAATGATGAGCTTAACCTACTCATCATTGAGAATACGGGCTTTCTCCCGGTAGCAAGGTTCTGAATGTAAAGATACGAACTAAAACACTGTCTGTCAATAGTTAGCATGCTGGTTTTGACCAACATGGGCAAATGAGGGATCAGACAAAACCTGAACATGATTAAAATAAGGAATTGCCGGATTATAAAAGGTTCCGGGCTTTGCCAGCCGAAGCTTCAGCGAAGGCTGGTTCCAGGCTTTGCCAGCCGAAGCTTCAGCGAAGGCTGGTTCCAGGTTCCAGGTCAGTTGTTCTGTGACACTTTTTCTGCTTTTTTCTTTTTACTGTAAATGTCCATTATTACCAGAACTGTAGCAAGTATAATGTTGGATGGGATCATGATCAGGCGGAACCGGTCAATTTCTGACGTGCCGTCCTGACCTGCTGGTCCTTTCAATCCTATATACCATGGCTGCAAAATCCACTTTATTGCAAGTATTGTGATCACCCCGATCAGTAAAAAGAGATATTTTTGTGTCCGGGTTTCTGGATTCATTCTGTTGAGTAATAAAGTGATCCCGGCAAAAGTTGCCAATCCCTGGGATAAAAGCCACATAAAGTATAATGCAAGGTAATATTTTACCAGGTCATCAGCAGATCTACCGTTATAATCAGGTTGTTCTGACAACTCAATCTTGTGATCATAATGTTTTATCTGGCAACCGGTAACATATGCAACCGCACATTCCAACAAAACCGCAAATGTAATAATCAGGAAAAATCTTACAAAATTGTTACCGGGGAAACTCATAATATTACAATTAAACCTGCAACGCTGAAATATACTGAAATAACTGACTAGAACTAATGAATCAGGGAAGAAACCATAAGGATCATTATTTATTTGCACCGTATGCATGAAATTCTTAACTTTTACATGATAATACCTGATTTTAAGATCGTTAATAAATAAATCCATGAAAAAGCTATTTACTTTAATCCTGATGGGGATATTGACTATTACAATCCTTGCTCAGGCACCTCAAAAGATGAGTTATCAAGCTGTAATTAGAAACAGCAGCGGCCAATTAGTAACTTCCCATGCTGTGGGGATGAGAATCAGTATTTTACAAGGTTCAGCAACAGGGACACCTGTGTATGTTGAAACCCAATCTCCGACTACTGACGGGAATGGTCTGGTAACTATTGAAATTGGTGGAGGTATGATTGTTACAGGGACATTTGCAGGAATAAACTGGGCATCGGGTGTGTATTTTATTAAAACCGAAACTGATCCTGCCGGCGGTACAGCCTATTCCATCACAGGAACCACACAGATACTTAGTGTACCTTATGCATTCCATTCGAAAACAGCTGAGAACGCGGTAACAAAATCATATGTGGATAATCTGATTGAATCAGTCAAAGGAGTACTTGCCGGTTATAAAGTAATTGACGTTGACGGCAATATTTACAATTCAGTTATGATAGGCAATCAGCGGTGGATGACTGAAAACCTGCGTACTACAAAATATAATGATGGTACTCCAATTGCAAAAGTCACAGACAATTCATGGAGATCACTTACCTCGGGTGCTTATTGCTGGTACAATAATGATTCAGCAACATATAATATCCCTTATGGTAAATTATATAACTTTCATACCGTATATATACCAAGAGAGACACAGAAACTATGCCCTGCAGGATGGCATGTACCCTCTCAGACAGAATGGGAAGAATTAATTACTTTTCTGGGAGGAACAAAGGAAGCAGGTGGGAAACTCAAAGAAACAGGAACGACTCACTGGCGTGCTCCAAATCACAGAGCAACCAACGAAACAGGATTTACAGCTCTTCCAGGGGGCATTCGCCCGGATAGATTTGAGGAAATCGGAGGAGCTGGTTCATGGTGGAGTTCAACGGCAAAAGATCCCAAACGTTCATATTCAATACGCTTAATGTTCGATTCTGAAGGAATATTTCCAGGCATAACAAATTCAGAATCAGGCTTGTCTGTAAGGTGCCTGAAAGATAATTAATAGGTGACATTAATGATTTATAATAAGCCACTTATTACTTGATCATTGTGGTATCTACCGGAAAGGGAGCACTGGGGCTTTCTAGTCCCAGGATAAGTTTCCATTTGCCTTCGCTCTTCCTGAATGTATATGAAAGCATATAGTCATTAAGAATGGTCGAATCACCTGTCTTCATATACATACCGTTATCCCCTTTCCATATATAGGTGAAGCATGAAGGATCAATGATTACATATTTTTCAAATTTGGTTCTAAAAGTCTGCCTCTCAACATACGGCATATACTCAGGAGCCATTTTCGCCTGCTGGTCATAGGTATATACCTCTCCTGCAACTATATAAGCATAGTCTGGACTGTTCGTCAGGAGGTTTAGCAGTTTTTCCGCATCACTTATCTTAAGTGCATCAAAGAACTCACCAACAACAACAGAGCCTTCGTCTTTAACCGCAGCTTTCTGCTCTTCGGTCATGAGTCTTGTTGGATGTGCAGGCTGCAAGGATCAGCAGGAACGGAATAAGGAGTTTCGCTTTCATAGTAAATAAGTTTAAGTTTCTACTTTAAAAATTCTCCTGAAAATCGAAGATCTGTCTATCAAAGTTATGACATGAAAAGGTGAGAGTCAAATTTTTTCGCATGTAACATGCGGCAGGGAGCAGGGAGTGAGAAATCTAGACCTTGCACAAAACAACAAACAGTCAAAATATGGATTCAATTTCAGAAGGCTATTTTGGAGGCAATCCGGAACCAAAACCTCCATCGACAGCGACAGATGCCCCGGTCATAAATGAAGCATCATCACTGGCTAAAAAAACCGCCACTTTAGCTACTTCTTCAGGTTTGCCTATACGCCATAAAGCATGAAGTTTTCCGGCTTCCGCACGGGCTTTCGCGGGATCAGCCTGACTCTGAAAATATCCTTCAGCCAGGCCGGCATCGATATATCCGGGACAAATGCAATTAACTCTTATACCTTCATTGCCATGATCAATAGCCATTGCCTTTGTTAACCCTATAATAGCTGCCTTGGTGGTGCAATAACCTGCACACACAGGTTCTACAAAATAGCCATTTACTGACGACATGTTTACTATATTACCTTTTGTCTGACGCAGGTATGGCAGAAAATATTTGGAGCACAAAAAAATGCCCCCCACATTTACTGCCATCTGAAGGTTCCATTCTTCAAATGTTATATCTTCAACAGTCTTATTAACCTGAATAGCTGCATTATTAACCAATACATCAATTTTCGCCCCAGGTCTTTATTGAAAAGTCCACCAGCTGTTTAACAGATTCAGGTTCTGAAACGTCTGCTTTAAAGGCGACAGCAGCTCCTCTTTCATCCTTTATCAGACTGACAGTCTCTTCAGCACCCTGCAGGTTAATATCAGCAACAATGACTTTTGCCCCTTCCTTTACAAATTCAATGGCGCAAGCTCTTCCAATACCAGAACCTGAGCGGTCACAACAATAATTCGGTTTTTCAGCTTCATATTTTATCTTATTATCAAAGTGAATTATGTTTTCCAAAGACTTTCATGATTCTGATACAATTACGAATATTGAGTTTATTATAAAATCCCTTTTATAGCCAGCCTCACAATCAATCGTTAAGATCAGTCACTGTAATTCACAAATATTGAATAGTTTTCTCCGGGCTTAACAGTCAAAAATGCATAGTCATTGCCCCTTACTGACCTGATTATAAAAGAGGCTTCCTTTTCATCGCACGATATGCCGGTAACTTTTTTATCTCCATACCGGTATGGAACCATAAAAGTCAGACCATTACTATGTTTTAATGATGAATTGAGACTGAAAGATAATTTATCATTTCTGAATCCTATGTCAGAAAAAAAAGGCTTCATCTCTCATTTTAATAAAGTCGAGAAGTTTAAGTGAAGTCCACACAGGAATGCCGTTTCTGTTTGCATAGTTCAGCATCTTCATTAAAGGAGTCTTAGAGAAATAATACTCATCATTATGGCTCTTCACACTGATAAATGAATAAACTTCATTAAAAAGACTCCTGTCCATCAATCCCTTAAAACAATTGTAAAACCCATCCGGATCCTTAAGTTCGTTATACTCCTGATCATAAACGGCAGTCAGGTGCTGATAAACATTAACTATATGCTCCTTTCTTATCAGCAAATTTCATAACAAGGCCACTTCCGGTGAAATTGCCCTGGTTTATTCCGGGTGGGCCAAGAAAATTCTCTCCCTGATTTGACTTTATATCATAATGTGCGTAGTTCAGGTCCAGTTCAATACCGTTTTTTTCTTCAAGTTTTGCCTGTGCCGTGAAATCCTGTTTTCCACCGGCATCTGTACCGCACCATACAAACCAGTGATTAACATTGGTACGCACTGGCAACCCGTATTTGCCTTCAATTTCGTTTTTTTTCGTTACAATGGCATTATTCATATTGTTCCACTTCGGATCAGACAGCCTCTTTTGTATTATCAGGATGCCCAGCTATTTCGAAACCTTTGGCTGACCATTTATCAACCCAGCTTTTAGATACTTTGTCAACATCCAGAATATAAAGGGACATTTTTGCACCAAGGGAATCGACATCGCGGAATTGGGGTTCAAAATCTGATTCACTTCTGTACTCACCATCATTTGTGAGTGTTACAAGACATTTTAAGCTATCCGGGAAATACCATAAACGTGGTAAGGGGGTCTTTCGGAGATTCAATTTTTCTATACAATGAGACAGTAACATCATTTGTTCATCGGCCTGATTAATCATACTGTTTGAATTATCGAGCCATCCGTCGGTAAACAGATCCATGCCCCTGAGTCCGGGAATACCATCCTTTTCAATGCCTGCCGAAAGAGGATTGCCCTGACGGGTATAAACAATGCTTTCCAGAAGGTCATATAGAAAAGCGATAGAACGTCCTTTGCCATAACTACCGGCCACAACGGCAGGAAAATTATTTTCTAAGCCGGAATTATCACAAAAAGAGGCAATTATCCTGCAATTATTTGCTTTAAATTTCTCCTCGGTTCCATGAATCCGGATTGATTTCCCTGTCAGGGATTTCCCTTCTGCTAAAGTTGTATCAATACAAAGATAGCCGTGTTGAATACTACCAGGCATCCTGATAATTCCAAACAGATCACTCAGACCTGAATCTGGCCTGAAGGCAATCAGATTCCCTCCCCGATATACATAATCACGGATCAGTTTTTTTGCCGATGCATCAAGGCTTTGTTCCGGCAGAATTACAATTTCAAATTCAGTCAGGAATGATTTTGTAAATTTATTGCCGGTTACGGAATCAATAATAAATTCATTAAACCCTTCAGCTTTAAGGATTTCCCGGTATAGAATCCGAAACCATTCTGACCTGTTAAAATTAATATTGGTGCAACGGAACTTTGCTTTGAACAACCTGTTGCTGCCAAAAGGAAGATGATCACCAACAGATGACTAATACTTCGGTTCATGCTTTTAAAAAGATTCATTTCAACTCTCTGATTTAATCCACCTCACCCTAAATCCCTCTCCCGGGGGAGAGGGACTTAAAATCTCTTACTTTCCGGGACTATGTTTTGCCATATACCTTATTTTCCGTTTGAGGCTTCCGATGCTATCTTTTCATAAATATTCCTGGCCCTTTCATACCTGCTCTTAACAATATCCATATCGGAAGTAAAATACTGGTTCCATGGACCGCCCTGAGCAATATTCTTAAGGATATTATCAATCCATTTTACAAAATACTGAGCATCTTCTGCACTTGCTCTTACCGGCTTATTTTTAACCTTTACATATACAGGGGCTGTATGCGACTGATGACCTGTTTCATCCATGCGGCGGGCACAGATCCAGCTGCTTTCGCTTATTGTGAGATTTGTCTTCATATGGACCGGTTTCCCGGGTATTGCATTACCATCCAGACTGGCAACAACTTTCCCGTTGCAAACTATCTCTATTTGTCCGGTTAAAGATTTAACTGATGTCCACACAACATCGACCCCGACAGATTCCTTCCCTTTCAGATTGATTTCATCGCCAGGGCCCGATGTTCCGTTTATTTTCAGATCAAGGAATTCAACATGTCCGTTTGTTGTTACCACAGTCCTCCCGTTTTTGATCCCTTCAATCCATTTCATATAGGTCATTGGCTGATCTTTTACCTGGACATATGTCAGCAGTGATCCGAATGGCCGGCTGTTGTTACACGGGAAATCGGTACCTGCAGCCCAGCCAAGGCGGAAACCACAATTCAGTAACTTATAATAAGCATTTACTGATGCATCATTCAACCAGACATCTTCTGACAGGAAGTCTATTGTACCGAGAGCAGCCTCCACGGGATAATCGACAGGAATGCAGCAATTCAGATCATTCTGAATGCTGTCATTGAGATATTGCATATGGCAGAATCCGACAACTGCATTCTGGGATTTGCCGTATTCAAGGATCTTATAAGGCGATTCATCCCATATAGTATGTGCTTCCTGCAGACCCAGCAAGACAATGTGTCCTCCCAATGCTTTATTCTCAAATGTCACTCCGAAAGGATCAAAATGCCACTCGGCATCCCAGTGGACCAGGCGTCCGGGTTTGGATTGAATTGCATCTTCCCCGTTCACTTTAGGCAGATCTGTCCTGCTTTCTTTTACCTCCCCATTACCCATATCGGCCAGAACTGAAATGACAGCCAGGTCGTTTGGTTCCATCATATTTGTAAATTCAGAATCCGACAATACTGATGTTCCATCGCCGCAATTCCTGTGAATATGAATATCTCCCGCATACCAGTCGGGCGGTTCAGGCTTTATTGTTATCATTGAGTAAGATAACTGATCGGATTTCCCGGTAATTGTAAAAACCGATTCAGCGGGTACGGAAGCTCTGAAATTTTTGCCCGATACGGTTATCTCATTACCCTGAACAAGATTATTTGTGGAATCGGTATAAATCAATTTCATATTTTCAAGTGTCGGAAGGTTTGAAAGAACTCCGTTGACAGATAGAGCGTGGTTACTGTTATTGCTACCTGATATGACCATCTTCCCGTCAGGGTTGCAGAAAGCATAAGCAGAAAGGCTGCTGTCCTGTCCGGTTACACCTATGCGAATGGCCCCTGGCCTTACAAATTTCATTATCTGGGCATGTTGATAGAATTGCTTGCGTGGCTTCCAGCTTTCAGTCTCCGGAATATATTCGATAAGAGGTGTGCCCTCCTTAGGTCCAAACCAGAAGACCCAGTCATTGGGTGGTACATTGCCGTAGCCATTTCTCCTTCCATGCTGGTAAACGCAGTCAAATCCGTCCCAAAAAATATAAGAAGTGGCATTATCATCCAGCTGACCGAGCATATGGCTGATACGTGCTGTTTCCGTTACCCAGAAAGATTTAGTGGGATAAGGAGATAATTTAATTTTCTTTAAAAAATTTCCCGCATCATTTCCATATTGATGGACGCCCCAGCAGGCAAGCTTGTCCATCATGTACGGGTCCTTTACCATTTCATCCATAACGGCGAAAAATAGCCTTTCTCCTCCGGCATCAGGAGCTACAAATCTTATGTCGCTCATTCCGATATTATCTAGTTTTATTGCCAGCTTTCTGACAATCCGTACATACTGGACCGCATCCGGGATATTCGGTCCTTCAACAATTCCCAGGGGATGCTCACCACTTTTTGTTAATCCTATTATATCAGTCTCATTCATTGGTGAGACCAGGTTGAACCTGATTTTTTCAGTATTCCGCATATAATAGAGAAATGCTGCCTGAGACTCGACAAGTTCATCTTCCATGGTTTCCCCTATCGAGTAATCGGTTCCACCCATCCAGCTTCTTTCCGGATCGGGTTTTTCCAGCGGAGGAGCAGCCGGAGCAGCTCCCATAAAACTGATCACCAGACCGTCAGTGATCCCTTTATGGTTAAGGTACCTCAGTGTATTCCATACACCACTGAACCTGACACTTGAAAAAATCTTATTGTAATAGTCCCAGTTAAAGTGACCGGGATCATTATCATCATTTACTTCTTCCCAGTCTATTTCCTCGATTACAGCCCTGAATATTGTTGCTCCGAGCGAATCAGCAAGGAGATCGATAGCAGGCTGAACAACTATTGCATCGGTATAGCCTCCATTATACCACCATGCAGGGTTGATATTGACACCAAAACCATCCATTTTCTGGAATTTTACTGCACCGTCAATCTGAAGCTTAATTTCAGTTACTTGTGCTGAAAGGCTCAGTGGAATTACCAGGCCTGCAACGAATATTACAAGTTTGTGCAAAAGCAAAATGAAATTTCTGGTCATCATAAATAAGATTGTATTAAATTCCTGTTATCAGAACATCGCCCTGTTCAGAATGTTTTATAATGAGGCCATAGTCACCCCCGCCAAGTTTCCTGAGCATATATACATCCGGTACCAGGAGCTCCCCTTCGGAGATCTCCTTTCCGTTAACGGATACCCTTGCAGGCCTGAATGACAACCTTAGATACTCAATACCGTTTTCAGAAGCTGCATTGTACTTTACCTCTTTTCTGTTATACTGAACAGCTTTCAGAATACCTTCTGAGTAGAGTATATGGTTTTCGCGCGGTGGAGCCCATTCGGGGATACCGGCAAACGCCTGGTAAAACATTCTTGGACACTCACCGTAACAATCAGACCACCAGCTTAAAATACCTTTGCTTACCGGGCTTTCAAAGGCCCTCCCTGTTGAATCATTGCAGTAGGTTACCCAGTTGAGGGAACGATATGCCTTTTCCTTATATGATTCATCACCGGATATTGAATACCATCGCGCACATTCAGCTGCATATCTGGCTGTCTGATAATCCATTTTAAAATTGAATGAATCCTGCTCTCCTACAATATTTGCTCCCCACATTGTTGAAGGTTCATCATTCTCAGTCCGGAAGACAAAATTATCTTCTGTCCACTTTATCAGTTTGGGGATATTTGATTTCCATTCAGGATCAAGTTCAGGATAATCAAAAAGGCATAAAGTCATATTGCTTGCGCTGAGGTTACTCTTATATGTATTGCTTTTCACATCTGTATCGGAATGGCCATCAGTCCAGTAACCTGTTTTCATAGGATATTCCAGAAGAAAATCCCTTGCTCTATCACGGGCATTCCTGTATCCATCTGTATTTCCAACACCGGCCCTTATCAGGTTCTCAAGCAGCATATAACATCCGGTCCAGTTGGCTCCGTAAGGTGCTGTGATCCTGCCGCTGTCCATGACAACCCTGTAAGGCCAGACAGATTCATCCCGGTTTCCTCTCTTTGCGTTCTTTGCAAGAACATCAGCTACATTGATTGCTGCTTTAAGATATTTCTCCTCACCTGAAAACTGGTACATCCTATAATAGGTCAATCCCATTTCACCTGCATGGTCTACCTGAATTTCATGCAAAACGAATCTCCCTGCATTTGTGAAACCGCGAAATAATGTATCTCCTGCATTGGTAGTGGTATATGGAAAAGCGGGCCAGGCAGATTCTGCCGGACTTGTTCCATGTTTAAGAGTATAATCAATAAAATCCTTCACTATTTTCATTACCCCAGCATCGCCGGAATAGGCGTAATAGAGCCTTGCATTTTCAAACCAGTTTGGGATTTTTTCACCAATATCGTTCATCCATGTATCAGGTACAATAGAGTCATTACGAACATTAAATGCGCAGTAAAAATAGTATTGCGGATATCCTGACCGGATCCCGGGCCCTGGAGAATTCGGGACCTTTGTCTTAATAAAATTCCATCGCAGCTTAAGAAAATGATCATATGCGTTTTCTGCAGGAGAGTACCATGGAACAATTTTTTCCTGCTCGTCCAGTACGACATTATGTGTGCAAAAAGTAGTATCAGTTATCATCCTGCCGGAGTTTTTGCAGGATATGATTGCTATCAGAAAGAGAATTAAAAGCAATATGTGCTTCATAATCAGTTATGCTATTATTTTCTCAAATTTATTTTAAATTAATTATGACAATGCAGTATCACAATCTGCTGGCTTCCGGGATACCTATCTTCCTGCCCGACCAGGAAATACAGCAAGGCTTTCGTGACCAGAGGCACTGACCGACTGAATCCCAAAGAAATAGTTATCTTTTGAGTAGGGAAGTGTAACCTCCGTACCGGTTACGAATATTTTCTTCTCCCAGTGTGGCTGCCAGGTCTCCCTGATGAGGATATAATAACCCGAAGGTTTTTGCCCCTTTGAAGGAACTTCCCATTGCAGGGTGGTAAGGTTTGTCAGGCCGCTGACAACAATTCCGCAATTGGCAGGTTCACAGGGAGCCAGTGCAAGGTTAGCCACTGTTGCCAGATTGACAGCTGTGTTTTTTCTTACATATTCATAATCAACATATTCAGGAAGGTCTCCTTCCTGTACCCCATTAACAACAGCAGGTATTTTATGTGTCCTGTCATAGTTTTCATTGAATTCACAGATCCTCACGGCAGGAAATCCCTGCTCGCAGAACGGAGAGTGATCACCTCCCCTTCCGAACCTGTCATTTCTGAAAACAAGCGTTACTGTAAGCTGGTCGACATACCTTTCTCCTGTCTCCTTTATATATCTCGCAAGCTGGCGCGCTTTCCCGTCATTTTCCCCCGATGTGTACCTTCTCAGCGCTGCCATCCTTTCCGTTTCATAGGCAGGAACACCCTCGCTGAACACCCTTACACGCATATTGTCGTTGAGGCTGGTCTCACTTGAGATGCTGTTTCCGATCATATCATTATTAAGCATTGCAATGATATTCCAGTTCTCATTTTTTGCCAAGGTCGCCATGAGCCGTGCGCCGTACAGACCATGCTCTTCTCCCGTCACTGCCATAAAGATGATTGTAGCCGGAAATTTCCTGAGAGACATTATCCTCACCATTTCCAGTATTGCAGCAATGCCCGAGCCGTCGTCATCAGCTCCCGGCGCAAAGCTCGTGGAGTCATTGTCGAGCCGAACCCTCGAATCGAGATGTGCACTTATAAGGATTTTCCTGTCGTCGTTACTATCTGTTCCCCTGAGTGTTGCAACAACATTTTTAAGTTTTACTGGGTATGGGATTCTCTGACCCTTGCCTCCTGCAGTGTACTCCTCGAACTTAACTTCAAGCCTTCCCTGAGAAGCCGGGATACTTTTCTCCATTTCAGCCTTAACCCAGTTCCATGCAGCACCTATTCCCTGAGAAGGATTTTCCCTCAGGCTCATGTTATGGCGGGTGTGAAAGCCTACAAGTGTTATGATATAATTCTCTATTCTTTCGCAGGAAATCTCATCAACCATCCGGCTTATTTCCGGATCCCGGTTAATAATGGTCTGTGCCACGGCCGGAAAAACAATAATGATAAAAATGAAATGAGACACTAATTTCTTCATACGATCAGTAATTTTAAGAATACCGAATTTAATTAAAAAATCCGAAGGGGAATCCTGGTACCGGTAAAGTCCGTGACTTTTCAGCGGGAAGCACTATTTGGACACAAAATAAACCTGGCAGCAGGTAAGCCCTCCCCCACGTCACACCGTCGCACCCTTGAAAAAAAGAGCCATCTGCCGTCTCTATTTCTATGAGATCAGGTTTCATTCAATACATGTGAATTATGTAAACCATTCCAGGAATTGTGTAATAAAGTAAAAACAGGAAAATCTAATTTTGACGTGCCAAAAAATGATTGTCAATATTAAACAAGGCATAAACCTGCATTAAGATATGACTACCTTAATTGCTTTTCGGGTCGAATTAATTTCTGTCATTCAAAGGAATATGTTGTCGATTCATCTTATGAAGATCACCAGTATTAATCTAATCTGACTCCCAACTCAAAAAGAGGAAATTTGATTTGATCACCACGAAATTAATTATATGAATATATGGAATCATTATTCTTAAATGAAAAGTTTGCGGTACTTATCGCTCTCGTGGTTTCTGTATTTATTACATGGTTCTCTATACCCATCGTGGTAAGAGTAGCTACTCTGCGAAATCTTACAGATCTCCCGGGTAAGAGAAAGATCCATAAAAGGGAAATCCCGACACTTGGAGGAATTGCAATCTTTGCAGGATTTTCAACCTCATTTCTGATGTCGATAGACGGCTTTATGCAGGGGGTGAATTACTTTACTTTTGCTTTGCTTATGCTATTCTTCGTTGGTATGAAGGATGATCTTATACCGGTCGATCCGAAAAAGAAGCTGTTTGCCGAAATACTTGCAGCCATATGCCTCATTTACTTCACCGATATCCGGATTACAAACTTTCACGGATTCATGGGAATGCAGGAGATTCCTGTGTGGCTCACATACATTTCCACAGTCTTTTTCATGATTGTGATCATCAATGCTGTTAACCTTTCAGATGGTATTGACGGTCTCGCGGCATCCATTGGCATTATTGCCTCTGCAACATTCGGCATCTGGTTCCTGTTTTCAGGAAATACAGGTTATGCTATTATGGCAGCCGCTCTTACAGGAACCCTGATTGCTTTTCTGAGATTCAATCTTTCAAGTGGAAAAAATAAAATTTTCATGGGAGATACGGGCTCTCTCATAATAGGTTTTTTAATTGCCACAATGACAATCCGGTTCAATGAGGTCAATGCAACACCTTCGACCTATCATGTTCTTAATTCTGCACCGGCAATATCAATTGCTATACTGATTGTACCACTGTTTGATACATTACGGGTATTTACTATACGTTTAATGCGTGGTCAGCACCCATTTATAGCCGACAACAGGCATATACACCACCTGATGCTCAGTGCAGGATATTCGCACAAGAGATCAGCCTTCACAATCTCCATAGCACACATATTCATTATTGCACTGGCATTTGCCCTTGATCATATAGGCATCTTATGGCTCGCATTAATCCTTCTCATTGTTTGCCTCCTTCTTACAGGTGTCATTTATCTGCTTGTTTACAGGAGATACCTTATGAAACACAGATCACTCAGCAGGGATGACCTTGGCGCCCTCAGGATTATTTTGCATATCCATAGGCTATTCCGTCAAAGGAAACCACTCAATGTACCAGGTATGACAACCTCATCAGCCTGACTATGGGCTTTTTTGTTCCTGGCACCAAACCTAGCCCCATTTTAGAAGAGGAGCCCGGCTTTTCAGGTTATACGACAGAATTAATTTCTTTACCAATCCGGTGAAGGCCTTCTACAATCTTTTTGCGTTGTTCCGGTCGTGGTTTACGGTGCCCGGTATTATAATGTCCAAACTGAAGTTCGTTTATGCCTGTCACGCGGGATAGGGCTGAACGAGTAAGTAATCCGTCAAAATAATGAAGTAAAGCTCTGACGTTAAGAACAAAATCAAGTCTGTATCTGCCTTGTATTACCGATGGAATTTCATCTCCATCTGCACGCAATCCATCCAGGTGGAATTCGAGGGCGTTTAATGAATGCACTTGCCTATGAAATTTTAATATGAATTGGAACTATTATCATTAATTGATTTATCTTTTCCCTTATTCAATTCTGAGAGCATCTGCCGGATTTTGAATGGCCGCTTTTACCGTCTGGTAACTTGTTGAAAGGAATCCGATTATAAGAACCATAACTGTAGCTAAAACATAAATAATTGGATTGATTACTGCCTTATCAGCAAAACCCTCCATCCAGTATCTTGTCCCAAAGTATGCAACAGGATAGGCAATCAGTGATGCAATAAGAATGAGAAAAAGGATTTCTCTGATCAATAGTCTTGCCACAACAGGGACGGATGCCCCATAAGTCTTCCTGATTCCTATCTCCCGTGTCCTTTTATTTGTCATGAACGTTACAAGGCCAATCAATCCAAGACAGGCTATAAAGATGGCTAGAAAAGAGAACAGGATAAAGATCTTGCCTGTCTTCATTTCAGCACTGTAAAGATTGTTCCAGGTATCAGTAAAGAATTCATACTGGAATGGCTGGCTGGGTGCAAATTCCTTCCATTTTTGTTCGATGTCCTTGATTGCTGCCGGAGTATTGATTCCCGAAAGTCTGACTGTTGCAAACTGGTCGCCACCTCCGGGGAACAATATACTGAAGCAAACAGGATCTATAGTCTTATGAACTGAAGTAATATTAAAATCTTTCATGACCCCGATAATTTTGTACCTCTGATATTCCTTAGGACCCCGGGGTTGGAGGATGTATTGGCCTGTCACCGGTTCTTTAAGGCCGAGAGATTTGACAGCTGTTTCATTGATAAGAACAGCTGTTGAATCTGTCCCGAATTCTCTCGAGAAAAACCGGCCGTCAAGAAGCTGTACACCAAGTGTCTGAGGGTAATCAAAACTTACCCAGGCCTGTTGTAAAAGGTATGTCTTCTTTTCCGGATCATTATCGTTGAAAAAGGCATTGTTGCTATAGTTCATACCCGGAACCTGCCTGGAAAAGCCGGCCTTCTCCACTCCTTCAATCTGCAGGATCTGTTCCCTGAAAGTCTCGCGCTGTCTCCAGAATGCATCTGATCTGCGTATAACGATCAGATTCTCTTTGTCAAATCCCAGGTCTTTCTTTGTTATGAAATTCAATTGCCTGTAAACGATAATAGAACCAATTATAATTACAATCGAAACGACAAACTGAAAAACTACAAGTGTTCCTCTCAGTCTTTTTGAAATTGATCCCGGGCTTAATGTGCCTTTAAGCACTTCAACAGGATCATATGATGCCAGTACAAAAGCCGGATAAAAACCCGCAGATAATCCGGTAAAAAGTGTCAGAATGACAAGAAAAATAAGTCCTTTCAGATTAAACAGATCTACAGAAAGTATCTTGCCGGTTAACTGGTTGAAAGAGGGTGTAAAGGCATAAACAAGCAGGATAGAAATTATTACAGCAAAAGTGACAATTATGAGTGATTCTCCCAGGAACTGGAAAATAAGGCCTGATCCTGATGCCCCTGCAACTTTTTTAACACCGACCTCCTTCGCTCTGCCGGCAGATTTTGCAGTAGCCAGATTAACGAAATTTATTATTGCCACAACAAGTATTAAAACGGCAATCACGGCAAAAATATATACTGTGGCAGGCGATCCGGGAGGTTCAAGATTGTATTGCTTTGCACCTTTAAGATGAATATCCTTCAGCGGTTCAAGAACATATCTGAATTCATTCCCGGCTTTTCTGAAATCATCAATACTCATTCCCAGGATTTCCTTTAATTGCGGACCGACATATTTTATCACCATTTCATGCAGCTTTTCCTGAAAGGCATCTTTCGGGGTTCCCTCTTTCACAACTATATAGGTATAAAAATTATGACTGATCCAGGCCTGGTCACCCGCCTGTCCCGGATATGTACTCATTGAAGCCAGAATATCAAACTTTATATGAGAATTATCCGGCATATCCTGTACAACGCCTGTAATTGTATACAGTACCGTATCTGACTCTACAGTAACTCTCTGACCAATGGGATCAAGATGCCCGAAGTATTTCACTGCATATTCTTCAGTCATGATCATAGAGCGGGGTCTCACCAGTGCTGTTTCAGGATCACCTTTTATTAATTTAAAATCAAGTACTTCAAAGAATGTGGAATCAGCAAACAATACACCATCTTCATTGAATTTGTTCTCGCCGAAACCAATCAGCCAGGCACCCATTTCTGTAACCCTTGTCACATGTAATACTTCAGGGTAATCATTTATCAGTGCCTGTGCCATTGGTGCAGCTGTAATGGCCTGATTCAGCTCACCACCGGCAAGACGTCCGGCAACTTTTATTCTGTATATGTTTTCATAATTTCCATGAAACCTGTCATAACTGAGTTCATGAATGACATAGAGTGTAATTAAAAGGAAACTTGTTAGTCCGATGGCAAGTCCTGCCACATTCAGAAAAACATATCCGCTTTGTTTCTTCATATTGCGGAAAGCATTTGTAAAGAAATTACTTAACATGGCTGGTGTGATTAATTCAATTCGGTTTGGTCAGTTAAAAGACGTATAATAATGTGGTCCGTTGCACCAGGAGAAGCCAGTAGGTTTGCAATTCATGCAATGTTTAATTTCATTTTATTTGTAGTTATTATTTCTACGTTTAATTATTTAAAACCATACATCTAATTTATGTTGTTACAGTTAACCAGTGTGATTCCGATTTACATACGGATGGTTTGACTTTATATTTGGTGTATCTCAAATATCTCCTGGATTCCTGACCCGAGTATGCAACGAAAACGGTTGATAGGAATAATTTCACTTACAACAGCTAAGGTTAATGCAATACCGTCCTCTTTTATTTTTTTGTAATTATGGAAGAAAAAACAAAGCCCATATTCAACAAGCGAATTTTCTGGGATGTAACCTTTGAGCAGATTGATTATGATGCCAAAGCCAACTTTGTTATCGAGCGGGTTTTTGAACGGGGCGATGTTGATGATATCCGTCAGTGCCGCAGGTAATATGGCGATGAGAAAGTGACTGCCACCCTTTTAAATACGAAGTTTTTGCCAGAACACAGAATACATCTTGCCAGTGCAGTTATTGGCAAACCATTAAATGAATTCAGATGCTACATACTGAGACAGTTGAATCCGGGACTCTCTCCTTACTGAAAAAACTGATGGTTCTTCCATCCCTTAAACCGTTCTCGAACAGAAATATCCAAGCCAGATGCTCGCGATAAGCATCCCTAATGCTATCTCCTACTTTACCGAAGCAGAGGAAAGTGTCTTTCTAGGGGATATTTCAGCTATTTGTATCATGATTTTGCTAATCTGTTTTTCTCTGTTACCAGGTACACTTCTAATTGAATTCTTACTACTAACGGTTTCTGTATGGCAGGAACAATACCACAGACTATTAATACACTAAAAGCTCATCATTACTAGATGGAGATAGATTAATAAAATCTCCTTTCAGCCATCCTGTCTTTTCATTTTCAATCTTTTCCTTAAGCCCTTCAGGAATTTCCTGGTTCTTAATTTTTAATCTTAATACATTCTTTCTTCCAATCTCTCTTGTTCCTGTATAATCTCCCAAATAATACTTTGAATTTGGCTCAATATCTATTTGTCCAAAGTAGGTTTTAACGCTATCAGACCAGTTTGAATACATAAGATTTCCAACGGGCACTTCGACTTTTTGAACATTATACCTCCCTGGCGGAATATTTTGAATCACACTATGGGCAGATACAGGCGATAGCGATTTTGACTTATAGATTTCATGAGTATCAATATTTACCATTGTAATCAATATTCCGAATCCTTTTGCTCCTAGTCCAGATGATGTGGCAGAAATAGCAATAATTGAACTATTATCTTGTTTCAGAATCTTTACCGAAGAACAAGAATTGAATAATAGAACAATCAAAATCATGCATAAATTAGTTTTTAACGTCTTAATCATTTTTCAGTTTTGTTAGAGTTCACCTCCCTGCCAGGGAGATATAAATTTTGTCAAGTATTGGATCCATAAAAAAATTGATTGATTAAGTACCCTTTTTTGCTATACCGACATTGTCACAGTGTTTTAATTAGAAGATGTCTGAATTTCCTGGTTATCAAACTCTTCAATTGGCATGAATTCATTATGAATATCAGGTAATAGATTTATTCCAACAATTTTTTTATTTGAAATTTTGAATCTCATCATCTCAACCATTTCTTTTGATTTTCTATCACACAGGAAATAAAATGCTATTATATTCTTTTGATTATCTGATTTGTAGGAAATAACCGAAAACTTATTCATTTGATTCTGATAAGTCAGATATGTATTTATGTATTTGCATTCCCAGATCAGCTTATCAATATCTTCATCAACCGTAATGTTGTTGCAGATAATTCGTTTCTCATCATTATTATTAATGTAATTACGCACCATGACTATCGTATCTCTAAAATCCTTACCCCCTATGTTTAACTTAATGTTATCTCTGTAGCAATCATTCATTGGAAACCTCACATTATTCTGTGGAAAGGAATTTAAATTGATACTTGCTAATAGGATTAAATAAAATATATACTTCATTCTGTTTATGGGGTTATGGGTTTATGGACGACTATACATAGTGCCCAATGGACAGGTAAATGGCCAGTGGCGGTTTGCGGACTTCTTTCTTATCCACCGTTATAAACCATGAAACGGGGGCAGAACATTTAAATTTCCTCTTGCCCCACCATTGACAATATGCGATTTTGTAAACTGAATTTATTAATATTTCTCCTTTTTTTTAATATTTAATTCGGTCAATTCAATCAGGAAATTACAACAATCATAATAAGAGCCTTTCCCTGGTGTCCATTTATCAACTACCTGATAATAATCATTAGTCGCACCCTCTATTATCCATTGCGAACCATCTAATCCTCCTATCGATTTTTCACAAGGCATCGTTGACCAAAAATGACAGGAATCAACCAGACAAATAAATTTTCCCCAATCATTTAAAGTCAATTTCTTTCTTTTGTCAATTACTATTTCTCCAGGTTCATATCCACCAGCTCCATTTGTCATTTTATAAAACAAATTTACCGAATCATTTTCTTTCTCAATCCTAATTACAATCGGGTTATGGAAAGTCCTCAGCCATGTGAAGCGGAATATTTCTTTATTTAATTTCCCTTCATACAATAGTGGCTCATTCATAGCTCTCAGGTGCTTTGAATACCACTTATTGGTGAAAGAATCAAGTCCTATACATTTATCTGAATCAATCCGTGTTGCTACGGGAAAATAAAATCTTGAATCCGAAATATTTTTATCAACTAAATCAGTTTCTAATGTGTCCTTTTGCTTATTGATAATCAAGTTATCTCTGGTTTGTCCAAATGAATCAGTTGTAATTAAAGTAAGAATTATAGTCAATATCTTAATCACTGTTCTCATGGTAGTATCTGTTCTAATTTTGCGCTCAACTTGTTTTTATGTGTTGTAAATATACATATTTGCTCAACTAATGAAGTACTTACCACTTAGGGAAAGTCGTTGAGTGTATGTCCAACCTATGCAAATTTCTTAATTTTAGCAAAAGTTATTTCTATTCATAGCTATAAACAGCAATCTTATATTTCTTTCCATTTATAATCCGATTGAATACTTTTATTCTTCCTTCGGAATCAAGTTTATATTTATAAAACTCATCATCACCACCAGGACCACCTAAATAAACACCCTTCATTTTCGGTTCTGGAATTCGTTCTATTAATCTACGCTTCAATCTGCCATCTCCGAAATACTCGTATTTTATTAATTCGGTAGCGTTATTTTCTTGATCATATTTCTCTTTACTAATCAATAATCCATTTCGGTACCTTAAAGTATAAACGGTTTTAAAAACATCAGTCTTTTTAGTTTTTGGTCTGTAATAAAAAGCTTGTTCCTGATATTTTAAAAGTGTGTCTCCCTGATTTTCTATTAATTCTGTAACAGTTGAATCATTTTCTGAAAGTTTGCGAAATTGATATATTATCCGATTATCTGCGTATTTGTATTCAAATCTAAACGTATCTACTCGCTCTGGATTATTATAATCAAAGGTCTGAATGTCAAATATTTTATTATTGTTTTCATCGTAAACGATTTTCTGTCTCGACATCAATTGCTTTTTATGATAACTCTCTTTACTAATTATTCTTCCTGTTGTATCCACATAATCCAATGACCAATATCCACCACCACCAGTTCCGTTATAGTATTTCCCTTTCATTAATTTAGTATTTGAGTATAATTCATTAGTCTCAAACAGTTGAGCTTTCAAGGTTAAAGGAACCCATAATATTATCAGTCCAGTTATCAATAAGTTATAAGCGGCTTTTGCTATTTTGCTATGCTGTTTCATGGTCTTTTAATAATTTTTGTTAACTCTTGTTATATTACCGTAACCAAACTCTTTGGGAACCCTTTCTGTTAATTGTCCTGGATCATTAATTTTATCCTGGATTGTTCTTAGGTAGAAACGAATGCGATTATTCTTCTTCAGTTCGGCCAAACAAACAAAATTAAATGATTTTTTTGTATAACACCTCTGTCGAAGTTGTATATCTCTCTATCCAGGAGCTTATTCCCATTATTGATGACATGAAGGGCCAACGTCTGAATAAAGGTCTTGAAAAATCCTACTCCACGATCCTACTCCAAATAAAAAAACCACTTATGCAATATTCGTAAGTGGTTGATTTTCTTCGTAGCGAGAGGGGGGAATGATCCCCCGACCTCATGATTATGAATCATGCGCTCTAACCATCTGAGCTATCTCGCCATTTTGCGGGTGCAAATATATATAGTTTGAAGGTAAATACCAATACGAATGTTTTGATATTATTTTATTTTATCTATATTGCAGAATTGTAAAGGGATAACTCAATGAGGTCGAAATACGAACTGGAATATAATCTCAACTGCTCACCCAAAGTCCTCTTTTCACGGCTTAGTACACCTGAAGGACTTAACGAATGGTTCGCTGATAACGTCAACGTCGATGGCGATGTATTCACTTTCTTTTGGAATAAAGCCGAATCTAAAGCCAGACTGGTTGCCATTAAGGAAAATAAACTCGTCAGGTTTGAATGGCTCGATTCAGACGAACCTTCAACAGATTATTTCGAATTCCGCATAAATATTGAAGAACTCTCCGGAAGCCTTGCACTCATCATTACCGACTTCGCCGAAGATGAAGAAAAAGATGACGCCATCTTTCTGTGGGATTCGCAGATCACCGACTTAAAGAGAACTCTCGGTATGTAATTATCTGTTCATTTCATGTCCGCCTTAAAAATGAACAAAAATCAAATCAGCATTTTTATTAAAATTCGAGTAATTTTGCGGTCAAAATCCGGCATACCGTGAAAAAGGTCGACAAATTTGTCCTGAAATCATTCATCGGCCCTCTTATACTCACATTCTGCATTGTGCTTATAATTCTCCTATTGCAGTTTCTCTGGATGTATGTGGATGAACTTGCCGGGAAAGGCCTTAATTTTGAGATACTTGGCGAGCTGCTTTTCCAGTTTGCCCTCTCTTTCGTCCCCACTGCCCTGCCCCTCGCAATACTCCTGGCTGCACTGATGACCTTCGGAAATATGGGGGAATTCAACGAACTTACTGCACTCAAATCATCAGGCATTCCTCTCATGCGAATCATGAGACCTCTGATGGTACTTATTGGACTGTTAGTATTAGTCTCCTTCCTCTTCTCAAATTATGTCCTCCCCTACTCCAACCGCCAGGCCAGAATGCTACTGTATGATATCCGGCGAAAACGACCGGATATAAACCTTCAGGCAGGATCATTCAATAACGATATAGATGGCTTCAGCATTAAGATCACTTCCAAAGATCCGGTAACCAACAGGCTCGACGGACTCATTATCTATGATCACCGTGAAAAAAAAGGGAATAATTCAGTTACTACCGCCGACTCGGGTTATATGAAAATCACCCCCGACGAGACAGCAATGATAATGACCCTTTATAACGGCAAGAGCTATACTGAAATCGAAGAAAAAAATGTTGCCCCCGATTCGCGGAAATTCCCGTCCCGTAAAGACGAATTCAAAGAACAGACAGTTGTCATTTCCCTTTCAGGATTTGACCTCGAACGCAGCAGCGATGACCTCTTCAGATCTACTTCATGGATGCTTAACCTGTCTCAGCTCTCTTTCTATGTCGATTCCCTGAACACTGAATACAACACAAAATATAACCAACAATTCTCAGAATTCAGGGATACAAGGGTCTTCACCGAAAGAAATATCACGTCCTACACCGATGGCGATACAGAAAAGCCCGGAAAGGATTCACTTTCTTTCAATCCCAACTCACTCTACAGCAAACTAAGGAGCTATGACAAGAGAGTTGCTGTGGCACAAGCACTTGAAAAAGCTAAGGAAGCCGGTAATTTCCTCTCCATGACTTCTGAAACAATGAAAATGCAGATAAGATTTGTTAAGAGATATGAAGTTGACTGGCATAAAAAGCTCGTCCTGCCCTTCGGTTGCCTTGTATTCTTTTTCATTGGTGCGCCTCTCGGCGCAATTGTGCGGAAAGGCGGACTGGGAACACCAACAGTCATTTCAATATTTTTCTTTGTTATCTGGTATGTAATATCAATGTCGGCCGAAAAGCTTGTGGAAGAAGATCTCGTAAGCAGCTTTGCAGGTATGTGGGCATCATCATACATTCTTCTGCCCATAGGGGTATTCCTTACCTACAAGGCTTCAAACGATTCAATGATTATGAATGTTGATACGTATCTTCTATTCTTCCGGAAGATCAAGGACTTCATCTACAGAATAGTTTTTCAGGGGAAGAAATCAAAATCTGATGTAATAAAAAAAAGTGATGAGTAATTACAAACTAAATACTATTGAAGAGGCTATTGAAGATATAAGCAATGGCAGGCTTCTTATTGTTGTGGATGATGAGGATCGTGAAAATGAAGGTGATTTTATATGTGCCGCGGAGCTCATCACACCTGAGATTGTGAACTTTATGGCAAAAATCGGACGCGGACTTATTTGTGTGGCCCTTCCGGAAGAGAGATGCGAAGAGCTCAACCTCAATCTCATGGTAGGCAATAATACCTCTCTTCATGAAACCCAGTTCACCGTCTCCGTCGACCTCATCCACAGGGATACGACTACAGGTGTCTCAGCAAAAGACCGCGCCAATACCATCAAAGCCCTCGTTGATCCTTCAACCTTACCTTCAGATCTTGGACGGCCTGGCCATATTTTCCCATTGAAGGCTAAAGAAAAAGGCGTTCTCAGAAGAGCAGGACATACTGAAGCGGTTGTTGACCTTACACGTTTCGCCGGACTCAACCCGGGAGGGGCACTTGTTGAGATCATGAATGACGACGGATCTATGGCAAGACTCTCTGATCTGGTAAAGCTGAGGAAAAAATTCGGCACGAAAATCATTTCAATACGTGACCTGATAAAGTATAAACTCGACAGGGATACAATAATAGAGACAGGTGACAGAGTTAAGCTGCCTACAGAAAGAGGTGATTTCGATTTCATACCCTTCAGGCAGACAAGTAACGGACTGGAACACGGAGCTCTGGTGAAAGGATCATGGACGAAGAATGAACCTGTACTGGTAAGGGTGCATTCATCATGCTTCACGGGCGACATATTCGGATCGATGAGATGTGATTGCGGACAACAGCTTCATAAAGCAATGGAAATGGTCGAGGAAGAAGGAAAAGGTGTGGTTATCTACCTTAGTCAGGAAGGACGGGGAATAGGACTTTTCAATAAAATCAAAGCCTACAGGCTGCAGGATGAAGGGATGGATACAGTCCAGGCAAACCTTAAGCTTGGCTTTGGGGAAGATGAAAGGGATTATGGGGTGGGAGCCAGCATAATGCGGGCCCTGGGACTAGGAAAAATAAGACTCATTTCGAACAACCCGGTAAAAAGAGCAGGCCTCGAGGGTTATGGTATCATGATAGTGGAAACAATCCCTCTTATCATTGAATCAAATCCTCATAACCAGTTTTACCTCGAAACAAAAGCAAATAAAATGGGACATAATCTCACATGTTACAAACATGTGGTGAAAGACTGATATATCCGGCGTAAAGTTTATCTGTCACTGAAGACCATCATGAAAAACCTCAGGATAGTTTTTATGGGAACACCTGAATTTGCAGTATCCACTCTCGGAGCACTGCTGGTGAATGGCTTTAATGTTGTTTCAGTTGTAACAACACCCGATAAACCAGCCGGCCGGGGAAGAAAATTAACAAAATCTGCGGTTAAGGTCTTCGCTGAATACAGCTGCCTTCCTGTCCTACAGCCTTCAAATCTTAAAGATCCGGAATTCATTCAGTCTCTCAATGACCTGAAGGCCGACATATTTATTGTTGTTGCATTCCGCATGCTACCAGAAGCAGTCTGGAGAATCCCACGGGCAGGTACAATCAATCTTCATGCATCATTATTGCCTCATTACCGCGGAGCAGCCCCCATTAATCACGTAATAATTAACGGAGAATTATTTACAGGTGTAACAACTTTTTTTATCGACGATAAAATAGATACCGGACAGATACTTCTCAGGGAAGGGATTCAGATCTACCCCTTTGAAAATGCGGGAGATCTCCATGACAGGCTGATGAGACTTGGTGCAAGACTTGTAATAAAGACAATCTCCGCCATCTTTGAAGATCATATTCTTCCACAACCGCAATCGGCTTTTCTGAAGCCGGGTGAAATTCCCAGGACCGCACCCAAATTATTTCCTGAAGATTGTATCGTTGACTGGAATAATGAATCACATAAAATTCATAATTTCATCAGGGGTCTCGCTCCTTATCCGGGGGCCAGATCTTTCCTGACCGACAATAAAAGAACATTTTCTTTCAAGCTTTTTGAATGTCAGCCTGTAACTGAATCACACCAATTCAGTTCCGGATCTGTTATTTCTGACGGGAAGACCTATCTGAAAATCGCCACAGGAAACGGTTTCATAAACATCATCACGCTTCAGCTCGAGGGAAGGGAAAAGATGAATATCGTTGAATTCCTGAGGGGATTTAAAGTATCTGATTATACCATTCCTGAAGGTTGACCCGGGTTGCCATGAAAAGGCAACTGTCAACCTTTCTGACCGGCAGGTCTGACCTGCCGCAGCCAGACAATCTGGCCGCTGACAGGCTCTTCTCCCTCTGCCATTCTGTTATATTCGTAAAGCTTCTTCAGCTTAACACCATATTTCTGTGATATTGAATGCATCGTATCGCCGGCAACTGAAGTATGCTTCTCCTTTCCCGCCTCAGCCTTATCACGTTTTGGCTGAAGATACAAGATCTGACCCGGAGCCGGCGAAAAGTCATCTCCCAGGTCATTGAATCGCTGAAGTTCCCATTTAAAAACCTGATAGTCCCTTTCAATCATTTCGAGTGTTTCTCCTTCTTCAACAACAATATACGGCAGCCGGTTATTCTCCATTACTCTAGGAGCATTAAGACGTACCCTGAAGTTATCATTTATCACCGGTGTGGCTACGGTTTTTTCTTCCTGTGCCGGGCTGGTTACTTTTGTTTCAGCCGGAACTTTAATTCCCGGTTTTATCTCTTCGGAAGGAACGGGTTTTGTTACCGGCTTTGACGGAGACGCAGCATAATACACGTCGAAGTCCTGAAGGTTGTTCTCCTCGATCTTTCTTATCAGCAAATCAGCGTAATGTGGATTAGTCGCATAACCGGCATTTTTAAGTCCCCTGGCCCAGCCCCTGTAATCGGTAACCGGCAGGGAGAACAGGGAACTGTAGCGCGACCTGTTCCTGAGAAAATCAGAATGATCAATAAAGGATTCTTCCGGTCGCGAATATTTCCTGAAACATTCATTGCGCCTGTCATCATGATGCCTTACTCTTGGTCCGGTCCAGTCGTCATGACATTTGATCCCGAAATGATTGTTAGCTTCTCGCGCCAGTGTACTGCGGCCATGATCAGATTCTATCATCCCCTGGGCAAGGGTAATACTTGCAGGAACACCTGACCGTTTCATTTCACTTACAGCCAGATCTTTATAACGGTCAATATAATCCTGGACACCGGCCCTGTTGCCTGAAGGAGGACTGACAGCCGGCCTGTTTACCCGGCATGAGACAAGACCGGTTAATATAATCAAAGAAGTATAAAAAAATAATCTGCCTTTCACTGACTTTCGGTTTGCACAAAAATAGCAAGAAAGATTGCTACTTTTGTATGATGTTTTTAATTGGAACATTATGATTAAAACTAAAAATCTCAGCTTTTCTTATCTTGAATATGAAAAAATCGAAGAGCTGAATGCTGATGACCGTGAACTTCTTGTTTCGGCCATGAATGCGGCCGAAAATGCTTATGCTCCTTACTCTCATTTTAAGGTTGGAGCAGCAGTGAGGCTTGCAAGCGGGATAATTGTGAACGGCACAAATATCGAAAATGCTGCATTTCCTTCAGGTATATGCGCCGAAAGAAGCGCACTCGCCGGTGCATCATCAAACCATCCCGGGGATATTCCTGTGGCCATGGCCATAGCAGCAGGAAATTCTGAAGGATTTACAAATGATCCCGTATCGCCCTGCGGAAACTGCAGGCAGGTAATAATTGAGGAAGAACAAAGGAACGGGAAACCGGTACGGATCATTCTTAGCGGGAAAAGAAAAATAAGAATTATTAATAAAGCAGAAGATCTTCTCCCGCTTTGTTTTAACATGGAAAGCCTGGGATTCACTACTCGCTGACGATCAGCTGAAAACCTGATCCGTGTATATTCTTGATATTGAGCCGGGGATCTTCCGAAAGAAATTTCCGGAGCTTTGTAATATATACATCCATGCTCCTGGCTGTAAAATAATCATCGTTACCCCATATTTTCTTTAGCGCCACCTCCCTGCTTATCAATTCATTGGGATTTAATGCAAGAAGTTCAAGCAGCTGTGCCTCCTTTGGCGAAAGCTTTTTCTCATCATCACCGATAGTAAGTGTCCTCAGCCTGGAATTGAAAACAAATTTTCCTATCTCGTAAATATCTTTTGTTCCGCTCTGGAAATCGCGTCTGGCCAGAATGGCACGTAACTTTGCGAGAAGTATATCCGTGTCAAACGGCTTCGTGATATAATCATCCCCCCCCACGCCATAGCCTTTCAATACATCGTCCTTCATCTTCTTTGCCGTGAGGAAGATAATGGGAACAAGGTTATTAATCTGCCTTATCTCATTGGCAATAGTGAATCCGTCGACGTGCGGGAGCATAACATCGAGGATACAGATATCGAAAATACCCTTTCTGTAATGGTCAACAGCATACTTCCCGTCATCTACCCAGTCAACTGTAAAATCGTTCAGCTCGAGGTAAGATTTTAGTACCGATCCGAAACTCAGATCGTCTTCAACAAGGAATATCTTTACTAGTTTTCCGGTCATTTTATATTTTCCCAGTTATAAGGTAAAAAAACTTCAAACCGGCTTCCTTTACCTGGTTCGCTGTGAACAGAAATATTTCCCCTGTGTGCATTGACAATAGCCTGGGCATAGTTCAGGCCAAGTCCGAATCCCTTAACATCATGAACATTGCCGGATTGTTTCCTGTAGAACCTTTCAAAAACCCTGCTCTGAACACTTTTGGACATCCCTATACCCTTATCCTCAACTGACATGTAGATTCCCTTCCCGTTATTCCTTGTCCGGATCGTAATATCAGGTGCTTCAGGTGAATATTTGATCGCATTATCAAGAAGGTTGTTCACAAGATTGTAAAGATGCTCATTATCCCCATAAACAACGGGTTCCGCTGCCTCCAGATGAAGGCCCACTTTCCCGTTTCGCTGCTGTACTATGATATCATTTGTCTCAACAGCCCGCTCTATGACAGAATGAAGCGATAGTTCCTCAAAATTAAAGTCTATCTCACGTTTGTCAAGGGAGGAGATCTGCAGGATCGTTTCAACCTTTTTATTCATCCTGCTGTTCTCCTTCTTTATCATGCTTATAAAATGTCTGATCCTGGATTCATCACTGATGACCTTTGGATTCGTTATTGTATCAGCAGCCAGAGATATGGTTGCTATGGGCGTTTTAAATTCATGAGTCATATTGTTCAGAAAATCCGATTTCATCTCTGAAATTTTCTTCTGATTGACAATAAAAAAGAGGCTCATGGCGAATGTAGCCAGTATGATAAGGGAAAAGAGCAGGGATGCTGTAAGTACCCATGCCATTGATCCGAGAACATAGTTTGTCCGCTCCGGAAATACGACTGACAGGACCATATCCTGCTGAATTATATTATCGGGAAAAAGCCTTACTTTATAATTGCTTTTCAGGAAATCGTTCTTCCCCGACTTTTTGAATGTCCCCTCACCCACCACACCATTCCTTATAACAGCATATTCAAAAGGTGTCTGGATATTTCTGAAAAGGAAGGATCTCTTAAGAGCAAACTCAACTTCCTTATTATCAAGTTCCATAGTTTTTTCCCATGAATAGATCTCAGAGATCATCCTGTTGCTCAGATTCTGGAACTCGTTCTGACGTTTTTTAACCCAGTCGATGAATTCTCTCTGCCTGATATATATATCTCCTGAACTTTTGTCAAGCGGAAAATTCTGAGGTGGAATCACCTCCGGCCTTCCACCGGCTGACGGCTTGTTTACCTGGCCGGACCCGGACTTGAAAACAGTATCGTGTACCACAATCACAGGTTCCTGTCCCGGAGCTTTTGTAACTGACTGATTTGTTATCCTGACACTTACCTGGTCGCCTCCTGATGAAGCGTAACTGCCGATACTGGTGTATTCCGTAAAATCGTTTGCCTGGTTATTAAGAGCTGCCGTACCCGGAAACATGAAATTATTGAAGAAATTCATTTCCCTCGAGGATTCGATGGACGCTGCAGCATCATTTATCCCGGCAATCACGGTGGCGTTGAAATTGTCATTCTGGGTACCTACAGCATTCCTGATCCACACAGACTGCACCCATATAATGCCCAGGAGGGACAGGAGCATCATAAATATAAGCCAGATAAATTTATTCCGGTTCATGGAGCAAAGTTAATTGATCCTTCCTGATCCGGCATAATATTTAACTTTTCATTAACGCATATTAACCTGAATTTAACGTTGTTTCAGGTGTATTCCCGTAATTTTGACAGTACAATTCCGATCACGCTTTCATGTTCATTCCTGAAGGAGGCTGTCTTAATAGCCTCCTTTTATCGTTTTACACCAAATCCCCAACCTTACCTCGCCGAAGCGGCTAAGCGAGGGAGAAGAGGGGACTTATTGAAGAACTGCTTCTTATAAAGCCCCCCTTGGGGGGTTTGGGGGTAGATACGAACTCTTGAAAAAGCTTCTTCATTCATAATTGAATACCTTCCAAAGATCACCTTCAGGAAAGGGCGCTGTAATAACAATGTTCTCCTTTTTTACGGGATGGATGAATTCAATCTTTTTTGCGACCAGACTTATACCTCCGTCCTCATTCGACCTGCTGAAACCATATTTCAGATCACCTTTCACGGGACAACCTATTGCTGCAAGCTGAGCCCTTATCTGGTGATGACGTCCGGTATGAAGTTCTATTTCAAGAAGATAATAGCTATCCGATCTGCCGGCGATGTGGTATGTCAGGCTTGCCTCTTTCGATCCTTTAACCTCCTTATCAAAAGCGTATGTCTTGTTCTGTTTTTCATTCCTTTTCAGGAAATGAGTAATCTTTGCCATATTTTCAGGCGGATGCTGCTTCACGATTGCCAGATATGTTTTTTTAACCTGAGACAATCTGAACATTTCGTTCATCCTCGCAAGAGCCTTTGATGTGCGGGCATAAAGAATTACTCCGCTGACCGGTCTGTCGAGCCTGTGAACCACTCCGAGGAAAACTTCGCCGGGTTTGTTATAACGGGATGCCAGGTATTTCTTAATTTCGGTATCGAGTGAAGTATCACCCGATTTATCGCCCTGCGACAGATCGGATGAACTCTTATTGACTGCAATAAGATGGTTGTCTTCGTATAAAATCTCCGGCATAATCAGTATCGTTCCTTTTTGTCAGGGAACTGTCGCGGTCTGACAGAATCATATACCGAAACACCTCCATGGTTTTTCAGATTGTAAAGTTACTTATTTCTTTTTATAATAATTTCAGGATGGCGGGACTGTCGTTTTGTCAGAAACTCCGAATGGCATAATCATTGCTTAATAATTGTATCAAAATGAAAATTCAAATACTAAAATAAAATGGGAAAAATAATCGGTATAGATCTTGGAACTACAAATTCATGTGTTGCGGTAATGGAAGGAAATGAGCCTGTAGTTATCCCCAACAGTGAAGGGAAGAGAACTACTCCTTCAATTGTCGCATTTGTTGAAAATGGTGAACGTAAAGTCGGAGATCCGGCAAAACGTCAGGCAATCACAAACGCCACAAAAACGGTTTATTCAATTAAAAGATTCATGGGTGAGACCTATGACAAGCTGAATACTGAAATAAAAAGAGTTACATACAACGTTGAAAGAGGCGACAACAACACTCCAAGGGTAAAAATCGACAACAGATTATATTCGCCCCAGGAGATATCTGCCATGATATTGCAGAAAATGAAAAAGACGGCGGAAGACTACCTCGGTCAGGAGGTGACCGAAGCTGTCATAACTGTACCTGCATATTTCAGCGACTCCCAGCGTCAGGCTACAAAAGAAGCAGGTGAGATTGCCGGTCTTAAAGTGAAAAGAATAATCAATGAGCCGACAGCCGCTTCTCTTGCTTATGGTCTTGACAAGAAATCACAGGATCTTAAAATTGCTGTTTTCGACCTCGGAGGAGGAACATTCGATATTTCAATTCTTGAACTCGGTGATGGTGTTTTTGAAGTAAAATCAACAAATGGTGATACCCATCTGGGTGGAGATGACTTTGACCATCTTATAATCGACTGGCTGGCAGAAGAATTCAAAAGAGAAGAAGGAATTGATCTCAGGAAAGATCCGATGGCGATGCAAAGGCTCAAAGAAGCTGCTGAAAAAGCAAAAATTGAACTGTCAAGCAGTACCTCAAGCGAGATAAACCTGCCATATATTATGCCGGTTGACGGTATTCCAAAGCATCTTGTAAAGACACTCACCCGTGCAAATTTCGAAAAGATCTGTGATAAGCTCTTCCAGGCATGTATCGAACCCTGCCGGAAAGCAGTTGCTGATTCGGGTTATAAGGTTTCAGATATCGACGAAGTGCTTCTGGTGGGTGGATCAACAAGAATTCCTGCCGTCCAGCAGCTTGTCGAGAATTTCTTCGGCAAAACCCCTTCAAAAGGTGTGAATCCCGATGAGGTTGTTGCTGTAGGCGCTGCCATACAGGGTGGAGTACTTACCGGTGAAGTAAAGGATGTCCTTCTGCTTGATGTTACTCCTCTGTCACTTGGTATCGAAACAATGGGAGGTGTCATGACAAGGCTCATAGAATCCAACACCACAATTCCCACCAAAAAGATGGAGGTATTCACCACTGCTGCCGACAGCCAGCCTTCGGTTGAGATACATATCCTTCAGGGCGAAAGGCCAATTGCTTCCGGCAATAAGACCATCGGAAGATTCCATCTCGATGGTATTCCGCCGGCCCCAAGGGGTATTCCGCAGATTGAAGTCTCATTCGATATCGATGCCAACGGGATATTGCATGTAGCGGCTAAAGACAGGGGTACAGGCAAAGAACAAAGGATAAGGATTGAAGCATCTTCAGGGCTCAGCGATGATGAGATAAGAAGAATGCGCGATGAAGCTAAAGCCAATGAGGAAGCCGACAAAAAAGTCAAGGAAAAAGCAGAAAAGATCAATACTGCCGACAGCATGATCTTCAGCACCGAGAAACAGCTGAAAGAGTTTGGTGACAAGATTCCTCCGGACAAGAAATCAGCTATCGAGGATGCTCTGGCCAAACTAAAGGATGCACATAAAAGTCAGGACCTTAATGCTATCGATACAGCCCTTGCCAGCCTCAATACTGTCTGGCAGGCAGCTTCGGAAGAAATGTACAAAACAGCTCAGAATGCCGGCCCCGGAGCTGCACAGCCCGGTCCCGGACAGGCAGGTCCTCAGCAGCCTGGCGGAGGCGATTCAAAATCAGGAAGCGACGAGGTTACTGATGTCGACTTTGAAGAAGTTAAGTAAGGGTTAATTATACTCAATAAATTTAACCGCGAAGGACGCTAAGGATCCGCAAAGGACGCGAAGATGTATGACAATACAACAACTTTGTGAACTTTGCGTTTCACTTGCCCTCCAAAGCTAAAGCGACGGAGGGCTTCGCGAACTTTGTGGTTTATTTTTTTCCTGAACCTTACCATTTTTTGTACTTTTACAGGGGTTTTCCCGTTTCTCCGGTATGAATATTAAACTACTCACTATCATTGCTGTAATTTCGGTTTCGGCAAATCTATTCTGCCAGACTGACTCCGGTGTAAACATAACCGATCAGCAGGGAAGAAAACAGGGTCACTGGATAACCAGATATCCTAACGGAAATATCCGATATGAAGGTGATTTTGTCAACAATAATCCGGCAGGAAAATTTACGCGATACTACGACAACCAGACCATCAATTCGGTAATGATATTCTCTGATAACGGAAAAGAAGCCGATGCAACCATTTATTTCCCCGGTGGCTCCATTGCTGCAAGCGGGAAGTATATAAACCGGCTGAAAGAGGGTAAATGGAAATTCTTCTCCTCTTCTGTCGCGGGCTACCTGCTTAATGAAGAGGAATATGCAAAAGGTCTCAAAAACGGTCTCTCTGTTAAATTTTATTCCGATAGCACGATTGCTGAAAAAGCTTTCTATAAAAACGATAAAAAAGAGGGCGAATGGATCCAGTATTATGCAAGCGGGAAAGTTTTCCTGAAATCAAGTTATACCGGTGGCCTGCTGAACGGTAATTTTGAAGTGTGGTTCGAAAATGGCCTACAGGAGATCACAGGATCCTATAAAAATAACTTAAGGGAAGGCAAGTGGATCATTTACAATGAAGATGGGACAACAAGATATGAACTGAATTATGAAGGAGGCATCACAAAAGACCGCCAGATGGATATCGACTCGTCAGAAATCATTGATAACCTTGAAAAGAACAAAGGGAAAATTGCCGACCCGGAAAAGACCGGAGAACTGGAACGATGAATGAATATCCTCCCATGAAGGGGAAAACAATTAAGCATACCGCCGCCCTTATATTCTTCTTTTCAGCCTGCATACTGAACGGGCAGACTGATTCATACCGGTATTTTTACAGGGTATATTTCACCGACAAGAATATAAATATCAATATCACTGATCCATCTTCTTTATTTTCGGAAAGAGCCATAGAACGAAGGCAGAAATCGGGCATCCCGGTACCCGATTTCAGGGACCTCCCGGTATTTTCAGGTTATCTTAACCAGATTAAATCTTTAGGACTATCACTTCATTGTACGTCAAAATGGCTTAATACAGGATTATTCAAAACGGCTGAACCGATAAATGCCGATATCCTGCTTACCCTTCCTTTTGTAAAAGATGTCAAAACTGTCAAATCACCCGCAGGAAAAAGCGTTTTTACTGATAAACTTGACTTTATTGCTTTTGAATCGGACTTCCCGCCATATGATAAGCCGCTGACTATGATCGGAGGCCACTCCCTTCATAATGCCGGATTTGACGGAAAGGGAATTCTTGTAGCAGTGCTCGACGGTGGCTTTAATGATGCTGAAATAATTCCATCGCTGGAACTGCTCCGGAAAAGGAAAGGAATAAAAGCGACCCGGGATTTTGTTACTGGGAATGTTAATGTTTATGATCATCATACTCACGGTACCGCTGTTCTTTCTGTTCTGGCAGGGCAGATAGAAGGGGTTATCCGGGGGACTGCCCCCGGAGCCGATTTTATGCTCTTCAGAACTGAAGACACCGCAGATGAGTTCCCCGTTGAAGAGGATTTCTGGGTTGCTGCTGCCGAGTTTGCCGACAGTGCAGGAGCTGATATAATTACTTCTTCACTCGGCTATGCGTATTTTGATGATCCCCTGCTTGATTATAAATTTACAGATCTCGACGGGAACAGCGCTTTTGTAACCCGGGCGGCTGATGTTGCAGCATCAAAAGGTATCCTTGTATTCTGCAGCGCCGGAAATGAAAGAAACAAAAACTGGAAAAGGATACTTGCTCCGTCCGACGGGGATAGCGTGATGTGTATCGGCGCCGTCGACGAAAACGAAATCATTTCAGTCTTTTCCTCCGCCGGCCCTTCAGCAGACGGCCGGGTAAAACCTGATATAGCCGCAATGGGGGTCAGCGTTACACTCCAGACATCTCCCTCATCAGTTTCAATTGCAAGCGGAACATCGTTTTCATGTCCAGTGATGAGCGGAATAACAGCCTGCCTTTTACAGGCGGTACCGGCTGCAACAAATGCCGGAATTATGAAAGCGATCCACCAGTCAGCCGACAGATATAATTCTCCCGATTCACTTTACGGTTACGGAATACCAGATATGTCCCTCGCCCTTACAAAACTCCAGGATGCCGTACTCAGGATTCCCGAAAATGCATTGATAATTTTTCCAAACCCTACAACCGGGGATGTCGAAATCATCTTCAGAGAACAGCCGGAATCGATCAGACTGGAGATCTTCTCGTCTTCAGGAAGAATAATCCATAGTAAATATTTCAGTACGTTTGCAGGCCGAAGTCTCAGGATAACTGCCCTTAATCACAGAGAACAGGGTGTTTATTTTGTAAGACTTACCACGGGAACAGGCGTATATTTACACAAGATCATAAAAATCAACAGCTGATAATGGCCGATAAGCTCTCCCTTTCTGAATTACAGCTCATAATTAAGGATTCTATTTATCTCGCCATGCCGGATATGTACTGGGTGGCCGCGGAAATATCAGAGATCAGGGAGAATTATGCAGGCCATTGTTATCTTGAGCTGATCGAAAAACATCCCGACGATAAGAATGTAAGGGCACGCGTCAAGGCTGTCATCTGGAGTAATCGCTACAGATTCCTGAAATCGCTTTTCGAAAATGTTACAGGAGAACAGCTGAAAGCAGGAATGAAAGTTCTTGTAAAAATTAAAGTAGATTATCACGAAATATACGGACTAAGCCTTATAATATCAGATATCGATCCATCTTACACCGCGGGGGATATGGCCTTAAAGAGACAAATGATCTTAAAGAGGCTGGGGGATGAGGGCGTTCTGATGATGAATAAGGAGCTTGAACTCCCTTTTGTTCCACAGAGAATAGCTGTAATCTCATCTGCAAGTGCCGCAGGCTATGGGGATTTCATCAGACAACTTAAAGAAAATCCAGGCGGATATGTCTTTTATACCGCTCTGTTTGAAGCGATAATGCAGGGAACCGAAACTGAACAAAGTGTAATCAGAGCACTCGAAAGGATCTCACTGAATGCGGAACTGTTCGATGTCGTGGCAATTATTCGTGGCGGAGGCTCCCAAAGCGATCTCAGCTGGTTTGACAACTACAACATTGCATATTTTGTTACTCAGTTCCCTTTGCCTGTAATTACCGGGATCGGACATGAAAAAGATATGTCCGTAACTGACATGGTGGCCTTCCGGTCACTTAAAACACCTACAGCAGTTGCCGACTTCCTTATAGGTTCTGTTTCGGAAGCTGAAACATATCTTAATCAGCTCAGCACACGAATTGCTGAAAATACAAGTAGTATTATCACCAGGTACAGGGATATTACCGAATCATTCAGGACAAAGCTTATTCCTGTAGCCCGCCTTGCCATATCGGACAGTAAGGAAGAACTTTCAAACAGGATTATCGGGATCATCAATATAGGAAAGGAATATATCATCAGAGCTGGATTCCTGCCGAAAAACCTGTACTCCAGACTTATCTCATCATCAGGTTCATTTATTGTAACGCGGAGAACATCCCTGGAAAGGAACAGGCTTGATCTTAACAGCCTGACGATGAGCTCCCTTGGAAATTCCAGGAAAAAGCTTGCAGAATCCGAAAACAGTCTGAATATCCTTAACCCGGTGAATGTTCTGAAAAGAGGCTATACAATAACATCAAAAAATGGAGAAATAATAAAAAAATCTCATATTTTGAAAAGTGAAGATATCATTAGACACCATGTTCAGTGACGGATCAGTCACTAGCAAAATATTACCCCGGCATCAGGACGGGAAACCTGACTGACGGGTAAAATACCCAACAAATTGATTACCTGAAAACCAAATAATAAAAATATGGCAAAAAAAGAATTCTCATTCAGCGACGCTGTGGTGGAAATAGATAAGATCCTCAAAAATATCGAGAACGGCGAACTTGATATTGACAAACTATCGGGGGAAGTAAAACGGGCTTCGGAACTGATAAGGCAATGTCAGAAGAAACTCAGAACAACAGAAGAAGAGATAAACAATATCTTTAAAGACCTTATATAAAGTAAATCAGGACCGAAGTCCTGATTTACTACTCACCCTAAACCTAAATCCATGAAAAAATTTCTGTAACCTTCTTTTACTACCTTTTGCCCATTTTAACGAAAGACATAAAAGTAATGTTTCAGAAATGTACAAATATTTTTAAACAAAACTACAGTTTGTTAATAAATTTCATTATTCAACCCCCAGAACATCCTTAAAGGCCTTGATGAATGTATCTTTGGGTAATGCTCCCATAGCCATCTGAGGCTGTCCGCCTAGCGGTACGAACAGGAAAGAAGGAATGCTCCTGATCCCGAAAACAGCTGCCAGCTCCTGCTCTTCCTCCGTGTTTACCTTGTACACATTAAGCTTTCCGCTGAAATCCTCGGAAAGACCCTCAAGAACAGGCGCAACCATCTTGCACGGACCACACCAGTCGGCATAGAAATCAATAATGCAGGGCTTATCACCCTCAAATTTCCATTCTTTGTTCGTTTCGAAATCGAATACTTTACTTTTAAAAGTTTCCTTTGTCAAATGCTCGGTCATATTATTACTTATTAATTATATCAAAAATAATATCTTTTGAGCTATGTCAACCTTCATGCCATAAAACCGACAAACCGTTAATTAACAAAAAATCATCGAAGAATTGTAACTTTGTCAGGAATTTTTGATAAATTGTCATATCTATATATGAATATATGTCTAAATGACAAGATCTTTAAGATCGTCTCTGAAGTTGTAACAGCGGAGGGCATAAAAGCCTATTTGACAGGAGGATGGGTGAGAGACTGCCTGCTTAAAAGGGATCATCCCGGAAAAGATATTGATATTGTAGTTATAGGAAGCGGGATAGATATAGCAGAGAAGATAGCTCACAGCATCGATCCTGAGATAAGAGTAAGTGTGTTCAAAAATTTCGGAACAGCCATGTTTCACTGGAAAGAATACGAAATTGAATTCGTAGGCGCCAGGAAAGAATCATATCAGAGGGGTTCAAGGAAGCCTGTTGTTGAAGACGGAACACTCGAAGATGATCAGAAAAGAAGGGATTTCACAATTAATACTCTTGCAATAAGCCTGAATAAAGATACTTTCGGCCATTTTCTTGATCCGTTTGGCGGTACGGAAGATCTTAAAAATAAAATTATCCGGACGCCTCTTGATCCTGGCAGTACCTTTTCCGATGATCCTCTGAGGATGATAAGAGCGGTAAGGTTTGCCACACAACTTGGCTTTTCAATTGATGAAACCACGTTCATATCAATTTCTGAAAATGCCGGCAGACTGAGGATCGTTTCACAGGAAAGGATCATAAGCGAAATAAATAAAATAATGATGTGCGACAAGCCGTCAAAGGGATTTATCCTGCTGGAGAGATCGGGCCTGCTGGGTATAATTCTTCCTGAGCTTGATGATCTGAAAGGGATTGAGAAAAAAGGGGGAAAGGCCCATAAGGATAATTTCCTTCACTCACTTGAAGTGCTGGATAATATCTCAACGAGAACGGACAATTTGTGGTTAAGATGGGCGGCCCTGCTGCACGATATTGCCAAGCCGCTGACAAAAAAATATACTCCCGAAACAGGGTGGTCGTTTCACGGGCATGAATTCAAAGGTTCCAAAATGATTCCCGATCTCTTCCGCAAGCTGAAGCTTCCGCTGAATGAGAATATGAAATATGTTCAGAAGCTGGTTGATCTTCACCTCAGGCCTATTGCCCTTTCGCAGGAAGAGATCACCGATTCGGCCATCAGAAGGCTTCTCTTTGAAGCCGGCGACGATATAGACGACCTTATGCTCCTTTGCGAAGCTGATATCACCTCGAAAAATGAGAAAAGAAAGAATATGCATCTTGAAAATTTCGGGGTTGTCAGGGAAAAACTCAGGGAAATTGAAGAGAAAGATGCACTCAGGAACTTTCAGCCCCCCGTTGACGGTGAGGAGATCATAATAACTTTCGGGATCAGACCAGGAAAACAGGTAGGGATCATCAAGAATGCTATAAGGGAAGCTATCCTTGACGGAATTATACCCAATGAACATGAAGCCGCACGAAACCTTATGCTGGAGAAAGGAAAAGAACTGGGATTATCTCCTGTAAATTCCCTTATCTGACTTTCAGTCCGAGCACCACCGGCAGGTGATCGCTGAATCCACCCTGGTACCTGAAACCATTCCACGTTGAAAAAGGACTCATTCCAGGGTATACCGGATCTTTCCTGAATAAAAATCCGGATTCAATAACACTGAACATCTCCTGATTTGTAAAGATCCCCTGAGGACAATCACTTAACCAGCCGGAGACAAGTACCTGGTCAATCATTTCCCAGATCCCGCGGTATCTGTATGTCCCTTTTAAATTTCCCTGATTTTCAGCAAAATTTTCAATTAATATACCCGAGCTATACGGTTCTGAAAGCCTTCGTACGACATCATCGGCAGGCGTGGCATTAAGGTCACCCATGATAATAACCTTTATCCGGCTGCTTTCTGCAGAGGCAAGTGAATCGATCTTATTTCTCAACATCCCGGCAACGCCTTCACGAAGGGGTTCTCCTGCCAGCACTCCTCCACGTCTTGAAGGCCAATGGTTTACAAACAGATGTATTGTATCTCCTCCGGTAAGGAACTTAACATACATCACACTCCTTGTTGTCGCTTGGGTGCCAGTATCGTTCTCAGGTAAGTAACAACGCCAATTCAATATGTCAACAAACTCTTTCCTGTAAATCAAACAGACATCAATCCCTCTCGGATCGGGAGAATCCTGATGCAAAATTTCATAATTAAACTTAGAAAGATTTGTCCTGTAAACCAGATCCTCAAGGACCTTCCGGTTCTCAACCTCACAAAGGCCTATTACTTCCGGTGGCGACCATTCTCCTGCAGCTGCAATGGTCTTATATAATGCAAAAATCTTTTTTTCATATTTCCTGAAATTCCATCTTCTCACACTTCCCGGAAGGAACTCATCATCATCCGTGGCAGTGTCGTCATAGATATCAAACAAATTTTCAACATTATAAAACATGACCTTCACAGTCTGCCCGGCGGTAAACTGTGGAAATACATCACCCGTTAACAGTAACAGCAGCGAAAGGGTACCGGCAATTTTTATCACGATACCATTTGACATATATTTTAATGCACTTTTTCAGAATGCGTTTATCCATCGGTATCTTCTTGCACTCTCCCCGAACTTGATTGCCACTGTAAGCTCATGCGTTCCGATACTCTGCCTCCGTATATCCGTCAGTGTAAAATCAAAGGCATAGGCAAAATAGAACCTGTCATATTTCAGGCCAAGGAGAAGGATCAGTGCATTATTGGTTCTCCACGACAGACCCGCCCAGTAATCTTCCTTATAATAAACTCTCGTCGTAAGATCCATCTGTACCGATTTGAAGATCATGTCAGATGATTTAATATATGCAGAAGGTTCCAGAAGCCAGTTTTCCGTGAGAGGAAACTTGATGCCGCCTGTGAGATAATAATGTCCAAGCTCGCCACTCCTTTTTGGATCGTCAGCACTGCTGAACAAAAGAGATCCGCGGAAAAGGTTCGTCATGGCAAACCCGATATAATATCTTGATGTAGTATAACTGGTCCCGAAATTAAAATCAGGGATAAAAACCGATCTGTCGTAGGTATTGAGAAGAGGATCGTCAGTATCATAAATCAGGTTATCTGTATTTATGGCGAACTGGTATGCCGACAGGGCAAGACCGAAGGATAGATTGCTCCGGTAACCTTCTGTCTTCCCGAGAGTGATATGGTATGCATAAATGGCCTGAAGACCGGTGCGTCGCATTATGCCGTTATTATCACTGAAAATATATCCACCCACTCCTACTCTGCTCCCTTTTGATGGCTTCACCAGTTTCTTTTTAACTGAAGTGGATTTTGAAATATAACTGTTTCTCAATATCCGTGTCTGGAAACTGGCTGCATAAGTCGCAGGATTCTGGGCCAGTCCCATCCACTGTTCCCTGGCAGTCAGTGTTACTGTGGAATAACCGTCCCTGCCGGCAATAGAAGGATTCACAAGATATCCGTTCATGATGTACTGGCTGTACATAGGAACCTGCTGGGCAGATACTTCATCATAAAATGAAATAAAAACCGTCAGCAGAAGAAAACATCTTATAAATTTCATACATACTGTCTTCATAATATCCCTGTTTACCTTATTATGCTTATTACGCCTGAACGCGGTTTGGATCCGTCGTTCAGGTATAAGATATAATGATAAGAATCGGTCGGCATCAGGCTGCCATTGAACCTGCCATCCCACGGGTCGGCCGAAATATTCCGCGATTTATACACGAGTTTGCCCCAGCGGCTATATACAAGCACTTCTGCTTCCGGATAGAGGTCTATATTCCTTATCCTCCATTCATCATTATAGCCATCGTTATTGGGGGTAATGATCTGAGGTATTTCAACGCACCCGAAAGTACCTATAAAACCAACAGCAGCAATTGTCATGGCTGAGCATCCGTTGTCATCGGTAACCGTGACCGTGTAATTACCCGGCAGCATCTCTGTTCTGTTCTGAGAGTTATTCCCATCCTGCCAGAATATATTATAAGGTGCTGTCCCTCCCGATATTGTTAGAGTGATCGAACCGTCATTTGTATCAGGGCAATCAGCCTCTGTAGTTGATATGCTGAGTACCAGAGCAGGAGGCCCTGATATCGTGACCTCGTCGATTGCAATACACCCGTTATCGTCTGTCACCGTAACCTGGTAAGTACCGGCCTGCAGATTAGAGGCAGTATCATTCATCTGTACCGGCGAACTGTTCCACGAAAATCCATAAGGGCCGGTACCTCCTGTTGCAACAGCGATCACTTCACCTGAATTATCTCCGTTACAAAGGTTATTTATCCCTGTTGCAGTTACCGATACAGCTGTTTCAGGTTCGGTAATAACAACAGTTACAGGGAAGGTAACCGGCTTGGCATCTCTGATAATTACTATATACGTCCCGGCCGTAAGGTTTGTGAACGTGCCTGATGATTGGAAGTCTGTCCCGTTGATGCTGTATTCATACGGTGCTATACCTGCAATACCTGTGACCGTCAGGTTTCCGTCATTTCCCCCAAAGCATGAAACAGGCTTCTTCGAGACCTCAGTCCCTGAAAGGGGAACGCTGGGATCTGTTATTATTACAGTAATATCATCTTCACAGAGGGCGGCATCCTGAATAGTCACTGTATAATTTCCGGCAGTAAGGTTGCTGAATGTTCCGGAAACCTGGTAACTGCCTGTGTTAAACCGGTACATGTATGGAGGAGTCCCTCCCGATCCTTCAACAGCAACACTTCCGTCATTTCCCCCTACAACAGTAACATTGGTCTGAGATGTAATGGTAACCGTAAGCGGCGGCGGTTCTGTAATATCAATAACTCCTGTTACAGGGCTGCAACTGTTCACATCGGTTATACTCCACTGATATGCCGTTCCTGCAGTTATACCAGTGAATATTCCTGTTGCATTACTTATAGAATTGAATGTGTAAACCAGAGGGGCAATACCTCCGCTGCCTGAGAGTGTTATTGTTGTACTGCCACCGTTACAAACAATTGGAGAAGAGATTGAAATGGAACCCGTTATTACTTCCGGCTCTGTTACATCAATAGTACCCGATGCAGGTGTGCAGCCATTGGCATCATTGACAATCCACTGGTAGCCGGTCCCGGGCGAAACCCCGCTGAATATACCATTAGCATTGGTTATTCCATTGAAAGTAAACGAATAAGGCAGAGTGCCTCCATTTCCGGTTACAGTAACAGTTGCCGTTCCCCCGTTACAGGGTACAGGTGCAGATACCGATGCTGAACCTGTTATTAATAAAGGTTCTGTAACTGTAAGTGTTCCTGCTACAGGTCCGCATCCGGTCGCATCATCGACACTCCATGGATAGTTGAGTCCTGCAGATACACCCGTGAAAATTCCGGTTGTATTAGTTATTCCGTTGAAAGTATAGCTCAGAGGTGCTGTACCCCCTGTTGCTGTAAGTGTCACAGTGGCTGTGCTTCCTGTACAGGTTACTTCTGAGGAAACTGCAGCGGAAGCAATAACCTGTGAAGGCTGCAGTAAATCAAGGGTTCCTGTTACCGGTCCGCAATTTGTAGCATCGGTGATACTCCACGGATAAGCCGTTCCGGCCGGAATACCGGCAAAAATTCCGGTATTATTTGTTACTCCGTTGAAGGTATAGGAAAGCGGTGCCGTACCGCCTGAACCTGACAGGGAAACCGTAGCAGTACCTCCGTAACAGCTTATTTCAGCTGTAACCGTTGCAGAACCTGTCAGCAGAGATGGTTGGGTTACATCAGTTATTCCGGTAGCCGGGGAGCATCCGTTGGCATCATTAATACTCCATATATATCCCGATCCTGCCGTAATACCTGTAAATATTCCTGTTGTGTTCGTGATACCATTCAATGTATAGGATAATGGCGCTGTACCGCCGGCGCCGGTTATTCTTACAGTACCTGTCTCTCCATTACACGGGATCGGTACTGTCACTGCGGCTGAACCTGTTATTGTCTGTGGCTGAAGAACATTCAGTGTCCCTGTCACCGGTCCGCAGCCTGCTGCATCGGTGATACTCCAGGCATATCCTGTCCCTGCAGGAATACCTGTGAATATTCCCGTTGTATTGGTCACTCCGTTGAAAGTATAGGAAACGGGAGCTGTGCCTCCTGCCGAAGTCAGTGTTACTGTTGCATTCCCTCCAAAGCATGGCACCGGTGTGGTTATTGTTGCCAAACCTGTTAAAAGAGCCGGCTGTGTTACAGCCAGGGTTCCGGTAAACGGTCCGCAGTTGTTTGCATCGGTTACGTTCCATGAATAAGCTGCTCCGGCCATGATACCTGCAAAAATTCCTGTTGAATTTGTAACTCCGTTAAATGTATATGATAATGGTGCCGTACCACCCGATGCTGTGATTGTTATAGTTGCCGTACCTCCAAAACATGTTATTGCCGATGTTACTGATGCAGATCCTGTAATTGCTGCCGGTTCCGGCATATTTATGGTGCCTGCGACAGGATTGCAACTGTTGGCATCGGTTATGCTCCAGATATATCCTGTTCCTGCAGTGACTCCGCTGAATATACCTGTGGTATTCGTCACACCATTGAAGGTATATGATAATGGAGCGGTGCCACCTCCTCCTGTTAGTGTCACAACACCTGTTCCTCCAAAACATATTACAGGAGATGTGACAGATGCAGAACCTGTGATTACTGCCGGTTGTGTCACATCAATGGTACCTGTTGCAGGGGTACACCCATTGGCATCATTAACACTCCAGAGATATCCGGTTCCAGCAATTATTCCCGTAAAAATTCCTGTTGTATTTGTGTTCCCGTTAAAGGTATAAGATAACGGAGCTGTTCCTCCTCCTCCAATAATTCTGATTGTAGCGGTACCTCCGTTACATGGAACCGGGACTGTAACTGACGCCGATCCTGTAATTATTGCCGGCTGTGTCACATTGAGACTGCCGGTTACCGGTCCGCAATTGTTTGCGTCAGTAATTCTCCAGGTATAGCCGGTACCAGCCGGAATACCTGAAAAGATCCCTGTTGTATTTGTAACACCATTGAATGTAAAAGATAGCGGAGCTGTCCCTCCCGAACCGGTCATAGTTATTGTTGCACTTCCTCCGTTACAATTTATTGCTGTTGTCACAGCCGCAGAACCAGTCAGTACAACAGGTTCGGTTACATCAAGTGATCCTGTTACGGGACCGCAGATATTTGCATCGGTTATACTCCATACATAACCGGCCTTAGCGGTTATACCGGTAAAGATCCCTGTTGAATTGCTGACACCGTTGAATGTATATGAGAGCGGTGGTGTGCCACCTCCTCCTGTAAGAGTCACAGTTGCCGTACCACCATTACATTTGATCGCTTCAGAAACCGCTGCCGATCCTGTAAGGGCGTCCGGCTGCGTTATATCTATCTTAAGAACAAAAGAACATGAATTTCCATCCCTTACTGTAAGAGTATGAAGACCTGCCGGCAATCCGCTGAAGATACCCGTTGCCTGGAAAGATCCTCCGTTAAGATTGTATTCATAGGGGGGAGTTCCTCCGGATGCCACAGCAGATATGCTACCTGTAAGACCCCCGAAACAGCTTACATTTGTTTTTGAAGCTGATGCGATGAGTAACTGAGGCTGTGCTATTGTGAAACTTAATTCGTATGTGCAGAGCGTTGCATCGCGGACCGTAACAACGTGTGTACCCGGTCCAATATTTACAAAGCTTCCTGAAGACTGGTATGCACCGCCGTCAAGAGAGTACGTATACGGCGCAACGCCCGTCCCTGCTGTGCCTTCTGCAGTTACCTTACCATTCATGGCGCCATTACATGTAATGTTTGTCACCGATGTAATGCTTCCTGAAAGATTATTGATGACAACTTCGGTATATGCCGATGCTGCACAGTCAGCCCCGGTTCTTACAATGACATTAACTTTTCCTGCCGGGACTGAATTCCATCTTACTTTTACAAAATTATTACCTGATCCTCCGGCAACTACAGCTCCTCCTGTTACCATCCATTCATATTCGGAATAAGGCAAAGTTAATGTGTATGTAATTTCAGACCCGGCACAAACAGTTGCAGCCGGATTATCAAAGACCGGAGGCGGAAGAAGATCAATTGCAACCGAGTCAATTACAGTCGATGAACATGGGTCCCCTATCAGGTTGGTCTTGTTCAGAGTCGAAACTACTACTCCCTCCGTTACCCCCAGGTTCCAGAGAACATCAATCGCATTTGTATATGGTGCGGATGAAAGAATAGTACCGTTGGTCACCTGCCAGTCGAATGTAGCAACCGGATCGGGATTAACTGTATAGGTCACGGTCGAACCCTCGCAGGCCGTTGAATGTCTCCTGGTTATATTACTGTAAACAGGCCCTGTCTTCACAATTATCATCTCGGATGTGTCCCTGCAGCCGTTTCCGTCAGTTATAACCAGACGGATCGTGTACATCCCGTCCGGGATGTTATTATTAAAGAAGGGAGTGATTTCCGTACTGGTATTTACAAATGTTACAAACGGGTAAACAGCGATAGCCTTAACAAAAGGATTAACAGCATCATTAAGGCTGTCCCAGAAATAAATATAACTGCCATCGCCGCCCGTTACTGTGGAATTGAAAAGAGCATATGTCCCGGCAGCATCGCAGTTGCTGAGCGAGACACTGTGAATTTTTAATGATGAGACAACTGATATCTGAACGGCAGAAACAGCTGTATTTCCGTTGGAATCAGTTGCAGTGAATGTAACTGTTTTATATCCCTGATCAGTGCAGGAAAAACTTGTGGGAGTGACTGATAATGTTACCGGGCTGCAATTATCATAAGTCCCGTTATCTATATCTGTTGGTTGGATCGTTCCGGATCCGGTATTGTCAAGGAGAAGTTCAAATTCTTTTGTAATGATCACCGGACGTGTGGTATCCATAACCGTTACCTGGGCTGTACATGATGAACTGTTTCCCGAAGGATCAGTCCCGGTTAAAACTACCGGAATTGTAAGCCCTGCATCAGCAGATGTGAAATTAGTTCTTCCGGGTATGAGAACCAGTGAACAGTTATCAGAGGAACCGTTATCAATGTCAGAAGCTTTAAGAGTTGCGTTTCCTGACGGACCAAGATAAAGACTCATGTCTTTGCAGGTAACTACCGGTTTCTGATTATCAACGACTATAATATTGAATTTACAGGAATCTTTCTTCTCAGTACCGAACCATGAATAATAAACAACCTGAGTCGTTCCGGAATTGAAATAATCACCGGAATTGAAATTACCGGTCACTGTATATCCGGGACATGGACCGGTCATCACCGGAGGAGACCATGTCACATTGTTCCCGCAGGTACCTGGCTGGATATATACGACGATATCACCCGGACAGTCCCTGAGTAAAGGATTGCATCCCTGGCCGTAAGCCGGAATGTTTATTACAGGTGAGCTCAGGAACAGGATCAGGAGCGCCGGCAGGAATGATAATCTGGAAAGATTCAGCTTTCGGAACTTCGGAGATGATTCGGTTTCCTCTTCGGATAAAACACAAAGCGGGAAACATTCAGACAGAAAGCTAAAAATTAATTTAAGAAATGAAACAACACTTTCAGGTTTCATAACGATCAGGTTCAGTTTTTCGTATCAGAAGTAACATCCAATATATCATATAAATAACTACACGATGCTTACTTATTTATCTTATAAGCAGTAGATTTTCAGGACTGACTTCACAAAAATTTAAGCGAATGTAAGAAAATTTTGTTCACTATTAGCATCAGATTTTCAGACTGTTTTCAACATATTTCAAGGATTTGTTAATATGTTTCACAGATAAATGGCTTTGCCTTTAGATTCAATCTGGAAAGAAGGGATTAAAAATATTTTTTGGCAGAAAGAAAAATATGATATATTTGCAGTCTCTTTTTAGGGCGATTAGCTCAGCTGGTTCAGAGCATCCCGACTGAAAAGTCGGGAGGGTCAGCTGTTCTTTAAAATACTTTCCTGGGGCGATTAGCTCAGCTGGTTCAGAGCATCCCGACTGTAAAGTCGGGAGGGTCGGCTGTTCTTTAAAATACTTTCCTGGGGCGATTAGCTCAGCTGGTTCAGAGCATCCCGACTGTAAAGTCGGGAGGGTCGGCTGTTCTTTAAAATACTTTCCTGGGGCGATTAGCTCAGCTGGTTCAGAGCATCCCGACTGTAAAGTCGGGAGGGTCGGCTGTTCTTTAAAATACTTTCCTGGGGCGATTAGCTCAGCTGGTTCAGAGCATCTGCCTTACAAGCAGAGGGTCGGGGGTTCGAATCCCTCATCGCCCAAAATCATAATCGGAATGTCTCGCTGATGTATTTCGTTTATATTATCTATTCCCAGAAACTTGATAAATATTATATCGGCTTCTCAGCTGATATTGAAGACCGGATTGCAAAACACAACAGAAAATCAAAAGGATTTTCTAATCTCGGCAGGCCATGGATTTTTGTTTATTCTGAAGCTTTCGATCAAAAAAGAAAGCGATGAAAGAGAAAAACAACTGAAGAACTGGAAAAACAGGGATCGACTGAAAAGACTCATCAAAGATGGTTCAGAGCATCCCGACTGACAAGTCGGGAGGGTCGGGGGTTCGAATCCCTCATCGCCCACAACATCCAATCCTAATTGGATCTTCTCGCTGATGTATTTCGTTTATATTATTTATTCCCAGAAACTTGATAAATATTATATCGGCTTCTCAGCTGATATTGAAGACCGGATTGCAAAACATAACAGAAAATCAAAAGGATTTTCTAATCTCGGCAGGCCATGGATTCTAGTTTATTCTGAAGCTTTCGACTCAAAAAAGAAAGCGATGAAAGAGAAAACAACTGAAGAACTGGAAGAACAGGGATCGACTGAAAAGACTCATCAAAGATGGTTCAGAGCATCCCGACTGACAAGTCGGGAGGGTCGGGGGTTCGAATCCCTCATCGCCCACAACATCCAATCCTAATTGGATCTTCTCGCTGATGTATTTCGTTTATATTATCTATTCCCAGAAACTTGATAAATATTATATCGGCTTCTCAGCTGATATTGAAGACCGGATGGCAAAACACAACAGAAAATCAAAAGGATTTTCTAATCTCGGCAGGCCATGGATTTTTGTTTATTCTGAAGCTTTCGACTCAAAAAAGAAAGCGATGGAAAGAGAAAAACACACTGGCACATCCAATTTTAAAACCGATTCTTTACGGTAATTTCTTGATAATGTCTCCGAACTCCTTGATTGTAAATGCTTTGATAGTTGTTGTTCTTACACTACCAAGAGAACTTAAAGCGATATTGAATGCAGTAGTAACCTCATCATTGGGTGCTTCTCCTATACCTATATAATCATATTCTCCCATGGTAGCATAAAAGCAAATCAATTTCCCACCCATTTTTTCAAACATTTTTACGCCATCCTCAATTCTTTTAGGTGATTCTTTCAGATCTTTTGCTCCTTGATCTGTAAGTTTCATTAATGTAATATAAGTGTTCATTTTTGCCTCCTTTTTTTTAAAAAAATTTTATCTGAATGTAACCAGTGCGTTCTCCTTAGCTTAAATCTTTAAATAAGAGGATTATTGAATGTCCCTGTAAAGGTACACCAGCAAAAAGCCTATAGTGAAACTCAAATACATACTTTTTTTCACCCCTAATAAGTTTAATGATTTATAAATAGTACCCTGATTTGAATAAAAGAAATCCTTTGCCTTCATTAGGCATTACAAAGTTACACCACCAAAAAGCCGAAGTCAAATTTATTTTCTTCTTACAAGCAGAGGGGGTTCGAATCCCTCATCGCCCACCTGAAATAATATTTCTCTCAATTAACTTGACTTTCAATTTTTCACTGCATAACTTGTATGTTATTTCTTTTCTCTAACTTAATATTAGGAGGTTAACTTATGAAAATCAGCACTTTTTTAGTTATTAAGGCCGTTGTCTGTTTCATATTCGCAATTGGCTATTTATTGTTACCAGTTACTGTAGGGTCAATGTATGCAATAAATCTGGACCCTGATGGAATATTAATGTCAAGGTTCTTTGCAGCTCTTTTGGTTGGAATCGGACTTATTCTCTGGTTGTTAAAAGATGCAGAATGGAACCTTCTGAAAGTGATCACTCTTTCACTTTTTGTTGCCGACACATTAGGATTTGTCATAGCACTGGTTGCCCAGCTGTCCGGTGTTATGAACGGCTTAGGTTGGATTATTGTTATAATCTGGTTATTGCTAGCTGCAGGTCTTGGATATTTACGTTTTGTAAAACAGGGTAATAGCTAAGAACCACCAAATTGTAAAAATTTGCAATACATGAACTGCCTTTGCCCCATATAAACCAAAACTAAGGAGTTCATTATTGAGTGTTTTACAATGCCCCGTCAATTCCTGATTTCTTTTGTTGAACCTGATCGACCGGTTTAAATTTTACATTTTCAATTTTTAAAACCACCGGATTCGGCCATTTATTGTTTGTATAAAGACGGTGACCATTAACTGCGCTTATTACCAGCCCGATAGGGGTCTGGCTGAAATAGATCTTTGCATCATATCCTGGTCTGTATTCAACAAGTTCACTTGCATACCCCAGAATACTGATCTTTGTCTTATCATTGCCCGATAATGTCCTGAAGACAAACTCTTTCCTTTCAGCATATTTCCATTCATCACCTGATGGGACAAAAGCATAAACAGCATTACCATCCTTTGATTTCGTAAACCAGATATCCCGTTCCTTAATAATTTCCCACGGACGGATATTATGAATACCCTCCTGATTCACCAGATTCCACAATGCAATCTCACGAAGAAGGGCTTCCTGCTCTATCTGGATCTCACCATTGGGTTTTGGTCCGATGTTGAGCAGAAGATTCCCTCCTTTAGCTCTGGTCTCAATCAGCATATTGATTATCTCAGTGCCGGATTTGTGCGGATCATTTGTCGGCTTGTACTGCCAGTCAGTGCCCATTGTGAAACATGCTTCCCATGGACCCGGGATCGGTTTGTCCGGAAGCTTCTGTTCCGGTGTTTGCATCTGACCTCTTGTAACCACAAGGTCTGGTTGCAATTCCCAGGCATATTGTTTTAGTCCCTCTTCAGGGCCGTCAAAGAAAAAGATATCTATCTTCCCGTAGTTTGTCAGCAACTCTTTGATCTGGGATTTATCATAAGCCATCAGTCCCGGATTATTTGCAGGATAATGCTGAGGATCCTGAAGGCGCCCTATTTGTATTTTATTTCTGTGGAAATAATTAAAATCCTCAGGTGAAAAGTAAATTCCTGTTGCTATGCCCTGCCTGCGGAATGCATCAAGAACTTCTTTCAGGATATCCCTTCCGAAAGGAGTTTTCATTACATTGAAAGTGGTTGTTTTTGTATCCCACATGCAAAATCCCGAATGATGCTTGGAAGTAAAGACAACATATTTCATCCCGGCAAGTTTTGCCAGAACTGCCCACTCATCAGGATCAAATTTTTTAGGGTTGAAAGTTTTCGGGAGATCGTTTTCAAACCTGGCAAGATAATCCTCCGATGCGCCTGCCATAGAGTGGCTTATCACCGCACCAACCTGGGAATCCATGCTCCAGTGAATGAACATTCCAAATCCCATATCCATGAACCATTGCTCACGGTCAGGATTGTTGGCATTTTGTTGTCCCGAAACGAAACTGCTAACCGGGATTACAAAAAAAAGAAACCATGCTACCTTTAGCTTCATATCAGATTTAATAATTCGTTTGACAGTAAATATAGTGTTTATCAGGAAAGTCTCTGAAATATCCCGTCAATTTACACCTGATACACCCGGAACTTTCTTGCAGAAACCTATTGAACATTCACTTTAACAGTAGATTTGCAATAAACTTTCCGATTATTCGCTAACAGGATATTTTTTCAGCAGTTCATTGTATCCGGGATGTGATCTCATCGGAGCAAATCTGATATCCCAATCAAGCCATACAGGAGTTATCCATGAAGGAATTGCCAGGAGCTGTTCAATCTGCTTAAGTGCCAGGTCGAACTCTCCTGATTTAATATAAATGACTGCCAGGTCCTGAAGGTGACCTATTCCATAAACGGCATCTTTTGTTACCGGCAAAAGCTCCACAGCCTTCTTCCCCTCCCTGACAGCATCTTCTTTTCTCCCCAGACTTGCATATACGATGCCTAATGAACTGCGATATCTCGGATCAGCAGGAACTTCTTTAACCATCTTCTCCAGAGCCGGTAGGGAAGCCTCCCAGGCTATCCGGGCATTTTCTGACTGTCCCAGATAATCATATAAAAAGGCTTTAGACATGGTTTGCGGATAAGCCCACATCTTGGTCTGCGTACCCCATAACCGCGTCGTATCAGACATTAGTTGAAAGGCTTTCTCATAATTACCATCGCCGACTTCCTGCCAGAATAATGTAAACAAATACCATTCATGTTTATCATTAATTAATTTTAAAACGTCCCGCGACTCTTTACATGGGCCTTTCCAACTCCAGTAAGCGAATATTTTATAAAGATAGGGCCATGTGGTGGTTGGTGATAGTGCAATAGCCTGATCGCAGGCATTAATAGTTTTACTGTAGCGGCGGGTATACCAGTAGCCCAATGCAAGTTCAGTCGGGATATATGCATCATTCGGGCTGAGCTGCTGTGCCTTTTCCAGCAATTCAATGAATTCCTCCCAACGGCCCAGTATTACAATGATCGCGGCCTTTTCGACCATAATTTCAGCATTGTTTGGAAGACCTTTTCCCGCTATTTCCAGGTGTGTAAGAGCCTTCTCAGTATCCCTGTATGCATACAAATAATAATATCCCAGGGAAAGATGTACCCCTGACTGATCAGTCCCGTAACGTAATGCTTTCACAGCTGCCTGGTCAGCTTTTTTCAGCCTCGACTCAGATATATCCTCCCTCAGATATATAAACCTGGCATGTGTATGTGCCAGTTCACCATAAGCCAGTGCAAAGGTAGTATCCATGTCAACAGCATCCTGATAGTTCTGAAGTGCCAGATTCCAGTTCTGAGTTGAAAAATGCGGCTGGTGAGCATAATACCGGCCGCGCAAATACGCCTGATATGCTTCGAGATTCCCGGTCGGCCTCTCTTCCATTTTTTCAATCTCCCCGGGAGTCAGCACCACTTTCAATTCTGTGGCGATCTTTTGAGCAACTTCACTCTGCAATGAAAAAACATCACTCCATTTGCTGTTAAATTCATCTGCCCATGCATGGCTGTCCTCGCTGACTTTTATTAGCTGTACAATCAACCGTGCATTATCTCCATATTTCTGAAAACTGCCTTCAAGCAAATATTCCACATTAAGTTCCTTCCCTATCTCATTGGCAGTTTTTCTGGTTTCGCGGTATTGCTCAACTGATGTCCTGGACATAACCCGCAAATCCTGGATTTTTGAAAGATATAGTGTTATAGCATCCATCATGCCATCAGCAAGATATTGTTTATCCGGTTCGTCACTCAGCAGTTTAAAGGGAAGCACCGCGATCGATTTCTCAACTTCCTCAGATTTTTTACCACTCTTAAAAATATCAGTAAAAACCATAAGTGCAGCAATGATCAGGAGTATGAACCCGGAGGCTGAAATTAATCCTGCCCGGATTATTTTTGATTTCCCCTGGCTCTTATTTGCATCACCGGATCCTTTATCTTTATTTCCTGCCGTTTGAACCTGCCCTGGTTGTATGATTTTTCCGGATCCTTTAAATTTCAGGTAATATTTAATAATTATTTCAAGATTTACAAGAACTGGTTTTATCTGATGCGGATCAAAATCCTTAGGATGTGCCCCGAAAGTCGACAGACTGTTAAGGCTGTGCATTGATGCGATAATATAGGAAGGAGCTTTACCTTCCTTGTTCAGTTTATCAATTATACCCTGCAGAGGTTCAGTCTTACGCGGACGGTTAAGCTCACACTCACACAGATCCGTGATAATTACTTCGAGGCATCGCCTGGAATACAGCATCAGGACGTTTGGATCCTCTGCCCTGATAAGCTGGGCCAATTCTTTTTCAAGTTCAGGAAACTTGCCTGAAAGCGATTCATAAAGCTTAGCAAGCTCCTTAATTTCAACTGACCAGATTGCCATAATGATTGATTTTTACAATCAGTAAAATCCCTGTAATAATGTTGTAATAATGTAAAGTTAAGTTATCCTTATTTCAAAATCAAGCAATTGTCACTTTATCGGCCGTAAATGCGCCCGGGAAAGCTTTGTATCTCTGATACTGAAAATACAATGCTACTGGCGATGTAACTTCCTCACTTTCGGATTTCAACTGTAATATTTGGCGAAAGAAATAACCAATGCTGTCCTGATATTTTAATTAACAGATTGACTAACATTTTTACGGGATTTAATAATTTGTTGTCTGAATAACAGTAAAATGAGTTTGTAATATCCATTGAAAGACTGTTGGCCTCAATCGTATTTTTTAGTTTTTTCAGATCGATGAGCCTTTCTGCCCAGCTTCCTGTATATGGATCGCAGGTATTTGTGGGATGATCGGGATGATAGTCAATTACGCCATCTATTAAATAGCGTGAAACCAGGTTTTCAATATCCTCCCGTTTTAATCCCCTGCTTTCCCCGGATAAATGTTTTATTTCATCCTCACTTAATCCCGGGAACTTTCCCCTGATTATCTTTTCTCTTTCTTCAAGAAATGATGTATTGAAAAATTTGTCATTAACCCTGACATTTTTTTCACACCCCTTATATTCAGAAATTCTGTGTATTTTTTTCAACCTGTGCGTTATAACTGGATTTCGTGAATTTGCACCGGTCACGAAGATTAAAGTGAAATCGTTAAGCTTTGAAATGGATTTAAACCAGCTATCCGTGTTGTAAATATGTTCAAGAACATCGACAGAGCAAATCAGATCGGGGTGAATATTAAGTTGGTTAATATGATTTACAAAAGCTTCTGCATCACCACAAATAAAATGATCAACCGGAACCCCGGTTTGTTCTGAAATTGTCTTTGCATCCATCAACGACTTTTCATAAATATCGTTGCAGATGACAGTCTTAAATCCGATCAATCCGGCCAAAAGGGACAGTATCCCGCAACCTCCACCATAATCAACAAATACACTTTCCGATACAGGCTTTTTAATCCTTTTCAGGGATTTCTCCAAAACCTGCGAATAGAAAGAAATAAAGTAAGATGAATCGCGGGTATATTTTTTCAGGTATTGTCCGGAATAATCCGAAATATCGAGTCCATGCAGATCAAGTTGGCTGAGTTTTGAAAATAAGTCTTTAATGCACCATTAATTGTATTTATCATATCCATCCTGCCTGCTGGTGTTATGAGATTATGATCCTGAAAAGTAAAGATAACGTATAAAAAACAGCTATTCAGAATTCAGGCATTATTAAATTCATCTTGACTTTCAACTTTTATTATCTTAAATTACATGATATTTCAAAATTTCATCCCATGATAAAAAACACTATCAAGCTACTGTTAATAGCTTTGATGACTGTGATCCTTGTCTCATGTTCAACAAGTACCACTTCTTCAAAACTGATCAGCATTGACGATTACTCATTTGCACGGTCAGCCAATGGCGACAAGATTGAAACAATTGGCATTCCGGCTGTTTATGAAAGAGGTGAGACAGTTCACTTTGTACTTTTCAATGTCGGTCCCTTCAAAAAGGATGAATCCGGGCTGAACTGGTTCGATATTGATGTGGAAATCACAGGTCCCGATGGCAACATCCTGTTATCGGAAACCGGGCTTCTTGCTGATGGCGGTCATCTGGCACTTGAAAATGACATAGCATCTTCCCCTGAGGGTACATTCTCCTCAACTCCCGAAATGGCTCCGGGAAAATACAGGTTTAAGATCACAATATATGACAGGATAGGAAAAGGACGAGCTACGCAGACCGCATCATTTACTTTGAAATGACATTGAAAGTAATTATTATTCTTTTGAGATATGAAAAGACTTATTGCAATTTTTCTGATCGCTGTAACCACTTTGATTATGTATGCACAGGGCGGAATTACAGGCTCATGGAAATATTCGGCACCGGGAGGTGAAATGAATATGCAGATCAGCAATGGTACGATTGTTATCAATAACCAGACATTTCCATATAAGGCCCAGGGTAATGTTCTGATGATAAATGAAGGCACCGCCATCTCACCCTATCCCTATATGCTTGATGGAGACCGGCTTTCAATTGAATTTCCCGGAGGGACAGAAATTATTTTCACACGGGTCACTCCCGGTGCTCCACCCCAGGGACCTCTTCCACAGAGCATGTCAAAGCCTTCCTCCGGAATGGGACAGGGACAACAATCTTCATCACTTTCAGGCAGATGGATTTTTCAGAACCAGCAGGGACAAGTGGTCTTGGATTTCCTTTCGGCAAACCAGCTATCATTTAATGGAGAAACGACCCGGTACCAGTTGAAAGAAGGCATCATCCAGGTAATGGGAGATCTAGGATGGATCGATTACCCTTACAGTTTGGTACAGGAGACTCTGACTATTACATTTCCTGATGGTACAAAAATTCCCTTTACAAGGGCATCAGCAGCATCAAATCAGCAAAAACCCAACCAGCAGGGCATGAATCAGCAAACCCCGGGAAACGGAGCAACCTGGCAGCTGAGAGGAACACTGTGTTCATGGTCGGGTTCCTCAAACAGCTCCGGCGGATACTCAAGAACCCGGAAACTAGTCTTTGACGGACAGGGTAATTACCAGTTTGGCAGTGAGGCCAGTTTTAGCAGTGATGCAGGTATTGCATACGGTGGTAATCCCAATGTAGAGACCGGAACCTATACTGTGGGAGAGAGTACCGTTACCCTGCGAAACAGTTCCGGTGGATCATTTCAGTTCAAAATCAACATGCGTCAGGATAACGGCATGATCACCGAACTGATGTTCGACGGGACACTATATGCTACAGGACTCTGTGAGTAATGACTTCTCTGTCGGATCCACATTTTTATTAAGCTGTCTGCTGCCTCATTTGTTGTCAATAACTGTAACGATGGCAAGGTTTTCCTGTTTTTACTATCTTCGCTTCTTAATTTCCGATAATGAAAAAAATCAAAATTACAATCCTGGGCGGAGGCAATATCGGTACTTCACTGGCTAAAGGACTCGTCAGATCAGGACAATATAAAGTTGAAGAAATAATAATCGGTGAAAAGCGGGAATTGAGAATCTCATTTCTTAAAAGCATCGGTTTTAATGTTACTGATAAAAATACAGAAGCCATTTCTGATACAGGAATAGTTTTTATAGCTGTCAAACCTCAGCAATTTGAAACACTCCGGGAGGAGATAAAAGGGAGAATCAGCTCACACCATTTGCTTATTTCAACTATAACAGGTATAACGCACAGGGACATTGAAAATGCATTCGGTCCGGTGCCAAATGTCCGTATTATGCCAAATACCGCTATTGAGATATGTGAATCGATGACGTGTATGTCATTCAGGAATTTGAAGCCGGACCAGGAAAACAAGATTACATCGATGTTTGAAAAAATGGGAAGAACAATAATAATACCCGAGGAGCTGATGGATGCTGCCACTGTAGCCGGATCCTGTGGGATTGCCTTTGCCCTCAGATTCATGCGTGCAATGTCACAGGGAGGTATCGAAATAGGTTTTAATGCTGAAATGTCGCAGTTGATTGTAGCCCAGACAGTTCAGGGAGCGGCTAAACTTATTCTGGAAACCTCAAATCATCCGGAAAGTGAGATTGACAAGGTCACAACCCCTCAGGGAATAACAATCTCCGGACTTAATGAAATGGAACATCAGGGATTAAGTTCCGCAGTGATACGCGGTATAACAACATCTTTCAACAAGCTTGAGAATCTCTCAACAAAATCGGGAAAATAAATATTGCGTTAACTCCACTCTCCCCCTATCTCCCCTTCAATTTCATTTCATGAGGGGATAAGAAGAAATACTATGGGCAAATGGGGCCAAAATCTTTAGTAATTCACCCTGCCGTATCGGAGCAGCTTTGGTCCGAAATTGATCTCGAGTGCAGCGATCCCCAGCGGGGTCATTCCTATGCAGAAAGGATGTCCGTATCTGTCCCTGAAATAGAACATTGCGTATCCCGAATCATAAAAAACAAGATCTCCTATCCGGGGATTATCAGTTTCCGGGAGCATTTCCGGAAGCCGGTACCTCTGAGAAGGTTCAATTCGCAAGAGATCATTTTTATTAAGTAACCATGCTGCAAAGCTGGGGGAATCGAATCCTTCTTCAGGTGAATACCCGTTAAGCTTCCATCCAATACCTTCCATCTTCATTCCTATAATATCAAGAATAAGCCTTTCCTGCTTTGAAGTGGAGACACTTAATAAAGATTTGGCATTTGTCCAGTCCATCTGGTAACGGTTGCGGTCAAACACCATTGTCTCCTCTATCCTTACCTCCAGTTCATGTATATTCCTTTCAAGTCCTCCGATAGTATTCTCCAGATCCGTTTTATCTTTTTTGAGAGCTACCACCTCTTTCTCAAGTTTGGCCTTTTTTTCTATCAGAGGTTTGATCTTTAATCCGACAATCAGGATAATTGCAACTGTGATGGCTGCTATCAGAAGCTGAGCCGCAATCAGTAAAGGCAGGCTCTTTCTCCCCCTATTATGAATTGTTTTATTGTCCGTCATTTAGATGCTCCTCCAATAAGAGATATTTTAATTATTCTGTAAAGGATAAATCCAAATCCAAGGAGTCCTCCTCCGAATCCTGCACTCTGCACCCCACCAAGAGCCTCGGGAGAGAATTTACCGTTCAGGACACCCAAAACTGTACCAAGCACGAGAATTACAAGACACAGGCAAACCGACCCGGTTGTAATCAGCATAGCATAATCGCGGGGAGATCCCCATTTTCGATCTTCATCTCCGGTATCCGTAATAAACGTCAGTTCTTTTGCATTTTCATTTGTCGTTTTCAGCCTTGGTGTATCCTGCTCATCCAGATTTTCAAGGTCGATCTGGTTACAGCCAAGTTCAAATGCTGTTTTGATATCCCTTCCGTCGCCCAGCGCACCGTAGAATGCTTCGGAAAAACTGATTGCAGCTTCATCACCAATTGCCTTTGACATTCCGACGACGCAGCTGATATGCTTAGAAATAGCTTCTGCCTGGACTTCAGTATAACATGCATTTAAAACGACACACTTTATATTGTCTTTAAACAGGGCGAAAAGCTTACTTAGTGCCGGAGCCGGGACAGGTTTGTTGTTTCCCTCATTGTCTTCAAGTATGATTTCGCTTGACTCGCTGCCATGTCCGCTGAAATGGACAATATCAGGTTTATATCGAAGAAGAAGACGCTGTAAGTCGGATACCCGTACGGCCCATTGCTGTTCGAGATCAAACTTATCCCTGAATCTGGATTGCAGTAATGCCTGATCTATGCTCCTCACCTCCTCATCCAGTCTAAGTGGAGTGGTCTCCTCAGGATTTGTGGCAAGTACAAGTATCTTTACAAGCTTACTCATTTTATTACGCTTCTGCCAGTTCAGTCCAATAACAAATTTACTCAATCCTGATCATATTGCACAAAAATAAATTTAACATTTACTTCATTAACTTGTAAAATAATTACTTCCTGACCATACCCAGATCAAAACAGAAATTCAGTCCGGCAAAACTCCGGGCTGAATTTAAATTTGCAAATACGGAGAGGTCACATCCAAAAAAACGGTTGAACGGGAAATCTGCGCGCAGTGCCAGAGATACCCCAACAGCATTTTTTATAGTATGAATCTTATTGTATTTATATTCAAGAGGTTCAGGATATTCGGGATTAAGCTCCAACTTTACAAGATTACAATGTACCCATGATGGTCCGGCTTCAAATCCAAATCTGAAAGACTCTTTAGGTGTAATGAATTTTTTCACAAAATTAAGCGACAGAGCCGTGACCCTGTGCGCCGGTGTAAGATCGCGCAAAATGCCTTCATAATAATCATCCGGAACATTATCCAGCTGAACGAAACCTGAAATAAATTGTATGCTTCCTCCCATGCCTCCGTGAGAGGTTAATGTGAGACCCGTATTAAAATTGCCGCCTCTGGTATTTATACCTCCTCCAAGCCCGACATACAATAAAACATGGTTTTCATTAGGAGTTTTCAGGTTATCCTGTTGTGCCCATAAACCGACCGGTGTAATTCCGGCGAATATGACAAGAAACAATGTAACTGGCTTTTTCATGGTCCCGGTTATTTTTTATTAATTTTTCAAAGTTACACCGTAAAAAAGCCGAAGTCAACTTTATTTTATCCGGAAAGCTCAATAAATTATATACGTATTAAAATACGTATTTTAATATGTATTTTAATACGTAGATCAATAAAAAATTCCATGTTAATTTTATTGACCTTCAGAAAAATAAGTTGTAAATTGCATTTTAACACAAGTTGACAACGGTATATGTATCAACTATCAGTTTGTGCGGAAAAAATATTCAGAACGGCTTATAATTTTAATTGGAAGCTGCTGTTCTTTTTAAACCTTTTGTTAATATTTTCCTCCATTCTGCCTGCTCAGGATAAATTCAGGATTTTCCCATACTTACAGAATCCTGATAATGATGCTATTACAATTATATGGTTTTCGGAAGAGAACTCTCCGGGACTACTTTCCTGGTGGGAACAGGGTACAGGTACAAAAAATCATGTTAATTCCACTCCTGTACCAGCTGAGGCTCTTGAATATTCATTATGGGAAGATACTACTTTCTTTGAAGGGCTGGCTCCGTCAGCACCATTCCGTCACCGGGTAAGAATTGAGAATCTTAATCCGTCTTCAATATACGAGTATACAGTAGTTCAGGGGACTGAAACATTCAGTTCATCCTTTCATACCGGACCTGAAGGCAATGAACCTGTCAGATTTATAGTTTACGGAGATTCGGAAACAGAACCTGAATCAACTGGAAAATTTACAGTCTGGATTGATCCGGTTAATGACAGTGTCAGGACATATCTCACAGATCAGACCATTGGGTATAAACACAATCTGGAAGTGATAAGATCACGTGAACCAGACCTTGTTTTTGTTGCCGGTGATCTTGTGGAAACCGGTGGTGAACAGCGTGACTGGGATGAGTTCTGGCGTCATAATACTGATCGCAGCAGCGAAATGAGTTTAGCGGGAAAGATTCCGGTAATGGCAGCTTTGGGTAATCATGAATATTATGAAGGATCACGGCTGGATGGATATAATCAGCCGGGATCCGAAAGAGCTGTAAAAAAATTCCTTACATACTTCGAATCACCTTCAAATAACTCGCCTGTTGCTGAACATGAAGGCCGGTACTACTCCCTTAAATACGGCCCTGCTACTTTTATTGTACTTGATGTATGCAATAATGGTCCGAACAAATCAGGTGATGATACCAATTTCTATCTGCTGGGTGAAAATGATCAGGACGGAGGTAAAGCACCCGATTTTGGTCCGGGATCAGAGCAGTATTTATGGCTTGAAGCAAGACTCAGGGAAGCCCAGCTTCAGAGCATGTTCACTTTTTTAATCTTCCATCATTCACCATATTCTTCTGGTCCCCATGGATACCCGGCAGGCGAAATTGAAAATACCGATAAACAATCAGGATATCCCGTTCGTCTTCTTACTCCTCTTTTTATGCATTATGGTGTGGATGCAGTTATCTCTGCGCACGACGAGATGTGGGAGAGATCAACTATCACGGGGACTGAAACAAGACCAGATCAGAGTGAAAGATCACATACAATTCATTTTTATGATACAGGACAGGGTGGAGATGGCCTGAGAGAACCAGAGAAAGGGCTTGAGAATCCCAATCAGCAGTTTCTGGTACATAGTGATATACCGGAATTATGGGAAAACGGTATTCTTAAATCCGGCGGAAAGCATTATGGTCATCTTGAAGTGGATCTTTTACAGGCTGATGGTGACACCTGGCAGGCTTTAATGCGGCCGGTTTATATATTCCCCTTGTTTAACAGCGCCGGTTCTGAATACTCACTTTTTGAAAGAAGGATATATAATGATGAAGTCACCCTGACCCGTTATTTAAGCGATCTGACAGTCCCTGTTACAGATGTTTTGCCGGACAGACCAGACAAATCTGCATTTTCAAGAAGTTATCCTAATCCTTTCACTTCAGAAATTGAAATTGAATATTTTTCCCCCGAATCATCACATGTTACAATCAGAGTGTTTGATCTCCGGGGAAAAGTTATCAGAATACTGCAGGATAGCAATAATGATTCCGGATTTTCAAAGGTTGTATGGGATGGCAAAAATGAAGCCGGTAATTCTGTTCCGCAGGGATTTTATTTCTACAGAATAGAAACATCTGCAGGCCGGACAGAAACAGGAAAGATCATTTACATGAATTCCTTTTAAAGAGCGTAACCTTCATACGAATCAAGATCGTAATAGCTGAATTTCCTGAGATAATCAGCCATTGATGTTCCCAGAACATCTTGCCTGTTGATCCTTCCTTTCGAATTAAGGAACAGTTTAAGTGAAGTGGGACCTCCCAGGTGAGATGCTGCTATCATTCCCGATTTGGTAATAACGACACCTCTTATAGTATCACCCACAAAATGATCATAATTCCTTAAATATACCAGGTTCATCTTAATAAGTGATTTCAGGACCTTAAGCTGAAGGTCGGGCGGGAAAATCGTGGGATCGGCTTTGAATTTCCTTACGGTTATATTCTTATGGCCAAGATGATGCAGTGTTTTTTCTGCAAACTGCCACTCGCCAAAACAACCGATGCGGTTAACTGACTGCCAGTTATTTCCCGATTCACTGAATCCAAGGTCCTTGATAAACCTTGAGAATTCGGCTTCAAAATGTCTCCTCTGAACATATTCATACAGTCTCCTGAAGTTATCCATCTTAATTCGGTAACCGATTGTAGGAGCAGTACAAACAGAAGAAATTGAAACAAATACCAGTGTCACGAAAAACATCCTGCAAAAATGAACAAATGACTTTCTTTTCATCTTTTCATATGTTTATGTCATATGTCAAAAATACAACATAACAGGGGGTGATGTCAAGATGCTAACGCCCAATTAGTGGGGTTTTGCGACCCCTGCCGGATATGTTAATCAAATTATTTACGGGGAAGAATTACCTGAGAGCCTGATTTACCATTAAAAAAGGATGATTTATCAAAAACAGCCCGAAATTGATGCTTAAAATGCAGAAAATCTGATAATACCGATTCTACTAAATATCAGACTGCTGATAATGTGTCATTTACAGGATATGAAAGTATAATATTTTGTTAAATAACCTTTTACCCGGGAATTGACGAAACCGGCCCATAAATTGATGAAAATTTAGGAATTAACTCAATTTTAACATAACATATGCCGATCCAGAAGGCCGAAAACGTCAGAATTCCTGACCATGCACTTATAAAATACACTTAATCAAAACCTTCAGACTCACTGTTTATAATGCCTTTTGTGCTCTTAGTGCGAACTTCGTGCTCTTTGTGTTTAAAAAGTGTAATGAAAGACAGGCCTTGACATTACTTCTTTTCCACTAACATTTTTAACGGCAATGATCTTATCCGGTGCAATATTTTTTTCAACCCAGTCGCGTATAAGTGCAATCCAGTCGACACCGGATGGACCTTCACCACCACCGCAATGAAGCACCCCGGGAAGCAGATATAGCCTCATGTAGTTACTGAAATCAGGATCTGCCTTCTTCACAGCATTAAGGTGCTCAATAGTTGCAAAGGCAGAAAGAGCCGGATCGTTCCATCCATGCCAGAAGATTATTTTCCCTTTACGATCCTTAAATCCGCTGTAATCAGTTGATGTGGCATCAAGGTAGGCTGATGCGTATTGCAATTCCTTCTCATATCCACTGAAATCATATTTTGTATAGTCCCAACCGGGATCCTGCAATATCAGGTACTTAAAAATTTCGATCCCGAAATAAGCGTGAAGGCTCGGATATATGTTTTTCTTTGCCACCTCTTCGGAACCTACGATCCATGTCATCCATCCGCCCGGTTCATATTCTCCGCCATAAGGAAATCCCGGATAAGTTATTCCGTAACCCGCATCGGCACCTTCATATATCTTCTTAATGGCATTTATCTGGGCAGTTGTGAAACACTCCTTACCATGAACATCACCCGGGCATTTGGGCAGAGATGAAAAGTCAAATTTACAGTCAGCAGGATTATTCAGAATGCTGTCTCTTTCGCCATCGTTCATATCACATTGCCGGAGAACAGCTTCCTGGAGGATGCGTATATGATTATCTGTAAGGAGAGCCTGAGAAAATCCTTTGGGATAAACAGCCCGGGTATTCTGGACAGCTTCTGCAGCAATAGCTGTCCAGTTGAAGGCCGGCGCCCCGACAACGATCCCGTCGAAATCCTCAGGATAACGTTGTGCCTCCATCATAGCTTGTCCGCCACCTCTGGAGCAACCTATAAAATATGAATAATCCGGAAGGGAACCATAATAGCTTTGAATGATTGCCTTTGAAACCTCCGCAGTACGGTGTACAGCGAGGTGACCGAAGTTCACCTGCCGTTCCATATTATTGAGGGCCCATTCTGCGCCGGGTGATTTACTGCCATCATGGCCGGTATCCGTCCCGGAAGTTGCAATACCCTGGTTGACACTTGATCTTGCGGCATTTTGTATTGTACCGACAAATCCGCCACCTCCACCCATAATAAAAATGTTATTCCAGTCATCCGGAAGCAGTATCTCAAATTTTATTTCCTTCCCGATAACTCCAAGCACTTTGCAATGTGGTTTACCTGCTGTAATCTGTTCAGCTGAGGTTATTTTCACATCAGGTAATCTCAGTTCGACGAGCTTTTCACAGGAAATACATTTTTCTGTCGGCCGGGTACTCTGAGCCTGAGTAATCTGCGATATGATAATTATCAAAATCATCAATATACCAGAGTAATTCTTCATAATTTTAAAATTGCCTTTCAATTCTGTCTAATCGATCCTTCATCTTTTCATTCTCGGCTTTCAGCTCTCTTATCATTTTCTGCTGTTCAATGATCTGAAGCTGCAGATTTTCGACCGACTCCACAGTTTCGAATGCCATTCTGGTCATATCGGTTACCTCACCATTTTCCTCTTTCTCTTTTTCTGCTGAAGTGATCCATGGCAGGTGGTTTTCTCTTTCGAGATATTCTTCAACATCTTCGGTCCGTAATGCCCGGTAACTTTCATTGAATACAAAATCAGGTTTGTTATAAAGCGTCCCATTCATAAGTCCTTCCGAGCCGCCATAATATACGCTTCCGGTTGCTCTTATACTACCTATGACATCCAGTTTATAAACAGGAGCTGACGTTCCAATTCCTGTATTTCCGGAGATATGAAATTGACCGCCCCTGAAAAACCCGGAATACCCGGTCGGAGAAGTACACTCTCCTAAGACTGCAAAGGTTGTAACTCCTGATGCAGAAGATGTAGTGCCAAGGACACCAAAGGCATTCGCAGAAGCGCTTGCCGACCCATAAACACCGACTTCTTCTCCGATACCACAAACTCCTGTAAAACTTTCCCCATAGACACCAAATCCGTCTGAAGAAGCTGACTTCCCGTAAACTCCATAGTTTTTCCCTGTTGTTGAAGTTGCTGCACCATAGACCCCCTTGCCTGTAGCCAGAGCAGTTGTACCATAGACACCCTGGTTTGATCCTTCACCCCATACTCCGGTGCTGCTTGTATTTGTAGCAATTCCCTGAACTGCGATACTTGTAGTTCCTGTAGCCTCACCAGTCACTGAACGACCCTGTGTACCAGTAGATTTACCATAAACACCATACTTCGTTGCCTCACCATAAACTCCATTTCCCGAGGTGCTGCGACCGTTAATACCATTACCTGACTCGCTAATACCGTAAACACCATAACCGGTGGTGTTCCTCCCGTCAATGCCAGCGTATCCGCCTGCCGATCTTCCCCAGATCGCTGTATTGGTCCCGGCTTCAACCTGCATGGCACGTCCGCTACCAAGGTTCTTCAGATAGAAGAGATCCGTTCCACCACTAGTTGTACCGCTTCCGGAATATGGCAAGGTGAAACCATTTGCAGCTGAATTAGAGTATAAAGCATAGGGAACACTAAGTATCTGACTTGTTCCTTTAATTGTATAAGTGCTTCCTCCTGCAGGATCGGTTTCGGTTTTAATGAAATAAGTCCCCGATCCCCAGTTTATTCCGGCAAAAGTTCCCGATACAACGGATCCCCCTCCAATTTCTATAGTTGCCAGTCCATTAGCATTAGTGGTTGTTGTATGGGTTTCAACATAAACAGCGGTTCCGGTTGAAGTTCCCTGCAGAATACTGATCTTCATGCCGACAGCATGGCTGGTTACAAGCCCTCCTGAAGAGTTGCGGATGACAGCCTGGTAACTCAGTTGTTGAGGTGCCTGGCTAAAAAGGGTGAAGTTAATTGCAAATAGTGCAATCAGAGTAAATAGTTTTTTCATATCCTTTAATTTAATTTTTCGACCTCAGGTTATTCCATGAAAAGTTAAGAATATTAACGATACGAGTCAAGAAAATTTTACAGGCCGCCTCTACGAGGCTCAGATATTTCTAAACGTTTCTGCAACTACAAACAGATCGCCGCTATGCGGCTCAGAAACCATTTATAATGCTCAGTTCTACAACCAAGACGTCCCTAATGATAAAGTCAGGGCAGGAACTATACGGCTCAGGAAATTATTATCCAGATAAAATGGATAATATCATCCAATAATAATGGATATTATCTTCCGGATAAAATGGATATTGTTAAATCAGGCAAAGATTGAAAAGTGGTTCTCTGATAATTAAATCAGTATAAATACCACTGCTATTCAATCCCGACAATGGATCGGGTTTCAGGATTGTCATAAAGTTCAGGATACAGGTAATGGCCCTGCAATGTTTGATCCTTTTTTTCTTCAACCACAATCCGGTTCTCTGCTGCCCAGGGATCTTTCCGTATACCGGTCACCTGCCAGGATACTTCCACATCCGGTTTATCGGTTCGTATTGTAAACCGGTTTTCACTTATCTTTTCGGCGATGATTGCCTGTGCAAATTCCCCGATTACTGTGAGCTGATACCGGAAATCTCTGTTAAGCGCTTCAAAATAATCAGGTAAAATGACCTCAGCTCTTCCATTTGCATCGGTTATGATATTCCCGTTATATACATTCATCATGTCGGGAGATTCCACAAAGCTGTGCCGGAGTATTTTATTTGCCGGATCGAGAGGGTGGTCAATTTCAAATGAACCTCCTCCCTTGGAGAGAGTTCCGGTAACTTTAACGTTGCCTTCAAAATAGCCTGCATATCCTGCAGGTGAATTAGTTTTTCCATAAACACCATAGTTGATCCCGGCTGCTCCTGTTGAAATGCCATATGCGCCTATGGATATACCTTCGAAACGTCCGCCGGTAAGTCCGCTGTGACCATAAACCCCGTAATGTTCATCGCTGTGACCATAAACACCGGAATTTGTTGCACTGTGACCTGAAACTCCTATTCCGGAGGTATTCCGGCCGTCAACTCCGGCATATCCCGATGTAGAGGCTCCCCACACAGCAGTGTTACCTGCCGCCACAGCATGGATAGCACGACCCGTTCCTGTGTTTGTCACATAGAAAAGATCGGTATTGCCGGTAGTCGAGCCGGTCGTATAAAAGCGTCCCTTAAAATAACCCGCGTATCCGTCAGCAGAAGAAGATTCACCGCAAACTCCGTAGTTGGTTCCTGTTGCAGAGGATGCCTTACCATAAACACCATATCCGGATACTGACAGTGACGATTCCGTAAACTCCATACGTCACTCCTGTTTCTGAGGTTACATAGCCATTGATCCCTTTGCCCGTGGATGCTGAAGCTTCTCCATAAATACCATTGACTGATCCTTTGCCAAAGACCCCTATACCGCTAGAATTTGTTGCAAAACCCTGAACACCCACGCTTGCTGCACCGGTTGCTTCTCCTTTGACAGCAATTCCGGATGTGCCGGTTGATTTCCCGTAAACCCCATACATAGGAGATTCACCATATACCCCATATCCTGAAGAAGATCTATTCATTCCCTGGACACCGTATGAAATACCTGATGAAGCTGTTGAGATTCCTTGCACACCTGTTCTTGGAGCTTGTCCAACGACCCCTTTACCGTCAAGTGAAAATGAATTTCCAAATACTCCTATTGCATATTCTCCGGAGGTGGCATCAGCCTGCCCGGATACTCCGAAACCATAAATCGACTTTGAAATTCCCTTTATCCCGGTGGTCACAAACCCGTCATTACGTACTGATTCATTAGTTATACTAAAAACCGGATCTGAATCAGATATTGCACTTCCGGAATACGGTAAATTAACTCCGTTTGCTGCTGATTTGGAATACAAAGCATAAGGTACACTTAACAACTGGCTTGTGCCTGAAATGGTATAGCTGGAACCACCTGCAGGATCTGTTTCCGTTTTGAGATAATATGGTCCCGAAGCCCAGTTTATTGTGGCGAAAATTCCCGATACAACGGTTCCCCCGCCAATTTCAATTGTTGCCAGACCATTAGCATTGGTGGTTATTGAATGGGTTTCAACGTAAACAGCTGTCCCGGTTGCAGATCCCTGAAGGATGCTGATCTTCATGCCGACAGCATGACTGACTACAAGACCTCCTGAAGAGTTGCGGATGACAGCCTGGTAACTCAGTCTCTGAGGTGCCTGGCTAAAAAGATTGAAGCTAATTGCTAAAATTGCAATCAGGGTAAAGAGTTTTTTCATATTTAAATGGAATAAATTTTACTAAAAGTCAATATAAAAATATAAGAAGTATATAAATGCAAGTCAAATAAACACTAAAGGTAGCCTCTACGACATTTAAAAACTCCTGACTGCACGAACCCTGAATGACTGGGACTTGCTGTCGGTTCCCTCGGCACCGTTTAAAAAATCCACATACCAGGCTGAACTGCTGCTGAACTCGGTGGAGCTAAAGTATTTTTCGCTGGCTAATCCCAAACCACCGTTTGCCGTGGACGTGGCATAGATCGTCGTCTTGTTATTATACATCAGCAGCAGTTCCTGCCTTGATGGCAAATACCAGTCCCCGTATGTTTTCGAAGCTTCTGTCATTTGCAGTTCAGCACAGGTACGTGCTGCGTAGATGTATCCATCACCGCTACCCTGGCTGGCAATGATGATAGCCGTGTTCATCTCTCCTGACATCGGGCCGTTTCCCCTGGCCATTGTCATAACATAAGTTCCGGCATACCACCTCACTATGGACTGATCATTCTTGGCGCAAACAAGTCCATGCTCCCCGGTATCATCCACCCAGAAGACAACGCCTCCATGCGCAAAATCTCCAATTGAGGAAATATTTGAAGTGGAAATAACAGGATTTCCACTGATACCATTCCCATTGGAAACAGCGATTCCGCCACCGGCAGTAATGGTCCGGGCAGCAAAAGCGGAGCTTCCTGTCCTGGCCATCAATCCTGTACCTGTAAAGTTGTGCAAAGCCAAAGCCTGGCCTGACAGACTGATTGTGCCGGATGATGTAATTGGGCCTCCCGTAAGTCCGGTTGAAGTGGCAATGCTTGTCACTGTTCCGTTTCCCGTCCCGGCGCCTATGTCTGTTCTGAAATCATCCGCTGTCCGTAATTTAACACTGTTATCAGCATCTACTTTTATAAATCTTATGGCTGACGGATTCGGAAGAGTAAACAGCAAGGAACCAACTGTTGTAGCGCCCAGGTTTGTTCTGGCCAATGCTGCTGTTGCAGCGCCCGTACCACCATTCAGAACCGGTAAAATGCCTGTAATATCCCCGGCAAAATGGGTATGTATCAGCGGTGATGCCTTGATGTCGGTAAGAACCTCGGCTGGTGTTCGCTGGTCGAGGGTTGTCGTTCCCGATGCATAGATATAATCTCCTGCCTTGAAAGAAGAAATTCCGGTTCCCCCATACTTGACCGGTAAAGTTCCGGAAGTAATATTGGCGGCTGAATGTACATGTGCTGAAGGAGTAAATTCAGTGGGTTTCCCGGTCAGGCTCATCCATGTTCCATCGAAAAGCAAAGGCTTATTAAACAGGTCATTGTAATCGCCGCTGAATCCGTTTCCTGCCTTTTGTGAATAGAGCGCATAAGGCACACTCAGCAACTGGCTGGTACCTGAAATTAAATAACTCGTCCCGCCGGCAGGATCAGTTTCTGTCTTAAGATAATAAGTTCCCGATCCCCAGTTTATTCCGGCAAAAGTTCCCGAAACAACGGATCCCCCCCCAATTTCAATGGTTGCCAGGCCATTTGCATTGGTGGTGGTTGAATGGGTTTCAACGTAAACAGCTGTACCAGACGGAGAGCCCGGAAGGATACTGATCTTCATGCCTACAGTATGGCTGGTTACAAGACCTCCTGAGGAATTGCGGATGACAGCCTGGTAGCTCAGTCTCTGAGGTGCCTGGGCAAAAACGGAAAGCGTTAGTGCCGCGATGAGAGAAAGGGTAAGGAGTTTTTTCATTGTGAATTATTTTAGATATTTTATTTGCCGATCTTCGCTTCCAGCTTTTCAAGCCTCGAAGAAATATTCTCATTTTCTGATTTCAACCTGTCATTTTCAGCTTTCAATTCCCTGATTGCATTAATCAGTGCTATATTAATTGAATTATTATCGAGTTGCAGATATCCATCAGTACCCTCAGATATAGCTTCGGGAAAAATGTTCTGAACATCCTGGGCAACAAGTCCGGCATATTCCTGATCATCAGGTAATTTAAGGGAGTTATCTTTCCTGTAGGAGAATGAAACCGGACGGAGGGCAATAATTTCTTTTAATCCTTTTGAGTAGTTACCATGAATGTCCTTAAGACGACTATCCGACCATGTTGCCCAGGAACCACCTCCTGGTTTGGCAGCTGAACCATTTACTACTAACATGTTGGTTCCGGGATCGGTAGCTGCTGAACCGATATAAACCTTATTTGCTAAATAGTTCCACTGACCTTCATAACCCCAGCTGAAATAGGTACCATTGTACCAAATGGCCTGAGCGCCATTACAGAGCAAAGCAGCGCCTGAAAACCCCTTAATTAAGTTTACGCCTCCCGCCACATCAAGCGTATAGGCCGGATTGGATGTGCCGATCCCCACAAATGAATTTGACTGTTTGGCAAATATCGCTGTCTGTGCGGCATTGTTGGTAATCTGTAATCCGCCGGCATTAGCATTGTTGTAAATATGCCATTTGGGAGTTGTGCTTTCGTAAAACCTCAGCCCTGCATCTGAACCGGAATTTGCTTCGAGATAGATGAAATGCCCGGCCATGAATTTGCCTTGATGTGAAGTCCTGCAGAAGGCGCTGTTGTTCCAAATCCGACAAAACCATTTGACTTAAGAATTGTCAGTCTGTCTTTATTATCTTCAGACGAAATTGAAAACCGGTCTCCCGGATCCCCTAAACCTATGTTCCATGTTTTAAAGTTATCACTTATTTTGATTATTGGTGTAACATTGTTAACATAAGTAATGTTACTATGTACCTGCAGAAGTGTTCCCGGGACCGTTGTCCCGATGCCAACCTTTCCGGCATTGTAATAAATATTATTACTGTTTTTCAACCATAGATTTACCTCAGGAGTCTGCCAGGTTGCCAGGCCAACACCATCGGAGGTTAAAACCTTGCCAGCCCCGGGGCTACCGCCGGTGATCTTAACCTGACCGCTAACTTCAAGTTTAGCTGAAGGATCCTGGGTTCCGATACCAGTATTTCCCTTAATATAAAATTTTCCACCCTGAAAAAAGCCTGAAAAACCCGTTGGTGAATACACGTCACCAAAAACACCATAGGTTGTACCAGTGGATGTTTTGTTGACTCCATAAACACCAATGCCTGATGAACTGCCTGATTCTCCCCATATTCCATAATTTCCTGAAGAAAAAGTAGAAATAGCTCCGCTGGTTCCAAGATTAGTGATATCGAAAAGGGGACTACCGGAAGTGCCTGTTCCGCTGTATGGAAGCACAATAGCATCAACTGCCGGCAACCATGTTGTCCCATTCCATTTCAGAACCTGCCCGCTGGTGGCACCAGCCTGGGCTATCTTGGTGCCGGTAACCGATCCGCCGGCAATCTTGGTTGAAGTAACACTGTTATCGGCTACCGATTCACTTATTTTCGAATTCAGAGCATAAGGAACACTTAATAACTGACTTGTTCCAACAATTGTATAGCTGGATCCTCCGGCCGGATCTGTTTCCGTTTTGAGATAATATGTTCCCGAAGCCCAGTTTATTGTGGCGAAAGTTCCCGATACAACTGATCCCCCACCAATTTCAATTGTTGCCAGACCATTGGCATTGGTGGTTGATGTATGGGTTTCAACATAAACAGCTGTACCGGTTGCAGATCCCTGAAGGATGCTGATCTTCATGCCTACTGCATGGCTGGTTACAAGACCTCCTGTAGAGTTGCGAATGACAGCCTGGTAACTCAGTCTCTGAGGTGCCTGGGCAAAAACGGAAAGCGTTAGTGCCGCGATGAGCGAAAGGGTTAAGAGTTTTTTCATAACAATTATTATGATTGTTTATTATGTTAACACTATGGTGACGGAATAAACAAGGCCGAAAATGATCCGTGACTGAGATGTTCCACATCTTCATCATTATCTCCCACTACTCCCCAATGATATCCTACAATGTAATAATTATAAGTACCGGCGGATGTTATTGTAGCAACAGTATTGACTGCACAGGGTGTCTCATAAACTCCGCCTACAATCTGATTATGAAACGACCACCATGTCTGTGCCAATACGCCACCCGTCGGTCTTGTTGAAATACCCACGCCAGCCCAGGTATTATCCAGGTAGGTGTGATTAGTACTTAGTACTCCGGAAAAGTTTAGTATAACATAGCCCGGTCCCGGAGCCTCCACAATGATTGTATCCAGGGGTCCCCATGAATTTTGAGCTGTAATAGTCTTACTGCTACCCTTTTTGTAAACCACCCTGGGGCTGTTTGCTATTTTCACGGCATTTGCGTAAAGCGTGTCTTTCACTTGTGCACTGCCCTTCACATAGAATTTACCACCTTCAAAATATCCCGAATATCCCGAAGCAGAAGTGACCTTTCCATAAACACCTTTCCCGGCCGTTGAAGATGAAAAGCCGTACACCCCCTGGTTGGAACCTTCTCCCCAGACCCCGGTGCTGCTGGTATTCGTGGCAATCCCCAGTACTCCGATACTGGCTGTACCCGTGGCTTCTCCCATAACACCACGTCCCTGGTTTCCTGTTGCAGTCCCATAAACACCATATTTCGGTGATTTACCATATAATCCATATCCTGTCGCCGACATGGATTCACCGTAAACACCATAATTTGAAACAGCTGTTGCAGTTGCAACTCCCCTTATAGCTGATAATCCCGGAGTAGTCGCGCCCAGTACCACATGCAGACGGTCTGTTGGCGCTAGTGTCCCGATACCCACCCTTTTATTTGCATTGTCGAATTTGATCCATGTCTCATCGTCAAAATGGCCGAAGGAAATATCTTCGGTAGTCAGCATGCTCAGATCATCTGCCACCAGCCGCATGTCGCCGCCAACCATTCCGGAGATCCGTGTCGCATCACTTCCGAAATATATGCTCGAAAGAAGGCTCAGATCCTATATTACCTCCAACGTTGAATTTTCCCACCCGCCCTGACGCTTCCCAGCTGGACACTGTCGGTCATTGTGCTCAGGCGGATCATTGTCCCGTCGTCTGTCCAGCCTCCGCCGCCTCCTCCTGTGGCATCTGCAGCAGGCGCCCAGGTGGTACCGTTCCATTTGAGTGCCTGTCCGCTGGTTGCTCCCGCCTGTGCTATCTTGGCGCCGGTAACCGTACCGTTTGCAAGTATCTTTTCAGTGGTAATTGAATTGGTCTGCGAGGTCAGCGGCATTCACAACAAGGTTGCCTCAGTGATCTTGGCAGAAGTGATACTGTCTGTTTAGCCAAGATCGGCATTGGCTATGGATCCATCAACAATCTTGGCTGAAGTAACACTGTTATCGGCTACCGATTCACTTATTTTCGAATTCAGAGCATAAGGAACACTTAATAACTGACTTGTTCCAACAATTGTATAGCTGGATCCTCCGGCCGGATCTGTTTCCGTTTTGAGATAATATGTTCCCGAAGCCCAGTTTATTGTGGCGAAAGTTCCCGATACAACTGATCCCCCGCCAATTTCAATTGTTGCCAGACCATTTGCATTGGTGGTTGTTGTATGGGTTTCAACATAAACAGCTGTTCCTGATGCAGATCCCTGAAGGATGCTGATCTTCATGCCTACTGCATGACTGGTTACAAGACCTCCTGTGGAGTTGCGGATGACTGCCTGGTAGCTCAGTCTCTGAGGTGCCTGGGCAAAAACGGAAAGCGTTAGTGCCGCGATGAGTGAAAGGGTTAGGAGTTTTTTCATTGTGAATTATTTTTGAATGATAATTTTGTTATTTCCCGTTAATGTTCAAGGTTCCAGGTTCAGAGTTCAGCGGTGAGTGATGAGCAAAGATTGGTGAGCGCTTTGCCGGAAGCTTTAGCGAAAGTGAGATGAGCGTTGAGTCTTGTTAGTTAAAGAGTACTTACTGCAACCTTGAACCTTGAATCTTGAATTTAATCATTTCCCAATTTTTCTTCAATTTTTTCCAGTCTCGCTCTCAACGATTCAATCTCTTTCTGCTGAGCTTTAATAGCTTCAATTAAAAGAGAAGTGATCTTACTGTAATCCATCCCATAGACATCAATACCGTTTCCTTCATATACCACTATTTCAGAAATAATTTTCCTACTTCTTCTGCTATCATGCCTATATCGTGATGTCCTCCGTGATTTTCATCCCAGTTGAAATAGATACCGCGTAAAGCATTGACTTTATCTATAGAATTTATATTGATTGAATATCTCTCTTCCAACAAATAAATGAATTGCCGACAAAGTCTGTACCTAATCCGTCAGCCACGAAATCAATATAACCCCCTTTAGCCAGAGCTCCCATACCAAAGACACCTAAAGCAATACCTGTCACTCCGCTACCTTTTAATCCTATTGCTTGTCCATAAATAACATATCCTTCTACATGAGATGCAATTCCATAAATGCCATATTTATCCCCGTCAGCTTTTACTCCCGTACCCGCGCTGCTAATTACAGTAACTTAACTTCCGTAAATTTCTCCTATAGCATAAAGTGCTATACCGTATACCCCACATCCATTGATTGCATTTATATATCCGTAAATACCATCAACAGATCCTGAAATTACAGTTACCTCACCACGCACTGCTCTTCCGTTGTCAGAACTACAGATTCCGTAAACTCCATATACCAAAGCTGTGCCATAAACTCCGTATCCTACAGCTGAACTTGATTGTCCATATACTCCATAAGCTACACCGATAGCGTGAGATACATTGCCATAAACACCTTTTCCTATTGAAAGTTCCGAAATCCCATATACACCCTAATTAGTACCTTCACCCCAGACACCTGTGCTGCTTGTATTCGTTGCTATTCCTTACATCCCTATACTAAAAATTCCCTATACTGTGCCAACAACAGCTCTGCCCTGAGTCCCTATTGTTTAACCATATACTCCATATTTAAAAGATTCCCCGTAAACACCATACTTAAGAGATTCTCCATAGACACCATATCCAGCATCAAATTCTGCACTTCCATAGACTCCGTACGTAACAGCAATTGAAGTAGAAGTTGCTACCCCTTTCACACCTAATACAAAAGCTTCTCCTTCTATTCCGCTACCTCCAAATGAACTTGTCTTTCCAAAAACCCCTACCGCATTTCCTAAAAAAGTTACATCAGCCCTACCATAAACTCCTATACCATTAATGTTTTTAGATATTCCCTTTAATCCAAAAGTGACCGAAATGCTTGTAGTACCGTTATCTGTTATCTCAAACACTGCTGCCGCTGACATTGCTCTAACACTTCCCGAATAAAGCAATACAACTCCGTCAGCCATATTTTCGAATTCAGAGCATAAGGAACACTTAATAACTGACTTGTTCCAACAATTGTATAGCTGGATCCTCCGGCCGGATCTGTTTCCGTTTTGAGATAATATATTCCCGAAGCCCAGTTTATTGTGGCGAAAGTTCCCGATACAACTGATCCCCCACCAATTTCAATTGTTGCCAGACCATTGGCATTGGTGGTTGATGTATGGGTTTCAACATAAACAGCTGTACCGGTTGCAGATCCCTGAAGGATGCTGATCTTCATGCCTACTGCATGGCTGGTTACAAGGCCTCCTGTAGAGTTGCGGATGACAGCCTGGTAACTCAGTCTTTGAGGTGCCTGGGCAAAAACGGAAAGCGTTAGTGCCGCGATGATTGAAAGGGTTAGGAGTTTTTTCATTGTGAAATATTTTAGATATTTTACTTGCCGATCTTTGCTTCCAGCTTTTCAAGCCTCGAAGAAATATTCTCATTTTCTGATTTAAGTCTTGAGTTTTCAAGCTCAAGATTATTGATTATTTCATTCAGCTCTTTTAAGGCATTTACGACTGCAACGTTGACCATATGCATGTCAAATTCCAGGTATCCGCCGGGTGTTTCCGTAACAGCTTCCGGGAATATCTTTTGTACCTCCTGGGCAACAAATCCGACATATTCAGGGGCAGATGGAAGGTCCAGCGGATTTCCGTTCTTATAATTGAATCTGACAGGTTCCAGCCGGATGATATCTTCCAGTCCTCTATCGTAATTGCCATGGATGTCTTTCAGCCTTATGTCGGAAAAGGCAGTCCATGTACCTCCCCCGGGCTTTGAAGCAACGCCGTTAACCGCCAGCATATGACCTTCTCCGGGTTGGCAATCGATCCCGACAGCATCTTTAAAATAATTCCATGTTCCGCCGTACCCCCAGCTGAAGTAGGTACCATCATGCCATAGAGCTTCAGTTCCATTGACGAGGAGAGCCGGCCCTAAGGTGACCCCGTTGTTCAGGTTGGCAGCCCCTTTAACATCTAATTTATAGGCGGGAGTGAGTGTGCCTATACCTACTTTACCGTCAGAAAGTATAGCCAATCTGACGGTAGCAGTGGTACCAAGATACAGACTACCTGCCTCATAGGTAGAAACATAGGAATTAAGTCCAGAAGTCCCAATATACATACCATCTACAGGCGTATATCCTGTAGAACTGTTCTGAATATTCATATAACAGGTATTGCCTCCATCGGCAAGAGTCAATTTTTGAGTTGGAACATTGATTCCCAAACCAAAATGTTTACCTTCCGCGTTGTAAATATAATTTGTTGTCTCACTCCAAGGCCCACGTTCATCAGCAGCATTGTCCCAGGCAGTACCGGTCCACTTGAGTACCTGACCTGTTGAAGCACCAAAGGATGCCAGTTTCAATGGATTTCCGGTTGTTCCGGTACCGGTAAATGAGGCATCGGTTACCACAGCAGGGATTTGCCAGGAGGTATAACCGGCAGCATCCGATGTTAAAACCTTGCCCGCACCCTGCGTACCATCCACAATCAGAATCTTATTTCTGAAGTCGGCAGCCGGTCCGGAACCACTGTTCTGAGCATAAATGGTACCTAATGTACTATTGTTGACTCCCGCAATTGCCTGATACGTTCCTGTCAATACCTGGAACTGACGGGAATCGGCTCCTGGCATTTTACCGATTCCGACTTTCCCGGTATTAAAATAAATATCGGGTCCAGATCCGGACCATTGGGAACTTCCTATCTCTACCTGTTTTGCATATAACGCATAGGGTACGCTCAACAATTGGGATGTACCTGTTATTGTATATGAAGTTCCCCCGGCCGGATCAGTCTCGGTTTTGAGATGATATGTTCCCGATCCCCAGTTTATTCCGGCGAAAGTTCCCGAAACAACGGAACCCCCTCCAATTTCAATTGTTGCCAGCCCATTGGCATTGGTGGTTACTGTATGCGTTTCTACATAAACAGCAGTTCCGGACGGAGAGCCCTGAAGGATACTGATCTTAATGCCGACAGCATGACTGGTTACAAGACCTCCTGAGGAGTTGCGGATGACAGCCTGGTAACTCAGTCTTTGAGGTGCCTGGGCAAAACCGGAAAGCGTTAGTGCCGCGATGATTGAAAGGGTTAGGAGTTTTTTCATTGTGAATTATTTTTGAATTTTTGTTTTGTAATCTCACGCTAATTTTCAAGGGTCAGGGTCAAGTTTAGTGTTTAGAGTTTAGTGTTTAGTGTTTAGAGGTCTGTCGAGTCTGGGTAACCCAGAGTAGCTCATTCAACAGTGCCGTAGGCAACAGGGATGTAAAGAGCCGTCAGATTGCACTGGTGGCGGTAAACCACATCAGAACCATCTCCTCCCACCCGGTATCCCATGAGATAGAAGGTTTGGGTACCGGTCGTTGTGACTTGAAGGGGCGCCTGAGCTGAAATTACCTCATGGAAAAGATCAGAACCGGTCAGGTTACTTACTCTCCAATGCGCTATTTCTTTAATCCCTGCTCCGTCAGAAGTTTTTGAAACACCAAGATATACAGAGGTCAAATCGTTGTAATCGTGATCTGATTCAAGTTCACAGGAAGCAAAGAGCAATACGTAACCAGGAGCCGGTACATTGACGGTCACGGAATTCAATTCTGCCCATGATGTTGCGAGAGTTGGATAGGTTCCCGGTGATCCGACAACAGAGTGGGCTAATCCGGGCATATTAGTTATTTTGGCCGCGTTCACCACATTGGCATATAGGGTGTCCTTCACCTGGGCACTGCCCTTCACATAGAATTTACCGCCTTCAAAATATCCCGAATATCCCGAAGCAGAACTGACCTTTCCGTAAACACCTTTGCCGGCCGTTGAAGATGAAAAGCCGTACACCCCCTGGTTGGAACCTTCTCCCCAGACCCCTGTGCTACTGGTATTAGTGGCAAGCCCCATAATACCGATGCTGTTGGTACCCGTGGCTTCTCCCATGACAGCACGACCTTTATACCCTGCTGACTGACCGTAAACACCATAAGCTGAACCTGCTGTTGCAGTGGCCACCCCCCTTACAGCTGATAATCCCTGACTAGTCGCACCCAGTACCACATGCAGACGGTCCGTTGGCGCTAGTGTCCCGATACCAACCCTTTTATTTGCATTGTCGAATTTGATCCATGTCTCATCGTCAAAACGGCCGAAGGAAATATCTCCGGTAGTCAGCATGCTCAGATCATCAGCCACCACCCGCATGTCGCCGCCAACCATTCCGGAGATCCGTGTCGCATCACTTCCGAAATATATGCTCGAAGGAAGGCTCAGACCTATATTTCCTCCAACGTTGAATTTTCCCACCCGCCCGACGCTTCCCAGCAGAACACTGTCGGTCAATGTGCTCAGGCGGATCATTGTCCCGTCGTCTGTCCAGCCTCCGCCGCCTCCTCCTGTGGCATCTGCAGCAGGCGCCCAGGTGGTACCGTTCCATTTGAGTGCCTGTCCGCTGGTTGCTCCCGCCTGTGCTATCTTGGCGCCGGTAACAGCACCTGCATTTATCTTTTCAGTGGTAACTGAATTGGCTGCGAGGTCAGCGGCTGCAACAGTTGCATCAGTGATCTTGGCAGAAGTGACACTGTTGTTTCCAAGATCGGCATTGGCTATGGTACCATCAACAATCTTGGCTGAAGTAACACTGTTATCGGCTACCGATTCACTTATTTTCGAATTCAGAGCATAAGGAACACTTAATAACTGACTTGTTCCAACAATTGTATAGCTGGATCCTCCGGCCGGATCTGTTTCCGTTTTGAAATAATATATTCCCGAAGCCCAGTTTATTGCGGCGAAAGTTCCCGATACAACTGATCCCCCACCAATTTCAATTGTTGCCAGACCATTGGCATTGGTGGTTAATGTATGGGTTTCAACATAAACAGCTGTACCTGTTGCAGATCCCTGAAGGATACTGATCTTCATGCCTACTGCATGGCTGGTTACAAGACCTCCTGTAGAGTTGCGGATGACAGCCTGGTAACTCAGTCTTTGAGGTGTCTGGGCAAAAACGGAAAGCGTTAGTGCTGTGATGATTGAAAGGGTTAGGAGTTTTTTCATTGTGAAATATTTTAGATATTTTACTTGCCGATCTTTGCTTCCAGCTTTTCAAGTCTCGAAGAAATATTCTCATTTTCTGATTTCAACCTGTCGTTTTCGGCTTGAATTTTCCTTATAAGCTTATTTTGTTCTATGATCTGAAGCTGCATATTTTCAACCGATTCAACTGTTTCGAATGCCATTCTTGTCATATCGATAACATCTCCGTTTTCCTTTTTTTCCTTATCTGCTGAAGTGATCCATGGCAGATGTTTCTCCTTATCAAGGAATTCCTCCACTTCGTCGGTCTTCATAAATTCGTAACTTTCCCCGAAAACATAATCAGGTTTGTTGTACATTACCGCTGGTGAACTGCCATAAAAAACAGCGCCTGTTGCCCTGATATTACCATACACATCCAGATCGAATCCGGGATCAGTAGTCCCAATTCCCACATTAGAATTAACCTGATCGCAAAAGATAGCTGTCGTACCTGCAGTATTGTAAATCTGCAGACCATCTGTAGCTCCATCGCAGAAAATTGACCACTTAGGTGTTGTTCCCTCATAAAGTCGGAAACCGGCATCCTGACCTGAATTTGCTTCCAGGTACATAAAACTCCCGGGGAAACCTGAACCTTTCAAATGCAGCCCGGCAGAGGGAGATTCTGTGCCGATACCAGCTCTTCCATTTATATAAAATTTCCCACCGGTAAAATAACCGGAGAAACCGCTTGCTGAAATAACTTGTCCATAGACTCCAGCAGTGTTTCCTGTGGTTGAGCTTGCATAACCAACTACTCCAAATCCAGATGAGGCTGAAGCATTTCCTCTGACACCAGTTCTTGGTGCTTCTCCAAGGACACCATAACCCATATCTGAAGATGACTCACCCATCACTCCAAAATTTTGTCCTGTCTCCGTACTGGCGAATCCATAAACTCCCCGTCCCTTGATTGATACCGATTTACCGGTGATCCCGGCATTTTCTCCCGTTGCAGACGTTGCCTCTCCATAAACACCATAATTGGGAGCGTAGCCATAAATGCCATAGCCGGACCAAGATGCTGAAGTACCCTTCAACCCGTATGTGGACCCGGTGGCTGCCGAGGCTTGTCCAAGTATTCCCTGGGTAGGAGCAGTACTGATAAGACCAGTTTTACCTTCAGTGGTAATTGTGATTTTCAGCCCGTCACCTGTTCCGGTATTCCTGAAATCACCCGCCGGACCGCTATTTTTGTTTTCGGCAAAAATGGTAGCATAAGCAGGACCATTACTGACTCCTGCAATTGCCTGATAAGTATCTGTCAAAACCTGGAACTGTCGCGCCTCTGATGCCCCGGGGACTTTACCAACCCCTACCTTGCCGGTATTGAAATATATATCCGATCCGGATTCTGACCACTGGGAGCTTCCGATCTCGACTTGTTTTGCATATAATGCATAAGGTACGCTCAACAATTGGGATGTACCTGTTATTGTGTAAGAAGAACCTCCGGCCGGATCGGTCTCGGTTTTGAGATAATAAGTTCCCGATCCCCAGTTTATTCCGGCAAAAGTTCCCGAAACAACGGTTCCCCCTCCAATTTCAATTGTTGCCAGACCATTGGCATTGGTCGTTGTAGTATGGGTTTCGACATAAACAGCAGTTCCGGATGCAGATCCCTGAAGGATACTGATCTTAATGCCCACAGAATGACTGGTTACAAGACCTCCTGAGGAGTTTCGGACAACAGCCTGGTAACTCAGTCTCTGAGGTGCCTGGCAATAAAGTGTGAAGTAAATCGCTAAAAGTGCAATCAGGGTTAAGAGTTTTTTCATTATGATATATTTTAGATAGAATTATAATTTTGTTATTTACCGTTTCAGTTCAGGGTTCAGGGTTCCAAATTCCAGGCTTTGCCAGCCGAAGCTTCAGCGGAGGCTGGTTCCAGGCTTTGCCAGCCGAAGCTTCAGCGGAGGCTGGTTCCAGGCTTTGCCAGCCGAAGCGTCAGCGGAGGCTGGTTCGAGGTTCCAGGTTCCAGGTTCCAGGTTCCGAGTTCCGCGTTTTTAACCTGGAACATGGAACCTGGAACATGGAACCCGGAACCCGGAACGGCTAATCTTAAACTGAAATTCCCGGATCAATTCTTAACAATCTTGAAAACCTTGATATCCTGCTTGTTATTGGCTATACGCAGGAAGTACATTGTTGAAGAATAATCCTGAAGAGAGATCTCGGTCTCTTCACTGTCGATCTTTTTATCCTGAAGCAGCAGTCCGTTCATATCAAAAAGCCTGTACCTCAGGTTTTTATCATCGATATCCCTGATTGTAAGTTTTAACACTCCTCCTGTCGGATTAGGATAAACACTCATTTCCAGAGTGATGCCTTCAGTCTTTTCAATTGCGGTCACTGTGCTTATCTCCCAGGGCTGCTGAACTCCCTGGGCTAAACTGCCCGAGGTGCCGGTAAATGTACTGTAGGTTACCTGGCCGACTGTATAAGTTACAGTGCCGCCGGTGCCGGTAGCTGTTCCGCCCGTGGCGGAAATGGCAGATTGTCCGTTCACTGTTACCACATAAAGACAACATACCATCATAACGAAAGTGGATTTACTGATGCGAATCATAAATAAGAAATTTGGTAAAAGATTTATCTCAAAAAGTTAGGAAAAATCACGGATATTTCCCAACAAATTTGATTAAGACCTGTAAATCGTTGATAAGCAGATTAAAGGAGATGATGATGAAGTTTTATCCAAGGCCAAAACTTACTAAAAGTCAGGAGGCTAAAATTTGAGAATAACCTTACTCCGTCATCCAGGTTTTCTTCAGCCAGTCAACCGTCCCCTGAATATCAAACGCCTCAGCAAATCCGATCATATCTGGGATTCTTTTAACTCCGTCCATCGGGATTGTCAAGCCGGGAGGAAAAATGGGACCAAGACGGTGATACCTTGATCCCAGGAATTGTGTGCACTGGTAATCGGCAATACCGGCAGTTCCGTCAAACATAAGATCTATCAGTGGTTTTACCCATTGCACATATCCCCAGTCGAGTGATTTGCCTTTAATGTACTGCAGACCGGTACCCGTACCTAAAGAAAATAAAACCACACTTTTAAGTCTGGGATTTGGTCTGTAACGGTTATCCTGAGTTTGTGCAAGTGCACAAATCGAGGGATTACTTGCATAAACACCGCCATCAACATAACCATCAACTGCGGGGAAAAATGTAGGCGCGGCGCTTGTGTATAACCCGACATCGACTGCTGAATAATCCGCATCACTGCCCTCTCCGGGGAAATTATGGAATAGTTTCGGTTTCCACCTTCTCTTTGAAGGATCAGGATCCTCATTATCTAAATCAAATGCGGTTATAAGAACATGCTTTTTTAGCTGGCCAAGTGTTGTATCTCCGAGAAGGCTGGTAAGTTCTTTGCGAAGCTGTTTAATATTGTAATCGGCGCCTCTCAGTTTACCCAGATCATGCAGGTTATCGAGCCAGGAATCATCGAATATCTTCGGTCCATTTTCAACATACATTTTCCTTATACTGTCAAGGTCAATTCCATGACCTATTCCCAATGAAAGCAAACCTCCGGTTGATGTGCCGGCAACAAGATCAATAGTGTCGAGAAATTTTTCGAGTCCTGGTGTTGCGACTATTCGCTGGAGAAGAATGGTGGTAATAAGTCCACGGATTCCTCCTCCGTCAATTGTAACAATACGATACTTTGACATAGGATTTTTATTTAAACACAAAGAACACAAAGTTCACACAAAGGACACAAAGGACACAGAGGATGTAACCTCTTTAACCTAAGCTTTTAATATCCTAAATCAAAGTTACGATAGACTTTAACCAAAGTCAAGTATTTCCGGAAATCCGTAGAAGAATATTTTCAGAAAGGAACCGGGATGATCAGAGTGTATAATCTCCTGCGGCTTTCCACTAAGATCACAAAGGTTAATTCTGAGTTTTATATTTTTATTTGCAGAGTACCACCCAGGCCAACTTTATCATCCATGATGATGACAACAGAAAGTATCTCAGGTTTCTTTAAAGCCTTTTCCGTAACCGCAAGTACCATATCTTTACTCTTAACTTCGTTGCAAAAGGCCGTTGCATAAGCATCAGCCAGAGACCCTGAGCGGCAGGCTATCATACACGCATCTGCCTTACCGAAGCTGAGTGAATGCCCCAAAGTACCCGAAGAGGTACAGATTGCAAGCGGTGTCTCCTCAGGATTGATCACCAGACTGATTTTTTCAGACAAGGGTGAGCTTCCTGCATAGACTGAGATCGTGGCCGGTGAAGCGAGCTTCATAAATATATCGCCACCGTTCTCAATTATCGCTTCCTTTAACCCGAATTCTCTGATCAGATCATTACAGATATATTCAGCAAAAGCACCTGCCACGGCGCTCATTGGCCCCGTACCGGCATTTTCAGCCGCTTTTCCCATTTCAGAAATAACAGGGTGAACACCTTCAGGAATTCTGACCGGCTTCAGGGAATCTCTGAACTCTGGGTGCTTAACGATGAATTCATCGAGGATCTGTCTGTAAAAACGCATACGCTTCTGTGTAAAGTTTTCGACAGAATTTTCATTTTCCCCGGCATCTGTTGCCACCCAAAGGTCTGTTTCCCTGTAAACCGATCTGAAGCTCTTCCATCGGTTATTACCCATTGATCCGCGGTAAAAACGCGGCTGGTATACTGAGCTTTTAGCCAAGGTCGATCGAGAAAAGTTTCAGCGGACAGGCCTTGAGGCAGAGTTCACATACCACGCATTTCTCAGGCTCGAAAAGGAGCTCGGCGCTGTCGCGTTTCATTGTAAGCGCTCCGGCAAAACAGACTGCCGAACAGGCGCCACAGTGAATACAAAGATCCTGACGGCAGGTTATCTTCTTGTCAATCGGTTCACACTCCACCTTCTGCTGCCGGATATACTCCATCCCCTCTTTCAGAACTTTCGCCGGTGCAGTCATTTCCATTACCAGGTGACCTACTTCCCCCGGAGAGACATCGGCTTTGATAATGTTTACCATTATGTCAAACTTCTTAATGAGGTTGTATGTTATAGGTTGTCCTGTGGCATCAGGATGGAAAGTCAGAACAAATCTTTTGCTTGTCATGGTTTCAGATTAAAATTATTAAACATCAGATCCTTATCTCAAGGCTGTTAAGTCCCTTTGTCTTCTCAAAAAGGCTTACCGGTTCGGTGAGATAAAAACGTCCTTCAGATATTTCCTTTTTCAGGATATCCGCAATTTCACGTGCAACTTTGACACTTGACAAAGGAGCAGTGCGTATCTTCTTCCCTTTGAATGAGATCTTTCCCGAGAAGAGTGATTCATAATCAATTCGCCCGAGCATTTCAAAATTCCCCGATCCGTAATCAAGAATGTTTGTTTCAATTTGTCTGTTACAAACCGATACGTTCTTTGCAAGGTCTTCATCAAGGACAGGTATTGGTATCCCGACACCCACAAACATTGTAACGCCGTATTTTTCGAAATATGCGGCTTTAATAAACCTGGAGCTCATGAGTTTTGCATCGCCTATTAGTGCAAGGGTTGCAGAATTACCCACAGGCACTCCATGTTCATTTAAAGGCTTGCCTGTATTAAACTGGGTCCCGTGCCAGGCCACATATCCCACAGCGCCTCCGAAAAAGATCCTTGTACCGATACCGATTGTGCGCAGTCCCGGATCATTGAGAAGGGGACTGAGCTCACCCGATGTTGAGAAATTTGCATTTCCGAAAGCCGGAAGCAGAGTACCCATATATGTGTATTTTATCCTGCTTGTACTGTTCACCGCAACATTATAATTCTGGTAAGCATTCCTCGGATTGAACATTATGAACTCGTTTATCGAGTTCTTATTTATAAGCGTCTTCACTTCAGTCCTGGGATAACAGTCGGTCCCTTTGGCTGTTGCCTGAAGGAGTATATCTTTGCCCGAGATCAGTTCCTCAATAACATGAGCGCCTCCGTACTGATCCTGAGGCATCGCGGTTTCGGTGGCACCAAGGTAAGCATCAACGGCTGCAATGCCTCCGTAAGCCGGGACATTGTTCAATGTTAATCTCTCCATGCGCATAGGCGGGGTGGTATGACCAAAGTTAATAAAGGCGCCTGAAGAACACATAGGTCCGAAGGTGGCGGTTGTCACCACATCCACTTTGTTGAATACTTCGGCAGGCGTCATCTCCTTACCCATAGCCGCAACCTGTTCTGCTGTCAGAACCACTGCTTTCCCGCTGCGGATCTTCTCATTGATCTCATCGATGCTTCGTTTCTTTCCCATAATTAAACTATTTATAAATCAAACTGTTATTCGTACCTGAAATGCACTATAATTACTACTCCTTAGTGCTCTTAGTGATTTCGCACAAAGTTACACAAAGGAATATTCTGCAACCAGCACCATGCAACAAATGTTAATCATAATCATAATTCCATTTCTGCATATAATAGTCAGCTTCCCTGAATTCATCCCCGGTCTTTTTCAGCAAACGATTGAGTTCTTCATCCAGCTCTTTCTGTATTTCATTGTAGCCGGGGTTATTTATAAGGTTATTTAACTGGTAAGGATCCTGCTTATTATCAAAAAGCAGCCAGGGGCCGCGGAGGTCTCTGGCATAAGTATATCTTTCAGTTCTTACTCCCCTGTATTCACGGCCTCCGTTCGCAAAGCTCCACTGGTGAAAAGGAACGGGGCACATTATTAGTCCTGCCTTAACATCAATATTTCCTTTACCGAGTAAATATGATGAGAAATCTGTTCCTTCCACAGAATCAGGGACAGGCAATCTGCTCAGTCCAAGGAGGGTTGGCATAATATCGATCGTTCCGAAAGGAATTGCTACCTCCCGCCTCTTCCTTATCTCTTGCGGAAATCTGAGCAGAAAAGGAACTCTTACTGATTCATCCCATGGTTTTTGCTTATTCGACTGGCCATGTGACTGAAGCATATCACCATGGTCAGATGTAAAAACAAATATTGTATTATCTTCTATTCCGGCCTCTTTTATTGCTCCCAGAAGCTTCCCGAGGCATTCGTCCAGCGCAGCTATATGTGCATAATACCCTCCAATCTGTTTTGCAGCTTTCTCTTCGAGGCTGTCGGGAACATTCGGACGCAGCTCAATATCTTTCCATCCTGAATATAAATTCCTGAATCTCTCCGGTGCCGTATGGTAGGGATCATGGGGCGGGCCCCACGACAGGAACAGCATGAAAGGCTGATCTTTCTTTCTGTTTATATATGCAATTGCCGAATCGGTCTGGGCTTCGGCATCATATCCCTGCCATTCATGTCTCACATCATTTTCATCATAATAAATTGAATTATTATAATCGTGGGAACATTCGAGTACTTTCCAGTATTTAAAACCCTGACGTCTCTCCGCAGGGACAGGCATCAACCTGTGTTTATCCCTCTCTTCACCACGGGGATGCCCGTTCAGATGCCATTTTCCTATATAAGCTGTACTATATCCATGGTCCCTGAAAACTTCGGCAATTGTAACAGCCTCATCAGCAAGAGGCTTATCATTAAAAAAGATTCCGTGGGTCAAGGGGTATTGACCTGTAAGTAATGAACCCCTGTAGGGACTGCTGACTGGGCAGGTGGCGATTGCCGTAATAAAATTAACTGATTCCTTTGCCAGCCTGTCGGCATTGGGTGTTATAACCTGTGAATTGCCGGAATATCCTGTTGCTTCTGCCCTCCACTGATCGGCAAAAACGAATACCAGATTGGGTTTCCGGAGTGATTTATCACTTCCTGCCGTCCCTGAGGAACATGAAAGTACAAAACTGCTGATGACACCAAGCACAAGAATTGATTCGGATCTAGCTGAAATATTATTCATTTGATAGTCGTATACTGAAAATCAGGAAACAAATGCAATTTAACAAAATAACAAGCAGGTTCAATAAATGCCGTTACTTTGCGTTTTGAATATGATAGTGCTCCGAACCCGAATTTCTGTCAGATATGTCGGTAAAAGCTGCTCATAAAAGAATCAGGAACGATTCCGGGATTTTTACTTCCGGCATATCAAAAGGATTGTTGTTATTCAGGGTGATTCTTGTGCTGTCAGGATTAATAGTATTTCTTATCCCTGCAAGTTCACAAATCCGGTCCAGACCAAAATACCGGTTTGAAGCGGATTTTGGTTACGGGTTTCCCGAAGCCATAGGTATTAAGTTCAAATATGGCAATAAGATACAGGCAGGATTAGTCCAGTCACTCGATTCACGCGGATTGGGAGCCACAGGAATTGAAATTTATTACCACCCGGGTAAAAAGCCAAGGCTTATGGATCAGGCGCCCTTGTATGTTTCGGGAGGAGTTGCAGGCTACCTTTTAGATGTGAACTATACAAAAGAATATAACTTTATAATTTATCCCCGGTTAGGAAGATCGTTCTACTTCTCAAGAACTGCCGGAATCAACCTGGATGCTGGTCCCGGATTCCCTCTGGGACGAACCAAAAGCTCCAACAATATCATCGCTCCGGTACTGTTCACAGGAAGCCTCACGATCTTCATCAGGTTTTAAAACAAATGTCACATAGTATTACCGTCATTGCGAGCCCGACGCAGTACGCCTTCGGTAAACCTACGGCGTATAAAGAGGGCGAAGCAATCCGTGGCAAGTATTACAATCGCCCATCCCCGTTACCCTCATTTCGAAGCCCTCTGTATCTCCGGCTGTTCCTTCTTCTCCCTCACATAAGGAATTGTAAACCAGAAGGTTGATCCTGAACCTTGTTTTGAAGTAACCCAGATATTACCTCCGAGCAAACCGACAAAGGCCTTACAAATTGAAAGCCCGAGGCCGGTACCGGCATATTGCCTCGATACCGCACTGTCTACCTGGTAGAATCGCTCGAAAATAAGCGCATGGTATTCCTGAGGGATTCCTATTCCCGTATCTTTTACGAAAAACTCAAGGAATCCGTTTTTAAGCTTATAACCGAAATCAATATTCCCGGTTTTGGTGAACTTGAAAGCATTATTTATAAGGTTTGACAATACCTGTATCAGCCTTGTCTCGTCGGTCAGTATTTCCGATTCTTCATTCACCAGGGGTATTGTCAGGTTCAGGCCGATATTCTGTGTCTTTACCTTGTAAGCATATTGTTCATTAAGATCTCTCAGCACACTGTTTATATTCACTCTGCCGATCTTTATCTTGACATGACCGCTTTCGATTCCTGCAAGGTCAACAATATCGTTTATAATTGACAGCAGCTGGTTTCCACTCTGGAAAATAATATCGACATACTGGTTCCGTTCACTTTCGGTAACCCCGGGTTCATTCAGAAGCGAAGAAAAACCGAGGATGGCATTCATCGGTGTCCGTATCTCATGCGACACATTATGAAGGAATGCTGTTTTTAATCTGTCGCTCTCTTCGGCTTTTTCCTTGGCAGCAATGAGTTCACCTTCTGCTATCTTTCTGGAAGTCACATCCTCGACCATTCCCAGGAAGAACTGTACCTCATCATTATTATTCCTGATTATGCTAAGGGTTGTCGATCCCCAGATCACTCTCCCGTCGCTTCTGATATATTGCTTCTCGATATGATAGATAGGGATCTCATCTGCAATAAGTCTTAATACCTCTATCTCGTCACGCTCAATATAATCGGGATGGGTAAAACTTTTAAAGGTGAGTCCCAGTAAATCCTCTTCGGTATAACCCATCATTTTGCAGAAAGCTGAGTTCGCCCTGATTATGACAAGGTCCTTTCCTGTCATTGCCATGCCGAACGGACTTTCTTCAAATATTTTTCTAAATTTCTCCTCGCTATCTCTCAGGACCTCTTCAGATTGTTTTCTTTCAGTTATATCCCTTCCTATCGTCTGATAGTAAACCAATCCCTCCATCATTATTTTCCTGGCGCTGATCTCCACCGGGAATGTTGTCCCGTCTTTCCTTTTATGCTCGCCTTCAAAAGTATGATATCCCAGAGTATCGAGTTTGCTGATCACATTTCCTGATAATTGCCGGAGTTTTTCAGGAATAAGGTCTGTCAGCCTCATTCCTATCAGTTCCTTTTTGTCAAACTGGTATTTTTCGAGAGCCTGGTCGTTAGCTTCAATGATCTCCATCTCCTTATTGAAAAGCATAATAACATCATTGGCATATTTCAGGATATAATCGAAATGTCTCACCAGGGCAAGGTGTTCCAGTTCCATTTCATATTTTCCCCTGTAGAAGCGAACTCTCTGGTTCCACCACAATAATCCTGACAGGAGGGCGGTTATAAGGATAAACAGGAAGGTTATCATGAAGATCTGCCTCATTTCCATGTTGAGGGTTCCCAGTATTTCTTCACGGTCGGTTTTTGCAACAATATACCACGGCAGTTCGGGTACTTTCTTCATCGCTACCACTACTTTAACTCCCCTGTAGTCTAATGCATCGGTGCTTTCCTGAATTGACTGGAGAGCCATGGCGGCTGCAAGCTTTTCCCCGGTTACCGGTTGTCTGATTGTACCAGTGCTGTCTGAATATTTTAACCTTGTGAGATAAACCACTTCATCTCCTTCCTTACGGACAAGAAATGCTTCTGAGGTTTTGCCCGGCAACGGCCAGGACCGTATCAGTGGAAAGAGTACCTCCTTAGGATCAATTCTCAGAATAACTGCTCCGAAAACTGTGCTGTCCTTCTTTTGCAATGGAACAATAAGATCCAGGTGCATATAATTTACCTGGGTTGCCTTATGAATATCTGTTATTTCAACCCCTCCGCTTTCCATTGCCTGAGGCAGCCTTGTCCGGAGAACATCACCAACAATAGTATCAATGTCAGGATAGAAAACCTTTACCTGCATATTCCTGTCGGTAAAGATTGCTGAAGAATAGTCATAATTATCAACCAGAGACTTCAATGTTTCCTTCAGATCACGACGCAACTGGCTGTTATTTTGATCATTCAGTAGTTCAAGAAACTTTCTTGTTGTTAATATATTCTGGTTCAATGAATTACCATTGTCAAGACGCTCACGTCTCCATTGTGTAAGCTGCCTCACTTTCAGATCAGCAATAGCCGACAATTCCTCAGTACTGTCATTAAGCATGTGCTCCCTCTGTGCCCTGTAATAAAGAAACCCTACAGCAAACTCACCTGCTGACAATATTAAAAAGAGAATTATGAGAGGCCATGGTGTGGCCGGTTTCTGCTTCTGGGAATTCATTGTACTTATTTATATTCCGGGAGAAAACCGAATCCGCTCTTTTATCAATTGCTGTAAAATTAACATTTTCCTTAAAATAACATAAATTTTTCCTGAACAGTGATGGCAGTCTTTTTGTTAAGCAACCTTATCAGACACCTCTAAATCTATCTGAAGCTCCGTTGACACTGGTAATAAAACTTTCTTACCTTTGATCCCCTGTCACTGAATAATTTCTTTGTGCAACTTAACACTAAGACACACTAAGACAATATATTATGTTTTTTGCCAACACTTTCAAAATAATATTATGATTAATGTTTTTCGCAGTTTTCTGATCCTCCTTATACTTTCAGGATTATTCCCCTGTAATATTTATTCCCAGAAGAAGTTTCCGGGCGCTGACATCATAACATCATCGGATCTTGAAAGCTATGTGAGGTTCCTGGCTTCACCTCTTCTGAGCGGAAGGAAAAATGGCGAACCCGGGCTTGATATTGCACAGGAGTATATAGTTTCAAATGTAAAGCTTCTCGGGCTGAGACCACTTAACGGAACAAGCTGGCTTCAACCATATCAGGTCATTAAAAAAGGTATCGATCAGGAGAAATCGGTGATAAGGATAGCTTCGGATCTCAGTGATACAATAACAGTGAGTGAAAAAATTTACCAGTTTTTCCCGGGTGATCCGGAAGATATTTCAATTGAAGGGGAAGTTGTATTTGCAGGTTATGGCCTTAACAGGGAAAAATACAGTTACAATGATTTTGAAGGTATTCCCACCGAAGGTAAAATATTGCTTGTAATGACAAGGTCCCCGACATCGGAAGACGGAAGTAAATATTTATTCGAGGGAGATGACTGGTCGAATTTCAGAAGTTATTCAGTCAAACTCCGGAGCCTATTGTTCTCGAAGGCAAAGGCGATCATTTTTGTAACTGACCCCAAATCCGGTTACACTTCCTTTGAGGAACAGGAACCGGATATTGCTTCTGCAATTAATTCTTCAATGCACCTTAAAGGCGATGAGCCGCCTGTTTTTTCTCATCCCGGTATGATGAGGATTCTTTTTGTAAACAGAAGCGTAGCTGATGAATTGCTGAAAGGCACAGGAAAAAACCTTACAGAACTACAGAACAGTATTGACAGAAGGCTCAAGCCTGAATCTTTTCTTATCCCCGGTAAACATATCCTGATAGATTTAAGAACATCCACAACGGAGATCACCCTGAATAATGTTGCCGCATACATTGAAGGAAGTGACCCTGTACTGAAAAACGAATTTATTGTTTTTTCAGGTCATGCTGATCATATAGGTGGATCGGGGACCAGGATAAATTACGGAGCCGATGATAATGCAACAGGGTGCGCCGCACTTCTGTCCATAGCTGAAGCTTTTCAGAGCCTTGAGAAAAAACCCCTGAGGTCCATAATGTTCCTCTGGGTCTCGGGTGAGGAAATAGGGCTTTTCGGATCAGAATATTACGTCAGCAATCCGCTGGTTCCACTTGAAAAAACTATCGCCGACCTGAATATGGATATGATAGGCAGGGTGAAAGGTGTTGCCGACAGTACCTCCGATAATCCCATGAGCGGACCCGACGAGGTCTTTGTGATCACAGGCAACCAGAGCAGGGAGCTGTTGAATATTGCAGAGGATGTGGATGATGATTCACCTCTTGACTTTGATTACTCCCTGAGCGGAAGAAACCATCCTCTCCAGCTTTTTGCAAGAAGCGATCATTATAATTTTGTAAAAAAAGATATCCCTGTGTTATTTTTCACAACAGGGTTACATACTGATTACCATACGCCGGGGGATGTTGTTGAAAAGATCGACTTCATTAAAATGGAAAAGATCACCGAAGCAATGTTCCTGATAGGATATAATGTGGCAAACATGAAATCCAGGCTGAAGGTTAACAATCCTTTCAGCAAGTGGTAAGAACTATGCCTGCTATTTCACCTGAAAAAAGGTTTTAACCGGATCTTTATATTTCAGGCTTATATCAGGGATATTATTGGAATTAATATCTTCCATCGACGAAATGTATTCCATAAGTGCAAGCCATTCCTTACCCTCCTGGATGCCTTCGGCAGATTCATCCATGTCAAGCAACGCTTTCTTCATATTTACAAGTGGATTCCCCTTTGAATCCTTTGGAACAACATTTATCAGACCTAAGGTTTTCTTCTTGATAATCCCGATATATTCAAGCATGTATGAATTGGCTGTAACTGAATAGTTGGTTTTATTCTTTCTGGAGAAATCGACCATTTCTGAACTTCCGTCTTCTTTCATAATATCAATCCGGCTTATCTTCCTGAGAAGTCCCTTATTGGGATCATACAAGACTTTCAGTCCCGAATAGTAACAGTAATTGGCAGGTGTCGATTTATAAACTGCCTGAAGAATCTCAAGGATACTTTTAAGCTCCCTGCCTGTCACAAATATTCTTGACAAAGGGTAACCGGGGACTGCATCATTTCCTGTCCCCATCGACATTATCCTGAAGATATCGGGGGCAGTCTGGTATCCCGGGACTATCCTGTCGCGGATCACTCCTACTGCCACCATGCTGATATCCGTCCCGGACTTTAAATGTTTATTTACATAGCTTTGAATTGCATCGGCAACAAGGGGACCAAGGTTACTGTTCTCTATATCACCGCCCTCAATGCATTCGAGCAGGAAATCTGTTTCTGCCACGGGTTTGTCATAGGTCATGCCAAGTGGTTTGAGTATTTCATCCGCGATCTTTGCTTTCTGGTCTTCAATAAGGCTGTGTATCAGATGATCGCCTGCCGTTTTATCATCCACGGGAATAAGTGAATAATTGCTGACGGTGACTCCTCCATTTTCATATTCAAGGGTCAGCTTACCCACGTTAACGCCATATTCGCCGGTCTGAACGATCGGCACACCATTCACTATTACCGGCTTATTAAGATAAGTATGTGTATGTCCGCTTATTATAACATCTATCCCTTTTACCTTTCCGGCAAGCTCCACATCCTCTCCTGCCCATTTACCATCTTTATCCTTTGAAACACCTGAGTGAGACAGACAGATTATCACATCGCAGTTCTCAGCGGATAATTCCTTAACCAGCTTACGTGCAGTTGCCACCTGTCCGGAAAATGTCACCGGAGGCGCATAAGCTGCATTATCATCCGCCACTTGCCCCATAAGTGAAAAGAATCCGAATTTAAGTCCTCCCCTGCTTATAATGAATGTCCTTCCGATAATATTTTCAGATACAAGCTTCTCAAGCGCATCATCTTCCGGATTTGTCGGGTTGAACACACTATTACTCAGAAGAAGAGCGGGTATCTCCCCTCTCTGGTGTGCCGAGCCCACTATGTCCGCGAGCTTAGCAGGACCATAGTCAAATTCATGGTTCCCGCAGGCGATAACATCATATCCCATCTTTTTCATAAGCCTCAGCTGAAAACCTGTCTTTACCTCAAGACCCTGGAAAAGAGTTCCCATTAAAAAATCACCGGCATCAACAACCAGGGTTATTCCTTCGCTACCGGCCTTTTCATTTTTCAAGATGGAAGCTATCCTGGCAAATCCTCCCACAGTTTTATCATTATTGACAGAAAGGGGTGTATAGTCAAGTTCAGGAGCAAAACCGGTAAGACGGGAATGAAGATCGTTGGTATGCAGAATAACTATCTTCTGACCGGTCAGGGCTGTACCCTGAGCCAGATAAATTATGAGCAGTGAAAGGAGAAGAACTTTTTTCATTGAAGTAAAATTATCTGAATAAAATTATAAAAATTATAACACATCAGCTACTATAAAAGTGCTTCCGCCGACAAATATCATATCTTCGGGCGAAGCATTTTTCAGGGCAGCTTCACAGGCCATTTTCACCGAAGGATAACAATCGCCATTCAGGTTGAAGCGTGAAGCTTCCTTCTGAAGGATCTTTTCGTCAAGGGCACGCGGAACTGATGCCCTGGTGAAATAATATTGAGCATTCTGAGGAAAGAGAGGAAGCACCAGGGAAAGATCCTTGTCACTGACGAATCCTATAACAAAATGGACTTTTTTTACATTAATCCTGCCTATCTGACCTATCACATATATAATGCCCTCTTTGTTGTGACCCGTATCACATATCATAAGCGGCCTTTTCCTGAGAATCTGCCAGCGGCCCATCAGTCCCGTGGAGGATATCACATTTTGTATCCCCTTAAGAATGGACATATCGCTGATATCAAACAATCTTTTTATGCATTCACAGACCTGGAAAAGTGTCTGAAGATTCTTTGCCTGGTAATCACCGCCGAGAGGTGTGATACCTGAAATTTCTCTGTTTTCCGTCTTAGCCCGGATCAGGAACTCCCTCTCACCTTTCTTCCCGGACTGTTTTCCAAGTAAGCAATTATAATTACTGTCGGCAAAATAAATTTCAGAACCTGTTTCCTCTGCCTTTTGAATAAAAACATTATTGGTTTCAGGAAGAGATTCGCCGATGACCACCGGGACATTGTTTTTAATTATCCCGGCCTTTTCAGCAGCCACCTTTGCGAGTGTTCCCCCGAGCAGGTCCATATGATCGTGCCCTATATTTGTGATTACTGAAATTACTGGTGTTATAATGTTGGTTGAATCGAGCCTCCCTCCCATTCCGGTTTCAATAACTGCAACATCACAGCCGGCCCGTGAAAAATAATCAAACGCCATGGCTGCCGTCAGCTCAAAGAATGAAGGCTGAAGTGATTCAATTATCTCCCTGTGCTTTTTTACAAAACCGGTCACTTCACCTTTGGGGATCATCTTACCATCCACTCTGATCCTCTCCCTGAAATCCTTAAGATGAGGTGAAGTATAGAGGCCTGTTCTGAAACCCGACTCCATCAGCACCGAAGCCAGCATATGAGAAACAGATCCCTTGCCGTTGGTACCTGCAATGTGGATAGTTCTGTAATTCCGGTGCGGATGCCCGAAATAATCATCAAGAGCAAGTGTATTGTCAAGATTGTTCTTATACGCCGCCTTCCCTATCCTGTGGTAAGCCGGAAGCTGTGCGAAAAGATACTCCAGGGTAGATTTATAGTTCATAATACAAGTTTGGAGTTTGGAGTTTGGAGTTTGGAGTTTGGAGTTTGGAGTTTGGAGTTTGGAGTTTGGAGTTTGGAGTTTGGAGTTTGGAGTTTGGAGTTTGGAGTTTAGAGTTAAAGGTTGAAAGTTTAAGGTTCAATTCCGGATCAAATAACTCTAAGTACTCTAAGACTCTAAACTCTAAACACTACAAAATAACTAACTTTCCCCAACTGTACCAACTGTACCATAATTTCTGTATTTTTGCAATTCACGTATAACAGGAACGTTCTTGTTATATAGTACTGATATTTAAGATATTATTTATGCCCAGAAAACATAAAAGTAAATTATTCATAATAGATACCAATGTTCTTCTGCACGATTACAAGTGTATTTATAATTTTGAAGAGAATGATGTTATAATCCCCATAGTCGTTCTTGAAGAGCTCGACAAATTCAAGAAGGGCAATGATCAGATCAATTTTCACGCCAGGGAATTTACAAGGGAGCTCGATAAATTATCGGGTGACATGCTTCTTACCGCCAATATCCCTCTCGGAGATGGACTGGGTAATCTTCACATCGAGACCGGCAGGGATTTTTCAGAAAAGGTTAGCCAGTCCTTTCCCGAGCGGACAGCAGATCATCGCATCCTGGCAATTGCGGAATATGTCTGCAATGCCAATAAGAACAAAACCGTTGTTCTGATCACAAAGGACATCAATCTGCGGATGAAGGCCAAGTCTCTGGGGATCATTTCTCAGGACTATCAGAATGACAAGGTTGCCAATATCGATGATCTGTATAAGGGGATAACCGTTCTTGAGGGTGTTGAACAGTCTCAGATAAGCAAGCTCTATGAGCTGCCTGAGGGTGTAGCTGCTTCAGAGTTCAATCTCGACAAGGAACTGAAGGGGCATCAGTTCTTCATCATGAAGAATAACGGATCAAGCGCCCTTGCGCACTATAATCCGGTCAGCAAGCTTCTCAACAGGGTGATCAAGCAGACCACCTACGGTATCGATCCGAGAAATGCCGAACAGACCTTTGCTCTTGAAGCTCTGGCGAATCCTGAAATCCAGCTTGTATCTCTCACCGGTAAGGCAGGCACGGGAAAGACCCTTCTGGCGCTTGCAGCAGCTCTTGCACAGCACAAAAGGTATAAACAGATATTCCTTGCCAGACCTATTGTACCTCTGGCCAACCGCGATCTCGGTTTTCTTCCCGGTGATGTGAAGGAAAAGATGGATCCCTACATGCAGCCTCTATATGATAACCTTACTGTTATCAAGCATAAATTCAGTCATCAGAGCCCTGAATTCATCAGGATAAATGAAATGGTGAAAGAAGAAAAGCTTGTTATTACTCCCCTTGCCTACATAAGAGGAAGAAGCCTGTCGAGCATCTTTTTCATAGTCGATGAAGCCCAGAACCTTACGCCCCATGAAATAAAGACTATCATAACACGTGCAGGGGAAGGAACAAAAATGGTCTTTACCGGCGATATTGAACAGATCGATTCTCCTTATCTCGACACGGCATCGAACGGACTCAGCTACCTCTCGGATAAAATGAAGAACCAGGATATATTTGCGCATGTTAACCTGGTGAAAGGCGAACGAAGCTTTCTTGCCGAGCTGGCCAGTAAGCTGCTGTAATTTCCTGATGGATATATTTTCAATAATTCATAAACCTTAAAGAAATCAAAAATGAAAACCACACCAGTACGCCTTACCGTTTTACTGTTAGCCGTTATTTCAGGATTGTCATTCAGTTCCTGCGGCCGGTCGAAAGAAAAGAAGACCGAAACTGTCAAAGAATCGTCTACCGAAAGAATCATGCTGTTCAATGGAAATGACCTGAGCAACTGGGCTTTCTTTCTCAGAGATCCTTCTGCAGATCCTTCGAAAGTTTTCACTGTACAGAATGATGTGATCCATATCACGGGAGATCCTTTCGGATACATGAGAACAAAAGAATCATATTCCGATTATACTCTGCATCTGGAATGGCGTTATCCCCTTGAACTTTCAAACAGCGGAGTATTTATTCATTCCCAGCTTCCCGATACTATCTGGCCGAAATGTATTGAATGCCAGCTGAAAGCAGGCAATGCCGGCGATTTTGTGGCTATGGGAGGATCGGATATGAATGAAAGGACCGATAAGTCGGTTAGAGTTGTTGCAAAACTGGCAGTGTCCACAGAGAAAGCTGTCGGGGAATGGAATACAATGGAAGTTACCTGTATTGCCGATAATATTGACGTTTTCGTAAACGGTGTACTGATGAATAAAGCCACCGGTGTTACGTTAAAAGAGGGTCATATCTGCATGCAGAGCGAAGGAAAAGATATTGAGTTCAGGAATGTTTATCTTACCCGCCTGAAAAAATAAGCTTGCAGGAAAAATGCATGAACCCACACTACAGAAAAAAAGTAGCTTTTCATACACTCGGGTGCAAGCTTAATTTTGCCGAGACATCAACAATAGCACGGTCATTCCCTGAGGATGAATTCGAAAGGGTTCCTGCAAACCAGAAGGCTGACATCTATATAATCAATACCTGCTCTGTAACTGATGTTGCAGACAGGAAATGCCGGCAGGCAATAAAAAAATTCATTAACCTGTCGCCCGGTGCATTTATTGCCGTGGCAGGTTGCTACGCCCAGCTCAACCCGGATGAAATAGCATCAATCCAGGGTGTTGACCTGGTAATGGGGATCAACGAACGATTTGATATTGCCGGCTATATAAAGAATGCATCCAAAAAAGGCGGAGCTGAGATACATTCATGTGAGCTTTCATCGGCTGACAAATTCATGCATTCCTACTCTGCCGGCGACAGAACAAGATCATTCCTGAAAGTACAGGACGGATGCGACTATAAATGCACTTATTGCACCATCCCCCTGGCAAGGGGTAAAAGCAGGAATCCGGGAATAGAAACCCTTGTTTTGGAGGCTGAATCAATTGCCGAAACAGGAGTAAAGGAAATAGTGCTTACAGGTGTAAATACAGGCGATTTCGGGAAATCAACAGGAGAATCGTTCATAGCACTTCTCAGGGAACTTATAAAAGTTGAAGGGATAGAACGTTTCAGGATATCCTCAATTGAGCCCAACCTGCTGACGGACGAGCTTATAGAAACGAGTTCCACAGAACAACGGATAATGCCTCATTTTCACATCCCCCTCCAAAGCGGATCAGATAAGATACTCGGGCTCATGAAAAGAAGATATAACAGGGATTTGTTTGCAGGAAGAATTGAACAAATAAAAAACAAGATCCCTCTGGCAGGTATAGGAGCTGATGTAATTATTGGCTTCCCCGGAGAAAGTGAAGCGGATTTTAATGATACATATCTGTTCCTGAAGGATCTGCCTCTCTCCTACCTTCACGTTTTCCCGTTCTCAGAGAGGCCCGGGACAATTGCTGCTACCCTCCCGGATAAAGTATCTCACCACGAAAAGGAAAGAAGGAGCAGGCAGCTGATATCCTTATCGGAGGAAAAGGCCATTGAATTCCGCAGGCTTAATGCCGGACGGATAACCAGAGTCCTCTTTGAGAATGTCAGAAATAACGGAATGATATCAGGATTCGCCGAAAACTATATCAGGGTTGAATATCCCTGGAATGCAAAGCTTGCGGGACAGATCAGGACAGTGAGGCTGACAGACATCTCACCATCAGGAAACATGAACGTTGAATTTACAGAAGATAATGACAGATTATAAGAAGTATTGTAAGTAAAGCCGTAAAAGCGGCCCGCGAAACGGGTGAATTCATTCTGAAGGAGTCGGAGGGATTTGATATCAGCCGGACCGAGGTGAAAGGATTGCATGACCTTGTAAGCTATGTGGATAAAGGTTCCGAAGAGATGCTTGTAGAAAGGCTCGGGATCATCCTTCCTGAAGCAGGATTCCTGGCTGAAGAGGGTACATCTTCCAAAAAAGGTGCAAAATTCTGCTGGGTGATCGATCCGCTTGACGGCACAACAAATTTCGTTCACGGTGTTCATCCCTATGCAATAAGCATAGGCCTTCTGGAAGATGGTGAACCTGTTGCAGGAGTTGTTTATGAAGTTAAGGGAGACGAAATATTTACAGCCTGGAAAAACGGCGGAGCGTGGTTAAATGATATGCCGATACATGTTTCAGGGGCAAAGAAACTCTCTGAAAGTCTTGTCGCTACCGGATTTCCATACAGTGATTTCGGAAGACTTGAGGATTTTATGGATTGCCTCAGCTATTTCTGCAAGACCACCCATGGCATACGGAGACTTGGATCAGCTGCTATCGATATGGCTTATGTTGCCTGCGGACGCTTCGAGACCTTCTATGAATACGGCCTTCATCCATGGGATATTGCAGCGGCGACTATCATTGTAAGAGAAGCCGGAGGACAGGTAAGTGATTTCTCGGGAGATCATAAGAATCTGTCAGGCGATGAGGTTATCGCAGCCAATAACTTCCTGTATCCTGAATTTCTTGAAATTGTAAGTAAATTTATGCACAAATAGTTAATTAACAGAATGGCTGCGGTCGGGTATTATATTTTTTACAGTATTACCTGGGTAATTACACTTTTACCCCTGAGGGTATTATACGTATTTTCCGATCTGATCTTCCCCTTTGCATATTATTTTCCGGGATACCGTAAAAAAGTAGTTGAAGAAAATCTCAGGAATTCTTTTCCTGAAAAAACCGAAAAAGAACGGAAGGTAATTGCAAAGAAATTCTACAGACACTTCTGCGATCTGATAGTTGAGATACTTAAGCTGGTCCATATGGATAACAGGCAACTGGCAGATCGCATTCCCCTCACAAATCCCGAAGTACTTAACAGGTTGTATAATGAAGGCCGTGATGTGGCAGTAATATATTCCCATTTCGGGAACTGGGAATGGACCAGAATCTTTCCGACATATACTAAGCTCTGGAATGTCCCGGTCTATAAACCTTTACAAAACAAATATTTCGATTCATTCATGTTTTCCCTGAGAAATAAGAACAGCTGTGATCCGACTCCCATGTCAAACATTATCAGGAAAATATTGAAAAACAAACAGGAAAGCAGACCGTCATTATATGGATTAATATCTGACCAGACGCCAGCCCGTGCGGAGATCAGGTTCCGGACTGATTTTCTGAACCAGGATACACCGGTGTTCCTGGGGGCTGAAAAAATTGCAGCAAAATATGATATGGCTGTTGTATTTATGAATATACAGAAGTTAAGAAGGGGTTATTACAGCATGACTACTGAACTGTTATTTGAACATACTGCAGGACTACCTGAACACTTTATAACAGAAACCCATGTAAAGAGGCTTGAAGAGATAATCCGCGAAAAACCCGAATACTGGCTCTGGACTCACCGCAGGTGGAAATATAAACGGGAGGATGCAAATGGTTAAGACGGCAGTGGTCATATTGAACTGGAACGGTCTGAAATTTCTCAGAATGTTCCTGTCAGATGTCATCAGGCATACTGCTGATACCGACACGGAAATTTGTGTGGCTGATAACGGTTCTACCGACGGATCACCCGAATGGTTAGCATCGGAATTTAAAAATATGAGGCTCATCAGATTAGATAAGAACCATGGATTTGCACAGGGTTATAATCTTGCACTGGAACAAATTAATGCTCAATATTTCGTTCTTCTCAACTCGGATATTGAAGTCACTGAAGGATGGTTAAAGCCTCTCGTCAGTTTCCTTGACAGTAACCCCGATGTGGCATCCTGCCAGCCAAAGATCCTTTCATATCACAGAAAAGACTATTTTGAATATGCCGGTGCAGCAGGAGGGTTTCTCGATAAATTCGGATATCCGCTTTGCCGGGGAAGGATACTTTCGAAGGTTGAAAAGGATACCGGGCAGTACAATTCTCAGTCCGACATCTTCTGGTCAACAGGCGCCTGTATGATAGTCCGCTCGGATGCCTGGAAGAGATGCGGGGGCTTTGATCCGGACTTTTTTGCCCATATGGAAGAGATAGATCTCTGCTGGCGCTTTCATAAAGCCGGATACAGGGTATCCTTTGTTCCCGGATCAACTGTTTACCATGTCGGAGGCGGTACACTCCCATATAATTCACCCTTCAAAACCTATCTTAATTTCCGCAACAGCCTTTTCCTGATATATAAAAACCTTCCCGAAAGGGATTTTAAGAACATCCTTATTAAAAGGAAATTCCTCGACGGCATTGCTGCAATATTCTTCCTTGTAAAGGGACAATTCAGCAGCTCATGGGCCGTCCTGAAGGCTCATTTTGATTATTACAAAAGTATTGACCGGCTGAAAAAGAAAAGAATCGCGGTCAAAGCCATTGGCGACAGGGATCCTGAAGGATTGCTTTTGAACAAGTGCGTCGTTTTTGAGTTTTATATAAGGAAACGAAAAACTTTTGACAGCATTATTTTGCATCCCTGATTATTATGAAGACATCCCAGTTCGTCATTTTCTTTGCAGTTGTACTTACAATATATTCAATTGGAAATCTGTATATTTTTCTCAAGGGCTACAACATCCTGCCTCGCGGCAACAGGTTGCTTTATTCAATAATCTTCGCCGCCCTGGCTGCGACTTTCATAATTGCAAAGATCCTTGAATCGCGCAACTCGACCGTTTTTGCTGATATCCTGAATATCGCCGGAGGATTCTGGCTGGCCTTCATGGTATATGGTTTTATTTTTTTCCTCATTTCAGATATTTTATTCCTCATTTTAAGGATTGCCGGACAACTGGGGCCTGAGAATATTCCTGTCTACAGGAAATGGGCATATCTCATAACGGTCTCCCTCTCTGTCCTGCTTATTACCGGAGGATTTATCAATGCTGTTATTCCCGTTGTCAGGAAATACGACATAAAAATAAACAAGCAGACTGATGATGTCGGAAGTCTCAGGATAGCGGCTGTTTCCGATATTCACCTTGGAAGTATAATCCGTAAAAGAAGTATTATTAAGCTTTCTGAAATGCTTGAAGAGATGAAGCCGGATGCCGTATTTCTTTTAGGTGATATTATTGACGGAGAGCTTGGTCCGGTGCTGAGAGGCGATCTGCTCCAATACTTCACCGGTCCGCATACAAAAGACGGACTTTATGCAATAACCGGAAATCACGAATATATCGGTGGCGCTCAGAAGACGATCCCATACATTGAAAGCAAGGGCATAAGAGTACTTAAGGATGAAATTATTGTCCTTCCGGGAGGAATACAGGTTATCGGAAGGCTTGACAGGGATTCATTCAGGTATACCGGCAAAGCCAGGAAGAAGGTTGAAGAACTGATGAAAGATATTGATCACTCCCGTCCGGTAATTCTTCTGGATCATCAGCCAATGGAGCTTGGGGAAGCAGAAAAGCATGGCGCCGACCTTCAGCTGTCGGGACATACACATAACGGCCAGCTCTGGCCTCTCAATCATATTATCGGTAGAATTTTTGAAATCGGATATGGATACGGGAGAAAAGGCAATACCCAGATTATAGTTTCATCAGGTTATGGATTATGGGGCCCGCGGGTAAGGACGAAAAGCAGGCCCGAAGTTTTACAGATCAATATTGAATTTACCGGAACAAAATAGAACCGGAAAGTCTATAGAAGGTCATATATCTGTTCCAGAGCCATTCCTCTCGATCCTTTTATAAGGATATGATATCCCCTGACGGGCTTAAGCCTCAGAAACTCCTTAAGTCTGGTTACACTTGAGAAGGTCTTGAACCTGAATCCGGCAGATACTTTTGCAAATACCGGTCCGGCCAGCATCACTTTCTGCAGATTGTGATCAGTAAGCACCCTGTGGATCTTTTTGTGCTCGTCTTCGCTTCTGTCACCAAGTTCAAGCATATCTCCAAGAATGCACAATTTCTTTTCCGCTCCGATAGCTGCAAATGATTCAATTGCCATCTTCATGCTAACGGGATTTGCATTATAAGAATCGCATATAAGAGTATTATTTTCCGTGACGAGGACCTGGGAACGGTTGTCACCCGGCACATAATTTTCCAGGGCATCCGCAATGTCTTCAATATCAATCCCGAAAAATAAACCTATTGCAATTGCAGCCTTCACGTTATCCGAATTGTAGCTTCCGAAAAGATTTGTCCTGATCTTTAATTTTTTCTGTGAGTATTTTACCGACAGGGACAGAATCATATCAGATAATTCAGGAATTATTTTAAGTTCAGCTCCAGTCGGATTGGAAAACGGTACCGCCCTGTTCACCATACTGAATATCTTCTCACTGATCAGCTTGTCTTTGTCGTTATAAAAAGCAATACCATTCACTTTACGGAGGTGCTCGAACAGTTCCGTTTTTGCTTTCACCACGCCGTCGAATGATCCGAATCCTTCAAAATGTGCGGTACCTATATTGGTTATGATGCCATAATCAGGCCGGGCAATAAGGCATAAAGTACGGATCTCTCCCACGTGGCTCGCTCCCATTTCGATTACCATCATTTCGGTCCCTTCAGGAGCCGACAATATGGTAAGTGGAACCCCGATCTGGTTATTAAGGTTTTTCCTGGTATAATGTACTCTGTGTTTCTTCGACAGAACCGCAGCAATAAGCTCTTTAGTGGTGGTTTTGCCGTTTGAGCCGGTGATTGCGATCACCGGGCAGCTAAGTTCCTTCCGGTGATGATTTGCCAGCTTCTGCAATTCCATAAGAGTATCATCCACAAGGATCGTTCTTCCTGTCTCGAAAGAAGGATCATCTATAACTGCACATGATGCTCCTCTGGCAAGGGCTGCTTCAGCATATTTATTACCGTTAAAATTATCACCCCAGAGGGCGAAGAACATCTGCCCTTCGGTTACAGTCCTTGAATCAGTCGATAACCCTTTTGATTCCCTGAATAGCTGGTAAAGTTGTTCTGTCATTGTCATTTTAAAAAAAAGCCCCATTATGAAACCATAATGAGGCTAAAGATAATTTTATTTTTTATAATCAGAACCCTGCCGGGCTGCCAACTCTGATCATAGCGCACCTGAAGCCGATATCATCGCGGCAGCTTTCCTGATCGAGAAATCTCCTTGTGGAGGGATTCAGCCAGTAAGCTTTGTCCTTCCATGATCCACCCTTGTAAACCCTTGCATTATCATTAATAAGGGTTACATAATCGCTTTGTCCCTCGGTTGCAATGCCCTGGGCATACATCCTTGTCGAAGCCTGCTGGCCGTCATCAACCCTCCAGTCTGTGGTTATCGAAGACTGCAGGTCTCCATCCCTGTAATTACGATAATCGCCTTTCTGATAATTATACCTGTTTGCCACATCAATATCTTTAACGGTATCGATAAACAGCTTCCCGAGGTTATTTTTTGTAACAACATTCCCGTTTGCATCCCTTCGCAGGTCGGTATAGACATTACCTCTGAAAGGATTGAATCCATCAACATCGTCCGATGTAAGAGGACGGTAAACATCCTGCACCCATTCATTTACATTTCCTGCCATGCAATAAAGACCGTAATCATTTGGCCAATAGGCTTTTACATCACTTGTTATACTTGCATTGTCGTTGAGGCTTCCTGCCACACCCATCATATCGCCTCTGCCACGGACAAAGTTAGCCATCATTTCTCCACGGCTTCTCTTTTCGGAATTTCTCACGTTGTGTCCGTCCCATGGGAAAATACGTCTTTCATAAATCCTTTCCTCATAGGTATTTCCCCTGAGAGCATAAGCTGCAAATTCCCATTCAGCTTCGGTGGGAAGACGGTAATTGGGAAGAAGTAATCCGTCCTCAAATGTAGTCCTTCTTTCAGTCTGATTCGGATTAAGGCTCTCCCTGAGCTGGTTTACCACGCCCTCATACTGGCCTACAAGATAAGCTTCAGTATTAAAGTTATTCTGGTTCTTTTGCTCCGGATCGGGATTCAGCTCACCCTCTTCAATAAGCAACTGTTCATTGACCCTGTCGCTTCTCCAGAGGCAGTAGTCATTAGCCTGAAGCCAGCTGACACCAACAACCGGATAGGTATTATATGCGGGATGCCGGAAATAATACTGGACATATGGATCATTAAAGCCCATCGGGCTTCTCCATACAAGTGTATCGGGAAGAGCCCTCCTGTAAACCTCCGGATAATCAACGTAAACACGTCTCAGCCAATAAAGATATTCCCGGTAATCGACGTTCCTGACTTCACTTTCATCCATATAAAATGATGATACTGTGACTGTCCGTGGGTCATTGTTCCAGTCAAACAGTACATCCTGCTGTACCTGTCCCATTGTAAAACGGCCTCCTTCTATAAGAACAAGGCCAGGACCGGTCTTCTGCTCGGCTCCCATTACAACTTCAAAACCTCCATTATCAGGATTGTTATATTCCCAGCCTGTTGTGGAAGATACTCCGGCTTCTTTACCGCCTTTACATGAAATGAGTATTAATCCAGCGGCAAAAACGACTGGCAAGACTTTCATTTTGCACATACTACTTTGGTTTTTTGACTTTTATCAGTTTACAAAGATAATAATTTTTCAAAAAATTATTCAAATTTCAAAGATAACTACAAATTGGGGTAGTTTATTGTTTTTATGATCCTCCTTTTTTCAACATTGTTTAAACCAACCGCAATCCCGGTCTGATGAAGCAGGGAGAATGGTAAAAGGCTGTTCCCCGATGCAAGATTAAAACGGTATTTGTAGAAGATCTCAAGGTTTCCCGTTCCGAGCGCGAATCCTGTCTGCAGGTCGAAGTTCTTTTCCCTGTCGCCGAAGATCAGTGCACTCACCGACAAGAACCTGCTTTCCAATACTGCGCCTGCCCCGGCAGAAAAATACCCTTTCATTATTTCACAATTTCCAACAGGCCTTATCTTCAGATTCTTCTCCTTATTTATATCTATATCACCTGCACCATGCAGCAGCAACATCCTTCGGAGCTTTCCCCCGGAGTTTTCCGGATCATCCAGATCGGGTTCCGTAAGATGACTGACTGAAATCCCCCAGAAAAACCTGTCCGATATAAAAAGGAAACCCGTAGCCAGATCAAGAACACTTTTACCTTCCGCAGAGAGTGTCTCACCTGAAGGCAAGGTAACACCACCTGTCGGATCTATCTGGTCAGGCAGCACTGAACCATTGAAATTATAACCTCTGTGATACAGTGAAGCTGAAAGACCTGCGCTGATATACAACCCTTCCCCCGCCTGGAAATAATATGCATAAGAGAATCCACCCTGAAGATCATTCACAATTCCTCCCATATAATCATTCGAAAGAAAAAAACCCGCCCCGCCATGCAGGGAAGGAATATATCCGTCGCAGGACAATACTCCCGAAAAAAGATTATAACCGTAACCGGGATAGTAATTCAGGTAAGACAGACGAATTCTTCCATCTCCTTCCGACCCGGTAAGGCCGGGATTATTCAGCATTGTCTTCTGATAATCAGGACCAGGATCGGGATATTGCCCGCTTATGATACCGGGAATGATAAAAATCAGAAAAATGATCCCTCTTAGATGATTTATCATATTTTTGCTGCTGCAATATCAACGTACTAAAAGCGTTATTATTTTAATTTTGCCTGGCTACAAAAACAAAAAAAACAATTCAAAGAACATTAATAAATTTCTGTCTTTGTACGTAATGATGATCAGATTGTTACATAAAATATCACTTATATTCATTTTTATACCCGGCATTCTCTGCTCCCAGCCGGCCAAAGATAATTATTCTTCGTCGTCGGTACTCTCATCAGGACAATGGTTTAAATTATCAGTACTGAAGGACGGGATATACAGGATCGATTATTCACAACTCAGGCAGGCGGGAGTTCTTAATCCGGCAAATCCCAGGATATTTGCAAATAACCTCGGCCAGTTATCATATTACACAAGTGATCCTTCTCCGGATGACCTTAAAGAATTATCCGTTTCACTTGTAAGCGGACAGGATGGCATATTCAACGAAGGCGATTACCTTCTTTTCTATGGCCAGGGCACAGGCAGATGGAAATTCAATAAACAAAGCGGTGAATATGATTTCATCAGGCATAATTATTCCGATACGGCGTTTTATTTCCTGACTTCCGGAACTCTTCCGGCAAAGAAAATAACAGATGCAGCCGTTCCTTCCGGAGTGGCGGATTACCACTCATCAGAATCGGATGCACTGTATATTCACGAAGTTGAAAGTGAAAATATTATCAAATCGGGTCGGGAATGGTATCAGCCCGTCTCATCAATAGCTGAAATACAGATAAATCCCGGTTTCAGTGACCTCATCACCGGCGAGCCGGTCAGATACAGGATAAGAGTGCTTGCAAGGGCGCCCTCTGTGTCGGATTTTTATTTTTCCGAAGGCATCCGTTCTCCGGAAAACAATTAAGGTACAGGATGTTAACATGTATAATTACACCGGGACATATGCCCAGATAACAGATTCATCAGGAAGTATCTTACCTCTGTCAGCCGCACCTGTTTATAAGACAGGCTTTAAGAACCAGACTGACGCCGGCGCCAAGGGATGGCTCGATTATGTGAAGCTGCATGCAAGAAAGCGCAGCTCGTACAGCGGGAATATTGAATTTATATCGGATTACAGGAGCACAGGACCGGGAAAGCTTACCGAATTCAAAATCAAGTGCCCTGATAAGGATCCTTCGGTATGGGATATTACCAATCCCGAAAATCCTAAGAACATACGATATTCAAGGAACGGAGAAGACATCGTTTTCACTGCCCATACCGATTCTCTCAGGAATTTCGTTGTTTTCAGTTCATCAAATACACTCCAGCCCCTGCTGCGGTCAGGTACTGTTGCAAACCAGAATCTTCATGGATCGCTTCCTGCGGAAATGGTAATAATCACTCATCCGCTGTTCACGAAATATGCAGAACAGCTCGCGGATCTTCATCTCGGAAACAGCGGATTGATCTCTCAGATAGTCACTCCCCGGCAGGTATACAATGAATTCTCGGGGGGAATACCCGATGTGGCAGCCCTGAGAAATTTTCTCAGAATGAAATATCTTAAACAGAAGGGGACAGAAACACCTCTGAAGTACCTGCTGCTATTCGGGGATGGATCTTATGAGAACAAGACGCTTCCACCCGACAATCCCAATTTCATCCCTACCTGGCAGTCGCAGAATTCAAACATTATAGTGTCGTCATTCACCTCTGACGATTTCTATGGACTGCTTGATGACGGGGAAGGTGAAGCCGAAGGAACGGAAGACCTGGGGATAGGCCGTCTGCCCGTCTCCGACACCACTCAGGCTGGAATAGTTGTAAGGAAGATCAAAGGGTACATGGAGCCCTCCAATACCGGTGACTGGAAAAATACGATCTCCATCCTTGCCGACGATGAGGACGGGAACGCACATATGGCTGATGCTGAAGGTCTGTCTTTGCTCCTGCAGGATAGTGTCCCGGAATACAATATTGATAAAATATATCTCGATGCATTCAGACAGGAAACGTCGGTCAATGGCCAGACCTATCCCGATGCAACAATAGCAGTCAACAGCCGTATAAATTCGGGATGTCTGATTTTCAACTATGTCGGCCACGGTAATGAGAACGGCCTTGCACACGAAAGGGTTATAAAGACCGAGGATATTACAGGATGGAAGAACGGGAACAAGCTTCCGCTTTTCATTACGGCAACATGTGAATTCAGCAGGTTCGACGATATCGATATGAATATAGTCACAAGGAAGATGAGCTCCAGAACATCGGCGGGCGAAATGGTGCTTCTTAATGAGAACGGAGGCGGGATAGCCCTTATGTCCACCACTCGTGTTGTATATTCTGCACCTAATTATTATCTCAACAGGAATATTTTTGATGCAACATTCGATAGCGATGAATCGGGTGATCCTCTGGCGTTCGGTGATATAATAAGAATAGCCAAAAACAACTCAGGAAGCGGTCCGAATAAAAGAAATTTCTCCCTTCTTGGCGATCCGGCAGTAAGACTTGCATATCCATGGCATGGGAAAATTGTTACAGATTCTGTAAATCATGTTCCGGTTACAAGTAAAACCGATAGCCTTAAAGCTCTTTCAACAATAACAATCTCAGGCCATATCGAAGACCGGAACGGATCAGTAATGAACAACTTCGATGGCACGATCTTCCCGGTTGTCTACGATAAAGCATCAGCCGTGAAAACCCTGGCCAACGACGGCGGATTGTCAATGAGCTTTGACCTGAGAAGTAATATTCTTTTCAGCGGAAAGACAAATACATCCAATGGCAGGTTCAGCTTCACCTTCATAGTACCGAGAGATATAAACTACTCATTCGGGCAGGGAAAAATAAGCTATTATGCCAGCAGCAACGATAAGGATATGAACGGTTATTATTCTGAAATAGTTGTCGGTGGATTTGCCAGCATAACAGGTACGGACAAAAAGGGACCTGAAATAAGGCTCTTTATTAATGATACCCTTTTCAGGAGTGGAGGGATAACTGATTCAAATCCAAGGATTATGGCTCTGATAGCCGATGAAGGAGGAATTAACACTACCGGAGCCGGTATCGGGCACGACCTGATCGCATATATTGACAACGATCCCAGATCATCAATTATACTAAACAATTACTTCGTGAATGATCATAACAGCTATATAAGCGGGAAAGTAGCCTATGATCTTTCAGATATTCCTGAAGGAAATCATTCACTGACACTGAAAGCCTGGGATAATTTCAATAATTCTTCGCAACAGTCAATCACGTTCATCGTTGAACCTGAAGGAGAATTTATTCTGAAGAATGTTATTAACTATCCCAATCCCGTGATCAACGATACGAGAATAAGCGCCGGACATAACAGGCCGGATGAGGAGATGGAAATAATCCTCACAATTCTCGATATGAGCGGAAGGATAGTCAGGGTAATAAAACAAGAAACATATTCTGCAGGTTACCAGCTGCCGCCAATCACCTGGGATGGGAAAACCGGGGGAGGCAACAGGGTCGGAAGAGGCATTTATATTTACTCCGTAACCGTCAGAACCAGAGATGGCGAGGAGGCTAAGGGGACAGGCAGAATAATCATTTTACAACAATGAGATAATATCTCGCAATAAAATTAGTTTTATATTTACACTTTCTTGAATGAGACGTATCGGAATGAAAAACAGACTAATTGCAGTGTTACTTATGACGGTTGCCCTGACAGGTACCGTTAAACTTTATGGACAGGTGGGCAGTGGTGAGCTTAACGCCATCCAGACTGTTGTCCCCTTCCTCACTATTGCTCCCGACTCAAGGGCCGGTGCGATGGGTGATGCAGGTGTGGCAACATCTCCCGATGTTTACAGCATGCACTGGAATCCGGCAAAATTCGCATTTATCGATGGTAATGCCGGAGTAGGAATATCCTATTCGCCCTGGCTGAGAAACCTGGTACCTGATATCAATATTGCATACCTGTCGGGATATTACAGGATCGATGAAGAACAGGTCCTCAGCGGCAGCCTTCTGTATTCCTCCCTTGGCGATGTAGATTTTACCGATATCTATGGCAACCTCGAAAGAACATTCACTCCGAATGAATGGTCGTTTGATGTGGGATATTCAAGATTATTCACCGATAACCTGTCGGGTGGCATAGCATTCCGGATGATATATTCCAACCTTACCGGAGGATCATATTCCGGAGGAGTAGCAACAAAACCGGGGATCTCTGTAGCAGCCGACATTTCCCTCTATCATCATAATGACATTACAATTTTCACAAAAGACAGCGAACTGGCTTTCGGTCTAAATTTCTCAAATATCGGATCAAAGATGAGCTATTCGGATGCACAGACTTCCGATTTCATTCCGATGAATATGAGGCTTGGAACTGCATTATCAATAAACCTCGATCTTTATAATAAGATAACAGTCACAGCTGATATAAACAAGCTGCTGGTCCCTACACCTCCTTATTATGATATCAGCACCCCCGACAGCATAATTGCAGGAAAAGATCCTAATGTTTCGGTACCCCTTGCTATTTTCCAGTCGTTTTATGACGCACCTGAGGGATTCAAGGAAGAACTTCGTGAATTTACAATTTCAGTGGGAACCGAATACTGGTATAACAACCAGTTTGCACTAAGAGCAGGATATTTCCATGAGAACGAGACTAAGGGAAACCGCAAATACTTTTCAGCCGGAGCAGGTTTCAGACTGAGCGGCTTCACGGTCGATTTTTCATACCTTATGCCGACTGTCCAGAACCATCCACTGGCAAGAACACTGCGTTTTTCACTTGCCTTTGATATAAGCTCAATGAAAAGAACAGGCAGCACAACCTTATGAACCTGAGAATTGGTCAGGGCATTGATTTCCACCGCCTCGAAAAAGGTTTAAAATTATGGCTCGGGGGTATACAGATACCATCCGCTAAAGGTTGTGTGGCACACTCCGACGGTGATGTGCTGATTCATTCAATATGTGATGCACTTCTCGGTGCCGCAGCGCTCGGAGATATCGGACATCACTTCCCCGATACAAGTCAGGAATTTAAAAATATCGACAGTAAAATCCTCCTGAAAAGAACTATGGAAATTATCAGGGAAAAAGGATTTTCTGTTGTTAATATCGACAGTACTGTTTGTCTCGAAAAGCCAAAAATAGCTCCATATATTCCTGAAATGAGATCGGTGATTTCATCAATACTGGGAATTAAACCCGAAGATGTTTCGGTCAAAGCCACAACTACAGAGAAGATGGGATTTGTCGGACGTGAAGAAGGAGTAGTGGCGATGGCGTCTGTCTTATTGAAAATTGAAGAAATAACACGTTAAAGAGGGTTCAAGTCCACAGATTTCATAATCTTACCTCATGACCTCTGTGTATCCTCTGTGTAACTCTCTGTAACTTTAAATCTCATCGAATTCAGAATGTTCTATCTAATGCCTCATCAATTATGTCATCATCAGCAATATACGGAATAGTCACTTTAAGTCCCGGGGTCCGTTCCATTTCCCTTTTAAGGGTAAACATTGCACCTTTGTTCCTTGCCCAGCTTCTGCGGGCAATACCATTATTGACATCCCAGTGAAGCATCATTTTCAGCTTACGTGATGTATCTGCCGAACCATCAAGCACCATTCCGAATCCGCCATTAATAACTTCACCCCATCCTACCCCGCCGCCATTATGGATTGAAACCCATGTTGCACCCCGGAACGAATCTCCTATCACATTCTGTACCGCCATATCGGCTGTGAATTGGGACCCGTCGTAAATATTCGAGGTTTCCCTGAATGGTGAATCGGTACCGGATACATCATGATGGTCCCTGCCTATAACAACCGGGGCAGATATCTTTCCTTCGCCGACAGCTCTGTTGAAAGCATCTGCCAAAGCCATCCTTCCGGCAGCATCTGCATACAGGATTCTTGCCTGCGAACCAACAACCAGCCGGTTCTTTCCTGCTTCTTTGATCCAGTGAATATTATCGGCCATCTGTTGCCGTATCTCAGCGGGAGAATCCTTCATAAGGACTGGTGAGGACCTCAACTGCATATTGTGTCGGTGATCTGAAGATCGCGGGGATCATTTGAACAGCACACCCACCTGAACGGGCCGAATCCATAGTCAAAGCAGAGCGGCCCCATGATATCCTGGACGTATGATGAATACCTGAATTCTTCCGTCAGGCTTAAGAATATCAGCGCCGGCCCGGGACGCTTCAAGCAGGAATGCATTTCCATAATCGAAGAAATAAGTACCCCCGGCAGTATGCCTGTTAATTGCCCTGACCTGCCTGATAAGGGATTTCTTTACCCGGAGCCTGAATTCTTCAGGATCGGAGACCATCATCCTTTTCGATTCCTCAAAAGTAAGGCCGGCAGGATAATATCCGCCGGACCAGGGATTATGAAGAGAGGTCTGATCTGACCCGATATCTATTTTAATGTCCTCATCTGCAAACTTTTCCCATACGTCAACGATATTACCCTCATACGCGACCGATAACACTTTACCGCTTTTCTTCAGATCTCTAACCCTGTCCACAAGCTTGTCAATACCGGTAACAACCTCATCAATCCATCCCTGTTCATGACGTTTTGCGATCGCTTTGGGATTTATTTCAGCGATTACAGAAATTATACCGGCTATTGATGCCGCTTTTGGCTGAGCGCCTGACATCCCCCCAAGGCCCGAGGAAACAAAGAGTTTTCCGTTCAGGTTCTCCCCGCTCCTGCTTATCATCCTTCCTGCATTGAGAATTGTGATAGTGGTTCCGTGAACAATTCCCTGCGGGCCGATATACATGTATGAACCTGCCGTCATCTGGCCATATTGAGAAACACCCAGAGCATTGAATTTCTCCCAGTGATCGTGCGAAGAATAATTCGGGATCACCATTCCGTTAGTAACTACAACCCTTGGGGCATCGGCATGCGATGGAAATAATCCCAGGGGATGACCGGAATACATTACAAGTGTCTGGTCATCTGTCATCTCCGACAGGTATTTCATTGTAAGCAGGTATTGAGCCCAGTTTTGAAATACAGCACCATTCCCTCCGTATGTTATCAGCTCATGGGGATGCTGGGCAACATCAGGATCAAGATTATTCGGATCATCATCATTATTGCTGCAGCGCCTTGTGATATGTGGGGAATTTCACTTATAGGGCGGGCTTTTATGTCATAACCAGGGCGAAACCTGTACATATATATCCTGCCGTATTCCGATAATTCATCTGCAAATTCGCGTGCAAGAACATAATGGAACTTTTCAGGAAAATATCTCAGAGCATTTCTTAAAGCCAGCTTTTTTTCTTCCGTGGTCAGTATATCCTTCCTTTTCGGAGCATGATTTACATTTTTATCAAATTGTTTCACCGGAGGCAATACCGAAGGGATCCCTTCTGCAATGCTTTTTCTGAAATTATCATCGCTCATGACACCTTACTTTTCTTAATGTAAATTTAGTTAATTCACGATAAACAACATCTACATATTATAATACGTTTTTTAATATGTATTATAATACGTAGTTAAGAGGAAGCGTCCAAAAAAAAGCCGCCACAGTATTTGCTGTGGCGGCAATAAAATGTTCCGGGAACTTTTATATTTTACCCTCTTTTATAATTTCATCATCCACAAGGATGCGACCGCAATATTCGCAAACAATGATTTTCTTTCTCGATTTGATATCGAGCTGTCTCTGCGGGGGTATCTGGTTAAAACAGCCTCCGCAGGCATCACGCTGTACCGGTACCACAGCCAGACCGTTCCTTGCATTTGAACGGATACGCTTATAAGCTGTAAGCAATCTATCTTCGATAACCTCCTGCACTTCTTCGAGTTTCTTAAACAGCCCTTCCTCTTCCTTCTGGGTATCCGAGATGATCTCGTCAAGTTCAGATCGTTTGTTTTCCAGATCGGTTTTCCTCTCCGCCAGGATAGCTTCGGAATCACCTATCACAAGCTTTTTATCATCAATCTGGACATTGAACTCCCTTATTTTTTTATTGAAAAGCTCTATCTCAAGATTCTGAAATTCGATTTCCTTTGACAGTGAATCGAACTCGCGGTTGTTTCTGACATTCTTCTGCTGTTCTTCATATTTTTTTATCAGTGCTTCGGCTTCACTTATCTCATGGTTCTTTTTGTGACCGATTTATCAAGTGTAACAACCTCTTCCCTCAGATTGCCCAGCCTGGTTTCCAGACCGGCTATTTCATCCTCCAGATCCTGAACTTCGAGAGGCAGCTCACCCCTGAGAGTCTTTATTTTATCTATCTCTGAATCAACCAGCTGAAGGCTGAATAAAGCACGTAATCTCTCCTCCACGGAAACCTCTGTTTCATGTGTTTTTGCTTTTTCCATATTATTATAAGTAATTTATCGGATTCGTATTTATTTCTGAAAACCGGAGTGCAAATTTAGGGAATTTTTTGATAATTAGATCGTACAATATCTCTGCAGAAAATTTTTCACTCTCATAATGCCCGATATCAGCCAGAAGTATCCTGTTCCCCGAATCGAGAAATGTATGGTATTTTATATCTGCAGTTATGAAGGTATCGGCATCCCGGGCTATTGCATCATCAGCAAGTGATCCGCCGGAGCCTCCGCAGAGAGCCACTTTTTTTATAAGGCGCCCGGTCAGCGCGGAATGCCTTATCCCCCGGCAACCGAAAACTGATGATAACAGCTCAAGGAAATCTTTCTCTTTCAAAGGTTCTTTAAGCCCGCCTGTACAGCCTGTACCTGCTCCGATATTCTGATTTTCGAGGGGATAGATATCATAGGCCACCTCCTCGTAAGGATGTGATTCGAGCAAGGCCTTGACAACCTTTGACTTAAGATGGGAATAAAGGATCGTCTCGAACCTGGTCTCCTTTTCATAATGGATCTTCACTTTCTCTCCCACAAACGGGCTGGAGCTTTCATTTCCCCTGAAGCTGCCGGTGCCTCCTGTTGTAAAACCACAGTTATCATAATTACCGGTCACACCTGCACCGGCATCGAAAACTGCCTGCCTCACTTTATCAAGATGATCATCTGGAACGAAGGTTACTAGCTTAAGAAGCCTGTTCCTGAGCGGGGAAAGAACCTTAATATTGGTCAGACTGAGCTTCTCAGCCATCCTGCGGCTTACTCCGTTCTCCAACACATCGAGATTGGTGTGAGCGGAATAAATTGCAATATTCTGCTTTACCGCCCGGAGAATGATTCGCTCTGATGGGGTTCTCCCCGTCAATTTTGAGAGCGGTTTGAAGATTACAGGGTGATGAGAAATAATAATGTTGCAGCCGGTACATGTTGCTTCAGTGATCACCTCCTCGGTCACATCAAGGGTAAGAAGTGCCGAACTGATATCCATATCAGGATGTCCGTACTGTGTACCCGAATTGTCATAGTTTTCCTGGAACGATAATGGTATCGCAGAATCCAGAAAGTCCGTAAGTTCTATTAGTTTCATATTATTTACCTCTGTGGAACTCTGTGTATTCTCTGTGGAACTCTGTGTAACAAAAAGAATGTTAAGAACTTACACAGAGGTCAACAGAGGGTTCACAGAGGTCCGCTGAGATTTTTTTAGATATTATTTCTCAGATCGATCAGCAGATCCTTTATTTTCTTAAGTGATTCGGTGATCTCGTACTTATATTCAGCCTCTTCCCACCGCCCCGTAAGCTTCTTCTTTGCACCCTGAAGGGTCATTCCTTCATCTTTCAGAAGCCGGTGAATGATCTTCAGGTTTTTTATATCATTCGCTGTGAACATCCTGTTTCCCTTTTTGTTCTTCAAGGGTTTAAGAACATCGAATTCATTTTCCCAGAACCTGACGGTGGATACCGGCACATTAAGCATTTCAGATACTTCGCCTATTGAAAAATAGAGCTTCTCAATACTTTGTTCCTTATATGGCATGGCTGTTATTTATATGAAATTTCACCATTTTCAGAAATATCAATTATTGATTCGGGGAAATCCTGTTCAGTAAGCTCCCTTATTTTATTAATTACCCGTTTTTCGGGATCAACCTTCACCCCACCGTAATAAATCTGATAGACAGGAATGATCCTTCCGGTGAGGAATTTTCCGCGGGGATCAACATGCAGGGTGATTACCGGTGCTATCCCGTTCGGTCCCGACAGGTTAAATTTCCCGAAAGTACAAAAGTTGCCCAGGCTATATCCGATGAATCGTTCCTTATATACTTCAATTGCTCTTGTAACATGGGGGCCATGACCGAAAACAACATCTGCCCCGGCATCAATCATCCTGTGGGAAAAATTATATACATTTCCGCGGCTTTCGCCGAACGACAACTCTTCTTTCCGGGTCACATGCTGGTATTCAGCGCCTTCAGCACCACCATGAAAAGATACAATGACAATATCGCAGGTATCAGCAAGGAATCTTACAAGAGATTCTGCTTCAGGGATATTAATTATACTTACCGTACCGGCATTCGGAGCGAAAGCGCAGAAGCCGTAAACCAGTGATCCTTTTGTAAATATAGAATATGGTTTTTCGATCAGTCCGGCGTATTCTATTCCCAGAGAGTCGAGCAGTTGCATAGTCCTTTTTCGTGCAGGATAGCCGAAATCGCTGAAATGATTGTTGGCAATGCTCATGATATCAAAACCTGCAACAGAAAGGGCTCCGGCATATCTTTCGGGCATCCTGAAAAGATAGCAGATAGTGGTATCCCTGCATCTTTTCGCCGGCTCACCCTCATTGAGGAAGGATCCTTCGAGGTTTCCGAAAGTAATATCTGAGCCGGCAAGGGTATCTGCCAGAGCACCAAGCAAAATAAGCGGATTATCATGGCGTGGAAGAAGCCGTTTTGAAGGAAAAGCCGTTCCGAACATTATATCTCCCACACCTGTTATTGTAATTTTCTTTTCCTGTAAAAACATTGAAAAAGGAGGGTGCTTAACAGGGACATGCAGATAATCATGGATCTGCGAAAACCCATTGATATAAAAGCCGGCAAATAATACAGAACAGACCGCGGTTAAGCGCAGGTACTGCTTCAAAGAATTAAAGGCTGGATTAATCAAAGGACTGGCCGGTTTTAGAGGCTATTTCGATCATGCGTTCATATTCCTCAGCGGAAAGATCGTTGAAATAGTAGTTAACCGGATCAACATTTGACCCGTTGAGTTTTATTTCATAATGAAGATGGGGCGCTATTGAGAGACCTGTATTCCCGACAAAACCGATCACATCTCCCCTTTCAACTTTCTGTCCTGAGCGGACATTAAAGCTGTCGAGGTGAGCATAGGTTGTTGAATAGCCGTAACCGTGATTAATAATTATATGATTTCCCAGGCCTCTCTGGGATGAATTGACGGATGCTATCACTCCGTCACCGGTGGCATATATTTCGGTACCAGTGGGAGCAGTGAAATCCATTCCGGAGTGGAACTTAATAATTTTATAGATAGGATGAACCCTGTTACCGAAGCCTGAGGCTGTCCGTGTCAGGTCTTTATTGCTGATGGGAAGGATTGCGGGTATAGCTCCCAGCATCTCTTCTTTCTTCTTTGACAGAACAATAAGTTCGTCGAACGATTTCGACTGCATATAGATCTGTTTCCTCAGCCGGTCGAGTTTTTTTGATGTTTCAACAACGATATTCGAATTGGTGAAACCTTCAAGCTCTTTATACCTGTTCACTCCACCGACACCTCCCTCGCGTAAGGTAACCGGTATCGGTTCAGCTTCAAAAATGGTCCTGTAAAGGTTATCATCAGTTTCCTGAAGCTGAACGATAACTTTTTCAAGATTACCCATATCTCTCTGAATAAGCTCATACTGAAGCGAGAGCTGGTCGATTTCCCTTAACAGGGCTTTCTCCTTGGGTGAATCGAAAAAGATGGCAAAAACAAGGTAATAAACAACTGCAACCAGGAGAGATCCGACAAAGAATGCCAGAAGCCTGAGCAACAATTCCTTAGCGCCAAGTCGCACCTTGTCGAAACTAAGGGATTCGGGATTAAATTTATATTTGGATTTCGCCATAACCATACAAAGATAATCAATAAATGAAAATACAATACTGCATTTTTTTAACACATTTATGATTTGTATGTCAGCCTTCCGGCAAAGGGGATCAGAATTTCTTGCTTGAGGTAAGCAGACTGATCATCTCGTAATATTCGTCCGAACTCAGGTCGTCGTTGAAAAAATGAAGGGGGTTCTGGTGCCGTCCATAGAAATCGATCTGGTAATGAAGGTGGGGGCCCGATGATATCCCTGTGCTTCCTGTCAGGGCAACAAGATCGCCGCGTTTTACTTCTGTACCTCTGGCAACTTTTATTTCACTGAGATGGCCGTAAGTTGACTGGTATCCGTACCCGTGATCGATAACGACATAATTACCGAAACCACCACTATTCCATCCTGATTCAATCACTTTCCCATTCCCTGTAGCATAAACTTCTGTCCCGTAGGGAGCATAGAAGTCCTGTCCATGGTGCCATTGTGATGTACCCAATACCGGATGGACCTCCCTGAACTTAAGTCCGTCACCTCTCCTTATTGCGACTGATACCGGACAGATAAGAGGAAGATAATTATACATTCTTGACCATTCCGCTTCTTTTTCAACAATATCCTTAAAGGATGTCTGCTGAACTTCAACCATGTTCTTCATCTCCTCAATCCTCGTCCTTGTCGATCTCATAAGTTCCGTTGTCGGGTATCCGTTAAGATCCCTGAACCTGTCAACACCTCCGAATCCGGGATTCCTGAATGATTCAGGCACACCTTCCATCGCAAGAATGGGACGGTATCTGACTTCATCAGACATCCTGAGATCACTGATCATTGCCATTGTATTATCCAGTTCCTTGTTCGCAATTGAATACCTGAACTTCAGATCTGAGACCTGTTGGTTCAGAATCTGTTCTTTAGGCGAACCGAAATAATACTGGAAAATTGCGGAATATATTATTGTAATAACAACAGTAACTCCAAACCACAGCAGGACCTTTAAAAGCTTTTCTTTCCACGGAAGCTTTACTTGCTTATACTGCAAATCATTTAGATCAAGATAATAATTCTTTTTAATCATACTCCACACTTATGGATTTGGAATATTTTATAGCCGTAGAGTTCAAATCTAATCAAATAATTTAATTTTACAAACCAATTTACGGCTATTATTTCAAAATGTTACACGGATACTTGAAAAAAAGATGAATTCACAGCAGCTGAGGCAGATATTTTTTGATTTTTTCCGGTCAAAGGAGCATGAGATAGTAAGTTCGGCGCCGATGGTGGTAAAAAATGATCCGACTCTTATGTTCACAAATGCCGGAATGAATCAGTTCAAGGATATTTTTCTCGGCAATACCCAGTCTAAACACAAAAGGGTGGCCGACTCACAGAAATGTCTTAGAGTCTCGGGCAAGCATAACGATCTCGAAGAAGTGGGTCATGATACATATCACCATACAATGTTTGAGATGCTCGGAAACTGGTCATTCGGTGATTATTTCAAGAAGGAAGCCATAGAATGGGCATGGGAATTCCTTAACGGAAAGCTAAAAATCCCTCAGGACAGGATATATGCCACTATCTTCAGCGGCAGTCCCGAAGAAAATGTTCCCCGCGATGACGAGGCTTTAGGCTACTGGCAGAAATGCTTTCCTTCAGAATCCGGAAGAATCCTTGAAGGATCAAAAAAAGATAATTTCTGGGAGATGGGCGAAACTGGTCCATGCGGACCCTGCTCAGAGATCCATGTCGATCTTCGCGAAAACAGCGAACGGGAAAAGATACCAGGCCATACTCTTGTTAATACAGGCCACCCTCTTATAATCGAGATCTGGAACCTTGTATTTATTCAATATAACAGGAAAGCAGACGGATCGCTGGAACTGCTTCCCGACAAACATGTTGACACGGGAATGGGATTCGAAAGACTTTGCATGGTTGTCCAGGGCAAGAAATCAAATTACGATACCGACATCTTCCAGTCAATAATAAATGAGATTGCTTCTGTAACAGGTAAAAAATACGGGGAAAGAGAAGACCAGGACACTGCCATGCGGGTTATAGCCGACCACCTGAGAGCAGTATCATTTTCGATAGCCGACGGCCAGCTTCCGTCAAATAATAAGGCCGGATACGTGATCCGCAGGATACTAAGGAGGGCTGTAAGATATGCATATAATTACCTGGAGACAGAAGATCCTTTCATCTACAGGCTTGTTCCGGCACTGGCATCCGTTATGGGGGACCAGTATCCTGAACTGCGGGCTTCGCAGGAACAGATATCTAAAATCATCCTTGAAGAGGAGACGGCATTTCTTAAAACCCTCGGAAAGGGACTGAAAATGATCGGGAAGATGATCCCTGACCTGAAAAAGGAGAATAAAAATGTGTTACCCGGCAAGGTGGCCTTCGAACTTTATGATACATTCGGATTCCCTGTCGATCTCACACAACTCATCCTGAGGGAGAACGGTATGTCGCTTGATAATGAGGGCTTTGAGAAAGAAATGAAAAACCAGAAGGAACGTTCACGTGAAGACGGAACGCTTGATGCAGGCGACTGGCAAAAAGTGAGGGATGGTGATGACACAATATTCACAGGCTATGAAAAGACAGTTGATAATATCCTGATCAGAAAATTCCGCATCGTTAAATCGAAAGGAAAGGAGATCTGTCAGCTGGTCTTTGACAAGACACCCTTTTATGCCGAATCGGGAGGCCAGTCAGGGGATACAGGATTCATCTCCTCGGAACATGAGAAAATTGATATCACCGATACAATAAAGGAGAACGACCTCATTATTCATATCGCAGAAAAGGTTCCTTCTCGTCCCGGTGAATCTTTTACAGCACATGTCAATACTGAAAAAAGGCAGATGGCAGCAAATAATCACACTGCCACCCATCTTCTTCATTATGCACTCAGGAAGGTCCTTGGCACTCATGTTGAACAGAAAGGATCACTGGTCACACCCGACAGGCTCCGGTTCGATTTCAGTCACTTCAGTAAGATGACCAGGGAAGAAATTTTAAAGGTCGAAGAGATTGCCAACCAGCTTGTAAGGAATAACCATTCCAGGCAGGTGACAGAAAATATCCCATTAAAGAATGCCCTCTCAATGGGAGCCATGGCACTGTTCGGCGAAAAATACGGCGAGACAGTCAGGGTTGTTCAGTTCGGCGATTCGGTTGAGCTCTGCGGCGGAACACATGTTGATTCAACAGCCGGCATAGGACTGATCAGGATAGTATCCGAAGGAGCTATCGCTGCCGGTATAAGAAGGATCGAAGCCGTTACAGGTCCCCGTGCCGATGAATATATAAATGAAAAACTTGCTGCACTCGAGGAGATTGCCATTATGCTTAAAAGTCCGGGTAACGTAAAAGAGAGTGTTGAAAAGCTTATCGCCGAAAATTCGGGCCTCCGTAAAACGATCGAAAAATTCAAATCACAGTCTGCAAAAGGATCCCTGCAACAGCTTTTGGGAAATGCAGTGAAGATTAACGATATCAGTTTTGTTTCCGGGCTGGTTGAAGCTGATTCGGCAGATACTCTTAAGGCAATTGCAATTGAGCTGAGGAAAAATCCTGGTGACATTATTGCAGTGATTGGTTCCTCAATTGCAGGAAAGGCCAGTCTGGTTGTAATTGTAAGCGACAATCTTGTAAACGTTAAGAAGATAAGCGCTGCCGGAATAATAAAGGAAATATCGCCTGAAATCGACGGAGGAGGTGGCGGCCAGCCATTTCTCGCAACTGCCGGAGGAAAAAATCCCGAAGGCATTGTGAAGGCGATAAGTAGGGCTGAGAAGTTTGTCAGGAATATTACAGGCTGAGGAAGAAAGTGGTGAGTGGTGAGTGGTGAGTTGTGAGTTGTGAATTGTGAGAAGCGAGTCTTTGACTCCCCTCCCAGGAGGGGTTGGGGGTGGGTCAAGGAAGAAGTTGTGAGTTGTGAGCATTAAAGTAGGAAGTAAGAAGAAAAAAGTGAAGAGAAATGTTAAGTTAATTCAGGGAGCAGTGATCGGATATGCTCTGCTCCTGACTGTTTCCTGTACCACGGGATCGTGCTTCGAAGAAACCAATGCGTACGTCAAAGCTTCTTTCCATCTATACTCCAGCAAGAAAATGACTGCTCCGGATAGTCTTACACTTTACGGAATCGGAAATGATTCAATAAGATATAAAAAGGCCTTAAATATCCAGCCTGCACTTATTCCGCTTAATGCATCAGAGGATAACTGCAGTTTTGTGATCAGGATCAACGGGGTAAATGACACCATATCTTTCAACTATTCAACTTTCATCCGCCTTATCTCAAAAGAATGCGGTTATACTTATTATCATAATTTAGATTCCGTATATTCGACACTTCATAATATTGATTCAATCTCCTTAAATCTGAAGAACGTTACAACACTTAATGGGACGAACATATCTATATTTTACTAACCTGCTATTGATAATTTTTCTTTTCAGGGGGAACATAAGCGCCCAGGAGGAGAAAAGTGAGAAAGTACAGGACTCTGTTGATATTCAGCTTAAAATAAGGGCAGTTATCGATATTACAGGACCAATAATTTATTTTACAGGAAAGAATATTTTAAATACAGAAGGATATATTTCAGCCGACATTAATGAAAAAATGGCTCTTTTCGCGGGAGCCGGATATTCCGACTATAAATACTCCCAGTATAATTATGATTATATCAGCAAAGGACTTTTCTTTAAGGCAGGTGTTGATCTGAATATCCTAAAGCCTGAAGTTGCCGGAGGCAGGTACTGGGCAGGGTTAGGTATCCGTTACGGGATCAGCAAATTCACTTCCGAAACACCCGTTTTCATTCACCAGGACTATTGGGGAACGATCAATTCATCGCTGGAACCGGGAAAAAGCTGGGGTCATTTTATCGAATTATCTCCCGGGTTCAGGGCTGAGCTGTTCAGGAACTTCAGCATAGGCTGGTCCATCAGCCTGAGGACGCTTCTTTATCCGGGGAGTAAAAAGGATATAAGACCTCTTTATATCCCGGGATACGGATCGGGAGGAGAATCCGTCAGCGTCGGTATAGGCTATTTTATTTCCTGGAACATCCCTTTTAAAAAGATACGTGTGCCAATAAAGCAGGAGGAGCCTGAAGAGCCTCTCGATGAAGATGAGCTTAATGAACAGGAGGTAAATACAAGAAGCCAGAGTCTTGGCGGCAACCGGCCTGCCACCAGATTCAGATAATCTCAGAGTGCCTGGTGATCAGCATCCTTCCGGCTGAAAGCAAGCAAGCCCATGAATGTGAGGAATCCATTTAAAAGGATCATCTCAAATCCGAACTTGTAACCATTAAACAACTCTTCCGAGAATCCGTTCAATATCATACAAATAACTGGCGAAAGGATTGCAATTAACGGAGTAAGACGATCGTTCACTTTCCTCCTGGTAAACAGGCCGAATGTATATAATCCCAGCAGCGGACCATAAGTATAACCGGCAATCGTAAAAATCTTGTCGATGACAGCTTCATCATTCACCAGACTGAAAATGAGCACACTGATAAAGAAAAGCGTGGCGATTGTCAGGTGAACAATATACCTCATCCTTCTTGCCTGCTTTTCAGTAAGGTCTTTTCTTTTATCAATACCCAGGAAGTCGATGCTGACAGAAGTTGTAAGCGAGGTCAGCGCACCGTCTGCACTCGGGAATGCCGCCGAGATCAGACCTATTAAAAAGACTATACCGGCAACCGGGCTCATATACTTAAGAGCCACGGTGGGGAAAAGCTCATCAGTCATTGCAACCTGTATACCTTTTCTCTGTGAATAAATAACGAGAAATGCTCCCAGCATCAGGAAGAGGAAATTCACGAAAACAAGTATACCGCTGAAGGTGAACATATTCTTCTGAGCTTCCTTTATGTTTTTGCAGCTCAGGTTTTTCTGCATCATCTCCTGGTCGAGGCCGGTCATTGTTATCGTAATGAAGATACCCGAGAAAAACTGTTTCAGAAAATATCTTTCATGGTGCCAGTCGGTGATGAATATTCTCGACATATCGCTCTCCCATATATTTGAAATAAGCTTTCCTACCGGTTCATGCAGGTCTTTGCTTATATAAAATATCGAAAGTATTACTGCCAGAAGCATAAAGGTCGTCTGAAGTGTGTCGGTCCAGATGATGGTCCGTATTCCTCCCTTTAAAGTATAAAGGATAATGAGGATAATAAAAACCATCGCGTTAACCCAGAAGGGGATATTCCAGGCATCAAATACAAAAAGCTGAAGTACGTTTATCACCAGGAACATTCTCAGTGATGCCCCGAGGGTTCTTGAAAGAATAAAAAATCCGGCGCCGGTCTTGTAGGACCAGAAACCGAAACGTCTTTCGAGATAAGTATAAATTGAAGTCAGTTTGAGTCTGTAATATAACGGCAGAAGGACCAGCGCAATCACAAAATAACCTACTAGGTATCCGAATATAACCGCCATATAACTGAACTGTGTATCCGAGACCCATCCCGGCACCGACATAAAAGTCACACCCGAGAGGGAGGCGCCAATCATCCCATAGGCCACCACAAACCATGGAGAGACCCTGTTCCCGATAAAAAACGACTGGTTGTCGGCTTTCCGTGAAGTGATCCATGTAACAGTGAACAGTAATACAGTATATGCCAGGAATATTCCTAAAATAAGGTAGGGTGACATAGTGAAAATTTTTAATCTGCAAGGATACTAAAAAGAATGGATGTTCGAAAATTATCAGTTGGAATTATTAACCGGTTAACTCTGGCCAACGGGTTCAGGGCATAGCAGTCAACCTGAAGAATTTTGGGTATAAAAGTTGCCCCTCCTTTTTTTAAGGAGGGGAAATATATTCGTTTATAAACCAGATAATTAGAGTAGTTTTCGTTATTAAAATATCCCTTAAGTTGACGGCTATGGGGTTCAGGGTTTTGGAACCTGGAGTTTGGAATAAGGAACCTGGAATTAAATATTTGAATTACTTTTGTTAAAAATCCGGATTATGAGTTTTACCGAATTTCCTTCCAGATTGCTGGAAGATGCTGTAAATGAATTTGCTTCACTGCCGGGGATAGGAAGGAAAACCGCCTTCAGGCTTGTGATGAACCTGTTGCGCAGAAAACCGGCGGAGGTGATCCGGTTCGGGGAGAGTATTATAAAGCTCCGCAGTGAGATCCATTACTGCACGGTCTGCAATAATATTTCCGATACGGAGATCTGTAATATCTGTAACAATACGAAAAGGGACAGGTCGCTTGTATGTGTGGTTGAGAACATCCAGGATGTTATGGCAATAGAAAATACGAGGCAATACAGAGGCCTCTATCACGTTCTGGGAGGAATAATCTCGCCAATTGACGGGATTGGTCCGGCAGACCTGAAAATCGATTCCCTCGAGGAAAAAGTGAAAGAAGGAGGAGTCAGTGAGATCATTCTTGCCCTCAGCACAACAATGGAAGGGGATACAACAAATTTCTATCTTTATAAAAGACTCAGTAAATACAATACTTTCATCACAACGCTGGCAAGAGGTGTGGCTATGGGTGATGAGCTGGAATATACTGACGAAATAACACTGGGAAGGGCTCTGAATAACAGAAATCCATACCAACAGTAATACCCGCAAATACTTAAGAGCCCTTTGTGCTCTTTGTGGTTAAATCTGATCTATATGGAACTATCAGTAATTATTGTCAGCTACAACGTCAGGTATTTTCTCGACCTGTGCCTCTTTTCCGTAAGAAAAGCTTCGGAAGGGATAAGCTGTGAGGTATTTGTGGTTGACAATAATTCCACGGACGGATCCTGTTCAATTGTAACCAGGGATTATCCTGAGGTTAAGCTTATTGAAAATAAAGATAACAAAGGCTTTGCTGCTGCTAACAACCAGGCTATAAAGCAGGCTTCAGGGAAATATCTGCTTCTGCTTAATCCCGATACCTTTATCGGTGAAGATACATTCAGGAAATGTATCAATTTCATGGAGAGCCATGCTGATGCCGGCGCCATGGGAGTTATGATGATCAACGGGAAAGGAAAATTTCTCCCGGAGTCGAAACGCGGACTTCCGGATCCTGAAACCGCATTTTACAGGATATCGGGATTATCATATCTCTTCCCCCGTTCAGACAGGTTCAATCGTTACTATCTGGGAAATTTTGATAAAACTGAAACTCATGCTGTGGACATTATTGCCGGCGCCTTTATGTTCCTGCGGAGGATAGCTGTGCTGAAGGCAGGTCTGCCGGATGAAAGCTTTTTCATGTACGGCGAAGATATTGATTACAGCTACAGGATAATGAAAGAAGGATTTAAAAACTATTATTATCCGGGAGTAAAGATCCTCCATTTCAAAGGAGAAAGTACAAGGAAGGAGAATATTGATTTTGTGGTCAATTTCTACAGGGCGATGCTGATTTTCGTACGGAAACATTTTAATGATGGTAATTTTAAAAAAATGTCGTTTGCCATCCGTACAGCGATCTTTTTCCGCGCAGGATTATCGGTGGTTCACAGGTTTCTCAAAAGGATATTCGTTCCCCTTCTGACATGTATTTCTTCAATAATAAACCCCCGGAAGTCAGGCTCCGGCCATTCACGACCGATAAAAACTGCAATTGTTTCAGATCCTGAGGGCTGCAAAAAGGTTACAGAATTTTTATTATCAGCCGGCATTCCTGCTGAAACCGTAATGATCAGCACCGGCATGAGCGATACGGATAAAAATAATCCCGGAAATATTAATAATATCAATGAGATACTGAAGGAAAACAGGATCAGTCAGGTCATCTTTACTGCCGGGAGAATTAGAGCCTCAGGGATAATCGATTCCATGTATCAAATTTCAGATCGCAGGATCACGATCAGGATAGCATCCGCGAATGAGAGATTTCTCATCGGAAGCGGATCCGTAACTAAAAAAGGACCCGAAGGTTTCACAAAATAATACCAATTAACAAAATATGGGAAAATTTTAAATTAGTTATACAGTAGAGCAAAAAATATTTGAATAATATAAGTTATCAGCGTCCTGATAATTGTTTGATTAAAACTCCGAACATTTTTCTGTTCATTATGTTATCATGATACGAAAATCAAAACACACTGAATTATGGCAACCGTGAATATATTACTTCCTTCGATGGGCGAGGGTGTTATTGAAGCAACAATAAACAAATGGCTTGTCTCCGAAGGATCCTTAGTAAAGGAAGATGATCCCCTTGTGGAAGTTGCCACCGACAAGGTAGATTCCGAGATCCCTGCACCGGCCGACGGTAAGATTGTTTCGGTCGTTGCACATGAAGGGTCGGTAGTTAAGGTCGGCGATGTGATTGCTGTAATAGAGCATAGTATAGTCAGGTCACCTGATGAACCGGCAAAAATCGAAAAAGAAGTTGAAAGGATACGGGAAACTATTTCAGCAGAAAAAAAAGTAATAAAAGAAACCGAAACCGTTTCCCACGAACTTAAGAGCAGAACACCTGCAGGAAAATTCCTTTCCCCTCTTGTAAAAAGCATCGCTTCTGCAGAAAAAATAAGCTATGCCGATCTGGATCAAATAGAAGGGACAGGAATGGACGGCAGGATAACAAAAGATGATATATTCAGATTTGCAGAATCACGGAAAGTTGAAGTGAAAAACCTCAGCAACAAGGTCGAGCCGGTTGAAGTGAAACCAAAGTCAAAACCTGCTGAAACTGTTGCACAAGGGGGAGATGAAATAATTGAGATGGACAGGGTCCGGAAGCTGATTGCCGATCACATGGTCCTTTCAAAAAAAACATCGGCTCATGTAACCTCCTTTATCGATGCCGATGTTACTAAACTTGTGAACTGGAGAAATTCGGTAAAGGATAAGTTCCTTGCATCGGAAGGATACAAGCTTACACTCACCCCGATATTTACCGATGCTGCCGCAAGAGCCCTTTCAGAATTCCCTATGATCAATATTTCTGTGGATGGAAGTAAAATAATCAGGAAAAGGAATATAAACATCGGGATTGCCACAGCCCTTCCCGACGGAAATCTTATTGTTCCCGTGATAAAGAATGCAGATGAGAAGAACCTGAATGGTCTTGCAAGGAGTGTTAGCGATCTGGCAGAACGTGCCAGGACAGGCAAGCTGAAACCGGATGAGATCACCGGCGGGACCTTCACCATAACCAATTTCGGGAGCTTCGATAATCTTGCCGGAACACCGATAATCAACCAGCCGCAGGTTGCAATCCTCGGGACCGGTGCGGTAAGGAAAACCCCAGCAGTGATAGAGACACCTGACGGGGATCTTATCGGCATACGCCAGATAATGATATTATCGTTAAGTTATGATCACAGGGTTATCGACGGAGCACTTGCCGGGAGATTCCTTAAAAAGTTAAAGTCAGTACTCGAAAACTATTCCGCCGACATTATCCTTCCCTGAGTAAAAAACACCTGAATTTCAGGCTTCCGGACAATATAAGTTACTGTTGACAAGATATTAACAACGGTTGATAAAAAGGACGGCCTCCTATCGTCCTTTTTTACTATATTGCGGCTAAAACCGATTGGCTTCAATACAATTAACAATTATAAATCTGCAAACAGGTGTACCGCCGCAATCCGGCTCATAACTACATAATTATCAGGTTTTATTATACCAATTTATATCTTTAATATGATTAAAAAGGTTATACTGATTGCATTGTTCCTGATTTTAGTGATCAGTACTGATATCTTTCCCCAGTCGAGAGCAGAAAATAAAATGAATTTCCATGATGCCGAAAGCTGGATCCTCTTTGAAGATTACAGGGAAGCTCTTCCTCTCTACCAGGAACTGACAGGAATCTATCCCGAAAATTCAAACTTCAAATACCGGATAGGACAGTGTTTTCTGAACATGCCCGGTGAAAAGGAAAAAGCAATCAGCTATTTGGAAGATGCAGTAAAGAATATTAATCCGGAATACAGGGAAGGCAGTTTCCGGGAAACGCGGGCTCCATACGATGCACTCTATTACCTGGCAAATGCCTACAGGATAGATAACCAGCTCGACAAGGCGGTTTCAACATATAAGCTTTTTATGGAAAAGCTCGACCCTGAAATTTATGACACCTCTGTTGTTGCCTTCCAGATACAGTCCTGCCTGAATGCAAAGGACCTTATGTCCTCCCCGGTCTATATAAGGGAAGATAATCTTGGCAACAATGTTAACGGAAGCTCCTCGGAATCCAATGCTGTTGTATCTGATGATGAAACTATGATCGTTTTTTCTAAAAGCCTTCCGTTCTATGATGCTATCCTGTATTCAACCAAAGTTAATGGAGTGTGGACGGAACCACGTAATATGAATGAACTTCTTAAAATTGACAGGAACATATACCCGGCTTCACTTTCAGGCGACGGCAGGGTTCTCTACCTATACAACTCCGAAAACTACGACGGCAATGTATTCACAACAACATACAGTAACGGGACCTGGAGCCCGGTCACGAAGCTGAATGATAATATTAACACCAAGTTCTGGGAATCTCATGCCGTGGTATCACATGACAATAAGAAGCTTTATTTTACAAGTAACAGGAAGGGTACCCTTGGAGGCCTCGATATATTTGTTTCCCGCAGAGACAGTACCGGTGACTGGGGACCTGCAGTCAACCTGGGACCGGTAATAAATACAATCTACAATGAAGAGACCCCCTTCCTGAGCAGAGATGACCGGACACTTTTCTTCAGCTCCAGGGGTCATCTGAATATGGGAGGCCATGATATTTTCTATTCAAGCATCCTGAACAACGGTGAATGGTCGGTACCTCTGAATGCCGGCTATCCCCTCAACTCAACCGACGATGACGTGTTTTTTGTACCTCTGAACCAGGGATATGAAGGCTATTTTTCTAAATTCAACCCTTCGGGTTTCGGCAGACAGGATATTTACAGACTAGAGATATTTTCAAATAAGCACCCCAGGAAATTCATGGTGAGGGGGGTGGTAAAAGTTGCTGATATTAATCTGAAAACAGATGACAGGATCAGGATCAGCTCTGTGAATACAAGGAATCCTGACCAAATTTCCGAAGATTATGCAGATCCCGAAACCGGTGAATATGAATTGCTTGTAACTAACGGTGACCATACTGTCACTTACGAGACCAATGGTATTGAGAGATTCAGGAGAGATATTCACCTTCCTCTTACAAGTAAGGCAGATTCATTCATAATACCTCCCACTGTACTGCCAAAAAGTGATTTTACGGCACATCTTGATGCCGGTGATGAAAAGAATTTCATTTTATCAGGAAGGGATACACTTACTATCCCTCTTGTGGTTGAACCAAATTCGTTACTGACAGTTGAACACTGGCAGGGAGATTCATTACTCTTTTCAGAACAGTTCAATATAACGGATTCGACTTTTAACTATAAGATTGCACCGCAACAGGGTGACAGAAGAATTAAATTCAGCTTAACGGATAAGTATAATAATACATCTGTTGAAGAGATAACAGTTTCGGGTGGTAAAATAACCAAGAGACCACTGATTATCAGGCCGGAACATCCTGAGGTGATTGCAGAGAAAAGGGCAGCAGCAATTTCGGAACTTGAAAAAGCGGCAAAGGATGAAACGGCCCGGAAAGAAACTGCGACTGAGAATGTGAAAACTCCAGCAACCCTTCCGGATGAAAAGAGCGGAAAGAACGGCAGCCTCTGGTATTTGTGGCTTATTGCAGGTGCCGGACTGTTCTTCCTCTTAATTATTCTGTTAAGAAAAAGAAACAGGGATAAGGAGAAGAAGTAAATTTATTTAGCACGGCAATCAGTTGCACTATGCCTTTAAAATGAGCTTTAAATTGTTATTTTTTGGCATTTTGTTTAAATTTGTTACAAAAACCAGTAGTTATGCGCCTTAGAATATCAATTGTCTTTATTTCACTTCTCTTTTCACTTACACTAAACTCCCAGGAGGTAAGCTCACTCCAGGATAATTTTATCGAAGCGGAATATTTCTTTATGAGCGAGGATTATCAGGATGCCCTCCCCTTCTACCTTGAACTGTATGAAAAGATGCCTGACAATTCAAATGTTGCTTACCGGATCGGAGCATGCTATCTGAATATAACCGGGAAAAAGAATCTGGCGATAGAATACCTGAAGTCAGCATCTGAAAATCTGTCGGCCAAACCCGAAGAGGGTACAATCAGTGAGCTTTCCGCTCCTTACGATGCATTATATGAGCTCGGCTGTGCATATCTTGTCAATTACCAGTTCGACAAAGCAAAAGATGCCTTTACGAAGTTTGCCGGCACCCTTCTGGAAGACGACCTTGAGAACCGTGCGATTGTTGAACAGCAGATAAGATCATGCAATACCGCAAAAGAAATGATATCAAAACCGGTAGCATATTCTGAAGAAAACCTGGGCCCCATTTTTAATGACGAAAAGTCAAACTTCAATCCTGTTATATCTTCTGACGGAAAAACATTTGCATTCATGGTCTCGCTGAAATTTTATGATGCCGTAATGCTGTCAAGGCTCGTCAGTGGTAAATGGGCCCCTCCGGTCAATATAACCCCTGAACTGATGTCAGATGGTGACATGTATATCTCCTGCCTTTCTCCGGATGGAAAATTACTGGTGCTTTCACGCGATGACAACTTTAACAGTGACCTTTATTACAGTTCCTTTGACGGTGTCTCCTGGGGGGCATGTAAAAGGATGAACAGGAATATTAATACGAAATACTGGGAATCGCATGGTTTCATTTCCGACGACGGTGAAAGACTGATTTTTGCATCTGACCGGCCGGGAGGGCATGGCGGACTTGATCTTTATATCTCGAAAAAAACAGGAGGTGACTGGGGGCCGGCAGTAAACCTTGGCCCTGAAATAAACACACCCCTGAATGAGGACCGTCCGTTCCTTATCAACAACGGGAAGACCTTATTTTTCAGCTCACAGGGCCATGTTACAATGGGTGGTTATGATCTGTTCAGATCAGAACTTCAGTCAAATAACATATGGAGCAACCCCATGAATCTTGGTTACCCGCTGAATACCCCTGATGATAATATTTTCTTCATGCCGACGGCAAACGGGAAATCAGGTTATTACTCAATTTACAAGGAAGCGGAAGGCTCAGGTAACTATGATATCTACAAAATAACATTTAAATAAAATTGCCCGGTAATCTGCAGGATCACTATTTAATAAACACTACATTTGTTATTATGAACCATTTCAGAGTAAAGTACCAGATACTAAAGGTCCAGTTGTTGGCTCTGATAATTTTCCCTGTTTGCGCCTCATCCCAGTCGGCAAAAGAGATGAAGGAAATATACAAGCAGGCTGAAGCTCACTATCTGTACGAGGAATACGATCTGGCCAACCAGCTCTATTTACTCCTTGAAAATCCGGAAAATCTCAATCTGAAATATAAAATAGGAACAAGTTATCTTAACATTCCGGATGAAAAGGAAAAGGCTATTCCTTTTCTTGAAGAAGCTGTAAAAAATGCAAGTTATGATTCCAGAACAAAATCGCTTAAAGAAAAGAGAGCTCCGCTTGATGCCTGGTTCTATCTTGCAAAAGCATATATGATCAATAATGAGCTGGAGAAAGGTCTGACAACATTCAGAAATTTCAAATCTCTTGCCTCGGAAACAGAAAAAAAAGGCGGGATCAGGAATCTCGATTTTGTCAATCAGCAGATCCAGGCATGTGAAAATGCAATCGGGTATGCAGGAAATCCTGTTGCAATAAGCAAACGTATGCTGGGTGGAGATTTCAGCCAGGGATCGATGAATGAAAATCCAGCCGTAAGCTTTGACGGTAACACAATAGCATATACTGAACGCAGAGGTCTTGTAAACGTAATCTTCTTTTCGAAGAAAATAAGAGGCAGATGGCAGTCACCGGTCGAAATAACCACCCAGCTGGCTGCAGGTGAAGATTGTTCAACATGTGCCCTCAGCTCCGACGGGACAGAACTCTTCCTCTACAAGAACGACGATTTCGACGGAAATATATACAGTTCGAAATATGTAAATGAAAGCTGGACACCGATTGTAAAGCTTAACAAAAATATCAACACAAAATATTATGAATCCCATGCTGCCGTTTCGGCCGATGGTAAGAAGCTCTATTTTACAAGCAACAGGGAAGGAGGCCAGGGCGGACTGGATATTTATGTTTCGGAGATTGATGCTGCAGGCGACTGGGGAATTCCCGTCAACCTGGGTACAGCAGTGAATACATCTTATAATGAGGATAATCCCTTTATCACTCTCAATGATTCCCTTCTCTATTTCTGTTCAGAAGGTCACAATTCGATAGGGGGATTTGATAATTACCGGTGCCGCCTGCAGCGTTCCGGCTGGGGAACGCCTGAAAACCTGGGATCCCCTATTAATTCAACTGATGATGATAAATTCTTTCAGCCGGTGAATAACGGGGTGAATGCCTACTATTCAATGAAAACGGATTATAAGAAAAGAGACATCTTCTATGTCGGAATAGGAGGACCCGATGTTAACCAGATATATGAAATTACAGGTAATCTCCGGCTTATTGACACAGTACTTGCCGGGGACAAGAACTACTATATAGTTGTTCTCAGCAAGGAATCGGGAGAAACACTTTACAGAACCACCCCCGACAAATCATCAGGTTCATACAGCATCACCGTCGCACCAGGAGATTTTAAAATAATTTATTCGGGCGACGGATACCTCCAGGCTGCAGTTGATACAACAATAGCAAACGACAGCCCCGACCTGATAATAACAATTGATGATGTTATCCTGATGAGGGATTCCTCACTTCTTCATCGTGAATATGAAAGAATAAACCTTGCAGGAATACCTTCTGTTGCAACAGTCGACACCAGTATCCTTATCCGGAACCTTAACGTTCTGAATATAACCGATGCAGCAGATGAACCGGGAGTACTTTATTATACTATTCAGGTAATGGCCCTTTTTAATCCTGTTGATGTAAGTTTCTTCAGGTATATTGCTGATATGAAGGTAATGTTTAATGAGAAGGACAAATTCTACAGGTATACTACAGGCCAGTTCATGACGAAGGATGAAGCCAGGGCATGGAGGCTCGAACTTATAAAAAGAGGGTATCCCAATGAGATATTCATTAAAAAAGTATTACAATAATGAACAATTTAACGAAAAAAATTGCAGGTATTTTCCTGCTTATCAGCTTCTTCAGTCCGCTTAAATCTCAGGAATCCGCCATTAAGGATTTTAACAAACTGGTCCAGACCGCCGATGTGGTTTTCTACTATGACAATGATTTTGAGAAAGCTGCATCGCTATATGAGCCGATCCTGAAAGCATCTCCCGACAATGCAAACATCCAGGCCAAGCTTGGGATCTGCTATCTGAAACTGGACGGGAAGAAGGCGGAAGCCCTGAAGCTTCTTGAATCTGCCTCAAAAAATGTTGCAGCAAACAGGAAGGAATATACCGAAACCGGGCAAAAAGCCACTGTTGACACATACAGGTATCTTGCCGAAGCTTATCATCTCAATGACAATCCGGAAAAAGCAGAATCAATCTTCACTGATCTTAAGGGTAAACTGGGAACTAGTGAAGAAGATATTGAGATGGCTGAATATTATGACCTCCAGATAAGAAACTGCAGGTATGCAATTGAAGCAAAGAAGAAACCCGTAAGAGTATTACCCGAACTTTTCACATCATGGATGACCGATTACCCCGGAGCAATGAACCCGGTTATATCGAAGAATGATTCGGTTTTTATTTTCACTCAAAGAGCAGATGGGAAAAACAGGATATTATGCTCATACAAAAACGGCAAATGGGAAGAACCGGTTGATATTACTCAGCAGCTGGGTGGCCTCGACAGGTTATATACCAATTCTGTTTCAGGCAATGGCCGCTTCCTGGTACTTTATATAAACGATGGCGATGACGGAAACCTTTATTTCAGCGAAAGAAGCGGCGCCACCTGGAGTAAAATAAAAAACTTCGGGAAACCCGTCAATACAATATATTGGGAATCACATGGCTTTATAACTCCCGATGCCAATAAATTATACTTGTCAAGTAACCGTCCGGGCACATTCGGGAAACTCGATTTATGGGTATCCGAAAAAACACCTGCAGGAATATGGGGTGAACCGGTCAATCTCGGTGAGGTGATCAATACTCCCTGGGATGAGGATGCTCCTTTCTTTGATACTGACAATAATGCACTTCTTTTCAGTTCAGAAGGCCACATGAGCATGGGTAAATATGATCTCTTCCGCTCCGCTGTCAATAGATATGGAAACTGGGACCAGCCCGTGGGAATGCCGTTTGCTTTCAATACAACAGCTGAAAATATCTTCTTCCGCCTTAATAATAATGCACCCGGTTTCATAACAAGCCTTTACGATGAAAAAACAGGCGCCAGGAATATCTACGCGATAGTGGGCGTGGATCCTTCAGATGAAATAACCAGGACTGAAGGTGTTCTCAAGCTCGCCGATGGAATGAATGTCATTCCGGCACAGGCGAAAATGATCCTAAAGGAACTTAAGAAAGGTACTGTCCTTCAGACAATCCCTGTAAACAACGACGGATCATTCAATTTTGACCTGAAACCAGGGGATTATCATCTTATTGTAAGCCATTCAGGCTACAGGACCGATACAACAAACCTGAGCCTGCCGCTTTACTTCCTCAGTCAGTATATGAAGATAAATCCGACACTGATACCTGAAAAAGCAATTACAGGCGAATTTCTGGTGATCAGGAATATTCTATTTGCTTTCGACAGCCATGCACTTACAAGTGATGCAAAAGAGAGCCTTGAGACTCTGAAAACCATCCTCAAAAATTATCCCGATCTGAAAGTAGAGGTAGCAGGATATACAGATGCACTCGGAAGTATTATATATAACAGAAAGCTTGCTGATAAGAGAGCCCAGACAGTCATTGATTATGTAACCGCATCGGGGATCCCTGCAGCCAGGTTTGTCAAGAAAGCTTTCGGAGAATCTAATTTTGCAGCTATCAACACCAACCGTAACGGCACCGATAACCCTGAAGGAAGGAAATACAACCGACGGGCCACCTTCGGAGTAATAGAACCAGGGACAGGAGTTGTAATAAGACTTGATACTGAAACACCCGAAGAACTGGTGAATCCGTCAACAAGTAAATATTCAATTGTCCTCAAAAAGTCGCCCGGCAAGATGAGTGCAGGCTATTTCAGCAATCTTGACCTTAGCGGGAAACTGATTATCAGGACAAGTGAGGATGCTGCCGGAACAACATACATTATAGGTGTATTCTATGATAAGGCAGATGCCGAAAAGTATCTGAATTATGTGAAAGCAAAAGGATTTGTCGATGCATATGTCACTGAAAACCAATAGGTAATCTATAACAGTATCTGTAAAGCGGTTTTATGAAATACCAGGATGTACGACTGCGGGCTATTGAGCCGGAAGATCTTGAATTGCTCTACAACTGGGAGAATAACAACTCCTGGTGGATCATAAGCAATACTGTTGCTCCGTTTTCAAAATATACTCTTAAGAGATATATAAGGAACTCCCATAAGAGTATCTATGAAACGGGGCAGCTGAGGCTTATGATCGACCTGATCTCCGGGAACCAGACAATCGGCACCATCGATATTTTTGACTTTGACCCCTTCCATAACAGGGCAGGGATCGGTATCCTGATCGCCGAAGAGGAACAAAGAAGAAAAGGATACGCTTCAATGGCCCTGAAATGTCTCACAGATTATTGCTTCGGGACACTTCAGCTTCATCAGTTATGGTGCAATATCCTTGCTAATAACAGCGAAAGCATCGAACTCTTCCAAAAGCTCGGTTTTATGCAGATCGGAATAAAAAAGGATTGGGTTAAAACCTCTGACGGCTATCTGGATGAATACATGTTCCAGCTTGTAAATCCTCATTAACCGCAAAGCCTGTTATTGCACAATGACCCTTTGCGCACTTTGCGGTAACTTAGCGTTCTTTGCGGTTAAAAGATTTTCTTTTGACAGTTCCGGATTATACCAATCCCGATGCCAGCAACCCGCAGGCGGCGGATATGTCTGTACCCCTTGATTTCCTGACTGAAGCTGATATTCCCGCCATAACCAGGTTATGTTTGAAGAATTGCAGTCTTTCATCAGACGATGATCTTCTGTCATCACCCGGAACTGGATGAAAAGGAAGGAGATTGACCCGTATCTGTGTTCCTCCTGTTATTTTTATAAGCTCTTCAAGATGCCTGTCAGTATCATTGATCCCACTGATCATAACATATGCTATTGTCATTCTTCTCTTCTTTTTCAGCGGAAAGTGTGCCATCATATTTATTATTTCCTTTACCGGATACGCATTCTCTGCAGGTATAACAATTTTACGCTCTTCATGGAAAGGAGAATAAAGACTCAGTGCCAGATTACAATCCGATTTTTCCAGGAATTCTTTTATTGCCGGAGTAATACCTACCGAAGAGACAGTTATATTCACAGGGCTGATCGCCATACCCCATTCAGCTATAAGTATCCTGCTTGCTTTCAACACATTGTCCATATTGTCCATGGGTTCTCCCATTCCCATAAAAACTACATGGGTGATTTTTCCGTTGTTCTGAAGGCTGATGACCTGGCTGACAATATCTCCTGCCGACAGATTACCGTGAAAACCATATCTGCCCGTGACACAAAACGGACACCCCATCCTGCAACCCGACTGTGTCGACACACATACGGTTTTACGCTTTTCATCAGGAATAAAAACAGATTCAAATTTCTTCCTGTCAGGAGATTCAAACAAATATTTAATTGTCCCGTCAGCAGATCCTTCTGATCTGACAGGTAAGGATATCCCGGTCTGTGAGACCTCCGACAGATAATTTTTAAGCCTCTTCGGTATTCTGGTGCTCTTTTCCAAAGCAGAACTTCCCTTTTTATAAAGTAGTCCTGCAACAATTACCGCATGAGCATGAGTAAAGCCACCGGCCTTTATCAGCTCAGAAATTTCCTCAGCATCCAGACCGCATAAATATCTGTTATCCATTTTGAGAAGTTCATACAAATTTAATGTATACGTTAATATATTCTTTGTGTAACTTAGTGTCTTTGTGTCCTGGTAGCAATAAACAATGCCACTAAAACACTAAGACACTAAGGATCAATAAGTTTTAAAATTTATATTTACCGAAATGAAACGTATAATTATTTTCCTGATGATCCCGTTCGTACTGTCATCATGTGGTGGCAGAACAAAGAGTGAAAATCAAAAATCAAATGATATGACAACAGACATAACAAGTCAGTATGGCTATAACCGCGACTTCCTGAAGAAGTATGTTAGTGTTATTGAGCTTAGAAAGAACAACTCTGCCATTGCGCTGATCCCCGGGTGGCAGGGCAGGGTAATGACCAGCACAGCAGAAGGCGACAATGGATTCAGCTTCGGATGGATCAACCATAAGCTTATTGCTTCAGGGGATATTCAGCCCCATATTAATGCATTCGGAGGAGAAGAGAGGCTCTGGCTGGGTCCCGAGGGCGGCCAGTTCTCAATTTACTTTAAGAAGGGAGATGAATTTGTTTATGATAACTGGCAGGTACCGTCATTTCTGGATACTGACCCGTTTGAAATCATTAATCAGACCGACTCATCAGCGCTCTTCGCATGTGATGTTGAAACAGCAAATTTCAGCGGCACAGCCCTGAAATTCAGGCTCGAAAGAGAGGTTATCCTCCTCACCGGGGAATCAATCAGAAAGCAAACTGGCATCGATCCTGAAGGGGTTAACATAGTTGCCTACAAATCAGATAACACAATTACAAATAATGGCACAAATGAATGGTTAAGGGAGACCGGACAATTATCGATATGGATGCTTGGAATGTTCATACCTTCTCCTTCTGTTGTAGTTGTAATCCCCTTCAACAAGGGTGATGAAAAGGTTATGGGCCCTCCCGTTAATGATAATTATTTCGGTAAGATAGCTGCCGACAGGCTGAAAGTGGAAGGAGAACATATTTTCTTCAGGTGCGACGGAAAGAGCCGCGGAAAGTTAGGTCTTCCGCCACTAAGGGCAAAGGGTATCATGGGCAGTTTTGATTCAGCTAATAATATTCTTACACTGCTTATCTGTAAACAGCCACAGGGTATCACCGGTTATGTTAATTCCGCATGGCAGCTTCAGGAAGATCCGTATTCAGGTGATGCACTTAACTCCTACAACGACGGACCGCTGGAAGATGGTTCCCAGATGGGACCTTTCTATGAACTGGAAGCCTCCTCCCCTGCCGCCGCATTGAAACCGGGGGAAAAGCTGTCTCATGTGCAGTATACAGTTCACATTTCAGGCGACAGGAATCTTCTGGATAAAGTATCAGTCAATATGTTAGGGGTATCGCTCCAGGAAATAGAAAATGCATTCAGGTAATATTAAACGCGTCCCACATACGTAGTTTTGGGGATAGTAGTTTCCCCTCCTTTTTTTAAGGAGGGGTGGCCGGGATTGCTAATTTTGAAGTGTTTACAATTCTGCTTTCCCGGCCGGGGTGGTTGATTATGACCTGAGAGGTTTGAGACTTTTTCGGTTGAAAAGGTGTTTGTTATCCATTAGAATAAAAGTAAAAAAAAATTGAGTCAACCACCCCGGCCAGAACTATACATTTCTGCAAGTTATATGATTTTGTGGTCTGGCCACCCCTCCTTGAAAAAAGGAGGGGAAACTTATATCTCCAAAACTCCAGCTAATGACAATATTTTGTAAATTACACACCATTTGAATCGTACAATGTTGTCATTTTGCCTGGTGTGCAAAAATTTTTGAATGGGGACTTAAGTTGACAGCTCTACCACCCTCACGGGACGATTGCGTGACATTAGATAAGTCCGCGGTTCTTCAGCAACGGTTCGATTTCGGGCTCCCGGCCACGGAAATTAACATACATCTGCATTGCATCCATGTTACCGTTCATTTCCAGAATATTCTTCCTGTAAGAGTTGGCAGTAGCCTTATCGAATATTCCCTTCTCCTTAAATGCTTCAAAAGCATCGTTATCAAGAACCGCTGCCCAGGTATAGCTGTAATAACCGGCGTCATACTCACTGATAATATGCATAAAGTAAGTGCTCCGGTAACGTGCAACTATTTCCGGAAGTAATCCTATACTGTTAAGATAGTCTTTTTCGAACTTCTGGATATCAATTTCAACCGGAGCTTCCAGAGTATGATAAGCCATATCGAGAAGTGATGCGGCAAGGATCTCGACATTCGAGAAGCCCTGATTGAATAATCCGCTCTTATTTATTTTCTCAACAAGTGATTGAGGTATGACTTCTCCTGTCTGGTAATGCTTTGCATAAAATTTGAGAACATCAGGTTCGGTTACCCAGTGTTCCATTATCTGTGACGGAAGTTCCACAAAATCCCATGCCTGGTAAATTGTATTATATCTGCTTTTGTTCATCATGAAATCGAGAGCATGACCAAATTCGTGGAATATTGTACTGACTTCATCAAGAGTTAACAAAGCGGGTGTATCTCCCGCAGGTCGGCTGAAATTGCAGTTTAATACCACTATCGGATGAACGACGCTGCCTTTTTCAAGATGATGGCTCTGGTATGTGACGCACCATGCACCCTGCCGTTTGCTTTCACGTGCATAGAAATCCATAAATAATACCCCCAGGTGAGATCCGTCCTCTTCAACCACCTCAAAAGGCAAGGCATCCGGATGGGGTAAAGGAATATCTGTCCGCGGAATGAATTTCACTCCGAAAAGCTTGTTTGCCAGTTCAAAAACACCATCGCGGACATTTTCCAGGCGGAAATACGGAAGCAATTCACTGTCGTCAATATCATATTTCTCTTTTCGCAGCTTTTCAGCATAATACCACCAGTCGGATGCCTCCAGCCTAAATTTCCCTCCTTCCCTGTCGATGATTGCCTGCATCTCCTTTATCTCTTTCTTTGCAACCGGAACGGCCTTTTCCCAGAGGCTGTTAAGGAGATTGAACACGTTTTCAGGCTCTTTGGCCATACGTGGCTCAAGAACTATATGGGAATGGGTTTTATATCCGAGAAGCTTTGCCCTTTCCGCCCTTAGCGCAATAATTTGCGCCAGAATCTTATTATTATCATATTCATTACCGTTATTTCCCCGGTTGCAATATGCATTGAACAATTTTTTGCGAAGAACTCTGTCGGGAGAATACTGGATAAACGGGAAAACACTTGGTCTCTGGGTTGTAAATGCATATTTCCCCTCCTCCCCTGCATCTTTTGCCGTCTGTGCAGCTGATGCCACAAGCGACTGAGGTAATCCCGCAACATCTTTCTGCTCTACAAACATTTTATAATCATTATTTTCTGCCAGAACATTCTGATTGAATTTAACAGATTGAAGTGATAGTTCCTGGTTTATTTTTTTCAGCTTTTCCTGGTCGTCGGGAGAAAGATTTGCACCGAACCTTACAAATTCCCTGTAAAGATTCTCAAGAAGGAAATCCTGATCGGGATCAAGCTTAAAACTCTCCTTATTTTCATATACCGATTTAACTCTGGCAAACAGAGCGGGATTCAGTCTTATTTCATCTTTGAATCCGGCCAGCCTTGGTGTAATTTCCACCTCAATCTGTTGCAGGGAATCGTTTGTATTTGAACCGGACAGTTCAAGGAATACGGCTGTTACATCCCTGAGCAGCTTGCCCATATCATCATAAGCTACAATTGTATTTTCGAATGTAGGGCTTTTCTTATTATTTACGATCTTTTCAAGCTCGGCCCGTGCATCGTTCATTCCTTTTTCAAATGCCGGAACAAAATGGCCTGGCTTTATTCTGTCAAAAGGAGGAACATTGAAAGGAGTATTGTAAGCATTGAGGAAGGGATTTGAATTGTCGGCTACCTCTTTATTCCTGCATGAAGGAAGGATTGTGGCTATCAAAGCACTCATAATTAGCAATTTAACTCTTTTTTCCACGGCAATGATTTATTTTAGAAATGATTGGAATAATATTACAGCGAAGTTAGAATTTTCTTTAAAATCTTTCCCGTGTAAAAACAGGATTTTAGTAATTTAGCAAGTGCTAAAAGTTTTTTGGGAATAAATATTTATTGTTATGAAAAGATCGCTGCTAATCAGAAGGTCGGCTGTCATCTTCTTATTAGTAACCTCAGGATTAATCCTGAAGGGACAGCAGGTTGTATTTTCCGAAGATTTTTCGGGATTTACGACAGGTACGCACACAACCCCGTCGACAAGTGACATTTCGGGGTCGCTCGATTCCAGAACAGGGATCCCCGGCTGGACAGGATCAAAGGTCTATTCTGCCGGAGGAGAGATAAAGATGGGTACATCATCACTTACCGGCTGGATTGAGACACCATCGGTCAATCTTGCCCAGGGTGATTTAATACTGAAATTTGATATTTCATGCTGGCCGGGAGATGCATCAACAGTTCAGGTTTATCTGAACAATCACTCCCATGGGGAATGTAATTTCCCCGGCAGATAATTTTCAGAGAATGACAATTGCTGTTCCGGGCGGATCCGCTTCGGGAAAATTCAAATTTGAAGGACTCACGAAGAGGTTTTTTCTTGACAATATATCTGTTGAGAAAGGGAATCTTTCATCCGTGAGCCTGCCCGGTCAGTCATTCCGGAAGTTATTGATCTGGCCCAATCCTGCTTCTGATCTTGTAAGGATTGAAAATGACGGATTATCCGGAAGAATAGAGATCATTGACTTATCCGGAAGGGTTGTAAAGCTAATTGAATCATCAGGGAGGAATATTGATGAAATATCGCTTGAGGGATTTTCATCAGGGATTTACCTAATACGACTTACATCTGGCAGAATTATTTACACGTCGAGGTTGATAGTTGAACGAGGCAGATAAAGTCTCGGGCAAAGAATATACAAAGTGGATTACTTATAAAAGTCAGGATTACCCCTGATTATTGAAATAATTTATCCAAATTTGCGGGACGGAAATAAGGACCCGCCTTGGCGGGATATGTTCTGTTTCCAATGTGGCTTATTATTTAGGAGAGATGGCAGAGTGGTCGAATGCGGCGGTCTCGAAAACCGTTGTCCTGCATCCGCGGGACCGGGGGTTCGAACCCCCCTCTCTCCGCAACTCCAAATTACTCCCGCAGCCTCGCTGCGGGATTTTTGTTTTCAGAAGGCCGAGCCAGGCTTGCCTGACCGAGGCCGGATGAAAACAAAAAGCCCGATAGGGAATTTTGGCGCAAGTTCCCTCAGGGATGGCCGAACGAAGTGAGGCCGTAAAAAAAGTCATCTGGTTTTTTCGCTTTGCAGGGATCTCCCCTTGGGGCTCGCGAGCGAAGCGAGCAACCCCCCTTAACCACTCCCGTTTCACGGGACTTGCTCTCTCTTTCCGCAAATTTGGTATTTCCTTCATTCGTAAGACTAAACAAAGAGAGGGTGTTTACGCTACTAAATCTCAGGTATTGTTCAAAATGTAACAATATGAACAGAAAATGTAACAAATGAGGTGGATTTTTCATTGCAGACTTCGGAAATTTGTAAAAACAATGACAGAAAATAATTTAGAAACAAATACATGAATATCCCTCATTGCATAAAGATTTCTATCAAACTGAATCAGCTACAATTTGATAAGATGAAATCCGGAAATATTCCAAAAGAAACGGATGACAGGTGGTTCATATATTACGAAGACAACTGGCTATATTTTTTCGGATCCCGGACTGGGTATCTGATCTTTAAATGCAAAATCCATCATGATGGCAGTAAACACGAAATCCGGGATTTTTATGCGGAGAGGGATGTTCAAATGTATGGAAATACAGATGACAAGAGAGATATAGTGGAACTAAGACATCTTATCGAAATACATTAAACGAAATCCGGGGATATTTTTTTTCTTTATTTGCTGTTTAGTACCATCTCACCGAATCGATTCATCCCTGAACCGCCATCGGAGCCGGCATCATAAATGTATCCATATACTCTCTTACCATCTTTGCGGGTGTATATGTTTCCGCGGATCCACGATCCGGTTATGTTGTCGACCCTGAGCTTCGCAGGTTGCCAACCGCCATTATCATCAGTGCTGAAAATGCTGCGTGATGATTCATCGATGAAAAGCACATAAACGGTTTCACCATCGATTAAAGCATCGGCGCCGGCCTGCTGTGAGTCGACAGCATCGGTGATCACCTTTGAATTTGTTATCATGACCGGTTCTGAAGGAGGTCCATTATTTACGATCCTTCGTTCCCACAGGTTTCCGGATGAGAGCCGGTAAATAATGACAACCTCATTCCTTTGGGGAATAAAGAGAAGCGGAAGAACTGCTCCATATTCAGCCCGTGATGTCCCGGCACCTGATGCCAGCAGCTGTCTTTCAGTAAGAGACCCGTCAGGAAGAAGCCGTCGGTACCAGATGGTTCCATCCGTTCCGTAATAAGCCAGATGGATAATGTCGTTTGCACCGAGCACTGCCTGTGGACCGGCCTGATTGGGTTGAAGATCCGGATCAATTGTCTTCACCATGGCTCCAGATACCTTCAGTTGAGCGTATACTGTAATGTATTTTTTCAGTTCCAAGATAAAACGCAACTATACTGCCGTCTGAGCGTATTGCAAACGACGCGGTCTGGGCAACGGCATTTACGGTTCCGGCTACTTCATCCCGTATTGCCCAGGTATCGGGGTGGGTTGGATGATCAGAGGTACGGAAAGCATGATAAACAGTCGACCGGGTTACCTGGTGAATTATATGAATTGTGTTACCGGCCAGCCGGGAGTCTACCGATTCAAGATCATTTGTCACAGGGCGGTTTTCTCCATCCACTTCGTTCCAGGTTCGCCCGTTGTCTGTCGATTTTATCATCATGAACACATTTTCTGTTTCAGCAGGTTCCATGATGAAGTATAGATCTCCATTGGAGGCCTGCCAGGGTCCGATCCGCCCCGGGTTTTCAACGAATGTTCCGCCAACGTGACCGGGTGGAACGGACAGTCGGAGTGCAGGAATATTTTCGTTTATCTGTAGTGTTCCTTTACTGTCGATCATCCTGAATTCGAAAATATCACCTTCATTATTTGTAACAGCCCCATCAGCAAATCTTCGAATGACAACCGGCCATTCGAACTCGCTGTGAACATTCGCACCACTCCATACAGGTGTAAATTCAGCGAAATTTATCCCCTTACCTGGCTGAAAAGGTTTGGTTGAACCTTTCAACAGGTCGTTGGCCGTCATACCGTGCGGGTATGCCGTGCAGCTTACTATGCTGACCCGCGGAGTTTTGGCTTCGCCCTGGAATGAGAATTCCCGGAAATCGACTATACTGTTCGAAGGAACCTGAAATCCGGGCTTTGAGCAGGGGATATCAGTTTCAAGCTCTGTATCCATTTCCAGCAAACCATCCTGGAAATTAATTTCAATCACGCGGTTTTCTGTTTGAATTTCGATTTCGAGCCATTGACCGGAAGGGATCACAGTGTTTCTCCCGGCAACGACTTTTTCTATCCCATCAATAATATGGATCACCCGTATTGTGCCAGGGATGGGATCGAGATGCACGAGACAGTAGTTCCTGATGTCGGTATAGCCCACAACGAATGCTATCCCGCTTTGATTGTCAGGAGCCAGCTGGAATTGAGATGCAATTTCTGTAGCCTCCCAGGGCGGTGTGAAGAGCCCGGCAAGTGGTTCCTGATCCGATTTGGCCCGCATAACATTCTGGTTGCTGTTTGTCGCTATGACCAGACCGGAGGGATTGCCCTTCACGACACTCCATCCCTCAGGTCGCTTTCCTGCCTCATGTTTAGTAAAATCAATGCTGATATCTCGCTCCGGGTGAGGAAAGTCATGCGCTTCGGCAAAGGTCCAGGCGCCTTTATTTCGCCGGTATTGAAGCCTGAATTGCAATCCGGCAGCCGGACCTGAAGATTGCTCCAATTCAAATCGTATGCGGAAAGGTCGGTCTGCATAAACGGTAACGTTCTCATTCAGGGCACCAGCCCATCCCTCTTCACTGTTTAATGTTGCATCAAGGCCGGAACGGACACGAAATCCGGGTTTACTACGCCCATCGGTTTGTGCAGTCATCTCTGTAAAAATAGTAAATAACAGGGCTATCAGGGATATTGCAAGAATCCTGTTGCATTTAATAACCGGGATTTCCATAGGGAATATAATTAAAGAAATAAAGTGATTGCAAATATACTTAAACAGCATCATTTTAATACTTAAGAACAATCGTATGATGAAGATTAACTGGCAACCACAAAATCACCTGACGTGCAGAAATATAAATGGTCTGGCCGGGGTGGTTGATTCAATTCTGAGAAATAAGTCCACTTCTTGTTAATAAAACATAAATCATAGCTGATCTTTGTCATATCCTGCAGTTAATTAACATGAAATGAATAATTTTGCGCCTGCTTTGACGTATACTAATTTGTGAATGTTAAATAATTTAATACCAGTAATATCAGATGATGAAACTCAGAACCACCACACTGACGATAATCCTTTTATCAATTTTTTCAGGCTTTGCCTCAGCACAGGAGATCAGCGAATGGCGTGAAGAGAACCGTACCGGCAATTCAGCCGAAACCGGTCTTCTGAAATCATGGCCGGCAAACGGACCTGAACTGGTATGGGAGAACCTCGACCTGTCCAGAGGACATTCGTCGGTTACATTCGGGAACAATAAGATATATACAACAGGGAACACCGGTAATGACGATGTACTATATGCCCTGGATATGAACGGAAAGATCCTCTGGCAGACAGTTTTCGGAAGGGCATGGACAGCATCCAGTCCCGAAAGCAGGGCAACTCCCACTGTTGAAGGAAACAGGGTCTACTGTACAAGCGGATCCGGCGACCTGGCATGTATCGATGGAAACACCGGAAAAATTGTCTGGACGTATAAAGCCAGCGAACTACATAAAGGAACATACGGCAGCTGGGGTATAGCTGAATCGCTGCTTATCGACGGAAATAAAGTATACTATTCTCCCGGAGGTCCTGAAACAATGACAATTGCCCTTGATAAAACCAAAGGCACTCTCATCTGGAAATCCGCAAGCCTTAAATGACAAACCCGGTTACGTCTCTCCCATCCTGGTCAATTACGGAGGGAAGAAGATGATAATAAATGCCTCCCTGGGACATGCCTTTGGCTGTTGACGCTTCAAACGGCGACATTCTCTGGAAAGTAGCTCATGATGCAAGAGCCGGCGGAAGGGATCTGATAAAATGCGTAACTCCTCTATTCAGTAACGGCAGGGTATATGTAACAGGAGGCTACGATACAGGAGGAATGATGATTGAAATAGCCAAAGACGGGAAAAGTGCAAAGGTAGTCTGGACTGACAAAGTCCTCGATGTACACCATGGAGGTGTTGTACTTGTTAACGGATATATCTATGGCGCCAACTGGCTGAATAACGGCATCGGTAACTGGTGCTGCATCGAATGGAACACTGGCAAAAAGATGTGGGAAGAACTCTGGCACAATAAAGGCTCGATTATTTCAGCAGACGGAATGCTGTATATTTATGAAGAAAAGACCGGGAATGTAGGATTACTGAAACCCGACAGCCAGAAATTCGATCTGGTCAGCACCTTTAAGGTCACACAGGGTTCTCCGGGACCATACTGGGCACATCCGGTGATCAAAAACGGGATTCTCTACCTCCGGCACTCAAATGCTTTAATGGCTTATAATATCAAAGCAAAATAAGTGCAGACCTTTTTAAGGACTACTTTGAAACTTTAGGAATGATCTGAATCGAGAACCGCTTGTTGTTCTCTTCGACAGGGTCGCGGCACAGGCCGTTAAGACCGCTGCCACAGATCATCACTTCAACATCATATTTCCTGAAATTGATTCCTTCGCTGCGCCAGAGATTATACACGGCAAGAGCCCTTGAATAGCTTCTGATATAAAAATCCGGCCTGTCAGGCGGTTTTGAATGACGGTAATCATTGGCCATATTGCCTTCTATGACAAGCAGATATGAGAAACCCTTGTTCTGCCGGCTTAAATCAGCCAGAAAACGGTCTATTTTTTCCCCTATCGCTATTGTCCGCTGTATATACTCCCTTTTGATCTTTACCTGGTTGGGATCAAATATCTCAATCCCCATCAGGTCTTTTACAATGAATTTTTTACAGTCAGGAAGGTAATAAAAGCTGCTGTCGCTGATCAATGGCTCAAATTGTTCTTCAAGATTTAAAAGCTTCTGCAGCCTTTCTGTTTCCTGAATAAGACCCTGCTCCCTGATCGTCAGCTCACCGATAAGTTCACTGTTCTCATCATTTTTTACAAGCAGGTATCCGATTGCCACCACAAAAAGTACAAGCATTATGAAGAACATGCTAGTCATTAAATCAGAATAACCAATCCAGAAAATATTATTCTTCTTCATGATTATTTCCGCTTTCTTATCCTGAAGTAAGGCTTAACCTGTTTCTGAAATCTGGTCCAGATTCGGAGTATCCGGCTTTTAGCATCTGATCCGGTTTGACCTGAAGACTGTACCGGTCTTGTCCTTCTTCTGCTCAGGTGATCTTCAATTAAATCGAGCTTGTGCAGAACAGTGGTGTTTGAAAGGGAACTGTTGAGATTGTTTACCGCCATTATCAGTGTATTTATGCCTTCATTGCCTGATGAAATGGCTTCCTGTATCCCCTGAAGACGGTCAAGCTGATCCAGGTGATTAAATTGGGGAATGGCATCATCCAGATTTTTATTCAATAATGCTATCCTTTTCTCCACTTCTTCATGTAAAGTGCCGATCGCATCCCTGGCATGCCCGTCAGCATCTGCAGCAGCATTATTAAGAACCTTCTCCCTTTTCCTGATCTCCGCTTCCAGCTTCTCTATAGCATCAGCAAAACTCAGGTCGGCCATATCCACAGCCTTCAGGGAATTCAGTCCTGCCGCTTCAATCTTTTTGAAATGTGCTGTCAGGAACTGTAATAAACTGGCATTATCCTGAAGTGAAAGATCCATCTGATTAACAATAATATCTATATTCCTGGTCCGGCTTGCAAATTCCTTCAGGTTATCTGAGATCTGACTCATCAGGGAAATATATTCAGAGAATTTCCCGAATGAAGTCATATTTTCCTCAAGCCTCCTGAAAAGGTCCAGGTTTGCTTTTGATATTTTCAGGATATCAAGATCCCCAACCTGCCTTATCACATCCTGCTGTAACAGGATATTATGACCGGTCTGATCTGCAGCTTTGAAGATATTTTCAGAAATACCGGTTGCAACCCGGGCAAACCTGTCGAGGCTGGCTTTTAATCCCGACACCCCAGTATCTTCTGCTTTTATGAGTTCTGGAAGCAGCCAGGCCTGCAGATAGGATATCTGTTTATTCTTATCTTCAAGCAACGATTTTCTGGCCTTTTTATAAAGAAATGAAGTCAGGATCGTGGTACATAACAGACCGGTTAAGCTTCCCAGCATTGCAAGCTTGACACCGTTTATCAGGGCATCAATCCCCTGTGAGAACTGTCCGCCCTCAAGAGCAGGCATTGCAAACAACCCGCATATTATCCCGATCATTGTGGAGGCAAGGCCTAAATATAACGGAGTGGGCAGTGAATTGGATATCTCTTCATCCTTAAGATCCGCTTCACGGTCAATGAAATCTTTAATTATGCTGAAATTTACAGCAGCTCCGTAATTATTCAGAAGGTAGGTGTTTATATAATCTCTTATCCTCAGAATTGTTTCTGAACCAAAGGCTTCAGTTACCGCTATTTTCACAGAATCCTCATCGGTCTGACTGCTGTGCTCTTTTCCGCTAATCTTCATCACTGACAAATACAATATCATCAACCGCCGTTTCTTTTTTGTTAAGGTTTTTCTTTTTGATATATCCGCTTCTGACCTTTAAAGGATAAGTGAAAATCCCTTTCAACTGTAGTATTTTCAGATAGATTTTACCTGAAAGAAATAGCTGCCATAATATAACGCCTGTTATAAGGATGATTTCAGCCACGAACCACGGATTAATATTCTGTACGGCTGCTGCAGAGGTGTTTATTGTATCAGCGCTAATCTGGAGAAGGATCATGATCAAACAAGTTTTACTTTTACTTTTCCGTTTTCTTCAATCTGCCACGAATCATTTCTCTTAATCACCCTTCCGGATTCAGTCATTACAATTCTTTTCGCGAATGTCCTTCCTGAAATATTCTGGATCTCACAAACCGGATTTAAATAATAATCAATGTTTTCCAGCGCCCGTAAATCATAATCGCCCGATAAAAAATGAAGTACGCCTTTCTGATCACTCTTATCAGGAATAATTTTATAAAAACACTCAATCCCTTTAGTATATTTTGCATTCATGATCCTGAAACTTCCGTCGCTCTCGGGGATTGTAAAAAAGATTTCTGACGGATTTTCAGTTTTCGCTGCCGGATCATGTGATCTTACAAAATATCCTTCCCCTGCTGAAGCCTGATTCTCCTTGTTCATCTTCAGATTGATCAGTCTTTTCCTTAACTGCTCAACATCATCAAATAATTCCTCATTCTGCACCATTAATTCGGCTATTGTATTATTCTTGGCAATAAGCTGGTCCTGTTTAAGATTTTTCCGTTTCTTCAGAATCTCCACTATACCTATATATTTAAAAACTTCCCTGTGAAGGGGATTATTCCCGGTATCTTTCTCCAGGTCATTCAGGTATTTCTTTTTTTCAGTATCAAGTATTTTATAAATACTGTCCCTGGAATACAGAAAAACCGCAAGGCAGCCTGCAAGTAGTCCCAGCAGAAATCCCGACAAGCCCCAGATCCAGGTCATGAGGATCAGGGCATGAAAACCAAATAATACAGGTATTTTCATTGGTTTGCAGTATTTGCCAGTTCAAATGCAAGCTTATTCAGGATACCTATTAACGGATAAAAGAATAAAGCCTCCTCAATATGTTTTGATGGTGATTTATAAAATGCCTGAAGACCCTGTTCAAGGAAATCAGTTATGTTTGATGATCGCATTTCCTGAAATTTCAGCCAGGCTGAATTGTCGATCCCGAAATTTGCTTCAAGATTGACTGACATGAAATAATCATCCATCAGATTGAAAAAATGATTTACAGAACTTTCAATCAGAGATTTATTCCCATCCCTATCCAGATCCCTGTAATAAGGAGTAATAGCTATATCAGAATTCTTATCAAGCGCTTTGCCCCAGATGGAATCATCATTTCCTCCAATCCAGAACACAATGGGACAATTGATCATTTCTTTGTCCGGATCGGCTTTAAGAGCCCCTCTGCATGTAATTTCCTTGGGATTATCCGACAGGGCTATCCTTATCTGTGATTTATCAATACCATTTATACGCTTAAAGAAATACCTGAATAGATCGGTTATGTTTGGATTCCCGGGCTTGGTATCAATGATCCTTATAGTTTTTGAAGCTGTTCCGCTGAAAAGTATATTCTGCGGGACCTCTTTCATCCCCTGTTTCATTAAAAGATTTGCGGAATAATAAATTATTGCGCCATAAAACAAGAGTATCGGAAGCTTCAGTTTCCTGTCCTGCTTCAGGTAGTCGGTATAACTGAATATCAGATCTTTCTCATTTTCGAGAGAAAATAAGAAACTGCTGAAATCAGCCGAATCCTTTCTTTTATTGAGAATATCTGTAAGTATTTCCCGTCGCTGGGGGCTTTGATTTATTGCATTTTCAATGCTGTGCCTGTATACTTTTACGAAACCATTATTATCCGACGAATTTGCAAATGCCCCGTACGGAAAGCCATCACCGAAAATTGCATTGCCGGCAAACTTGACAGAAGAAATGAACTCGGGTGAATTGGTGGCATTCTTAAAAACGGCAATATCTGATGAACCGCCTCCGATATCTATTGAAAGACTTAATCCTGGATATTCCGTCCGGTAAAAAAGATACGGGGCTGTGCTTTCAGGCACTGCCTGGATGTTATCTGTTCCCCCTGTCCGGAATATTTTCTTATAGGCTTTTTGCCAGACCTCAAAGAATATTCCCTGTTCGAAAGCATCCATGCTCACCGGATAGAACCAGGTTATTCTGGTTTTCCGGGGATCCCCGTTAAGAAGCAGGGTTTTATATAACACCATGTACATTAAACCCGCTATATAACTCTCCACCAATATCTTATCTTCAGGCAACGAATAGTTGCTCCATTTAAGCTTTGTCTGCAGCTGAAGATATGTCGGATTCAGTATCTTCTCAAAAAGAAAGAAGTTGTTTGTATGGGAAAAGACATCGACTGGTTCTATGAAGCTTATGTTCTGATTATAAGTAAGGGCAGTCCTGAAAGGGAATTTATACTTCGATACAGTACTGAACTCATAGGGAAACAGCTCCCGTTCATAATTATTATCATCGGCAATTTCCTTTGTTTCACCCTTTGTCCTGTCGATAAGGGATTGCCACATTGGCTGGTCAGCTGTAACGTCGAGTGTGTTTTCAGCATTCACACCGTATTTATATTCGATATGGGTATTTGTTGTACCAAAATCAATTGCAAATGAAACCTGCTGGTTTGGCTGACTCTGGTGCATTATGGGAACAATAAATCCGTTTACCGGGTCGCTGCCTATCCTTATCGCATCAAAAGATTTGGTTTTATAACAGGTGCTTTTAATAGTTTTTCCATCGCCCTGTTTCCTGATCACCGGATTGCCGGTATTGATATGCTTACCCGATTCATAACACTCAACCGATAATTCCCGGTCTCTGTTAAATCTCTTATCCTGAAACCCGATAGTATAGTCCAGATCGGCAGCCGGGGCATGGATAAACGGCAATATGGCCAGATGCATTTCCATTGGAATAATATCCTCCCGGTGCCAGGATTTTTTGAGAACCATTATCCCTCCTTTCACGGGGATAAGAAGCTTAGCTTCAATTCCTCCTCCGGCCAGGTTGGTCAGCTCCAGGTATCTTGACACATCTGCCGCCCTGAAGTAATCAAAGAATTTGGGTGTTAATGGCAGAAAGTGTTTTAAAGATCCGCAGGTAGCAAACTTCTTACTGTCGATTGCATAGGGCAGTTCAATTATCTTGTCTTCAAAGAAATTACCGGCAGTCAGCCAGGGATAATTATCGCCCTGGACAGGCAGCTTCGATGTACCCGAAATTTTCTCATTTCTGTAAGGGATCTTATTATTTGGATCCCATACGACATTTTTGGATGTATATGCCCAATTATGTGTAAACCTGTCATTTGGCAGAACCAGAGGTATAGGGCCTGTAACCGGCAAATCGGGTTTAATAACAAAATCACTTTCCTTTTGAATTTCAGCAGGATTGCCAAGCCTGACACCAAGCTTTATACCAAGTACTTCACATGTATTCATTTCATTATCAAGAACCGGACACGGAGAGTATCCATCAAGTTCGGAGGGAGAAAGAGCAGCTATTTTTGACTGCAATTCCCCTCCCAGATAATTAAAAACTTCAGCCAGATATGAATAGACCTCCGGAAAGAGATCTGCAAAACGTGGTTGCCTGGATAGAAGGAATAAATATTCGATAAATGACTTATCATCCCGTTCCGCCAGATCGGCGTATACATTATCAAACAGAACATCGTGTCCGCATGTTATTTTTAAGCCAGAAGCTGCTTCTTTTGCATCGGGTGCTGAAAAGAACAAAGTCGCCGGAGAAGTTCCTCCTATAACCTGATTTGAATTATTCAGAATAAAATAAAGCCTGTTAACCCTATCAAAATTATAAACCCCTGCATCCTGAGTCCAGTAGACCTGAAGGGTTTCGGAAAGTTTAGAATGCTTTGAGTTTGAGTCAGCGGCCAGCGATAAGAACCGGTCAGCCGGTTTCCACGATATGATCCTGTATTTATCTTTATACTTTGGGTAAAGAAAAAACATCTGTGCCACATCAAGTGCATCAGATACCAGCTTATGCTGGGCGGTACTCCCTTTAATTCCATTATCTGCCACCCACCGGAATGCTGATTTTACAAGATCGATCCTTGCAAACGGACTGGGGATAGAGGTTGCAACATCCTTCCCTTCTGTTTTGACAGTTCGAAGCTGATTTTTTGAAATGGGGTTGCTGATGAACCATCCGGTACCATCCTGTCCCTCATGAATTCTGAATACTTTAGACATTGTTCAGCGAATTACCAGGTTTCTTTTCAATAAGACCTTTTCTGTTGATCTTCCAAACATCTTTATGAGCATTGTATGCTTCTTCTCCCTGTTTCGGATTGAGATATTGTCAGTGAGAAGACAGTTCTGAATATCGAGTGCCTTAAAGCTCTTATTCCCTTTTGGAGTTTGTCCCTTTACAAGTTCAAGCGCATCATCGGCGGTTATTTCCTCAAAAGGGCTGAAAACAGGCTTGTTTTCCTTCATCTCCCTGAGCCATTCAGTAAAATAATTATTAAAGGGCAGGATCTGTGTATTGTATTCAGCGCTGTTGAAATAATTACTGTTTAATAGCGATTGTTTATTGCCCCTCACCAGCCTTATATTACTTTTTGTCCAGCGCGACACGTTAAGCGATTTTGACAATCCTTTATCGAGATACTCGGTATAAAGCCTGAACTTTGTCAGGGGCGGTGAAAGCTGCTTGGCATTCCCGATGTTAAGATCAGTGAAGGTAATATTCTGTGTATCATGTTCGATACCGAACTCCTTTACCTGCGTTGTTGCTTTATGAGAATCAACATCCTTACAGAAATCGAGGATCGCCAGGGCGCCGGCAAGTTCAAGAAAATGAGCCTTATTCCTCTGCTCCTGTCCTCCTACCGCATAATCCTCCTGGTTGGTATTGCCCCTGTTCCCGATGAAATATAATGTATTGATCTGGTTAAGTGAAATTATTGTCCGGTTATAATATTCTATGGCAATTTTGGCTTTTTCCTCAAACGATTCCGCATTCACCTCATCATTTTTGTTCAGTGAGAAATATGGCAGAAATGTTATTCCGCCTACAGGAGCCAGGCTGATCTTTGCATACCTTGGCATGCTTCTATTTCCTCTGAGGTTTTTCAGCAATAAAGGAAATCCTGCTGCTCCCGTTCCGCCAAATATTGAATTAATTATGAAGATGGCATCATCATCCCCGAAAGTCTGACCGAATTTCTTAAAGTCATCCGAATTTGTGAACTGATTAAGGATGATCGACCCCATATTGGGATTGCCTTTAAATCCCACATCAAGATTGGATTTCAGATTCTGTGAAGAAAAGAGTGATTTTATAAAGTTCTTGTCATCCTTTTCCTCAATATTGTCACTCATACTGTCAAATCCTATATACTGGTTGAAAGTATTGTTGTCGGTATCCTTAAGCTTGAACTGAAAATATTCCGGGTTAACAACCGCGGAGCTGACAGTCATTTCATTAATAGTTCTTATCTCCTGGGAAAAGAAATCATCCGGCTGGTCTACCTGGTTTCTTATTTCCTGGTACAACCGCAATATATCCTTTGTGCGGTTCAGATCGCCATTACTTGTATCAGGATCAATTATAACCGGAATAACAGTATCAAAATTATTCCCGATCTTAACACCCGATGCAAAAAGCATCGTTAATGCTTTCAATACTCTTGATCCGGTTCCCCCGATAGCGAAAATATATAGTTTTCTTGCCATAATTCCCTGAATTAAATTGGTAAATGGACATGAATTTTACTGAACTGTTTCATCAACAGGCTATAGATGCAACTGAGGATAAGTGTAAGCAAGCTGTTTGTAAGGACATATTTCACAGGCAATGATCCGGCATATTCTGCATAACCTGTATTTGTATCGGCAAGTAAATCATTCAATGTCTGATTGTCGGAACCGAATATTTCAGCATTTGCAATTCCGTTTGTGACCAGAGCCACGATCAGGACCATCACTGCTGTCCAGATCAGCCAGTGCCATATTTTGCTGTAAGGATATTTCCAGAGAAAATAGAAAAGGATCCACCCGGCAAGAGGTATCAGCAGAAATGCTAATCCCATGCTGGTATACCCTCCGTTATCATAAAGATGCTGAAAGATCTCGTGGTACGACTCATGATATATGTTAAATATACCATCGTAGATTGAACCAAAGAATTTGCCCATATTATATTAATTTGATATTCTTATCCTGAACACAGCAGGATATCTGCCTTCCTGCTTATTATTCTCAAATGCATATGCTTCGCTGATGGCATCAGTCAGCGAACTGAATCCAAAAGTATGATTGCTGTCAACCAGGTCTTCATTATCGGTATCCGTTTCAATTATCCATTCAGGTATTGTATTTTTCAGCACAAGTTCCAGTTCCCCCAGTGGATTTTTATCTGTGGAAAGTGTGATCAGATGTGTTCCCTCAATCCCCGGTATTTTTTTCGATATTTTTTCTACTTCACTAACCCTGAAGTTTGAAGAAAGACACTCATAATTATTAACTGATGCATAATAGTTGTCAGAAAATGGCAGGGAGCTGAAATCGGCTGCAATTGTGAACTGGAATTTTCCCTTGAGAGGCTCTGCATCATTCAAATGGTAGTTGTCTTTAAAATCAAGCTTAAAACTTCCGATGCGCTTCACGGAAGGGGCTACCTGATATGGTATATTTCTTTCCTCATTCACAAAGAAACGGGCAGTTTCGAAAGTAGTTTCAATCTTGCTGCCTATGCTTTTTTCGGTAAGCAGTTCATTCAGGAACTCCGTCCTGCCAAGAAATATGATATAGAAAGGTCTGTATTCATCTGATATCCTGACAGAACCCCGTTTAGATGCAAAAAAATAATCACCGTCAAATTTTGACACTGCCTTAATTATCAGGGTCTGTATATCTTCTTTATCCAGCCTGTTCCGGAAGGCCTGCTGTGTTTTATGTATCTCAATATTCAAAGCGGTGAGCGGATCCTTTTCAGTTCCCACATCATATATACAGTCTGAAACAAGAACAGAAACCTGGTTCCCTTTTGCCGAATCGAGAGAGATCCTGAACATTTCATTCAGATCGCTGTATCTCACATCGCCTGTATTAAATGACACCTGATCAAGATTATTTTTCAGAGTTTCCGGATCATTTCCAACATAATTTATCATGATATCCGATTTTTTTGCCGGGTCGGATTTTCCATTTATGAAGTAGAAGCTCTTCGATGCTTTATCAAATTCGGGAAGGTAGGCAAGGCCTACAAGTGAATTCTTGAACTCATTTGCCCTGTTGACATAACCAAACATACTGCCTGAGTTCTCTATGAAGAATATTACTTTTTCAAGGGCCGGAGCTTCTTCTTTAACTACAATTTCTGCATCCTTCTGAACAGGTCCCGGTTTTGCAGTGCCTGCAGGGTTTCTTGCGCTGCGGCTGTTGCATCCCGCAATGAATAAAAAGGTAATAAGAATTGAGGTAAGGCAGGAGTTGACACGCGGTATCATAAGAGCTGAATATTAAATATAATCAATAACACAGGCAAATTAACTACGGAAACAATATCAATAACAACGGCAATTTCGGATAATTAGTTTAATGTCCTGATAAAAAGCTTGACGGAGAAATTATCTGTACTTCCTTGCCGTTTCGATCATTATCTTCAAATTTTCAGGAGGTGTTTCGGGAGGTATCGCACAACCTGCATTCAATATAAAACGATTTGAATTTTTATACAATTCCAGTAATTCCAGGGTTTTCTCCTTCACAAGATCCGTTGTGCCCAATGCCAGAACATTAGCCGGATCAATATTCCCGATAAAAGTTGTATTTTCATTGAAATACCTGAATATTCTGGAAATATCAGTCTTATAATCCAGCTCAATTGCATCAGCGCCTGTCATCAGCATGTATTCAAGTATATCGTCTGTATTTCCGCAGATATGTAATGTATATGCCATCCCAGATTCATGAGCCTTTTCAGCGATAATTTTTTCGGAAGGCAGGGCATATTTCCTGTACATTGCGGCAGATATCATTTCCGGACCGGCCGGACTATCGCCATTGGAAACCATGTGGCAGCCGGTCTGTGACATAAGCTGTATGAACTGTGAGGTAACATCAGTGCAATAATCAAGCAATGCAACTATTTGTTCCTCCTTACCCATCATCAGATCGATCATCCAGTTCTGGACACCCCTCATCATGCTTGCCAGCGAAAACGGGGCCTGATCACAGTTCCCCCTGATATAAATTTCGTTTTTGAAATGATCACTTAATTTTCTGACTGCTTCAAGCCAGATACCGATATACTTATAATCTTCCACCCTGACCGGCTTCAAATGCTGTACATTTTCCAGGCTCATAAGATTTCCATTATGTGTCCTTGCCGGATCATTTACGGGAAAATCAACAGGAACACCCACAGCACCTGCAAGCGTAACGGTATCAATATCAACTACTATCCCGTCATATTGATATTTCTCAACAGCTGAAATAAAACAATCGGCGATTACTGCAGCACTGTTGCGGTACTGCTCCATTGTGACCCCATATTCCCTGGTTGCCATCATGAAGTTATGCAGCATCACAGGTATCCTGTCGGGCTTCCTGCCGTTCAGGGCGGAATCAATTCTTTCAAATCCATTCATACCGGGAAAATCATACATCACAGATACTTACAGCCTGACGGAGAGATTCCATTTTATCCGCCCGCGACGGAACAAACTCCTGGGCTACATATCCCTTAAAGCCTGTTGCTGCAATTGCCTTCATTATCGCAGGATAATTAAGCTCCTGACTCTCATCTATTTCATTACGTCCGGGGACACCTCCGGTATGATAATGAGCAATATACTGATGGTTCTCCCTGATGGTCCTGATGACATCACCCTCCATAATCTGCATGTGGTAAATATCATACAGAAGTCTGAGATTTTCAGAGCCTGCCCTTTTAACAAGCTCAACTCCCCACAATGTATGGTCACAGATATAATCCTTATGATCAACCTTGCTGTTCAGAAGCTCCATTACAAGCATTACATTATGCTTTTCGGCAATACCGAGTATCTGTTTCAGACCGTCAACACAGTTTTTCAATCCCGTTTCATCATCCATCCCGTTACGGTTTCCGCTCAGACAGATCAGATTTTTATATCCCAGCGTTGCCACCAGGGGGATCATTTCGGAATAGTTTTTCACCAGTGTGGCATGGTACTGCTTGTCATTCCAGCCTCTGGCAATGTCAATTTCAGCACCATTGCACATTGATGAATCAAGTCCGTATTTCTTAAGGACCGGCCATCCGTCGGGCCCAACAAGATCAACGGCTTTTAATCCGATCTCTTTCGCCTTCATACAAAATTCTTCAAATGGGATCGAAGAATAACACCAGCGGCATGCCGAATGATTAATATTGCCTTTAAGCTCTGCGCCCGGAGGGATTGTCGAAAATAATGCATTTGTTTTCATACTTTTTGCTGTAAATGCGACTAAGGTTGTTGCAGCCAGCTTCTTTACAAAACTGCGCCTGGAACTGATACTTTCTTTACTTTTCATGACCTGATGATTGGTTATAAAAATAAACAAAACTTCATCAAACCGGAAATTTTAGTAATTTTTACCTTTTCTTTGTGAAATCCTTTGTGCCTGCCTGCCGTCAGGCAGGGATATACAGAAATGCTTATTTAACCACAAAGAGCACTAAGGTTATCACAAAGGGACACAAAGGATTACTAATTCTTGAACAGTTCTAAATATTTAGTTGAATGGTTAAAAAAGTTGTTGTTGCAGGGTTCGGATTCATGGGGATGACTCACAGTCTGAACATTCTGGTTAATAAGGATCTTGAACTGGCGGCTATTGTCGATGCAAGACCCGATCTTATTGAAGGTAAGCTTAACTCAGAAACAGGGAATATTTCAACCGGAAAAATTTCGGGAAAAGATATTGAAGGGATAAGGAAATATTCAAATCTGGATACCTGCCTCCGTTCTGAAGAGGCCGATGCAGTTATTATCTGTACCCACACACATCTCCATTATGAGATGACAAAGCTGGCTTTAATGCATAATAAGCATGTTTTCGTTGAGAAGCCATTTTGTCTTGATCCCGAGCAGGGTGAGGAACTCATATCTCTTGCAAGGCAGAAGGGCCTGATATTAATGGTGGGTCATGTTGTAAGGTTCATGGAGCCCTACAGGAAGCTCAGGCAATGGATTGACTCAAAGGAGTTCGGTGAGCTGAAGTTCCTGTCTCTCACGCGTATGTCAGGGATCCCGGCCTGGGGTGAATGGAATGATAAAAATATTACCGGCAAATCAGGGGGAGCTCTCTTCGACCTGGTGATCCATGACATAGATTTTGCCTGCTGGGTTCTGGGAATTCCCGGTGAGATAACAGCAGGATACCTTCCGGGGCAGATCAGCAACCACGACTATATATCGGCAATGTGGAGCTACAAAGACAAGGGAATACTAGTAAAGATCGAGGGAGGAAATATCTTCCATTCCACATTCCCTTTCCAGGCAGGATATATTGCCGGTTTTGAAAATGCAACAATCAGCTATACCACTTTAAAAAGCGATTTCATAGGGATCTCGGATAATATAAAGATGAAAGAGGTGCCTGCCGGAGATATAGGCGCAGGTTATTACAATGAGATTGAATATTTTTCCGGATGCCTTAAGAATAATTCCGAACCATCCGAATGTACTCCGGAATCTTCACTCCTGTCGGTCAGATTATGTTATGAACATCTAAAAAAATAATTATCATGCAAAACGATTTAGCTATCAATGGCGGCCCTAAAACAATAAATAAGGAGTTCCCCTGGCCGGTTTATGACGAGTCTGATATAAATGCAGTTGTGGAAGTGGTACGCAGCGGGAAATGGGGAAACCCCGATTGCGCTGATCTGGTTAAGAGTTTTGAAGATGAGTTTGCATCTTTCTGCGGAACGAAATATGCCCTGGCATGCGTCAACGGATCAGTAGCCCTCCGTCTTGCCCTGATAGCATGCCAAGTAAAACCCGGAGATGAGGTAATAATACCGCCTTATACCTTTATCGCCACTTCAACAATTGTACTGGAAGCCAACTGCGTGCCTGTGTTTGTCGATATCGATCCGGACACCTACAATCTGGATCCCTCAAAAATTGAGGCTGCCATTACAAAGAGGACAAAAGCAATAATTCCTGTTCACTTTGCCGGACAGGCGTGTGATATGGACAAGCTGATGGCTATTGCAGAAAAATATAACCTGAAGGTCATTGAAGACGCATGCCACGGGCATGGTGCAGAATATAAAGGGAAAAAGCTGGGGAGTATCGGTGATGCCGGCTGTTTCAGCTTTCAGTCATCAAAGAACCTCACCTGCGGCGAAGGAGGAATGGTCATCACCAACGATGAGAATCTGTATGATATGATGAATTCCCTACGGAATGTGGGAAGGGTAAAAGGAGGACAATGGTATGAACATCATTACCTGGGCTGTAACTATCGGATAACCCAGTTACAGGTAGCTCTATTGAAAAATCAGCTGAAGAGACTTAAGGAGCAAACCCTGAAGCGTCATGAAAACGGAACATATCTCAATACACTTCTTGAGAAAATAGAAGGAATAAAACCTCTTCGCAGAGGCATCGGCGAGACAGTTCATAGTTATCATATTTATATATTCCGGTATAATAAATCTAAATTCAACAACCTGTCGAAGGTGGAGTTCTCAAAGATGCTTGCTGCAGAAGGGGTTCCCTGTTTTATGGGATATCCTCAACCGCTATACAAACAACCACTTTTCCGGAAGAAGAATTTCATGTGCTATGCAATCCCCGAAGATGTCGACTATACATATGTATCCTGTCCTGTAACTGAAAAAGCCTGCTATGAGGAAGCTGTATGGATAATGCAGAATACAATGCTCGGGACAAAAGAGGATATGGATAAGATAGCAGAGGCGATCATCAAGATAAAAAGATCAGTTTCCTGACCATTTCGTTATTTCCTCAAACCAGATCAGCCCATCAGGCTTTTATAACTGATTTTTCAGAACTTTATCGGCAGCCAGTTTGCCTGTAAGTATCGACATTGGAACACCGGCGGGACTATAAACCCATTGACCTGCCTGATAAACTGAAGGTATTGGTGTCAGAACTGAACGATCTGCCATCTGAATCTTGTTTATAACAGGCATTGATTCCCTGAATGCCCAGCCCGTGATACCTCCTTCAGAACTGCCTACCCTGTTTTCAATGCTTAAGGGTGTAAAGGAAAAGCGTGCCATTACTTTATCATTTAACATCGGATAGATTGATAGCTGATATCACTCTCAAAATACGATCCTCCAGTTCTGTAATAAATTCATCAAGCCACCCTGCTTCCTGTATTTTCTTGAAAAGATCATACTCTGCAAGAAGACTGATTATGACACCGGTTTTCCCCGGTGGTACCAATCCGGGATCTTTTAGTCCGGGGACAGAGATTTCGTATGTATTCAAACTGGTGAATCTGTCCAGCCAGGCCAGGATCTCTTCTTTTTTCACCTTTGCAAAATTATTCAGCAGATCGCTCAATTCATCGCGGTGTGTTTCACCCAGGCCTTGCCTTGATGGAGTATAAAAGAAGTGACCGTGTGCAATCTTCCCGAAACTTTCAAGTGGTTCGTCAACTTCAAGGAAAAGTGTAAAAACGGAATCTCCTCCTCTGTTGCCAAGTATCTTCGCTTTTGTCTCTTCAATCTTTGTCCTGATCTCCGGTAACATGGTTCCTGTTTCGGCTATCCTGTACAGCGTCTTTAAATCGGCAGCCCATATCAGGTTTTTATATTTATAACTGATATTCTGGTCGTCCCTGACAAGATGTTCATCAGGAAATACCCCGGTGATCTTTGTTTCTGTCTTTAGCTCTCCCCCGGATTCCAATAATTTTCTCTTTAGTGCTTCCACAAGTTTGCCCACTCCCCCTCTGGGATAGAAATAATCGAGATAGAGTGAAAAATAGCTCAACGCAAAGAATGAAGGCGTGTTCCTGAAGAAATGCTGGGAGATCATGTCCCTCAGTGAAGGATCTTTTACGATTGTCTTCAGATACTCCTCGACCGGTGTGTTCATGCGGTTTATTTTCCGGACGGTAAAAAGGAACCTGGGGAACCATGGAAGGATCTTTTTAAAAATGAACCCCGGATCTCGTTTCAGATCTTTGAAAACCGGATTCTCTATACCATAGAGGACATCCATGTGTTTCATTATCTTTCGTATGATCCTTATAACCTCATCGATCTCACTGCCACTTTCGGGGTAAAATTTCTTAAGAAGGTCCCGGTATTCCGACAGACTATCAAGGTCTTTGATATTAATAATTTCACTTTCTATACCCAGAGAAACCGGACTTTTTAGAACTTCAAGATGAATGTTCAGGTCCTTCAGCATTGTAAAAATGATACCAGCATCCAGCAGTGCTCTAACTCCGGAATCAAAATAAAATCCATCGCGGTAAAAAGTGTTGACCAGCCCGCCACATTCCCTGTTCTTTTCAATAAGTAAGACTCTCTGACCTGCACGTGCCAGATAAATTGAAGCAGTCAAACCGGCAACACCACCCCCGACAACAATCGTATCGTATTTATTTTCAGCCATATTCACAAATTCTGAAAATTCAGCAACCTTCTACAGAAGTTTTTTATCCGGGTACCTTTCGTCCAATCCTGTCAGTTTAAGGGTTGTTTCCCATAATTCATATGCAACCTCTTTGTCCAGAGCTGGTGGTGCTGGTTCCTCTTCAGTGGTTAAATTAAAGAATTTTCCGCTTACCGATTCCAGCTCTTTTGATACCCCGAGATAATACAATGCTTCGGCCGAAATTTCAGGAGACTTTAATGATTTATCAAGGAAATTTCTTTTAAACCATTTGTAAACCGGTCCGTTTTCCTGACCAGTGTCCGTTTTCACTGCTCCCGGATGCATGGAATTGATAGTTATTCCCGTGTTCTGAAATAATCCGTTGAACACAATCATTGACAGAAGTTGTGCTGTTTTGGCTGATCCGTAACTCTTCAGCCCCGAATATCTTCTTTTCTCCCAGTTCAGATCATCCAGCCTCAATCCCCATGCTGCAAACCGGTGTGCTTCTGATCCTACCATTATGATCCGCGCTTTTCCCTGTGATTTCAGCTTATCCATTAAATAATAATTCATTATAAAGGATGAGAGATAATGTACTACAAGGACTTTTTCGAATCCGTCAGGGGTTAATGCTCTTTTTGTAAGATAGATACCAGCGTTATGGATCAGCACATCAATCGGAATTTTAAGCTGTGTCAGTTCATCTGATACCCTGAAAATATCTTTTAAATTGCTAAGATCGGCAATTTTGCACTCGCAGCTGACACCAAAATCGTTCTCAATTTCATGGCGAAGAGCTTCCGATTTTTCCGGATTCCGGTTTATACACAGCAGGTTTGCCCCGTGAGCGGCATATTTTCTGGCTGTACTGTAACCAATACCCGATGTGGCTCCAGTTATAACGACAAGCCTGTTATTGAAATCCTCGTTGCAGATCATCGGGACTGACCGGCCATTCCTGATCATCGCAACTATATTGGACCATTTATATTCTTTAAAATATTTTGAGAATTTGCTCTTCTGCTTCATCACCTCTTGTTTATCTAAATCTCTTTTTTTTTCTATCCAAACCTCTTTTTCATGAACCTCCTGTAAGCTTTACCGAATCTGGGAATATTGTCAAAAATATCACCCCAAAGATCATAGTAGTCTCTTTGTGCTGTAATTTTTCCATTTTCGCTCAAAGTTAGTCTGCTGGTTCCATATAAAACTGAACTCGGATTTTTTTTGAATTTGATTGTCATTTCCCACTCCAGAAAAACTATATTTTCTTCCATAACTGCATTGACGATCTTCATTGACAGATCTTTTGACCGTTTAGTCAGCCGTTCGGTCATTGCTGTAAATTCTTCGATCCCCCGTAATTCCTGAACAGAATCCCTGAAAAGAATGTCATTATCGTAATAAGGAAGGATATGCGACCAGTCAGGTTTCCCTTCTGTATTGTAGGTTTTAGACCATAATTCCTTTACAGTTTCGATAGTAATTTTTTTATCATTCAGAATTCCCTGTTCTTCAGAATTTTCTTTATTCATAAATCAAAGTTAAAATATTAACATTTAGCTATTTGCCTCGATAACCCTCTTTGCCAGAACAATTCTCCCTCCCGGGAGATCGTTATTTTTTCAGATCGTAACGATCTGCATTCATAACTTTTAACCAGGCTTTTACAAAGTCTTTTACAAACTTTTCTTTATTGTCATCCTGCGCATAAACCTCAGCATATGACCGGAGAACAGAATTAGAACCAAAAACAAGGTCAACTCTTGTAGCAGTCCATTTAGTTTCTCCTGTCCTGCTGTCAACAATGTTGTAAAGATCATCTGAAACAGGTTTCCAGGAGTATTTCATATCGGTAAGATTTACAAAGAAATCATTACTTAAAGTACCTTCCTTATCAGTAAACACTCCATGTTTTGCTCCTCCGTAATTTGTTCCAAGAACACGCATTCCGCCAATCAAAACAGTCATTTCAGGAGCAGTTAATCCCATAAGCTGTGTTCTGTCGAGGAGCAGCTCTTCGGGTTTTACGGCATAGTCTTTTTTGACCCAGTTTCTGTATCCGTCGTGTATTGGTTCAAGCGCTTCAAATGACTCTGCATCGGTCATTTCTGCGGTTGCATCACCACGACCGGGGCTGAACGGAACCTTGATGTTGACTCCGGCTTCCCGGGCGGCTTTTTCGATTGCAGCACTTCCACCTAAAACGATCAGATCGGCAATGCTCACTTTTTTATTTAAGCCAGCCTGAATTTCCTCAAGCTTAACAAGAACTTTCTGCAATCGTCCGGGCTCATTGCCTTCCCAGTCTTTTTGCGGAGAGAGGCGTATTCTTGCACCATTTGCCCCGCCACGATAATCGGAACATCTGAATGTTCTTGCACTGTCCCATGCTGTGTTGATTAACTCTGTACGCGTTAAGCCACTGTTTAAAAGCTTTACTTTCAGCTCTTCAATTTCTGCATCTGACAGTGTATAGTCAACACCGGGGATCGGGTCCTGCCAGATAAGGTCTTCTTTTGGGACATCAGGGCCAAGATAACGGCTTTTGGGGCCTAAATCACGATGTGTCAGTTTAAACCATGCCCTGGCAAAGGATTGAGCAAAATACTCCGGATCTTTATAGAAACGTTCAGCTATCTTCCGGTATGCGGGATCCATTTTAATGCCCATATCGGCGTCTGTCATAATCGGATTTTGCCGGACTCCGGGTATGTGAGCATCGAAAGGCTTATCTTCTTCTTTAATGTTAACGGGCTCCCATTGCCATGCTCCTGCCGGACTCTTTTTGAGTTCCCAGTCGTAGGTCAGCAATAAGTAGAAGTAATCATGGTTCCATTTATTCGGGTGGGTTGTCCATGCACCTTCCAGACCACTTGTTACAGTATGTTCGGCATTTCCTTTACCCTTTGGATTCATCCATCCAAGATCCCTGATGGTCGACAGGTGCTGCTTCAGGGGCGGGTCCCAAAATGGATGCATTTCCCTGTCCATGAGTCTTCCCCACAGTATGGCCACCCGCAGTCAGCGCCACTGTTTCTTCGTCATCCATAGCCATACGTTTAAACGTCATCCGCACATCCCGGGCTGTTCTTAAAGGGTCCGGCTGGCCATCCACTCCCTCAGGATTCACATAAATCAGACCCATCTGAACGGCAGCCAGGGGGTTCTCAAGTGACTCACGGTCCTGATCATCTGAATAACGATTTTTAGTTGGTGCAAGCCATTCTTTCTCTGCACCCCAGTAAATATCTTTTTCGGGATGCCAGATGTCATCTCGCCCCCCTCCAAATCCAAATGTCTTAAATCCCATTGATTCATACGCCATATTACCTGCCAGGATAAAGAGATCAGCCCATGATAATTTATTCCCATATTTTTTCTTAATTGGCCATAACAGCCGGCGTGCTTTGTCAAGGTTGGCGTTATCGGGCCAGCTGTTAAGTGGTGCAAACCTCTGATTCCCGGTATTACTGCCACCGCGTCCGTCAGCTGTTCGGTACGTTCCTGCACTGTGCCAGGCCAAACGAATCATTAAACCTCCGTAATGCCCCCAGTCTGCCGGCCACCAGGGCTGACTTTCGGTCATTAGCTTTTTCAAATCATTTTTTAGTGCTTCGAAATCCAGTTTCTTAAACTCTTCCCGGTAATTGAAATCCTGACCTAAAGGATTTGTTTTCGTGTCGTGTTGGTGCAGGATGTCAAGGTTCAGGGCATTTGGCCACCAACTCATTACAGAACTATTCGTGTCTGTGTTTGCTCCGTGCATAACGGGACATTTTCCTTTTTTTGGACTGTCCATAGTTTAATTCTTTTTGTTTAAATATATGCATTTGTTTTGAATTTCTCCAAATAGCTGTCAAACAGCAGTCTATCAGGTTTTTAATTGCCTCAGGCTATTGTCAATATTACTTTAAAACTGCTGTGAAGAATTTATCCAGTTTTTCTATATCCAGAAAGCCGTTACTCCTTACACCACTACATACATCAACTGCATATGGCTCAACTGTCTCAATAGCATTTATGACATTGTCGGGATTCAATCCTCCCGCAAGGAAAACCGGACAGGAGACTTCTTCCCTGATCTTACGACTTAATTTCCAATTATGTACTCTGCCGGTACCACCAAGTTCCTTGATTTTCAAATTTGGATTACCGCTATCAAGCAGGATTGCATCAACAGATTGTGAGACCCTGATTGCTTCGTCAACCGAATTTTCGTCGATTACATGAATTACCTGAACAATTTTTATGGAAGGGAGTGCTTCTTTAAGCTGTCTGTATGTACCATCAGTTATGGAATCAACTATTTGAATAGTATTAGTATTTGTTTCCCGGTGGTGTCTGATGATATCGATGACAGACGTATGGCTGGTCAGGAGAAATGTTCCGACAGGAGGGGGTATGGCTGCAGCAATTTCTTTGATAAGATGATCCGGAATTGGTCCAGGTCCGCTGGGCATTTTTGCAACAAGTCCTATTGCTGAAGCCCCGAAGCCAATCGCTGTCTTGGCTTCCTGAAGGTTTTGAATACAACAGATTTTTATTCGGGTGATCATTGCAAATAAAATTAATGTGATAGATTACGGCTAAATTCCCGACTTAAAATTTCTCACCGGCTTAAGCCCTGGTTATCGGTTCATATTATGCACATTCCTAAGTTTACAGTATACTTCAATTTCTGTCAATAAGTCTGGCTTCCTTTGTAATTCAAAAGGTAGAGTTGTATGAAAATACCGTTTTCAAACTTGTTGTCGTATACTGTATCTTTTTTAATAAGTTCCGATTCCGATAATACAAGGTCCAGGTTTTTTTGATTCAATTCCAGATTGTGAAATCTGACTACACAGAATTTCTCTCCGGATTTTAAAAATTCTCCGGGCTTTTGGTATTGTTTTATCCCGGGGAAGGCATCAACGTTCGACATTTCTGCCTTAAGCCAGTAATGACTTAATCCAGGGTTAACATTGTATTCAATCATGGGGCCTGCAGTTACTTCAGTAATATGTAAAATCTTACTAATCTCAGGATAAGTGTGGCCGATATATTCGATGGTTTGTTTATAAGGTCCGTATGAAAAATGGAAAGCTGAAACAGAAATCCGGATACCCAGAAACAGGATAACCGGTATCAGAATTATTTTCAACCATTTTATCTCCATCCGGGTTAAAAGGATTGTAACCGGTATAATCAGCATTGTGACGATGACCGCGACATACCTTGATGACAGGATTGGCTGTGAGAACAAGGAAATAATGGCTGCAATAAGTAAAGTGCCCAGAAAAATAAACAATGACAACCACAGAACTAACCGATACTCAGAAAACGATTTTGTAAAACTTAATATTATGGTTATAACAATCAAAGCATACATCAAAATAGTCAAAGATCTGGAATAACCGGTTGTCCAGAATTGTTCCGTGAATGGGGTTGTAAAACAGGAAAGAATAGTTGGGAAACTTACTTCAGGAGCCCAGAAAGCATTTTGAACTCTTTTTACCTGGACAATAAACATAGAAAGCCACGGGAGAAACAGAATGGCAGCTATTACTAATGAAATCAGGTGATTAAGCCATTTTCTATTTTTAGCAAGTACAAGTTGAAGAAAAACAAATGCGTTTGCCGTAAATGCAGCAATCATACTATAATAGTGGATATACATCGCTGCCACCGTGAAAATAAGAAGAAGAATCAAATCCCGGGAAGTCCCTGTTTTCATGAATAAACAGGAATATATAAATACTCCGGTTATTGAAAATGCAGCCCAGCTGTACATTCTGGCCTGATGCGAATATACTGCCAGCATTGGAACAGATATCAGCATCAGGCACAAATATAGTGCACCTTTTTACCAAAGACACGTTGACCAGCAAAATACGATAATAACAGAGTAGCTAATACTCCGACAACTGAAAATGTCCTTAAGGATGTTGTTGATAAACCGAACAAACCAGTGTACAATCTTAATCCAAGATAATATAATGGTGGGTGTAAATCGTTTTTAAATTTGGCGTAAAAGTCAGATAAAGTACCATTCAGCATCGATTTGGTGTATGTCTCATCACTCCATAAGTCGCTGAAGCCAATTTTAAAAAGATAGAAAGCAATGGAAATAACAAAAATCAATGAAAATATTAAGATATTATTCCTGGTTAGCTTTTTTAGAATATTATCCATTTGTATACCACCAAATCATTATTGGTTTACCGTTTGTTTTGGGCAGCAGATATTAAAATCTAAGCGTGAATCCGATTCCATTGCCCGTCATTGTCATTTTCAATTCACTTTTATCCCAAAATGAACTTGTCCGAAATCCATCATTAAATGTATCAACAGCCTGTTTAGCTTTTTTATTATAGTTTTGAGTTATTGGAATAGAAACAACAATCAATCCTGCACCAATTCCTGCCATTACCCAATTTGGCTCTCCTCCGCCAATTGCTGTACCAATTGGCCAACCAACCATAAATCCACCCGCTCCGCCAATAATGGTTGCTAAAGTATAAGTAGATTTAGCTGATTTAATCTTGTTATAAGCTTGTTCATTCGGTTTCATAGCATTTGCAAGCTGATTCATATTTAGTCTTTTCTCACCCTGAGAAAATTGGTATCCACCAAAAACTTTTTTAATTGAAATTGAATCAGTAAGTGCTTGCCCAAACGTAAAAGTCAAACTTACAGTTAATAAGGTCAGAATAGTTGCAATCTTTTTCATTTTAATCATTTTAAAATTTAAGGTTTATACTAATTATTTATTCCTTCACCAATGACAATATCCTTAAAAGCATAATTTACAGGCGTATGGCTTTCCGAACTAAAATCATCAGTGTGTTTGTTTAAATCACAATCCGTGTCAGCCTTAGTGATTTATTTTAACTCTTCAATGACATTCGAGATTTCTTGAACATATTCCTGAATAATGGCTGGAAGATTTGATATTATAGTATCAAAATGCCATCTCATTATTTTTCCATTTTCTTTAATCTCGATATGAATGCCTCCCTGATCTGCACAATCAGGACAACCAAAAGTTTTATCCGGATTTTTTAACAAATAATCCGGAAAGTTTTCTATTAATTCTTTTGCAAGATTATATTTTTCTTCCGGTAATACTTCTGACTTGAATTTTAATGACGTTCCTGAGTAATAGTTCATTTCATCCGGATAAATGCTTTTATCCTTTATTAAGAAGAAATTTGCACAATTACCCTGGCACATTCCAAAGGCATTTCCAAAGGCAAAATAATCAGGATTGTCAAGGGATTCTTTGGTGCAGGAAGATAAAAAGAGGAGCAGTACTATTGGCGGGATTATTTTGATTTTCATTGATTTGTATATTGAGTTAATTATTATCACAAGTTATTGATAATAAGGCAACAAAAATCATGCCGTCATATGTTTGCCGGCTATAATTTAAACTTAAAATAACCTGGTATGTTTTTCGCTTGCCACAATCAGTTTATTTAATCTGGTGATCTTGGTTTTCTCTTGTTTGGCACTCATAATCCAATGGGATCTTGTCTTTTGATAAGAAGGTGCCTGCTTTACGAAAAAGTCCCAGGCAATATTATTGGCTTTAAATGATCTCTCAAGATTATCATCTAATTCAGTGAATTCTTTCTCAAAGCTGTAAACTCCTGATTTTGAGTCTTTACGATGATTAAAAACTTCAAGCCCCGGCTTCATCATAAGTCCTTTCTTTTTGAGTTCCCCGACCTTTTTGATATTAACATTACTCCAGATGCTTGTAAGTTTACGAGGAGTAAAACGAATAGAATACCTTTCATTATCAACAGATCTGCGAATTCCATCTATCCATCCAAAACAGATTGCCTGATCAACAGATTCAGACCAGGTCATGCTGGGCTTGCCTGTCCCTACTTTGTAATAACCTGCAATGATTTCAGATTCTTTATTATGGTTCTTCTCAAGCCATTTTCTGAATTCATTTTGATTTTGAAAAAATACCGGATCCATTTCCTACGAATATTTCTATATCGTTAGCTTTCGTTGGTCAATCTAATTAGAGTTTTAAAACAAATCCGGCCGATATATTAAGGAAATTAAGCCAGTTTTTAACATACCCATCACCCGGCCATACATCTCCAGTATCAGTCCCCGTCGCTCCGCCACCCAGATACCTGATATTTAAAAACATGTTTGTCAGTACATTAACTTCAGCGCCAAAACGTAAACTGGCATCAAGAATTGCACCAACAATTTCATTATCACTGCCATTTAGATAGCTTACCGGAGCATATATCCCATCCGCTTCAAACTCGGTATAGAAACATTTATTTAGTTTTAGTCTGCTTCGTATCTTAATTGCAGGAACAGGCCCAATACCCCGATTGTCTGTATAAAGCATACCATCAGTTGATTCAAATGAGATAGTGGCATTCCTGATTTGAAGGCTTCCTCCAATTGCGAAATTAAAGTTTTCGTTGTTTTTGGTTAATTCTCTCAGGTAACTAAATCTATAGAAAGGGAAATTATACAAACAATTGATACCTGTTGACGCAGGGAATGTGATACCGTTGGCTACCAGATCATTTCTCAGAAGGGATTGGGTCTCAATTCTTAAAGGTTGATAAAGAATAATGAAAGTATTCTTTGTATTGAAATCTAATTCAATCGAGAATCTTGTAGATGGGAAAAGAACATCCTGTCCCCCATCTTTAACATAATTAAAATAAGTCCCATTCTCTCCCAGTTGAATTTGATGTGCAATGACAGAAATAAAACCTACCTCGGAGACAGCACGGAATTTTATTTCAGAGGTGTCACAGGCTGACTCTAAATAGCTCTTTTGTGCTGATGCAGAGGTTCCTGACAGGAATACAAAACATAACAAATAGATTTTAATTCTCATTATCTTAAGGTATTATATTTTGACACTATTGAGGATACAATTTTACAAAGATATGTTAGTGTTATTTAATTTCATATCTAAAAATTAATCTGCTTTCGACTAACGGTTAAAATAGTAAGATCTTTATCCTGCGGAGTTATTTATTGTGCGCTGAGCTTTTGTCCTGCTAAGTCCATAAATTATAAATCCAATCCCCACTAAAATGAAAGGAAGGCTCAAAAGCTGTCCCATATTAATTGTCATTTCATCCTCAAATCCGACCTGGTTCTCCTTTACAAATTCGATTAAAAATCTGGCTGTAAAAAATAAAACAGATCCAAGCCCGAAGAAGAAACCGTTTTTAAGTCTGTCTCTCATTTTTTTGTAAAGGATCATCATAATCGCAAAAATGATTAAATAAGAAATCGCCTCATACAATTGAGCCGGGTGTCTCGGTACGTTATCCACCCGCTCAAAAATCACTCCCCAGGGTAAGGTTGTCGGAATGCCGATAATTTCAGAATTCATAAAGTTTCCAAGTCTGATAAATCCGAAGCTCAATCCTGCAACAACCGCAATCAGATCAAGTGTGTCAAGCATTGAATGTTTAGTCTTTCGGGAATAGAAATATAACGCAATGAGTAAACCTGACACACCACCATGACTTGCCAATCCCTGATATCCGATGAACTTTATCCCGCCATCTGGAGGAAAAGTAATCGGCAGAATCATCTCCAGAGGATGTGATAAATAGTAAGAAGGCTCGTAAAATAAACAATGTCCAAGTCGTGCCCCTGCCAGGATACCAATCATTCCGTATATTGATAATTTCTCCAGGTTTTCCGGTTGAATTTTTTCTCTTTTAAAAATCCAGCCTAAAATATAGATACAGAGAATCAATCCGCCAACAAAGAGTAATCCATAGTATCTGATCGAAATCCCAAAGATATTTACAATCTCAGGGTCAGGGTTCCAGGGAATATAGTTTAAAATCATATCTTATGGTTCATTTTCGTAATGTCGCTGCCAGCTTTGCGTACAATGGACCGGCAATATAGGGCGGTTGTGTTACCCGATGATACTCACCCAGGCGGGTATCCGGGTGCAATAACCATTACAAAACTGTCTTGGGTGCAGGAGCACCTGCCTGACTGCCGCAGGCAGGCAGGAAAGCAAAAACCATGACAAACAACCGACCTGTTAGCAAAAGTTATTTTAAAAATATTTATAAACAGCAATTTTAAATTTCTTTCCTTCTATAATTCTGTAGAATTTTTTAATCCTGCCGTTTGGATCAAATGTATATTTATAATATTCATCATCACTTCCAGGACCTCCCAGATAAAAAGATTTCTGCTCCGGTTTTAACATCAATTGTTTTTTATGATAACTCTCTTTTATTACAATTCTGCCTATTGAATCAACATAATCTAATGACCAGTATCCACAACCACCTGAGCCACTATAATATTTACCTTTTATAATATTTGTTTGAGGAAACAATTCGACATCCTCAAACAATTGTGCTTTTGATGTTAACGGAATCAATAGTATTATTAATCCTGTCAGTAATTGATAAAATACTTTTGCACTAAATTTATCATGTTGATTCATGGTCTTTATAATTTTTGCTAACAGCCCGACAATAAAGGTAGGTTGTGTTACCCGACGCAGCATCCGGCAACTGTCCTGGTACCCCGCGCCAGCGGGGCCACGAAACTGTCCCGGTGCAAGGAGTGTATGGCGCATTTTTTGCACCCGCCTTCCTGCAAAAAACGTGACAAACAACTTACCTTTTTGTCCGTGTTATGGTTAGTTTTTTTAGAAATAAAACTAAGTTATATATTGATACGTTTAAAAATATCTAATGCAACGTACATGCATTTGTCTATCTCGTGGGTAAAGAATCGAGTTATTCCAAAAACCTGGGGTAATGACTTGCATCCATGCCAAGCCATTATATTCCGAAGAACTCCAATAGTAATTTTCCGCTGGATAATAAGTAAAGCCTCGAATATATAATGCATTGTCATTTAATATATTCAATTCATCTTTACTTGGCAAGAACCAGTCACTATAACCATTGTATTCTAAGTCAAAACAAAATTTGGCAGCATAATTACCTTCACCCTGAACTACTACTATTGCTTCCGTGTTAGCTAGACCTGTTCCTATTGAAGTTCCAACTGCTCCTGTTATTTGCTTTCCCATAATTAAAGTGTCGTTTATAGACCAAGGAAGTATGCCTTGAGTCGTATCTTTTGGTCCTGCAATTATCCCATGTGTAACTTTTTGATCATATCCAGGATCTCCTGGAAGTAGAATATACGCAACGATACCTCCTTGAAGCGTATCCCCTAATTTTACAACCTCTTGTGGTACTGTTTCTTTTGTACAACTATTACTCAGAACGTAAAGTAAAACTAGTTCAAAGAACATGCTTCCTCCAAATCTAATTTTATTCTTCATGTGGTATTGAATTTCAGTTTTTAATATTTAATCTACGGTACCTTTAAATTGGCATTAATTCTGAATAAAAGCAAATCTGATTGGATTTTGCATTTATTTTAAGGAATCTACGAAACTCACTAAGTTATAGAATGAATTAACCATAGCGGCCCGACGGTATAATTAGTAAGCGTTACTCGATGAAGCATCCAGGCAGAAACCGTTCTTCTTTAGCCTGTTGCTTGCCACGATGCGAGGAGAGTACGGCGCTATTTTTGCAAATCATGGTACAACTCATTAGTCCTGGTTTAACGCTATCTTGTTTAACTGCTGCCAGAAAATCTAATAGAAAATTCAACGATTCGATTTTGTTGATTCCGTCCGGATGAGATTTGCAAAAATTGTGACGAGCTTATTAATTATAGCACCGGCCGTGTTATAGCCAGTTTATTTATATTATTAAAATTCAGATTCTTCTTTTGTCAAGAGGGTTCTCTTTGAATTTCCATTTCGTATTTTCCACTGTGCTCTGTATGTTCCTGCTCCATCTGAAAAGTGTCCGTCTAAAATCAATCCATCCTTCGTCTTCGATATCCTGAAATGATCCTTCTGTAAAATACCCATGTAAGCCGGCTCATACATTTGGGAAACATTCAGCTCAATAGATCTATTTTCAATTTCTAATATTAAACTTGATAATTCGTACTTTGGTAAATCAAGACCAGCATCACAACCGAACCATGGTTTACCGTCGATTCTGCAAATAGTCAACCATCCTAAGCCGGTGTCGCAAGTGTCAATCTTATGTTCAGACACATTGAAGATTTTGGCGATACCAATAAGCTTTGCGTATTCATTAAGCTGTATCTCAGATTTTATTCCTTGACAAAGGGTGATTTGACTAAAAATGGTGAGTAGAAGTATTAATGGAATTTTCATCTTGAACTTATTTAATCAAAGATATCATGTCACAATTTAATTCAGATGTGGAAGCTCATTTTGTCGAGAATTGGCTATAATGTTCGGCGGTATGTGCAGTTGGCGTCCCGAGTCCTCGGGACGGTGGCACGTGTTTTTGCACTCGTGGTGCGGTGCAGGGTTATGCGGTTAGTAGTTTATTCTCGCGTTGGCAAAAACCCTGCCTGCCTGCGCCCGCCTGGCTGACGCCAGTCGGACAGGGCAGTCAGGCAGGCGTGACACCAGGAGGGAGTCCCCCGGCGGTGCTGGGGGCGGCCAGTACCGCCGGCCACTTAACGTTCCTCTTTAGCCGGAAGATTCTCGCGGTATGAAAGGCAATGACATATACCGATTTATTAGGCACAGTTTATTTCCAATTATTTAACCTCCAATCACTTTCTAGATAAGTAATTAGTAATGAATCATTAATTATGCCAGTAGGAGATAGTTTCAAATCAGATTTTAACAATTGTCCGTGTTATGCTTAGGCGTTATTTTTAAATTCTCTCTCAAGCAGGTTAATTGTCAAGTCAAGTCCATTTGTAATTTTTAGTTTTTCTGAGATTTCACCTGCCTTTCTTTTAAACTCACTATTATTTACACAATCTTTAATAGCTGAAGAGAGTGCATTTGCAGATAACTTTTTAAAATCGCAAGTATTAGGTCCAAGTCCAAGTTTTACAATTTGTTTTCTATTTTCAAATTGGTCAGCCATAAATGGAAAAGCTGCTTGTGGAATTGCAGCTCTTGCAGCCGCTGCCATAGTCCCTGTCCCTCCGTGATATATAATTGCTGCAATTCGAGGAAAAAGTAACTCAAAAGGTATTTCATCAACGTAAAGAATATCGGCTGAGTTATTCTCTTGTAGATTTGCCCATCCTTTTGAAATTATAAATCTTTGATTTGTCTCTTTCGAGACTTCGTTAAAAATAAGATTATACTTTTCAGGACGATCTACCGGATTACTACCAAATCCAATATATATCGGCGGTTTTCCTGATTTTAGGAAATTGTCCACATATTCAGGTAATCCTTTTTGTGCGGGGAGCAACATATATCCGGTTTGAGTAAAATTAAATGAAACACCATCTCGGACAGCATTTAACTCTTTGTCACATGCGGCAATGACATGTTCCCCCATCCAGTGTTTCCAAACGTCTTTTATTGGCGGTAGTCCTAAGTTATTTCGACTATTCATTGATGAAACTTTTCATAACCAGATTAGTCATTGATCTGCCGAGTCCGAAAAGTAGTCGATTGAAAATGGGATCATTTTTACTCGTTCCCAAAAGCATTGGATAGAAAATAACAAAACGATAGGGAATCTTTGATAGGTCTGCGACCGTATGAACACCTAAAACAAACCCCACACCCAGAACTAAATCAGAACCTTCAATCATTTTCGGGAGCTTTTTAATCTGGTTTTCAGTCTCCTTTTTCATCTCTTTAGGAGAAGGTGCAGCAGTGGCTCCACCTTTAATTTGTGGATTTTGTTTGAATAGTTCTTTGTAGTTCGGACCAAATGCTACAAAGGGACAGTTATATCTATTGGCGAGTTCTTCATTCTCAGGTGGAGCATATAGAATTACTTCATGTCCATTTTTTTTCAGTCCATTTGTTAGAGCAAGCATTGGTTGCACATCTCCTCTTGTTCCGTTAATAACGATTGAGATTTTCATGTTTGAGCTTTTAAGATTTATCTGGAATCATGCATTAATTGTCGTGGTGGCACAATAAATAAAGAACTCTAATTGCGAATAGCTTTACTTATTTTAAGAAGTTATGCTTAGGTGTTTGTTGTCAAGATAGTCTTGGTCTCGTAACGTGCTGTCGCTTAAGCATAACGGCCCGGCGGTATAATTTAGTGGGCGTTACCCGACGACAGCACCGGGCAGAGTCCTGATACTTTGGCAGTAAGCTGTCACGGTGCAAGGAGGGTACGGCGTGGTTTTTGCCATCCGGGTACAAGTTTTAATCGAATATACGCGTGTCGCGGTACAATGTTGTTAAGTGAAACGGATCTGTCAAGATGTAACAAATGTTACAAAATGGGCACTGGCGCAGTGGGAGGGAGTCGGGAGTCGCGGTACAAACTATCTCGGAGTCAGAAAACTGTCACGGTGCAGGATTTATATTGTGAGCAGGTGCGCGTGTCCGGGTGCAAGTTTTGGCAGGATTTGTCATGGGAGCAGAGTTTTGCAAAAACCATGACGAGCCCATTAATTATAGCACCGTCCGTGTTATGCGTAGTGTTTTATTTATCCAGCATTGTCATAAGCTGCTTTTATCCAGCCAATTACTTCCTTATCAATGTCTTTTATATCTGAAAGATTGATCCTATGAGAGCACATTGCGTTTGGAGTATTGATTGCTTCTAATTTTCCTTTGGGTTCTTGTCCTTTAAGGTTTATACCAATTTCAAAACGAGTCTTAGTTGCCGGTTGCAATATTGCAAATTGTTTTTTCCTTCTCAGGCTCACATATGCATTTTTGGGGGCAATTTCAAAATCCTCTCCGAACACTTTAATTTCGTAAAGTAATTTTTCATACAGCTGTTTAAAATGTTCTTTGCCCTTGTATTGCAATTCAATAAGGTCATTTTTATTTTCTGCCGAATCTGCGTCAGATCCTTTTGCTTTATGAGCAATTAAGTTTGCAAATCCATGGGATAGGCTATGCTTGTCTTTCAAAAACTTAATTATTTCACCGTGTTTTGCAAAATTTTCCTTTTTTACAATGTCTATCCATTGCTCCAATGTTTTACCTGTATTCTTGTGAAGGTTTTCAATCATTGTCAGGGTAGCTTTATCCATAGTGGCATTAAGATTTAGTTGTGTATTTCGATTGCAAAAAATCAATAGTTTCTTTCATTAGTTTCTTGATAGCTTCCAAATTGATGTCAGATAATTTCTTGATGTAGATACAAGCTTTCCCCATTTTATATTTTCCTAACCCATCCAAAAGATACTCGTGTTCTTTAGTTCCTGTATACACATAAAGTGAAATAGCTGCTTTCCTTGGTGAAAAGCCCACTAAAGGCCAGTCTCCTTCCTGCCGACTTCTTTCTGATTTGTAATGATAACTGCCAAATCCTATAATTGACGGACCCCACATTTTCGGCTTAAAACCTGTGAAATCCCGCATAAGTTTTATTAACTCAAAACTGTCTTTTCGCTTTTGTTCCGTATCGGCAAATGAATTAACAAATTCAATAACATCTGCATCGTTTTGCGTTGTTTTTAATACTGCCATAGTCAGTCTATATTTTTTTATTAAGGATTTTCGGGCGAAATTGTTCATTGAAAATATTGAAATCGGTAAGTTTTTTTATAAATGGCATCTCCAAGTCCATCGAATTTGGTCCAGGAAATATGTTTGAAGGTCAAGATTGTACTGGTGAACTTGGGTAGTTTCTTACAGTTTTTGTCAGGCTGAATCTGTGTTGCCATTACCCATAACGTTCGGCGGTATGTGGCGTTGCCGCAGAGTCGCGGGGGCGCGCCGTGCCCCGTACCGAACGCAGTGAAGGTCGGGGTGTTTTTGCACTCGTGGTGCGGTATAGAGTTATGCGGTTAATAATTAATTCTCGCGTTGGCAAAAACTCTGCCTGCCTGCGCCCGCCTGGCTGACGCCAGTCGGACAGGGCAGTCAGGCAGGCGTGACACCAGGAGGGAGTCCCCGGCGGCAGCCGGGGCAGGCCGTGGCGCCAGCCACAAAACGGTCCTCTTTAGTTACCCAATTGTCGCGCCACGGAGCGACAATTGCATATACCGACCTGTTATAGCCAGTGCTTTTTCATTAAGGCCTGTGAATGAGGTTAATCTCTGATAGTTCTTTTCCGATTTGATGAATTCCAAGCAGAATTTTTTCAGTTTGGGCATCAGATGGTTTCTTACGACCCTGTACGTACTGAGAAAGCAATGTTGGATTCATACCAATCTTGTTGGCAAGAAACTTTGCGTTAATTACCTTGTAGTATTGGAAGAACTGTTTAAAGTCAATCTCAAACTTAAGGTTCTCTTGTATAATTTGAATATCATCTTCTTCAAAAAAGAGATTGGCAGCTTCAAGAGCATTATCAATTAATTCTGGAATTGTTCTGCCAGTTGTATAGATAGGGTAGTCCTCAGAAAAGGAAGAAAAGCCTGTATCTGTCTTTTCCACTATCATTTTTATCTTTTTGTTTATTGTTTTCATCTACATCACATTTTTTAATTCTCCAACTTCAGACCTGCATCCTTGAGTATCTTTCTCTCAAGCCCTTTACCGACCTCCTGACTGCCATGATTTGGGAAGATGATCATGCCTGGTTTCTTGTTATGTTTGAGTTTTACATGCGAACCTTTTTGAGAAACAGGGTACCAACCATCTTTTGTCAGGATCTTATATAGTTCAGAACATTTCATTGTCTGATAATACGAAATTACAGCACAAAGGTAAATAATAATTTACCTAGACGCAAATTTTCTTGCGTATTTGTTATCGCATTGGCTATAACGTTTGGCGGTATGGCCAGTAAGGGATTGCAGGCGATGTCTTATCAAGTTACACGAAAAGTTGAGGCGGGCTACAAACCTTCGCATACCACTGAAACCCTTATTGGCTATACCGCTTGTTAGCCGCTGGCATTTTTATTTAGAATCTAACAAGTCACTCAAATTAATTATTTTACTGCCATTTTTTTCGTAATAATTCAGCATTTCGTCAATTTTCCTTTTATCATAACTCGTAATACAATCTGATAAGACTGTAACTTTGTAGTTTTCCTTGCACATATTAAATACGGTTGATTTCACGCAGGCAATGGCGTCTGCTCCTGTAATGTAAAATTCGCTTATTTCATTTTTCTTGATAAAGTCAGCAAAATCTTCGCTGGTCAATGCGTTGCCTTTGGATTTTTCAAAAATGTTTTTGGAAACCAATTTCATGTCCGAAACTAATTCAGACCCACGAGTATTAGGTTTGAAAGTCCTTGTGCCGTCAGATAAGTTATAATGCCTTATGTAAACGACATGAATTTCATTTTCCACTGCCCAATCTATTGACCGATTAACATTGTCAATGATTTCTTTGTAGTTTTTGGTAATGTCATTTTGAATGTCAATTACCACTAAAGACTTTTTCTGCATGGGATTTCCTTCTTTTATTTTTATGTTTTAATTCAATTTTCTATTTCATTGTCCATCGCACTGTCGCTTGTTCGCTTGCGGCTAACGGTCCGGCGGTATGTGCAGTTGGCGTCCCGAGTCCTCGGGACGGTGGCGCGTGTTTTTGCACTCGTGGTGCGATGCAGGATTATGCTGGTATTTGTTTATTCTCGCGTTGGCAGAAACCCTGCTGATCAAAGCAGAATTTAAACCGTAACTCATTATCGTCGAGCCATGGTTTGTCATTTGCTATGCATTCTGCTGTGAAATGCCCTATCCCGTCTCCTTTTACATTAATAGATAGATATCGTTCAAGACATGCAAAATTTGCTTGACCTTCCAAATTTTGATAAAGTAACTTTAATTCTTGCTTGAATTTTTCAAAATCAACAGTCATTAATTCAGCTTTATATTCACCACTAAAAGCTGTTGTTTTAACCGTAATCTTGGTAGAAATCATGTTTTTGTCCATGTCAGATACGGCTTCGGGAAACATCAATTCTAATGGTTCAATTTGAAGCAAAAAAGCATCATCAGAAAATTTAAATATCATTGTATTCTATTGTCTTACTGTCTGTTAAAGTTGCGGCTAACGTTCGGCGGTATGTGGCGTTGCCGCAGAGTCGCGGTGGCGCGTGTTTTTGCACTCGTGGTGCGGTGCAGGGTTAGGCGGCTATTACTTTATTCTCGCGTTGGCAAAAACCGGTGACACCAGGAGGGAGCCCCCGGCGGTGCCGGGGCGGCCCGTACCGCCGGCCACTTACCGGTCCTATTTAGCTAGAAAATTCTCGCGGTACGGAAAGGCAATGACATATACCGACCTGTTAGCTGCAGAAATTTTACTATTCCTTTTCTTGCGACCTTTGATAATTTATTGTGATTATTTGAATCTGGTTAGAAATACTTTGATCCACTGTAGGAATAACCCAAATTGAATATATATCTTTTTTCCAGAGATTTAGCGAGTTAGACTTGAGATCGGTATATTCATAAATTTCTTTATCAATTATTATTGAGGGTCGTCTGGTTAAATATCCGTTTTTATAATATTCTCTGATCTCAGATATCAAATACATCTTGTCCTCCCCTTTATCCATTAAAACATATTTTGACGATGCACAGGATGACAAAAGAAGTAGAAGTGCAATAATTCTAATTATGGTTGTCATTCTACGTGATTTGGTTTTTTGCAGCTAACGGATTGCTATATGCGGCGTTTGCAAGCCTTGTGTTGCGCCTGCGGCAAGGCTTGCAAATGACCGTATATAGCGTGTTATGCAAAGTTATTTTTTTATTCTAAATACAATATATTCTGTCGAATCAGGTCTCCCTGGGGAAATCCTAAGCTCACTATAATCACAATTAAACTCCATAATCGTCGAAACAAAAGTATTATTTTTACAAATTGGTTTTGTTGAAAGTATATCTTGTAAGGTTTTCCAATCTAATTGATTTAATGCTTGTTATTTTGGTTTCCATTAAATTAAAACCTTTCATCAGGAAAAATACCATACAATTCTCTATTGAATTAGCTGGATGATACGACTGTATTTGTAAGTGGTCTATTTGAGTGAAAAGTATAATATTTTGTTGAATCTGGCCAATATTCAGTAACCAAGTCAGAAGCACATTCCAACGATATTATATCATGTTTTGAGCCAACGATATAATTCTGACCAGAGGCATGTTTAATAGTTTTTATAAAATTCACAGCTTCTTCAAACGAAGTTTTTTCTAAAACACCCCTTGCAATAAAGCAAACAGGCAATCCATTAAGTGAACTCTTTAAGTCAGATAAAGAATTTCCTGTAATACCAATATGTTTATTTAATCCATTTGCTCCTATGTATCCGGCAAAAGTTGTCACTAGCTTTCTCGAATCTGTATTTTTATCCTTTATGTCTAGTAGAATTTCAAAACCATGATAAAATGGAGTAATGTCAATATTTTGTGCAATATAATTTTGACTGCCGTCTTTTTTATAATTGTTTATTCCAACTGAAGTACAATGATGTGGTATGTTTATCAATCTTGCGTTTGTCCAAATCTCATCAATGAGTTGAAATGCTAATATGGTATTAAAATCTATTCCAGAACCAGCACTTATCCCTTTAATCTCTTCAAATAAATCAGGTGTCCATTTTTTAATTGCAGGAATATAATCCGTCGAGTCGAGAAATACTTTAATAAATACGTCTGCGGATATTTGATAGTTTTTTTCAATATCTTTTTCCCATAGTCCAACAAGTTCAATAATCCTGTTTTTCATAATCGCTCCATGTTGAAATCCATTTTCATACGGAGTACCATTTAAATGAAGAATTGGCAAATTAGAATAGGTTTTATCAAGGATTATATCTTTTCTTGAATCATCTTCAATATTCACAGATGAAATGAAACCAACAGAATACTATAATAGTCAAGATAGTTATGAGAATACTTTTCATTTGTTTAAACTCATGGTAACTTTCTGTCATTCGGAGGTCTTTTTATAATTTTGCATAACGTTGGCGGTATGGCCAGTAAGGGATTGCGGAGCGACGTTCTTATCAACCGAGATGAAAGATTGATGCGGGAGATGAGCTTCGCATACCACTGAACCCCTTATTGGCTATACCGCGTGTTAGTGGCTGGGCTTTTTTATATTTTGTTCAAGTTTATTAATCAATATTTCAATGTCATTATAAAATCTTGTCTTGTATGGTTCAGTCAAAGTTTCAAGGTCAGGTGACCCAAAGTGATGTTTTAATTCGTATAAAATCAAGTCCTTTATTTCTGTTCTTGTCTTGTCATTGTAAGCTGAACTCAATAGCAGATTTGTCAAACAATCATATTCATCTATGGGCGAGCCAGAATATATGAGTCCGCAAGGGTCGAAATTATTAACAAACTCACGAGCTATCTCAAAATCAGTTTTATACTTAGTTTTCAATATTTGTTTTTCTTTCTTCAATTCTCAGTTGATATTAATTTATTAGGAGAATTTTCCCAAACCTGTTTCAATGTATATTTTGTCAATTCCTGTTGTGGATAGTCTCCTAAGTAGCACCATATTTCCAAATTGTCAATTAATCCGTTGCGAAAGAATAATGTGGCATCGGCTTCAATAGGAAATTCAGTCGTTGAAATTTTTACTCCATTTAAAATCAAGTCAGGTTTAGTGATTTTATAATTAAGTATTTCTTCGCTGTGGGAAAATCCAACAAAAAGTCCACTCCCTGTATAATCAAAGTTCTCTTCGGTCAAAAAAGGAATTTGATTTCTGGCTGATAGTCCTTCATCATCACCATCTAATAAGAGATTCAAAATATCCAATATATATTTTGATTTTATCATTGTTCTATCGTTTCAGTTTGTGTCTTCTAGCCTTGCCACTAACGTTCGGCGGTATGTGCAGTTGGCGCAGAGTCGCGGTGGCGCGTGTTTTTGCACTCGTGGTGCGATGCAGGGTTATGCTGGTTATTACTTTATTCTCGCGTTGGCAAAAACCGTGACACCAGGAGGGAGTCCCCGGCGGGAGCCGGGGCAGGCCGCACCGCCGACCACTTAACGGTCCTCTTTAGCCAGAAAGTTCTCGCGGTGCGGAAAGCCAATTGCATATACCGACCTGTTATAGCACGTTTTTTAACGATTTTCTTTAGTCTTTTCTCGTAGTAGTACTTATTTCTTGTCCTATCTATAAGGTAATTGCCACATATCATCCAAATATCATTAGTAAAGTACTCATACGCGTCTTCATAACTTAATAGTGTTTTATACACAGTCTTATTACAGTTTACCCTTAAAGGTAGGGATAAAAAATTTTCTACCGGTCAGTATTGCAGCTAAATAAGATTGTGTATAAAACTGAGTTGGACTATGCCGTGATTTGCTATGGGCATTCTATCGGGAGGATTTTTAGCACTGTCGATTATACAGGGTATTTTTTCATTCGAAAGCTTATGTTTTAACTCTCTCAGATACATTTCAATTCATTAAGGATTAATTATCGGATATACCTTTCCCATTAGAGATTGTATCTCTTTATAATGGATGGTAATCTGTCAAAGAACATCTTTTGGTATCTCTCATGCAGCCCTTGGTTCAGCATCAATATTATTTGCAATATCATTCTTCCCGTTTTACATTTCTTACAATGGAAGGGATCATATCCAAATGTTTCCTGTACTATTTCCTGCCAGCTTTTTCCTTCCGTCAGAGAGATGCCATCTCTTTGTCATTCAAAGAGAGATAAGTATCAAGCATTTCATTACAAAGTTTATTGGCAAAGATCCCATAGTATCGTATCTTATAAAAGCCACATGGCAATACATGCATCATAAACCTGTTTATAAATTCCACTGCATCGAGCTTCATCATTTTTGTCTTTCCATTTTGTCTGTAGTCTTTCCATATGAAGAGAACTTTATCATTTACAATGTCCACTATCCTGGCATTTGATATAGCTACCCTGTGAGTATAACGTCCAAGATATTCTATAACCTTCTCAGCATTGTTTAAGGCAGGCTTGGCATATACGTTCCAACTGGTCTTATAAATAAGTCTTCTTAGAAATGCAATATCAATTCTCTCAGTATTGTCAGGTGATTTAAGATCTTCTTCATGCTTGTAAATATTCTCTGCAAATATTCCTCTGAAAAGGGATGAAAGGGCTTTTACCGGAGCAAAGAAGTTCTTTTCTGACCTGATCCATTCAATATGTCACTGTCAAAACCGCCGGCAGGTACCAAAAGGTGAACATGAGGATGATATGTCAGCGCCTGACCCCATGTATGCAAAATAGCAACACAACCGGTTTTAGCTCCAAGAAAAGCGGGATTTTCTCCAGCTTTAAGTACCGCCTGTGAGGCTGATTTCATAAGTAGATCATAACAAATCCCCTGATTTGCATAAAACAACTTGTGCATTGAAGACGGGATAGTAAAAACGATATGAAAATACTTTACCGGCAATAGCCTGGCTTTAAGTTTGTCAACCCACATAACTTGTTTCAGATACTGACATTTGGGACAATGCCTGTTCCTGCATGAGTTGTAAGCATGCTGAACATTACCGCAATTGTCACACTTCAGAGTATGCCCGCCCAATTCCTGTGACCGGCAATTCATAATAGCATTAAATGCCTTTTGTTGTTCATGGATCATATTGTACTGTTGATAATAGTCCGGTTCAAACCGTCTGAAAATATCAGCGATTTCGATTTTTTGTCTTTTGTTTTCCATAACATTAACTGGCTATTTCATCAAAAGGACTCTTAACTGATGCCGGATCAAAACGGGTTACATGCAGATATATTGAAGTTGTTCGCAGTGAAGAATGACCCAGAAACCCTTGAATGATCTTAAGATTTACTCCGCTTTCAAGCAGATGTGTTGCAAAAGAATGCCTCAGGCTATGTACTGTTGCCTGTTTTTTTATTCCGGCCTTTTTACATGCCTGTTTGAAAACCACCTGGATAGTCTCTCTACTGATAGGTTGCCCTTTCTTCTGCCCTTCAAAAAGATATCGCTCCGGTTTGTATGCACGCCAGTATATTCGTAACATGTCAAGTGTATTTTCTGATAATAGCGTGTATCGGTATTTATTCCCTTTACCCAGTACCCTTATTTGCTTGCGGTCAGAATCAATGTCAGAGGGTCGCAGGCTGATTAATTCCGAGATACGTAACCCCGCAGAATAAATGACGGCTAATATAGCCCTGTGCTTTAAATTCCTTGTTGTCTCAATCATTGATTTCACCTCTTCCTTTGACAGGACAACAGGGAGCTTTTTTGTCCTTCTCGGACGTTTTATCCTGATTGATTCCCACTTTTACCAAGAACATCTTTCTGAAGTATTTTGACAGCGCTGATCACCTGGTTGATATAGGAAACTGATAAGTTCTTTGTTTCGATGGAGTATTGCAGAAAATCTTTAACCTGATCAATAGAAATTTCATCAATGGAGGTATTAAAATACTCTTCAAGCCCATTGAGCATATGGATATATGTATCATATGCTCCTCGGACTGTAATTACGGGTCCGCATCTCCCGCAAAACCAATTCTTCTAATGATTTTTTTTCATTGTAGTATGATTATTAAGTGAATAATCATACAAGCTACAAATTTTAATTACATCTACCGACATGTGTCGGTTTAGTT
>CAVOWZ010000018.1:0-360571 GCA_963700275.1 uncultured Bacteroidales bacterium | reverse complement strand
ATTATTGCTACCCAAAATGCAAAAGAAACCGATGGATCATGCATATATCCCTACAACAGGACATGCTATAGCTTTATCCATGTTATGCAATGATCCAAAAGGCGGTTGGAGTGAACATTAAAGTCACAATGCGATCCTCGCAGGATGGATCCTTCCGATGTTTTGGATTTGCATTGTCTTTCGGTAAGCTCTGGACAGTTCATCTTAATGATCAGAACGGACTTAAATTCGACGAGGGGATAAAGCATTCGGGCCTCACGAAGAGCATTTAACCAGGTAAGGATACTTGATAAACACTGGTTACGGTAATAAAGGTGAATGGGTCGGCCTTGACGTGAAGGCAATGAGGACTCAAAAACAGGAAGTTGCCACCAAACATCTGAGCAGACAGCAATAATCTTTTTGAAGCTGCCGGAATTATCAAGGAAGCTTGATGAGAAGAAAGTGGATGCTCTATTAAAGAGAGAGATCAACCAAAATATCGATATGTTAGTAATCAGCCATTTGTTAGGTGGTTAATTCTCCCCGGTTATGCGCCAAGCTTTTATGTGCCACCGCATTCATGCCTCGCCGCGGTCGCGCGGTTATGCTGGTCATGTGGTCGCGCCAGGAATTTTTATTAATTTTAAAAGCTATGATATCAAATTAAAAAGCGTGCGCTCACTGTCCTGACGCGCCACACTTTTAATAACATCATTCTGCAGTGAGGAAAGAAGTACGAAAAAATATGATGTTGTAATTTATGGAGGGACATCAGGAGGCATTTCTGCAGCAATCCAAACTTCGAGAATGGGCAAATCTGTGTTGCTAATTGAGCCTACCCGGATAATGGGAGGTTTCACCACGGGGGAATTGGTGCTACTGATATCGGGAATAAAAATGCTATTGGTGGTATCTCGCGGGAATTTTACAAAAATATCAAAAACTATTATGAAGATCCGACAAGTTGGAAATGGCAAGCACGGAAGATTATCTACAAGGTAGAAATGATCCTGTCCAGGATGCAATGTGGACATTGAGCCTTCATAGCAATGAAAATTTATGAAAAAATGATGGAACCCGAAAATATTGATTTCATATTACGGTGAAAGACTTAATTCAGGACGGAGTAATTAAAAAGGGGAACAGGATCATGAGATTAATAATGGAAAGCGGGAAGTCATTCAAAGGTAAAATGTTCATCGATGCCACTTATGAAGGGGATCTTATGGCCACTGCAGGAGTCAGCTATACTATCGGCCGGGAATCAACAACCAGTATGGTGAAACACTGAACGGGGTTCAGGCCAACAAGACCAGCCTAACTCTCCGCGGCACTGTTTCACGCAATGGGTATAATCATAATTTTATTGAGGGAGTCGATCCATACATTAAAAAAGGGGATCCGTCAAGTGGTCTTTTACCCTTCATTGAAAAAGATCCGCCTGCCCTCGACGGAACGGGAGACAAACGCATTCAGGCTTATTGCTACAGGATGACTCTCACAGATTATCCGGATAACAGTCTCTTTTATTAAACCTGATGGCTATAATGAGTCCAATTAAATTGCTGTTCAGGAATTATGAAGCTGCAAAAGGACCAATAGAAAAAATGTACACTTATGGGATCCCCTGGTTCCCTGGATAAATTCCAAAATGCCAAACGGAAAACCGATACAAATAATCAGAAAGGATTCTCAACCGATTTCATAGGGCAGAACTATGATTATCCCGGGGCATCTTATGATGAAAGAGACAAATTGCAGAACGGCATTAAATATCAGCAGGGTCTAATGTGGACTCTGGCATATCATCCGCGTATTCCACAAAAAGTCAAGAGATGTTGTTTCTCAATGGGGAATGTGTAAAGATGAATTCACAAACAACGACGGATGGACCGACCACTTATATTCGCGAGGCACGACGAATGATAAGTGATTACGTGATGACACAAAAACACTGCGAAGAATTGATGTTGCAGAAGATCCTGTTGGTCTTGGAGCATACGGAATGGATTCCCATAATATTCAACGTTACATTGACAGCAGCGGATTTGTGCAAAACGAAGGTAATGTTGAAGCTCCTGTCGCAGGTCCTTATCCTGTAAGCTACAGGTCAATAATACCAAAGAAGGAAGAGTGTGCCAATCTTCTGGTCCCTGTATGCCTGAGTGCAACCCATATTGCTTACGGTTCAATAAGAATGGAACCTGTATTTATGATCCTTGGTCAGTCGGCTGCAACAGCCGCATGTATCGCCATAGATAAGAAAACGGCTATTCAGGATATAGAATATTCAACACTTAAAACACAATTGCTGAAAGATGGTCAGATACTGTCTGCAAACCCATAAAAATGGCAACTTAGATAATGAGTTTTCATTTCTATACAAAAGCTGGTAAATTAACAGTGTAAAATTTATCCGTAAATGAAAGTTAAAGCAAGGATATTTATTTCAATTATTACTGTTCTGAATTTTTATGCTTTTGCGACAAGTAAAACGCTTAATGCTCAGGAAGATCAACTGTTTGTCGGCTGGGCGGTGGCAGATATTACACCTGAAAAACCTGTTGCGCTGGTCGGCCAGTTACACAAAAGGATATCAGAAGCCGTACAGGATCCATTGAATGCAACGGTTCTGGCAATCGAAACAAGAAGTAAAGATGGCAAAAGAGAACAGGCCATTATGATCTCATGTGATGTTTTATTTATAAGAGGCCAGACACAAAAGATACTTCAAAGCCAGATATCAAAGGAGCTGTCTGATTTCGATGCATCAAAACTGTTCCTTAATGCAACTCATTCACACACCTCTCCCGGCTTTATTGATGATGAATTCTTTGGATTATATGATATTAGCAAGGATACAGGGGTAATGAAACCTTCAGAGTATGAAGCTTTCTTCATCAGCCGGATAAGAGATGCAGCTGTAAAAGCATGGAAGGAAAGGGAACCGGGAGGTTTCAGCTGGGGACTTGGTAATGCCATATTGGGACATAACAGGAGAACTGTTAAGTTCAACGGAACAGCAAAAATGTACGGAGTAGGTGACCAGGATTTTTCTCATTACGAAGGAACCGATGATAATAGAGTCGGAATGTTATTCTCTGGAATAAAGACCGGAAGCTTACCGGTATTGTAATCAATTCTATAGCAACAGCCCAGGTGACGGACGGAACAAATTTCGTTTCTGCAGATTTCTATCACGAAGCCCGCCAGGCTGTAAAAGAAAAATATGGCAGGGAAACAAATGTTTTCTTCCAGGTAGGAACAGCAGGAGATATAACACCTGCAAACCATGAATATATTTACAGAAGGGCGGAAAACATTATGCTAAAAGAAAAGGAATAACCGCAAGGCAGGAACTTGCCGAAAGGTTACTTCGGGCAGTTGATGAGGTTATTCCCTGGGTTAAGGAGGATATCCATTCAATCCGCTTTTTAAACATACAATTGCAAAAGTTGTAATTCCTGTTAAAGATCTCCTTCTCCCATTCTACCTTACCGACGATGTAAGCCCTGCCGAATTTCATGTCATTCGTCTTGGTGATATCGCAATCGCAACCAATCCGTTTGAACTTTTCGTTGATTATGGGTTGCTGATCAAATCACGGAGCAAGGCCGTTCTAACCCTTCTGGTGCAGCTGTCGTGCCAGCAAAGCGGATATCTGCCTTCAGAAAAAGCTGTTAAAGGAGGAGGATACAGCGCTGATAATTATCTTGTCGGACCGGAAGGCGGCCCGCCTTCCGGTCCGACAAGATAATTATCAGCGCTGTATCCTCCTCCTTTAACAGCTTTTTCTGAAGGCAGATATCCGCTTTGCTGGCACGACAGCTGCACCAGAAGGGTTAGAACGGCCTTGCTCCGTGATTTGATCAGCAACCCATAATCAACGAAAAGTTCAAACGGATTGGTTGCAATTGCGATATCACCAAGACGAATGACATGAAATTCGGCAGGGCTTACATCGTCGGTAAGGTAGAATGGGGGAGAAGGAGGATCTTTAACAGGAATTACAACTTTTGCAATTGTATGTTTAAAAAGCGGATTGAATGAGATATCCTCCTTAACCCAGGGAATAACCTCATCAACTGCCCGAAGTAACCTTTCGGCAAGTTCCTGCCTTGCGGTTATTCCTTTTCTTTTAAGCATAATGTTTTCCGCCCTTCTGTAAATATATTCATGGTTTGCAGGTGTTATATCTCCTGCTGTTCCTACCTGGAAGAAAACATTTGTTTCCCTGCCATATTTTTCTTTTACAGCCTGGCGGGCTTCGTGATAGAAATCTGCAGAAACGAAATTTGTTCCGTCCGTCACCTGGGCTGTTGCTATAGAATTGATTACAATACCGGTAAGCTTCCGGTCTTTATTCCAGAAGAATAACATTCCGACTCTATTATCATCGGTTCCTTCGTAATGAGAAAAATCCTGGTCACCTACTCCGTACATTTTTGCTGTTCCGTTGAACTTAACAGTTCTCCTGTTATGTCCCAATATGGCATTACCAAGTCCCCAGCTGAAACCTCCCGGTTCCCTTTCCTTCCATGCTTTTACAGCTGCATCTCTTATCCGGCTGATGAAGAAAGCTTCATACTCTGAAGGTTTCATTACCCCTGTATCCTTGCTAATATCATATAATCCAAAGAATTCATCATCAATAAAGCCGGGAGAGGTGTGTGAATGAGTTGCATTAAGGAACAGTTTTGATGCATCGAAATCAGACAGCTCCTTTGATATCTGGCTTTGAAGTTTCTTTTGTGTCTGGCCTCTTATAAATAAAACATCACATGAGATCATAATGGTCTGTTCTCTTTTGCCATCTTTACTTCTTGTTTCGATTGCCAGAACCGTTGCATTCAGTGGATCCTGTACGGCTTCTGATATCCTTTTGTGTAACTGGCCGACCAGCGCAACAGGTTTTTCAGGTGTAATATCTGCCACCGCCCAGCCGACAAACAGTTGATCTTCCTGAGCATTAAGCGTTTTACTTGTCGCAAAAGCATAAAAATTCAGAACAGTAATAATTGAAATAAATATCCTTGCTTTAACTTTCATTTACGGATAAATTTTACACTGTTAATTTACCAGCTTTTGTATAGAAATGAAAACTCATTATCTAAGCTGCCATTTTTATGGGTTTGCAGAATATCTGACCATCTTTCAGCAATTGTGTTTTAAGTGTTGAATATTCTATATCCTGAATAGCCGTTTTCTTATCTATGGCGATACATGCGGCTGTTGCAGCCGACTGACCAAGGATCATAAATACAGGTTCCATTCTTATTGAACCGTAAGCAATATGGGTTGCACTCAGGCATACAGGGACCAGAAGATTGGCACACTCTTCCTTCTTTGGTATTATTGACCTGTAGCTTACAGGATAAGGACCTGCGACAGGAGCTTCAACATTACCTTCGTTTTGCACAAATCCGCTGCTGTCAATGTAACGTTGAATATTATGGGAATCCATTCCGTATGCTCCAAGACCAACCGGATCTTCTGCAACATCAAATCTTTCGCAGTGTTTTTGTGTCATCACGTAATCACTTATCATCCGTCGTGCCTCTCGAACATAAAGCTGGTCGGTCCATCCGTTGTTGTTTGTGAATTCATCTTTACACATTCCCCATTGAGAAACAACATCTCTGACTTTTTGTGGAATACGCGGATGATATGCCAGAGTCCACATCAGACCCTGCTGATATTTAAGATGCCGTTCTGCAATCTGGCCTCTTTCATCATAAGATGCCCCGGGATAATCATAGTTCTGCCCTATGAAATCGGTTGAGAATCCTTTCTGATTATTTGTATCGGTTTTCCGGTTTGGCATTTTGGAATTTATCCAGGGAACCAGGGGATCTCCGTAACTATACATTTTTTCTATTGGTCCTTTTGCAGCTTCATAATTCCTGAACAGCAATTCATAATTGGACTCATTATAGCCATCGGGTTTAATAAAAGAGATCCTGTTATCCGGATAATCTGTGAGAGTCATCCTGTAGCAATAAGCCTGGATGCGGTTGTCTCCCGTTCCGTCGGGAGCAGGCGGATCTTTTTCAATGAAAGGTAAAATACCACTTGACGGATCACCTTTTTTAATGTATGGATCGACACCCTCAATAAAATTATGATTAAATCCGTTGCGCGAAATGGTACCGCGGAGAGTCAGGCTTGTCTTATTGGCCTGAACCCCGTTCAGTGTTTCACCATACTGGCTGTTTGATTCCCGGCCGATAGTATAGCTGACTCCTGCAGTGGCCATAAGATCCCCTTCATAAGTGGCATCGATGAACATTTTACCTTTGAATGATCTTCCGCTTTCCATTGTAATCTGAATGATCCTGGTCCCCTTTTTAATTACTCCGTCCTTCCGGTTCAGTCTTTCTCCGTAAATGATTTCTATATTTTCGGGTTCGATCATTTTGTCATAGACTTTCAGAGCGGCTGAAGGTTCAAATGTCCACATTGCATCCTGGACAGGATCATTTCTGTCCTGCTGGTATTCTTCCCTGCTCTGCCATTTCCAGTTTGCCGGATTGGCATAATAGTCTTTAATGTTTTTGTAAAATTCGCGCGAAATACCGCCAATTGCCTGTTTATTCCCGATATCGGTAGCACCAAGTCCCCCGGTGGTGAGTCCTCCCAGTCTCCGGTAGGTTCAATGAGGACGACTGATTTACCCATTCTTGATGTCTGGATTGCTGCAGAAATACCTCCTGATGTCCCGCCATAAATTACAACATCATATTTTTTCGTACTTCTTTCCTCACTGCAGAATGATGTTATTAAAAGTATACACGTCAGGACAGTGAGCACCGCGTTTTTATTTGATATCATAGCTTTTAAAATTAATAAAGTTCCCAGCACGACCGCATGACCGCATGACCGCACGACCGCACGACCGCATGACTGCATGACCACATGACGCATGACCGCCACGACAATTAACCACCTAACAAATGGCTGATCACTAACATATCAAGCTCTTCGTAATCTCTCTCTGCAATAAGAGTATCCACTTTCTTCTCATCAAGTTTCCTTGATAATTCCAGCAGCTTCAAAAAGATTGTCCTGCTGTTGCTCAGATGTTTGGTGGCAACTTCCTGTTTTTGAGTCCTCATTGCCTTCACGTCAAGGCCGACCCATTCGCCTTTATTACCGTAACCATGCTTATCAAGTATCCTTACCTGGTTAAATGCTCTTCTCAGATCAACGGACCCGAATGCTTTATCCTGGTCGAATTTAAGTCCGTTCTGATCATTAAGATGAACTGTCCAGAGCTTGCCAAAAGACAATGCAAATCCCATTTCATCGGAAGGATCCAGTCCTGCGAGGATCGCATGTGCACTTTCAATATTCACTCCAACGCGCTTTGGATCATTGCATAACATTGATAAAGCTATAGCATGTCCTGTTGTAGGGATATATGCATGATCCATCGGTTCGTTTGGTTTGGGTTCGATGCAACCCTGATTTTTGGGTCATATTCAAGCATCTGATTTATTGCATAAATTATCCTTTCTGTTGCTGTTTTGCTGTCTTTTAGACTCCCGAATGTAAGACCCTTCCCGTGCGAGCCACAGTACCAGCAGATCGGTTCCGAGTGAGTTTGCGATATCTATGGCACGCTTACTGCGGTCAATTGCATATTTTCTGCAATCAGGATGAATTTGAAGTATATCCGCCATCTATGGTGCGTTCATCTTCCCATAGTCTTGGAGCAACAAATTCCGCAGCCAATCCATGATCGTCCAGGATTTTTTTTAGCTCCGAAGCTTTATTAATGATCTGCTGAGGTGTCAGATCATTCATGTCAGGGACGGCATCGTCATCATGAAACTGAACGCCATCGAAACCAAGCTTTTTATACACTGCCAGTTTTTTCCCAAATTCAACCGGCTGGCGCACTGCAGGCCCGAAAGGATCTGCTCCCTCATGGATGTTCCATGGTCCGAACGTAAATCTGAATTTTCCTTCCATAATTGTAGTTATTACATAGTTTCAAAATTGTTATATTAATGCTCAGGGCACCAGCCTACGCCAAGGCTCCGGCTGGCAAAGCAGGGGACAGAGCAAGATACATTTTATCGTCTCCTCATCTCCCCATCTCCTCGTCTCCCCCTCACCTCTTCTCCTCATCTCCCCCTCACTCCTCCATCCTCATGCTCCCCGGCAGTGTAATGAATCTGGTCAGAATAGCACTGATCAGATAAAGACCTGCAAGGATCCAAACAACACCTTCATCTCCCAGTGATCCAATGAACAAGCCAACTATTGCAGGACCAACGAAGACCGATAATCCTGCCCCGAGATTAAGTATTGCAATAGCTGCGCCTTTATCGCTTTTAACAAGAGAAGGTACAAGTGCAGACAGCGGAACATATCCCGAAAGTGTGGCTCCCCAGAGTACACCTGCCAGTAAAACGATCCAGAAGTTATTTCCGGATAGCTGGGGTGAATAGAAGAATAATAATGTCGTGATCATGCAACCTATACAACCGAACCATGTTATTGTTTTCCTCCATCCCAGCTTATCGCCGACAAAACCAAAAATAAGATTGAAAATTATATTGGCAGTAAAGATTGTTCCCCATATTTTAAGCCATTCTTCAGTCGAAAATCCTTTTCCTGCCAGGTAAACCGGAAGGAAGACAGGAAATGCAAACTGGGCAGTTGTATTTATTATTCTGACTATTCCACCGAGCAGAACTTTAGGTTCTTTTTTCACTATTGTAAGACCATTTAACAACTCCCGGAATTTATTCACAGGTTTGCCATCTTTCCGGGATGGAAATGATGTCTGGTTGATGACAATGGCAAAAAAGCCTCCGATGGCTACCCAGATGAGTGAACTCCATAAAGTGTTAATATTTCCAAGGTGTTTTATTGCCCAGATGGAATAGTAGGTGCCCAGAACGTTCAAACCACCTGTAAAAATAAACCAGAACCATCCGACAGCCCGGCCGAGCTTTTCCTGAGGACTGACATATGCGATCCATACCAAGAATGAATATGCAAAGAGAGGATAGCCGAAGCCTCGCAATGCATAAGTGATTACCATCACGGGGAAATTTAAATCCTTCACCCCGAATCCAACGAAACCTATAGTGCCTAATACATAAAGTCCCAGACCTGTCAGCATTGTTTTTTTCGGACCGATGCTTTCCGCCATTACTCCTGAGAACCACGATGATATTGCAATTATAATTCCATAAACTGTAAACAGGAAAGCTGATTGCTCAATAGTCATTCCCCTGTCAACAAGGTAGGGACTTAACCAGCCCAGCTCAATTCCATTACCCATCATAAAGATCAGGATCCCCAGATATCCCCAGCCCAGTTGTCCGGGCATGCCCATCTTTTCTAAGAAAGAAGCCTGTGATTTATTCATTTTATTTTAATTTATCCAGTCTGTTTCAATTCCCTGGATCCTTATCATCTTCTGAAAAGTCTTCAAGCAGTTCTTTACGTTCGCGAACAGCCCGTGCAGGTACATTTTTCCCTTTGCAGAAAGCGGTCAGGCAACCGACAGCTTCCCCGATGCTCCATTCAACAGGATGAAGCCTGTAACAGCCATTCGTGATATGGGTTGTACCGATGTTTTTATTTGCCGGAAGAAGGTTGTTCATACGCCGGGGTATAAGAGCACCAAGTGGTATCTGAAATGGCAGAGAGCTGAAATCTATATAATTATCACCATCACTGCTGGGATGCAGATCTATGTGATAATAGCCGATCCCGACACTGTCAAAAAAAGGGGCCGAAGTTTTTCCGGCTTCTTCTCCTGCCACCAGTTTGCGATTTTCGGCTCCTACATGTTCTTCAAGGATTGTGAACAGCGCTTTTATCCTGCGAGATTCCCTTATATAAGGATACTTTGCCATACCGTCTTCAGTTCCCATCACATCTCCTCTGAGTCTTAATCCGGGCCATCCCTGACCGCCGTCAGGACGCGGTGCCTCCGTCTGTAGCCAGTAAAACAACGACAGGCTAAGTTGACGAGCTGCTTCAACATGCTTTTGGAATTCCTTTTCACTTACATCAATAATGTTCCCGGGGAAATAATCATTTTGAGGCCAGTTGACTATAGTAATGTCTCCTTTATATGTTCCTTCGGCAAAATTTGCTTTATTTATAATTCGCCTGTAAAGCCACAGATTCAGTGAATTACCTGTGGGAATCCCTTCAGGGTGGAATCCCAGCTCTTTTGGTTCCAGGTTACGGGGATTGGAATATTTCAGGTCAAGCAATCTCCCCGACCAGGGAGGGGTCATTTGGGGTGTATAATTTCTCCAGAAATTATAATTTTCCGGAGGGTCTTTCACATTGTTTGTGCCTGGCTGATAATCCATTGCGAAGCAAACTGTAAAAGCCTGGTTGTTATTAGGATTTGCTTTTTCGGGAGCATGAAGTTCTTTAGTCTCGTTTTTTGATTCAGTACCGGTAACATATTCGGTACCTGTTATTGGCAGAAGATCACCGCATTCGGTGGCGTCAACAAACCAGGGTGCAGACAATAGAATTTTATTTCCGTTTCTGAGGTTCACCGCTTCGAGGGATCTGACCCTGTCACCGTCAATGTCAGCTGATTTTACTTTATGATCAGTCAGAAGGATAAGTTTTCCTGAGCTTATGTAAGGAGCAAGCATTTCAGTCAGTACTGCAACGGCAACCCCTGGTTCATGGCACAGCCTTGAGACTGAACCATCGCCCGGATTGAGGAACTCCCTGCCTGCGGCTTCATGGATTAACGGGTAATTCCGCCTGTAATATTCCCTTACTCTCTTCCTGAATTCCCTGTAAGAAGCGGGAGCTCCATGTGTTTCTATCCATTGATGTTCATCAGGCGGCACACCCTGCTGGGATACCTGTCCCCCGATCCAGTCGGTCTCTTCAGTCATGATGACCTTGAGCCCGTTTCTGCAGGCTGCTATTGCTGCAGCACAGCCCCCCAGACCTGCTCCTGCAATTACAAGATCAGCAAATAATGATCCGGTTTTGACTATTCTTCCGGAAGACCTGGCTGAATCACCTGACATGATATTTGATTTGCAGGAGAGTAGAATTCCTCCGCCTGCTGACGAGACCAGGGTTAAAAATAATTTTCGGTTCATAACTCTGGTATTATCTATTTTTCAACCGGCATTTTTGCTCCTGTCCGTTCCAGCCAAATTTCCAGTTTACGGTTAAGTTTCCTTACTCTTGAGGGAAGAGCTGAAGTCAGATCGTTTGTTTCTGACGGATCTTGTTTCAGATTATACAATTCAAAGGTTTTTCCTTCATACCATTTGATGAGTTTCCAGTCGTCATCGCGTATGATACTGTATGGGACTATATCCTTCACCCTGTAATGAGGGAAATGCCAGTAAAGCGGAACCTGTTTCATCTGTTTGCCATGAAAAACCGGACTGATATCACGGCCGTCTATGATCCGGTCGGGCGGGAGGGGAGTGCCGGTCACTGAACAGATGGTTGGAAGAAAGTCGATACTTGAAACGGGCAGATCACATGTTGTTCCCGGACGGATAACGTTTTTCCAGTAAACAAACATTGGTTCCTTTATTCCTCCTTCATAAGGATACCCCTTACCCGAACGTAACGGTTTATTATCAGTTGAACCCAGCAAACCTCCGTTGTCGGAAAAGAAGATAATTATTGTATTCTCCATAAGGTTTTCTTCTTCAAGTACACCAATCAGTTTGCCGACTGCATCGTCAAGATGTTCCACCATAGCTGCATAAACAGCATTGGTCTGATCATCAACCTTGTTTTTAGCCTCATATTTCCTGATCGTTTCAGGTTTTGCCATTAACGGGGTGTGGACTGCATAATAGCACATATTTAGAAAAAAGGGCTGATCTTTGTGTTTCCTGATTACTTCCGTGAGTTCATCAGCAAGACGATCTTCGAGATATTCTCCCTCTTTGCGTGGTTTAAGGTTTGGGAAAGTGACACCCTGTTTGTTGGAATAAGGATCAAAATAATTGACAGGCTGCCCCATGTCGCATCCTGCTATATTAACATCATAACCTTGTTTTTCGGGGTAATAATCGTCGGGTCCGAGATGCCACTTACCTGCATGGCACGTAAAGTAGCCCCTGGATTTGAGCAGTTCGGCAATTGTTACCTCCTCAAGGTCCATCCAATAAGGATTCGAAGGAGTTTTTAGTTTCCTGTCCCCGTTCTCTTCGTATGGAGGCGGGACATCTGTTTTTCCGCCGGTGACCTGAAATCTTGCACGTATCCAGTCGGTGATCCCAACGCGGGCAGGATAACGGCCTGTCTGAAGCGAAGCCCGTGTGGGAGAAGAAACTGCACAAGCGGCATAGGCGTTGTTAAATATCATGCTTTTTGCAGCAAGCCTGTCGATATTCGGTGTTTCATAGAACGTGCTGCCGTTAAAACCTACATCTTTCCACCCAAGATCATCAACGAGAAGAATAATAATGTTGGGTTTATTCTCCCTGTCGGTTTCTGCCCTGCCAATGCCGGTTGCAAGCATGGCCAGACCTGCTGTTCCTAACACGCTTTTATTGATCAGGCTTCTTTTCCTTGTCATTTTCAAATCTAATGGATTTTATCAGAGTGCATTTTGCAAGGCAAGGAATCCTACACGATAATTTTTCATCATTCGGACCGGTTCACAGCTTTCATCTGATAATTCGATATCCAGATAACCTTTGTATCCCGATTTGCTTAGCAGACTGAACAATTTTCTCCATGGATAATCAGTGTACAATTCACGAAGATGAACATTTCCGATCCTGTCTTTTACCAGGTTGAACTGATCTTCGAGACTCATTCCTTCATAGCCTTTCGGAAGGTCTTTTCCTGTATAGTCACTGTCAGAGTTATTCCAGATGATCCAGACATGAGGATTATCTGCATAGTCCAGGATTTTCCTGATCACGGGAATATTGGCAGTGCCCTGTCCATGCTCCTCCAGCCTGACCTGAACGCCAAGGTTATGTCCTGTTGTTGCACATTCGGAGACTGATTTCCCAATCTGCTCCAGTATCTTTTCTCTTGTCGGATCCCCCTCTTTCGGAACTGCATTTGGGAACACACGGATGCCTAATGCGCCTATATCAGAAGCCAGCTGGAGGTATTGCTTTGTTCCTTCAATATTTTTTCTTAATTCAGCCGGATCGGTTGAATGATATTGAAAAGCACTTGCCATACTGATAGCAAGACCTGCATCAGCAAAGCGCTTTTTAACATCGGCACGCTGGGCAGAAGTCAAGGTTACTTCAACACCATGAGCATGGGTGGTCCGCAATTGCACATGCTCAAATTGAGCCTCTACGCAATTTTTAATTATTGTTTCAATATCCCATTTGCTTCCGACCAGATAGGTCATAAGTCCAAGCTTCAGCGGATTCTTGTTTAAAATGAAGGTGTCTTTTTCCTTCTGAATGTCAGGAGATGCTGCAAATCCTGGCAGAGCTAATGCCGCTGTAGTAGCGGCTGCTGAGGTAATAAAACCTCTTCTGGAATAGTTTGTACTCATTGTTGATATGTAGCTTTAGTTTATCCTTTTAAATAATGATGCTTAACAAGTTGCTCAAAGAGTTTTGTTGAATCCTGATGCCCGGCCATTACATTTGTTCCTGGCTTATTTATCAGACCGATATACTGATAAATGAATATTTTCTCAACAAAGGGTGTGACTGCTTCAAGTTGTTTTATTACCCTGTCGGGAGGCGCAGGCAACAATGCACTCTGATATACTTTTCCCTCAAACCTGAACACTTCAACATCAGCCCATAGTGCCGATCTTCCGGCGTTTTTGTGTACCATGTAGAGGTTTTCATAAAAAGCCGCACTCTCATCAACCCGGGTCTTTTCAACTCCTATCTCATCCTGGTATGCGACATAATCGACATTAAGTTGCTCAAGTTGTTTTGTGTAAATATCATCAGCTTTTACATTCCGTGTACCATACGGAGCTATCAGAGTTTTCTTTCCGGGTGTCAGCTTTTCAGCTTCTGACGATGAATCATTTACATATTTGATGAAGAAATCCTCATAATGTCCCTCTATCCCGGTTTCATTCGGATAATACCATCCGTAAAAGCTCTTATGATGCGCATATCTTTCTGCTATCTCATTCATGGCACTCATCCGGAGTTTATTGATGTCGGGATCTTTCATCAGCAGAACCGGATTTGTCCAGTCGCCGAAGAAACCGTTACTTACAAAGAACCGGATACCGTATTTATCAGCTGCTGTCAGCACAGTTTCGAGGGGATCTTCACAGTTCAGTTCATGTTTTGGAAGAAGTTTGGTAGGATAGAAGCTCTTATCGTAGATCGCAACATCAAGTAATACAAGGTACTTCATACCTGTTGCTGCAATTTCTTTCACTTTTTCATCCCATTGCTGAGCGGTGAATTTCTCAAGTGTCTGATTCCAGTATTTCCCTTCTGCCGCACTGTGGTGCTGAAATTCAAACCATGATCCTTCGATGGGTTTTATCTTCTTTTTATGCATTTCTTCACCCGGAAGATCGCCGGAGATGCAAATTCCAATGGTCCCGGCACCGAGCGTTTGTAAAAAATTTCTTCGTTTCATTTCCTATATTAATTGGGCACTAATTTTAGGGGTTATTCATCCAGGACTCTTTCAGAGTCAGGTGCTGTATTGATGAAAAATTAAACTATGAATCTGATTTTGACAGGGTTATCTGGAAACTGACAAAAACAAACAATAAATACTTTTTTAAAAAGTTGAACTACATTGTGTAAGGTGATCTCATATCTCTGATATATAATTTATTACCTTCCGGGTCACTAACTACCTCACCTTTAGCCGGATCCCAGGTTACTTTTCTTCCGGTGCGGATGGCAATATCGCCCATATGACTGATTGTATCAGAAATTATTGCATCATCAAGGGGACAGAGTTCCTTTTCTTCACCTTTAATGACGGAGATAAACCGTTTACCCATCATGTTATTCTCGCTGTTGATCCAGCCGTCTGAGTTCTTCGGGAAATTATTCAGCTTAGTGTCAATTTCAGGTATATCTGACTGAACAGATGACCGGCTGAGCGAAATCCATCCTTTGGTTCCATAAAATGTTGTGCCATTTGTCTCTTTCATTTTCAGGTGATCAAGCATCCCGTTCACTGCAATATCATCACTCACAAAATGAACCTCAATACCATTCTGATACTTACTCTTTACATCCCACGAAAAAATATTATTATAAAGTCCTCCGGGTGCCCAGAATTGACCTGTTCCTTCTGTTGTATAGATTCCTGAGACCTGATTTTTCAATATCCATACAAGTATATCCAGAGGGTGAGCCCCCCATCCTCCGAGAAATCCTATACTATAATCATAATTGAACCATGAGCTGTTGTTCGTTACACGGTCCGGACAATAAGGTCCTAACGGAGCAGGACCTGTCCATCTGTCAAAATCGAAATCCGGTGGAACAGGGACTTCATTGCAGACTGGAGATGATACAGGATTTTTTCCCGGGCACCAGACATCAACTTTTTCAATATCACCAATAAGGCCATCACGGATCATATTATAACCCAGCTGCAGATGTTCAAAAGAACGTTGCTGTGTGCCATAATGGAATCTTACATTATTCTTCCTTCAGCTCTCGGGCAAGTACCATATATTCAGGGTAACTTAATCCCAGTGGCTTGGCAAGCATAATATGTTTTCCAGCCCTGGCAGCCTTGATTGCGGCCAGAACATGCCAGTGGTCAGGGGTGGTAATGTGAACTGCATCGATGTCTTTCCGCTCAAGCAGCTCATCCATATCAAGATAAGACTTACATACTTCACCCACTGTATCATTTTCCTTATAGAACCGGTTGATCTGTTCAGCTGCTTTTTCCCGGCGGTCTCTAAATGTATCACAGACCGCTACATTGACTGCCTCTTTCAAAGGTAAGAGATAGTACATCAGTTCCTGAGTTCCCCTGTCCCCGACTCCGATATGACCGATAGTTATTCTTTCATTGGCGCCATTCCGGGTAGAACAAGAGGGTAGAATTATCGGCAACATTGCTGCACCTATGGCAGCTTTTGTTGACCTCTCTACAAAATCTCTGCGGGAGATCTGCTTCGAATTTAGTTGTGTCTTTTTCATCTTCTTAAGTGTCTTGGTAATTTTATAGGTAATCTCCAATCGTATAATCCTCATATTCACTCTGCAATTCGTCTTTTGTTTGAATCCCCGGCAGTATCATGATCCTGTATCTGAGGTGCAGTGATTCACCTTTTTTCAGAATTATTTTTCCGGCAAATAATACTGCGGGACTGTAATAATAAAACGGTATTACCGGATCGTTAATTACATACCACATTGTTGAAGGTGTTGTGAAATCAGGATTTTGCATGATGCATAAGCCAGCTTTCTGTCCGGACAGAGTATTGAATCCCATATAAAACCAGGGATCTTTATGAAAATATTTATTTTGGGATGGGACCAAAATTGCCGGTGATGTATAGTCCTGGTTAAATCTGATTGATAAACCCGCATAGCCACCCCAGGATACACCATCCGGTTCCCCTTCAACAGGAGTACGGTCAAGGATAACTTCTCCGGCAAGCGGATCAAACATGCAATCATAATCAATAAAATAACTATTGTCTTCAAAAGGTTCTGAAATGTTTATGCTGCATTTTTCCGAAAGTAAAGGTGATCCTCCTGCCGGATGATATAATAAATTCATTATAATACCGGTTGAAAAGTCGTTATTTTTGGTTATTTCAATCTTTTTGATTTCTGTTATTCCGGCTGATTTATAACCTGTTTCTTCCGATTTGAATTTATCAAGGTACTCCCAGTAGTTTATTCCGTTTATGTATTTCCACGAAAACCACAATCCGAGGTGCCAGGGATGGTCGGGAGGGGCGACACACGTAAGTGAAGAGTTATTTACAGACAAAGGATGGAAATATGGTTTACCAAAGCGGTTATTGAAATTGAATTTCCAGATTATGTCCTCATGATTTCTTAAAGCAACTGAAGTGTCTGTTTCTTCCCAGTTGAAGAAATTACCTGCATTGTTATCCTTCCCGGTAAATTCTACTGGGGCAGGAATTGTAACCGTCCTTCCGGCGCACCACTGTGTAGCCCGCAGAAGAAGAGTCTGCAAGCCTGAATTCAGCAACGCCCGTTCATCATGTCCAAGGATTGTATAGAAGGATCGTCCTTTTCCTGTCTGGTTTACAAACACGGCAGATTCATTTATCTTATGCCCGTCTTTATTATCAGTTGCCGTTACAGATGCCAGAGCAGAAATTCCCGGATAGATATCGGTTTTTTCCCATATTTCATCGGTAATCAGGAAATCCTTAAAACCTTTGGTTATGGGATGATCCTGATCAAATCCATATACTTTTCCTGTTGTTGGTTCTCCGTGACTTGTATTGATTCCCCATCTTCCGATGCCCATCTGATTGTATTCATTCCATCCGTAAAATGATGAGGCTCCTGCATGAAAAAATACTATACCGCCTCCGTTTCTGACATATTTCAGAAGATCATTTTCCCATTCCTGTGACATCCGGAAGTTATTATCAGGCCATGAATTCCAGTTGCTGACAAGAACATTATATTTTCTTAAAGAATTGTAAGTCAACGTGTCCGGCTTATCCGACACATTTACATTAAAAAGCCCGGCATCCTTATAGATCTTTACCAGAAGCGGAGTAGTTTTTTGCCATTCATGGTTGTTTTTTCCGCTGATTATGAGAATATTAATCCTTTCTCCATCATTGCTTTTCCTGCATCCGGCTAATACCGGCAGGACAAGTAATAACAGCAGAATTAATGATTATGGATCTTGCTTTTTGAGCATTGCGTAACCAGAAACTGACATTATTATTTATTCTTTTTCACATTGATCATATTATATTTCAGGAAATATTCAAAAAACAGGTAAGCTTTTTCATTTGATTCTGAAGTAGGTGAGTGATCCGGCCGGTTGTCCATGGCAACGCGATTCTTGAAGCCCAGCAGTGTATTAACAGCGATGGTATGGTTCAACGGGATCCATCGTTTCCCGGTATCCTCTGAACCACCTGAAACAAAAAACGGCCGTGGCGCCATCAGGGCATGCAGTTCATGCAGGTCATACCCGTCCTTTACCAGTTTCGGGTATAATCCTTTTGCTTCATCAATAGCACCTGTTTTACGCCAGGTGCCGCTCCACGGAGGAGGATAATAACCCAGATACCATGGCTCCCAATAGTTCACATTAGGGCGGGAATCATCGAATACAATTCCCGGATCGGACCAGACTGCACACGCATATTTATCGAAGAGACAACTGGCAAACATTGCCCACTTGCCTCCATAGGAATGACCCATAATACCAATACGGTCCCGGTCAACTTCAGGCCTCTTCGAGAGTACGAACCATGCATTTGCGGCAGCATACGCCAGTACTGAAAGGGGCTGAATTGTTGAATTTTGTATGTCAGGATAATAAAGAGAATAGGTTTTGGAATTTGTGGTTTCGGTTGTCCCGATGGAAAGTGTTACAAAGCCTCTTTTAGCCAGCTGATATGCAAAATCACGATTTTCCTTATTTTTCCCGATAGCTGTTTCAGGTTCATAAAATACAACAACTACCGCAGGTTTTTTATCTTTCCCTTCAGGGATCAGAAGATAACCCTCTGTCGGTTTTCCCGGAAGCCAATTGAATTTTACCCTTTGCAATACAAATCCGTCCTCCTGTGATGTTTCCATGATCTCCATTTTCTGATTCTTTATGAACGGAGGCCATTTCCCCATCATTTCATTCCACTGGATTTGGATTTCCTTTCTTCTTTTCTTCCAGTCTCCCGCTGTTTTAACCGGATCTCCGTTGTAAAATTTCAGAGGCGATCTGTAGCTGCCATAATTATCCATGTATTCTTCAGCCAGAATAAAACAGGGCGATATCTTCTCCCATATTTTTTCATTCTCTGTATCATCCTTCCGTGCATCCTGAGCTTTTGCAGTAAATGTATGACTGCAAATCGTTAAGAGTATAAGAAGATTGCTAATGAAGAAGGTTGCGAATTTATTTCTCATCCGGTTTCATTATGGGAATTTAAATATAACTTGTTTTATTTTATATTCCATCCGTTTGTCAGATTTTTGTGTGAAGTAGCATAAAACACAAAAGGCAGTATTCTGAATGCAACATATTCATTTTTCACTCGTCCATTAAACGGAATCCCAATAATCAGGAAAAGCGATTGGGTATGATTTATAAAATGAGTAAGTATGGATCAAAAACCTTGAAAATGAGTTTATCAAATATAAAAACAGCAATAAGAAATTCGGTAGAAGTTCTTATGCATGAATGATCTAAATTGTTATTAGTACATGAAAAGAACTAATAAAATGACTCCATTCAGACGAATTTTTAAAACAATCTTCAAATACCGGATAGCATCACTTATGACTATTGGTAGTTTGATCATCTCATTTTCAGGGATGATTATTTTAGTGCTCTATGTCTCTTTCGAAAAAAGCTATGACCGTTTAAATAAAAATTATCAATCGGTATACCGGATAGAAACACAACAATACGGAAGCCACATCCCGGCAGTTATGGGAGTAGAAATTAAAAACGATATTCCGGAGATAGAGTCTTTAACAACTGTCTTTTTTGCCCAGGGAGCATGTTTCAACACCTGGATTATACGCTTCCAATATCAGCTTTCCTTCGGAGATGTTGTATTGTGATAGTCATATGTTTTGATATTTTTACACTTCCTTTACTTTTAGGTGATAAATCGGATTTGTTGAATAATCCTAACCTTGCTGTATTATCGGAAACACTAGCCCGCAAATTGTTCGGTCAATCGAATCCATTGGGAGAAGATATTCTGATGAGTAATCAGAAATTCAGAGTCAGTGGTGTAATTAAAGACTTCCCGCTTAATTCATCATTTCGTCCCGATTGCCTTCTTTCGTTTGCAACACTTGTGGAAAAGGACCAAACTCTGTTAATCAGCAATTGGGGCGATTGGCGATACAATATATTTATAAAGATTCTCGATAAAGCTAATCCGGAAATGATTATCGAAAAAATATCAAAACTACCTGAAACTAAGTCTGTATTGCCAAAAGTAACCGGGAAAGAAAAAATAGAGAAAAGTTTTTTCAGTTTATTGCCATTATCTGAAATTCATTTAAAAGAGGATGAAAACTATAATTTTGCCAATCCTTTCACGTTGAATGTTCTTTTCGGATTAATTTTTGTTCTGGCATTAATGGGCGCAGTAAATTTTATCAATTTTACTACCTCACAGGCTCATGTAAGGGCAAATTCCTTAGCGATTACTAGGTTATTCGGTGCAAATCGTTTTTCAGTGAAGAATAAAATTATTGCAGAATCTGTTATTCTTTCGATTATTGCATTGATTGTTTCGTTAATAATCTATTATATACTTTCAATACCACTTGAAAACATTTTTGGGATTAAGGGCGTTGCACTTGGCAACCGGTATACCTATTTGATTTATTTCTTCGTTTTTGCCGTACTATTTGGTATAATGGCAGCTATATATCCTTCAAATTACATCACCTCAGCACCTCCTGCTTTGGTAGTAAAAGGAATATACAAAATGAAAAATAATGGTAACTACATCCGGGATGTATTACTGACAATACAGTTTGTATTTGCCATCGGTTTAATTTCTGCAGCTTTCGTGATGGAGAAACAACTTAGTTTTTGGAACAAATACGATATCGGTTTCAAAAAAGATGAGGTAGTTTACTTTTACACAAGTACTGAACATTCAATTCATAGCAAAGCTCTTGCTGATGAACTGATGAAGAATCAAAAAATTACAGGATTTACATATTCGGCGTTTGTCCCCGGAGAAGTGAATATGGGATGGACACGTGAGGTTGACGGGCAATTTATTGATATCGAGAGCTGGCCGGTGGATGCTAATTTTATGGATTTTTTTAGCTTTAAAATTCTTCAGGGACGTCAGTTTGAAAAAACTACGCAGGGCGATGAAAATTCTTTTATCCTCAACGAGAAAGCCATTTCAAAATTTGGGTGGAGTAATCCGTTGGAAAAGCGTATTAATGGATGGGATACAGATGGGCCCGTGATTGGAGTTGTGAAAGATTTTAATTTTTCATCATTAAGAGAAGAGATAAAACCGATGATGTTATGGCTTACAAACAAGTATAGTTCCCGCATTCTTTTACTAAAGATAAAAGATTTTGACATTTCTGAAACAGTGAGCTATGTCAAAAAAACAGCTCAGCTAATTGATCCCAAGAATCCGGTTGACATCAAATTTTTAGATGATACTTTGAATAAGTTATACGACAAAGAAGAGAAAACAGCCCGATTCATTGAATTTATTGCTATATGGTGCGTACTACTCGGAATTTCAGGTTTGTTAGGTTTGATCGTTTTCAATTGCAAAGCCAGAACTAAAGAAATCGGTATCCGAAAAGTAAATGGAGCCAAAGTTATTGAAGTTATGACCATGTTAAATAAGGACCTTTTAAAGTGGGTGGTAATCGCATTTATATTCTCAACGCCCATTGCCTGGTACATCATGCACAAGTGGCTTGAGAATTTTGCATACAAAATAACTCTAAGTTGGTGGATCTTTTCTTTAGCAGGTTTGCTTACTTTGTGCTTAGCAACAATTACGGTTAGCTTTCAGAGCTGGAAGGTAGCATATAAGAAATACCTGTGGTGGCATTAAGATATGAATGATATATCAAGGGATTAATATGTAACACAAGCAGCCCTGGGTATTGCGGAGTTTATCTGATTCTTTCAGGCTCTTATTAGTCCATGCCCTACGGCCAATAGGGGGTTGATTGATTAGAATCTTGGTTCTATTGTCATTAATGCCCTATGGGCAAAAAGAAGGATATTAATGACAATAGAACGATAAGCTATTACCCCATTTCCCTTGCCCGTAGGGCATTAATGATAATAGAAGGATAAGCTATTACCCCATTTCCCTTGCCCGTAGGGCATTAATGATAATAGAAGGATAAGCTATTACCCCATATCCCTTGCCCGTAGGGCATTAATAATTGAAGATCAACAAAATATAATTCTTTTATAAATGTAACTCCTTCAATGCAGGATACAGTTTCTTATACGACTCAAATTTCCTGTTATAATGATCAGAATTTTTTGGTTCAATCCTTGCAACAGGTCTGATCCAGTCTTCAGCAATATCCCGTGTATGGATACCTGTGCATGCAGATTTTGCCAGGATTGCCACACCAATGCACCCGGCTTCCGTGATATCCAGTATTGTTATTGGGGTGCCGGTTACATCTGCTTTCAGCTGTATGAGCTTCTGTGACTTTGTTCCCCCTCCTATAAGCCTTAATTCTTTTATTTCGTATCCGGAGCGTTTAAGAATATCGAGGTTCAGCTTTATTTCAAAGGCCACGCCTTCAAGCAATGCTTTCAGTATCTCTCCGCGTTTTACAGACAGGTCCATTCCCATTATCGCACCCTTGACCGAAACATCGAAATAGGGTGTCCCCGATGGTGTAAAATAAGGTAATACAATAAGCCCGGAAGGTTCATCCGGCATCTGATTCAATAACATTTCATAGGGATCACTGTTACTTTTTGCGGCCATATCTGCCTCTGCTGCGCCAAACTGATCCATGTACCATTTCAGCAGATTGCCTCCGGTAAGACTGAAGGCTACAGTTGAATACATCCCGGGTAAGGTGAAATCATAAGTGCAGAGATTATTCTTACGCAGTTCCTCTGTAAAAACAGGATTGCTGAATGCTGAAGTTATACATTCCACAGTTCCTGAGGAATATGCTGCTGTACCGGCATCGGTAACTCCGGCTCCAAGTGCTGCGCATGTCTGATCGTGACCTCCCGTTACAACCACTGTTTTTTCTCCCAGATTCAGCTGCTTCGCAATATCCTCCCTGACAAACCCTGCAGGCCTTCCTGACTGTAAAGGTTCAGACAGCTTCTTTTTATCTAATCCCAGGTTATTCAGGATCTCATCATTCCATGAGTGATTTACCACATCAAAAAGCATGGTCCTTCCGGCAAGAGGCCATCCCATTGAAGGTTTCTTAATCCCCAGCTTGTATTGAAGAAGATCTTCGAAGCATAATATTCTATAGGTTCTCTTCCAGATCTCCGGCATATAAGCTTTCACCCACAGTAATTTAAACAGTGAGAACATAGGGTGGGGGGTATGCCCTGTAATTCTGTATAGTTTTTCCTCTCCGAATTTTACAGTCCAGGGTTTTATCAGTTCGTTGGACCTTATATCGGAAGAGACAAAAGCATTACAAAGTGGATTGCCTTCCGCGTCGATCATTGTGAATGCCTCCCCCTGGCTTGAAATCCCAATTCCTGCAACTATTCCATCATTAATTTGCGAGGCAGATTCTTTTATTACATCAAAGCATTTTGAAATTACTACCACGGTATCGAGTTCCGCCCAACCTCTTCTTTCTGATGTGATATCATAGGAACGGGATGATTTTGAAAGCTGCCGGCCATTATCATCAAAGACCATTGCTTTACAACCGCTTGTCCCGATGTCAATTCCCATAAAACACTTCATAATGCAATAAATTAAGTATACCAGAGAGTCAGGTATTTCAGGACTATCTTTTTCATCTCATTGAAAATAATTTCCTGCCGGTAAAGTGTTGTATAATGGGAGAGGGTAGCCTCACTATCCCTATCGACTCCTGGACCAAGAAGTCCGGCGCTTATCAAAGCTTCGGTCTTTTTCTTCCCCGTTATTTTTGAAGCGTTTCTTATCATGTTTTCAAATAGCTTCGGTGTGGTATCGCGCTCCAGGGTTGTCCAGATATTTACTTTTGCTATTCCGTCGGAATAAAGATTCCCGATCTGATCCTCACCTACGGATGATGTACCATGTAATACCAGTCTGATGCCTGTAAGCCTGCTTATCTGCTGTGCAAGATCGTCATGATATCTGAGATTCTTGCTTGTTGCACGGTGTTCGGTACCCAGATTAACTACAAGGTAATCAACTTTGGTCCGAGTCAGGAATTCCGCAGCCTGTTCCGGGGTTGTCAGATCATTTCTCACATCACCTGTTGCATCCACTATTTCATCACAGGCGCCCTCAATAACAATCCTGGAACGATTTTCTGCAACAAAGCGGGTTGTCACTCTTATATTCTCTTCAAATGGCAGGGTTGAAGCATCAAACATGATCACCGAGAATTTTCCCATTTCCCACTTTAACAGGTCTTTGTCGGTATCCCACTGAATATGGTCGAGAAGGATCATTACATTAAGATCTTCATAAGGAGAGCCTTTGCCTGTCAGCACTTCAATATCGGACAGAAAGAGCCTGAGGCCGATATCCCATTTTCCGGTATGTGTATAATTAACCGACTGGCTCCGATGACTGTAATTATTTGTTATTCCTATTGTTACCGGAATATCCGGTTTATTGATCCTGTAGCTGTAATCGAGAGCGGCCTGTAAAATTGCTTCAGTTGTGGTAAGGTTCTCAGAGTTAAATGCAGGTATTACCCATCCACGTTTACCGGCATCCTCGTATACTCCTAGTACCTCCTCCCTTTTTAGTATTAATGGCATGGTTTTGTTGTATTGTTTTAATAGGTAATCAAGGCAGAACAGCTTTAATTCCGGTTAATTCGCAGAATGCTATGAGGTCCTCATACAGATTTTCTCCATATCCCAGACAGGCATATTCGTTGTTCCAGGACTGAAGGAGAGCATCAATATCACATTCGGCTTTTACAAATCCGTGGGGCCAGAAAGGAATTCCGCATTCATTCTTCCTTTTCTCGATCTGATCTGCCGGAGGTTCAAATATCGTACAACGGGTTATGACCATTTCAAACTGCCCGTTGTTCCTGCCTAGTCGTGCAAGGACACCTTTCCCCACTTTACAAACTAATTTAACTGATAGTCCTCCTGCTTCTCCCTCGGTCGGTATGCCATGCTCCGCAAATCCTGCCGGACCCAGTTTGCCTGCAAGTGATGGCGGACAGGCTCCGTCACCGATAATCTTTATTTCATTATTCAATTTGTCGATGTGCTGGAGATCTCCGTAGTATACAGGTTCGGTGGACAATGATGTAAGACATTTCACAGTGAGTGCAGTGTTGAAGTCGCCGAGAGTTGAAGTTCCGAAACCATCTTCTAGCATCATGCTCTGGGCGAAGCATGTGGCAACATATTCGTCGGCTATTCCCGGGAAAGATTGTATCACATAGAAATCCCAGTCATATTCCACCACAAGTTTCTTTATGGCGATATAAAGTCTTATTGACCTGTCAGCCTGATCATTATCAGGTATTTTTTCTGCAAATAATTTCTGAATCTCATTTCTGATCTTGCTAACCTCTTCTGCAGGAATTTGTTTTGCTGTCTTCAGAAGTTCGGTTGTATCTCTTGAATCGATATCGATCCCGAATATCCTCATCCATTGTGAAGGATCTGCAGCGCCACAGGTCTGGCCCATACCTCTGCCTCCGAATGTTCCTATAGTACTTATATTTAGCAATTTTTTCAGAGCGCTTGCCCGGCAGTATGAGGTTATCTTTTCAATCTCCACCGGATCGTCATAACTGCCGTAAACATATCTGTGCTGTATTCCAATTTCTTTCAGTGCACCCTGTAGTACAAATCCTCCGACCGGCCTCCAACCCTGGCTTCCCGGAACAGTCCACAAGACAATCCCTCTTCCGGTGGCTGCAAAATCTCTGATCGCTCCAATCAGATGGGCTGCCCAGACCCAGGTGCCGGAAAACAGCACTATTGCATTTATGTCGTCCTTTTTTCTATACTTATTAAAACATTCTCTGGCTTCTTTTTTTGTAGCCAGCACCACATCATGTTCTTCAAGTTCAAGACCACTGCTTCTCAGTGCATTTTTTGCATTTTCAACTACGACGTCATCAATGAACGGAGTTCCCATAGGATCTTTCAATCCGTCCTTATGAACTCCAAAAACAATAAATCCGATTTTAGGTTTGATCATTTTCATGTCTTATAATGCTTTAATGTTTAACTCTGTTTTAAGTGATGGTATGATCTTCAGGATGTTTTCAAAGTATATTTTTCTCAGCACCTCCCCGGGAAGTCCTATTCCGCATATTGGCCACCGGGCCCGGTCAAAGGTCCCGTCATAGTCGGGTGCATAAAACGATTCGTCAAAAGTCTCAAGAAACCTGAAATAGGTTCTGTACATTTCTACCGATGTGTTGATATTTGCCGGCATATCGGTACCGAAAATGATCCTGTCCTGATATTTTATAAAGAACTCCCTTGCAGTATAAGGCTGTCTTCCGAGCTCATCGAGCCTTGCCGAGAAATCTACGCAGACATTGGGATTTTCATCCAGCAGTTCCGATACATGCTGAATATTTTCGGCATAATTGGCAAGATGAGGAAGAATAAAAATTGTATCGGGATGGCTGCTGACAAGTTCATCGCGCCTTCTGATCAGCTCATTCTTCCTGGGATACTTAGGATCGGCAAAGCTCCATGAGGGGTATTTTATCAGTGATTCGTAGTGCTCATTTTCAGGCGTTACCGGTTCGAAAAACCCTGACGGATCGGCCTGATGAATAAGAACCGGTATCTTAAGTCTTGCAGCTTCCTTCCAGACCGGAGATAATCTTTCATCATTACAGTTTATGAGATCACCATTTTTATCCCGGTAATGTAATCCAAGTTCTTTCAGTATCTTAAGTCCCCTGGCTCCCTTCCGTACATGGTTGTTCAATGTCTCAATGAATTCGTCAACAAACTGCTTCTCATCCAGGAATAGTGGTTTATTTGCAGGACTGGCAAAATTTGCCATTGTAAAACAATAAAACCTGCCGGGAAACCTGTCTCTGCAATTTGTGAAGAAATCATTTATACTGCCGGGATGAATAGTATATCCCCCATCGGCGAATTCAATCCGGACATTGCCTGTGACGTCGCAATAGGATGAGATACCAACCTCATCCATTGTTTTAACGATTTCTTCAACCGACCAGTTTCCCCAGAGGTGATTATGAGCATCGATCACCGGGAATGCCGCTCTGGTGATAGTGGTCAGATTTCGGTTCAGGTATGTTTGTTTTGCCAAGGCTGCAGGGTTTACCAGAATTAGAATGACAAGGTAGTAATTTTTTAGGTTACCTGGCGGCGAAAAGGGATAAAGACGCAGGGGTGGGGGCGCAGGGACGCAGGGGCAAAGACTAAGAGACAAAAGGACGAAGAGACGGAGGGACGAAGAGCCGGAGGGAGAAGAGCCGGAGGGAAGAAGAGACGGAGGGACGAAGAGACGGAGGGACGAAGAGACGGAGGGACGAAGAGACGGAGGGACGAAGAGAAGAAGAGACGAGAAGACGAAAAGACTAAGAGACTAAGAGACGGAGTTACGGTGGGTATAATTTTAAAACCAGGAAGGTTGGGGACCGAAGTTTCCCCTCCTTTTTTTAAGGAGGGGTGGCCGGGATTGCTGATTTTGAAATGTTTACAATTCTGCTTTCCCGGCCGGGGTGGTTAAAGTTGATTCAGCCTAATTGAACTTATTTCTCATAATTAATCAACCACCCCGGCCAGACCATTTATATTTCTGCACGTCAGATAATTTCGTTGTCTGGCCACCCCTCCTTAAAAAAAGGAGGGGAAACTTTTATCCCCAAAACTTCTACTAAGTTGGCTGCTATGGGGCGTAGGGGCGATAAAGCTTATGATTCACAGTTTTGCTTTCAGGTATTGGTAAAAGACCTCATTCAGGTTTTTTCCGAATTCCTTCCAGTCGTATTCTGACGGCATTTTATTCAGACTGCCTATCCGGTTGGCGTTAAGCTCAAATACCATTCCCTCGATACCGAATCTTTGTAAAAGTCCGTCCTGGAACAAAATATGGGATTGCTGCTGACCCGGCGTAATCCAGGAGTATCTTACCTGTTCCGAAAAAGAAGTATGTTCTCTCATCAGTTTTTCGAAAAGCTTCATATTTTCAATGAACTTCATATCATCCTTTGAATGTCCGGCAAGATTAATTCCTCCGTAATCGTCGTTGTGGAAATCAATTCCGAGAACAGGGATAATACCCTTTTCCGCAAGTCCCTGAATATATCGTTCAAAAACATATTTTTCAGGACAGAGTTCAGGATCGGACATTTTATCCCAGTTCCTGTTCATATCTTTCCCTTTAAGATTAAATCTTGTCATACCCCTGGCAACACCATCCTTGTTGGCCATTGGCATAATATGTACGCAGAATGTTTTCTGCCATTCCGGATTATTCCGGCTTATGAATTCATTAATCAGACCTTCGATCACCCAGTTTCCTCCTGCTTCCCAGGGATGAGCCCTGGCCCTTAGTATTATATGAAACGGTGCACTCAGGTCTCCAAGCTGAATTATCTCAAGTGGTCTTTTTTCAATCGTTTTGCCGATATTTGAAATTCTTACCAGGCTGCTTTTGGTGATGCGTTTTTTCAGGTCTTCGAGGTCTGAAATCGTGTAAGGAGGCATTCTGACCACAAATACCGAATCCTCTTTCATGGTGAATTCAGTCATCAGTTCAAATCCCGGCAATTTCTTTGTCCCGACAGCCTCCCAGTTTTTCCTGTCATACGAGATATAGCATGAGATATCATTTTTAAAGCTCCACCAGCTGACAGCTTTCTTACCGTTATAAACATCAGGCAGGAATTTGGATAAAATAATCTTCATCCTGGTTCCTTTATTTGCTTCAACCTTAAAATGCCAGTGATCGGTCTGACGATTAAGTGACTCCCGCTCATAATCAGCAAAAAGGAATATTTTTACCGCTGTATCCCCGCTGATTTCCCAGTTTAACGGTGAAGCATTCTCAAATGAATTATAAATAAACCTGATCTTTAATTTTTCACCTGACTGGCCTGATACTATCATGCAGTTAAGCATGTAGAAACATATACTCCAGTAGCTTAAAACGATAATTATTTTTCCTGTTTTGTTTTTCATAAATCTGATCGTTCTGCAAAAGAAAAATCACAAAATAACTATGCTTGATATGGTCCTTATGTAAATTTAATTTAAAAAAAGAGGTTGTCCACTAACTATGGACAACCTCGGTTACAAAAATTAAAAATTCTCTATGTAAATTGAATTAAAATCCTGGATTCTGAGGCATCGGGCTTGTCAGATTTGCGTCGATAACTGTTTGTGGTATAGGGAAAAGAGTATCCCTTTGGGTAATCTTCTCTCCGCCGAAGAAATTATGGGCTTTTGTTCTTTCATACCATTTCTTTGTTCTTAATAAGGTATACCTGCGATATTCTTCGTTAAAAAGTTCGCGGGATCTTTCATCAAGAATAAAATCGATTGTAACATCTCCTGCGTCAATCTCACTTGCATTTGATCTTCTCCTGATTATATTAATTGTCTCTGCAGCTCCATCCGGATTATTTAGTTTAAACTGAGCTTCTGCTTTTAATAAATAGGTATCAGCAAGCCTTAAAACAATATAATCATCATAATTGAAATCAGAAGCGACATCATCCGGAATACTCCCTTCATGTTTTCTCGAGAATGGCCAGTTATTTCTTTCCCATGTTGCAGCATCTAATGGAACGGTCCAGTTCAGTTTTATTGTATCTCCATACGCATATCCTTCTGGTAATTTATCTGCTTTTGCAGGAGTGTTCTGATCGGCGGTATTAAGTATGAACCATTGTCTTACCGCATGGTTGCTGAATCTGTCATCCTTTCTTTTCATAAGTTTCCATGAACCACTTAGTCGGGGCCGTATATGCTTTTCCTCTGCCACCCCTCTCAAAGGTTATCTGCAAAGGTTGAACTTTCCCAATTTTGATGTCCATATATCTTTGAAGATGAAGCGCTCGTGCTCTGGGATTTGTTCCTCCTCCGATCAACTGAAATCCGAATTGCCATACCCATAAGGCCTCTGTATTTCCTTCTTCCCTGTTTTTGTTGCCCTGGTAAAACATATCCATAAAAGGAACACCCGGCTGATCTGATTTAATACCATATCGTTCTGTTACTAATTTATATGCCGGTGTATTAATTACTTTATCCGCCCATTGCAGAGCTTTAGCCGGATCTTTGATAACAAGGTACATCTCGGCAAGTAAATGTTGGACTGCACCTTTGCTCATCCTCCCGGCAATGGGTTCTACCGGAATATATTGTTCTGCGAATAGCAGATCCTCTATGATTTGGTTCCTTACCTCTCTTACAGGGGTTCTTTCCCAGTCTGTTTTAATTGAAGCACCGGAAGATTCAACCAGAGAAAGAGGAACATCTCCCCACAGGTAGGTTAAGTGACGGTACGACCATGCCCTTATTGCTTTTGCTTCTGCAATTATATAATTCTTATTTTCAGTTTCATTACCCTCTCCACCATTCCAGTCAATATTTTCATTTTCTGCCCTGCCAATGATCGTATTGGTTGCATTTATAAGTCCGTAAAGCCAGTTAAATGCATTTCTGAGATAGGAATTGGAAGAATTATTTACTGCACCCCATTTTGATGCAAGAGTACCAAAGCCCGAAATATAATTCGGACACATATTATCAGTCGCAGTTACAAAGATCTGAAATGGCATACTTGCATCACGGATTTCATACCTGATTTCTGAATAAGCAGCATTAATGCCGGTTTCAAAACCGGAATAATTTGTATAAAGCTTATCCGAAGTTATTATATGTGGAGGATCTTCATTAAGCGTGTTGCTCGTATCACAACCTGTAAACAGGATAATAGTTATGAAGATTACTAATGTTATTTTTAATTTCATTGCTGTATATATTTGGTAAAAATCACATTATAAATATTATAGGCCAATCTGTAATCCAAAAACAAATTCACGTTGCAAAGGGATGGATCGTTGGTCATTTAATTCCGGGTCCAAACCTCTCCATTCTGTGAGCGTGAATAAATTCCGGCCTGTTAAATAGGCTGTCAGCCTCTTTCCTCCGATCTTTCTGATGAGTGTATTTGGAAAATCATAAGACAGAGTAACGTCCTTAACACGCACAAAACTGGCATTCTCATATATGCTTGTTGTTACACCTGCCATCCGGTTTGCATCAACATCATTCATATACCATTCATTACTGAAATTTTCCGGGGTCCACCACTTTTTAAGTAAAGTATTACGCCGGACTCCGGAAGTTACTACCTCATCATCCATTAACACATTTTGCTTTGTGACTCCATGAACTCCATGTAAGAAAATGGACAGATTAAAATTCTTCACAGAAAAGGCATTGGTTAAACCCCACAGGAGATTGGGATCCTGCCGGCCGATTATCTGTCTGTCCTCAGGAGTTATCTTACTATCGTTATCAACATCTTTGAGTTTTAAATATCCGGGCTGAGAACCCCATTTTGCAGCTTCCTCTGCCTCATCGAGTTGCCATACCCCGTCAAAAACATAATTAAAGTTAACTCTTATCGGCTGTCCGATAAACCAACTGTTGCCTATATCATCAAGTCCATCACCGTACAGATCAAGAATTTTATTCTGTAAATAAGAGATGTTCCCGGAAGTAGTCCAGGTAAAATTCTGTTTTACAAAATTTCTTGAGTTGATTGAAAATTCTATACCCTGGTTTTGGGTCTCACCAATATTCTGTAATATAGAAGTGATCCCGTGAATTGAGGAGATTGTCCTGTTGAGAAGCAAATCATATGTGTTGGTGTGATAAAGATTCAGATCCCCTGTGATTCTTTGATTGAGAATTCCGAAATCCAATCCGAAATTAAGGGAACGGGAACTTTCCCATCCGAGAGTTTGTTGCCCCAAAGTACTTGGAAAATAGCCCGGCATTGTTGTAGAGCCCGACAGATAGTTTTCTTCTTCCATCCGTCCCATTGACCTGTAAGATCCTACTGCCTGATTACCATTCAGTCCATAAGATGCTCTGATTTTCAGCTGGCTGAACAAGTCCTTAAACGGAAAAAAGCTTTCATCTGCCAGGTTCCATCCCAGGGCCACCGAAGGAAATACCCCCCATTTGGAATCTGCGCCAAATCCTGAATACCCGTCTCTTCTTACAGTTAAGGTAAGCAGATAACGACTGAGATAAGAATAGTTAAGACGGAGCATTTGTGAAACCAGCTTGGATTTTATATAATCGAATGAAGGTTTGATTAATCCTGCCTGTCCCCCGGCATACCAGGTTAAGAGATCGTTGGGAAACTTTTCCATATCAATCTCTTCAGACTGCCACTCATCACTTTGGATGCTATAGACTGCAGTGGCAAATAAAGAATGAGCTCCAAATTCAGTTTTATATGACAGGATATTTTCAAGTACTGTATTAAAATCAATGTTCTTATCAATGCTTGCGCTCCCCTGAGCGTTTTTCCCGTCATAAGTATCTCTGCCCCTGTAAGTATTATTCCTGGTAATTCCGTCTGTAACTCCATAATTAAGTCTGAAATTTAGCCCGGATATAAGTTTGCTGAAATCAACAATTGCATAATTATTTGTAACGATCCGGCGTGATTTATCAGTATTCGCAAATTGTATTTCCTGAAGAGGATTTTCACGTGCCGGATCATCGGCAACCGGTTGAATTGTTAATGTTCCGTCCTCATTATAGGGAACTGCAAGCGGATTCATGATATAGACATCATACATACTCGGCGCTACACCACTTTTATCAGAAAAAGTCAGTTGTGTTCGTGTACCAATGGTCAGCCAGTCAGTGATTTTAGTATCAAGGTTAAATCTTCCGGTGCTTCGTAAATAATCGTCATTTATTACAATCCCCTTTACATTCATAATTCCCCCTGAAACAAAATATGATGTTTTCCCGAAACCTCCTGATATTGAAAGATTATGCTGATGGCTCAAGCCCTGCCTTGTTGACAGATCTGCCCAATTTACCCATTCGCCTGCATCGTAAATTGCTTTTTCAGATGTTGTTACTCCGGCGGCCAGTCTTTCATTTTTAAAGTCATAAAACTGAGGACCATCCAGATAGGTGGGCACATTCGTGAATTGCTGCATGGACACATATCCGTCATAAGTAATTGTAGGAGCGCCCTCCATTCCCTGTTTTGTGGTAATCAGGATAACTCCGTTTGCACCTCTTGAGCCATAAATTGCTGCTGCTGAAGCATCTTTGAGTATTTCAATTGATTCAATATCGCTGGGATTAATATCTGATAATCTCCCGCCATAAGGTATACCATCAACCACGATCAGTGGAGAATTATTGGCAGCGATTGAATTTCGTCCCCTTACCATAATGTCCAGACTGGGTTCCGCACCAGCGGAAGTATTTTGAACCATTAAACCCGGAATAGCTCCCTGTATTCCCTGTGCTACAGAAATATTTGGGGCCTTTTCGAGTCGCTCTTTTCCAATTGAGGCGACTGTTCCTGTTATATCACTTTTCTTCTGTGTACCATAACCGACAACAATAACCTCATCAAGACCTGTAACTTCACTGATAAGGTTTACATCAACAGTTGATCTTCCGTTTAAAGCGACTTCCTGAGCTACATAGCCGATAAAAGAGAACCTGAGTGTTGCATTTCTGTCTGTTACTGTTACAGAATACAACCCTGCTGCATCTGTAATTGACCCGATTGACGTCCCTACAACCAGGATATTAACGCCGGGCATTGTTTCCCCTGACTGACTATCAGTAACTTTACCGGTTACGGTCATTTGTTGCATATCGTCCGGTAGATAATCAGCAGAAGCGTAAGTTTCCATGATCCCCGTAATCTGGATCATGGCACTAAAACACAGGAAAAGGAAGGGTTTCTTTAAATAACAGAGAAACTCCCCCGCATGTTCTGTTTTTCTCATATGGTAAAAATTTTAAGGTTAGAAAAAAAAGGAAAAAGTAAGGGATTCTAATTTAATAAATCCCAATACGGATAATTTTAACCTTTTTTTTATGCTTATTTAACAATTCAGCATATTTTCAGATTTCAGACTATATTGATCAGATTCCCAATTCAGAAGCTTACCAGTTTGTTTTCATCTAAAATCCGGATCGGTTTCATAATCACCCGGATCTACCCAACCTGTCTGATAGTTCTTAATTTCTCCATTCATATATCTTTCATAGAAATTCCAGTTGGCAGGATTATCAAAGCCGTAATTATCAAATATATCCCCTTTCCCGAGTACTCTGGGGTCATTCTGATTCTGCAGCTCGTTCAATAAAATTGTATTCATTTTTTCTTTTAGTTCCCCGTAATCTGATAATCCAGCAAGATTTATGAGACATTCCGGGTCAGAAGTAATATTATATAATTCTTCACCCGGGTGTTTCCCGAAACATTTAGCCCAAAATGACACATCAGTGCCGCTCCGGCGGAGATTCAATATAAATGTCTTAGTAGGAGAACCATCTGTATTCAGGTATCCTGTCTCCGGATTACCTGCCGGCCATAAATCCGGTTTGAAATTGATCTGATAAAGATACCCGTCTTTCAGGATTGATCGTATCGGGTATCCCTGATTCAGAGGTCTTCCATAATCGTGTCTCTCCTGTCCAAGCAGAATATAGCTGCGGTCGGATAATTTTTTACTGTTTTTCAGGATATCAATTAAGCTTTTACCTGGTGATGAAGCCATCGCAGATTTATTCCAGTCAACTCCGGCAAGATCAAGAAATGTTGGTGCAAAATCAATAAAGCTGATATATTCTTTTGAAACACGTCCCGGTTCTGTAATACCGGAATGCCACATTATTGCCAGTGGCATGTGGTTTGAATATTCATACTGAAGACCTTTGCTTCGTGGGAATGGCATTCCGTTATCTGAAGTGACCACTACTACGGTATTTTTCAGTTCTCCCCGTTTCTCAAGCTCATTAAGCATCTTAACTAACTGTTGATCAAAAAATTCAATTTCAAAGGCGTAATCAAGCATATCGTTGCGGACAGTATCATTATCAGGCCAGAAACCGGGAACTTTTTCTATCTGATCTGTGTTTTTGCCTCCGAGAGCGACTCCTGATCCATACTGATATCTCCGATGCGGTTCATGACTTCCATACCAGAAAAACCAGGGAGTATCCCCGGGCTTCTGATCCAGAAAATCATTGAAATTAGCTGCATAATCCGATCTGCTTATCGCACTTGTCGGAGGGGCAACTGTTCTGGCATTATATGCTTTTCCGGTCAGTTCACGGGGTTTGCCGTCAATTACTCCCGGATTGCCCGGGGCCCATCCTTTAGAGTTATATCCCGTAAAATAACCTTCTTCCTTTAGTACTTCGATAAATGATTTAAACTTACCCGGGAAATTTGTAATATGGTTGGCTGCTTCTTCAAGCTGCCATGAATTACGACCTGTAATTATGCAGGCCCGCGATGGCCCTGATTTAGCATTCGGAGTATAGGCACTTGTAAAAAGTATACCTTCCCGTGCAACCCTGTCAAATCCGGGAGTGGAGACCCAGCTGCATCCGTAAGCGCTGAAATGCTTATATGATGCATCATCAGCTATGCAAAAAAGAATATTTGGCCGTTGATGCTCTGTCTTATCCTTCGAATCGTTCGCTTCATGGGCACACCCGCAGAGAGGTATTATTCCTATACCAATAATGACAGTTTTATTCATCATTTATTTTTTAGTCTTCATATTCAATACTATTGGGTACAAGCCCCAGACTGTCAAGGAAACTCATGCATGCAGCTTTTACATTGTAATTAGTGCTGCTCTTTTCATGAACTTATTAAGAATTGGATGGATCTGTTCAGACTGGGTTGACCACGTCAGCAACCAAAGCCTCGTTTTTGCTCTCAATGTAGAGTATACGCTGGAAATGATTTTCAAGATGTGCCCGCATTGCATTTCTGAATTTCTCGCTATCCTTCTTCTTAAGTACCTCCACAAGACCCCTGTGCGAAACATACTTTTTCCGTAAAACAGGGCTGTTATATAAACCACTTTTATATGTGTAATTAAATAATGGAAGAAGAAGCGATTGGAACTGTATCACACTTTTGTTACCTGTAATTTCATATAGTTTTGCATGGAACTTAATTTCATGTTCAACATCAAAAAGAAATGTGTCAGATTTTTTCGGCTCATTACTTACTATTTCAATCAGAAATTTAATATCTGCCGGAGTTATACGCTGACAAATAAAGTCGGCAAGACCAATTTCGATAATGAGCCTTAGTTCAAAGATATCTCTCAATGTTGTATCGCTCATGAGATTGGGTATCATAGTTTTCTGAAAAATATTAAACAGACTTGGACTTTTAATCACAGTCCCCTTATGCTTCTTAGATTCTATGAGATCGATAGTTTTAAGCCTGTTAAAAGATTCCCTGATCACCGTTCTGCTCACCCCCATCGCCTTGGCAAGCTCTGTCTCCTTCGGAATAGGATCACCTGGTTTTAATTTATTTTTTATAAATATTTCAATAAGTCTCATTTCAACCTTGTCAACAAGGTTGCTATGGTCAATGACTGATATTAGCCCGTATAAATTTTTTTTACTCATTATTTCTGTTTTCTAAAATTACACGGAGTTCACTGTTTTTAAAGATATTACATCATCAGGTAATATATAGAAAAAGATTAATATAGTATTATATTTAATATTCTCTTTTTAAAAAAAGATTTTACATTTGTTTTATGTAATACATAAGACAAAAATATAAATAAAAATCTAATTGCCATTTGATAGAATCAATTATTTGAAAAATCAAAGTATACCTTACATTTAAAATCAGAAATATATTATGAAGAATAAGCAAATTTTTTTCATGGTGTTGGTTATAATTCAAAATCTGGTGTTTTTGTCTGCTCAGCAACCACAGAACATCAGACATACCATTGCAGCTATTGAACAGAATAAATTTCTAGGCTGGCCAGCCAACAACGGTGTCTGGCAATGGGGAGATGAAATTCTGGTGGGTTTTACAAGGGGAGACTTTGCACTCAATGACGGACATAATATTGCGGGGCATCAACAAAGTCTTTTTTCACGAAGTCTTGATGGTGGGGAAACATGGAGCATGCTCGATCCTGAGAACTTCCTTGATAGTGATAACGAGAAGTGGCTTCCAACAGGGAAAAAGTATCTGGAGAGTCCGTTAAACTTTAATAATAAAGGTTTTGCCATGAGGATTTTTTCCACAGGATACCATGGGAATGATGATCCTGGAGGCGGATTTTACTATTCATACGACAGGGGATCTACATGGAATGGTCCTTATTATCTGGGAGATATAAATAATCATAAAGAGCTTAAAGGTAAAGCAATCACTGCCAGGACTGACTATATTGTAACGGGTAAAAAGGAACTTTTTATTTTTATTTCATCCAGTGACGGGGAAGCCAACCGTCTTGCATGCATTAAAACGGAGGATGGAGGAATGAGTTTTGAATTTGTTTCCTGGATTACTCCTGCAGAGAAAAGTGTCAATACAATCATGAGTAGTACAGTGCAATTGTCAAAAAATAAATTTGTACTGTCCTGTCGGAAGATCTTCCCTGAATTGAAAAATACAAAGGGAAACAGAATTGAAACTTATATTTCTGAAGATGGTTGCCGTACATGGAAATCACTAAGTATGGTCAAACTTTTTGAAAGCAGTTCAAATCCACCTGCTCTGTTAAACTTAAAGGATGGAAGACTTTTATGTATTTACGGTGACCGGCATAACAGCAGGATGTCAGGAAAATACAGTAGAGATGACGGTAAAACATGGGGAGATGAATTTATTATTCGTGATAACTTCAAAGATATGGATAGTGACTGGGATTTTGGGTATCCCAGGCTTGTGCAACTAAAGAATGGCAAACTGGTTGCAATTTATTATTGGGCCTCTCCCGAACACCCTCAACAGCATATTGAAGTTTCACTTTGGGACCCGCCAAAAAACAAAAGATAAAAAATGTAAAACGAATTAATAATAAAGGTTATCACATTAATTATCTATAAGATTAAGACTTTCAATATGGTAAAAAGAAGAGATTTTCTAAAAGATAGTGTGCTCCTTGTCGCTGGTGCAATATATTCACCAAAAATATTTGCAAAAAAATCTGTTATTAATCATGAAAAAAGTGCATCTGTTTCCTTAAAAAGAAATTTACCTGTCAGTTATGATTCTGATATAGTAGTTATTGGAGGAGGTATTGCCGGGATCTCTGCTGCTTGTTCCGCTGCCTTATCAGGTGCAAATGTTATTTTAATTGAACGATTTGGTGCATTGGGAGGAATGCTTACAACAGGTGGTGTGGCAAATTTTTGTGGTCAGATAGATGCTCAGGGGGAAGTATTTGATGAGATTTTATCTGATCTGAAGAAGTATAATTCTCTCGGCGAGGGAGATCGTGCTTCCGTTTTTAATTATGAGATAATGGCTCTCGTGCTTCAGGAAATTCTATTAAAAAGAAATGTAAAAATTTTGTTGCATACCCGTTTAGTAGATGTATTAGTTAAGGGGAATAATATTACAGAATGTATTATTTGCGGAAAATCAGGACTTGAAGCTGTTAAGGGAAAAGTTTTCATTGATTGCTCAGGTGATGCTGATCTGGCGAGGTATGCAGGGGTCTCAACCATAAAAGGAGATGGAAAAACAGGGTATCAGCTTCCTATGTCAAAGATGTTTTTTGTAAGAGAGGTAGATGAAAAGGAGTTTCTTTTGCAAACTCCTGAGGATTGGCCTACTCGTATAACAAACACTAAAGATTTACCTATGACAAGCATTTGGCCGGATGGTCCGGGAGGGAATGCGCTAAAACTAAAGATACCAATGTTTGATTCAACAACTACAGAGGGTCTGACCAATGCTGAAATTCAGGCAAGAAGACGAACAATGGATGTACTTTACTATTATCAGGCAATTGAAAAGAAAAAATGGCGGTTAACAAATAGTGCAACAATTATCGGAATAAGGGAAGGATGCCGTATTGAGGGTGATTATATTTTGAAAGTGGATGATTTAAGAGCAGGAAAAACTTTCGAAGACGGAGTAGCCCGTGGAACCTATTACCTGGACGGGCATGGCCTGACGGATGATAAACGCACATACATTTTACCAAAAGACCAGTTGGATGTACCCCCATACCAGATTCCTATGAGGAGTCTGATTTCAAAAGATGCAGATAATTTACTGATGGCCGGACGTTGCATGTCAGCCGATCAGTTGGCATTATCTTCAGCCAGGGTCTCAACATCTTCATCAATGATGGGACAAGCTACTGGTATAGCAGCAGCAATGGCAGTTTTGAAAAAAACCAAAATAAGAAATCTTGATTATAATGAAATAAAACAGGAGGTTTTGAGAAGAGGAGCTCAGCTTGATGTAAAAGAACAGATTTTTCCTATACATGGATAGAAGCGATACAATAAAATTGGTGAAACTCAGAAAAAGAGGGAATCTTATGAAAATAAGATTGGCCGGTCATGATACCAGCCCGACTATCATTTAAGCTCAAATGGTATTTTTTTTCAAAATATTTTATGTATTAATTTTTTTTTGAAAAAAAGTTTATATTTGTTTTATGTAGTACATAAGACAAATGGATAAAATAATTTATAATTCCAAAATAATAGTGTCCTGGTATGTTAAGATTCAGATATGCATTTCATCAAAAAAATACAAATATTTTCATCAATATTTCCAAATCAGTTAAAAAAGAATATAATTCATTTACCATTTATAATTTTAGCTAAAGTTGGATTGCAAAACAATTAATTTAAACCACTATGAAAAATCCTAAACCGAAAATCAGAGGAACAAATGCCTCTTTGAGAACTTACAGTCTGTCTATCAGTCTGACTGTACTGTTTTGTTTTCTGGGAATAATGCAGTCTCCGGGATCTGCAGTCTCAGAGGATCCACAGCAGTATTCTGTGTCAGGTAGAATAACAGATAGAAACACCGGAGAATCACTTCCCGGAGTTAATATTGTTGTGGAGGGTACAATCTCCGGTACAATTTCTGATGGATCAGGAAGATACACTATCCAGGTTCCTAACAGGACCTCAGTTCTGGTATTTACATTCATCGGGTATGTTGCTGAAAGAGTACCTGTTAACGGGCAATCTAATCTTGATGTCAGTCTCCTTTCTGATGTCATGGCACTCGACGAAGTAGTTGTTACTGCTCTGGGTATTTCAAGGGAAAAGAAATCTCTTGGTTACTCAGTTGCAGAGGTTAAGGGTGATGCTTTGCAGAAAGTTGCACAGGAAAACGTATTGAATTCTCTTGCTGGGAAAGTAGCTGGAGTTGCTATAAATTCAACTGGTACTGCCGGTTCTTCCGTAAGTATGGTTATACGTGGTGCATCATCTCTAACCAGCGATAATCAACCTTTGTTTGTTGTTGATGGGATTCCTATGAATAATACTCTTAACAACGTTCAGCAAATGGGCAGGGATAACAGGGCTGACTACGGTAACGCTATTTCTGACCTTAATCCTGAGGATTTTGAAAGTGTTTCAATTTTGAAAGGACCAAGTGCTGCTGCACTTTATGGTTCAAGAGCCGGTAACGGAGTAGTATTGATTACAACAAAATCCGGAAGTCAGAAAAAAGGATTGGGAGTAACCTTTTCCACAAATACGGTTATTGAACAACCTTATAAATATCTGCCATTACATCACTCATTTGCCAATGGAATTTATCCTTATACTGAGAGCAACCGTCCTAATAACAATTTGCCTTACATGCTTATTAATGCAGTTGATGTATCCTGGATGGGCCCGGAGCTGGATAAAGGTATAATGGCATATCAGTGGCCATATTTTAATGCTGAGGGTGTACTTACTGCACAACCTTTGGTCTCTTATCCTGACAACTATAAAGAATTCTTTCAAACAGGATATACCACAACCAATAGTATTGCTGTGTCTGATGCAACTGAAAAAATTGACTACAGGTTGTCTTTTACCAATATGCTGAATAAAGGTATAATACCGAATAGCGATTTGAAAAAGAATTCTGTTTCATTAACCTCTACCTTCAAGCTTAATGAGAAAATTAAAATAACTACAAGTCTTAATTATACAAATTCAGGTTCAAAAAACCGTCCTGCAGGTAACAGGGGAGCAAACCCGATGCAGGCAGCATATGAGATTAATCCTTCTATAGATTTTGCTTTATTGGAAGATTACTGGGAACCGGGGAAACAGGGTCTCCAGCAGAAAATGCCATATCAGCTTATTATAAATCCGGATGGAACATATAGAAGATCAGGCACACGAAACAATCCTTATTTTCTGGCTAATGAGATTAACAACAGTTTCCAGAGAGACAGGTTTTATGGTAATGCTGTTTTTGACTATCAGATTACTAAGGAGTTCTCATTTATGGCTCGTTATACTCACGATCAGTACAGTGAATTACGCGAAACAAAAATGGCTCCAAGTTATAGCCTTGAACCTTATGGTTTTTATGGATTAGCAAATCTTGGCAGAAAAGAACAAAATGCTGATTTTCTTTTTACTTATAATAAGCGTGTAGGTGATTTTAACATGACTGCTTCTGCCGGAGGAAACTATATGTTTACCTATGATTCAGATTATCTTACAAAATGTAAGGACGGCGGTTCTGGTTTAGTCATCCCGGGTATTTATTCGATAAGTAATATCTCCATAAGTAACCTCCAGTATTCTTCATCATGGAGCAAGAAATCAATTCGTAGTTTATATGCTTTGGCATCACTTGGTTATAAAGATTTAGCTTATCTTGATCTGACAGCAAGAAACGACTGGTCAAGCACATTACCGGAAGAAAATCGTTCTTATTTCTACCCATCCGCATCATTAAGTGTTTTGCTTAATAACGTTATTGAGATGGGAGACAAGATTTCTCTTGCTAAATTAAGAGCAGGTATCGCTATGGTAGGTAATGATACCGACCCATATAGATTAAAGCAGGTTATGGGTAATTATGGTGCCTGGGGTAACATAACCCGCCTTGGAAGTTCAGGTACATTATTACTTCCGGATCTTAAACCGGAGATCAAAACTTCATGGGAATTTGGTGCTGATCTTGCTTTCTTTCAGAACAGTTTAAGATTCGAAGGAACTTATTATTCATCTGAAAACAAAAACCAGATTCTTAGTATAGGACTTCCCCAATCATCTGGTTATTCAGGAAAATTAATTAATGCCGGATTAATATCAAGTAAAGGTATTGAGCTTTCTATTGGAGGTACTCCATTTACTACCAAAGACTTAACCTGGGATGTTAATTTTGTTTTCTCCAAAAACAAAACAATAATAGAAGAATTAGCTCCGGGATTCAATTACTTTACTTTATGGACTGATGCAAGGGGTGGAGCAATAACATGGGTAGGTGAAGAAATTGGGCAGATAGTTGATGCAAAAATGTTACGTGTTGAAGATGAAAACTCTCAATATTATGGATGGCCTATTGTTGATGAAGAAGGATGGGATCTTGATGACAGAACATTGGAAAAAGATGGCAAAAGAGTTGCTCCCGTAATTGGAAACTTCAATCCTGATTTTACTCTAGGTATGCAGACGTCACTCAGGTACAAAAAATGGTCTGTAAGTGCAAGTTTTGACTGGAGAAAAGGAGGTCAGTTTGTTTCTCAGACAGAGCGGTACGGAGGATCTGACATGCATCAGCAAAGGTTGATTGATATAGCATTGAACCTTAAAGATGTTACTGACATCCCTGCTTATCTTAAAGCAAATGCTGATAAGTATTTGTTACCTAACGATGAGTTATTCTATGTAGTTGTAGGTGGCAATACACAGGAATTAGGAGGTTTCCCAATTAACAGAGGCGGTCTTACAACTTATAATGGTGCATTTATGCCTGGTGTTGTGGGCGATTATGATGAAAATGGAAATTTCATTGCTACAAGAGAGAACCTGGGTGGAGCTGGAACAGTATACAATGAATTTGCGGGTTTTTATGGCTGGAACTATACAAGGACCGCTACTTTTGATGCTGATTTTATTAAACTGAGGGAAATTTCCATATCATACGACCTCCCTTCACTTAAGTCCATAGGAATACAAAATGCTTCTTTTTCAATTTACAGCCGCAATATTATTCTTTGGACAAAAGCCAAAATCTGTATTGATCCTGAAACAGCATTTCAACCTGAGGGCAGTGCCCAGGGAAGTGGTATTCAGTTCAAACAGGGTATTGAACGGTATAACATAACTCCATGGACAATACCTATTGGATTTAAGCTAAATGTAAGTTTCTAACTTTTTAAACAAAATAATTATGAAATTTATGAAAACACTTTATAATTTGTTTCTGATACTGATAATCGTAGTCTTTGCATCGTGCGAAGATCTTACCGAGTTGAACGTGAACCCGAATGGTGTTGATCCTTCAATTGCCAATCCCAACCTTATAGTCCCTACAGTTATTACTCAGACTGCACAACCTTATCTTGATATGGGATTCAGGGGTGATGTAGCAGGTGTTATGCAGTATGTACAATTAAGTGGTTGGAGTTCAGGAGTAAACAGGTTTGATTGGATTTCTGAACGTTCCTGGTCAGGCTATTATAGCACCTTGAGAATTTTAAAACACCTTAATGAACGAGCTGTTGCAGAGGGAATGGAATTCCAGCAGGGATTAGCAATAGTTCTGAGAGCATTCAACTTTGGCTATATTACCGATGGCTGGGGTGATGCACCTTATAGTAAAGCACTGAACGGTGACATAGGGGGGCAGGAAGATCTGTTTCCTGTATTTGACTCTCAGGAAGATATTTATAAGGGAATTATCGAAGAACTTAAAACAGCCAACACCCTCCTGTCAAAAACAGAGGGCGAGTATAGCGGCATTAATAAAGATGTTGACCTGATATATGGTGGAAGTCCCTCGAAATGGAGAAAAATGGCCAACTCATTAATGCTTAGATACTATATGAGGGTTTCTTCCAAACTGCCTGATTATGCTAAGAATGGTATTGAAGAGATCATTGCTGATCCTGCAAAGTATCCGATCTTTACCTCAAATGCTGATGATGCAACTATGGGATACGTTGGTGCTTCAAGCAGTGATTCATGGCCAGCCAATACCCAAAATGATTTTGATGCAACCAACACTACTTTCAGCAGGATTCAAATGGGTGCAGGATTAAGGGATGTCCTTTTAGATTATAAGGACCCGAGAATCGCTGTTTGGTTCAACAAAGTCAAGATCCCGATTAAAGTTTCTACTTTGCATCCTGAAAATGATATCATTGTTAGCGGAATCAGATATTTACGTCCTGAATTCCTGACTGCAAGTAATTTTGTTGTGTACAACAGAACCACCTGGCCTGCAGATATAGTAGCTGGAAAAACACTTGTTGATACACTGGAATATGTTGGTATTCCTACAGCCTCTCAATCTGGAGAAAATGTATATAATCTTACTCCGAATACAAGTCAGGGAGGGTATAATGATCATGTATCAGCTCTTGCAGATAAGTATAAAAGTCCTACTGGTACATTGCAAAAAGCAAGACTGATATCTTATGCTCAGGTATGTTTTATGCTTGCCGAAGCTGCAGACAAAGGATGGAATGTCGGTTCACAACAAACATGGTATGAAAAAGGAGTTGAAGCATCGCTTAATACATGGGGTGTTGGTGCCAGTTATGCTACATATATTACTACTCCAGGGGTAGCATTTGATGGCTCTCTTGACCAGATAATGATTCAGAAATGGATTGCTAACTGGAATATGGCTGTAGAATCGTGGTGCGACTGGAGGAGAACCGGACTTCCGGATCTTACTTTTGGACCAAGAGGACGTCGTGCTCAAATGCCAATCCGTTTCCGTTATGATGCTACAGACAAAAGCAGAAATGCAACTAATTACAATACTGCGGTTGAAAAGTTAGTGCAAACTGCTTTTATTGGCCAGGATGGTAATGATAGTTCGTGGTCTAAAATGTGGTTAATGCAAGGATCGAGTATACCCTATTAATAGTATTCAGGTTTTTACAGAAAGAGGGCTGGCAATATTTTCCCGCCCTCTTTTTTCTTAAATTTTCTACCAACTTTAAGGGATGAAAAATACATAATATGCCTTAACCTGTAGATTCAAATTTCATTAGGAAATTATCAACAAAGTACAAATCATTAAATAAAAACTCCATGAATAAAAATTATGTATTTCATGATTTAAAGAATATATTATTTCGTTTCCTTTTATTTTTTATAATCATTTTTCCCTACGGATTTTACTCCTCTGCCCAAACAAAGTCGCTGGCTGAAAGGCTGGGTTACAAATCAACAGATAAGTTGTTGATTATAAATTGTGACGATGTTGGGATGATCCATGCTGCCAATATGGGAGCTATTGAGGGAATGGAGAATGGTTTGATCACTTCCGGTACCATTATGACACCTTGTCCCTGGTTCAGTCATATCGCAGAATACAGTAGAAAAAATCCAGAAAAAGATTTTGGAGTACACCTGACCCTCACCTCTGAATGGAGATTATATCGCTGGGGATCAGTTACATCAAAGGACAAGGTAAAGGGATTGTATGACAAGGATGGTTATTTATGGCGTAGCGTAAACGAGGTGTATGCAAATGCAACTCCCGAGGAAGCATTGATCGAATGTCGTGCGCAGATTAAAAAAGCACTTGATGCAGGAATCCCCGTTACTCATATTGATTCACACATGTTTTCCATGCAGGTGAATGCTGATTTTCTAAAAGCATATATTCAGCTGGCTCTTGAGTTCAATCTGCCATTGAGAATGAGTTCTCAGGAAACTATGGAAAGTCTCGGACAGCCAAATCTCCGTGAAGAGCTTATGAGGAAAGGTCTGGTCTTTACTGATTACTTTGTTACTCCTGAAGGGAAGGATTACAGAGAGGTTAAACCATTCTGGACAAACATTATCAAAAATCTTAAACCAGGTGTGACAGAGCTGTACATTCATGCTTCAATACGGAGCGATGAATTAAAGTTTATCTCCGGCACAGCTGAAAAAAGAGCCAAAGAAGCCGAGTGTTTTACTACTGATCCTGATATCAGACAGTTGCTGAAAGATCAGGGAGTGATACTCATTGGTTATCGTCCGCTCTTGGAATTGCAACGGGAAAATATTCAATAGTAAAAGTTTAATAAAATTATTTTCTTAGATTAATGATCAACTAATAATGACACTATGAACAAAAATAATATAATTCCGGAATTGAAAAATCAATTATTCCATTTTCCTTTGATTCTATTATTCCTCATTCCCTTCGGTTTTAGCATATCAGCCCAAACCAAGTCATTGGCTGAAAGGTTGGGTTATAAATCAACAGATAAGTTATTGATTATCAATTGTGACGATATGGGTATGAACTATGCTGCCAACATGGGAGCTATTGAGGGTATGGAGAAAGGCCTGATCACCACGGGCACCATAATGACCCCTTGTCCCTGGTTTAGTCAGATAGCTGAATACAGCAGAAAAAATCCAGATAAAGATCTTGGAGTACACCTGACCCTGACTTCAGAATGGAGACAATACCGCTGGGGTTCAGTAGCATCAAAGGATCAGGTAAGCTCATTATACGACCAGGAGGGTTATTTATGGCGGAGTGTGCAGGAGGTATACGCCCACGCAACTCCTCAGGAAGCATTAATCGAAGGCCGTGCACAGATTCAAAAAGCACTCGATGCAGGCATTCCTGTCACTCACATTGATTCGCACATGGGTACGCTGCAAGAAAATGCTGATTATTTAAAAGTTTATGTACAACTGGCTGTCGAGTTTAACCTTCCCCTGAGAATGGCTTCTCAGGAGACTATGGAGGTTCGAAATCATCCAAATCTTCGTGAAGAGCTGAGAAAACAAGGTCTGGTTTTTACCGATTATTTTATTTCTCCCGATAGTAAGGAATATAAAGAGGTCAAGCCATATTGGATTAACGTTATCAAGAATCTTAAACCAGGAGTGACCGAATTATATATTCATGCTTCAATAAGGAGCGCTGAAATAAAATTAATCTCCAGTACAGCTGAAAAAAGAGCCCAGGAAGCAGAGTGCTTTACTACTGATCCTGATATCAGACAGTTGCTTAAAGATCAGGGAGTGATACTCATTGGTTACCGTCCACTTTTGGAATTGCAAAAGAAAAACAATCTAAGATAGAATCCCAATATAGTATAATTTGCTCTTCGGCAGATGTTTGTATCACCGTAGCCATTGAGAAATAAACAAGTTTAACAACACTAATGATGCCCTTATTAAATTAAGGTTATCTGTCCTGTCAAAGTTCAGGCAAAAAAAATAAAGACAAAAACTCAAATCAAATATTTAAAGTTATTGATGATGAAAATTACAAAACAACAGTTTGCCCTGCTTCTTTTTACATTCTCATCTGTTTCCTGTATGACTAAAAATGAAGTGCAGGATAAAAAGCAACATCAGGACAAATCATTTATTCAGGACTACAGTATAAAATATTACGCTGAAGAACCGGAAAATATATTGATTAAAGCTCTTTCCGACAGGAATGGTGTAATACAGATTCTGTCGTCAAAAGGATTACAAAAACCTTTCAACGGTGAATTTCTTTACCCTGGCACAATCGAAAATGACGCTTCATACCGGCCAATGGCAGATAAAAAGATAACCTCTATTGGCATTTATGAAAATCAGTTGGTTTATCTTGATAATGTAGCTGTTTTCAGTAATGCATGGGCTGGTAAATTGTATTCAAAACACGGAGTGTCCGGAGCTAAACTGTTTTGTGGTGGAAAAGATTTTATTTTCCTGGTATCCGACTGTGAAACAATAAAATGTATTCAGGATTCTTCAGTATTATGGGAAGGGAAACTCCCCGGTGCCAGTATTATTGACATCAGATACCAAAAAGATAATGACCTTTTCTGGATTTTGAACAACAAATCATTAAGTACATTTTCTATAAAAACAAATAAAATTGAACAAGTTCTTTCTGGTAATGATTTTACAGGTTTTGATTTAACTGCAGATAAAAGTAAAGCCATAATCGGTACTGCTGATGGATATATTGAGTTTGATTTATTGGCAAAAAAACAGGAAGGAGAAATCAGAAGGAAGCTTCCCTGCACCTCAATTACGTTTGTTAATGAGATTGATGGCAATATATGGTTTGGGTCAACTTTTGGTGCATTCATGTTACGTGCAGATGGAAAGTTTAACTATTACAATGGAGAAAGGTGGTTGCCAGGGGATTCTGTAATACATATTTCGAAAGGGCCTGAAAATTCTGTTTTAATTTTAACAAACAGGGGCCTGGGCCAGATCTGTTTCAAAAACATGACTCTGGAAGATAAGGCAATGTACTTTGAAAAACAGGTACGACAACGTCATATAAGAAATGGATTTAATGCTTCCCTTGGAGGAATGAAGGATGGGAACCTTTCTATGGGAAACTTAAATGATTCTGATAATGATGGGTTATGGACATCAATGTATCTGGGCGGGCAGATCTTCAGATATGCTGTTACCAGATCAGATGAAGCTTTACAAAACTGCCTTGAATCGCTGGATGCAATGGAACGTCTGTATAGTATAAATCCGATTCAAGGGTTTCCGGCAAGATCTTTTGAACGAAGTGGATATATAAATGTATTGGCAGATCCTGAAAGATGGCAGCATTCACCGGAACCGGGGTGGGATTGGAAAGCCACAACCAGCAGTGATGAAGCCATAGGACATATTTTTGCTTTAGGTGCATTGGCTGAACTTGTTGATGTTGAATCCATGCAGGAAAGAGCTATCCATCTGATAGATATATTAATGACACATATTGTTGACAATAATTTATATCTGATTGATTATGATGGAAAACCAACAGAGTGGGGAAAATGGAACCCAGAATATGTAAATATGGTTCCAAGGAATGCCGGAGACAGGAAACTTAATTCTTCAAACATTATAGGAATGCTTCAGACAGCATACCATTTTACACATAAAGAAATATACAAGGAGAAGGCATTTGAACTAATGAACAAATATGGTTATTTAGAGAATTTAATGGCTCCTATGAATGAAAGAGGTAAAGCACCTGCTGATACTGGTAAATTGAGAAGGACTTTTGTTGGTTCATGGAATCACTCTGATGATGAGATGTACTTTGTTGGCTATTGGGGTCTTTATCGTTATGCTTTTAACGATACCTTGAAAGCAAAATACAAGGATGCAATAATAGATCATTGGGAAATTGAAAGACCTGAAAAAGAGGGAGCATGGAATATATTTACAGCAATGGTTACCGATGAATTTGATCTGGTTGAAGCTATATGGTATCTTCAGGAGCATCCCCTGGATCTTATCAACTGGGATATTAAAAACAGCCATAGAAAAGATATTGAATTTATAGAATCAAATTTAAGAAGACAGACCATTAAAGAAGTTCTTCCTCCTGATGAAAGACCAGTTCAGAGGCATAATGCAAATATGTTTAACCTGGACCGAAAAGGGGGTAACGGGAATGGAGAGCAAAGTGCCGGAGATATATGGTTATTACCTTATTGGATGGGACGTTATTTAGGAATTATAAGTGAACCTGTTAAAAATAAATAAAATGAGAAACTCAATTCAGCTGATTGCCCTGCTTTATCTGGCATTAATAATTGCCTCATGTGCGTCAAAAAATGACATACAGGTTGCAGAGCAGCATAAGGATAATCCATTTGTTCAGGATTACAGCATAAAGTATCTGACCGAAAGTGCAGATGCCAAGCTGTTAAAAGTATTTTGTGACAGGAATGGATATATACAGTTATTCTCATCAGAAGGGTTACTGCGGTTACGCGATGGTCAGTTTTTATTTCCCGGTACTCTTGTAAAGGATGTTCAGGACAGGCAGACATCTGATAAAAAAATTGCCGGAACAGGGATCTATCAGAATCAGCTGGTATATATCGATAACAAAGCAGTTTTAAGCAATGCCTGGGCAGGAGAATTATATTCAAGGCATACTTTACCAGATGCCCGTATTTTTGAAGGAGGAAAGGACTTTAGTTTTCTGATCTCAAATGGTAAAAGTCTGGTATTTCTTAAAGATTCAGAAAAACTTTGGGAGGGTTCTTTGTCAGGTGAAGAGGTAAGAGATATAAGATTCGACATTACTGGCAATCAGTTCTGGATCATGGGAAAAGAAACAGTCAGTATTTTTACACCAGATAAACGGGAGATTGAAAAAGTAATAACTGTTAATAACTTGACATGCATTGAGTTGACATCTGATAAACTGATTGCAGGTACTTCTGATGGATACCTGGAATTTGATATCAAAACCAGAAAACAAATCGGGGAAATTCACAAAAAAATGCCCTGGACTGAACTAACTACTATCAGTGAAATTGATGGTAATATCTGGTTCGGCTCAACATGGGGAGCAATGATGCTTCGCAACGACGGTAAGTTTAACTACTACGCTTCTGAAAGATGGATTCCATCTGATACTGTTGTTCATATTTCCAAGGGTCCTGAAAACTCAGTTTTGATTTTAACCAATAAAGGATTGGGTAAGATCTGTTTTGAAGATATGACTTTGTATGAAAAGGCAATGTTTTTTGAAAAACAGGTTCGTGATCGCCATATCCGGACCGGTTTTAATGCCACTGTATCATCCATGGTAAATGGAGATGTCACTTCCGGGAGTATGGAAGATTCTGATAACGACGGATTGTGGACATCAATGTATCTGGCAGGAGAAGTATTCCGCTACGCTGTGACAAAATCTGAGGAAGCCCTGCAGAATGTGCGTGAATCACTTGATGCAATGAAAAGGCTCTATACAATTAATTCAATCCCGGGTTTTCCCTCCCGGTCTTTCGAACGACGTGGATATAAATTCGAAGATAAAGCCTGGCGCAGGGCAGATGATCCGGAATGGGATTGGAAATCAACTACCAGCAGTGATGAGGCTATCGGACATATATTTGCTTTCGGGGCTATTGCAGAACTAATAGATGAACCGGAATTGCGTAACACTGCTATAATGCTTATTGACACCCTTATGTCACACGTAGTTAAAAATGATTTTTACTTGATTGATTGGGATGGTAAACCAACTTTGTGGGGAAAATGGAATCCAGATTATGTTAATGCCCGTCCCAAAATGGTTGGAGACCGTAAGATTAATTCCTCTAATATCGTTGCAATGTTACAAACCGCATATCATTTTACAAAAAAGGAAAAATACAAGGAGGCAGCATTTTACCTTATGGAGAAGCATGGCTATCTTGAAAACCTAATGCGTCCGATGAAAGAAATCAATCGTGCTCCCGCTGATGCTGATGATTGGAGTAAAATGTTGTCAGACGGATGGAACCATTCTGATGATGAAATGTATTACTGTGGTTATTGGGGCCTTTATCGTTATGCTTTTAACGATACATTAAAAGCAAAATTTAAGGAAGCTATTATAGACCATTGGGAAATTGAAAGGCCTGAAAAAGAGGGATTATGGAATATTATGACCGCAATTGCAGGCGCTGAGAAAATTGATTTGAAAGAAGCTATCTGGTACCTTCAGGAGTATCCCCTGGATTTGATAAACTGGACAGTGTTAAATAGTCAGAGAAAAGATATTGAAAATATTGAACCAAACTTCAGGAGGCAGACAATCAGAGAGGTTCTTCCGCCGGATGAACTTCCTATTTCCCGGCACAACGCAAACCGGTTTGGTCTGGATGAGAATGGAGGTGGGCGGTCCGAAAACAGTGCCGGAGATATTTGGTTGCTGCCTTACTGGATTGGCAGGTATCTTGGAGTGATCAGTGAAAAGTAAAGCAAAAGTTGATGAGAAATATGTGTAAAAAATAAATATTATATTGATCTCTCCCTGTGGAATTGGAGTGAGAAGTAGATAGAACAAAACAGAAAGGTTCAGACCAAATTTCTGTAAGGTATTTCTTTAAGTATAATCTTGAATTAGGAATGAATACTGATAATAATAAAATATTTCATAACATGAAAGCATTGTTTAGATTGTTCGTAAATGTATTTGTCATTCTAATTACCGCAAGTATAACCTCTTGTACAAGTAATGAAAAGACAGTAAAAGATGTTATGGATTCAACAATTTCCAATTTGTATAAGACGATGAATGCTAAAGAGCTGGTAGAATTGGATTATGAAAAAGCATTTGCCCTGTTTTCTGAAGAAGATAAAGAGGTGTTATCATCCCGACATTGGGAATTCACTGCAAATGTTCCTGTAGTTGTTTCAGTTATGCGTAGTTCAGGGCAGAAGGTTGTTCCATTCTGGTTACCTGAAAGAGGTTTTATCAAAACTGAACTGACAATAAAAAATGAACAGACAACTTACGAAGTGTGGCAAAAATCATTTGGTTCAGGAACTGTAGGTTTGGGAATCAACGGTTTTGAAAATTATCTGCTTCACTACTTTGTATCAGTTGCCCCTAAAACAAGAAATGATCAACTTGAACTTAGTAATTTCTTTCCTGTAAATCAATATGTTAGTATTCTGGAAGATGGAGCTTTTACATATCATGATTGGGATGACCTTCTTCTAATGGATGTACCGGAAGCAATGAAAGGTCAGATATTATTGACAACTATCCGGGGGAGGGGATCTGAATCGCATCTTGTTGGTGCTTTCAGGAGTACAGGTTATCCATCATCTCAAACACCTGATCAGATTATGTTAAGCTGGAGTACCGATCCTTCAACCGGGATAGATATTCAATGGCGTACCGATACAACCATTGCTGAAGGAATAGTAAGATTCAGAGCAAAAGGAAGCTCACAGGAGTTTTCAGCTAACGCAGAAAGAGATAGAATAGAAGATCGTGTTTTAATGAACGATCGTTATATTAATCGTTTTACTGCTCAACTCAGGAACCTGAAACCAGGAACAATATATGAATATCAGATTGCTCCACAGACAGATTGGTCTCCGAACCATTCTTTTTCAACACCTGCTGATGATAATAAGTTTTCTTTTGTCTGGTTTGGCGATACTCATCATTCCCCTGCATTTGAAGAACTAATTAATATGGCTGAAAAGACACACCCCGATGCAGCATTTTATTCAATTGCGGGAGATTTGATCAGCGATGGCTTGTATCGCAATGAATGGGATGATCTTTTCGAATTCTCAAAAGATGTTATTTGCCGGAAACCACTGATGTCGGTAATTGGAAATCATGACAGCAGGTGCGGATTGGGTGCTTCGATGTATCGGGAGCTCTTTAGTTATCCGAAAAACGGGCCTCAGGGTATAGAGAAAGAGCATACCTATTCATTTAGGTACAAAAATGCATTGTTTCTGATGATCGACGTAACATCTCCTATTGATATCCAGAGATCCTGGATAGAAGAGCAGCTTGCCAGTTCAGATGCTACCTGGAAATTTGCCATGTTCCATTTTCCTCCTTACAGCCGCTCGGAACCATATAATTATCTTCAGAAGGCATGGATTCCTGTTTTTGATAAGTACCATGTTGATATGGTGATGGGAGGACATGTGCATTATTATATGCGCTCAAAACCTATGAAAGGTAGCCAGGTCGTTCCTTCATATAATGACGGGACTGCTTATGTTATTTCTATTGGAATTCCGACACGGAATCGTCAGCTTACAAATGAACCCTACGAAGCTGCTATCTATGCAGGAGGGCATCTGTACCAGTATGTACAGATTAATGGCAATGTGCTGAAATTCATTTCTTCCAATGCTGAAAATAAGATAATTGATTCATTTTCTATGAAAAAATAAAATATGAAAGAAATCTTCTGTAATCTAATTCTACTATCCGTTTTATTGGTTACTGCACATTCACAAAAATTGAAAAATCCTGAAGATCCTTTACCTGGAGGCGTGGTTATTATTCTGAAATCAGGACAGCGTGAGTTCGAAACATGGATGAGGGAATACGGAGGAAAGAAAGTTTTATCATGTAGTTATCCCATGCCCCTCTTGACCCGGAATTGATCACTGTAAAGAAAAGAAGCGGACAATGTTTTGGGGCAGAACCTTATAATGGACCTCTACAGCCATCGTATTAATTGTTCATAAAAAGGCTATATGTTCTGTATTTGCAGATTAATTACTTATAATTTACGAATTCCAAATTGTACTTTTAATTATGAAAAACAAAAAAATTGACAGGCGCAGATTTATTAATAATACTGCTCTAGGTATATTAGGTTTACCTCTGCTTTCTGGGACCTTCAGAAATATTGCACCCAGCGACAAAGTCAGAGTAGCTCATATTGGGCTTGGGAGCATGGGGAACGAACATGTCGGCTGGTTCAATGAGTTATCTGATGTTGAGATTGTTGCACTATGCGATGTTGATAAAATCAGATTAGGAGAGACAAATAAACGTCTTATCTCATTAAATCAAAACGCCAAAGTTGATACTTACTCAGACTTCAGGCATGTACTTGATAGAAAAGATATTGATGTAATTACCTGCGCAACACCTGACCACTGGCATGCTTTGATTGCTATAATGGCTTTTCAGGCAGGTAAAGATGTTTATGGTGAGAAACCACTTTCATATTGTCTTGAAGAGGGACAAGCAATGTTAAGATGTCTGGAAAAAAATAATTCTGTTTTTCAGTTAGGAACACAGATACATGCTGGAGAAAATTATCATCGTGTTACTGAAATAATCCAATCAGGTAAATTGGGGAAAATTCATACTGTGCGTCTGTGGAAAGAGGGTGGATCCCCTGGTCTCGGATTTCCTCCATCTGAAAATCCACCTGATACTCTTGACTGGAATATGTGGCTGGGCCCGGCACCTTATGTGGAATATACTCCAGTACGTTTTCAGAAATTCCGTCATTTTCTTGATTATTCAGGTGGAGTTTTTGCGGACTTCTGGTGTCATATAGCTGATATAATGTTTATGTCAATTCATCCTGAGGGATTACATAGTATAGAGAGCAGGGGTGATAGATCTCATGATGGTATTTCAGATACACCAAGATGGATCGATGTTGATTTTAAATTTAAAGACCTTGATGTATATTGGACTTCTGAACCGCCTCCTGTACAGGGAACTGATAAAATGGCTATTGGAGCACATTTTGAAGGTACAAACGGCTCTCTGACATGCGATTACGAAACATGCGTCATAAATATCGGAAATGAGGTCATGAGTGATATTTCTGAAGTTCCAAAGTCATTAGTCCGATCCCCCGGGCATCAGCGTAGTTTTATTGATTCTGTAAAATCAAGAAACCAACCCGAAAGTAATCTGTTATATGCCCGAAAAATGACACTTCCTATGCATCTGGCAATGATATCATTCCGACTTAAACGGAAATTGACATGGGATAGTCAGGTAGAAAGATTTATTGGAGATGATGCAGCTAATTATCTTTTATCAAGAACATACAGGTCTCCATGGTTATTACCTGAATAATTTGTAATATATTGAATGAGAATTTGGTCCGCAGCCTAACCATGGTGGACAAGGACAGTTTCTAATTGCAGATCATTTAAGTTTTTTTGATTTTATCAGCATTCTTATAAACTTTTTCAATTGCTGAAGTAATATCCTCCATATCTGATTTTTCAGCAAGCATCATATTCTGTCCAAACCATACTGCCTCTTCGCACAGTTGGTCATTTGCCGGACACTGATTTCTTTCCATATATTTATTGTAGTCAAGCATTTCAGGTGGATACATTAATTGATAATTTTTCGTTTTAAGAACATTTTTCAGAAATTCCATTTTATTAAGTGTTGTATATCCTCCATCGCATGGTATCCCTTCAGCATTAAGCGCTTTAAGAAATTCATCTCTTGTTAAGTCCTTGAACTCCTCTTTTTTGTAGCGGAAAGGGAAAAGATGGAAAGCAGCCCTTGTTACCTTTTGATTGAATTTGTAAGGTAATATTCCCGGGATTTTATTAATTTGCGCTCTTAAGTATGTAGCATTTTCATTTCTTTTAGTCGTCTGTTCCTCCAGCCGCTTCAGTTGAGCAAGCCCTATAGCACCTTGGTATTCAGTCATCTTAAGTTTGGTTCCTGCCATAATTGTTCCAGAACCAGTTTCTCCTTTAAAAGTACCATATGGGTTGCCATAACTGTGGTAAGAGTTACACCTGTCCATAAATTCTTCGTCATCGCTTACTATTGCTCCACCTTCGCCGATAGCAATGTTCTTAGAATTCTGGAAGCTGAAGCAGCCTGCATTACCAAAAGTTCCCACTTTCTTATGATCTATTTCAGCCAACCATGCCTGGCAGGCATCCTCAACTACGACAAGATTGTATTTCCTGGCAATTGCCATGATTTTTATCATATCAGCCGGCAATCCTAAAATATGAACAGGCAGAATTGCTTTGGTACGATTTGTTATTTTAGCTTCAATCTTATCATGATCAATCTGGAATGTCTCCGGATCTGTGTCTACAAATATTGGCATTGCACCTGTTTGAAGTATGGCAGCAACCGTTGCTATAAAAGTATAGGGGGGTACAAGTACTTCATCACCACCACCAATACCCAGTTGAACCAGGGCAGCAATTAAAGCGTTGGTTCCATTAACAACAGCAAGGCAACGTTTGGCACCCATTAACTCAGCATATTTTTTTTCGAACTCACTTACAGTCTTGGATCGTGACCATTTACCGCTACGAAGGACTTTGAGAATCAGTTCTTCATCAGTGGCAGGATCCCAAATTGGCCATTGAGGCCACTCTTTGGTTCTTAATTTCTGGCCTCCAAGTATTGCAGGCGTACCTGTATCAGTGGAGCAATTAGCAAAGAGAGCAGGTGCTGCACCTATAGCAACAACTGCTGCTCCAAGTCCGGCCATTGAATTTTGTTTTACAAATTCACGCCGGGAATAATTTCTTTTTGACATTTTAGTATTGATTTAATGATAACATGAGTTATTCACTGGAATAGTGTTTTTGTTCTTCATTTATAACTTAATTAACTGTAAATGAAGTTGTTAAATCAATGTTAATTAATTTTAATTACAGATAGATATATAAAATAAAATTACAGATAAAATAGAATTTTTGATATGATAATTTTAAAAATATTGTAAATTAGTTTCGATATAAAAATCTATAAACAGGTGATGATATTTTTAAATTTTGAGCCTAAGAATGAATTTACCCCCATCTTGAATTAATAAATTCTACCCTTATGAAATCAATCATTTACTTACTGACAACATGCCTGCTTCTGAGTATTTTGTCAGAATCTCTTATTTCTCAGGATATGAATAAGAGTTCACTACATATGTGGAAACCAGAGCAGGATGATGTATATCTTCAGGAGGTTTCAGAAAAGATACCTGCTGAACGACCTGTTCAGGATGTAGCTGTTCACCAGAGTCGCTGCTTTGCAGTTATAGATGGAACAATATGGTTTCTCGATAACGGTATTCTTGGTATAGAAAAAAATGCCCCGGTTGGAGTAAAAAGGATTATTTCTGTGAATACAGATCTTTGGGCCCTTGCTGCAGATGGTATTTACAGATTAAGAATCAATAATTGGCAAAAGATAGATAATCAGGAGTATGTGGATATTTGTGTTCATAATGGAATCCTTCACGGAGCTACAAAAGAAGAGATTTTTCGTTTGGAGGATGATAAATTTATATCTATAAAACCTGCAGGTGGCTATAATACCAGTGATTTTACAATGTTGATGGAAGATGGCTCCCAGGTTCATGCTGAACCTGTCAGAATTGGTCCGATTACCCGGATAGAATCATATAGTGGTACTCTCCATGTACTTCAGCCTGGGAAACTTATTTTGTTCGACGGAATGGTTGTAAACAAGGATTTTATCGATTGGGGTACCCTTCCTTCAAAAAACACAAAAGATATGCTCAGTTTTGGAAACCGGATGTATATAAGTACCGATAGGGGTTTAGCTGTTTTGCGCGGAGCCGCCCTGACTACTGTTGACGGCAATGATGGTCTTCCTGTGGAGAATACTACCTGCCTTGAGAAAGGATTTGATGGTGATATCTGGATTGGAACAACTAAAGGTGCAGTTCGAATGTTAAACAACGATTGGCACTATTTCGGAGCCGGTCACTGGTTACCCGGGGATCATGTGAATGATATAGCTTTAGGAGATCATATTGTATATATAGCAACGGATAATGGCATTGGTATAATCCGGTATGAACCATATACATTGCTGAAAAAGGCAGCTTTTTACGAACGTCACATTGAAGAATGGGGTCACAAGAGGCTTGGATTTATACATTCACTTTATAAAAAGGACGGAGAATGGGTAAGAGAGATTAGTGATAACGATGGAGGTCATACTGCCACTTATCTGGCAGCTATGTGTTACAAATATGCAGTAACCGGCGATAAAGCTGCACGAAAAGAAGCTGTGGAATCATTTAATGCAATGATCTGGCTGGAGAGAATTACTCCGATTGACGGATTTTTTGCAAGGGCAATCTGGTCAACCACTGCAGATAAGGATGAAATGGGTCGTCAGGGATCAGGGGGGTTACCTGCAAAATGGTATCCTACAAAAGATGGTAAGTGGTTTTGGAAAGGAGATACCTCAAGTGATGAAGTAGATGCACATTTTTATGCAGTTTCATTGTTTTACGATTTGGTGGCAGAGGGTAAAGAGAAGGAGATGGCGAAAGAACATCTGAACAGAATAGCTTCCTACATTTTAAAAAATGGTTGGGTTTTATTAGATATGGATGGAAAACCAACCCGCTGGGGACGATGGAATCCTGAATACCTGCTTCGTTCTTATGGTTATGCTGGTCGCGGGCTAAATGGTTTGGAAGCTTTAACGTATATGCAGACAGCGCTATCCATAACAGGCGATAAGAAATTCAAGGCAGGTTATCAGCAGCTTATTAATTGGGGTTATCATCAGAACACCTTACGCCAGAAAAATGTTTTTCCTCCTGAAATTGTAATAACATGGGACGATAACTTAGCTTTTGAAGCCTATAATACATTATTCCGGTACTGTGATGATCCAAACTTCCGGTCGGTTTACCTTCGCAGCCTTGAACGTACGTGGGAGGTAAAAAGAATGGAGCATATTCCCTGGTTCAATTTTTCGTATGGGGCCATCACAGGAAACGAATGTGAACTGGGACAATCAGTTAAACATTTGCGCGAATGGACATTGGATTGTATTGTGCATAATTTTCAGAATTCGCATCGCGACGATTTATTTCTGGAACGAGGATATACATCCTATGAGGGTGGAATACGAGCTGTTTCACCTCGTGAAACAGCAGTAATGATAGGAAGCAGGAATGCCACCGTATTGGATGGCGGTTCCAATAGTAATGTTGTGAAAGAACCTACAGGTTTTCTAAGGGATTACTGGATGGGACGTTATCATGGATTTATTAAGGAACCTACCACTAATAATCCGGAATTGATTTCTGTAAATAGATCAGAATCAGGGTATCCGGGTGCCAAACCTTATGATGGTCCTGCCAGACCTGTTTTATATTAGATTTAGTCTTTTAATAATTTCATGTAGATGAATAGATCGTCAGTTTTGATATTTACTTTATTATCTTACTTATCCCTGGTAGGTTGTAAAGAGAAAAAAAATGTCACTACTGTAACAATTACAAATGAAAAAGGACAGCTTGTTTATCAGGATCTGCCTTATCTGCAAGACTACAGTGTCAGATATTATCTGAATAAAGCGCAACAGACAATCAAGCTTTATGCTGTCTCCTCAAATCGTGACGGGCAAATACGGATTTTATCTGACAACGGAATTCTCGTTCCTGATAATGGAAACATATTCTATTCAGGGAAACTAATTCCTGATATTTCTTATCCACCACTCTTAATAAAAAAGATCAGGGCAATACTAACTTATCATAACCAGACAGTCTATCTCGATAATCGACACGTTTTCAGCAATGCCTGGGCAGGTAAAATCCAGATCGAACATGGATTGCCTGAAGCCTCTGTATTTGCCAGCGGAAAAGATTTTCAATTTTTGATTTCCGATGGAGAAGCCCTTGTTTACTTTGATAAGGAAGGGAATAAACTCTGGACTGGTTATTTTAAAGGTATCAGACAAATTCTTTATCAGGAAATGAAAAATAGTTTTCTGCTGATTTCTCCGGATCTTGTGGCTGAATTTGTCCCCGGGAAACCAATAAAAGAACTATATAAAGGATCGGGGATCACCTGCGCTGCAAATTTTAGTAAAGAAGAAAAAATTGTCATTGGTACATCAGCAGGTTATTTTTTCCTTTCAGAAAGCAATATTATACAAAATGTTCCCTGTTCCGAAATTACTTATATAAAAGAGATAAATGGTCAGCTATGGTTCGGTTCTGTCGCCGGTGCATACCGGTTGAACACAGATGGAAAATATAGTTATTATGCTGGAGAGCGCTGGCTTCCGGGAAACCGGATTACTGCCATTGAATCCGGACCTGAAAACAGTGTTCTTGTTCTTACCGATAAGGGACTTGGTCAAATCTGTTTTAAAGAAATGACACTTGAAGAAAAAGCAATGTTTTTTGAAAAACAGGTCAGGGAAAAGAATATCCGCTATGGTTTTAATTGCAGTGTCAGCCAGTTGCCTTATGGATATTCTTCAGCACAGATGGGCCCGCAACCAAGTGATAACCTTTGGACTGGAATGTATCTGGCAAGCCAGCTTTTCCGATATAAAGTTACCGGTTCTGAAGATGCAAGGCAGAATGCATTTGAAGCTTTTGAAGCAATGGAAAGGCTTCATACTGTTACCAATATTACAGGGCTTTTTGCCCGCAGTTTTGAGCGTGACCATAAAATTGAAAATTCCAAAGTGGAGGGATGGCAGAGAAAAGAGCTTTTATCCGGCAGCCCTGCAAGTTTATGGCTTCCTGCAAGTGATCACAAAAACTGGGCCTGGCGGTCAACTGTAAGCAGTGATCAGACAGTTGGGCAGGTTTTTGCTCTTACAATGGTTCTGGAGCTGGCTGACGATGAACAGTGGAAAGCACGTGCCCTGAAATGTCTGGATGATATGATTGGATATATTGTAAAGAACGACCTGTATATAATTGACGTTGATGGTGAACCCACACTTTGGGGGAAATGGAATCCTGATTATGTAAATAAGTTTCCGGTTAATGTTGGCGACCGAAGACTTTATTCTTCAAATATTATTGCATTTCTGCAGACCGCATATAGATTTACTGGTAAAGAAATCTACAAAAACAAGGCGAATGAGTTGATAGACAAAAATGGGTATCTGGGGAATCTTATCCGCCCTATTTCTGAAATTGGACCTTCTGATACAGATGAGTTAAGTAAAGTGCTATCTCAGAAATGGAACCACTCTGACGATGAAATGTACTTCTTAGCTTATTGGGGATTATATCCGTATGCATTTACACCTGAACTGAAGACAAAATTTCAGGCCAGTATTAAGGATCACTGGGAGGTTGAACGTCCTGAAAAAAATGCACTTTGGAACTTTACTTATGCAATGACAGGGGCAATAGATTTTGATCTTGAACAATCGGTCTGGTTTCTTAAAACTTATCCATTGGACTTAAGAAACTGGAGCATTCAAAACTCGCACAGGAGAGATATTGAACTTCTTCCATCCAATTTCAGGGGGCAAACCACCCGGGACCTGCTTCCCCTCGGCGAAATTCCACTATATCGGCATAACGGGCAGATATTTAAACTGGATTCAGAAGGGGATGGGGGAAACCTTATAAGTGCCGGGGATGTTTGGCTTTTACCATATTGGATGGGACGATATCTGGGGATTATTTCCCCTCCTGTTAGAAATGAATAGCCGGTTTTCACGGGATAGACATTTATTCGCCTGCAGAATGGAAGTCTTAGGTTAATCTATAATCAAAATCAGAATGTCATGAAAAAATCTTTGATGGTGTATCTTAGTTTAATTCTAATTGTTTTTATTAACAGAGACTTGTTGGCTCAAAAAGTGAATAAATTTCCAAATATGACAGATCCGCTTTACACAAAAGTGGATTTGTTTGATAAGTTAATGTTAGGAAACCATTGGAATGAAGGTACCATAATGCAACATGTTATTTTCCCGCCCGCCGGATTGGATAGGCCAATTGTTGGTGACCAGGCTGATTGTCTGGATCCTACATCGGAAATGATTGCGGCTTATTCTTACAAATATAATATAACAAAAGATCCGGATGACAGGGATATTGCAAATCAGATTTTTGAAGGAATACTAAAACTTGAAAAAGTAACCGGGGTTCCCGGGTTAGTAGCACGAAGCTTTAACAAGACGGATAAACCTTTATGGCATGAAAAAGTTTTATGGTATCCGGAATGGCACGGGTCATCTTCCATGCCTGGTTACAGATGGCTGGGCGACTTGAGTTCCGATAAATTTACCTCTCTTTTTTATGGTGTCGGAACCTTTTGGGAAATATGCGCTGATGATTTATATAAAGAAAAAGCAGCGGATTTCTTAGATCGCTTCCTGGGTCGGATCATTGACAATAATTTCAAATTAACTGATCTGGATGGTAAAATGACTTTGTGGGGGAACTTTTGTCCTGATTTACCTCGCCATGAACTTAACTCACTGGAGATGCTGATGGCACTCAAGGTCGCCCATCATATCACTGGTAAGGAACGTTACAATTCAGCTTATCATATGCTTATCGATCGCTATCATTATGACGATCATCAGATTAAATCAAAAGTACTCTATCCTGAAGATTGGAGAAATGTAGGGGACGATTATCATGCAGCCAGATCTCTTTTTATGTTAATGCGCTATGAAGATGATCGTTCATTAATGATTAAGTACAGGATGAATTTAAATCGTCACTGGCATGATTGGCAAAATATGGAATTTACATGGGAGAGCAGTATTTGGTTCATTATGGTTTACCAGGTGCTTACCGGGGAGAATATTATAACAGCCGAACATGAACAGGTATTAAAAGATATGTGGGGTTTCAACCGTAGCAAACGTTCATTTAACATACCCCAGGAAGATGGTAAGATTAAGGTTGTTGAGTCGGAAGAGGAAGGCACAGCAGCAGCTATGATACGAAACTACTGGTTTGGGAGGTATTATGGTTTGATTGATCCAAAATGGTAAGGAAAGGAGATAATACAATGAAGACATTTTTTATTTCTATTGAGTTTTTGTGTGACCCTTACAGTTGCACATGCTCAGGAGCCCAGGAAACCTGTAACTCCTGAAGGAATGGTATATGTACCGGAAGGTGGGTTTATTATGGGCAGCGAATATGGTGATCCCGATGAAAGGCCCATGCAAGTTGCTTTTACAGGAGCTTTTTTTATCGACAAGTATGAGGTGAGTAATAGTGAATTTGCACAATTCGATCCTGGTTATAAATTCACAGATGGAAAGGAAAACAATGCAGCAATTGTTACATGGACTCAAGCGAATGCCTATGCAAAATGGTTGGGCAAACGGTTACCATCAGAAAAAGAGTGGGAAAAAGCTGCCCGCGGAACCGATGGCCGCATCTTCCCATGGGGCAATACCTATGATGATACATATGTTGTGTGGGATCAAAGATATTCTCGTGGAGGATCCATTGCAAAGCCTGAAAGCCCTTACGGTTGCTTTGATATGGCCGGAAGCGTATGGGAATGGACATCTGATTGGTACAATCCTTATCCCGGCAATAACATTCCAATGGAACAGTATGGTGAAAAGTACAAAGTGATGCGTGGCGGATCCAACTTTAATAATATTTCATTCATTCGCACAACCCAACGCTATTATTTGCTGCCCGACGAGATAAGTCGTTACCCTGTTGGTTTTCGATGTGTAAAAGATTTTGAATATTAGATGTGCTCATTTTTCAATAAAAAATCCATGATACCTTCCCATCCAGTAAGCAAGAAGAAAGAAAGCGCCATCGTTTTCTTCAGCACCATCTGAACCTAAATCATATTGATAGTTGTTGAGGTTCCATTTTGTAATTCCCCTCTCAGGAGCAGGAATTGGCCTTAAAGATTGTTTGTTATTGAATCTGTCATTGATAGGATCCAAAGGGAGGTCCCATCGGTGGCTGTTTGTCATAGTCCATGTGATCATATCCATGGGAATTTGTTGAAGTTCAAACAGTGCAGTCTGAAGATTACAATCTTCGTTCAAAGCGACACTGGCAATTATGTTCCACATTGGTGTCCGGTCTTTTTGCACAATATTCCAGCTACGTTTCATGCTTTTTATGTATTGAGGAAGCTGAGGGTCCTCATTGACATACCGGAACAAAATATAATAGGGAAGAAACGCCAGTTGATTGTCTACATAGTTAATGTCATAAGGTCCATACATTTTCTGATATATCAAATTTTCGGAATAATGGTGATTTCTGATTAAATTTTGATATGCAGTTTCGAATTTCTGATCTTGGGTTATGTGATAACCAGCTTTTAGAAAAGAAAGGATTTGAAGGGAATTAACCCCATGCTCGAATAACCAGTTATTCGAAAAGTTCAGTGAATCGGGATTCCAGACAGCCCAGCGGGTAGGTTTTCCATCCAAATCCACCAATTGAAATTTGTTATCCACTATATGATCCATTATTCGTTGAACAAGGTTTTTGACCCTGGTTTTCATCTTATCATCAGCAACCAAATCATAGAAAAGGGGATAGGCAAACATATGACCAACAATCTCATCAGAACTGGTATCTCCTTTCCATTTCCATTTTTTGTCGGGGGTTAAATGCCATTCTCCTCCACGTTCGGTGCTTTCGTCAGCAGCTACAAATGAACGGGCAGGAAAACCTGGTATGCCGGTAATAGTTTCAAGTCTTTCCATGGCTTCAAAAGATTTTATGGCATTTATTTTTGCTTCTGGATCTTTGGTTGTTGCATATCTGAAACACTCTGCAGCAAGATAAATGGCAGTCCAAAGCCCATCGTTACTAGTTGTAACAGTATGACTGGTTGATAAATCTCCAGGGATTATTAATTGTGAACGGCTCACCAGTCCATAGCGCTGGTGACGTAATTTGATACGGTCTTCAAAGAATTCCGCTTTTTGGACCAATGACATCTCAACATCCTGAATCTGGCTGATGCCTTCCGGAGTGGCAATCCATACTGTATGTTCATCAATGGGAAGGATATCGTTTACTTTATTATCCGGAAGCCAGCGTTTACCGTTGTAGTAATGCCAACCTTTATCTTTTTTTATCGCACCACGGTCAGTTCCAAACCAAATGGACATACCTGAATTGCGGATTGTTGTAACAGGACCATAGGGTAAACCGTCAGCTCCTCTTAAATTCCAGTGATTCCCATCTTCTGCAATACATCCGACAGAATATAGTCCACTAAAGAGAATGTCATCATTTCTATTTTCCAAGGAAAAATAGGTACGCTTAAGACCATAAGCCATAAGATTATCATCCAGATTGATCCATTTTCCTTTCATTCTTCGCAACAAGCCATCAGTTGTTGCGACCCATAAATCGCCTTTTGTGTCTTTAATTATCGAATTAATCCTTTTGCCTTTGGTAAATTGAACACTGTTCCACTTTCCGTCAAAGGCAAGAAGCCCTTTTGTAGTTCCAACCAATAATATTTTTTCATTTTCCCAAAACAAACATAAAACAGTATCTTTAGAAGCAAAATCAGGTAAATCCACCTTCTTTGTGTCGTCTTCTTTCTGAATAGAAAAATCAGACGCGAGCCAGATTTCATCCTTCGTATCTAAAGCTGCAGTACGCCAACCGCTGCCAAATAATTTGCCAGTCCATTTCCCATTGTTATTTTTAAAAACTCCGTTAGTAGTAACTGCAATAAAAATGTTATTAGTTCTAAATAATTTTATAACTTCATTTTCAGCCTGATCAGGTAATTTTATTTCAGTTTTTATTTCCTGATAATAATTATTACAACTAATTCCGGAAATTACTTGTGATATGCAATCATTGCTGAGGGTTATTAAGTTAATCCCCAACAATAACAGAATGAACTTTATTGACTTCATTTAAATATTCCTCCGTTTTTATATGTAAGACGAATAGATTTGATTATTGGAATTTTTCAGAAATCTGAGCACATAATTTTATAAATTCTTTAACCTTAATATCCGGGGTGCCAGCTTCGATATCAGCTGCAACAATATCGCAAGGTCCATTGTTTTGAGCAATATACTCAATATCCTTTCGGATCTGGTTCAGATCGTTTTATTGGCAACATCCATTGGGGTATACATTATTGCACGACGTGGCTCTGGGAATAATTTACGGGCTTTTTTAAGATCGGAGTCAATACCCATGTCAATGTACGCAATTCCGGGTATTTTTTCATAATGATCAAGGTAAGGAGTTGCACTCCATGCACAATTATGGATTCCGATTGCCTCGAATGCATTTGCGATTTTTTGATCGTAAGGCAGCAAGAACTCCTCATACAATCCGGGATCCACCATATTAACCAGGCAGTTACTGACAGTAAAAAATGACAAGGAATCATCAAATTTTTTTTGTTCTTTCTGCAGCCTTTTTGCGGCATCAATCATTGTATTGCAGACACAATCGAGTAAATGCCTGGTCCTTTCGGGAGCCATATACATATCCATGAAGATGTCCTGTCCGCGGAGCCGCTGGGCGTTGTTTAGCACGCCCTGCCAATTCATGAAACCTGTGATTTTACCCTCATTTTCTCCTATCCAGGAAACTTGTTCCATAAACGAAAAAAAGAAATCGTTATGATCAAGATCCGGTGGTGTAAGGTTTTCAAGTTCAACTTCCGAGAGATACTTATGTTCAGATGTCGGCCATTGTTGATTGTTGTACCTGATTGGAATACCATAAATTGCAGCAATAGCCGATGCTCCATAAGTGCCTGTTAGTGTGTCAATTATGTTATTGTTTATTCTTCCTATCGGGGTTTCGGGAAATCTATTGTCAAGTTCTTTATACATATCTATCCTGGTTTTCCGGCGGTAACCCGGATCGGTATGCCATTTTTTACCAAAGTCTGTTCCAAGAGCTGCTCTGTACCATTTAGGTGTAAATCCGATTTCAGGTCTGAGAAAAGGGAGGGATCCGAAGGAAGGACGTCGTGTTGCCGGAGCAGCAGGCGCTATATAGCTTATAAGTTGTTGTTTAAGTTCCATTGGGAAAGCATACTTAAATATTAATTTGATTTTAACTCACTCTCGAGATTGATAATTCCGTCAATAAGTTTATCAGCGATTAGCTGATGAATCTGATCGAAAGGAAGTATCGGATCACGAACGTTGGCAGTAGGGTAGATGCCCTGTCGATTTAGTAATCGCTTGAAGAAGTGTATGGAGATATCGAGATGTTGGTTTGAGAAGGCAAGTACTGGCAGAATTTTGTGAAATAAACATGTTGCTTCTTCTTCTTTTCCATGACTCCAAAGCCTGTAAATCTCTGTATAAATCCAATGCATTCCTGTTGGCATGAATGCGTGAACACCGCGCTTCAGACCTTCAGTCATCTGAGTCACTGCCCATCCTCCGCTGACATTCAGTTTTCCCTCTGTCAAGGTAAGGATCCGGGTATATTTTATACCAGCAGGGACAGTTTCAATTTTGAGGCAGCGAAAGTTATCGGTTTTCTCAAACAAATCGCAGATCAGTTCATCAGATAATCCGTATCCTGTGGCATTCCAATCCTGCAACATGATCATATCTACATCAATATCAGCCAGCTTCATAAAATGATTTTTAAACTGAGTCTCATTTTCGTATGGTATCTGAAAGAGGACATTTCTGCAACCCAAATCAACATAAGATCTTAGAAGTTTAAAACTCTTTGCTAATTCGGTCTCTCCGGCTCCGGCAATTACAGGTACTTTTGCATTTACCTCATTCAAAACGGTTTCAACCAATTTAGTCCTTTCGATTTCAGATAACTTATAGACCTCAGAAGCCATTGCCGGGACAAGAAAGCCTGAAACACCGGCCTTGATTGCTTCGCGTGTATTGTTTTTTAGTGCCTTAAAATCGATGGTGTCATCTTGTTTAAAAGGTGTATTTAACACGGTCACAATCCCTTTAAGCGGAAATAATTCCTTCATATGAAAAAATCTTAATACCGGGTTCCTGAATCCAAGAATCCCAGAATATTTTTATTTAGAGGTCTTTTGATTTATTAACCAGACATCTGTAACCCTCGATTGCTGCCTCCAGTTAAGATGTTCTTCGTCGGGTTTGTCGAATGTAATTTTAAGATTACCATTCTTTATCAGCTCTTTTGGAAGAGGAAACTCTTTGAACTGTTCATATCCTTTTTCGTATTTGCTGGGTTTTAAACGCTCACCATTTGCACGTAAAAGAGCTTCTCCATATCCGGTGACCCTGATCAGATAATCAGCATTAGGGTCAAGTTTATCGTATTGTAATACCGGTGAGAACTGGAACAACTGAGTGGATAAACGTTTTCTGCTAAAGCCATTATTTTCCCATAAATAGTCAATAGCATCATCTGTTTCAGAAATCACATGTTTGGCATCGGTACTCGATATATTATCATAGAAGCTTCCTTCTCCCGGATTTTCATAGTTTCTGATAAACTCCAGCCTGGTAAGTTTTTCTTCCTCCGATTTCATTTCTGTTATTTTTTTGAACTCATCTTCGAAGCCACCAGCGGTTATTTAGCGGATAATCAATAAAATCCAGCACACAACCTCTCTCATATCCCGATGCATTATATTTTGGAACACTGGTTTGCAAACCGATAGATTTAAACAAATCATCACAATATTTAACTGCTTTTTGCTTTAAATCCTGTGCAACCAATTCCTTATCGGCCTTTTGGACATGCTTTAATGCCTCTTCCATAGCTTTGTCAGCTCCAATAGTTACTGCTTTTGTAAGAATTTCATTGGCTTCTGTTTCCAGTCTCTTTTCATAAGTCAAGCGTTCCTGAATATACGCATCATAATATGCCCGCATCACAAGTTGTTGCCATCTCCAGTTTCCTGCCAGCTGTGGATTTTCAGACTCCAGTTTTTCCCAGTGATTCAGAGTTTTTCCAATTGAACCATTACCAATAACTGGTCCTACCCAGTTTTGTTCCAGAGCAAAAATCCCGTCAGCAGCATCTTTTGCCACACCTGGTCCGAAGAAAAACCGGCAATATTCAACGATCACATTTTTTAGATCATTTTTTGTATCCCATGCCATCTGGCTCCAGACAATTTTATTTACATCATCATGAATTCCGTCGGAATAGGAAAGAAATCCATCAGTAAAAACAGCATCCCGGTTATGAATCCCTGCATAATAAACTGGTTGAGGATTAGTACATTCCCTGCCAAGTGTAAGTGCAAATGCCTGATCCCATTTTAATACAGGATACTGGCATCTAACTGTATGGGTGAGATCGGGATATGAACGGTGCAGATATTTTTTTGGTAACCGCTGACGTTCGACATCAATGGCAGGACTGCTAGGCCCGTTTGCTACTCCTTTAAGCCAGTCCGGACTTTTCTCTTCAAGATATTTAAAGAAATAATCTACCTTTTCCTTATTGAAGCCCTGCAAGGAAATCCACATACCGGCTTCAGGATGATATTTATGAAGAATTGAAGTTAATTCTTCTAAAAATGGCATCACATCAGAAGGATGATTGTCTCCGGGGTCACCACCGGGGAAAAACACACCATTTAACCGTGGCAAACTTTGGTAAAAAGCCTCGTGTGTTTTCAGTGCTTCCAAACGCAGCTTCTTGTCTTTCAAATCAAATGAAGCCGGCGTCCAAACCCAGTAGTCGGCATCGTACTTATCGCAAATTTCGCTTAACCGAACACCCATTTCTTCATACGGTAGTTTCATGTGAACACTCTGACCGGAAAAGGGAATATTCTCGAAACAGTTGGCGCCAAAAAGTATTTGTTCGCGGAAATGCTGGTCGAACTGCTCCACCGTCCATGCATCCCACGAGTTGGCGGTATTGCGATAGCCAAACTGATGTCCGCGGATCGGGTATTCAGGTGAGGTTGAAATGTCAATTCCATTTGTAAGAGTAGCCTGTTTTTCTTTCATTTCAGAAATTCTTAGTAATTTTCCAATACCATACAAAATACCTCTGGTGTCGGCCCCAATTATCCAAATAATATTTTTTCCGTTTTTTGCTTCATGAAAAAGGCGGTACCCTTCTTTTTTTAATTCAGGTAAATTATCGCCACTTCTTTTGGGTACAGCTTCACCATATAGATCTTTATCTCCTGAAAGGGCTAAGGCAATAATGGTTTTATTATCCCAGTTTTCACTTATGCTAAGCTGGAGAGAGGTGCGTTGATTGATTTCTTCAATCAATATTTTTCCGGCAGTTTCTTTTACCGGTGATTTTATTGCCGGAGAAACCAGGATCGTTGCTTTAGATAGATTGACCTGTTTTTTTGTTTCACTATTACACGATGCAATAATTAATATTATTGCTGCCATTACCCGGATTTTATACAAATTTTTCATTTAAGATTATTGTTAATTTTTTAGTTATATACAAAGTTTTAAAACATGATAGTTTGTTGACTGTATTAAAAAGAATATTTCTCCACTGATTCCTATTTGTCTTTTATTTTTACCCAGATACGTGAGCGAGGCGGCATTTCCAATCTGATCTCTTTGCCAGCTGAAGGAATTTGTTTACCTGTGAAGCCATCGAAATAATCGGCTTCCTGTGCAAGCCAAATTGTTACGGTAGTTTTCTCCTGATTGTAATTATGGATAATAATACTCCGATCGGAAAGCTGTTGCATCGAAACCCGTGATGGTGCATCAATCACAGGTTCATCAACCGAATGAAATGCAGATCGTATTGTATTAATCCAAGGTTTTGGAAATTCAAGTAATCCCAGTTGTCGTGGACAAAGCAACACTTCACCTACTGCATCAAAATCTTCCTGTGAGAAAGTATGTGAATTAATCACAAAAACATTTTTGCTTTGATTCTGAATTAGGAAGGATTTACTGTCTGACTCTGATGTCTGAAGCAGAGTTTTAGCCCCATCGGAAATTATTTGATAGTCCATACTTATCGGGAATTTAAGCTTATAAGTATTGCCCTCCGAAATAATTGTTTCTGCAACAGACTGAATTTGAGGTAGTGGCCATCTAATCTGTGCAAGTTGGGCCAGTTTTTCGCCCCCATTGGCACTGGCAATAAAACCCGTTGTCATTATTATTTTTGCCCCGTTATCCAGGGATTTTAAGATTTTTGGAAGAATATCCAGGTCTGTTGCAGCTTGTGTTGGCAGGAATATTGTTTTTGCGTTTTCAGGGTATTTTGAATCAGGAACAAGTGAAATTCCAAACATCCCAATATAGTCCAGCAAGTAAAGATCACCACCTGCATCGCTGTTGGGTGGTTTATATCCGACAACTCCCTGTACAGGATTTTTTGCTATTGTTTCAGCAAGATCAGCCAGTTTTTCAAAATCCTGCCGGAGGAGATGATGACCTGGATGACCAGTGACATAACTATCGAAACTAAAAATTATAAGTTCTTTTGCTCCCGCAATTACAGACTGATATGCCTGTTCAATAAAATCAAGATCAGTACAATCTCCGTGATCGAACCATGCACCTCCGAGTTTATTTTCTGAAAGGGTTGAAATCCAGCGGAAATTAATAAATCCTTCATAAGGTTGCACAAAACCAAAACGTTGTGTGAACTGCCCACGTGTTTCAGTACCTATCCAGACTCCGTCAAACAGTTTTGGTTCAGTTGCAACATCATATCCGAATAAATGATAACGGTCGTACCATTGGGGGTATTTAATTATGATTTTGATTGACGGATTCTTCTCTTTGGCAGGATTAATAAAAACGGTTTGTGATAACTCCGTCAGAAGTGACCTCCTGTATTCTGACCAGCTTCTTTCTCCTTTGGCTCTTTTCGATTCAAGACTTGTATCAGCAGTACAAAGAAAATCATCAACAATGAAGGAGTCAAAAAAAGGTGCTGAGTCCTCCATAACTTTCCGAAGATCATTTTGTGTTTTTGGGTTTTGCCAGTTGAACCAGGACAGAGGCCCTTCCTGTTGCAACACCGAAATCACCTCCGGGTACAGTTGCTATACCCCCGGCAACTTCGAAACCATTCTCTTTTAAGAATGAAACACTCTTTTTAATAAGTTCAGGAGATATCACTAATCCGCTTCGATATACTTCAAGATATACTTTTGTTATACCATTGCAACGCAATAAAGAAACAATTTCCCTGCGACCTGTTTCTGTGGTAAACATTTGTTCCACAAGATGGGCGGTGACATATACGCTTAACCTTAAGTCTGATTTTCTTGCATCTGCAAGATTCCAGATGTCATCAACAGACTTTTCAGATTGCTTACAACGCGGAATTAAGACCAGGGTTAATAGAATTAAAGAGATAGTTAGTGTTTTCATATTATGATCAGTATTATTTTGCAACTTCAATTTTCCAGTCCATAAATTCAACCCAATATTGCTGTTTGTCAGGTCCCCCGGCTGCCAGTCCAAGATCAATAGCATCAGCAATACCGGGGATTTCTGTTGAACGCCTTTCTATTATCCAGTTTTTCCCATCCAGGCTTATGTAGCCACTAAAACTGTTCCCATGCCTGACCATTTTCAGATAAACCGGTGTTTTGGAATTTTCTGGAAGATTCTGACTGCTTGCCTTATGCATACAGCCGTTTGCAAACTCATCATATTGAATTCCTGCACGACCAGGGGTTCCGAATACCAAGACTGATCCTTTGCTTCCAGGCTGCACATCAAAGCTCTGGGAGATATCGTTACGAACAAACAGACCGGAACGGAACCACTCGTGTGTACGCTCTCCGAAACGGTTGATTTTTACCGTCGCAACAAAATCACCTTTTATTCCTTTTAAATATGCTGCTGCATAAGAATCCTCGGCATGGTAGAAGTCAGAACCACTTGCAGTGATTTTAAACCTGTTGGTTTTTATATCTGCTTCAATTTCAAATGGTTTTGCTTTTGCTGAACAATACTGATGGATTTCCATCTGAGAGATATCAAGAGTTATGCTTTCAAAGACTGTCAGACTTTTCTCCGCACTATTTTCAATCCGGAGATTATGGTTCCCTGCAGGGGGTTAGTTATAAAACTTATCTCCCTTGACTCTTTTTCTTTCAGTTCAACAGATTGGCTTTCAGCTTTCTGAATTATCGAGAAAAAGAGTAACATTCATTTTCTGGGGTAATGAAGTCAGATTTTTTGCAATAGAGGTTGCCTAAGTTTCTCTCCTTTTATAAGCCGATTGTCCGACAATTTGAAATCTTCAAAAACAACTGGTGGTTTGTTCCCTTCAATTTGTATTGATTGATAAGGGGTTGTACCGATTGACAGCTGATGATCCCCTTCTTCATAAATTCTTATCTCAAATTCGATTTTCCGGCTATTGTTGTTAATAACCGGGAAAAGTTTTTTCTCGAAAACCTTTCCATCAAGATAAAGTTCAATTAATTCTATACCGGTTGCTCCCACGTTTAAAACATCTGCAGAAATGAGAATAGAGCTTCCGGCAACAATTACTCCAGAAGCCGATTTTGAAGCTGCCTCAATCTTAAGGTTGCTTACTTCAAACACGGGATCACCCTCAATAATAGTTTCAGGGGCATTAACAGGAGCTTCAATATTAAAGTTATTCCGATAAGTATTATCCTCGATGAGGGCAGCACAAAGTTTCATCTCACCTTGTTCGAGGTTGTAATAGATATTCTCCTCCGTAGTCCATCCCGACGACATATTATCAAACCAGAAACCAACATTATCGTTAAAAAATCCAGCACGAACATCATGTATCAGGTTTCTTCTGACAAAAGAATTAAATGTCATACCCGCAGTTTTGATGGCACCTGAATCATCAGCATCCCGCTGAACATCATCGAGATGATTATACTCAACAATATATCCTCCATCAATCGCCTCTTCCTGATTCGCCCAGCCACCAACATCGATCCCATAACGGCCTCTGGTTTTTGTAATGTAATTATGTGAAATTGTAGTCATCAGGGTATAGTTAGCATAAATATTTATACCGCCGCAATCATAAAACTTATTATAAGATATGATGGTTTCCCTCAATATTTCTCTTCCGTCACCAGGTTTTGCAGGACCATTTACATAAATACCTCCATCATCTAAAGTCACAAAACGATTATTTAGAATTCTGGTTTGATAGCAGCCATTTTTTATTGAAATACCAGTACCATTGCATGAACGGACTTTCCTCCTGCGAATTCGCACGCGTGTGCAAACTCATAGGTGATTGCACTATTTCCCTGAGTTTCAGTCTCTATAACACCTGTGATGCCATCAACACCGTCGTAATTATAACTTTTGATACTATTTCCTGTAATTGCACCTTCAAATGTTAATCCGTAAATCCGTAAATTGCGTACAGGCTGACCCATTTTCCCACGGACTATAACAAGGCGGTTGATCAAAGGAGCGCTAACATCTGCCTTATTTGGATCAATTATATCATTTGCCGGAATATAGCTCATCTCCTTCAGTTTCTTATCAAAAAACCATTCTCCTGGTGCATCTAGCAGCTCTTTTACATTTTCAACGTAATACCTTGGAGGTACTATAACAACTCCCTCCTGAGGTGATTTGAAAGTGGCAATCCTGTTTTTTTCATCAACTTTCGTAATTGTATTGAAACCTGTGTGCCATCTTAATAGCATAACTACCCGGTTGTCTTCCATCTCTTTCCATAGTTTGATTTCTCCCTTATTGAAAAAAAGTTCACCTGTTGACTTCGAAATTACAGGAGGTACAAAGTAGCCTTCATTAGGTGTGCGTGCCAGCACCTGTCTTTTCCCATTTACAACAAGCATAGCAGCGGTATCAGAATTAAAACGGGCCGTCCATACTTTTCCTGTCTTCTTCCAGCCTTTAACAGGTACTCCTCCTGAAATTACAGGTTTTTCTCCGGGATAAGCAGCATAGGTTACATAATGGTCTTTGAGTTTATGGTATTCAAAGGCACCTGTAGGAAGATTTGTTTCGACTCTTTCACCACCATCTTCAGAATTGAATATGAGTGGTTGTTTTAAATAATAATAGCCTTCGCGGATATAAACAAGAATATCCTTGCCTCTCCCTAAAGGATGAGGTGAGCCTATCCATCTTTTCTCTACCGGTTGATCTTTCGGGAAGAATACCTTTGATTTCAATTCAAATACTGCTTTTTGTGCACGACGGATAGTTAAAAAAGGACCATCTGTTTTTGCAGTATTTGGTACTGCCAGTGTCCCTGACCAACTATCATTTCCCTGCGGTGAAACATAAAAATCAGCTTTTTCGGGATAGCTGAATGGTTGCCATTTCTCACCTCGCAGGAGTTTTCCATCAGGTAACTTATCCGGCGTCTGTGAATTTGCACTTAAACCCAGAATAACAGTTAATAGAAGAAGCAGTAATAGACGTAATTCCATCCAGAATTGGTATTTTTTTAAAATTCCTGACAAAATGCTTCTGTTTACAGATGAATTTGTTTTATTGCAGATGGGAACCCTTTTCATGTGTATTTTTTGATATTGTGTTAGTATTCCAATGCAACCATGAAAACCATTCAGAATAAAATAATTAAAACAGCTGCATGGGTTAAAGAAATTAAAACCAGAATAAAGATAGAGTTAAATTCAGCGGATTGTTCGCTCAACCAAACCAAAAACTATGATATGAATACCAATAAATCTTTTTACATTAGTTTAACCTAACAACTTAATTGATGAACCAGCCAACCATTAATGAAAGCAGAAGTCGATTGATTTCGCTGGATGCTTTTCGTGGAATTACAATAGCCGCAATGATTTTAGTTAATTTCCCTGGTAATGGGCATCATGTATATGCACCACTGAAGCATACCAGCTGGAACGGAATAACACCAACAGATCTAATTGCTCCGTTCTTTTTATTTATTGTCGGAGTTGCCATTGCTTTTGCCTACACAAAAAGACTGGATGCCGGAATGAGTCCTTCAAAAATGTATCCTAAACTTATAACCAGGTCTCTGAAAATATTTGCGGTTGGGATGCTCTTAAATATTTTAGGATTGATTCCTGAATTTAATTTTACGGATCTTCGCTACACAGGTACATTACACAGGATCGCAATTGTATTTCTGGTATGTGGTCTCCTATTCCTCAATACCAGCTGGAAAACGCAGGCCATTATCGGAGCAGTTGTTCTAATAGTCTATTGGCTTGCTATGAATCTTATTCCAACGCCTGGTTATGGCAAAGTGATGCTTGAACGCGGGATTAATCTGGCGGCATGGATCGACAGCAAATACATGCCCGGAAAAATGTATCAGGGAACCTGGGATCCGGAGGGTATTTTGAGCACATTCCCTTCCATTGTTACAGGTATCACAGGAATGTTGGCCGGAACACTATTATTGAAAATAAAATCACAGGAATATAAGGTTATCTATCTGTTTACATTTGGATTCTTAGCAACTATTGTTGGTGTTATCTGGAACTGGGTGTTCCCATTAAATGAAAATATTTGGACCAGTTCTTTTGTTCTGTTTACTTCCGGTCTGGCTTCCATGACACTGGCAGCTTCAATCTTTCTGGTTGATATCCTTCAATATAAGAAAAATGCGCAATTTGGCGTGATATATGGGTCCAATGCTATTACTATTTATGTTCTGGCTGATATTCTGGCACTTTTGTTTTACGGAGTTGAGATTGCCGGAAGCAGTCTGAATCAACATTTCTTTAATTTCTTTACTTCCATTGGTGGAGCGCCTAAATTTGTAAGTATGATGTATGCATTAATATATGTCGGAATTAATTTCATACCTGCCTATATTCTTTATAAGAAAAAGATTTATATCAAGTTGTAATAAGGATTGTTTGGTCGTTTTATTAAACCTGGTTCTGCTCTGATGATTATGGCAATTCTGTATTCCACTAGCGTAGCCTGTTAATTACTTCTGTGAGGAATTTTTATAGGCTTTTCTGCAATAAGTTCTATAGTTTTATTATTTTTATCTTGTATCGTTGGAGCAACTTTTCTATTAAACATGAAAACTATCCTCATTTCATTATTGTTATTAACACTCAGTCTTGAATATGCCACCTTTGCACAGACAGGCAGTGTTAACGAGCCGGTACGTTATATTGGTGGTGTAAGTATTGATCCGAACGTTCATGAAGGACGGCTGCGATATGCAATTGGAACTGAAAGCCGTCAGACAGTGAGAACAAACCGGACACACCCAGAATTATCGGATGGCTTTGGCTGGACATATAACCATGCATCGAACCTCTGTTACTGGAATAGTAAATTCTATCAGCAATACCTCAGCAATCCGGTGGATGAGCATATTGCACCAGGACAGACACTTGTAACAACATCTGTGGACGGACGAAACTGGGAAAAACCGGTGGTTGTTTTTCCTCCTTACATAGCACCTGACGGTGTTAAAATCCCTGAAGGTTACACCGGGTACATGATGCACCAGAGAATGGGGTTTTATGTTGCACCAGATGGTAGATTGCTTGTTCTGGCGTTCTATGGACATGCCGAAGATCCATTCCTTAAAGGAGGGATAGGACGTGTTGTACGTGAAGCATATAAAAACGGTACTTATGGTCCTATCTATTTTATACGATACAGCAGTCATACAGATTGGAATGAAAGCAATACCAGTTATCCGTTTTATACAAAATCTGATGACAAAGGATTTGTTGAAGCCTGTAATTCTCTGCTCGCCGATAAACTTAAAACCATGCAGTGGTGGGACGAGGATCATGGTTTGGACGGATTCTATTCTATAACAGAGGCAGGTAGCGCATTTAATTATTACCACCGGAAAGACGGTAAAGTAACCGGATTATGGAAACGTTCATTATGTGCTTTATCAGATGATGGAGTTCATTTCAGTAAACCGGTACGATCAACTACTCTTGTAATGGCAGGAGGTAAAATGTGGGGGCAGGCAACAGAAGACGGCCGTTATGCAATTTGTTATAATCCAATTAATCTGGACGAATACAGGTATCCCCTGGTAGTGATATCAGGCGATGATGGTATTATATATGACAATATGCTACTGGTGCAGGGTGAAGTCCCTCCAAGGCGTTTTATGGGTCGGTGGAAAGATTTTGGACCATGTTATGTGAGGGGAATAATTGAAGGAAACGGGAATCCTCCGGGAAATGATATGTGGCTCACATACAGTATGAACAAAGAAGATATGTGGGTGAGCAGGATACCTCTTCCAATCCGTTATCATGTTGAAGGTAATGTTGATGATAATTTCAATTCACATGCAATAGGAGGCTCAGTTACTGATTGGAATATTTATAGCCCTAAATGGTCTCCTGTTGAAGTCACTGATTTCCCTTCTGCAAAAAATAAGAGCCTTCTTTTACAAGATAAAGATCCGTATGATTATGCAAGAGCTATACGTGTTTTTAAAGAAACAAGGAAAGCAGATATTAATGTAAGAGTATTAACCAAACAAACAGATAGCGGATTACTTGAGATCGATATAACTGACTGTTTCGGCAACCGTCCTGTTCGGATCAGGTTCGATGCAGATGGTAAAATCAAGGCTGTAAACGGCAATAAGGAATTAGTCATACAATCTTATAAACCAGATAGTTGGTATGATCTGAAAATAACAATAGATGCAAACCCTTTTGGCAATTACACTCTTTCGGTGAACGGGACAGAGCTTTTAAAGAATGCAGAGCTTGCTGTAGCAGTGAAATCTGTTGAAAGAATCTCTTTCAGAACTGGTCCGTATCGCGATACCCCTAACCGCCAAACTCCTAACCAGGATCCGGCACCACCTTTGGCAGGTGCAGATGATCCTGTTCCAACAGCTGAGTTTTATCTTGATGATCTTAGAGTGAAATCAGATATTTGAACTCCTGATAAATAAGATGAATTCAAAACAAACTACCAGTATCCTGATCTTGTGGCTGTTTATAACCCATTCAGGTTTCGCACAATTCCCAGATTTTTCCGGAGCAGCAATTTTTTGTCCTGACAAGAAAAATTTACACCTTCAAAAAGCTGTTCAGGTTTTGCAGGAGGAGATTTTTAAGCGCAGCTATGTCTTTCTTCCGGTTATTAACAAACCGCCATCTGAGGCCAAAAATGTTATCGCTGTAGGAGTTGAAGGACAAATAGATAACTTTCCTGAGACCTGGAAAACAGCTGTCAAGAAACTACCGGAAACCGGAAAAGATGGTTACAAAATAGTATTTCTTGAGAATAAGACAGTTATTATTGTCGGCCATGATGAACGTGGTGCCCTCTATGGTGTTGGAAAGCTTTTACGGAAAATGGAGTTGCCGGGAGGGAAAGTTCTTATTGCTGATAAATTAAACATCTCTTCTACACCTGCTTATCCCATACGTGGACATCAGATGGGTTATCGCCCGAAAACAAATGCCTATGATGCATGGAGTGTAAAACAATATGACAGTTATATTCGTGATCTTGCGATCTTCGGGGCAAACAGTATCGAGATTATGCCTCCTCGTACTGACGATGATTTTTCAAGTATTCATATGAAGCTTCCTGCTATTAAGATGATCGCAGAACAATCACGTATTTGTAAAGAATATGGTCTTGATGTATGGATGTGGTATCCAAACATGGGTAGTGATTATACTTCACCTGATTCAATAAAAAAAGAGATGGATGAGAGGGAAAATGTATTCAGCCTTTTACCTAAGCTTGATGCTCTTTTTGTTCCGGGAGGCGATCCTGGGGAACTGGAACCTGATGAACTTTTTAGCTGGTTGGGGAAAGTTGCTTTAGTACTGCATAAATATCACCCGAAAGCCAAAATATGGGCCTCACCTCAGGTGTTTAAACCCAGTAAGGAATGGTATGATAAGTTTTATGCACATGTAAACAGGCAATATGAATGGTTTGGAGGTGTCGTTTATGGGCCATGGATCAGGACTCCTCTTCCCGAGGTAAGGAAACTGATAAATCCATCTATCCCTATCAGGTTATATCCTGACATCACCCATAGTATCAGTTGTCAGTATCCTGTACCCAACTGGGATATTGCTTACGCCATGACACTAGGACGTGAATGTATTAATCCACGTCCAGAAGACCAAAAATATATTCATAACCTATATGCCAGTCTGGCTCAGGGAAGTATCAGCTATTCAGAAGGTACCAACGATGATGTGAATAAATTTGTATGGAGCGGTCAGGATTGGGATCCCTCAACCCAGGTAATAGAAATCCTGCGCGAGTATGCCTGTTATTTTATAGGACCTGATTATACTGAAGATGTTGCCCAGGGATTGATGGCACTTGAAAATAATCTACGCGGCCCTCTTTTATCTAATGAGCATGTACAACAGACATTGCAGCAATGGCAGAAAATGGAACAAGTGGCTTCAGCCTCTGTATTAAGTAACCCTCGTTTCCAGAGCGGGTTGATCAGGGCTTATTTCGATTCATATATCCAGAGGAGGTTAATCTATGAAACTTATCTGGAACGTCAGGCCAGAAATATTCTCGAACGTGCTAAAATTTCTGGTTCAAAACAGGCTATTTCGGATGCAAAAAATACATTGTCACTTGCCCATGAAAAGCAGGTATCACCCGAATTAAGGGAACGATGTTTAGCGCTTGCTGATTCGCTCTTCAGAAGTTTTGGAGCCCAGCTTACAATTAAGAAACACCATGCAGCAGGTGGAAGAGGTAATTTCATTGATAATATTGATATTCCTCTAAATGATGTATTATGGTTGCTTGATCAGCTATCAGAGACCGAAAAGCTGAACAATGAATCGGAAAGAATTGAGGCAATTGAGAAATTTCTTCACAGGACAGATCCGGGTCCTGGTGGCTTTTATGACAATTTTGGAAATCCTGCAGCATGGAAAAGAATCAAAGCAAAGAAAACATGGGCAGATGATCCCGGAAGCCTCGAATCACCTAGGGTAAGTTTCGGAGTCGGATTAACGGGAACTGACTGGGTTCATGAGGTAGTTGCAAAAGGATTTGAAGGTCAAACGACTCCTCTTGCCTGGATGAATCAGATCAATACATTATATGATACCCCGTTGGAGATGGAATATATTAATCTTGATCCCGATGCTCAATATACTATGAGAATTGCCTATACCGGCCGCTTCCGTTCAAACATTAAACTTGTAGCCGATGGTGTTATTATACACGATTACATCCGGATGGGAACACGGCCTTTATTTGAGTTTCTTCTGCCTTCTGAGATAACCAGCGACGGAAAGGTTACATTTATATGGGTCAGTGGTCAGGATGACGGTGGCGAAGGTGAAAGAGGTTCGCAGGTAGCTGAAATCTGGTTGATAAAAGCAGGTAAAAATGTTTCTACCATAAAACCAATATGATAGTTTCTTTTTATTTAAATGTTATCTCCAACTTTATCGATATTTACATTTTCTCCCTTTACCTTACGGATTGAATTCATATCATCCTGTAATTTATCTGCAAAAAGGAAGATATCGGAGCTGTGCATTATAATATTTGCACCAGCTTTTGCCCATTCAATTTGTATGTCGAGACTGCCTCTGGAACCACTGTGGCAACCCGCGGCAATACCACAAGCTCTGGTTTTTTTGATAATTTCACAGCTCAAATCGAGATACTCTTTACTGCGATATTTTTCTGGCATCTCATAAGACACAGACAAATCATGAGGGCCTATAACTATACCATCAACACCGGGTCCGTCAACAGATTTAACTAAGAAAAATTGCTCCATATTGTTCACTCCTGCTGGGCTTTCTATGTTTAAAAGAAGGGTGTTATTTTTATTATTGTTCTTCAAATAAGCTTCGAGCTCTTTTGATGGTTTCTCGTCACCGTAAAGAATTCTCCTTAGCTTATCCCCTTTCAATGGACGATACTTTACTGCCCCAACAAGGGCGTAAACATCCGTAATATTTTCGACGTAGGGTACTAGTATAGCCCCTGCACCAGCATCTAAGGCCTGAGTTGCCAGAAAAGGATTAGGCTCCAGAATACGGACAACTGGATTAATCCCAGATGTTTTGTATGCTCTGCACATCCAACCCAAGTTCTCAGGATTGTAAAAGATGTGCTCGGTACAAAAGAATACATAATCTAGCCCTAGTTTGGACACTATATCAAACATTTTTGGTGATGAAGATGTTATAAGTGTGCCATACACAGTCTTACCTGAGCGCAATGCGTCTCTAAACTCTTTTCCTACCATTGGCATGAATTAAATCACCTGGTTTCACTTTGGTACCGAATACATCCACGGGTTCACCCCAAATGAGGGGAGTTGCACAGGAATATCCAACACAGAGTTGTTGAGCCAGTGCTTTAAATCCGGTATTTTTCATCTCATGGCTATTTTATCTTTACCTCGTCGATATAATAGACAGTAGACAGAGAGGAATCGCCAGGATTGGATAAATCTCCACCGGCATAGCGATCTGTTTGACGAGTTGGTTCCGTGCGATATGATCCGGTGCGAAATGAGAGCCGCTCAACACTGAACACGGATTCTGTGAATATGGCCTTACGAACAATCATCCTGTCATTAAAAAACACATCATATTTCCCATCAGTGACATTAATGTTAATTTTCAGGTGATGCCATAAGTTTTCCTCATATCTTCCTCCATCAATTATGTTACTGCCATCAGCAACCCGAACATGACCATCTTCACCAAACATGATCCAAACAGGCCGATGACCTGCATAATCAAGCACTTCTATCTCTAATCGACCATTTTGAGTCTGTTTTGCATACACTTTGAAAGCGATCAGTATTGATTTACTTTCTTCGAACACTCGCACAGCCTTAGCATAATCGTAAGGGTCAGAATCCTTGAGTTCAAGGCTCTTATTTTGAGTGTCAGGAAAAGCTACAATTCCGGCTGTTGCCCATCGAGTCCGATAGATGTTCCAGTTGTTAATCTTACCTCCTGCATCAAGTTCGTTGAATAAGTCCGATACAGGCTTATTGGTGCTATGCTGAACTGGTAAAGGAATTCGGCTGATCCATATGTCTTCTTTGTTGACACTATATGTGACCCACATATCGGAGCCAGGGGGAGTTCCATTGCCTTCAGAAATACCACGTACATACTGAGGACCGAAATCTTTAGCGCGACCCATATAACGACGAGGAGGAACCTCTCCATGGACCAGGAGCATGTTATCGAAAACAATGCCATCATCACTTGTTACCACCGCAAGTGGCCAACGGTGTGAACCAAATGTGGTCGGGTTGTAAATAAGCGCATACCGACCATCAACAGTCCGCTGACCCCAGGTCTTTGCGCCATCAGTGATAATGGTCGGAAGCCGGACCGGAGTGCTCCAGGTCTTACCTTCATCCGAGGAAAGCGCTGCCCACGAAGCTTTCCAGTGTGCAACTGCTATACCATCTTTGCGGTGATAAACAGAAGGAGCTTGTAGTCCTGTTACCGTAAAAAAGCCATCCGTACTTCGGTCTTCTTCCCACCATTGCATGGTCTTTAATTTGTCGGCAAGCAATGCATCGCAAGCGACAATAAATTCTTTGTCGCTTGAGCGGGTATAAAATGGATAGGTGGTTGTGTTACTCTCGTTCCTTTTACCAAGGACACTGTACCGAATGAAGTAAATGGGACCGTAGGTTCCGTCCTTATAGGCTTCCCGGACAACCCGGCCGATACCGCCCAGACCAAAGACATTCGGTGCCTGACCGTAAAACCCGAGCACCAGGAGCCGTCCATTGGGAGCGACATAAAAGCCCATGCGCTGATGCATCATCGCCATGCCCGATTCGTGACCTGAAATCGGTCCTGGCCGCAGAAGATAAATGGGAAAAACTTGCTTCGGCATGTCCCAGTTCCGGCCGTCACTAGATGTAACGACGAGCGTCTGACCCGGTGCAAGATGCTCCCCAAAAGGATTACTCAGATACTGGAGATAGAATTTGCTGTTCCAGTAAGCGAGCATTGGCGCATGGTTATAAGTCCAACCATAATTGTCGGCTATATTCGGCTGTGTTCGATTGGCACGGAGTACCTGAATGTTTTCGACTCCAATTGCAGGACGTAGACGACCATCATGAACATCCAGGCAAATACTATCACTCAGAACACGTACGGGTTCGTCGGGATTGCCCGGTTGCTTGTCAATTTGTGCAAGACCTTCCTGAAATGAGACAAATTGAAAAATAGTAATACCTATATACAAAATTGATCTGCTAATAATTACATTAATTTTCATAATTATTATAATTTAAGTGTGGAATAAACCTGGGCTCTAACGGGTTCCTTTTTTTTTTGCTTTTATGGTTCGTGAATTGTTTTCATAGCAACAGGTTCAGGTTTATACAAATTAACGCTTTTAAATATAGTTATTTCTTCAGCAACTTTAGGCACTCCAGGCAATTTAGGCACTCCAGGCACTGATTAATTAAAGAAAATTAAATGAAAGAAAAATGGCTCTTTTGGGCTTCCCGGCTAATTGATTAATCTATGAAGAAGCGAAACTAATTGGTTGATCTTTAGTAGTATCCATATTTTTCGGTCATTTCGTATAGTACATCCAAATTTTCAGGAGGAGTATGAGGTGAAATGGTACAGGCTGTGCTTAAGATAAATCCACGTGAAGACATACCAATTTCAAGGTAATTCCTTACACTCTTCCTGACTTCTTCGACTGATCCGTTTAAAAGAACATTTACCGGATCAATATTCCCTTTAATAAATGCACGATCACCTATACGTTTAATTGCATTTTCAAGACTTATATTACCCAGAGGAGGCGGATCAAGACATTCTAATCCATTAAATCCGACATCAATTATTGATTCAAGCCTGTCATCTATCGAACCGCAGGTATGGCAGTAGCATGGTAAATTATTGGTTCTGCACAGATCGACGATAATCTTTTGTGCAGGGGCAATGATCTTTTCATAAATTTCCAGCGAAATAAAATTCTGACCTGAGTAAGGTGCGGAAGCACAAATCGCATCAACGCCACAATCAATAAGCTCCTGTACATGTCCGGAAATTGCTTTTGCAAAACGCATCAATATTTCCTTACATTTATCCGGATGTGTAAGCAATGCTAACATGGCATTTTCAAGGCCAAACAGGTCTATCAGATAATCCTCTGGTGAATAAAACTGGCCGTGGATGGAAAACTCAGGACCCATTATTTCCCTGGCTTTTTTGATTTCACTGATACGACCATCGGGAGATCCCTGTAAATCCATCCTTAAACTTGTAGATACAGGATGATATTCAAGCTGCTCCGGAATAGACTCAGGATCGAACTCATTAATATCCATTTCAGGATTTCCTCCATAACGATAGCGGGGCAATTCATCTCTGCAGAATGTACAGGAATTCCCATTTTTAAAATTAATGACCATTCCGTCAATTCCTTCCTTAACAATGGTATCTATTTCTCCCTGATTTAATGGTACCAGTCCCGCTCCCGGAATCTTAACCCCGTCAAAATGAAATCTTTTACTAATGTTGCAGAAAGCAACAGGGTATCTGTTCATGTGATTGTACCACATGTCAATGGGATCTATCAGAGGATTCTGTACCAGTACGAATCCCCATGAAGGTGAAGCCATAAGTGGTACACGGTCGGGTGTTTGCAGGTTCATAGCTTTAAACACCCGTTCCCGCGAGTTCATTGTTTCATTTACCACCACAGTTTTACGGTAAACAATTTGCTTTGAGTGTAATCCTTAAATTAAGCGAACCTAATCAATAAGTTCTCTATTGATTTTTTGAAGATATCTCTAATACACAAATATCTTTTGGATTCAAAATAAAATCAACGTTCACTTCCTTATTCGAGTAAGATGTCAATTCTCTCTTCCCTTTGGTATCGATTATAAATATTTTACCAGATGCGGGCAATTCATATTCGTCAGATTTAAACCTGAACTTTACTTTGACAGGTTTATCGCTTATGCTGGCCAGTGCGATGCCAAGATCCATATTTTCAGCCTGCCAGGTTCCTGAATAAAGTAACGGGAAAGTTCCACGGAAAGCAGTAACGCTGTTTCCAGTCTTGCCTGCATAAATTGATAATCTGGATATTCCGAATTCTTCTTCGGGTAATTCTATCACGGGACTTCTCATGAACTTCCCGTAAAGCAGATACTTCACCGCCTGATTCCTTACCCGAGCAAGATTGAGTAAAAAATCAATCTCTTCTTTTCTGTCCCGGGCCAGAAATGCCTGGTAATTTGCAATTGTTGGCTGCATGCCCCATACGAATGATCTTGCCTGCTCCATAAGGAATTGCCGGTTAAAATCTGTGCTAAGCATATCCAGAGGTTTTTTGGGAGCATACTCCTTAGGCCACAGCTCATCATAGGGTGGTATAAGTAATGATGAGTAATTACCATAGGTTATTGAGTATTGATGATAGACAGCCTGGAAGAATGGGATTGTACTCCATGGTCCTAAACCGGCATATCTTTCCTTACTGATATCCAGCGTCAGAAAAAGATCCAGGTAGGGGAGCCATGCTTCTCCGCATCCTTCACCGGCAAGTATTAATTGCTTGTCCTGTGGAATTTTGGACCTTATCTGTTTTGAAAGTTTGCCGAAATTTTCGACCCAGTAATTTCCCGGCCCGACCGGATGACCATGAGAGGGGTCATAACACGGCATTGCCTGGCAAGCCTGATCCATATAAACGCCATTGGCAGTGTAAGTGTTGACAGCACTGTCAGATAATGAAGCATATTTATCCTTCCAGAATTGTGTTCCAAGACACATAGATGCTGTAGGTCTGTTTGAAAAAATGTTGTATACGTGTGTATTTATTTTACCATCAGGATTTTTAAGTGCATAAGGGGCGGCATTTTCCTTTGTCCAGCTTTCTGTTGTTGTTCCCCATAATCGCTGGTTCATGTAAACGATTGCTCTTATTCCTTCTTTATTGGCTGCTGAAACAGCTGATAAGAATGATTCTTTACCTTCCCTTGGGGGAACATATTCCGGAAATTCGTCATCATAAGAACATCCGTGCCACCAGTGCCAGAAAACACTCACCGGCAATCCAAGCCGCTTTTTCATATCTGTTGCCGGAATAAGAACATTTCCGGATTTACTCCTGTTCCAGACCCACAATGCAGTGTTTTCCAGCCAATCGGGTGTAACCCGGGTCTTAAACCTGCTCTCTTTTGCCCACCATTGTTGGGAGCCCCAATCCCGGTATATTTCGGCTGCAGTGATCCAGTCGCCCTTGAATGTGCCAATCACTGCGGAATAGGGCGGTTCATATGAATTGCACAATGAATCAACCGAAGGTAAGTTGTGCATCCGGTAAACCAGAGTGTTCAGAGTATCAAGGGAGAATGAGAAATTCTTGATGTAAGCCATGGTGTCGTTACATGCGGCATACAAACCGTATTTATCCGGATTGTATAAAGCAATGCATTGAAGGGAGAGTCCCGGATATGCCCAGGAATACCTTTTAACATTGCTTTTTAATGCTGCCAGATTATTACGGGGATTTTTCATTATCTGCCCCATCCACTGAGGTACGGCAAGATACTCCCCGCCTGTATCTTTCAAGCCTGAGATAGTGGGGAAATTTACCTGTTTTATCAAATTGCCTGCACAATTATTTGCAGAAATTTTCCAGTATGATAAAGCTTTTTCTTTATCGAGATTTATTGTTGCCACAATTTCAAGGTCCTTCATGCCGGGATCTGAAAATTTTGTCCACTTCAGACTAAGTGTAAGGGGATCAGGTTTTGAGAACCTGAATCTTGAGGAATTTTTCGCCGTTACAGTTTCCACACCGGAAGGACCTGTAAAATCAATTTCCCAGGGTGATGCAGGTATTAGATTAGTGTCTAACAGGTTGTAAGAATCAGAAACATCCTTCAGATAACTTAAGGATCCGGTCTGTTTATCAAAACCTAAGGCGATCTTTCCGTTTTCGATAAAAACAGTCTGCTTGTCAGTTTTATTCCCTCCGCATGAGGAGAATAAAATAATAAGAGAAATGATCACTAAGTAAGAAATTCGGTAATTAAGTGGTTTCATATTGTTGGAATTAGTTGTTATCAGGATTTTATTAAGTTCAATTGAGTTTGCACAAATATTTTGTTTAATAATAGTTACAGTGGATCTAACCTTAATATAATAGTTGATTTTGAATCAGGATTGATTTTGATTTCATTTGTTCTTCCCGAAAGAACAGTATTTTTTTCAGGATCTGTTACACGCGTCATGAATGGAAATTTTATTATTCTTTCCCCTCCTGCGATAGTATGTATGCAAAGCCAGTTCCGGCCAATGTAAAACACATCTCCTGATTTGACATAAATATGAACACCTGCATTTTCAAAAATCTCACGGAGTTCTGAATCTGACCAGCTGATTTTTTGTTTAACAAAGACATCTTCCTTTCCTTTAAAAATGGTTGTGCCGCTCCCATCTGTCAGCATAACGGTAATTCCCTTTTGCATCCATTTCTGAATTCTTTGTGTTTCGTCACTGTTCAGGTCGGAAACTCCCATCAACCAGATCATCTTATATTGATCTGACGGAATTATATCATAATCGGTCCGTAGGAACAGATCATAAGGTGCACCGGTTTTTCCCAGGGGATAACGGTTAGACATAATCTGTTCAGTGAGAGTCCCATTACTTGCATCTCTGAAGCAAAGATGCTCATCGTAAATCACACACACCTGCGATCGCATCTTTTCCCCCGGATCCTGGGGATATGAAGTATATAGATCTTTTGTTTTCCTGATGACATTCAGTAATTCCGGATCACTGAACCAGCCTCCCCACATATCAAACCACCATCCACCGTATCCCTGAGTAAGCATGCGCCCTGTATTTTTCCATAAGAAGGATACTGACGTTTTCATGTCCTGAGGCCCCAGCCAGACTCCGGTTTCATATTGACCCGGAGGGGCAATTCCTGATGATCTGTCTTTTAACAGCGTTGTAATGGAGGTCCGGGTATCATTTTCTGCAAGCCATAGCTTACCGTGCTTCTGAACCGACGTGATAGGAGTAAAAGGCGGCCAGTCTTCCCCTATAACACGATTATATGTATTCGGGCTGGAAAGGAAATCCAGATCTTTGCACTTGAGTAATCTGGATAATGCACCATGTCCCATTCCCGGATCAGTAACGTAATAGTGATAGCCATAAAATGCGCCTGTCAGTAAAGTCCTGTTACTTGTTTCCTTTATAATCCTGCAGAAATACTCAATGTTTTGCTCAAGTATCTCGGAATGAAATTGATATGTGTCAATAATTCTCCGTTCATTTTCAGGATCTCTCCACCTGTTTGCCCTTTCCCCATTAATATTTCCCGGTAATGCTGTATTAAATGAAACAAGACTATCATTCCAGGCTTTCTGAAGTAAATATACATCATCTTTATAATTGTTTCTCAGCCATCTGCGGAAGGCGTCAGTTCGGGCCGGGTTTATGTCTAAACGTTGTCTGGAATGGTAAAACCATTCTTCTGTTCCTCCGGCTGCTATATGTATTCCTATGAGAAATTTTGAATAAGATGAATTTTTAAGCCATCCCAGACAATCCTTCAGAACTTCTCCGGTTTCATTTCTCCATTTTTCAGAGGAAAAACATTGACGGAAAGTACTTCCGTCAGGTAACTGACTTGATGCATCAGGATTAAGTTTTTCCCACCAGGAAGGAGGATCAAGATGAAGCCTGATAATTATTTTTGCCCCGGGATCCGATTTGGTGATCTTTTCAAAATCCTCTGTAATACCCGAGAAATCATATCTCTTTTCACCAGTCCATACCGGTTTTCTGAAGGGTCCAATACCCGAACCGGCATTTATTCCCCTGTCTCCCAGGTAAGCAGGGAAACAATAAAGATGAATTCCGGTTGCAGCTATTTCTTTATAGTATTTCTCTTCCCCCAGATAAGACATATATGCGAATGGGGGGTAAGGTTTTGCATCTATATATAATGAAGGAACACCAGCTGAAGTTCTTATTTCTGCTGCGGGTTGTCCGATCAGCAGACCTGAATTCAAAATTAAGAAAGCCAGTATTCCACCAAACTTATATAATATGTTCATTATTAATGATATAATTAATTAATTCACAGAAGGAACTATTTCAATTATGCATAATCCCCTGGGTTGTAAAGACAGCTTCACATTTATAAAACCATCAGTATATGAATGTAATAGCTCTTTACCCTCATTGGTTGTGATGTACACTTTCCCTCGCGTGGGAAGATTATACACTGCTGATCTAAAACTAAAATCAATTGGTATTGAATTATCACTAATGCTTGCAAGGGCTATCCCAATATTATTGTCATCTGCCTTCCATGTTCCCGAATACAAAACAGGTACGACTTTATCAAAAGTTTTAACATTTTCACCCGGAGTTCTGCCTGCATATATTGACAGTCTTGAAATTTTTATATTTTCCACAGGAGTTTTAATTTCAGGACTCCTGCAAAATTCTCCCCTCAATAAATATTTCAGTGACTTATATCTTAATTCCGCAATATTCAGCAAATAATCAATTTCAACTTTTCTCTCTGAATTCAGAAAGCTGTGATAATTTGCTATTGTTGGCTGGCTGCCCCATACAAAGGACCTTGCCTGTTCCATTAAAAACTGTTTGTTAAATGCCTCATCCAGTAACTGTTCTGTATTTTCAGGAGCATACTCTTTCGGCCATTTTTCATCATAGGGAGGAGTGACTAAAGAAGAATAGCTTCCATAAGTAATCACATACTGATGGTAGATTGCCTGGAATAAAGGGATTGTTTCGGTGTTGCCCACTCCAGCGTATCTTTCTCTGCTTGGCTGAAGTGTTAAGAATGCATCGAGATAAGGGATCCAGCTTTCTCCTGATCCTTCGCCCGGGAAGATCGGCTCTGTTTCTTTGGATACTTTTGACCTGATCTGATCTGTAAGCCTTCCAAAACCTTCAACCCAGTAATTTCCTCCACCTGCTGAATGACCATGATTTTTGTCGAAACATTTATAACTCAAACAAGCCTGATCCATGTAAACCCCATTAGTCTTATAAACATTTACAACACTATCACATAAGGAAGAATATTTATCTCTCCAGAATTGGGTTCCCATACACATGATTGTCAGTGAATTCCCGGTAAAAATATTATAAACATGGGAATTCATTTTACCGTTTAAATCTTTTAAGGACCAGGGCATGGCATTTTCTGCTTTCCAGCTTTCAGTAGATTCGCCCCACTGGATTGCATTCATGTAAACAATAGATCTTACCCCTTCATTCTGTGCCGATAGAACGGCTTTAGTAAAAGATTTCCTGCCTTCCCTTGGGGGAATATATTCAGGCAGGAATTCATCATAGGAATTGTTATGCCACCAATGCCAGAAAACACTAACCGGGAGATCCAGCTTTTTTTTCAATTCTATTGCCGGCTTAAGAACATTATCGGATTTCCCCCTGTTCCATACCCATAAAGCCGTATTTTCGAGCCATGATGGGGTTAATCCGTTCTTAAACCTGCTCTCTTTTACCCATTTTTGCTGTAATGCCCACTCCCTGTAAATCTCTGCTGCAGTTATCCAGTCACCCTTGAAAGATCCTATGACAGCCTGATAAGGGGTAATATAAGAATTTGCGGTCGTATCAAGAGCCGGGAAATTGATCATTTCGTATGTCAATGTATTTAGCGTGTCAAGTCTGAAAGCGAAGTTCTTTGAAAAGGATAAAGAATCATTACAAGCAGCATAAAAGCCGCATTTATCGTAATTAAATAATGCGAAAACCTGGCTGGAAAGAGCTCCTGGATAAACCCATTCCCACTTTTTTCCAATAATGTTGGATAGTTCGGTTCTGGGATTATGCTTCAGTTCACCCATCCATCCAGGAATAACTAAATCTTCTTCACCATGATCTTTTAATCCTACAATTCTGGGAAATACTACGCTTGAAATTTGTTTGCCTTTAGTTCCATCAATAAATATTTCCCAGTATGACAGTGCTCTTTTTTCGTCAAGAGTGATTTTAGTTTTTACTTTGAATCCTTTCATCCCCTTAAAACCACCCCATTCTAAAATTAAGGTAAACGGATCCTGTTTTGAATATCTGAATTTTGATGCGGTAACTTCAGTTTCATTTATTGGATTATTTGACGGTAAATGAAATCTGACCTCCCAGGGTAAGTCATGCACAACTTCCCGGTCAATGAACTCATGGGAGTTAACCATATCATTAATGGCAACAAGCTTACCTGAGGCTTTTTCAAAAGCCAGGCTTATCTTTCCATTTTCAATTTCAATAATTTCTCCTGAATCTTTGCTGGTTGTGCATTGATTAAGTAAAAGGGTAATGCCAAGTGAAACTATCATTAAGGAAGCCGATCTTAACTTATTCATTCCTTTATTATTAACTAATTCAAATTGATAAGTAATTCTTAAGATCAGAAGCATATCAACAGATTTTTATTAATCTGATTGATATGCTTCTAAATATGGATCTTATGCTTTATGAAAGCAAAGTATAAACTCTTTATTTTCGAAAGGTCGTATTAAAGCTTTGAAAATAATCTCAGGTTAGTAACAAGAATTAATAACCCGGATTTTGCTCAATTACGGCATCTTTATTGGCTTCGATAAAAGAATAAGGTATAGGCCACAGACCATGGTAATCCTGAATCTCATCTTTGTTCAGAGTGTTGTATTTGCGAACTCTTTCCACCAGCTTGCCGGTACGGTGAAGGGTGATCCTGCGAGGCTCTTCATAAACCAGCTCCCTGGCCCTTTCATCGAGGATATAGTCGAGTGTTACATCGCCCGGAGCAACCGGATTGGCCTGAGATCTCAATCTCACTGCATTAATATCATTTGCCGCATTAATAGGGTCGTTTTTACCTAAATATGCTTCAGCTCTCAGTAAGTATGTTTCTGCAAGACGTAACATATAATTATCACGGTAGGTTGAACCAGCTGTAGCTCTCAGAGTTTCTAATTCAGTGTCTGTATAGAGTTCAGCAGGATGCTGACCCGGGGTAGTGATTTTGCTTGGGTAAGGATACCATCTCCATAGTTGAGCTATCCTGGTGGGGCTTGGATATTTTACCGAACTCGAATCGTAGTACTTTGATTTTGGATTATCATATATAAAATCGCGGACAATATTATGGGGTGCATTCCGGATATCATTGTCCCAGTCGCTTACCCAAAGGTCATTTAAGAACCAATTTGTATTCATCATAAGTGAAACACCCTGGCCCCCTGAGTTATAATTTGACTGGGGTTTACCTATAGCTCCTTCAACTCCGTCAGGATCTTTAAAAGTCATCCATGCAACCGGACCTGCAATACGTTCCAGTACATTTGCACCTTCCCCTCTTGTAGTATTTGTTACCCCCCAGCTGCCAATTGATAAAAGATTACCCCCTGTTACGTCTACATCATATTGGATTACCCATAAAGCTTCCTTATTACCGCTGCTGCGGTTTTGATTGTCAACGCGGAACAGATCCCAATAGACATCTCCCGGTTGAGTAAATTTCAGATGTTTATCCTGAGGATTCTGAGTAGCCATGCTTCCGAAACGACTAGTCATCAAATCAGTATTGGGATCATCTATTACTGCCGAAGCTGCTGTGATTGCCTCATCGTATTTCTGTAATGCGATATAGGTCTCGGCTAAAAGGTGCTTAGCCACAAGGTTGGATATTCTTCCATCTGCTACTTTATCGATAGTCGGAAGAATATTTGCTGCTTCGGTGGCATCCAGGATTATCTGGTTAAGTACTTCTGTCTTTGATGCTCTCGTGTAGTCTGTTTTTGGGCTGGTCACTTCTTCCAGATTCAGGGGAACCCCGCCATAGAGATAAACCAGATAACGGTAAGCGAAAGCTCTCATGAATTTGGCTTCAGCAACAATTACTACCCTCTCCTCATCTGTCATCTCCGAGGCATCTGCCCGGGAAATAATTGTATTCGCATTTGCAATTAATTTATACCATGAATTCCAATGAGCTGCAACAGTGCTGTTTGTTGGTACAAGGTAAACTGAATGGCCGCCAAACCGGGCTGAGGAAGTTAGCTGATATCTTCCATCATGGGCAATATCTGTACTTGTCAGGTAGGCATAAGAACCGGAGGTCCCTTGTGTCTGATAAGCACAATACCTGACTCTGCTGTATAATTCTGTTATTGCACTTTCGAAGTCCTTTTTAGTTACATATGAATTTTCCGGACTGAAGAAATCCAGAGGAACTTCATTCAGGAATTCTTCTTCATTGCAGGAAATGCTGAAAGTGAAAAGAAGAACCAGCAATCCGTATTTTAGTGTTTTTATCATATTTTTCATTTTTGCGAATTTTTTTATTAGAATGACAGATCAATTCCCAGGGTGAAAGATTTCATTACCGGATAGGGACTTGTACTACTAATGCCCTGATTAGTTTCAGGATCCCATCCGTCCCATTTTGTAACGGTTAACAGATTCTTTCCGCTGATATATATTTTAGCTCCTCCAATACCAACTTTTTGTATTAATGAAGGATTGAACTGATAAGCTAATGAGATATCCTGAAGTCTTATAAAGCTTCTGGAATCATATCTTTCAGCAAGTATCTGCGGAGCCTGATATGTAACTGAATACCTGGCGTCGGGATTGGTTACCGACCAGAAATCGTAGAAGGTCCACGTATTTGCATTTGCAAAATTACCTGTTGAGTTTAAAGAAAGACTGTTTGTTGCCTGACTGCCGAGGTAGCCATCCTTCCCTCCCTGTATGGAATTGATGAAAAAACGCAGTGTAAAGTTCTTATATTTAAGATTATTCTGGAAACTTGCCATGAAAGCCGGTTCACTTCTTCCAGGAAAATCCTGTCAAAATCTGCTGATATTTTACCATCATCATTCTGGTCGATAATCCTGTAATTCCCCGGATTATATCCTGTGGGTCTGGTATCGGCTATCTGGTAGATGCCGTCGATTTCATAGGAATAGATGGTGCCTATTGACTTACCTATGAACAAATTACTTGAAACAAGATCATCCTCTTTACCGTCATTGTTTACATCGTCTCCGAACAAATGAACAATTTTATTTTTGTTGGTAGAAAAATTCACATTGAAATCCCAGCTGAAATCATTTGTCTGGACAGGGATGGCCTGAATAGAGAATTCAAATCCTGAATTTGCAACTTCACCAATGTTGGTTTTAATTGTTGAAAAACCTGTAACCTGCGGGATCACCATATTCCATAAAAGATCCGTGGTTGTGGTCTTATAATACTCTACATTACCTTTAATCCTGCTTTTCAATATTCCGAAATCAATACCAAGATTAAGCCCTGCTGTTTTTTCCCATTTAAGATCATTATTGGCAAGTGATGTGATAGCCTGTCCCATTGAGGTGGAAGCTCCATCGCCATACACATATTTATAATCATCTATTGCAGAAACCTGAGCAATTGAACTGTACCTGGAAGTCTGATTACCATTCTGTCCATAACTTGCCCGGATCTTCAGTAAATCGATGACCGGAATCTCAAAGAATGGTTCATTGGAAATCGTCCAGCCTGCTGCAATAGAAGGGAACATAGCGAATTTGTTGTTTTTAGCGAAACCGCTGTAGCCGTCCCGTCTCCAGGTTCCGGTAACGAGGTATCTGTCCCTGAAATTGTAGTTCACTCTGGCCATCTGGTAAAGTGATGACTCATCCCATGCACTGGAAGAGATCCTCTGTGTGATAGCCTGTTGAAGACTGTTGTAACCGAGGCTCATATTGGGGATGTTTTCACCTTCAGCCCTTGTATAGTTATACCCGGCCTTTCTGTACCCATAAACCAGAGTAGCTTTTATGGTGTGATAATTTAATTGTTTTTCATAAGTCAGAATATTGTCGAGGGTTACTTCATGCTGAGAGCCATTAGTTTTAATAGCATATCCTGTCAGACTGGCTCCATATGGATTACCGTTGGCAAAATTGGTCCAATCAAGAGATTGGCTATAATTGATCCGGTAATTTAATCCTTCAATTTTTGGGATCTTGATTATTCCATAGAAAATACCTGATATCCTGTTCCTCATATCCTTATCATCTGTTTGAACATCCAATAAAGGATTAAGATGTGTAGTACTCTCACCTTTAGGATATACAAGTAGATTACCATTTTCATCATAAGGAGTTACAAAAGGAGCTGAAATAATTATATTGCTATAAGTTGGACTTTTACCGGAAAAATCAGTGAATGAGCCAAAAGTGTTCATCCCAATTGTCAACCAGTCGGTAACATCGTTTTTAATATTGATCCTTGTAGTGTATCTTTTGTAATCATCATTGATAATAAATCCATTCTCTTCTGTATATCCGCCGGATATATAATAAGTTGTTTTATCCATCCCCCCACTTAAGCTAAGCATGTGGTCCTCAATGAATCCCGGAGAGGTCAACTCATCCCACCAATCAAAATCAACTCCATTATTTATTCCTGTCAGCAGATTGGGGACAAGTTCGGTCTGACCCCATGTCCAGGCCGGATTTGGCTGAGTGTAGTCCGGACCCAGATAAGCTTTTGTATAGTAAACGCCTTTTACCTTTTCCAGTGATTGCTCTGCATTAAGTAATCCAGCATCCACGGTTGGGGCCTGAAAAGAGACTGAACCCGAATAGCTGAAAACAGGTTTTTCGGATTTTTTGCCGCTTTTTGTAGTAATCAATATGACGCCATTGGCAGCCTGAGAACCGTAGATAGCCTTGCTGCTGGCATCCTTGAGGACTTCAATAGATTTAATATCAGCGGGATTCAGATCGCCCATTCTTCCGCTGTAAATTATTTCGTCAACAATAATTAAAGGATCATCATTGCCGCTCAGAGTGTTTACACCTCTGATCTGAATTGTTGGTTCCTGACCGGCCTGATTAACCTGCCCGATCTGAACTCCCGGAGCAACGCCTTGCAGGGATTGCATTATGTTTACGTTCGGGATCTCATTAAATGCTTCAATGTTTGCCGAAACCACCGAGCCCGTTAAATCACTTTTTCTCATTGTACCATAACCTATCACAACTACTTCATCAAGACCTGTAACTTCACTGACCAGGTTTACATCTACAGTTGATCTTCCGTTTGAAGCGACTTCCTGGGTTACATATCCGATAAAAGAAAATCTGAGTGTTGCGTTTCTGTCGGGTACAGTTATAGAGTATCTCCCTGATGCATCAGTTATCGCCCCAAGAGACGTCCCGATAACCAGGATATTAACACCAGGCATTGCTTCGCCTGTCTGACTATCGGTAACTTTGCCCGTTATGGCCATTTGTTGTAATATGGCCGGAGGATAATCAGCAGAAGCATAAGTTTGCATGATCCCCGTAATCATGATCAGAGCACAAATACACAAGAAAAGGAAGGGTTTCTTTACGAAATAAAGAACCTTCCCTGCACGTTTTTTATTTTTCATAGATTTATAATTATAAGGTTTTATTTATGGGGAAAAGTAAATAATTCTTCTTAAAGAAATCCTGATCAGGAGACATTTTTCTTTTTTTATGAATATTTAACTATTCTTAATTTTAAGATTTAAGACAATTTTAATCAGGTTTCCAAAGCAGTTATAAGTCTAAAATTTAAAATACCACATCTTCAAATCTGGGTTTAGTTTTTAATATACTCCAGCCTGTTGCTTTTACCTCCTAAGACGAATTCCCGGACATTAAAGGATATTAATAATTTACTTTTTTTTATCTATAATTTCTTGCAGTAGCTATCATTATCTTCAGGTTCTCCGATGGTGTTGTTGGAGGAATAGCACAACCGGCATTCAGAATAAAACGATTTGAATCTTTGTATAAATTCAGCAGTTCAAGAGTTTTCTTACGTACATCCTCTGGTGTTCCCAGCGCCAAAACACTACTCGGATCTATATTCCCGATGAATGTTGTATTGTCATGAAGCATATTGTATATTTTATTGATATCCGTTTTGTAATCCAGTTCAAAAGCATCAGCTCCTGTCATTAACATATATTCCAGGATAATGTCAGTGTTTCCGCAAATATGCAGGGCATAGGCTTTCCCCGCTTTATGAGCAGCTTCTACAATCCTCCTCTCATACGGCATAGCATATTTTAGATACATTTCTGCTGATATCATTTCCGGACCGGCAGGGCTATCGCCGTTTGAAACCATATCACATCCGGTTTGTGCCATCAGATTTATAAACTGTGTGGTGGCATCAGTGCAATATTCAAGTAAACGGATTACCTGTTCCTCCGGACCCATCATTAAATCAAGCATCCAGTTTTGTGCTCCGCGCATCATACTTGCAAGTGAGAAAGGAGATTGATCGCAGTTGCCGCGAATATATTTTTCATTCTTGAAATGATCTTTTAATAACCTGACAGCTTCCAACCATATCTGGATATATTTGTAGTTTTCAACATTAACCGGTTTTAGATGAAGGACATCTTTTAAATTCCCCAGATTCCCGGTATGAGTCCTTGCTGCATCATTAACCGGAAAGTCGACGGGAACACCAACTGCTCCTGCCAGTGTAACAGTATCGATATCTATCAGAACACCGTCATATTGATATTTCTCCACTGATGCAATAAAAGTCTCTGCAATTATTTCAGGATTGTTCCTGTATTGTTCCATTGTTACTCCATGTTCCCTGACTGCCATCAGGAAGTTATGTAGCATCACAGGAACCTTATCTGGTTTTTCCCCTTTTAATGCAGCGCTTATTCTTTCATTTCCGTTCATACTGATATTTTTAGTTAATTAATGAAGTACTTCTTTTTCAATTTGTTCAAGCGTTTTCCCTTTTGTTTCGATAATATGTGTCTTCATGTAAAAGAATCCAACTAATGTCACTAAAGCCAGGAAAATAAAAGCAAAACTCATTCCTTTTTGTTGTGCAGCCATTGTTGTCCCAAAAACACCGATAATCACCGGGAAAAGGAAATTGAGTAATGCACTTATTCCCCAGTTTGAAAATGAACCAAGTGATGCTCCTCTTGCCCTGATAATATTAGGAAACATTTCTGACAATAAAACCCATACCACTACTCCAAAAGAGGCAGCAAAAAAAGCTATATACGATACCAGCAGGGCTACCAGCCAGATTCCCTTTATATTTCCCGAAAGCAGCCCGTAACCAAACAGTCCGAGCACTAAAGCCATCCCCAGCTGTCCGAATAACAAAAGCTTCTTTCTTCCTACTTTATCAATTATTGCCATGGCTAAAAGAGTGAAAATCAAATTTGTTACACCCAGTATTACACTCTGGAGCATCGAAGAATCGCTGGAAAAGCCTGCAATTGTGAATATCTGGGCGGAATAGTAGAACACAACCCCGATACCTGTCAGCTGACTGAATATTCCGACAAATATCCCGATAAAGATTATTTTTCTGTAAGGTCTTTTAAAAAGATTAATGCTCTTGCTTATATCCTCCATTTTTATGGAATCCTGAATATCTTTTAATGTTTGGTCAGTATCAATATCATGTGATGAAAGATCTTCAATATTTTTCTTTGCTTCTTCAATTCTCCCTTTTTTTACGAGCCAGCGTGGACTCTTTCTGATAACAAGCAGCATCAGGAAAAATGCTATTGCTGGAAGCGCTCCGCTGACAAGCATCCATCTCCAGTTATGTTCTCCGACATTCAGTAGCAGGTAATTGGTTATTAATGAGCATAATATACCAAGAACGATCGCTAACTGGAATGTAGAGGCTAACAATCCTCTGTGTTTGGGCGGTGAAATCTCAGAAATATATACCGGGCATAATACTGAAGCTCCTCCAATTGCAAGACCACCTATAAACCTTGAAAGAATAAAAATTGATATGGTGGGTGCCAGTCCGCATCCGACAGATGAAATGAAGAACATGATTGCCAGTAACTGCAACAGACGCTTTGCTCCATAAACATCACCTGGTTTTCCTATCAGAATGGTACCTATTATACAACCTACCAGGGCTGAACTGACGGTCCAGCCCTGTATTGCAGGAGTAAGCTGAAAATGTCTGAGCAGGTCTAACATTGCTCCGTTTATAATGACGGTATCGTAACCAAATAACAATCCCCCTAAAGCTGAAGCAATTGTACATTTTATAAGAACTTTATTCATAATGTTTGATTTATAGGTTGTTTAATACTCTTTTATGTAATTTATAATCTGCAATCCTGCTTAGTCAGAATTCTTAAAATTGCTTCAGGAAATTAATTTTAGCTATAATATGTTCCTCACTCTGACGAACCATAAGTGAGTCGTTAAACGATTGCCTGTTTAAAACTATATAAATGAATGACAGAGGTCTATATTCCCATGAGAACCGGAAATTATAATTTGCTGAATTATTCTGGGAATTTTGCTGAAAAAAGCCCGTTAACTGAATACGTGGATTTATGGCAAACCTCCCCTCAATACTATAAAGATCAATTGTTTTTGTCAGAAGTGAATCCCCGACTTCTTCAAGATTATTGCGGTTAATTTTTCCCTGTAAAGAGATATGTGGTATTGGAACAAACTGAACTGACAGATCGTATGATTGTATTTTCCCATTGAAATATTCCCCCCAGCTGATATCAGTCAAAAAGTTCAGCTTCTTTGAAGGGTCAGTAGATGCCAGTATCTGGTGGCGTTTATAGTTATACTCACCCGGGCTTATTGTTACCCCTAGAGGCTCAAAACTCTTCAATAGTTTCTGATAAATTACCTGCATATTATATCCAAAGTATGCTCCCGACTGCATATTAAAGTATAATGGTCTTATATTTAGCTGCCTTTCCAGCAGAATGCCGGATGTTGCCTGGTTATACAACTCCAGATTGATCCCGGGTTCATAGGCACGCACATATCTCTCTAAAATCAATTTGTCTCCACGATACTGCCAGATAAAGCCGGGAGTAGTTCCAATAACATCTGATCTGGAAACGAAACCCATTTCGGGATTGAAATTTTCTGTTACTATTGATTGTGACCACCAGGCTTTCCAGTTATTTGTTGAATAGTAGTACTGCGCGTAGCCTGCAATGCCATTTTTACCCGTAATTCCTGATAGGGTGTGCACCAGCATTGTATTAATGGTATGAGGTTGCCCCAACCTGAAAAAACCATCCAGCACAGTTGTGAAATGGGTATCTTCTGTGGTATTTTTAACGATGAACAAACCTCCGGCACGGTTCTGTTTTCCAAAGTTTTCGGCAAACCTTCCGACAAAAAAATTTGTTAAAGGAGAGTTTTCTGATTCTCTCTGCCTCATTGCCACTACGCCATAATTATGCCTGGCAGAATAATTTACATATCTTGCCCCGGCGTCAACTGGAATAGGATTTCCGAGATCATCAAGTCCAATCCTTCTGGTAAAAAATGGTTGTATTCGCATCAGCCCGCCGGTCCCATCTCCACGGGGACTACCCGACACACCAAAGAGTGATGAGTTCTCCAGAAAAAACTGTCTTCTTTCGGGGAAAAACACAGAGAAACGGGATAAATTATTGACCTGCCGATCAACATCGGCCTGGGCAAAATCAGTGTTAAAGGTTAAATCAAGTACCGAATGTGGATTAATTGCCCACTTCAGCTCCCCTCCAATTTTATTATTAAACTCTCGTAAATCTTCAATATCATCATCGCTCCGGGAGTTTTTAACAGATGTCACAAAATAGGGATGGATCCTTATATTTGGTGATGGAGGCGGCGGACTAAGGTTAGTAAGAAGCCCTGCATAGGCCATTCGTAATATACTGACCGACCTGGGGAAAGGGGAAAATGCTGATATTTCATTTGTCATTCGCCTGTTCCTGTAAACATTAAAACCCCAGTTTTGAATTGAGTCATTCACTTTTGGATATCTTAACGTTTGCCATGGTATAGCCATTTCAGCTATCCAGCCTGAGTCGGTACGTGTACTTCTGACCTGCCAAAGTCCGTCCCATTCAAGACTAAAATTTACATCATCATACGCAAGCAGATCTCTTTGGACTCCATAAGGATTAGTAACAAAAACCATTGAACTCCTGCGATCATTGAAACCGTCAATGGCTATCGTAACTAAATCGTGTTGCTTAAAGTCAAAATCTCTCTTGAAATCTGTCGCCCTTATAGATTTCTTACCAAGGGAATCTTGCGAGAAAATTCCAAGATATAAATATCGGGTATTATATAAAGCACACATAATTGTCTTATGATTCGCTTTTTCTCCCTGCTGTGGTTCTATCTGAACAAAATCTGAGACCGGTTTAGCAGATTGCCACTCCTGCTCATTAAGTATCCCATCAATTTTAAGAACTGTATTTATCGGAACCCCTTCTATAATTCTTTTAATTGAGTCAGGTTTAAACAATTCAGGATTCTGAGCAAAGCTTCCAATAGAAAACAATAAAAATGGTATTAACAATGATTTGCTCATTTAATATCACTACCAACTTTCCTCAAGTACATGTGAGCACAACTTTGTAAAACTACACCAGCAATAGAAAATACTCCAGTTTTTAAAAGCAAATTTTACATGATCTTATGCAAATCCGTTATTTATTGATTCAGGCTTTCATAAGTGATCCTTGTGGTTTTATATACTATCCTTAAGATCTGGAAGTTTTAGCTTTTTTAATTACAGACTCAATATCAATAGATATTCCACCATTTAATTTACTTTCTTCTGCAGCTTGCATGAAGGCAAAAATTTCCAGCGTTTCATCAGTGGAAACAGGAACAATACCAGTATCGAAGAATTCTGTTACCCTTTCAAGCAAAGGTTCGTAACCCTCGTATTTGTCGAGAACAGAAATGCCCTTTTCTCCAAAAACAGTCGCTCCATAACCTCCACTACCTTTTCTGATCCCGCGAAAACTTCCAATGCGGTCACCCTCCCATAAACCTACAACGACATCAGTATCTTCTGTAAATGTTCTTTTTACACTTTTACAACCGGTACCCATAATGGTAAAAAGGATTTCTACGCCATGTACTCCATACCAGAACAGATCCGGATGGTGCTTCTCAATATGGGCAGGACTAAAAGCATCAGCTCCGATGACTTTCCCGATTTTCCCTTCAGCAATTTCCTTTACTCCGTTTATATATCTTAAAGAAGATGATGAAAACATTGGAACATTATAACGCTTTGCCACTTCAACTATTTTATAAGCATCTGATAATGAACCTGCAAATGGTTTATCAATAAATAATCGTTTACCTGCTTTTAAAACCGGAATAGCTTGCTCAAGATGCCTGTTCCCATCTATACAGGTCAGTAAAACAACATCTACCTTGTCTAATAATTGTTCTATTGAGTCAACTATTTCAACACCCTGATTTTTAACTTCCTCAGTGAATTGAGGGATTCTATTCTTCCATTCCTCGATTTCCTCAGTCCCTTTAGGATATGCCGCAACTACCTTATATCCAAGATATTTATTACCTGCCTTCGGATCATTTAGAGATTTTGCAAAGGCTGGACTGTGTCCGGTATCCAGCCCTATCATACCTATTCTCTTTCCTTTATTTGTTTCTTGTTTTCCATAAATACTATTAGAAGTATTTACCAAGCCCAAACCCAGGCTGAACATTGCTGTTCTCTTTACAAAACTCCTGCGATCAGATTTATTCATAACCTCATTTTTTTATAAGTAAAAAAAGCTGACATAACAACTAACATCTACAAATATTCAGATGGAAATCTCCAGGGTGAGCGATATTCCGGAATAGCCAGTCTGCTGGCTTCCGCATCACCAACTATCTTCTCTCTTTCAGGGTCAAATGAAATAGACCGCCCCAGTTTCATTGATAATATACTGAGTTGTAAGGGAAGGTCAACCCTGATATGATATTCGGGATTGCATAAAGGCTGTTTGCGTGATTTAATGCTTTCAACCCATTCCAGTTCCTGGCCAGGAGAAGAGGGTATAGATGGAGGAGGAGTGTCCATTCCTTTCATTTTATCCCCTTCAGGAATCAGAATATGAGAAGAATAATCTGATATCAGTGTACCATTTACTCCATGAAAATATATCCCCAGTCTTCTTCTGGTTCCTGTTTCGTATCCTTTGCCTGATTTTTCAGTACCCTGAAAAGCAAATCCATGACTGTTTGTGGCAGACATCATCCATGTCATTGTGAGATTAGGATAACGCCAGATAACTTCATGATTATCATATGCATCACTATCATCTTTAATGATATACCTTCCACCAGTTGCAGAAATCTCAGTTGGATAACCCAGGTCAAGGGCCCAGATTGGAAGGTCAGTTATATGTGGTGCCATTCCTGGTGTCCATCCTCCGCTGAAATCCATCCAGAAACAATGATAAAATGCATCCTTCACAAGGTTCGGATTGAAAAGCTGCATCCTTGCCGGACCTACCCACATATCCCAATTCAGGCCTTCAGGTACATTCCTGGTATTATTACCAATGCCGATACCATTTGGCGCTTCATTCATTACAAAGAAGGTTCTTACAGTGCTTATATGGCCAAGGTTTCCCGAACGAACAAGCTCAACCATGCGGCGGTAATGATCATTCGAATGGATCTGTGTTCCGATCTGGCACATCACGCCATTCTTACTTACAGCATTTCTTACTGCAATACTTTCCCCCATATGCATCGTCATTGGCTTCTGCAGATAAATATCCAGCCCGGCTTCGGCAGCTTCAATTGCCTGGATGGCATGCCAATGTGCCGGTGTTGCTATAATAACGGCATTGAGACCTTTATGCTGCAGTAATTGGCGGTAATCAGTATACCCCGTGCATGTTTTTTTGAATTTTTCCACAATGGGATCCAACCGATCTTTCCATACGTCGCATGCTGCTGTTACAACAATATCCGGGTGCGTTATACAAGCATCAAGATTAGCTTTCCCTAACCCTCCGCATCCAATTATTCCAAGGTTAATCTTATCGCTGGGTGCTGTCAGGCTTCTCCCATTAAGAATTGAAGATTTCATAATAATTGGTGCGGCAACTGCTGCACCAGAGACTGTCTTCACAAACTGCCTACGGGTAAATGGTGATTTTTCTATTTTATTCTTCATGATACATTATGTTTTTATGTAAGATAATATTAAGAATTATAATGAATTTAATCAGAATCAATTATTAGTTGATTCCATATTGTATAGCTGGGTAAATGTTCCGTTAAATGCATCCCACCTTTTTCTGGAAATATCCTCATCAGGTTTTCCTCCTGAATGGATTATCAACCTGTAACGTAATACAAGGGTTTTCCCTATTATTAAAGGATATCTGGTATTTGTTGTTGGAAATGTAGGCTGAACCCATGCCAGATTTGGGTATTCAACCCATGCACCCGGATATTCAGGATTGGCTTTATGCTGCAATACCATCAATCCTGAAGGGGATTCACTCCCATCAAAAACACCACTGAAATCGGACCATGTCCTTATTGGCTGGGCCCCTGGTTGATCTGTAAAATATGATATCTCCTGTGACTCCGGAGTCATCATACGCAAATTCAAACCGCCATAACTATTAGTAGCCCGGGTTGCAATAGTTATACTATCTTCTAAAGCATCCAGTTTAATCGTCAAATCGATGATTCTTGATGTTAATGTTGCCTTGTAAACTCTTATAACGATATTTTCACGAACAATTGGTTTGGTGTCTTCCCACATCCATAAGTTCTCAGCTTCAACCTGGGCAAATACAGGGCCATTTGTAAGCTCAATTTTTCCTGTTGGCCTGGCAAATAATCTTTGTAAGGCATATATATCACCACGTTCACTTTTATAATCTACCTCTGGCCATGCCCAAAAAATGCCCCGATGATGAGGATGTCCTCCATCAGGCCAGTCTCTGGTTAACATTTCACCTCCCAGGCCATATAATGGATGAATGTAGTCGCTGCGAGGAACTGCATAAATGCTGGCTGTCATAAATGTATCTGCCTTCGTTCTCAGATGTTCCTCTAATTTCTCTGATGGAAGACGAATTACATCTTTTTCATAAATAGTCTGATAATTATATTGCAATACGTTCTTTCCATCTTCTTCAAAAATAATCTGTCCACTGGTTGGGTCGAGGGTTGCTTTTATTGCAATATCGAAGGGAGATCTATTTTCAACAAATTTATATTTACTAATGCCAGATCCATTATCTGGCATGATCAACACTATCTGTGAATTTACTTTATCGCCGGAGCCTTCTGTCTGAACTGGTATCAGATTCCCGGTACTTTCTGTATGCCTTTGATCTGCAATAGCCAGGCGTCCTTCTTTGGCTGCAGTTAACAGAAGTTTATTCAACTTTGTTTTTATAGCTACCGGAGACTGGGTTTGACTTAACACTCCATTTTCATCATTAATTGTCAGCACATTTTTATTGGATGAACATGCTGACAGACCTAACAGCAAAGCGCTTATAAGGATTTCGGTTAAAAATATTATCCTTTTCATCTTAATGTTTTATGGTTTTTGAACATACCTTAGTCTCTACAGTCTGTCAAACTGTTGATAATCTTTCCCCGAGTTATACCCTCGGGGAAAAGATTACTATTTTTACCAGCCTGGATTTTGAACCAGATTGCTATTTAAAGTTAATTCTTCTGTAGAAATGGCATTTAAGTAGTCTCTGCCCAAAACGAAACCATATCCATTTGGCAATCTGGTTTTCAACGGATCAAAATACCCGTTTGTCAGACTAAAATTGGCTGCTGATAAATCAGGATAATCAATTGCATTAAACTTGGCTCCCAACGGCCTCTTTCCTACAATTACTTCATCAGCAGCAGCCCATCTTGCAATATCATCCCATCTGAAACCTTCCCCGATAAGCTCAATCCGGCGTTCTCTTCTTATTTCATTTAGCACTGGAGATAAACCAGGGAAGAGCCAGTTAGGGTCTGATTGAATATTAGCGATAATAAGGTTTGGCATTCCAACACGGTCACGAAGCAATTTAATAGTTTTATCAATGTCACCTTGTGTCAGTGTTGCTAATTCAGCTTTTGCTTCAGCATAATTGAGCAAAACCTCGGCATATCTTAGTATTATCCAACCTGTATACCCTACACCCATAGTCTCAAGACTTGCATGATGAATTGGGTCAAAACTCAATGTTTTATTTATCTGATATCCTGTCGGATTCACAGTGTGTGCAGCCAAATCAACAGATGGTCTTATAAAGAAAGTAGTATCTGAACCTACAATCTGGAGGGGGAAACCAGGGGTAAAGATTGTTTGTTTAAATCTTGGGTCTCTATTGGCCGCAGTCATTAATAAATTACCATCACCCTGGTACAATGGATTAGGACTACCGTTACTCTGATAAATAGGGTTACCATCTGTCATTAGATAAGATTCAGCAAATGACTTATTTAAGCCCATTCCCCCTGATGTGCCAGTAGCAGTCTGAAACTGACGAGCATGACCTAATCCTATATTTAAGTCATATTTTTTCCATAAGAGAACTTCCGGATTATTTGAGTAATCAATTTCCGCAAAGATAAAGTAATCCCATTCAGGATTACCGGTAGAATATATACTATACATTCCGGTTTGCATCACAGCTTCTGCTGCCTGAACCGCCATTTGAAGATATTTTTGCGGATTTGGATTTGATACATTAAAAACATCGCCAGTATGATATTTTTCCCATGTTCCTTCAAACAGACATATTCTTGATTTATAAGCTTGAGCGATCTCCTTATTTAATCTGGTACCTCCTAATTGCTTACCTGAAGGCAGATACTCAATTGCTTTATCAAGATCGGCAATTATTGAGTCAACTACCTGATTTCGTGGCGTACGAGCCATATACAGCTCCTCAGAGTCAGTATTCAGCGGCTTACCAATATACGGGACATCCCCATAACTTTTAACAAGATCGAAATAGAAAAAGGCTCTGAAAAATAAAGCTTCACCTAGGTAACTCTTATATTCATTAAAATCGCTCTGGCATTTTTCATAATTGGCAAGGAAATAGTTCACGCTTCTTATATTTGTATAAGACCAACCACCTGTTGCCGGAACAACTCTTGTTCCTTGAAGCCTTGACGCTTCCTGAACATGTGTCATATCATCAGTTTCCAGATCATCAGCGAAAATACCCTCATATCTATCTGAAGTGCTTACAGCGAACGCTGTTGGGTAGAATTGGTTAACAAACAGTTTCAAGTCATTAGCAGTCTGCCAATAATTTTCAGTTGTGATAGCGTCAAGAGGCAATTTGTCCAAATATCCTTCGCACGCAGTGAGCGCAAAAAAGATAATAATTACACAATATTTTAGATTAATATTTTTCATAGTTGAATATTATTTAAAATGTTACATTTATTCCCAGAGCATATACTTTACGTAAAGCGTGTAGTTTCCCTATTCCCACATTATAACCAGCCATAATATTAATATTTTCAGGATCAATTAGTTTTGTCAGAGGGGTAATAGTCAATAGGTTTTCACCCGAAATAAAAACTCTGGCTTTACTAATTGCAATTCTTTCAGTAATATTTGAAGGAATAGTATACCCAATACTAAGATTTTTCAAACGCAAATAGGCAGCGTTTTGCATAAACCTTGTTTGTATTTGTTTGTTTTTATAGTCCTGTTGTGATAAGTATGGTTTAGCATAATAAGCATCGGTATTTGATCCAAGAATATTTGTCTCACCGGAAGGTCTCCAATAATCTAAATTAGTGTCATTACCTTTATAAAAGACATTCATACCCCACCATTGGTGACCATTAAATCCATAGAAAGTCATATCATACTGACCGGGGGCATAATCCTTCTTTAATACTCCCTGCCAGAACAGACTAAAATCGATTCCTTTCCAGTTCAATCCTCCATTTAGTCCAAAAAGGAACCTGGGTGAATTGTTACCAATTACACTATAATCCCCTGAGTTATCGGCTGTGTACGAACCTCTGGTAATTTTATTATTATCATCAAGATCCTGGTAATGAATATCTCCAGCACCCCAGGTGGGCCAAAACAGAGTCTGATCAGGACCATTTGCAGCCTCTTCATTTGACTGATATATCCCGGCAGTTTTAAGTCCCCAAATTTCTCCTATCACTGCTCCCTTATACCATGTACTTAAGGTTTTTGTAGGGTTATTATATTCCTTAATAATAGTAATATTATCAGCAATTGTAGCTCTGATATTATAAGACAAATTAGCACCGATAATGTCCCTCCACTCTATAATAAATTCAAATCCACTAGTCTTAAGAGTTGCGTTATTGGATTTGGGAGCAGTTGTTCCGAGTGTCAAAGGTAATGCTTCAGCGGGACCAAACATTTGTGATGTTATTCTTGAATAGATATCAAAAGAGGAACTCAATCTTCCTTTAAGAAAACTAGCCTCAATCCCGCCATTTAAAGTAGAGGATGTTTCCCAGGTCAAATTGGCACTTACTATTGCTGGGGTAGTTGTATAATCGGGTCGTTCACTCCCCATTATCCAACCAAGATTAGTTCCAATTCCCAGAGTTGATAGATACAGATAGTTAGGAACATTCTGATTACCAAGTGACCCCCAGGATCCCCTTATCTTCAAACTGGTTATATAAGGTTCAACTGAACTCCAAAAAGCTTCCTTTGAGATATTGTAACCTACAGATAATGAAGGGAAGAATCCCCAACGAGTTTCTTTTTCAAATCTGGAAGAACCATCATATCGAGCATTAAACTCAAATAGGAATTTTTCTTTATAATTATAGTTAAACCGACTGAAGAAACCTTCTGTTGCCCAATGTGATTTTGAATCATCAAGGTATAACGTGCCTGTCGCTGTACTGATAGAAGGAACGTAGGGTGTAATTAAATTATTCTTCTGCCCCCATAAGTAATTATATTTATTGAGTTCATTTTCATAACCACCTAAGATAGAAAAATAATGGTCATTAATTGTCAAATTATAGGATGTAACAATATTAAGTAATGTATATTCATTGGTACTAAGGTTTGTTGCATAAGAACTTATTGGATACGCATGAGCATATCGACTTCCATTAGGGAAAGTGCCCCATACGGTTTCCTGATTATTAACTCCTCTATTTCCGGTATTTTTATAATTATATTGGATTTTGGTTATCCAATTCTTCAAAGGTTCAATGGCAGTGCCTAAGGAGAGTATGAAATTTGAACCATAATAGTTTTCCTTACCTCCATTTAAAATATCAATATTTGATATGTCTGAGAACTCCCCATTAGGTAGGTAGCGCGGACGGGAAAACATTAGTTCTATAAAAATTATGATACATTACTGCTCTGCCTGCTTCACCCCCTCCATATCCTGAATTGAAATTTTGGGAATTATCGCTAATGTACTTAGAAGAAAAGTTAAAGGTTAGCCAATTTGTAGGCTTAGAAATAATATTTGAGGTTACGTTATACCTTTTATAATACTCATCACCATACCTAAGTTCACCAGGTTGATCCCAGTATCCTGCTGAAACATAAAAGGAATTTTTCTCTCCTCCTCCACTTAAATTAATATCATGTTTTTGCCTCATAACCAAATCCTTATAGTATATATACAACCAGTCATTATTACCATTACCAGCTATACTCCAGATGCCATTGCCCATCCAATCACTACCATCAGGCTTCAACCAGGTTTCATCAGTAATTTCTCCTGCCATGTACTGACGGGTTCGCTCATAATTTTCAGCAGTAAAGTTTGGAGACAGTCCTGCATTTACACTTGCCTGGTCATGAGCTGTCATATAATTCAGAGCATTTTCCATATGAGGACGACCCATTGGGCTTGAAAAGGATATATTATTTGAGTACTCAATTTTGACCTTTTCATTCATTGCCCCCTTTTTGGTTGTAACTAATATAACACCATATGGAGCACGTGCCCCATAAATTGCAGAAGCTGCTGCATCCTTCAGAACTGTTATAGATTCAATATCGTCAGTATTGATTAAATTCAGATCCACTGGAACTCCATCAACCAGGACATACGGGGAATAATCTCCTGTTAAAGAACCAATACCCCTGATATTAAGGTTCATCTTCCCTCCAGGCTCGGATGAAGATCCTGTTGTCGTTATATTAAGGTTTGGGGAGATACCCTGAAGAGCCTCACTTACATTTGTTACTGACCTGACTCCAATCTGGTCTGCACGAACAACATCAACAGCACCAGTAAGATTAACCTTCTTTTGTGTGCCATACCCTACAACAACAACCTCGTCAAGCCCCGTCATTTCAGAAGCAATGGCGACATCTATAACTGTTCTGCCATTTAGTGGAATTTCCTGGGTAACATACCCGATAAAGGAGAACATCAACGTTGCATCCCTGTCAGGTACAGATAATGAGTAGTTACCTTCAACATCGGAAATAGTACCAGAAGTTGTGCCTTTAACCTGGATGTTAACACCAGGCATTGGTTCACTACTCTGGCTATCAATAATTTTACCTGTAACTATTTGCTGTTGAATCGTACCAGATTCAACTACCTTTATACTTACGTAGTCTGGTGCAAGAATGATCTTACGGTCAATGATGGAATACTTCACATCAGTACCGGCAAATAAATTGTCAAGTACAACATTAATTAACTGGTTATCTGCACTGAAATTGACTTCCCGATCTAAATCAAGAAGTTTTTCATTATAGAGAAAGTAAAACTCGCTTTCAATTTCAATCTTATCAAGTACATTAATAAGCTTGGTATTGGAAAAATCGACTGAAAGCCTTGTTTTCTGTGAATAGGCATCAGAAGCATTAACTTGTAGGATTCCGAGAGTCAGGAGCATAATAGCTATACGCATGATTAGTAGGGTTTTTTTCAGAGAACAATAAAACAATTCCCCGAAAGGTTTGTTTTTTTTCATAAATTTGTAATGTTTTAAGTTAAAAAATATCGATAAGATGTTTTAGGGAAATCGTTGACGCGATTTCCTTTTTTCTTTCTTTTCTTTTCCTTTCTAAGGACCATTGATTGTTTCCATAGCTTTTATGTTTAAGGTTAGTATTATCTATTTTTCTTATAGATAGTCACTTCTTCTTTTGTTAAGGTACTATCTGCCATCAGTTCAGGAGGAGATATTTGATATGAGATAGGGGAGGTCATGGCCAAAAATCTTAGCACATCCTCGAGTTTATCGTCTTCGAAAGTTGCACGGAATGAATATTTTTCGAGCTCCTTGTCGGCCAGTCTTATCTTTACATTATACCACCTTTCAATTCGTCTGGCAACTTCAGCCATCGGATCTCCCCTGAAAACCAGCTTTCCCTCGGTCCAGGCACTGTATTTATCCGGATCCACAACGGATTTACTTGTTTTACCTCCATAACATACCAGCCTCTCGGATGGCATAAGGATTACTTTTTCTTCGGAAATACCACTGTGATATTCCACCCTGCCGGAATTAAGGACCACCTCAATATATTTTTCAGCAGGATAAGCACTGATATTAAAACTTGTACCCATGACTTTGACAACGGAGCTCCCGGTGGTTATCTCGAAGGGGTGCTCTTCATCATGATTGACTTCAAACCAGGCTTCTCCTTCAATTTTTACATTACGATGAGTTGTAAAAGGGATAGAATAATCCAGTCTTGAACCGCTGTTTAACATCCCGGTCGTTCCATCAGGGAGATTAAATGATACCCGCGATCCCATAGGTGCATAGATTTGCATGGCAACACTCTCCTCAATAAAACCCTTTTTGCTTTCTATTAAATGGCTGTAAATAATACCTCCGGCTACCATCAGTGGTATCAGCAGAATCGCCGCTGCCTTCATGTATATGCCAATGATCCGCTGTATAGGTTTCTGCGAAATTCTGGTCTCATTCTTCCTGATTATATGATGGATCCTGTTAAGTAAATGGGTCAGATCAGCTTCGGAAGAAGTTTTCTGATCAATTGATAAGTTCCAATCTTTCTCCAGACAGTTGCGAAGGTGAGTATTTGATTCGCCATCAGAGAGAAGAGATTCGACAAATTCTCTTTCACTGTCGTCGGCTAGTCCCTTAATGTAGCGGTCGATTTTTTCTGCTTGTTCCTGTTTCAAATGTTGAAAGATTTTGTTTTACTAATATCTAATACCCACGAGGGAATAAAATCTCATATAAAAAATGCAGATATTTTATAAGTGAGAAAATTTACGATTCAAAAAGACCGAAGACCGAAGTCCGAAGTCGGATGTCCGAAGACCGAAGTCCAAATCGGGAAGATAAAAGACAAAAGTTAAAAGATACAAGTAAAAGAGAAAGGAGAAATAATGAAATCTTACTTTAAATTACTTATTAGAGGTTGAAATATATATTCTTAAATTTCAAATAATTACGTAATTTTATTTGCCAGCTCAGATTTTAACCTACTATTTATTGTTCCAAGTCCTCTTTTAATTAAAGATTTTGGAACTGTTACCATTTTTCTTCCAGGAAAAGCCGTGCTTTCCTGGCTTCAGAATTGATGAATGAGAGATCGCCTTTTGACAGACATTCCACAATGAGGGGACCCCGTCTGAAGCCACCCTTTCTGAGTTGCTTCATTACAGCGGGAAAATCAACCATTCCGGTTCCGGGTGTTACATCAACATTTTTAGGCATCAGGAAATCTTTAACACTCATCCCGACAACAAGTCCGTCCACTTCTGCAGCATCATCTACCGGACTAAGTTTACCATCCGAGTAATAATAAATATTTCCCGGATCATACCATAAGCGGAAATTCCTGTGCCCGACTTTTTCAATGAGCGGACGGCACTCACGTCCTGTGGAGTTCAATGGTCCGTGCGGTTTTACACTGATACCCACTCCTTTGGATGCTGCATAATCACAACATTCTGAAATGACCTTGTAATAATTATCAACCAGTGTCTGTTCTGCTATTCCGGCAAGCAATAAATTTGGGCATCCGCAGATTAAGGAACTATCTATCAATCTTTTCAATCCTTCTATGCCTTCTTCAATTGATTTCCTGACATCGAAGTTGCCTCCATAAAGAGATGCTATCTGCAGTCCCCGCGATTTAGCTTCCTCCGCAACAATCAATGCCTGATCCGGGGTGGAATCTTTAGTAATTACATTTCCCGATTTTGATGTCATGAGGCCGGCATACATGAACCCTGCTTCAGCAATCCCGTCAAATGCAACACGATAATCATGTTCTGCCCATGGTCTCGTGTAACATCCAATCTGCCAACGCGGACTTTCTGCTCCGGATGAAATAATTGTTACACCGGCGGTTGCTATCATCACCTTTTCTATGAAATGTCTTCGGGTTATCTGTTGATTTTTCATGTGGTACGGATTTTACGTTTAAGACTATCATAAACAGCTTTCCTGCCTGTTTTATAAGATTCTGCTGCCATCAGGACGGCTACAGCATGCTGGAATCCGGCTTCAATAGGGGCATGAGGTGTTCCTCCTGAACGTATACATTGCAACCAGTCTAGAAAATGATCCGGCCTGTCAATAGGGGTAACGGGATTTTCTCCTTTGATGCTTCCATCCCTGCGCGGTGAACCTTTGTCGCTGTAAACAGGTGTATTCCAGTTTGTGACATTCAGCATTCCCTTATCACCGTAAAAGTTCCGGACACTTCCCATTCCATGCCCGAGATTATTTGAACTGCTCACCATGAAACCTTCCGGATAGAGCCATGTTGCCTGTACACAATCGGGAAGAGTGAACTGATGTTCATCTTTCCAGGTGAAAATATCCCCCAGGCATACACACGACTCTGGGAACTTAGCACCGGTAATATAATGTACCATATCGATAAAGTGGGAACCGAAACCTGAGATTGGTCCATGACTGAAATCAGCATAACCATACCATCCTGAATAAAGATCTGAGTTGAAAGGTCTCATCGGCCGGTCAGACAGAAATTCCTTCCAGTCGACATCTTCAGGTTTTACCTCTTTGAGATACCTGTACCAGTATGGTTGCTCACTGTTACGGCACTCTTCAACCCGGGATAATTTGCCCAGTGCTCCTGAGTGAAACAGCTCTCTGGCGCCTGTTATACCCGGAAGACTACGCAGCTGTGTACCCACCTGGACTACTGTTCCGGCTGATTTCACTGCATCAAATGCCTTCACAAGCTTGTCCATCTCCATTGCCAGAGGTTTTTCAACATATATATGTTTCCCGGCCTTAGCCGAAGCTTCGAGATGAAGTGTATGTACATGATCGGGTGATGCGATCATCACAGCATCAATCACTTCCATCGCCAGCAGATCACGATATGATGCAAACTGCCTTGCATCACGTCCGAACCACTTTCTTACTTTTTCATTTGCCTGTTCCCTGGCAATCCGCCAGGGATCACAAACAGCAACTATTTCAAAATTAGTTGCCGCCACATGTTGATATATCCCCTCCATGTGTGCATTGCAACCCCGGTCTCCACAACCCATAATACCGATCCGGATCCGGTCATTTGCACCTTTTACCCTCCCGGCTTCAAGAATGTTAAGAGATTCGGGTAAAATACTTATTCCTGCAGCTGTAATGGCTCCGCTCCTGATAAAATTTCTTCTTGATAATTTTGTCATATCAGATTGTTGTTTGTGTATAATTTAAAAACTTACACAGAGAGAGACTGAGATCCTCAGAGATCCACAGAGATCTGATTTCTTAACTCTGTGTAGCTCTGTGAGTCCTCTGTGTAACTGAAAGCTATCCTTATTAATGTTTCCATATTTTAATAATGGTAGTATGACTTTGAAACTAAAACAAATACATAGAAAAGAAAAGAATTAATGCAAGGTCTTCCTTCCGTAAACGTACCCGTATGAATTTCAGGGCTTCCGAAATATAATTATCCACTGTCCCCGGCGATAGTTTCATCTCTTCTGCAATCTCTTTTGATGGTTTACCTTCCAGCCGGCTTTTTCTGAAAATTTCCTTTTGTCTCTCAGGAAGTTTGTCAATGATCTGCTGAACTCTGCTAAGTATTGACTGATAATCAATTCTTTCCTGCATTTCGGATGATGTTCGGGAATTTTCATGCATGGCTTCTGTTATAAACTTCTGCATATAATTCCTTTTCCTGAAAAGCTTACAGATATCGTTGTATGCAATTGTAAAAAGGTAGGATTTGAACGATAACTCCTTGTTAAGTTGCTTATGATTTTCCCAGATTTTAAGAAATACAGACTGGACCAGTTCTTCGGTTTCATCTGCAGACCGGAGGTATTTAAGTCCGAAGGAATAAAGCTTAACTGAATACTTTTCATAAATCAGATCGAAAGCTTCAACATCTCCTTTTTGAAGCTTTTTAACAAGTTCAGTATCGTTCAGAAACAGATCCAATGAGAGAATACTTTTGTGTAAAAATACACTATTCTCCGACTAAAAGAAAAATACAGACACTTCCATCAGATTTACTTTACCTTCTCTTCTCCTGATTATATTTTAACAAACCATTTCCTTTGATACATAAGTGCCAGAACCCCCCACCACAGAAGGACGTGGCATAGTCCGAATACCAAAGAAGCATTTGCATTGCTCATAAGGGGCAGCAACCCATGTTCGTATATAAACATGCTGAGATTCATATTATCACCGCCATGAGTGATCCTGATCCAGTTAAGAGTCGAGGAAAATAATTGTGAGGCGCACCAGGCTATAATGGCATTACTACCGAAATGAATAAAAGGGGCCAATCCTTTACGATGCTCCCTTATGTCGATCCACCAGTATGCGAAAGCTAACATCAACAATCCAAGGCCTGATGTGTAAATGGCAAAGCTCGGGGTCCATAAGTTCTGTGAGAAAGGTATCCAGTGAACCAGGAAAAGGCCCAGAACTGTCAGTAAGGTTCCTGCTGAAAATATTCTTACGGTTCGATCCAGGGGTTGTCGGTTTGAAATGAGACAGGCTCCTGCCTGATAGCCGATCAGTGTGTTGCATGTAGCCGATATTGTTCCTGCCAGACTCTTGAGTTCAACTTCATTGGGACGCCACATGAAGGGTCCCATGATAAGCTTATCGAACCACCGGCCGAAATTATTATCCCAAGACCAGGTGTCAGGCCCTTTACCCGGGTATGGGACAATCGTCATAAGAGCCCAGTATATAAGCAAAAGAAGAACAATCGCTGTTATCTGTCCTCTTTGTCTGAAGTTAAGTACAATTAGTGATGTGAAAAGGTAGCAGAGAGCAATCCGCTGCAGTACACCCATTATCCTCCATGTTCCGAAATTGAAGTTCGGATAGATATTGAGCAGCATACCAAGTACAAACAATATTATCGTCCTCCTGATAACCTTTTTATAAATAAGAACTTTCCCTCCGTCTGCCTGCCGTAACCTTCCTGCAAACGAAAAAGGCATAGCCACTCCGACAATGAAAAGGAAGAAGGGGAAGACCCAGTCTGTTGGTGTAATTGCATAGTCGCTGCCATGTGCAAGGGGTCCGTAAGCATTACCCGATATACCCTGATTGTTGACCAGGATCATGAATGCAATAGTAGCTCCGCGAAAAACGTCTAGAGATATCAATCGTGCTGACTTATTCATCTTATCAAATGAAAGATTCAACCTCGTCAATCATAATTTGATAGTTACGAAAAGTGAGATCTGTAATATTTCTTCCGTAAGGCGATGCCGATGGCATTAAAACAAATCCACGACCTTCACCCGCAGTTCCTTCTGAAATTGATTTCCTCACAACCTCCCTGAACATTTTTTCAGGCATATTTTCAATAGCGCTAACTTCTATATTACCAAAAAGCACCAGTTGTTTGCCATATTCTTTCCTGAGATATCCCAATTCCACATCCCCATGTGGGGGAGGTTCAAGAGGATCAATTGCATCAGCTCCCATTTTAACAAGATATTCCAGGATATTCTTAATGCATCCGTGCGAATGGATGCGGGCAAATCCGCCATGATCCTTTATCATTTTCACCATGGGACCAGTATATCTTACAACGTATTCATCAAAAAGAGACGGTGGAAGAAATGGTTCAGTTATATACTCCGGTCCGTAAATTCGCCATAATTTTCCCGGGAATTCTTTAGCCACTTTTTCAGTGCGTTTATGGATATACCGGGCATGTTTCTCCAGAAGTTTATGGCAGAGTATCTGCTCAGTCATTGAGAATATCGTGAAAGTTTCAAGGTTGAAAAGGGAAGCTGCCGCACAAACCGGATCCTCGGTATCGACCATTATTATGCCTTTGTCTGCCAGTTTTGTTTCCTCTACTTTCAGGTGATCAATACTTATCGTCTCATCAAATATTTCGTCAGGGAGTTTCAGAAACAGATTCACATCCTCAGTATTTTTAAGCAGAGGTTCTGTTATCCAGACCGTATCTATTTCTTTATCACGGCGTGTTATGCTGGTAAGTGTTTTACTGCCAATTTTATATGTAAGCCTGTTAAAGCGGCTATTTTCTGTTTCCCAGGATTTTTCATCAAGGAAATGTTCTCTTAAAACAGTTTTACTTCCTGCCCAGGATAAATGGGATTGGGCTCTTACAGGACTTACCATTCTTATTATATCCGTGTGATTTTCCGCCAGCTTTAATAGTGGCTGCCAGGAGGGGGAATTGTAGATATTGTACGGATCGGGATCATCAGGGAATACAGTAAATCCTCCGATTTCATAAAAGTTTACAGGCGGACGGTCGACACTCCTGCCTTCAAGGGTTGCTATCAGCCGTTCACGCCTTGTCACTATCCAAAGCAAAATAAGGTTTATTTGTCTGCCATTTCCCCCTGGTGAAATCCGGAAATGGTACCGGGGCATTTCTTTCAATTGAAATGCCTGACAATTCAACCAGAGCAGTCATGACAGCAGAATCATATACGTCGATGGGAGTGGGGCCTTTTTCCCTGACAGATTTAATGAACTGATTAAGCATGACATAATCGGTTCCTCCATGAGACTGGGTTGACAGATCTTTTTGCCACCATTTATGGTTATACTTCTCTTCATAAGGTTTCCAGGGTTCCCACTGATGATATTCCGGACTTACATCAGCCAGGTAGATCATGCCTTTTTCCTCATAGTAAACTCCTTTTGTTCCCTGAAGCATCCAGCGGTTTGAATAGGGTCGGGGTAACTGCATATCATAATTGATGACAAGTGTTTTTCCCATTTTTGTCTTGAGTGTTGATGTTACAATATCCCCCTGTTTGTATGTCACATTTGCATTTGGATGTTCATTGCCAAACCTTCTCTTAAAGTAGGCATTTATGCCTTTTGATGCAGATGCTGTGGAATAAATTTCTTCAAAAGCATCACCACGGTTAATATCCAGCCAGCTTATAACCGGACCAACTGAATGGGTAGGATACTGATCCCTGTTGTATTTTACAAGGTAATCTGCCGGCCACCTGTTTTCTCCTGTTTTATTGTCGAAGAACCAGTGGTCTATGCAATCATGGGAATGTGCGCAATGGCAATGAACTATTTCTCCCAGCAAACCCAGCCTTTTCATGTTAAGCAGTGCCAGGTTATCCTGCCTGAAGCTCCAGTTCTCAAGCATCATACATGGTATGCCGGTCTTTTCAGAAGTTTCTACAAGTTTCCATGTGTCATCGACAGTCAATGCAGCCGGCACTTCAATTCCAGGATATATTTTGTTGTTAAGTGCATCAACGGCTATAGATGCATGTGAATCCCAATAGGTTGCAATAATGACCGCATCAAGTTCCTCCTTGTCAAGCATCTTTTTATAGGTTTTCAGATCACCGGAATAAATAGAAGGTGGTTTTCTTCCGTTCTTCTCACAAATTGATGCGGCATTTCCGGCTTTATCTTCAAAAAGATCACACACCGCAACTACATCGACACCTTCAATGGTAAGTAAGTTACTTACGTGCGAGGTGCCCCTGTTTCCGGTACCGATGACACCGACTCTGACTCTTCCTTCATGTTGGCTTCCCGCGAAGATACTGTTAGTTGCCAGACTCATCCCTGCAGCAGCAAGGGATCCTGTTTTGATGAAATCTCTTCTGGATACTTGTTTCATTTTGCATTAATTTTAAGAAGTATAACAGGTGTAAATTGAGAACAGGGATATCTGATAAATATACGATAAAATCTAGATATGAAAAGTCGGAAGTCGGAAAGCCGAAGACGGAAGTTAATCAGTTACAATAAGCCGGATTATTTCAGGAACGGCTGCAGAAGTGTCACAATTTCATTATGACCATTATTCCTGGCAAATGTAAGGGCATTATCACCATCGATATCTTTAAGCTTAGGATCGGCTTTGAAGGTCAGAAGGATTTTTGCCACTTCTGTCTGACCTTCGGCAGCCGCATACATCAGGGCTGTGAAATGCTCCTCTTTATCAACAATATTCGGATCAGCCTGGTTTTTTAAAAGTACTCTTACAGATTCGGGGTAGGGTCCCGACGAGGCAAACATCAGGGCAGTCCTTCCGTAATTATCAGTAAGGTTGACTGATGCCCCATTCTGAATAAGCTTTTCGATTATTACAGTATGCCCGTTGAATGCAGCATACATCAGAGCAGTACGTCCGTCATCATCCTTTGCATTGATATCAATTCCTGAATTCAGAGCTTTTTCCACATCGGCAGCCAGACCGTTTAAAGATGCTTCATGTATTGATGTTTTAGAAACGGGCTCGCTTCTGACCTGCTGATTTTCCGTCCGTTGTTCTTTTACCCGGGTCGCCTCTTTATTTTTTTGCTGGCAACCCGCTAATACCAACACAATAATAATCGGGAAAAATGCTAAAATAAACTTGTAATCCATACACTCTTATTTTGAAAATCGGGGATTCAATACACTGTCTTTGTGATTTTTCTTATTTTCACACAAAGGTAACACAAAGGGAAATTAAATAATTCTGTTGCATTGAAAAATATCTAATTTTGCAGTCATATTTTTGAAATGATGGCTAAAAAGCAGGATCCGGTATATTCAAGAAGCGTTATTGAGTTTGTGGCCGCGGCAAATGAGTTCTGTAAATACTCGGAACATGCTGCTGAGATAAAGGGAGGTGAACTTCTGAGAATACTTCAGCGACTCCTTCCGTTTCTTTACATCAAAGCTTCTCTTCTTCCCGGACTGGAGCCTGTTTTTGAGGATGGTAATGAAAAATTTGTGACTGAAGCCGGCTGGAAAAAGATAAATGAAGATTTCAGAAAGCAGTTCGGAACGGCTGACAATTATCTCGATCTGACTGAGGAGAAATTCAGTGAACCGGAAAATATTGTCCCGGCAAGTATAGCTGAGAATATGGCTGATATTTACCAGGATTTGAAAGATTTTCTTCTTTTGTACCAGACAGGTACATCAGAGGTTATGAATGATGCACTATGGGAATGCAGGATGAACTTTGAAAATATCTGGGGCCAGAAGCTCGTTAATTCAATGAGAGCGATTCACAGATTCATTTATTCAGGAGAAGAACCAGGGCCTGTTGATAATAATGAAAATGAAAAAAATGCAGAACGAAATACATCAGAGTGGTTTATTTCAAAACGTCAGAATGAGTTCAGGGGAGATGGTGATTAATAATTACAAGGAGAATATTTCCGCGGAAGAGCTGAAGGATTATGATCTCTCCTGGTTCAAGGGAAAGATAGTAGTAGTCGATAGTCCGGAAAAATTTACCGGGATAATAGCAAAACTGGCAAAGCAGAAGGTTCTTGGTTTCGATACCGAGACCCGTCCTTCCTTCAGGAAAGGGCGAAAGAACAAAGTATCTCTGATTCAGCTTTCTACCGGGAATCTTGCCTGCCTGTTCAGGATAAACAAAATCGGGATACCGGATCAGCTGGCAGATATCCTGGCTGATCCCGGAATCGTAAAAGCAGGTGTGGCAATACATGACGATCTCCGTTTTCTGAAGAACATCAGGAAATTTGAACCTGATGGCTTCGTCGATCTCCAGAAATTTGTGAAGGAATTCGGGATCGACAGTTCAGGATTAAAGAAGCTTTCGGCGATAATACTGGGATTCAGAATATCAAAGCGACAGCAGGTAACAGACTGGGAAGCGTCTGAGCTGACCGAGGCTCAGCAGGTTTATGCTGCTACCGATGCATGGGTTTGCTATGAGATATACAGGAAACTGATAAATGGTAAATAAAAGTATCTCCAGGTGTACGTGGAAAATTATTGGATTTGTGCTTTTCGACAATTCCTCGCCTTGCTAAAATAGTTGAATATGCAAAGGACCAAAATCATATTAAAATCCGGCAAGGAACAGCCTGTATACAGATATCACCCCTGGATTTTTTCAGGTGCCATTAAGGATATCTATGGTTCTCCTACGGAAGGTGATCTCGTGGATGTTTATGATAATAAGGACAATTTTCTTGCAACAGGTCATTATCAGCCCGGATCCATAGCCGTAAGAATACTCACATTCAAAGAGGTTGAACCGGATAAGAATTTCTTCAGAGAAAGAATCAAAACTGCCCTGGATTACAGGAATTCTGTGGGTTTGACTTTAAAAGGAGACACTAATGTCTTCAGGCTTGTTCATGCTGAAGGTGATGATCTGCCAGGCCTTATAATTGATTATTACAACGGGGTGGCTGTCATGCAGTGTCATTCTGTGGGGATGTACAGGTTAAGAAAGGACTTTGCAGAGATTCTCAGGGATTTATTGGGTGAGAATCTGACTGCAATCTATGACAAGAGTGAAGAGACCATTCCTCATAAGTCAGGTGTAAAAGCTGTAAATGAATACCTGTTCGGGAATCAGGGACCGGCAATGGTTAATGAAAATGGATTTAAGTTCAGGGTTGACTGGAGTGCCGGCCAGAAAACAGGATTCTATATCGATCAGAGGGAAAACAGACAGCTGGTAGGGGAATTTTCTGAGGGGAAATACGTCCTCAACATGTTCGGGTACACAGGAGGTTTTTCGGTTTATGCAATGAAGAATGCAAAGAGTGTGCATACAGTTGACAGCTCCGGACATGCCATTGAAATGGCAAATGAAAATATCAGACTTAATTTCGGTGACGATGAGAGACATATGTCATTTAAAGCGGACGCATTTTCTTTTCTGGAAAATATAAAGGATAAGTACGATCTGATAATTCTCGATCCACCGGCATTTGCGAAACATACTAATGTCCTGACAAATGCACTGCAGGGATATAAAAAATTGAATATTAAAGCTATAGAGCAGATAAAGCCAGGCGGGATCATATTTACATTTTCCTGTTCCCAGGTTGTTTCAAGAGAGAATTTCAGGAAATCGGTTTTTGCGGCAGCAGCAAACACTGGACGCAGGGTAAGAATTCTTCATCAGCTGAGCCAGCCACCCGATCATCCGGTGAATATTTATCACCCTGAAAGCGAGTATCTGAAGGGGCTGGTGCTATATGTGGAGTAACGGCGCAGAGGCCCAAAGGCACAGGGGCACAAAGGTGCAGAGGTACAAGGGTGCAAGGGTATAACGGCTGAAAAGCACTACTTCCTGAGGGATGCAAAAGAAGATATGAGTACATTTGACCCTGGATCGAATCGTCGAACCATCGAACCATTCGAACCTTCGAACCATTAAATTATGAGTGTAGATAAAAACATCGAAATTATTTCGAAAAATCTCGGCCTTCATGAGTGGCAGGTGGAAAATACAATCCGTTTGCTTGATGGAGGAGCAACCATCCCATTCATAAGCCGGTACCGTAAGGAGATGACCGGAAGTCTTGATGAGGTAAAGTTGCTTCATATCAGGGATGAATATCAGAGGCTGAAAGATCTGGATGCGAGGAAGGAAAGTGTGATAAAATCAATTGAAGAGCAGGAGAAAATGACACCTGAGCTGCTTCAGAAGATAAGGGATGTTCATACCATGGCAGAACTTGAAGATATTTACCTTCCTTTCCGGCCAAAGAGACGGACCAAAGCTTCCATTGCAAAAGAAAAAGGCCTTGAACCCCTTGCTGAAATAGTTTTTGCACAACATGAAACAAATCCCTCTCTTAAAGCTGAAGAGTTTTTGTCGGATGAAGTTAAGACCACAGATGAGGCTCTGTCAGGAGCCTGCGATATTATTGCCGAATGGATAAATGAGGATGAGACTGCACGTAAGAGACTGAGACATTTGTTTGAGAAGGAAGCGGTTATATATTCGAATGTCATTAAGGGTAAGGATTCAGAAGGGATTAAAGTACAGTGACTATTTTGATTGGTCAGAGCCATTGAAAAAATGTCCGTCACACCGGTTGCTTGCAATGCGAAGAGGGGAGGATGAAGGATTCCTGAAGCTTACAATAGAGCCTGATGAAAACAATGCTTTGGAAATCCTCACATCACTCTTTATCAAAGGCCGTAATGAATCATCTGACCTTGTAGAAAGCGCCATAAAAGACAGCTGGAAGAGACTTCTTTCCTCGTCGATGGAAACAGAATTCAGGAACATTTCGAAGGAGAAGGCTGATGAGGAAGCAATAAAGGTCTTTTCTGATAACCTCCGCCAACTTCTTCTTGCTTCTCCTCTTGGTGAAAAAAATGTCCTGGCCATCGATCCGGGATTCAGGACCGGTTGCAAGATAGTATGCCTCGATAAACAGGGAAACCTTTTACATAACGAAACTATTTATCCTCATCCTCCACAGAACCAGACAGCTCTGTCGGTAAAGAAAATCCTTTCGCTTGTTAATGCCTATAAAACTGAAGCAATAGCCATAGGTAACGGAACTGCAAGCAGGGAGACCGAAGATTTTATCAAATATGTCAGATTCGAAAATGATATTCAGGTGTTTGTTGTGAGTGAAGCAGGAGCCTCGATCTACTCGGCTTCGAAGATTGCGAGGGATGAATTCCCCGATTATGATGTGACAGTCAGGGGTTCAATATCCATAGGAAGACGGTTGATGGATCCTCTTGCCGAGCTGGTTAAAATCGATCCCAAATCGATAGGAGTGGGGCAGTACCAGCATGACGTCGACCAGAATAAGCTTCAGAATGCTCTTGATGAAGTCGTTGTCAGCTGTGTTAACGCTGTCGGAGTGGAAGTCAATACAGCAAGCAGTCATCTGCTTACATATGTCTCAGGACTTGGTCCTCAGCTGGCCCGGAATATTGTTGATTACAGGACAGAGAACGGACCGTTCACGTCGAGACAGGAACTAATGCAGGTAAAGAGGATGGGAGCAAAGGCCTTTGAACAGAGTGCAGGATTTCTTCGTATAAGAAATGCAGAAAATCCTCTCGATAGCAGTTCCGTTCACCCCGAAAGTTATCATGTAGTAGAAAAAATGTCAAAGGATATAGGATGTGTTATCAGGGAACTGATGACTAACGAGGATAAACGCAAAGAGATTAAGCTTGAAAAATATATCACACCAGTTACGGGTCTTCCTACACTTAAGGATATTATGGAAGAGCTGGCCAAACCCGGACGTGATCCAAGATCCAAAATAAAAGAATTCCGGTTTGCCGATATTCATGATATGGAAGATCTTTCCGAGGGCATGGTTGTTCCCGGCATCGTTACTAACATTACCAAATTCGGGGCATTTGTCGATATCGGGATAAAACAGGACGGACTGGTTCATATCTCAAATATGAGCAGGACATATATAAGTGACCCCTCAAGTGTGGTAAAGATGCATCAGCATGTTATGGTTAAGGTCATTTCTGTCGACACCGACAGAAAACGAATACAATTGTCGATGAAGGATGTTGATCAGAAAAAACCGTAACATCGCCATGCCTGGCGATGTTCCTAAAACCAATATATTATGAAAATCAAATATTTACAGTCGTAGCATCGCCATGCATGGCGATGTTACGGTCATGCATAGCAATGCTACTGATTGCACCCGTTATGTTTTCCTGCAGCAGCAGACAGGATGTTAAACCACCGGTCGCTGAGAAAATTCCTCAGGAGGTATTCGGGAACAGAATCGATAATTATTTCTGGATGAGGCTTGGCGATGAGCAAAAAAGCGCCTCCGCTCCTGATGAACAGACAACCAGAGTAATCGGATATCTTAACGCTGAAAATGCTTATACAACCAGTGTTCTGAGTCATACCGTGGAACTGCAGAACAATCTGTACAATGAACTGACAGGAAGGATAAAGCAGGATGATGAATCAGTCCCTTATCCTGATAATGGATACTATTATTACAATAAGTATTCTGAAGGTAAAGAATATCCTGTCTATTACAGGAAGAAAGGATCTGTTGATGCTCCTGATGAGCTTTTACTCGATGTGAATAAAATTGCCGAGGGTCAGAAATATTGCTCGGTTGCCGGACTTAAAGTAAGCAGGAATAACAGGTATATGGCCTATAGTGTGGATCTTATCAGCCGGAGAAGGTATACCTTGACATTTCATCGATCTCCAGACAATGCAACCGCTTCAGGATAGAATCGAAAATACCACAGGAAATATCATCTGGGCTGCAGATAATAAAACAGTGTTCTACGTTTCCAGGGATCCCTTAAACACTCAGGTCAGACAGGGTTTTCAGACACCAGCTGGGCAAAAGTAAAGCTGAAGATCAGGAAGTATTCTTTGAGGACGATGAAACATTCAGCGTAATCCTGAGAGAGACTAAAAGCAGAAAATATATCCTTTTGCATTCATCCCAGACACTTTCAACAGAAGTCAGATACATTGATGCATCTGATCCTGAGGGCGGTTTAAAAATATTTGAGCCACGAAAGATTAATCATGAATATCAAGTTGACCATCTGGGGAACAGCTTTTATATCCGTACAAATGCTGACAGTGCCAGCAACTTCAAGCTTATGAATACCCCTGAGAACAAGACCTCCTATGAGAGCTGGACAGAAGTAATTCCTCACAGGAAAGATGTACTTCTTGAAGGATTTGAACTTTTTGACAGTTACCTTGTAACCAATGAAAGAATAAAAGGTATTAATAATATGAGAATTATCAATACCACTGATAAAAGTGAGCATTATCTTGATTTCGGTGAAGAGGCTTATTCTGCAGGCATTGGTATAAACAATAATTCTGATACTGAAGTTCTCAGATACAATTATTCATCACTTACAACACCCAGTTCAGTCATTGATTATAATATGAAAACCAGGGTAAAGATTATTGCTTAAGGAGGAAGAGATACTGGGTGGTTTTGACAAGAACAACTATGAATCAAAACGTCTTTGGGCAACTGCCGGTGACGGCACTCTGATTCCTGTTTCGCTTGTATACAGTAAAGGATTTATTCAGAATGGTAAAGCCCCCTTACTTATTTATGGATACGGGGCCTATGGATCTTCAATGATCCTTCCTTCAACAGTTCTGTTTTAAGTCTTCTTGACCGGGGATTTGTATATGCCATAGCACATGTGAGAGGAGGGAGCGAGATGGGCCGTTACTGGTATGAAGAGGGGAAGCTCCTTAAAAAGATGAATACATTCACTGACTTCAATGACTGTGCACAATTTCTTGTTAATGAAAAATATACTAGTACCGATAGGTTGTTCGCCATGGGGGGGAGTGCCGGAGGACTATTAGTTGGAGCAATTGTCAACATGCGGCCTGATCTGTATAAAGGAGTTATTGCAGGAGTACCATTTGTTGATATTGTGACCACCATGCAGGATGAAACTATACCTCTTACAACATCTTGAATGGGACGAATGGGGTGATCCGAGAAAAAAGGAATATTATGATTATATGTTATCGTATTCACCTTACGATCAGGTTAAAAAGATGGACTATCCGAATATTATCGTAACTACAGGCTTCTGGGATTCACAGGTTCAGTATTGGGAACCTGCAAAGTGGGTTGCCAAATTAAGAGATATGAAAACCGACCGGAATACCCTTGTCATGTATTGCAACATGGATGCCGGTCATGGAGGTGCATCCGGGCGGTTCCAGCGGTTTAAGACTACCTCTCTGCAATATGCTTTTATAATTGATCTTGCAGGAATTAAAGAATAGAAAAAGGCTGTCTCAGGAATTCATAGTTATTTTGAGACAGCCTTTTTTTATTGGAATGTGTTTATGGCATCATAGCACCGAAAGGTGATCTTTCGGGGAAAGTGATGACCGGTTTCCTGGGAAATTTTTCATTTCTCATTGCTGCATGGTATGCAAGTGATGCAGTGATTATTGCATTTACCCGCAAATCGGCAAGGACCAGCCTTTCATATGTATCCATTACTGTATGGTAAGTCCGGCCGTATTCAATTTCATCCTGAATGAACTGAAATCCCGGAAGTCCTGCCCGATCAAACGATTGATGATCTGTGCCTCCTGTATTTCTGATTGCAATTGTTCTGCATCCCAGGGATTCAAAAGGTTTAAGTCATTCTTCAAATATGGGTCTGGCCATTTCATTCTGCTGAAGATACACTCCCCTGTATCGTCCGGAACCGTTATCCATATTGAGATAGACACAGAATTTTTCAAAATCGGGCTTATTTGCTTTGGTTTTCGATTCATAAAGGTATTTCTCAACGTATCCTCTCGATCCGTTTAGTCCCTGTTCCTCACCTCCCCAGAGTGCAACGCGGATTGTCCTTCGCGGTGCAACATTAAGGCTCTTCAGGATACGCAATGCTTCCATCATGACAATACAACCGGATGCATTATCCGCTGCACCTGTTCCTCCATGCCATGAATCAATATGTGCGCCAAGCAATACTACTTCGTTCTTCAGAAGTTTATCAGTACCCGGGATCTCTCCAATGACATTATAAATTTTCGGACTCGGGGAAAATTTGTTGATTATTTCAACTTCCATTGAACAGGTACCTTGTTCCTGATAAGCCTTTCCATCCTTCCATGTGCTTCCATCGGGAGGTTCAGCTCTGCAATCGGTTCCTTTTCACCCGCATTGTAACCACCTCCGGTTGATCGGGGGATGTTATATGTTCCTGAATTATTAATGATTACAGCTGCTCCTTCGGTTCTGAGCATCTCGGTCAATTTAGTTCTTAATTGTCTCTGAGCCATCATGGCTGCCATATCGAACGGCTGTCCGGGGCGTCTTGCCCTCATGGCACCGGATTCCATTTCCATCTGCTTAAGCTGGTCATCGGTATATCTTGATGCAAGCGGTTCATAGCTGATTTCATAAGGTGTTGTTGATGATGAAGGCATAAGGATTATCTTTCCGCTAAGCTTACCCTTGTATTTTTCAAGGTCATTTTCCGTCCTTACATCCAACAATATTACTTCACCTTTGATCAGCCCGTTTGTACTTCCTGTCCATGCTACAGGATTGCAGGCGAAGTTTACATAATAGGGCGCTGTCATGGCAGAATATGTTTTAAGATTATCCCATCCGCCGCGGTTGAAATCACCAGCTTCTTCAATTCTGACATTCTGAAAACCAAGCTCTTCCATTTTTTTCTTTGCCCATTCATTGCCCCTGTTACCTCCTGTGGAACCAGTAAGTCTCGGACCGGCAAAATCTGTCAGCCCGAATGCAAGATCCTCCATTTTTGAATTCTGATTTCCCTCCTGCTTGATCTTATAAATCATTTCCAGGTCAACGTTTTCTGTCTGGGAGTAAAGCCATACTGGCATTAAAAACAAAAGCATCAGACTGATGCCGGTTTTAAGGATTTTCATATTGTAATCAATTTGGGTTTAGTAAAATCGGGTTAAAAATAACTAAAATAGAATATCATCTCCATAGAGTCGGATTTATTTAACAACAATTAACCTCAACCTCAAACTCCCCCTCAACCTCAACCTCAACCAACACTCGCACCATCGTACCCTCACACCCTTGTGCCTATGTGCCATTGGAGCCGCTGAGCCTCTGTGCCAATATTCCTTTATTCTTCCTACTTTTGCCTTTTGTCTTTCATCTTTTATCTTGCTTAATGATTTATCCCGATAATTTTGAAACCAAGATCGGTTTCGACCGGATCAGGGAGCTTCTTAAGGAGAAGTGCCTGAGTCCGATGGGTATTGAAAAAGTCGATAGGATCCGGTTCTGTACTGATCCGGCAGTGATCTCTGAACAGCTTTCAGCCACTTTCGAATTTCAGCAGCTGCTGGTTTTTGAGGAGAATTTCCCGTCGGATAATTATTTCAGTTTCTCGTCATGCCTTAACAAAATAAGGATCGAAGGGACTTTTCCGGACGTAAGAGAAATTTACGACCTGAAAAGATCTCTGGAGACTGTCAGGGCGATCCTTAATTTTTTTAAAACCAGAGAGGAAACAAAATACCCTATCCTGAAAAAGTTATGCGGACCGGTGAAGACTTACCCCTATGTTATCGATTCAATTGACAGGATCATTGACAGACATGGAGCAATAAAGGATAATGCTTCAACACGTCTGAAAGAAATACGGTCGGAGATCATATCAAAGAACATACAGGCTTCAAGAAGGCTCAGCGCCATACTGAAACAAGCTCAGAACGAAGGTTATGTGGATTCTGAAACCACTGTTTCCCTGAGGAACGGAAGAGGGGTTATTCCGGTTAATGCCTTTGATAAACGTAAACTGAAAGGTCTTATTCACGATCAGTCAGCATCAGGCAAGACTGTTTTTATCGAGCCGGAGGAGATAGTTGAAATTAACAATGATATCGTTGAGCTTGAGTATGAGGAAAAAAGGGAGATTGTAAGGATTCTGACTCAGTTTGCAGATAATGTTAGGCCATATATTGATGATCTTCTTGAATCGGATAGTTTTCTTGGAGAGATTGATTTTCTGAAGACTAAGGCAGTTTTTGGGAACCATTTCGGATCTGTAAAACCTGTACTGACCGAAAAACCTTATATTTCCTGGAATAGGAGCGGTCCATCCCCTGCTTTCTCTTGCATTTGAGAAGATTCCCGGAGAAAGAAAAGTTGTTCCTCTTGATATTCAGCTTGATGACTCAAACCGGATACTGGTAATCTCCGGCCCCAATGCAGGAGGTAAATCAGTTTGTCTCAAAACCGTCGGATTGCTTCAGTATATGTTGCAATGCGGCCTTACAATTCCGGTCAGTGATAACTCGGAAGCTGGAACTTTCAGGGATATCCTTATTGATATTGGCGACGAGCAGAGTATTGAAAATGATCTGAGCACATATAGTTCTCACCTTATCAACATGAAAGCATTTCTCAGGAACGGTGGGGACAGGAGTCTTATACTCATTGACGAATTCGGGTCGGGGACTGAACCTATGCTTGGCGGTTCAATTGCTGAAGCTATCCTTGGAGAGCTTAACAGGAAGAAGGTATTTGGAGTACTTACAACTCATTATACAAACCTTAAGCATTTTGCTTCACTTACAGACGGAATAGTAAATGGTGCCATGGCATTTGATAATCATCTCATGCAGCCTCTGTTTCAGTTGTATATAGGTAAGCCGGGCAGCTCCTTTGCGTTTGAAATTGCCAGAAAGATTGGTCTTCCCCTTGAGATCCTTAACGAAGCTTCAGGCAGGGCAGGTGTGAAAAATATCAATTACGACAGGCATCTGAAGGATATTGCCCGTGATAAGAGATACTGGGAAACCAAACGACAGAATATCAGACAGCATGAACGACGACTCGAGGAACTTATTGATGAGTATGAACAGGAGCTTTCCGGCGCAAAAACCCTGAGGAAAGAGATCATTCTAAAAGCCAAAGATGAAGCGCAGAACCTGCTTAAAGAATCAAACAGGATGATTGAAAATACAATCCGCCAGATCAAAGAATCGCAGGCCGAAAAGGAAAAGACCAGGGATGTACGGCAGCAGCTCGAGGAGTTCAAAGAAAGTGTTGTGGAAGAAGTCAGGCCGGAGGAGTCAGAAGCTGAAAGAAAGATAACCGATCTGACGATCAAAGCCAGAAAAATTAAACCGAAGGAAAAACCCGTTGCAAAGGAATCACTCCCTGAGACACCGGAACCGCTTAAGGTGGGTGATGCGGTGCGGATGACAGATACACAGGCTGCCGGCGAAATAACCGGTATCAGGGACAGTATGATACAGGTAGAAACAGGCAGCTTCAGATTTATGGTATCAGCCGGCAAGGTAGAAAGGATCAGCAGGGCGGAACTCAAAAAATCACTCAGGTCGGGAACGAACTATAAAGCTGTTGATCCGGCTCTCAGGGAGCGGAAACTGAATTTCAAGCCCGAAATTGATCTCCGCGGGGTAAGGGGGGAAGAAGCCATAAAAATGGTACAGGATCTTATTGATAATGCCCTTATGGTTCAGCACCATAACCTCAGGATACTGCATGGAAAGGGGAACGGGATCCTCCGGCAGGTCATCAGGGAATATCTGGCAACGGTGGATGTGGTTAAGTCATTCCGCGATGAACATGTCGAGCTGGGAGGTTCGGGTATTACAGTGGTTGAAATGGACTTTTAAGGCTCAGAGCTACTGAATAACTTTTTTTACAAGCTTTCTGTAATTCTTTATCCTGTGGAACGTCAGGTAATTGGCGTCGTGATAGTTATTTGCCCCGCCAGATTCATCATCATAAGCGGTACGCGACAGGTAAATTATGTCCCTGCCATCAAACTGCCAGTCGACATACTGGAAACCATGCTTCTTTACGTCGGGATGCTGAAGAAGTATACGGTGGATAGTCCACTGCCTGAGGTCGGATGAGCTTTTGATTACAAGAACATTCCTGACCGAACCGGCATTCATGTCTGCAAATCCTTCAGGGATCATATTGCAGATGGTCCAGTAGCGTCTGCTTTTTTCGTCAAACCTTAACGAGAATTTCCTTGCGCCGCCGACGAAATCGAGAAATCCTTTTGCAGGATCAAATGAGGCTTTAAGCCCGTCATCGCTTATATCAACAATGGCAGCAAGGTCTCTGCCGGGTTCTGTAGTTGCCACTCTGAGAATATTGACAATTTTACCTTCGGGAGTCACGACTGCATTTCCTTCTAGCCATCCCCTGAACCTTCCATCCAGGTATGCCGAATCGTATGCAAGACTGTTTGTGTTTGTCCAGCTTGCAGCATTAAGCAGATCAGACTCAACAGGAGCAGAGAACACAGTTGCACCATACCGTATACCCCAGGCTGTTGTATACGATTTTGCATTTTCAACAGCCCTCCATATACGTCCTTCATGAAGAACCATGGGCATAGGGGCGGTATGGTATTCGCCTTCCCGGATTAAACCTGTTCTGTTATCCGAAGGTTCTGTCCAGGTAAAACCTCCATTGTCTGATTTCCTGATTATCAGATTGCCATGATGCTTCCATGTTCCCATAATATGGAGATGACCATTATGAACAAACAGGTTTGACCAGAACTGACCATTTATTTCCGAGATCTTTTCCCACGATTTTCCTTTATCAGTGGACCGTAATACAGCAGTGAGAGCCCGTTCATGCTCGGTGCTTCCTTTTCCGAAATGATCATGTGAGGCAATATAAGTTCCGTCGGGAAGGATGCAGATAGAAGGTGAACCGATATAGATATTTGTTGATGCAGGAATGTAATCCACTATAATACCCGGTACTTTGCCTGGCTGTCCCGGAAGTTGTATTGTCGCAAATATTGTAAATATCCACGGAAGAATTATTCTGCCTGATTTCATAATATCGCAGGTTATTTAATGGTTTAACCGAATTTGTAATGTTTTCTTACAGGGGAATTGATCTTCCAGGTGCATTTCAGGCCACTGCTGAAAACTACAAAGTCACCTTTCCCAAAGTTTACGGGCTTACCGTTGACAGGTGTTACAACTACATCTCCTTCGAGAATATAGCATGTTTCGGTTTCATCATATTCCCATGGGAATTCCGATATCTCTTTGATCCATACAGGCCAGGATCTTACATTGAGTTCTCTGAGCTTCTCTTCGGATGGTTTTTCTACATGAATCATGATTAAGGCTTTAATATACAATGATACAAATTTAAACAAAAGAGGTTGCCTTAAAGAAAAAAATTTAACCGCAAAGATCACAAAGGATTTGTGCTAAGAACGCAAAGAATTTATTACTAATAAGATGCCTTTGCGTCCTTAAGACTCCTTTGGGATCTTTGGGTAATTTTTTTTAGATAGCCTTTTAAATATGTATATGTTCTTTTGATTAGTTTGGAACAAATTAATTCAGCTTTATGGTTCCATAGGAAGAATCAATCCTGACAAAGGCAGTGGGGGATTCCTCTTTTCCGACTATTCCTTCAACGATGGTTGATGTATTCTCAACTACCCGTTTTGTATTTTTATAATTATCCTCATTGAATTTCAAGCCTCCGTAAGAGACCTTGCCCTCAAGCTTATAGCTGGCCGATTCATCAATGCCCATTCTTACACCGGTATAGCGGGATTCAAGATCTATTGATTCAAATCCTTCGCTGACCCTTTCAATATTGAAGGAACCATAAGCCACATCGAAGACGAGCTTGTTTGAAAGAGTTCCGATGTTGATATCGGTATAGGCTGATTCGAGGACAAGATTATTGATATTCTCAATTCTGAGATTGTCGTATTTTGTCTCACCCACAACCGAGCTTGTTGTTCCGAGCTGGACCTTTGAATATCTGCTATCCAGAAGTATGGCCTGGCTTTCCTCTATTGTAAAACTACCGCAGTACCTGAAAAGACCATCCAGCCATCCAGCTTCTTCAATAGATCCTTTACCGTAGGCAAGGCTTATCCTGTTCAAAGGTTTCTCATTCCCCCTGGATAATTTCGATGCTGTAAGGTTCCCATATTTTATATCCAGGGAAACATGTCCAGACAGGTCATCGAGCATAGTATTCCCATATCTGTTCGCCAGAGCCAGATTCATTTTTTCAGGCATCTTTACAGTATAATCAATGCTGAATCTTCTTGAATCACCGCTCCATCCGGTAAAGCTGAATTTGTCATCAATCACTGTTTTTACTGAGATCCCTTCAGCTTCCTCGTTGAATTCAACATCAATATAGCTTAGAAGTTTTTCAGCCCGTTCCCTGTTGGGATATTTCAGAGTCACTTTTACATCAATCACAACCTGATCGGTTTCTGATGTTTCTACATCGATATCTCCATACCTGTTATTAATATCAAGAGTCATTGAAGCAGATACCTTATATTCCTTATGATACTCCTTTGAAAGCTCTTCCTGTCCGGAAAGTGTAAATGACAGTAATAAGGCGGCAAGTAGCAGCGTTCCTGATTTACAAACTAACTTTTTCATCTTCGTATATATTTTCATGTTCATCCCTTATCGATTTAAGCTGATTTACAATATATGACATCACCTCCAGCTTTGTCTGGTAATGTTCTATCATCGCGCTGATGATCCTATCATCGTCCGGATTGGCTTTAAGTTCTTTCTGAAGCTGAACATAAACCGAATCCATGCTTCTCATTTCCGATTGTACCATGGTTTTATGTTCCGGATCATCAGAAATATTTGCAGTATTTATTTCATTCTCCATAAGATTGACCTGGTGGATATAATAGTTTTCAACTTCCCTGAACTGAGGGGAAACATCTCCAAGGGTCATTCTTCTATTTTCTTTACTCAGGAAATTATCCCATATCCAGAGTGAAGAAAGAGTTACAAGAAGTGTTACCACTGCTGCTTTCAGCAGATATGGCACAATGCTTCTTTTAACACCTCCTGCATGGAGCCTCGCTTCCAGCATAGTGTTAAACCGGTCGAAGTGACCTTTCGAAGGTTCTTCATCTTCGAAAAGATCCCGGTTATTTCTGATTATGTCTTCTATATTTTTCATTCCCTAGTATTTTTCATTTTTCCTTAATTCTCCTATCAGCTTTTGTTTTGCCCTTGAGAGCTGCGATCTTGATGTACTGCTTGATATTTTCAGTATTTCAGCAATTTCATCATGATCATAGCCTTCTAGAAGGTACAGGGAAAGTATGATCCTGTAACCATCGGGCAGCTTTTCAATAGCTTCCTTTATTTCTTCAACTTTTACATCAACTTCCTCATTCCGGGCAGCATCCTCAGGACTGTTGTCCATTATGCCAAAGTGTGATTCAATATCTTCAAAGACCGCTTTTTTTTTACCCAGAGCATCCAGTGACCGGTTTATCACTATTCTTTTAAGCCATGCACCGAAACTCACTGTGCCCGAGTAGGTGTCAATCTTTTCAAAGGCCGACAGGAACGATTCCTGCATAACATCTTCGGCTTCCATATTGTTGTTCACAATCCTCAGACTTGTATTATACATTGCTTTATAGTATAACTTATAGATCTGAAACTGTGCTTTCTGGTCACCGGTTTTACACCCGTCCAGAAGATCCTGGTGTAAATTTCTGAATGCCGCTTCTACATTTGCCATCTTTAAATAAAGACTTGTTTGTATTTGAGATGCTGCACCCACTCTTTTTCATTTTCTGATTAAAAGACGTGGGTAATTCTTTTATGCTGCACTCAATTTAAGAATTTTTTTTATTTGTATGAAAAAAAAGAAGATAAAGCCCTGAATTACCTGATTCGAACTGTAATCCAGTTCGGATCCGAACAGGCTGTGAGGGATTGAGTAAACCAGAAGCAGAATAAAAGCAGCCAGTATGGTTACAAGGGGTTTATCTTTCTTTCTGTTCAGGAGTACAGCCAGTATCCAGAATATGAATGCGATGAGTGTTTTATTATCTGTCAGATCCCATCCAAAAGGAATACCCGTCCACAATGCTCCGAAAGCATATTTCTGGACAAGCGGACCGAGTACCATCCCTCCGGCTGCCAGCAGGATGAGAGTCCATATTCCGTATTTTTTAAACACAGGATTTTTAACACAGCTGCCAGAATCCTGCAGCTGTTGAGAACATCATTGCGATGAACATTATCAGGATATGAGGAAGGAGAATTGATCCGAGGCACCGCTCCCTTGAACCTTATTACAACCGGTTGTTCCTTTTGAAGCTCCCTGGTTCCGGAATTGTCAGTTATCTCAATGTAATACTGCAGTTTTCCGGCCGGAGGTTGCTGGGGTAGGTCGGCAAACAAACCCTTTTCTTCAGTCATTTTAAATACTCTGTTCATTATATAAGAATTAACAGGATATTCCTTGTAAACGAACGGAACACGACTGTATTCATCATCTGTTTTAAATCGTTTGTACAACAGGGTTGCCTTTACTCTGGTATCAGCTATTCCGAGCTTCACTTCAGAGCGCTCATCAAGCCCGAGACTCCGGACAAGCTTTAATTCAGTATCTGTGTTGTTCAGAGTAACATTTAACCTCTGCGGGTAGGTGGGGCCCGTTTTTCTCTGATAATAAGCTGCAAGAATTGTAATTATGAAGGCAAGTAACCAGATCAGAAATTTTTTCATCCTGCTTGTATTATAATCAAATTGTAAAGTGAAAATCGCTAGTAAAGCTGGATCAACAGATCGATTTTTTTGTTATCGCGCAAAACTTCCACAGTGATCTGCTGACCATGTTTTACCTGTCCCATTCTGAACATGTAATCCTGTATATTATTCACCGGTTTTCCATTAATAGCTGTAACGATATCGCCTTTTTTCATTCCTCCCAGCGCTCCGGGTCTTCCCGGGTATACTTCATCAGCTCTCATTCCATCCTTCACCAGTCCGGCAAAGTCGGGCATGATCCCCAGGGTAGCACTTTTCTTCTTGTGGTCCTTACGGTTCAGGTTTGGTCCGGACTCCTCCCTGAATTGAAGCCTTTCCGGTGTTGTGGCAAGTTCCTGTGCAACACTATAAATAAGGGATGATACAGTTATCATGCCATGATAATTGATCAGGTCCCAGGTATCTCCCGGTTTATGGTAATCGGAATGAGCTCCCGTGGAATAAAAAAGTACAGGTATATTTTTACTGTAGAATGATGTGTGATCTGACCGGCCGGATCCCTCTTCGGAGAAGGCAAGGCTCATCAGGTTGGTGTCGTTTTTGGCAGTAACAAGTTCTTGTAATCCTTCAGCAGTGCCTACACCGCTTATCTGAAGCACCTTTGATTCAGGAAGCCTGCCGACCATATCGAGATTTATCATTGCATTGACTTTTGAAAGATCGATTGCCGGATTTTCGGCAAAATATCTGGACCCAAGAAGCCCTGTTCTTCACCTGAGAAAGCTATGAAGATCATGCTCCTTTTATGACTTCCCTTTGTGGATGCAAACTTTTCGGCCAGTTCGAGCATCATACCTGTTCCGGACGCATTGTCATCGGCTCCATGATGAACAGCCACTGTATCACCGGCCATGCTTGATGATCCCTTGCCTCCCATCCCAAGATGGTCGAAATGAGCACCCAGATAATGAATTCATCCTTAAGTTCTTCATCTTCCCCCGGAAGCATCATTACCACATTCCTTGTTTCCTTCATCTCTCTTGTTATTTCAGATTTTGCAATTGCCTTGATACCGGTCTTAAAGCTATCGGGTTTCCCGGATTCATTAAGTTTTTTTTCCAGATCAGAATCAGTGGTTTTATTTCCTTGAGAGAATTAAATCTGCAACTTCTCTTTTTATCCGGAAGGCGGGAATTCCAACAGGGAAATCGTCGGGATTAAGAGGATTCAAATGTATCCATGGATCAAACGCCGCTCCCGATACAAGCAGAACACCGCATGCTCCCATATCTTTTGCCTGCATGGCTTTATCCCGTCGCTGCTGTAGGGAATGAACGGACTTACTGATTTTTCAGCTTCAGGATCAGCCCTGAGGATCAAAACCCATTTTCCTTTTACATCAATACCCTGGTAATCATTCCATTTAAGACTATCTTCATCTATCATGAATCCATATCCGGCAAAAATTATTTCCGCCTCACCGGCTGAATCTGAACTGAATGCAAATGGCATAAAATCCTTATCACGGATCATAACTTTTTCCGTCTATGGCCAGAGAATTGTTTTTTCCCGCGACAAGGTTGCTTGTGACACTGAATCGCTGGAACCCGTCTCCCGTTAGAGGAACCAGTCCAAAGGATGCAAATTCATTCCTGATGTATTCAGCGGCAAGACTGTCTCCAACTGTCCCGGTCGCCTTCCTCTGAGACTATCTGACGAAAGATATTTAATGTGTTCCTGCAGCTCTCCGGTTGTTACTTCCCTGGCTTGTTTACACGATACTGAGAGCAATAATGGCAGCACAGATTGACGAAAGAGAAAGATATCTCGATGATTATCACGGTTTATTCATAATAAGTGATTCATAAAGTATTAATCAGAGAAAACTCTGAAAAAACAATTGATTTACAATAAGGAAACAAAATGTTATTCAAAAAGTTTAAATGCTTCCTTGATGCATGAAACAGCTTCCAGCAGCTGTTTTTCATTTATTACAAGGGGAGGAGCAAACCGGATTATATGCTCGTGTGTGGGTTTTGCAATTAAACCCTTGTCTTTCATTGCGAGACATACATCCCATGCTGTTTTGCCGTTTTTTGGCCTGATGACAACAGCATTAAGGAGTCCTTTACCACGAACAAGCTCTATCATGTCCGATTTGATGTTTTGCATTTCGCTTCTGAATATTTTTCCAAGGCGATCTGCATTTTCCGCAAGATTCTCATTCTTAAGAACCTCAAGAGCAGCAATGGCTACCTTGGCAGCAAGTGCATTGCCTCCGAAAGTTGAACCATGCTCACCGGGCTTGATTGTAAGCATTATCTCATTATCAGCCAGGACCGCGGAAATCGGCATCACTCCGCCTGAAAGGGCTTTCCCAAGGATCAGAATATCAGGTCGTACGCCCTCATGATCACAGGCAAGGAGCTTTCCGGTACGGCAAAGACCTGTCTGAACCTCGTCGGCAATGAAAAGGACATTATGTTTTTTGCAGAGATCGTATGATTTCCTGAGGTAACCTTCATCCGGGACAAACACTCCTGCTTCCCCCTGAATAGGTTCAACAAGGAACCCGGCAACATCAGGGTCCTTCAGAGCATTCTCCAGGGCTTTGACATCATTGTAAGGAATTATTATGAACCCCGGTGTAAAGGGACCATAATCGTTCCTTGCATCAGGATCGGTCGACATCGAAATGATTGTGATTGTGCGGCCATGGAAATTACCTTCACATGCAATGATTTTCGCTTTGTTCTGTTCAATGCCTTTCTTCTTATAAGCCCATTTTCTGCACAGCTTAAGTGCTGTCTCGTCTGCTTCGGCACCTGAATTCATCGGCAGCACCTTATCGTATCCAAAGTATCCGGTGATATATTCTTCATACTCCCCGAGAACAGAATTATAGAATGCCCTCGATGTAAGAGTGAGCCTTGTTGCCTGATCTGTCAGCGCCTTAATAATTTTTGGATGGCAATGCCCCTGATTAACTGCAGAATAAGCTGACAGAAAATCAAAATATCTTTTCCCCTCAACATCCCATACAAACGGACCTTCACCTCTTTCAAGGACCACGGGAAGAGGATGGTAATTATGTGCTCCATATTTATCTTCCCGGTTAATGTAATCCTGTGTCTTCATGTTGTTGAATATTAAATAGTTATGATATTTGTTAAATTGGATTACAATTTTACGAAAGGTTTTCGTTATTTCCAAGAAAGTTTTGCAGTCATGCAGTAGTGCGGTCGTGCGGTCAGAATGCATGCCTGCACGACCGCATGACCTGTACGAATCCGTACGACACTCATTTTGAAATTGCACACCCCTCTAACGTCTCATACCCTCAATCGTAACAGGTCCCATGAGTCCCGATTCTGAAAGAGAATCACCTTTCTTATAATACCGATGTGTCGTAAATGTGAACCTGTTGGTTGGTCTTTTTGTACCATTCAGAAGCCAATCAGGCCATTTGCCGCCTGTTACACCATCCCATGGCTCAGCTTCATCACCTATCAGCCTGTTTATCCACAGGTTGGCAACTTCAATTTCAAGCAGATTGTTCTTATTTTTCAGTAAGCCGGTAATATCGACCTGCCATGGAGAGGTCCAGACCGTACCGGCATCCCGGTTATTAAGTCTTACCCTTGCTATGTTTTTTACTTTCCCGAGGTTGAGATATATTTCTGAACCCCTTACAGATACTGCAGATTCAGGCAGATCGAAGGTTTTTGTATAGACCGCTGTTCCGGAGTAATACCTGATTCCATGTTCAGGATTTTGAGCCCAGTCATCAAGATTTTCAAACTCAACCTTTCCCGGTCCACCACGGATCGTATCGAAAGCAACCTCCCATTGCCAGTTCAGGGTTGTCAGGATTTGCTTTTCCTTGAGCTTATCAATATTCTTTTCTTTCACTTTTTCTGATCCCGTATTCTTTTTGAACACTATAAAGCAACTCTGATATGGATCCAGTTCAATTCCGGTGAATGCAATTCCATCATCTGTAAAGGAAATACCCAAAGGTCTGGTTACTCCTGTTACCGCATCCCATAATTCGCCTTCCGGGCTTCCGTCGCGGAAGAAACAAGTGTCTGCCACGGGGGAATCTGTTTTGTTGGAAATGAAATATAACTCCCGTTCAGGGAGCGACCGGTGTGTGTACCGGAGGCTTCCTGATGCTTTAAAATCAGGCTTTAGCCCGGATTCAGCAAGGATGGAGTCAATAAGTGCAAAGTCGGGATAAAGTCCAAGTGAATCAGGATTATTGCTAATGTCTTTGTGTTTGTTAACCAGCCTGTTTCCCCACCATATTGTTCCTTTTCCGAAATTGCGTTGTGATATCCCGGAAGGAATCAAGTTTCCACCCCAAACTTCCATTGCAGTTTCTGCAATCTGCTCATCACAGTCCGGAAAACCTGAAAGTGACGGAGATCTGACCGGAGGATTACCTGCGATTACTGCACCGGACTCAGCAAGGGACCTGATCTTATTCAGCAGTTCCGGGGTCATGGTCTTGAGATCAGGCAGTACCAGGATACGGTATGAACCACCTCCCGGAAATGTTATCAATCCGTTTATGACTTCTGCTTTGCGGATGAGGTAAGCGGGTGAGCATCCATCAAATGAATATCCCTTCTTATCGGGCATGGATGGCGTACCATCTAGGGCCGAAGAGGGTGGTCTGAAAACATGTGGTGCTCCTTCGGCCGCAAGATAAAGTATATCTGATACTGCTTTACCCTGAGATAACATATACTGGCAACGCGAAATATACCTGTGATATGCGTCGGCCATTGACCACCATGTCTGCCCCCGGTCCCAGTGAACCCCGTAAGGACCCATTGTCATTCCCGGCCGGTACTTTTCATCATAGGGTTTATGAGCAAAAGTGTGATAAAAGAACCTGTTAATACCCATGCAGAAAGCCCAGTCGCCCTGGTTTTTCATGCTTCCGGGATACTGTTTCCAGGCTTCATGACTGTCGGCAGTAAAGGCTTCGGCAGCAACAACAGGAGCACCTGTTATATGAGCAATTGATGTGCTCTCAATGCAGCTGAATGCCGAATTAAATCCATACCCTTCACTCCAGAATTCACACATCGGAACATCAGCTGCAAGTCCCAGATCAAGGTCAGAGGCCGGATTCATATCATAAGGTTCTATCGAAAGCCTGAAACCGTTTTTTCTTCCAAGTTTTTTAAAATGAAGGGCATGATTTTCAACAATCAGTTCGGAAGATGTCTGACGGATATCCCAGAGGAACCGTTCAGTCACTTCAGGATCGTCAATAACCAGACCTGAATAAGACGGAAGGAAAAGCTTCGGGTCATAGCCACGTCTTTTTATAAATTCTTCCCTGAAGTGAGGGCTCCAGTTCTGGGCTCCCATTTCCCAGCTGTCTATATGGATCATTGTCCAGCCCCCGCCTGATTCAGCTTTTTCTGGCTGGGATTTACTTATAAGCTTACCCACATAAGCCTCATAATGAGAGTTAAAAGCAGTAGTGTCAAATTTGTCACATTCAAATCCCAGTCCGGGCATCGGAGCAGGACGAGTGACTGCACCGTTATTCCTGGTGCAAAATCTCATAATTGTCCATCTCCCTGGAGGTACATCCCATTTAAGTCTTCCATCTGCATCAAGTCTGTCAGAAATATCGATTATTTTTTTGCGGTCAATGGCTGAACCTCTGCCTGTGCTCCGGCTTTCTGAGGCCGTCAGGTAGGGTAGTACACCTGCCTGTGAGGTATAGGGAGCCCGGTAATAGAGAGCTTTTTCATCGATCAGCGGAATTTTTTCAGGATTTACGGGTGTGGGGAAAGCTAGTACAAAAACATCTTCATACCATTCATCGCGAAGCCGCTTTAGTTCAGGGGTAAGGCTGTTTTCTCCGAAGAAAGGCTTTTTTGGTCCCGGCACCGGAAGAATGCCATCAAATACTGCCGGGCCTTTAACTGCCGTGTCGGCTGCCACAAGGTGAAGCATCGATTGTGAGGGAGTTACCCACGGACCGCCGCTTCCTGCCCAGCCGGGACCCGATCCCAGAACAATCCTTATACCTAGCCTTTCTGCTTCTTTCACTGCATGCCGGTAAAGTTCCTGCCATTCTTCGCTCAGGAAATCAACTTTACCCCGGGGGACACCGACATTCACCTCCAGGAAGACCACATAACCAATACCTTCCTCTTTCATTGATTCCAGATCGGCCGTTATTGCATCACGCTCAATATTGCCATCCATGAAGTACCAGTAAACACCCGGACGTGAAGAATCGGGCGGATTTATGAATCCATTTTTCAGATAATCTCCATGGTGATTATTACCGCATGAAAAAATCAGGTACATAAAGGAGAAGACGATGCTCCCCTTCAAGGTAAAAAGTAACTTATTCATTGTGTGTAAGATCAGGGCGTAATTTTTGTGTTTTGAGGACTGCCTGTTCGTGCCGCCATTTATCTATTTCAGCTGCATTTCCCGAGAGAAGGATATCGGGTACTTTCCACCCCCTGAAATCGGCCGGCCTCGTATATACGGGAGGAGCAAGAAGATCGTCCTGGAAAGAGTCGGAGAGTGCCGACTGCTCATCGGAGATAGCTCCGGGAAGAACCCTGACGATAGCATCGGTGATGAGTGCGGCCGGCAATTCCCCTCCTGAAAGAACATAATCACCCACAGAGATCTCCATAGTCATCAGATGGTCCCTGATACGCTGATCAATTCCCTTAAAGTGACCGGCAAGAATAATAATATTGTTTTTAAGAGAAAGCCGGTTAGCCATTTTCTGATTGAATTTCTGACCATCAGGAGAGGTGTAAATTATTTCATCATAATCCCTTTCACTTTTAAGTATCTCTATCGCCCTGAAGACCGGCTCCGGCATCATTACCATTCCTGCACCGCCTCCGAAAGCATAATCATCGACACTTTTATACCTGTCTTTTGCAAAATCGTGAAGGTTAATGACATTGATCTCAACAAGACCTTTGTCCCTTGCACGTTTTACTATGGAATAGTTCAGTGGACTTTCAAGAAGCTCCGGGCAGACCGAAAGAATATCAATTCGCATCAGGAATGTATTTGTGTAAATTTAGCAAGAAATAAATTACGGCGCAAAGGCACAATTGCACAATGGCATTAAGGTGTTATGGTTTTACAGCTTTGAGGTATTGCGGTATTATGGCTGTAACGCCGCAACTTAAGCCGTTAACGCCGTTGAGCCATAATAATAATTACTTTTGTCTTTAAACTTTTATCTTTTGTCTTGTCTTATGGATTGTCGTTCAGGTTGCGGAGCCTGCTGCATAGAAATATCGATATCATCGCCCATACCCGGTATGCCTGAGGGGAAGCCGGCAGGAGTGAGGTGTATTCACCTTATGGATGATTATAAGTGTGGCCTTTGGGGTGATCCATCCAGGCCGAAGGTTTGTTCAGATTATAAAGCTGAGGTTCTGTTTTGCGGCAATTCGAGGGAGGAGGCAGTTGTTATACTGAAATTACTGGAGCGGTAGACAGATTGCTTCGTCACTTCCCTGACTTGTACACTACCTTCCCCCCAACTATTGTATAATCCACCCTGGTAGCCATTATTTCATTCTCCGGAATGGTGAGCAGGTCTTTATCAACAATTACAATATCAGCGAGATATCCATTTTTAATCATCCCTTTTCTATCTTCCATGAATTGTGCAAATGAAGATCCGAGTGTGTAGAATTTAATGGCTTCTTCCATGGTTAGCTTCTGTTCGGGAAACCATCCTTCGCCATCTTCTCCGCGGCGTTCTTTACGTGTCACTGCTGCATAAAGTCCTTCAATTGGATTAAGCGGTTCAACCTGATAATCGGTACCGAAAGCAAGGGTGGAACCTGCATTGACAAGGCTTCTCCATGCATATGCGCCTTTCGATCTTTCAGTTCCGATACGTTTTTCATAAAATTTCTTATCGGAAATGCAGTGAGTGGGTTGCATTGAAGGTATTACTCCGAGCTGTGCAAACCTTGGAATATCTGATTCCTTCAATGTTTGCGCATGCTCATCGCGATGCCGGCTGTCACGTTTCCCATTGACCTGCTGAGCTTTTTCATATGCATTTAGTATCAGGTTATTACCCTTGTCGCCTATTGCATGAATGCCAATCTGGAAACCCATTTTGTCGGCAGTTATCACCATATTTTCTAACTCTTCATATTTCCACATTGCCAGTCCGGAGGTCGTTGGTTCATCGTTATAAGGTTCAAACATAAGGGCTGTTCCTGAGCCCATTGATCCGTCCATGAATGCTTTAAGATACCCGAACCTTATCCAGTCTCCCTCATCGGGATATTTTCCGGCAAGTTCTTTATAATTAGCCAGTAGGGCAGCATCACCTGTCAGTGGCTTGCCAATATCGATTCTGCAGGTAAGCTCTCCCTTATTTTGCAGTTTTTCATATGCTTCGAAATCTGCACCGCCTGCATTCTGTATGCTTGTGACCCCTAGTTCCCTGGCCTCCTTCATCGCAAGAAGATATCCCTGCCAGGTTTTTTCTGCTATCTCTTCAGGGCTTCTTTCAGTTTTGACATCTCCTAATTTTATCAGGCCCATGGCAGTCTCTTTAAGTATTCCTGTCGGTTCGCCGGTACGGGGATCTTTTTGTATCTCACCTCCGAAAGGATCGGGGGTGTTCCTGGTAATCCCTGAATTTTTGAGAATATAGCTGTTTACAAGCATTGAATGTCCGTCAGCCCGTTCGAGTATCACTGGATTATTTGGAGATACATCATCGATCAGTTCTTTGGACGGCCAATCTCTGGTTGTGAACATTTCATGTTCCCAGTGCCCGCCTCTTATAACCTCACCTGGTTTGGATCTTGCCACCTGGGCTTTTACTTTCGCCGTAATTGTTGAAGGATCTGTTGTATAGCGCAATTCAATAAAATCAGGGTCGAGCGGACCAAAATGAAGATGAGCGTCATTGAAGCCGGGAATTACAAGTCTTCCGGCTGCATCAATAACCTCAGTCTTACCGTTTTCAATCATTTTCCTGACCTGACTTGTCGTTCCAACCCGGATAATTTTTTCACCCTTAACGGCGATTGCTTCAGAAACAGGGTTCTCACTGTCTATAGTTAACACTTTGGCATTGATAACCACCAGGTCGGCTTTCTCACTGCTGGTGCATGAAGATGTTATGATCATAGTAAGTAATGATAATGAGAATAATAATGGTTTCATATATGATTCATTTTTGAAGTGAAATATATAAAATATAAGATGATTTTAACTTCTTGTTAAGAATTTTATGATATTATTAAGCCGGGAGCAACCTGAAAATAAATAATTTCGCAGAAACTTGAAAAAATGAAAATAGCACTTATAGGTTATGGCAGAATGGGCCATGAAATAGAAGAGATCAGTATAAAGAGAGGACATTGGATCATGCTCAGAATCGATATTAACAATAAAGAGGACCTTAATCCGGAAAATCTCAGGGATATTGATGTTATTATTGAATTCTCCTCACCTGAAGCCGCATTTGAAAATATTTCAAAGTGCCTTGAGATGAAGGTTCCGGTTGTATCAGGCACTACAGGATGGCTTAAGGATTATGACAGGGCAAAAGAAGTCTGTCTGAAAAACGATACAGCCTTTATCCATTCCTCAAATTTCAGCATTGGAGTCAACCTTTTATTCAGGCTCAATTCTGAGCTTGCAGAGCACATGAAACGTTACAAAGATTATTCTGTTTCAATTGAAGAGATACATCATACAAAAAAGCTTGATGCCCCAAGCGGCACAGCAATAACCCTTGCAGAAGGGATCAGAAAAGGACATCCGGACTATAAAGGCTGGTGTTTTGCGAATGACAAAAGAGATAATTTGATCCCCATAAAGTCAGTCCGTGAGGGCTCTGTCCCCGGTACCCATACTGTTGCGTGGGATTCAGATATAGATACCATCAGTCTGAAGCATGAAGCAAAGAACAGAAAGGGACTTGCGCTCGGAGCAGTGGTTGCGGCCGAGTTCATCCATTCAAGGAAAGGTGTCTATACGATGACCGATGTTCTGGGTTTCTGATAATATTTTATACTTTTACCGGCTTAATACAATTTAAAAATGAATGATTTTTTTCAGGGAAAGTATATAAGGTTCGCAATAGCTGCAGTTCTTTATCTGCTTGTGGTCATCTGGATCGGTAATTACTGGCTTCTTTTAGGACTGCCGGTAATATATGATATATACGTTTCTAAAAAAGTTAACTGGTCTTTCTGGAAAAGGAGGGACCGTAAAAACAATGCATTTATCGAATGGCTCGATGCAATAATATTTGCTGTTATTGCCGTAACTCTGATAAACATATTCCTGTTTCAGAATTATCGTATTCCCACACCTTCGATGGAGAAATCCCTTCTCGTGGGCGATCATCTTTTCGTGAGCAAACTGGCCTATGGGCCCAGGATGCCTAATACACCCATAGCATTTCCTTTCACACAGCACACCATGCCATTAAGCAAAGGGAAATCGTGGTCGGATGTGATTTTCTGGCCATATAAGCGTCTGTTGGGATTAAGTCATGTAAAGCATAACGATCCGATAGTATTTAATTTTCCGGCAGGAGATACGGTTGTCATTGAGGATCAGACTACAAGCTACTATGAGATTGTCCGCCGTACAGCAAGGGAATTGCAGGCAAGGGATAATTTCGGCAATCTGGCACCTCAGCCTGTCGCGTATTATATGCCAATGGCACGTAAAGAGATATGGGATAAATATGAGGTTATTTACCGTCCGGCCGACAGGCGCGATAATTATGTGAAACGGTGCATTGGGTTGCCTGGAGATACGCTGACTATTAAGTCGGGTGATATTTTTATAAACGGGAAAATGATTAATGTGAACAATACACAGCAGACTACATATATTATAGGTACCAACGGAACGACTATTAATCCAAAAGCGTTTGAAAGGCTTGGTATTTCAAAATCCGACCAGAACATGCTGTCAGGTTCAGCTTATTATCTGCCCCTTACAAAACCAAATGCTGAAACGATAGCCAAATTTACCAATGTAATAAGTGTCACTCCTGTGTTTGCACAGCAGGGTGAATTTGCTCCTCATATTTTCCCGTATGATCCAAAACTGTCGTGGAATGAAGATAATTTCGGACCACTGTGGATACCTGTCAAAGGTGCGACGGCTAAGATCGACACGTCGAACCTCGGCCTTTATGAGAGGATTATTGATGTTTATGAAGGAAACGATCTTAAAGTTGAAGGGGCTACTATATTAATAAATGGTACACCTTCTGATTCTTACACTTTCAGGATGGATTATTATTTCATGATGGGTGACAACCGTCACAATTCAGCCGATTCGAGGTACTGGGGTTTTGTACCCGAGGATCATATAGTTGGTAAGCCAAAGCTTATCTGGCTCTCCCTGAATAAAGAAGGAGAGGGGTTGAAGAAAATCAGATTCAGAAGGATGTTTATGAGGGTAAGATAGAAACTTACCCTCACTGTATTCTTATCTTACTTAACCTTTTCAACGATTGCCTTAAAGGCTTCGGGATGATTCATTGCCAGGTCGGCAAGTGTTTTTCTGTTAAGAGCGATCCCTTTTTTGTCGAGTTTCCCGATGAACTCAGAATAGCTCATATCATACTGTCTGACTCCGGCATTGATCCTCTGGATCCAGAGTGCGCGGAATTCACCTTTCTTTTTACGTCTGTCGCGGTATGCATAACCCAGACCTTTGTCGAGGGTGTTCTTTGCTACCGTAATTACATTTCTCCTTGAGAGAAAATTTCCTTTTGTCTGTTTGAGAACCTTCTTTCTCCTGGCTCTCGATGCGACTGCATTTACTGATCTTGGCATAACACATTTTTTTGAAAGTCAGCGTTCCGTCTTCTCAGGAATCTTATATGCTGAACAATCGGTTAATACTATAAGAAATCAAAGAACAAAGCTTAAGCAATTATTTACTTGCCAGAAGCAGTTTTACATTTTTAAGGTCTGCTTTATCAACCTGACCGAAATATGTAAGATTTCTCTTACGTTTTGTTGATTTCTTAGTCAGGATGTGGCTTTTAAACGCATGTTTACGCTTGATCTTTCCTGTTCCGGTAAGTGTGAATCTTTTTTTCGCACCCGGATTTGTTTTCATTTTTGGCATTTCTGTAATACAAATATTTATAATTACTTCTTCTTTTTTGGGGAGAAAGAGACGATCATCCTTTTTCCTTCGAGCCTTGGGAGCTGTTCTACTTTTCCATACTCCTCAAGGGCGTTAGCAAATCTCAGAAGGAGGACTTCTCCCTGCTCCTTGAATAAAATTGATCTTCCTTTAAAGAACACATAAGCTCTTACTTTTGCTCCTTCCTCGAGGAATTTAATTGCATGCCGGAGCTTAAAATTATAATCATGATCATCGGTATTCGGACCAAATCTTATTTCTTTTACAACAACCTTGGCAGCTTTCGCTTTAGCTTCCTTCTGTTTCTTCTTTTGCTGGTAAAGAAACTTCTGATAATCAATAACTTTACAAACCGGGGGATCCGCATTCGGAGAGATCTCAACAAGATCAAGCTCCATCCTGTCTGCCAGTCTGAGAGCATCCTGGATGCTCATTACTTCTGTTTCAATATCATCACCAACAACTCTCACCACTTTTGCAGTGATCCTGTTGTTAATCTTGTGAGCCGGCTGTGTAACTCTGCCGGGCATTCTTCTTACAGGTCCGGTTATAATACTTTCCTCCTAATTTTAATTAATACTTTGTAATCTGTTATGCAATTAATATGCAAGTTCCTTCTTAATTTCAGAATGTATGAAACTGATAAATTCCTCGGTTTTCATACTTCCTTTATCCCCTTCACCCTGTTTGCGGACGGATATTGTTCCACTCTCAGTTTCTTTTTCACCAATGATAAGCAGGTAGGGAATTCTCTTTAATTCATTATCCCTGATCTTCTTACCGATCTTTTCACTCCTGTCGTCAATTAGTGTGCAAATATCGGAATTATTTAGAATTTCCAAAACATTTGCTGCATAATCATTGAATTTATCGCTTATAGGTAGGATGACAGCTTTTTCCGGAGCCAGCCATAGAGGAAATTTTCCTCCGGTATTCTCTATTAAAACTGCAACAAATCTTTCAAGTGAACCAAAGATGGTCCGGTGTATCATTACCGGTCTGTGCTTCTGGTTATCACTCCCGTTATAGGTGAGGTCAAATCTCTCCGGGAGATTGTAATCGACCTGAATTGTACCCAGCTGCCACTTTCGGCCAATGGCATCCTTTACCATGAAGTCCAGCTTGGGCCCGTAAAATGCTGCTTCTCCCGGTACCACAACAGTTTTAAGGTTCTTTTCTGCTGCTGCTTCAATGATGTCTTGTTCCGCCTTCTGCCAGTTCTCTTCCGATCCTATATATTTATCCTTATCGTTCGGGTCCCTTAATGAGATCTGTGCAGTGTAATCATTGAAATTCAGTATTTTAAAAACATAAAGGATCAGGTCTATTATGCTTTTGAATTCTTCTCTCAGCTGATCATGCCTGCAGAAGTGATGGGCATCATCCTGAGTAAAGCTTCTTACCCTTGTAAGCCCGTGAAGCTCTCCGCTCTGTTCGTATCTGTAAACAGTTCCGAATTCGGCCATCCTGAGCGGAAGTTCCTTGTAGGAGTGAGGAGTTGCATTATAAATCTCACAGTGATGAGGACAATTCATCGGCTTCAGCATGAACTGTTCACCTTCTTCGGGAGTTGAAATAGGCTGGAAAGAGCTTGTGCCGTATTTCTCGAAATGACCTGAAAGCTTATACAGATTGACATTCCCGATGTGAGGGGTAGTTACTATTTTATACCCTCTCTTTCTTAAAAGTGATGTAAGATAGGTGATAAGATTCTGCCTGACATCGGAACCCTTTGGCATCCAAAGGGGGAGTCCCATGCCGACCTTTTGAGAGAACGTAAACAGCTCCAGCTCTTTTCCAATCCGGCGGTGATCACGTTTTTTTGCCTCTTCGAGGAAAACAAGGTATTCATTGAGCATTTTCTGATCAGGGAATGTTATTCCGTAAATCCTCGTAAGCATTTTACGTTTTTCATCGCCTCTCCAGTAAGCGCCTGCAAGGCTTGTAAGCTTTATTGCCTTTATTGGTTCAGTTGAAGGAAGATGGGGCCCGCGGCAGAGGTCTGTAAAATTCCCGTTGGTATAAAGGGAGATGGTACCGTCAACCAGCTCGCTTATCAGCTCGGTTTTATACTCATCTCCTTTTTTTGAAAAAAGTTCCATCGCTTCTTTCTTGCTTACATCCCTTCTATTGTAAGTAAGGTTCTGTGCTGCAAGTTCTTTCATTTTCTTTTCTATCACCGGAAGATCAGCTTCAGTGATAACTGTTCCGTTTCCGGGATCGACATCATAATAGAAACCATTCTCAATAGCCGGACCAATTCCAAATTTAATACCAGGGTAAATAGATTCAAGAGCTTCGGCCATCAGGTGTGCCGATGAATGCCAGAAAGCATGCTTTCCATCCTCATCTTCCCATTTATGAAGCTTAAGTGTTGCATCAGAATTTATCGGTCTTGTAAGATCACGAACTTCTCCGTTGACAGTGGCCGCATACACAACTTTAGCCAGTCTGGGACTGATTTGTTCGGCTATTTCAATACTTGTAATACCCTCCTTATATTCTTTTATAGTTCCATCAGGAAACGTAATTTTGATCATAATTTGTGTTCTTTTTATCGGAGTGCAAAGATAATTATAATTTTTTGATTCCCGGGTCTGATGTTTTCGCTTCCTGAAGTGTTGAAAACAATTAAAAAGAATAACCCGGGATGGCCGTCAATCCTAAAGAATTACCTTTAAGTTTGTTTAAGATTGAAAGATGGCACACAATTTGACTTGAACAATACAGATACAAACACTTACAACAATGAAAAAAATATTTTATCTTTCCATCATCCTGACGGCTTTTCTTCTTGCATGTGAAAGGACACCCGAAGCTCATTTTTCTGTCGATAAGATTGAGCCTGAGGTTGGACAGGATGTCTTGTTTTACAATGAATCGAGTAATGCAGTTGAGTTTGAATGGGATTTCGGCGATGGTTTTATATCCAATGACGCTAATCCCATACATGTATTTACAGGAACCGGTTCCTTTGAAGTGATACTGACTGTATATTCCGGTTCAGGTCTTTCCGATAAGGCTTCAATAACAATCAATGTTATGATCCCTACCCTTCTTGAAGTTGAGGTTGTTGAGTACTATGATGAATATATTATACCGGGGGCAAGTGTAAGGATATACGCGACCCTTCCCGACTGGGAAGATGAAAAGAACATGATCTCGGAAGGTTATACTGATAAAGATGGGTTTGTTGTATTTTCACATCTCGAACCATACATCCACTATGTTGATGTTTGGGAAAAAGACCATAATAACTATGATCTTAAAGACGAAGATATTAATTTCATCCGGACACCGGAAATACTCCCACACAGGATCAACAGGTTTACAGCATGGGTTGATTACACGGGTGGGACCAAAGGTACCAGATCATTGGACAGGAAAGGGGTGATCAAAAAGCTCGAAAGAAAAGCTGAGAATAAGGTTATTCCGGCCGGTGGATCAGGAACCGACGACTGGAAGGAACTTTACGATCGCAGCATCAAACTTAAATAATCTCATCAATGATGTAATAGATGTAGCTCAGGGCACATCCCATGGAATGTCCCTACTACATTCATCAGTCACTTCCCGGAATATTTCATTTCCCGGGATAGGCAACAATCCCTTCATATTTCGTGTAACCCATACCAGTCATTACCGACATTGCCGGATTGCTCTTGCCGATCATTGTGGCACAACCTGTTTCTCCGGCCTTATTGATTGCAACAAATTTCTCGCTGGGAAAGAAATTCGGATTGATTTTTTTATAGCGGTCAGCTATCATTTTAAGAGCATCTTCACATGCCTGTTGAGGTGTTCTTCCATCCCTCATTCTGAGGACCATATAGTATGAAGCGCATGACTTGATTACATCTTCGCCCCGGCCTGTTGCGCCGGCAGCTCCTACTTCATTATCCACATACAGGCCTGCACCTATGATTGGTGAATCGCCAACGCGGCCATTCAGCTTAAAGCTGAGTCCGCTGGTTGTTGTACATCCGGCTATATCTCCATTCTTATCTATCGCCAGTACATTAGTGGTGCCATAATGATGTTCGATATCGGGAAAATCCTGCCACCACGATTCAAGCTTCTGAAGATCCTGTAAATGTTCCGGGGTTCCCCAGTCATCCGTCTTACTCATTTCTTCCTTCCACCGGAGCCATATTTTCCGGGATTTTTCTGTAAGAAGATTTTCTTCCTGAAAACCCCATGCTTTCGCAAATTCAAGTGCACCGGCACCCACAAGTAGCACGTGATCGGTCCGCTGCATAACAAGTCTTGCAACCGACGCGGGTGTTTTTATGTTCTCAAGACAGGCTACAGCGCCGGCAGAGTAGGTTTTTCCATCCATAAAAGAAGCATCGAGCTGAACGACTCCTCTTTCATTCGGCAATCCTCCATAACCGACACTTGTATCCTCAGGATCAACCTCAATTACATTCGCAGCTTTTTCAACCGCATCAACCGCATTTCCTCCCTTGTTTAAAATTTCCCATCCTGCCTCCATAGCCTTCCGGCCGGTCTCATTTGTATGACTTGTAATAATAAGAGGCCTGATCCCGGTGGTTTTCTGTTGTATTCCAAATCCCTCAACAGAGGGAAGTATAAGTGCTCCGGCGCTTATACTGAGGGTTTTGTTGACGAATATTCGCCTTGATATTGAATTCTTCATATTTCTGTTATAAATTTTCATTAAGCCATCCAGGACGGTTAGTTGTAATTCCTTTTATACCAAGTGATATAAGGCGTTTTGCCTCGGCCGGATCATCAACGGTCCAGGAATAGACCTCAAGATTCAGATCCATAGCTTTCCGGATCACGCTATAATTAATAATGTTCCATGACAGGCTCACCCCTTCAAGTCCGGCAGGAGAAACCTGTGGAAATGTTTTTTCGAGAAGTTCTGCATTACTGCAAAGCCAGTAGCATGAGTTTGAGGGGAATACTTTTTTCGTATCTGCTATGGTCTTGAAATCAAAACTTATAAATGTGAAAACTATCTTATCCTGAAATTTCCTGACGATTTTTTCAAGCCAGGGAAGTACCTCGCTTTTACATTTAATTTCGACAACCAGCTCTTTTCCCTCAGGTACAGTCTTTATTATCTCTTTGAGGAAGGGTAATTTTTCTCCTTTATATTTTTCATCCTTGAATGATCCTGCATCAAGCTTCCTGAGTGTCTTCGAATCTGTTTCGGCAACCTTGTAATCCTGACCTGTTGTCCTTTTGGTATTTGAATCATGTATACAGATTACTTTATTATCTTTTGTAAGGTAGATATCAGCTTCCACGCCATCAGCCCCTTTCTCCCAGGCCAGATTTGCTGAGGCAACCGTATTTTCAGGTGCAAGCCACGAAGCCCCTCTGTGCGCAATTATCTTTACCTGTGAATACGTTGCAATTCCTGTTGAGAGCATCATCAGTAATAATACTAACTTTTTCATTTTTATTTCATTTATTAATCAGGACTTTATCCAGTTCTTTTTTTATGATCTCCGTCCATATCCTGTATCCGTCCTGGTTGAGATGAAGTTTATCCTCCACGAAATATTCATCCCTGGGCATACCATTTTCATTCAAAAATGCCTGTTCGGTCCGGATAAAGTAGAGGTTCTTCCCTTTTTTGCAGGTCAGCCTTATAAGTTCGTTGGCTTCCTTTATTTTCGGCCAGGCCTTCCACCTTGATGTTGTCGGTGTGATTTGAATCCAGAAAACCGGAGCTCCGGGATGATTCTTCCTGAAAGTCTTTACAACGTTCATAAAGAGTTTTTTAACTTCTTCAGGACTTTTATCTGATTCACTGCCGGTGATATCATTTGCAATGAATAATACAAGTGCTCTTCCGGGCAGGGGAGAGAAGATCTCTTGGGCATAAACTGCATAATCACTGAGTTTTGCACCACCATAACCCCGCTGGATAACGTTATAGGGTTTCATATCTTCAGCAAGGGTTTTCCAAAGCCTGATACTTGAACTTCCTGCAAAAATCACAGCATCATCTGAATATTGTTCTGTCTGACCCGGGGCTGTGAGCTTTTCAATTTCAGGCTCCCAGGCTTTTACTTCAGGCAGATCGCTGTAAATTCTCAGAGGTGAGCATGAGAGGACCAGCAGAAATGTGAGCACGATCAGGTGAACGATCATAGCTCGTGCCGTTTCCGGTTTATTAATTTTGAGGAGTTCCATTTTTATGAGTTATGAAATGACAAAATAAAAAATTTATTAATAGTATAAAAAAGATTTCGTTTATTATCTTTCGGGCCTTATTTTTTAATGAAAGAAATACCATCCTCTGGTTGGGTTGTTTTAAATTCCTATAAAATATAAAATTTATGAGTGATCAGCAAAATGGCCAGCGCGACAGCTTTTCAGGAAGGTTTGCTGTTGTTGCCGCTGTGGCCGGATCGGCTATAGGGCTGGGAAATATCTGGAGATTTCCTTATGTGGCAGGTGAAAATGGGGGCGGAGCATTTCTTCTCGTTTATCTTATCTGTGTTGTTTTAATCGGTATTCCTGTCATGACTTCGGAATTTATAATAGGACGTGCAGCCCTGAGAAACCCTTATGGAGCGTTTAAGGCACTTGCTCCCGGAAAACCATGGTATCTTATTGGCATCATGGGTGTGGCGGCAGCATTTATGATACTTGCTTTTTACACCACAGTTGCAGGATGGACACTTGAATACTTTTACCAGTCCGTGACCGGAAATCTTTTGGGGAAAAATGAAAAAGAGCTGACCACCATGTTCGATACATTTCTAAAAAGCTCTTTCCGGCCGATATTATGGTTCATTATCTTCATGGGTATGACTGCATACATAATATTATCAGGTGTAAAAAACGGGATAGAGAAATATACGAAAATTCTGATGCCCGGTTTGTTTATAATCCTTATAATATTATGCATCAGGTCTCTTACACTTGAAGGTGCGGGGGCAGGTCTGCGTTTCCTTTTTTCATCCCGATCTCAGCAAAGTAACACCCAAGGTCATACTGGAAGCGCTGGGCCAGTCATTCTTTTCGCTGAGTATTGGTATGGGAACGCTTATAACGTATGGTTCATATATCAGAAAAGATGAAAAGCTTGCATCATCTGCGGCATGGGTGGCAGTAGCTGATACTTCCGTTGCTGTTATTGCCGGTGTAGCAATCTTTCCGGCAGTTTTTGCGCTTGGAGGATCACCTGCATCAGGTTCCGGACTGACTTTTATTGTTCTGCCCGGGATATTCCAGAAAATTCCTCTTGGGAACATCTTTGCAATGTTGTTCTTTCTTTTGCTGGCAATTGCCGCACTTACATCAACAATATCGGTTCTGGAGGTGATCGTAGCTTTTCTGACTGAAGAGCTTAAAATTACACGGCGTAAGGCAACGATCGCTGCCACTCTTGCTGTTTCAGTCCTGGGAATTGTAACTGTCCTTTCTCTGGGCGCCCTGAGTAATGCCACTATATTTGGTAAGAATTTATTCAGCTTCATGGAGTATCTTACTTCGAATATCATGTTACCACTCGGAGGCCTGCTGATAGTACTATTTATAGGATGGTTCTTCAGCCCGCAGTTAACTAAAAGAGAGCTGACTAACAATGGTCAGCTGAAAGAAAGGCTGGTGCCTGTTTTTATGTTCATTGTGAAGTTCCTTGCTCCCGTGGCAATTGCCATGGTCTTCCTTTACAGCCTCGGGATTTTTGGAGGGGCTTAGAGCTCAGGGCTGAATTTACCCACCCCCATCCTCCCGCTACGCGGGACAAGCTCTCCCGATAGGGGAGCTTTGGGGCGTCAGTGCTCAACCTCAACCTCAGCCTTCCAATTCATCCGAGAATATTGCCGGAGCAAGATTTCTCAGATTATACCTCGATGCCATAGCTTCACCGTAAGCTCCTGCGGAGCGGATTGCAATTATATCACCCCGATTTGTTTCGGGTAATTCGATATATTTGGCAAAAGTGTCGGATGATTCGCAGACCGGACCCACAACATCATAATGGGCTGGTTCCCTATTACTTGTGAGATTCTCAATTTCATGATGAGCCTGGTACAGCGCCGGACGGATGAGATCGGTCATCCCGGCATCAATGACCGCAAAGCTGGTATTGCTGCCTTTCTTGATGTAAAGAACCTTTGAAATAAGTGAGCCACATTGCCCTACAATCGACCTCCCCGGTTCGGCATGGATCTCCTGACCCTGCTTAAGTTCAATAAATTCCCTCAATAAAGAAAAATATTCACCAAACTCCGGAGATTTTTCCGGGTCATCATAATCAATCCCGAGTCCGCCTCCTACGTTTATCACTTTCAGCTCTGTATTATTTGAAGAAAACCATTCCTGCAGTTCGTTTATATGAGTGCATAATGTTTTGAATACCGATAACCTTGTGATCTGTGAACCTACGTGGAAGTGAATTCCTATAAGTTGCAGATTATTAAGATCCTTTAACCTGTTCAGTACTGTTTCCAGATCCCAGGTGTTTATTCCGAATTTACTTTCGGCTATTCCTGTGGTAATGTATTTATGGGTATGGGCATCAATAAGCGGATTTATTCTCAAAGCTATGCTTACAGTTTTGTTCTCCTTTAGTGCGAATTCATTTATTACCTCCATCTCGGGTATCGATTCGCAGTTGAAGCAGAAAATCCCGGTCTTGATCGCATTTATTATTTCATGATCTGTTTTTCCCACACCTGCAAATACTATTTCTGAAGGACTGAAGCCAGCTTTTATTGCGGCATCAATTTCATTCCAGCTTACGCAGTCTGCTCCAAATCCATAGGATGATATGATCCTGAGTATCCTTTCATTATGGTTAGCTTTAACTGCATAATGCAGTTTAAATCCGTAACGTGAGGATTCTTCCTTAAGATTATCCAGAGTCTCTTTCAGCAGTTTTACATCATAATAGTAAAAAGGTGTCGGGATCTCCCGGAATTTTTCTATTGTATTTTTATCAAACATTATTTCTGGGGAAAGAGGTGTTTACTAAGAAGTTGGAGAGCTTTGGTTTTATTGCTTGTGTCAATAAGAAGAGAAAGGCTGTTATTACTGCCTCCGTAAGAGATCATTTTAAGCGGAATTGTATTAAGGGCCACGAATATTTCAGGGGCTGAGCCTGTCCTTTCTGTCCGGAAGTCACCCACAATACAGATGATAGACTGGTTCTCCTCAACCTCCACAGTACCCAGTTCTTTCAGATCTGCAGCTATCTGGTTAAGATGCTGTGGATTATCGATTGTAATAGAAACTGCGACCTCCGATGTTGTGATCATATCAATCGGAGTTTTATAGGCTTCAAATATTTCAAATACTTTCCTGAGGAATCCGTAGGCCATCAGCATACGGTCGGACCTGATCCTCAGAACCGATATGCCGTCTTTTGCCGCTACAGCCTTATAATCCATCAATTGGCTGGTGGATGTAATAAGAGTGCCCTCATCTTCAGGGTCCATTGTATTTTTCAATCTTACCGGGATATTGTTGATCCTGGCAGGATTGACACTGGATGGGTGGAGGATTTTTGCTCCAAAGTATGCAAGCTCGGCAGCTTCATCGAATGACAGTTCGCGGATCACTTTCGTTTTTTCGACAAAACGTGGATCGTTGTTGTGAAAACCGCTTATATCGGTCCATATCTGTATCTCCTTTACTTTGAGTGCAGCTCCGATAATAGAAGCAGAATAATCGCTTCCCCCGCGCTTCAGGTTATCCATTTCCCCGATGGCATTACGGCAAATAAAACCCTGGGTAATGAGAATGCTTTTTGAATCATGCTTCCTGAGCTCTCGTCTGAGGTTCTCTTCAATGTAGAAATAATCAGGTTCCCCGTCCTTATCGATGCGCATGAAATTAAGGGCAGGCATGAGGATTGATTTTATACCCCTTTCCAGAAGAAGATTATGTACCAAAGCTGTTGATATGAGCTCGCCTTCACCTACTATGGCTTTTTCCTGAACTTTGGTAAATGCTCTGGATGTAAAGTTAATAATATAGCCAAAATGAGAGTCAATAAGTTCATGACCTGTCTTCCTGAACTGGTCAGATTCATACAGGCTATCAACAACACCATGATATTTTTCCCTGAGAGCCTCGGTTTTTTCCGTTGCCTCTTTAATATTTCCGGCATAAAGAAGGTTTGTGATCTCAACAAGGCTGTTTGTCGTTCCAGACATTGCAGAGAGTACAACTATCTTCCGCTCATTATCTGTAATAAGCTGGATAAGGGCTTTCATTCTTTCAGGACTTCCCACAGATGTCCCGCCGAATTTCATGATTTTTACAATGCTCATTTTACAATTTGGTTTATAAAAAAACCTGCACATCAGGCAGGTCTGTCATATCTTCAGAATAAAAAATTCTTAAAAGTAAATGTTCCAGCCCCGCTTTCCGGTACACTGACTGGGTTTAATAAATTTTTTTTCTGGTTACACATACATTTATAATCAGTTTGCAAAAATATACTTTTCTGCAAAACAGAATTACTTGTTAATAAAAATTTTGTTATTTTTGTCCCCGCTGTAATTAAGGCGCAAGGGTGCAAAGGCACAACGGCCCAGATGGCGAAATTGGTAGACGCGCTAGTTTCAGGGACTAGTGTCAGTAATGATGTGCAGGTTCGAGTCCTGTTCTGGGCACAAGATGGTTTTGCGGCTTTAAGGTTTTACGGTATTAAGGCATAGCAACCGAAAATGTTTGAAGATCTTTAAATTAATTGGTATTGAATTGAAGGTTATAAGCCTTAATGCCCTAACACCTTAACGCCTTATCGCCTTTAATCGCCCAGATGGTGAAATTGGTAGACACGCCAGCTTGAGGGGCTGGTGCCGGCAACGGTGTGCAAGTTCGAGTCTTGTTCTGGGCACAAAAAAGACAAAAGACAAAAGTTTAAAGACAAAAGTGCCACATCAACACGTACTTTTGTTTTTTTTCTTTTGTCTTTTATCTTTTCAGACAATTTCTGCCTGATCAATTTCCGGAAATTTTATTTTGCCTTTTATCCATTACGGATAATTGTTACATTTACCGCTTCAGTTAAATTTAATCTGACCCTTAACCTATGCAAAAGATCAACGATTTTCTTGTGATGCTTGACGGTTATATAGGCGGGCATCCGTGGTTTGTAATACTTCTTCTCGGAACAGGAATATTCTTTACTTTTTATCTGCGGTTTCCGCAATTCAGATATTTCAGGCATGCACTGGATGTTGTAAAAGGAAGATATGATCATCATCTTGATGTTGGTGATACTTCACATTTTCAGGCACTTGCTACTGCTCTTTCGGGTACTGTCGGGACAGGAAATATTGCAGGAGTGGCACTGGCAATACATCTGGGAGGACCTGCCGCTCTCTTCTGGATGCTGATCACTGCAGCCATAGGTATGTGTACGAAATTCGTCGAAGTAACAATTTCTCATAAATACAGGGATATTCTGCCCGATGGAAGTGTATCGGGTGGACCTATGTATTACATGAAGAAGAGGTTGAATATCACAACAAAAAGTGGAAAGATTATCAGAACCGGAGCTATTATCGGTGCATTCTTTGCAGCAGCAACTGTACTCTCTTCTTTCGGGACAGGCAGTCTGCCCCAGATAAACAGCATCTCCAATTCGGTATTCACAACATTTGGCATCAAGCAGATATATACAGGTGCTGTCCTTGCAGTTATACTTGCCCTGATTATTATTGGTGGAATTAAAAGGATAGCCAAAGTTACCGAAAAGCTTGTTCCCGGGATGGCGATCTTTTATTTCGTCGGAGCCATGTTCGTTATAGGGACAAATTATCAGAATATTATTCCATCCTTCATCTCCCTTTTTTCCACTGTGTTCACCGGAACGGCAGCAGTGGGAGGATTTATGGGAGCTTCGGTGGCATTTGCCATTAACAGAGGAGTTAACAGGGGACTTTTTTCCAATGAATCGGGACAGGGTTCAGCGCCTATTGCACATTCAGCAGCAAAAGCCCCGGAACCAGTATCGGAAGGTATGGTGGCTATACTGGAGCCATTTATCGATACTATTATTATATGCATGCTTACCGGCATGGTCGTTCTGTCGTCAGGAGTCTGGACTGAAAAGATAGAGAACCAGTTCCAGACTGCCGATATGATATTCCTGGGTCAGGTTTATGATGAGAAGATACCTGAACAGAAACAGATGCTGGCAGGCTTTATAAGGGATAATAAAGAACTTCCTCTTTTCTCCGGAACTCTTGAAGTTTCTCAGGGAAAATTGATAACCCCGGTTACCCTGATTTGCTCAAGATCGGTTGCCGAAGATTTTAAAATATTAAGTAATAAGGAACTTTTCACAGGCATTATAGATGTTGAGAAAGGAAAATGGCAGCCAACAACCTCATCACTGACAGTGATCGGGAAATCATTAATTCACAGCGCTCCGCTTACTACAATCGCTTTTGAGAGAAGTGTTCTCGGTAAATGGGGAAAATTTATCGTTTCAATAGGTATATTACTTTTTGCATTTTCAACTGCAATTTCATGGTCCTATTATGGCGACAGGGCTGTAACATATCTTGTCGGACCAAAATATGTGATCTATTACAGGATAGTTTTCGTGATAGCATTCTTTATTGCCTCCTTTACCGATACAACAATAATCTGGTCCCTTTCTTATATAACAATAGCGTTCATGACAGTACCTAACCTTATTGGTTTATGGATCCTGAGAAAGGAGATTAAAAGCACAATTGCACAGTATTGGGTTGACTTCTCAGCCAAATATCCGAACGACAGGATGTCGAAAAAATATCTTAAGAACGGAAGATTGTAAATAGCTATAAACTACGTATTATAATATGTATTATAATACTTATTATAATACGTAGTTATTTCGTCTCTTATCACTCCCTCTCCTCATCTCCCCCTCAATCTAAACCACCCACCCCCATCCTCCCGCTTTCGCGGGACAGGCTCTCCGCTGGAGGGGAGTCTATGCTCGTCACTCACCTCTCACTTCTCACTGCTCCATAATTGCGTCATATATCGTCTGCAGTATCTCTGTCCTGATATTGAGACTTGACAACAGGTTATTGTTCCTTGTGGGATAAACTCTGTTGCTGAAGAAAACATAACTTATTTCTTTCACGGGATCAACCCACACAAAGGTACCCGTGTAGCCGGAGTGCCCAAAACTTTCAGGAGATGCACTTCTGGTGGGATAAGTATCTTTCTGAGGCAGTTGAGAGTTATTGAGCAGGGGTTTGTCGAACCCCAATCCTCTTCTGTTATTGTTTTCAGGAAACTGGCAGCTTGTATATTTCAGCATAACATCTCTGTTTATCAGCTGTTCACCGCCGTATTCACCCATTCTCCGGTAAAGTTCCATCAACTTTAGCAGATCATTCGCGGTTGCAAAAAGCCCGGCATGACCTGATATTCCTCCCAGCATTGCAGCATTCTCATCGTGAACAGTACCCTGCAGCTGTTGCCTGCGGAAAAATGTATCATTTTCGGTCGGGACTATCCTGCTGAAAGAATATTTCCGATAGGGATTGAAGACAAGATCGTAAGCCCCAATTTTATGGTATACCCGCCTTGTAACAAAATCTGTCCAGTTTTCCCCTGAATGTTTCTCAACAATCGCAGGTGTAATAATGAATGTAAGATCAGAATAAACATATTTCTTTTCTCCCAGAGGAGTCTTTTTTATCTCATTGAACATTTTCTTCCGGTAATTCCTGTTGATATAGAGCCTGTCAGATATTTTAACTGTGAACCTGTCGGAGGGCATAAATCTGATTGCACTTCTTTTGTAAACAGAATCATTCTTCATTGTATTCTTCCAGGGAACTATTGACGGTGTGAGCCCGGCCTGGTGAGTGAGGAGATCTTTCATCAGCAGACCGGATTTGTCGGAGTGTTTAAATTCAGGAAGATAATTGCCGAGCTTTTCTTCAGTCGAGAACTTTCCTTCAGTATCGAGTATCATCAGACCTGGAAGTGATGACGATACTTTCGTAACTGATGCCAGATCAAAGAGATCACCCTTTTCAAGTTCAACGCGTTTGTCAAATGTGTGGTAACCGTAAGTCTTGTGAAAGATCACTATTCCCCTTCTTGCTACTATGACTTCGCATCCCGGATATGCCATGGCATCGAGTCCGGCCTTTGCAATTGAATCAATTCCTTTATTCAGGATTTCTGATGAAACACCTGCATTTTCAGGGAATCCGTATTGCAGTCTGATATTTCCCTCTGTTGTAAGTCCATAACCTGCCGGCCATTTATCATTTATTGATACAGGCAGGGATCCTTTAGCCCCGATGCCCCCAAAGATCAGCTGAGCTGCAAGATCTTCAGTATAATAATTCTCCTCATAGGCAAGAATAAGAGCGGCTGAATTTTGAAGTGCCTCAAGATGCTGTAATGCATACGGATTACCAAAATATGTTACAATGGTTTTGTGTGCGCCAACAAGTTTTCCGAGGAAACCGGGCAGATCAGATCCGATCCCGAAATTTGCCTGAGAATGCTGGTCAGTGTTATAAATCCCTGCCAGAACTATATCATAATTGGATAATGTATCCAACAATTTATCAGAGAGTTGCAGGTCAGTCGGATCGATCTGAAAATTGTCTGCAGGAAAATAATTGCTTATTCTTTTCTGGAAATCAGTCAGCTCATTTTTATTAATTGCAAGGGTTGCTATCCTTATTGTATCAAGATTCTTAACCGGTAGTATATTGTCATGATTATTAAGAAGTGTCAGGGAATTTGAATATAAATCCCTGATCAGCGCTTTTGTGTTAACCGGCATCAGATCCGGACTTATATTTTCTGTGACCACCGTTTCAGGGTGACTTAATCCGGACCAGTATTTTGCCGCAATCACTTTCCGGCATTTTGCATTGATAAGGTCGGGAGATATCTCCTTTTTCTTGATCTTTTCCATTATTGTTTTTATTGTCAACTCAGGATCGTTCACATATTCAAGAACATCCATGCCTGCCTTCAGTGCGGATACCTCAGCTTCACCCGGGGCTGTATATTCCGTTATACCTTTCATATTCATAGCATCGGAGAGCACAAGGCCTTTGAATGATAATTCATTCCTCAGGATTTGTGTCAGGATCCTGTGCGATACTGTTACTGGCAAATTTTCAGCAGAATCAATTAGGGGAAGACTCAGATGTCCGGGCATTATACCTGTAACTCCATTATCTATCAGGTATTTGAAGGGGAGGAGTTCAATCGCATCAAGATCTTCTTTTGACTTTCTTATGACCGGAAGATCAAGGTGAGAATCAATTTCCGTATCACCGTGACCCGGGAAATGTTTGGCTACAGAAATAATTCCGTTATCCTGTAATCCTTTCATGTACATCAGGGCTTTTCGTGCTGATTTATCAGGATCTTCGCCGAATGACCTGAAATTTATTACCGGGTTTGACGGATTATTGTTCAGGTCCGCCACAGGTGCCAGATTTATGTTCACTCCTGCTCTTTTGAATTGTCCGGCAACCGCGGCTCCCATACTATATATGAGCGAATCATCTTTTATGGCACCCAAAGTAAGCTGCCAGGGGAATTTCTCTATCCCCGAAAGCCTCATGCCAAGTCCCCATTCACCATCCGTCACTACCATAAGCGGAACTTTCGCGATTGTCCGGAAATAATTTATCATCTCAGCCTGTCTTTCCGGCTCTCCCTGGAAGAAAATGACTCCACCGATTCCCTGTTTCCTTATCATGTCTGCCAGCCATACCTCATGATCCAGGTCACCTTTTGCAAATCCTGCCACCCAGATAAGCTGACCGATCCTTTCTTCCATTGAAAGCGATTTAAGAACCGAATCCACCCAGGGATGGTCCATATATTTAATAAAAGGAGGATCTGTCCTTTGAGCTGACAGGTAAAAAAAGAAGAAATAAAAACTATAGAGACCAAGAATTTAAGTCGGAGAAAATGCATTCTTTTACGAGATTAGAATTATTTTAATTTAAATCTTATTACAATTTGCCTTAGCTTTTCGCCCTGGGTCTTAAACCCACCCCCACCTCCCGCTGCGCGGGACAGGCTCTCCCAAGAGGGGAGACCTGATTCGATACCGCTCACCGCTCACCTCTTTTTTCCACGGTAAAACTCAATCGCTTTTCTGACCGAGCCGTGTTTCAGGAGCAGAGCCCTGGCGGCATCCCTCTCAATATTCAGTTCCTCAACGATCATACGCGTGCCTCTCTCTATAAGCTTCTTGTTGGTGAGCTGCATGTTCACCATCTTATTACCTTTTACCCTTCCAAGTTTGATCATAACTGTTGTTGTGATCATGTTCAGGATCATCTTTTGTGCAGTACCTGCCTTCATCCGGGTGCTTCCGGTTACGAATTCGGGACCGACAACAGCAACAACCGGTATCTCTGCGGCTTCGACGAGCTTGCCGTCAGGATTACATGTGACACAGCCGGTAAGTAAACCGTTCTCCCTGGCTTTTCTTACCCCACCCACTACATAAGGTGTTGATCCTGAGGCTGCAATGCCAATAACCGTATCGTCCTTGTTAATTTTAAGAGACTCAAGCTCTATCCATGCTTTATCGGGATCATCCTCCGCAGATTCGACTGCTTTCCGGATGGCTGTATCACCTCCGGCTATAAGTCCGATAACCATATTACCGGGAACGCCGAAGGTCGGAGGGATCTCTGAGGCGTCAACAACTCCCAGGCGGCCGCTGGTCCCAGCGCCAAGATAAAAAATTCGCCCGCCTCTCTTCATCCTTTCAACGATTCCGCCTACCAGCTTTTCTATCTGAGGAATTGATTTCTTAACGGCAAGATGTACTTTTGAATCTTCCTTGTTAATATTGACAAGCAAATCACTGATGCTCATTTTTTCGAGGTTGTCAAAATTGGAAGGATGTTCTGTAATACTTAATTCCGGAAGTATATTTTTAGTGTCAGACATTATTTTAAAGAATTTAGATTTTTGATATGGAATTTTATCAGATCACTCATCGGAGACAGGGTGATCATTCCTGGTTTCAGGTTATTTAATACAAGCTGTTCTTCAAGAACAGGTTTGAAAAAATATGCTATGCTTCCGGTAAAATGTACAGGCAGACTTTTTGCTTCAGGATATTGAAGGATATTTCTCACAATGAATTCATTGAAGCTGGTCCTGACTATTTCCCTGAGTTCGGGTATTTGAATGTTTTCCGCAATAAACCTTGCAAACTGGCCAAGGAATCTGTTGGGAAACGGCTTCATATAAACTCTTTCAAGAATCTCGGAAGGGGTGATCTTATATGTGCTGAAAAATATATCGATTACTGATTGGGGGATCTGCTTTTTAAGTACTGCCGACAGGAGTTTTCTGCCAATAACTGCGCCTCCGCCCTCATCGCCAAGGATATAACCAAGTGGCGAAACATTCGAAATTATTGTTTTGCCGTCATAATAACAGGAGTTTGACCCTGTACCCATTATACATGCTATTCCCGGCTCGTTCTGGCAAAGAGATCTTGCAGCAGCAATAAGATCACTTCCTACAAATATTTCATCGGCAGAAACGAACCTTGAAAGTGCACTTCTGACAACATCGTTCTTTGCTTCTGTATTACACCCGGTTCCGTAAAAATAAACTTTGCTGAATGCTTTCCTGTAATGGGGTGCAAGCTCATTTTCAAGTAACTGGTAAATGCCGCTTTCCTGGAGAAAATAAGGATTGATCCCTCCGGTGTAGATTGATTCCATCGGAAGATTATCCCTGATAACCTTCCATTCTGTTTTTGTTGACCCGCTGTCAGCTAACAATATCATGATCCGTAAGATTTAACTGATTGCAAAAGTAAAGCAAATAAGTTGTTTGTTGTAAAATATGTACCAGTTTTAAAAGCACTAAAAATTTGATCAATTATGATTATATTTCAATCCAAAATTATTTGTGGATGTATAATTTTTTCTTTAAGACTTTTGCACCAGTTTTACTTCTGACGTTAATTAGTTCTTCCGCAGCATTCTCCCAGAGCTCTGAAAGGTTAAGAAAATCGGCAGTAGGAAAGCTGAAAAAATGGGAAAATCCTTTAAGCGAATGGAAGCATATTTCGGATCCCAAACCGGATTCAATAAAGATCAGCGATGATGAGGAAAAAATCTTCCTCTATTTTCCGCCAACATTATCATATTATCCGTTCAGGGAGGAAAGTTGCAGGTTATTCATCCAGTCGCTGAGTGAGTCGCTCGGAAGGAAATTCAGGAAATATGATATTGAAGTTCTTACAAATAATTTTGAGCTGAATCAATTGGTCCCCAATTATTTCAGGAAACAATCAGACGTGGATTCTTCCCGTCTGCCTGTTATTACATCACAAAAGAAGGTTCTTGTGAGGAATCCGGACAGAATTTACCCCGGGAGAGGGCTTTCCGGTAACTCTATAGCTCTATGGCACAGTCACGGATATTTCTTCGAGATGACACTTGACAGGTGGGAATATCAAAGGGCAAAGCTGTTTGGTACGGTTGAGGATATTTCCGTGATGGGATATGTTGTTCCGTATCTTGTGCAGATGCTGGAAAACGCCGGGGCAGCAGTTTGGCTTCCGCGTGAAAGAGATACCCGGACCGATGAGGTAATTATTGACAATGACTGGTCTTCAGGTAATTCTGAGCTTTTCCTTTTGCCAGATCCTGATATTGAAAGAATAAAGGAAGGTTTCCTCCTGACCGATACACTTTTCCCGGGATTTAATCCCTTCAGGCATGGTACGGCGCTTAGAATTAAAAGAGATTCGGCTGTCTATATTCCTGAAATACCCGAAAAAGGATCATACACTGTTTATATTTCTTATCCGCTTCTGCCTGATAACTGTAAGGCTGTCAGATATACGGTTAATCATACCGGTGGCAGTACAGACTTTATTGTTGACCAGACCATAGGGGGTGAAACCTGGATATATCTGGGAACATTTCTTTTTAATGAGGGAAAGAATGCATTGACCGGGTCGGTTACTGTGAAGGGAGAAGGTGATACCGGCGGTTTAACAGCACTTGATGCCGTGAAATTCGGCGGGGGCATGGGAAATGTTGCAAGAAGACCATCAGCAGATATAATAAAGAACCAGCAGTCAGCAGTTGAGAAAGCATCAGGAAAGGTTATTCAGGAACCTTTAAATCCGGGGGACTTTGAATGGAAACTAAGCGGAAAACCAAGGTTCCTTGAGGGATCAAGGTATTATCTTCAGTTTGCGGGAATGCCGGATACCCTCGTTTACAGCCCCAACGCATATAAAAATGATTACAACGACGATTATCAGTCAAGAAGCCTGTGGGTGAATTATCTGTCCGGAGAACCATTCCCGGCAGAAAAAGGTAAAGGGCAGGGTGGTCTCGGTATTCCCATCGACATTTCACTTGCATTTCATACCGATGCGGGAGTGACCCCCGGTGACTCTGTAATAGGTACTCTGGCAATCTATTCCACAGGTTCGGATAATGGCAGGTTTCCTGACGGGACATCAAGAATGGCCAGCAGGGATCTGTCGGATATTGTCCAGACACAGATTGTGGAGGATATCCGGAAGATCTATAATCCTGAATGGACAAGGAGAGGAATTTGGGACAGGCCATATTATGAAGCAAGAAAACCTAATGTGCCGGGTATGTTACTCGAACTTCTGTCGCATCAGAACCTTGCCGATCAGAAATACGGTCTCGATCCGCGCTTCAGGTTCGATGTCAGCAGGGCTGTATATAAAGGAATTCTGAAATATATGGCATATGTGGAGAACCGTGATTATGTGATTCAGCCCCTTCCTGTTACTGATTTTTCAATTATGCCTGTTTCGGGCAAGAAAGTGAGGTTATCCTGGAAGCCTGTAACCGACAGTACTGAACCAGCCTCACAACCTGACAGATACATCATCTATAAGAGAAAAGGTGATAATGGTTTTGACAATGGTACCCTGACTGATAATAAAGTCTATGAGACTGAGCTTGAATCATTCGATGAAATATATAGTTTCAAAGTAACAGCGGTAAATGAAGGAGGGGAGAGCTTTGATTCAGAGATCCTGTCAGTTGGGATCAGGTCAGCAGATTCAAAAAATGTTCTTGTCGTAAACGGATTCGACCGTATTTCAGGTCCATCATGGTTCGATAACGGCGATATGGCAGGTGTTTCATGGTGGAACGACAGGGGAGTGGCCGATAAATACGATTTCATTACTATCGGAGATCAGTATGATTTTTCCAGGAAGAATCCATGGCTTGATGATGATTCACCCGGATGGGGGGCCTCATATGCCGACGAGTCAGGCAGAGTGAACCCGGGAAACACTTTTGACTTCACGTATATTCATGGTAAAGCAATTATGGAAGCCGGTTATTCTTTCTTTTCCTCTTCTGATGAATTCTTCTGCTCGGAGGATTATGACCCTTCTTCATTTAAAATTGTCGATCTTATTTTTGGAGAAGAGAAATCAACACCATTTTTCAATGATCCTTCAAGGACTGATTTTAGTATTTATACTCCGGAATTCATGAAGAAGGTTGAAGACATTTCCATTGCAGGTGCAGGTATCTTTATGTCCGGTTCTTATGTGGGTTCAGATCTCCTGAACTATACAGATTCAACAGCAATGAAGTTTGCCGCAAAACATCTTCATTTTATTCATCGTACCGGACATGCTGTAAAGAAAGGGGAAGTATACACCACGGATTATGTGAGATCATCATTTGAAGGTGAATATTCTTTTAATACTGATTATTCAGAAAATATCTACTCCGTTGAAGCGCCTGACGGAATTGAGCCTTCAGGAACAGGAGCTGTGTGTGCCTTCAGGTACAGGGAAACGAATGCATCAGCGGGAATAATATTCAAAGGAAACCACCGGACAGTTATCCTGGGTTTTCCTTTTGAAACAATTACCGATCCCGGTGACAGAAATCTATTAATGAAACAGGTATTGAATTTTTTTGAAAAATAATTGCCTATGGAACAGAAAATAGCATGCTTTATGCCCTTTTCCGGCAAACAATCTTCGGAACTCACTGTAGCTGCACTTAAAGCATCAGGGGTTGTTGATAAGATCATTATTGTAACCGGTGATAATACTCACCCCGAAATAATTGATCCGCTGTGTCTCATTCCTGAAATCTGATGGTCTCACATCATCAGCCACCCTGAGAAAGATGGGTGAAATGGCAGACAGGCCTTTTGTGCTGATCTATTCAGGTTTATTTCCTCTCGATCCCGGGAAATTTTCCCTGATGCGGATGATGCAGGTCTGCGAGTTCACCGGAGCCGGAATGGTCTATTCAGATTATATTGAAAACAAAAATGGTAAGCTTTCTCCCCATCCTCTCATTGATTATCAGGAAGGAAGCCTGAGGGATGATTTCAATTTCGGATCGGTGGTGCTTTACAGACGGATCAGCGTTCAGGGATGCATGCAGCAGTATGGATGAAGGATTTCAGATATGCAGGATTATATGATCTGCGACTGAAGATTTCTCAGAAGCATGCTGTTGTTCATCTTCCGGAACAGCTCTATACAGATAGTTGAAACTGATACTCAGCAAATCGGGAGAAAAGCTTCGATTATGTCGATCCCCGGAACAGGGATGTGCAGATCGAAATGGAGAGCGCATGTATGGATCATCTTAAAAAAATAAATGCATGGTTGAAACCGGAATTCAGGAAATTAACCTTGATGATGAACATTTTGAATTATGAAGCGTCTGTCATCATTCCTGTAAAAAACAGGGTAAAAACAATCGGCGATGCAATAAAATCAGTTCTTAGCCAGGATACGAAATTTCAAATTCAATCTTATTGTGATTGATAATTATTCCTCCGATGGGACAACTGATGTCATAAAAACTTTTGCAAAAGCTGATAAACGGGTGATTCATGTCATACCTGAACGAAAGGATCTTGGAATTGGAGGGTGCTGGAATGAAGGCGTATTTCATGCTCAGTGCGGAAAGTTTGCGATCCAGCTCGACAGCGATGATCTGTATATTGATAATAATGTAATTGACCAAGATTGTGGAAGCTTTTTACGATCAGAATTGTGCTATGGTCATCGGATCATATAAGATGGTTAATTTCAGCCTGGAAGATATACCTCCGGGATTGATTGATCACAGGGAATGGACACCGGACAATGGAAGAAACAATGCTTTGAGAATTAATGGATTGGGAGCTCCAAGGGCATTTTATACTCCGGTGATCAGAGACATCAGGGTTCCAAATGTAAGCTATGGTGAGGATTATGCAGTGGGACTGGCAATAAGCAGGTATTACCAGATAGGCAGGATATATGAACCGTTATATCTATGCAGGAGGTGGGATGAGAATTCCGATGCGGCACTGGATGTAAATAAAGTCAATGCCCACGATCTTTATAAGGACAAGATAAGGACCATTGAGTTGCTGGCAAGAAAAAAAATGAACAGTGAGTCTTATGTTCTCTGACAAGATATCGGATCTCTTTACAGCCCAACTCACTGAATGGGAACTGGCAGGTACTAATTACCGGCAGCTTGAAAAGGTAAGGACCCGGCATTTGACTTTTTCCGGATTTGAGGTACTTATTCAGTTCAATCCGGAAAGAATGGTCTCATCGGCTGCTAAGGTTGATGCGAAATCGATCGGCGCCAGACCTTGTTTTCTTTGTGAAAAAAACAGACCGCCTCAGCAGAGAGGATTGCGGTTCGAAAGTGATTTCACCGTACTGGTGAATCCTTATCCCATATTCAGCAGACATCTGACGATCCCTTCAGATGAACATACCGACCAGAGAATAAGATATAATTTTGGTAAAATGCTCTCCCTCGCTGAAGCGCTGACGGACTACGTCATCTTTTATAATGGTCCTCAGTGTGGTGCATCTGCCCCTGATCATTTCCACTTTCAGGCAGGAAACAAGGGATTCATGCCTGTTGAAAAGGATTTTTCCTCCGGTAAATTTGCTATTCATGAATTCACCAGAAGGGGAACGGAAGTCTGGGGCTGGAGGGATTATCTGCGGGGGATCATTTCTTTAAAAGGCACGGAAAGGGAACCTCTTGAGACAATGTTCCATAAGTTCTTTGAAAGGTTTTCCGCCCTGCAGCCTGATAAACCGGAACCCATGATGAACATACTTGTATATAAAACAGAGAAATTCTGGATCGTACATATAATTCCCAGGAAACAGCATCGCCCGTCTCAGTTTTTTGCGGAAGGCAGTGGCCAGATTCTTATCAGTCCGGCCTCAGTAGACCTCGGGGGAGTTGTTATCACTCCGAGAGAAGAGGATTTCAGTAAAATAAATGCCGGGGATATTTCGGATATTTTCAGGCAGGTATGCTATATGGATGAGGAATTACATCATATTATCAGTGATTTGAAATGAATAACGAGAGAGCGATTCCTGAACTTCAGGTTGGTATCTTTTCGGCTGAAGTAATCTCCTTCACCTTAAATGGCCTTTATATGCCGGCATCAGATAGCCTGAGGCTGTCAGGTAATTGTAAAGTATTTTACGACGGGGGCAGTATAGTTCTGGTATCGGGAGACAGGGAGATTGAATATTCTGACCACTTGGTGCTGATCCCGGTTGATCCGGGTTCTTCGTCATTCACTTTACAGGATGTTATTATAGGTTTGAATTTTCACTGGCAGCGTAAAGAGGATCAGTCTTTCAGCGGTTGCCTTAAGTTTATTGCCGGTGAGGAGAAGATCACGGCAATAAACATGATCTCGATTGAAGAATATCTGAAAAGTGTTATCTCTTCTGAAATGAAGGCCACTGCATCTGCGGATCTTCTGAAGGCCCATGCAGTGATATCGCGCGGATGGCTTCTTGCCCAGATGGAAAAGCGCCGGAACCTTGACAGTGAAGCAGGCAGATACGATACAAATTTCACTACTGATTCCGAAATTGTCCGGTGGTACGACAGGGAGGATCATAAGAAATTTGATGTATGTGCTGATGACCATTGCCAGAGATACCAGGGGATCACAAGGGCCGCAACACCGGTCGTTGCAAAAGCAGTTGAGGAAACCTCGGGGGAAGTGCTTACATACGAAGAATCTATTTGTGATACAAGGTATTATAAATGTTGCGGAGGCGTTACCGAGCTTTTTGAAAATGTCTGGGAACCTGTCAGCCATCCTTATCTTAAGAGAGTAGTGGATAATCCGGTGAAGCCTGAAGGCTATGATCTTGATTTTGATAGGGATGAGAACATCAGAAAATGGATAGCGGCTAAACCTGACGCATTCTGTAATACAGCTGATAAAAACATTCTTGGCCAGGTCCTGAATGATTATGACCTTGAAACTAAGGATTTCTACCGGTGGAAGGTGACCTATACCCGGGAGGAGCTTAGTGAACTCATAAGGATGAAAACCGGTATTGATTTTGGAATGATAGGTGAGCTGATTCCGCTTGAAAGAGGTACATCCGGAAGAATTATCAGGCTGAAGATCGAAGGTACACTAAGGACCATGATAATTGGTAAAGAGCTGGAGATCAGAAAAACGCTGTCAGAGACTCATCTTTACAGCTCATGCTTTATTCCTGAAAAGATAGTAAGTGATGGTAAGGTGCTATTTGTCCTGCATGGTGCAGGGTGGGGGCATGGTGTAGGCTTGTGTCAGATAGGGGCAGCTGTAATGGGGTCAAAGGGGTATAAATATGATGAAATTCTGATGCATTATTTCAAGGGTGCAAAACTTGAGAAAAAGTACTGAGGGGGCAGGAGCATAGCTGGTCAATCTAAGGAGTTTTGGAGATAAAAGTTTCCCCTCCTTTTTTTAAGGAGGGGTGGCCAGACCACAAAATCATCTAACGTGCAGAAATATAAATGGTCTGGCCGGGGTGGTTGATGTGTGCCTTGAATGAGACCGAGAAAGATCGGGATCAATGCTGTAATTATGATGGGGAAGGTCCCCCGCTGGTATCGTACAGGCGAGACTAGCAAACCGCCCTACGGTGCTACCCGGGTGACCGGGCGGTATTGAACGGAATAGGGAAAAAGTCCTGTTGGAAGGATTAGGTAAGAATAGAAAAGATGAACGAAAGTGAACCTTCGATGAGGTGTCGTGAAACCGTACTTTCAGTCAAAACTACCAGTTCATTAACGCTGGGGGAAGAGTGTGGCGGTTACCTGTTTACTGGCTACATGGCTGACGGCATAAAGGAGGCATGAGTTCTATTCAGGCATAGTTATGGAACAAGGGAAGTCATACAAAGATGCAAAAGGAAAGGCACAAGCAGGGCAAACACCTGTGAGGCTGAATACCGATGATTTGTATGGAACCGGACTCAGTCATAGTAGTGAAGAAGCTCCTGTAATGGGAGTGGAGCGAAGGACTGGGGTTACACAGTTGAGGTTACCGCTAACAACCCCACAAAGGGGGAGGGATAGTGGAGCTGAGACGAAAAGTATACCAATTACCAAGAGGATGATTTGGGAATCCTACAAGAAAGTGAGGAAGAACAAAGGGGCCGCAGGGATAGATGAAGAGACCATAGACATGTATGAGCAGCGTCTTGAAGACAACCTCTACATGCTGTGGAATCGGATGAGTTCCGGAAGCTACTTTCCACCCCCTGTACTTGAAGTGGAGATACCCAAAGATGATGGAAGGAAACGGAAATTAGGCATTCCGACAGTTAATGACAGGGTAGCACAACAAGTACTTAAGAACTACCTTGAACAGAGATTTGAAGCGGAGTTCTCACCGCAATCTTACGGGTATCGTCCATTAAAGAGTGCCCATCAGGCAGTAGAACAGGTTCGTAAGAATGTGCGACGCTACCATTGGGTCATCGACATGGATATATCCGGTTTCTTTGACAACATGTCGCATGAGTTATTACAAAAAGCAATAGAGCGACACGTTGAAGAAAAATGGGCAAAGATGTACATCACAAGATGGCTTCAGGCACCCATAGAAGACAGGAAAGGGATCAAACGCAACAGAGATGGAAAAGGTACGCCACAGGGAGGGGTAATAAGTCCCCTGCTTGCTAATCTGTTTCTCCACTATGCTTTTGACAAGTGGCTTGAGATAACTTATCCAAACTTGTGCTTTGTACGTTATGCAGATGACATCATTGTTCATTGCAATAGTCAGGCAGAAGCAGAGGAAGTATTGATTGCCATAAAGCTTAGGATGGGGGAGTGCAAATTAGAATTAAATGAAAAGAAAACCAGTATTGTTTACTGTAAGAAAGATCACCGAAAGGATAAGTTTAAGACAGTACAGTTTGATTTTCTCGGATTTAGTTTCCAACCAAGGTCTGCAACTAATCATGGCAAAGAGCTGTTTTTAAGTTATGATTGTGCGATTAGCCGAAAGAGTGAAAATAAGATAGTGGAGGTCTTTAGAAAATTAAAGTTCCATCGATGGACTTCTTTTGATCTATCCCGAATTGCGCAGGTATTAAATCCTAAAATTCGAGGGTGGCTTAATTACTATGGGAAGTTTAAGATGAACAAATTATCGAGAATCTTCATGATCTTAAACGAACGGTTAGTCAGGTGGGCGGTAAATAAGTACAGGCGTTTTGGGAATAGTTTTGCTAAAGCTGGCAGGTGGCTCAGGAATCTTGCTGTTTGCTATCCTGGTCTATTTGTCCATTGGCATTATGGTTTTCAATTCACCTGATCTTTTGTGTAACAAGAGCCGTATGATGCGAGAGTATCACGTACGGTTCTGTGAGAGGTTCGGGGTGAAACTCCCCTTACCTACTCGACTCATTCTGAGAAATATGTCCACTTCTGATGAATCCGTTTCAACCACCCCGGCCGGGAAAGCAGAATTGTAAACATTTCAAAATCAGCAATCCCGTCCACCCCTCCTTTAAAAGGAGGGGAAACTTATTTGTTTATAAACCAGACAATTATGATAGTTTACGTTATTAAAATAATGCTTCAGAGGCCGGCTATGGGGGCAGGGTGGATAAAATTGATAACTAACTCAGGTATATTATTCTAAATATGTATAATATGAACAAAAAACTCTTCAATTTCCTGATATGCATGTTATTCATAACTTCATTATCAGCCCAGTCCTGGATAAGAACAAACCAACTAGGCTATCTGCCGGAATCTGTTAAGGTAGCGGTCTTTATTTCTAAAGATGAGGTGACAGTAAAAGATTTTACAGTTCATAATGCTATTGATAACAAAATAATATATAAAGGAAAAGCTCAGAATTACGGCGGTGAAGACTGGGGAATGCAATCTGCAGCCAGACTTGACTTTTCGAAGCTGGAAATACCCGGAGGATATTATATCAGGTCTGGAAATGCAGTATCCGACCCATTCAGGATTGGAGCGGATGTTTATAAGGGTACCACGGATTTCCTGCTAAAATACATGAGGCAGCAGAGATGCGGATATAATCCTTATTTTGCTGATTCATGCCACACACATGATGGCTTTATAGTTGACCATCCCGAAAAAACCGGACAGGTGATTGACGTTACGGGAGGGTGGCATGATGCCACCGATTATCTTCAGTATGTCACCACTTCTGCAAATGCTGTTTACCAGATGCTGGTAGCATACAGGAGAAATCCGGAAATTTTCGGTGATTATTACAATGCTTCAGGTGATGCAGGCAGTAACGGGATCCCTGATATTCTTGATGAAGCAAAATGGGGAATGGACTGGCTTTTGAAGATGAATCCCGACAGCGGTGAGATGTATAACCAGCTTGCTGATGACAGGGATCATGTTGGATTCAGGCTGCCCACAGTGGATAAGGCATCATACGGGAACGGTTTATACAGACCTGTCTATTTTGTGACAGGTAAATCACAGGGATTGTCAAAATACAAGAACAGGACAACAGGAGTTTCTTCAACGGCTGGTAAGTTTGCATCTGCATTTGCTATAGGAGCTGATGTTTTCAGGATACTGGATGCTGATCTTTCCAAAAAGCTGAAGATAAAAGCAGAAGATGCCTGGGAATTTGCCCTGACTGATTATGGTACAACCCAGACTGCCTGTACCGTTTCTCCTTATTTTTATGAGGAGGATAATTATGTTGATGATCTTGAACTGGCAGCCTGGGAGCTTTTCTCACTCACGGGAGACTCTTCCTATATTATTCAGGCCGACTATTGGGGGACACTGGAACGGGTATCTCCATGGATCGAAACCGATACAGCCCGTCATTACCAGTTCTATCCTTTTGTCAACCTGGGACATGCCGGACTTGCACAGTCAGATACAAAATATTCTGAAAAATATCTGGCTTTTATGAGAAGAGGGCTCCGGATGATGGAGGAACGCAGAATCGCCGATCCTTTTAAGGTGAAAATTCCTTTTATATGGTGTTCAAATAATTATGTTACAGCTGCCCTGACACAACACAGGTTATATGCTGAGGAAACAGGCGATAATCAGTTCGCAGAGACTGAGGCAGCTTTGCGTGACTGGCTGTTCGGATGTAACCCATGGGGGACAACAATGATCTGCGGACTTCCGGCCGGAGGCGATTATCCACTGTATCCGCATTCTTCTCTCACTGCAGTAACCGGAAAGATCCCGGAAGGAGGTCTTGTTGACGGTCCGATCTACCGGAGGATTTATAACCAGCAGCTCGGATTAACCCTTCTCCGTCCTGATCCATATACACCATTCCAGAATGGAAAGGCTCTTTATCATGATGATATAGGAGATTACAGTACCAATGAACCTACAATGGATGGTACTGCTGACCTCACAATATATTTGTCAGCGCTGGAAAATGACGGTTTAAAACAATCCGCAACAGCTAAGGGAGAGGTGATTGATGAAAACGGTGCAATTATCAGAAAAAATGACAGAAAGGAGATATTCCTGCTGTTCTCCGCTGATGAATTCAGGGAAGGTCTGGATCATGTAATAAATGTGTTGTCGAAAACCGGATCTGGCGGTTCCTTCTTCTTTACAGGAAATTTTCTCAGAAATCCCGGAAATGATGCAATTGTGAAAAAGATAACCTCAGCAGGTCATTTTATAGGTCCTCATTCAGACAAACACCTGCTGTATGCTTCCTGGGAAAAAAGAGATTCACTTCTTGTGGATAGGGATCTTTTTATCTCCGATCTTAAAGCAAATTATGCCGGGCTCTCAAAAAAGAAGATCAATCAACCTGCAACAAAATATTTCCTTGCGCCATATGAATGGTATAATTCTGCAATTGCGAACTGGACAGCATCACTTGGCGCAAAACTCATTAATTTCACTCCGGGAACAGGTACGAATGCCGACTATACCACACCTGATATGCAGAATTACAAATCGTCGCAGAAATTATTTGACCGGCTTAAGGAGTTTGAAGCAACTGATCCGGATGGATTAAGAGGGGCTATGGTATTAATTCATCCGGGAACCCACCCGGACAGGACTGATAAATTTTATTTGAAACTTGACGAAATAATCACGTATTTTTCTGCAAAAGGATATACTTTTAACAGTTTACAGAATCAGTAAAATGGGGATAAAAAAGGATCGTTCGCCGTGGGCATGGGTACCGACACTGTATTTTTATCAGGGAGTGCCTTACAGTATTGTAATGATCACATCTGGTCTGATTTACAAAACAATGGGCATCTCAATTGCTTCATTTGCTTTCTGGACCAGTCTTCTTTACCTTCCATGGGCTATAAAGCCGCTATGGAGTCCTTATGTCGATGTGGTATCGACAAAAAGGAACTGGGTTGTATGGACCCAGCTTGCACTTGGTGTGGCCTTCGTTGCTGCAGGGATCCTTATGCCTCTCTCATTCTTTTACCCTCTGACCCTTGGACTTTTTGCTTTGATTGCTATAGGATCGGCAAGTCATGATATCGCGGCTGATGGTTTCTATATGTATGCCCTCGATCAGCACAAGCAGGCATTTTTTGTAGGGATACGCTCAACATTCTATCGTTTTGCAATGCTCACAGCGCTCGGAATCATACCTGTGATTGCCGGGCTTGTTCTAAGGAATACAGGGCTGGAATCCGTTAATTTTGATGCTTCATCAGTGCCGGCTGAAGAATACACGCCTTTCGATCCGTCCTCAATTAACATTATCAGGTCAGAAGGAGAACCTGAGATACTTCTTTTCCCTGAAAAGCTGCAGGTGCCACTTTATCAGGCAGGGAAATCGCTGTCAGATTCATCTGTAATTTATATTGCACTTTCAGCTCCTCCCGGGGAAGGAAAGACAGTCGTGGTGAATGTGACACGAAAAACAGGCAGCAAGGATATAGACATTTCCAAAAACCAGTCCGGGAGGTTTGAGTTCACAAGCCTGAACTGGAATAAACCCGTGGCTCTTTCCGTAAAGGTGAACAGGAACCTTACTGTCTCAACTGCTTCAGGATTTCTGGTCACAGCCGGCAATGTAGCCTTCAGCTGGACAGTCGCCCTTGGTTTCATTGGAGTCCTTCTCGTTCTTCTGGCAATCTATAACAGGATCATGCTCCCTCATCCTGCTGAAAACGCTGAAAAAGAAAGGATCAGCTGGGGTGTTTATAAGGATGTTTTTGTTTCTTTTTTCACCAAACCCGGAGTAATACCGGCTCTGTTGTTTTTCCTTTTTTACAGGCTTGGCGAATCACAGCTTGTTAAAGTGGCAACCCCGTTCCTTGTGGATTCAAGAAGTACGGGAGGAATTGGCCTTACAGCAGCGCAATACGGAATAGTTTATGGAACCATTGGAATGCTGTGTTTAACACTTGGCGGTATTCTGGGTGGTATTGCTGCTTCGAGATACGGTTTAAAACGACTTATCTGGATAATGGCAATCTGCATTAATCTTCCTGATGCAGTCTATATTTATCTGGCATATGCACAACCAATGCCGGGTGATATAATGCGTTTATCTTTCAATAGCTCTTGAGCAGTTCGGATATGGATTCGGATTCATTGCCTATATGCTTTATATGCTCTGTTATGTAAGTGAAAGCCGTTATAAAACAGCAGAATACGCGATCTGGTACATCCTTGATGGCGCTTGGAATGATGCTGCCGGGAATGATTTCCGGATCATTACAGGAACTGCTTGGATATCAGCACTTCTTCATTTATGTTTTGATCTGTACACTACCAGGATTCTTGATTATTCCTTTCCTTAAAATAGATCCTGCTTTTGGTATTAAAAAAGAAAGAATTGTACAAATGAAACTCGATAAGCTTAAGGCTGAACTGAAGGGAGATCTTTTCACTGATAAGATGCACAGGATCCTCTACGCGACTGATGCTTCAGCATACAGGGAATTGCCTCTGGCCGTCGTCAGGCCGAAAGATAAGGATGATATAAAAAAAACAATTGCTTTCGCCAAAAAGTAAAAAGCTCTGTCATACCAAGAGGTGCGGGAACTTCTCTTGCAGGCCAGGTTGTCGGCTCAGGTATTGTACTGGATGTTTCGAAGTATATGAACAGGATACTGGAAGTCAATCCTTCTGAAAAGTGGGTGGTTGTTGAACCGGGTGTAATCCTGGCTGAACTGAATAAGTATCTTGAATCATATGGATTATTTTTGGTCCGGAAACATCAACTGCCAACCGGTGCTGTATGGCAGGGATGCTTGGAAACAATTCATGCGGAGCTCATTCACTTGATCTATGGAAGTGTAAGGGATCATATCCTGGAAGCGGAAGTGATACTTTCTGATGGTTCCGAGGCAATGTTTCAGTGCTCTGACCAATGAAGAGTTTCTTGAGAAATGTTCGGGTGACAGTCAAATCTGTTGAAACATCTGTTTACCGTTTCATCAGGGATGTATTGTCGGATCCTGTCAACCGGGAAGAGATAAGAAAATCAGTTCCTCATCCTGATCTTAAACGCAGAAATAACGGGTATGCCCTCGACGCACTACTAGATACCGATCTGTTTACCGGGAACGGAGAAAAAATAAACCTTTGCAGGTTGCTCGCAGGCTCTGAAGGCACACTGGCCTTTACTACAAAAATGAAGCTTAACCTCTTTCCCCTTACCAAACACAAAACCGGACTCATCTGTGCACATTTTATGAGCCTTGCCGACGCTGTTAAGGCAAATAACCTGATACTGAAGCATAATCCGGCAGCAGTGGAGATGATTGATGATTTCATCCTTGAATGTACGAAAGATAATATCGAACAAAGCAAGAACAGATTCTTCATCAGCGGAAATCCAAAGATCATATTGATTATAGAGGTCCTGAGAAAAACCGAAAAGGAGATCAGGAAAACAGCTCAGAATATCGAGAAGGATCTCCGGGATTCCGGATATGGTTATCATTTCCCGCTCTATACTGATGCCAGGAAATACAGAAAATATGGGACCTGAGGAAAGCCGGTCTTGGCGTTCTGCTGATAATCCCCGGTGAGAAGCGAAGTGTTCAGGTGATTGAGGATACAGCAGTTCTTCCCGAATTTTTCCTGATTATATTGCTGAATTTCAGGATGTTCTCAAGAAACACAACCTGAATTGCTCGTATTATGCCCATATTGCAACAGGGGAGCTGCATCTCAGTCCTCTGCTTGACCTTAAGAGATCCTGCTGATGTTGAAATATACCGCAATCTCGCCAGGGAAGTTGCACAACTGGTGAAAAAATACAGGGGTTCTCTGAGCGGTGAGCATGGTGATGGAAGGCTGAGGGGAGAATTCATCCCTTTGATGCTTGGAGAAGAAATATATAGGATTTTGCGGATCCTCAAAAAGACATGGGATCCTTATAATATTTTTAATCCGGGTAAGATCATCGATTCTCCTCCGATGCATACTAACCTCAGATATCGCACAGGTGAGTCTATAAAGCCTCTTGAAACAATATTCAGTTTCCCGGATACAGGAACTGTTCTGAGCGCTGCCGAGAAATGCAGCGGTTCGGGCGATTGCAGGAAAAGTTCACTTATCGGGGGAACAATGTGTCCTTCCTTTATGGCTTCAGGTGATGAGGATAAGTCAACGAGGGGAAGGGCAAATATCCTTCGGGAGTTTCTTACCCGCTCAAAGAGGAAGCATCCATATAACCATAAGGAGATTTATAAGGTTATGGATCTTTGCCTCTCATGCAAAGCGTGCAAATCGGAATGCCCGTCAAATGTCGACATGACCAGACTCAAAGCAGAATTCCTTCAGCATTATTATAAATTACACGGAATCCCACTCAGGACATTGCTGATTGGCTGGCTTCCCAGGATAAACCGGTTTGGCCATTTCGTCAGACCGCTGACAAATATGGTAACAGGGCTTGCCGGTATTCAAGAAAATCGTCAGATTTGAGGTAAAAAGGAAGTATTCCGCTACTTTCGAAGATCACTCTAAAGACCTGGGCCGAAAAGTGTCAGAGCGGTTCAAAGAATATGAAGGATCCGTCTGGGAAAGGTTTTTCTTTTTGCAGATGAATTCACAAATTACAACGAAAGTGATATCGGGATCAAAACCATTCTTCTGCTTGAAACCCTTGGCTATCAGGTTGTGATACCTTCACATATTGAAAGCGGCAGGACATTTTTATCGAAAGGCTTGCTGAAAAGCGCAAAGAAAGTGGCAGAAAAGAATGTTTTAATGCTGAAGGATCTTGTTTCTGAAGCAACTCCTCTGATTGGGATTGAGCCTTCTGCAATACTCACATTCAGGGATGAATATCCGGAAATTGTCAGGTGATATCTTGAAGGATCCAGCAAAACAGCTTGGGAAGAAATGCCATGATGCTCGAAGAATTCATCTGCAGGGAGTATGACAAAGGTTAAATAAGGCCTGATCAGTTTTCCGATGAACCGGTATTAATTAAGTTGCACGGCCACTGCCAGCAGAAGGCGATTGCTTCAACTTCCCTTACAAAAAAAATGCTGACAATACCTTCCAACTACAAAATTGAAGAGATTCCCAGTGGATGCTGTGGCATGGCAGGTTCATTCGGATTTGAAAAAGAGCATTACGAGCTAAGCATGAAAATAGGAGAGATGGTATTGTTCCCGGCAGTGAGGTCAGCTCCTGAAGATGCTGTTATTGCTGCGCCCGGAACTTCCTGCCGGAGCCAGATCCTTGAAGGGACAGGAAGAAAAGCTTTGCATCCTGCAGAGATCATGTATGAGGCTTTGTTGCGATAAGCTAAGGCTGAGGTTGAGGTTAATGTTGATACAGATCCCCTGGGATGGGGGCATAGCCGTCAACCTAAGGGCACTACATTTTTTTTGCAAGCATCTATGGAAATTGCAAGTATTAAATTGTGTAACTAACAAAATAGTAATTAAAAGGTTTGAGGTGTAAAAGTTTCCCCTCCTTTTTTAGGAGGGAAACTTGTGCCCAAAATTCTTAGTGACGGCTATGGGGGTGGGGTTGGGTAATTCGAGGTTGAGGTTAAGGCTAAGTAAAAGGGATATAAAATTATGAAATACAAGGGTTTGACAGATGTTGAGGTGTCATTCATGAAACGATCGGGAAGAACAGAACATTCAACAAAAGTTCCTTATATAGTTGTTCAGAATTTTCCCAATCTGGGTTTGCTTACCTCACTGAGATTCCTGGAATGGGTATCAGAAAATCCCGAAGGATTGATAAGTCTGCCTACAGGAAAAACACCTGAGTATTTTGTAAAATGGACAATGAAATTCCTTAACGGATGGGATAAACCTGAAACAGGAAGGATAATGGCAGATAATGGATTTTCTATAACAAAAAAACCGGTCCTGCGGAAATTGAGATTTGTTCAGATGGATGAATTCTATCCGATCAATCCGCGGCAGCATAACAGTTTTTATGACTATATCCAAAATTTCTATATCAAAGGATTCGGAATTGATCCGTCCGGATGCTTTGCTGATGAATGCCGAAAAGATTACCCTGTTATGATGGTTTGCATTATTCCGAAGTCTTTCCTGATAACCGGATTGATCTTACTCTCCGTAACAGGGAGGCGATGACTCCTCTTGAAAAAATACAACAGGCATCGATTTTCAGGATCGATAACTGGTGCACTGAATATGAAAACCGGATAAGGGAAGTCGGGTGGTATAGGTTTTTTTCTTGGAGGTATCGGACCTGACGGAAGCATTGCTTTTAATACAAGGGGCAGCGATCATAATTCAACAACAAGACTTACTGCCACAAATTTTGAATCACAGGCAGCTCTCGGCAGGCGACCTCGGAGGCATTGAAGTATCAAGGAAGAGACTTGTATTAACAATAGGGCTTGGAACAATTACTTATAATCCTGATTGTTCAGCAATAATTTTTGCAGCAGGGGAAGCGAAAGCTCACGTAATAAAAATGCACTCGAAAACCAGCCGGATAACCTTTTTCCGGCAACAGTATTGCAGAGACTGAAAAATGCACGGTTCTATCTGACGAAGGGAGCCGCAGTTCAGCTTCATGACAGTATTGAGAGATACTACCGGGAAGGAACATGGAGTTTTGAGAAAACCGAAAAAGCAATATTTGACCTGTGCAAGAAAATAGATAAATATGCACATAATCTCGGACTCAGCGATCTGAAAAATGATGAATACTGCTCACTTATTCCTGGTCTGGAATGGAAACTGTTCAGGAAGTTATACGAATCCACAAAAAACAAGATTGAAAAGGGCAGGAATAAAGGAGAATGATCAGGTATTTCTTCATACCGGACCGCACCATGATGATATTATGCTGGGTATATTCCCATGCATTATTCCTCAGTTGCGTAACCATACCAATAAATTTCATTTTGCAATTCTGACTTCCGGATTTACGGCTGTTACAAATCCAATGCTCCAGAATCTGCTTGAGGAGACATTGAATCATATCGGACAGGGTAAGATTCAGATGCTCAGGTACCCTGATTTCTTTGATAAAGGATACAGGTATAAGTTCGACAAGGATGTAAGTCATTATCTCGACAAGGTTGCCGACCGTGACGAAAAAGGCAAATTGAGAGGGATCTGCCATCGGATTACAAGGGTTATGGTTGACATTTATAATCTGAAATCGAAAGAAGAGCTTGTAAGTCAGCTTGAAAAGAATATAGAGGTTTTAAAGACAAGCTATAGCGGTGAAAAGAACCCTCCTGATATTCAAAAGCTTAAGGGTATGCTTCGCGAATTCGAGGAGGAGCTTGTATGGGCTCATTATGGTGTTAAGGTTAAGAATATTGAGCATCTGCGCCTTGGATTTTATACCGGTGATATTTTTACTTCGCAGCCTCAGAAAACAAGGGATGTTATGCCAATCCTTAAAATGCTCAGGACGAATCCGGCCTACAGTCATAAGTCTTGCTTTCGATCCCGAAGGATCGGGTCCTGATACTCATTATAAAGTCCTTCAGGCAATTGCTCAGGCACTGATGCAATGGAAAAAGGAAAAAGACCTGTCCGGTCTGAGGATCATCGGATACAGAAATGTATGGTTCAGATTTCATCCTTCTGAAGCAAATGTCTTTACTCCTGTATCGCTTAATTCGATGGCAGTCCTCGACTGGTCATTTAAAAACTGCTATATCAGCCAGGTTGATGCTTCATTTCCCGAGTCCTGAACTGGATGGACCTTTCTCCGACCTGTCCCGTCAGATCTGGGTTGAGCAGTATAAGCAGGTTCAGCTTATTCTCGGCAAAGATTTTTTCTATGAAAATGACAGTCCAAAGATCCGTGCCACACACGGTATGATTTTCTACAAAGAAATGAATATTGACGAGTTCCTTACGGAGGCGAGGGAGCTTGAAAAAAGCATGGAGGGGGAAATCATCAGTGTACTAGAATAGAGTAAATATTTTTCCGCTTTTTTTCTGAAAACAGGAATGTCATTATTCCAAAGACTTAGAATGGAGCTGACCTGCCAGGTTTTTGTAAATTCGGTCCTTATTTTATCTGTTCCGCAAACCTTATCAAACATCTCCAGCCGTGATGGATCGGTTAGCTTGAAAATATCCTTTTCAGGCCATAACCTGTGAGCTTCCTGCAGAAAATAAAATTGCAAAAGAGTAAGAGGTGCAGTTTTTCGGATCTGTCAGATGGATCTGGACTCCATGTACCATCTTCCCCTGCGAAACACTGTAATATGGTTTATAATGAACAGGTCTGAAGATCACTCCCGGAAGGGAAAGTGAATTGAGATTCTTTACAAGTGAATCGGCATCGATCCATTCGGCGGCAAAAAGCTGGAAAGGCAAAGTATAGCCAACCCCGATACTTGCAACATAAAGCTCGCCGATTATCCCTGTTGCAGGATAAAACAATGGTGATTGAGCATGAGGTATATGAGGAGATGATGGTATCCATGGCAATCCGGTCTCTTCAAAGATCATATCCCTTTTCCAGCCATTCATCTTTATTACCTCGAGTTTACATCTGATCCCGTTTTTAAGAAGTCTTTCCTCATTAAGAAATTTTGCCAGTTCGCCCACAGTCAAACCATGAATGTACGGTACAGGATACTGGCTGACGAAAGAAATGAAGCCTGGCTCCACCAGAGGACCTTCCATCCTGATCGCCACCCAGAGGATTTGGCCTGTCAAGGACCACAAACGGGATATTATTTTCAGCTGCCGCTTCCATTGCCAGCCCGAGCGTACTGATGTAAGTATAGGATCTCGATCCGATATCCTGGATATCATAAACGAGTATATCAATACCTGTCAAGCATCTCTTTTGATGGCTTTCTGGTCTCACCGTAAAGGCTGTAAACAGGAATACCTGTTGCCGGATCTTTTGCCGATCCGATGATCTCTCCTGCTGTAAATTCTCCACGTACACCATGCTCTGGTCCATACAGAGCTGTAAGTTTCACTCCCGGAGCATTATACAGAATATCGATCGCCGATCTGCAGATTTCTGTCAACTCCGGTTGGATTTGTAATTAATCCGACCCGCTTACCCTTCAGGATCTCAAAATTGCTCTTTACAAGCATTTCCAGTCCTGTTTCAACCGGCTGACAGCTTAAGTTGAATATCTGCAGACACAAAATTGCAGCTAAAAGAATTGACCTTTACAAATTTCATTTTCATTGTTGTTTAACCACAAAGAACACAAAGGTAGCACTAAGAACACAAAGGAGAAAGGTAAGAGACCATATAGTTACCTGGTTGTTGACTAATTTTAATAACTTACAGGAATTCTTTGCCTTCATTTTAATAAGTTTGCACGAAATTTACGCAATTTGACAAGTTTATGAAGCATTACATTGGTGCATTAATTATTGATTCTGTTTGTCTTTCGGATGTAAACCACCTGAAGTTCCCATTCAGGTGCAAAAACGATGTCGATTCCATTGTATTTCAATTATGTTCCGGATAAAAGGGAAGCTGTCTGCGATGTCAACCTTGAATTATTGAAGGATAAAAATTTGATTAAAGGTGAAACCAGATTCCCGGAAGCAAAAAGCGGAGATCTTAAAATATTTTGCTGATTCAGGAATTGAATTTATGATAGTCTGAAAATTCTTCCTGATCCTTGAGAATCGGAAACCCTGGGGAATTGTTTCGGTAAGTGTCTGCAATATTAAAAAGGATCCTTCCCACTCCAGCGAAATGGTTTCACAGGCTATTATGGGGACACCTGTAAAAATTTTGAAAAAAAGTGGAAGCTGGCTTTTATTCAGACTCCTGATTATTATATCGGCTGGATCAGCAGGGAGCGGAATAGTGAAAAATCTTGATGAAGATCGAAATGGCAAAATGGAAAAAATCGGACAGGATTGATATTTACGGAAAAATCGGGAGATATTCTTTCCGGAAAGTCCGGAAATCAGTTATTTCTGATGCTGTTGCAGGATTTATTGTGAATCATGTTGCTGAAAAGGGAAATCATTTCGTTGTCGGACTTCCCGACGGCAGACAGGGGATGCTGAATAAAAAGACGGTCAGTGAATTTCTGTAAATGGTGCCTGAAATAAAGCCAGAAGCCGATAAACTTATCAGTTTTGCAAAATCGGTTACAGGCACATCTTATCTGTGGGGCGGAACTTCAACCAAAATGGCAGATTGCAGCGGTTTTGTGAAGACAGTATATTTCACGGGAGGTATAATCCTGCAAGAGATGCATCGCAACAGTTCCTTTATGGAGATGAAGTTGATATTTCATCCTCCTTTGATGCTCTGATGCCGGGGGACCTTCTCTTTTTCGGATCTCTTAACGCAAAGGGAGAAAAGCGATCACTCATACCGGAATGTTTATGGGTAATACAGAATTTATTCACTCATCAGTAACCAATGGTATGGTCTGGAATAACAGTCTGGATTCAACAAAGTCAAATTATAACAGTTCTCTGTTTAAATGCTGATGGGAGCAAGGAGGATAATCGGAACAGTAGGCAAGGGATTGAACATAAGGTCACATGAATGGTATAATTGAGAAGCAGATTACAGATAAATTACTAATCTTTAAAATGCAATGAGTTACAAAGGCAACCTACAGAAATGAAAAAGCGTGACTTTATTAAATACAGCGGACTGATTACCGGAGCATTGATTACCGGAGCTTCAGCATGCTGCAAAAATGAACAGGCAGGTAAACCGGGCAGAAAAATGAAGACAGGTTCACCGATCAGGTTAAAATATAAACCATATACCCTTCAGCTCAGGCATGTCTTTACCCTCGCATCAGGATCAAGGACAACAACACCGGTGGTGCTGACCCGGCTGGAGTGTGACGGTATTCACCGGATATGGTGAAGCATCCATGCCGCCTTATCTTGGTGAAAGTCATGAGTCAGTTTTAAAGTTCCTGGGACAGGTAAACATGGAACAGTTTAACGATCCGTTCCTGATCGAAGATATCATAGATTATATTGATAAGATTGCACCCGGCAATTATGCAGCGAAAGCATCGATAGATATAGCTCTTCACGATCTTACAGGTAAGATTGTCGGAGAGCCCTGGTATAAATTATGGGGTCTCGATCCTGCCAAAACTCCGTATACAAGCTTTACGATCGGTATCGATACTCCTGATGTGGTGAAACAAAAAGTTGCAGAAGCTGAACCTTATAAAATACTTAAAGTTAAACTGGGTCTGGGTAATGATAAGGAAATGATCGAAACTATCAGAACAGTATCGGATAAACCAATCTGCGTGGATGTAAACCAGGGATGGAAAGATAAAATCTATGCCCTTGAAATGGCGCACTGGCTGAAGGAGCAGAATGTGAGTCTTCCTTGAGCAGCCAATGCCAAAAGAACAGACAGATGATATTAGCATGGCTTACTCAAAATGCGCCACTGCCTGTAATTGCTGATGAAGCTCTTCAGACACCGGCTGATCTGTTTAAAGTTAAGGATATTTATTCCGGCATTAATATTAAGCTGATGAAATGCGGGGGAATGAATGCTGCACATAAGATGGCGCTTATGGCTCGTGAGATGGGAATGAAGGTAATGATCGGCTGTATGACAGAAACCTCCTGCGCAATATCTGCTGCAGCACAGGTCTCACCACTTGCCGACTGGGCGGACCTGGACGGTAACCTGCTGATAAGTAATGATGTTTATGAGGGGGTTACTGTGGAGGATGGGAAAATTACCCTCAAAGAGAGACCGGGGATTGGTATTGTTGAACTGGAAAAAATATTTCAGGACTGAAAATATATGGCTAAGATTAAAGGCAGACTGGTTTCCCTCGATATTTTCCGGGGAATGACAATAGCCTTCATGATTATTGTAAACACTCCGGGCAGCTGGAAATATGTTTATCCTCCTCTGAGGCATGCATCAGTGGCACGGTTGCACCCCGACCGACCTGGTCTTCCCGTTTTTCCTGTTCATTGTCGGAGTATCACTCTGGTTCTCAATGAAGAAATATGGGCAGGAACTCAACAGCCGGTCATTGTTCAGGATCTTCAGGCGAACTTTAACGATCTTTGCACTGGGCCTTTTCCTTGCCAATATTCCCGCATTTTTTCGAGGGATTATTCCACCCTGAGGATAATGGGGGTCCTTCAGAGAATTGCAATTGCATATTTTTTTGGAGCCATCATTTGCCTTACTGTAAACCGCGATTACCTCTGGATAGTGATTGCGTGTGATCCTGATCGGATACTGGATCATTCTTGCTCTGCTCGGGTGGAACTGATCCTTACAGTATTGAGGGCAACTTTGCTGCCAGGTTCGATGCTGCAATCCTGGGGAAGAATCATCTCTACAAAGGCTTTGGTGTGCCGTTCGATCCTGAAGGATTATTCAGCACTCTTCCGGCGATCTGTACAGTACTGATCGGATACTATGCAGGTGAACTGCTGGGTAAAGGATCTGCAGGATGGAATACCGCACTCAAACTTTTTTTAATCGGAGCTTCATCAGCAGGACTGGGACTCTTATGGAGCATCTGGTTCCCGCTGAATAAACCATTATGGACCAGCTCCTATGTTCTTTATACAGCCGGGATAGCAATGAGTGTTCTGGCACTGATATATCTTATTTCCGATGTCTGGAAATTGCAGAAGTGGGGCTCATATTTTTCTTGTTTTCGGAACAAATGCACTCTTTTCTTACTTTCTGGCAGGTATCTGGACAAGGATCATGCTAAATGTAAAAATCCCGGCAGGTGAAGCGGAAATGACACTTTATAACTGGATCTACGAAAAAATCTGTGTTCCTGTTGCAGGTAATATGAACGGAAGCCTTATGTTTGCGTTACTTCAGGTACTTATTATATGGATACTGGCATTGATTTTATTCAGGAAGAAGGTCATGATACGTCTGTAGGAAGGAGGGGAGAGTGGGAGAGAGGGAGAATAGGAGAAAGAGAAGAGGAGAGAGGGAGAAGTGACGAGCCAAAGGCTCCCCTCGGGAGGGGATGGGGGTGGGCAAAGACAGCAAAGGTAAAATTTTAAGACACCAGATATTTAGCTTAATGGAGATAATTGACATAATTCCAAAAGGATACAGAGAGTATTCCGGCCATGCAGAAACTAAGATAGTTCCTTTACCGCGATCGGGCTCTGACCGCAGGTATTTCCGGATATTTGATAAGGATAATACTGTTATCGGGACTTATAACAAGGACCTTGAAGAAAACAATGCCTTTGTCGGATTTACGGAACATTTTGTTTCGGCGAACCTTCCCGTTCCGGAAGTATATTGCTATATGCCTGACAAATTCATTTATTTCCAGAAAGATCTGGGTGATCTTAATCTTTATACCTGGCTGCACAGCAGGCCGGATATCTCCGATTTTAATGAAGAAACTAAAAATATTGTACAGAAAGATACTGGATAACCTTGTTTTGTTCCAGACCAGGGGCATCAAGGGACTGAATCTTGGTTTATGTTATCCTCATAAAAGTTTCGACCGGCAGTCGATGATGTGGGATATGAATTATTATAAATATATGCTTCTGAAACTGCTGGCTGTGCCATTCAGGGAGCGTCATCTTGGAGCATGATTTCGATACTCTGGCCGATTATCTTCTGGAAACCGGTCAGAAATATTTCCTTTACAGGGATTTCCAGTCAGCAAATATTATGCTGATAGGATGAGGAGCCCTGGTTCATCGATTACCAGGGTGGAAGAAAGGGAGCACCACAATATGATGTTGCCTCTTTGCTAAATGATGCAAAGATACCGATGAAGCAGGCAGACCGTGATGAAATGATGGAGTACTTCCTTGAAAAATTCTGCCTTGTCACAAAAGAAGATAAGCAAAAGTTCAGGGGGTATTATTCAGGATTCAGCATGATAAGACTGATGCAGGCTCTTGGTGCATTTGGCTTCAGAGGCCTTTATGAAAAGAAACCCACTTTTACCGAAACTCTGGTACCGGCGGTATTTCTTCTCCAGACAGTTGCCGCAACGGCTGAGAAACATATAGATCTCGCCGAATTATTCAGTGCAATCATGTGCTTCATCGCAGACCCCCCTGTTTAAAACACTGGAAGCAAACAGAAAATAAGCAGGCGGATTATGAAAGCAATGATCTTATCTGCCGGTAAAGGAACACGCCTCGGGAAAATTACTGATACAATTCCCAAGGTACTTGTCGATATAAACGGTAAAAGCCTTCTGAGAAGGGCAGTTGAAAAGTGTATAGCACATGGATTCGATGATATAATTATCAATGTTCACCATCTTGCCGACATGGTAGAAGAGGAGATCGAACGATTGAAAAGATTGGGGTTCAGTATAACTGTCTCGGATGAACGAAATGAATTGCTTGATACCGGAGGAGGCCTCTATAAAGCAAGAGATTTTTTTGACAAAAATCCATTCCTTTTATATAATGCTGATATTATAACCGATTTCAACCTTTCGGAATTATTTGATTATCACAGGTATAAAGGTGGACTTGCAACACTGTCAGTACGACACAGACCAGGAAACAGATACCTTCTGGTTAATGAGGACGGATTACTTTGCGGATGGTGTAATAATTTGACCGGCGAAAGAATCATTGTCCGCGGTAATGACGCTTACCTTTCTGAAATTGCATTTTCTTCAATGCATATTATCAATCCGGAAATTTTCAGTTATATGTCGGATGGAATTTATTCGATGACAACACTCTATCTGAAGCTGGCATCCCAACATAAGATCTATACTCTTCTTTCCGACAGCGGTTACTGGTTCAATACCGGAACTCCTGAAATCCTCGAAGAAGTGAGAAAATTCGTTAAATAAATTCAAAGTTCCAGATTTCAGGCTTTACCAGCCGAAGCTTTCTTTGACCTCTGAAGCTTTAGCGAAGGAGGTAGCGGAGGCTGGTTTATGGATCCGGAACTTTGAACCTGGAACCTGGAATTTTGAACCTGGAATCTGGAATCTGGAACTTTGAATCTTATATTTTCCAAAACGACCTGGTGAAAAGTGCAAATACAGCAATTATTTCAAGTCTTCCGATAATCATTAGAAGACTTAATACCAGTTTGCTTATTTGCGGTAAGTGAGCATAATTGCTCATCGGACCGACTGTACCAAGTCCCGGTCCAACATTGCCCAATGATGCAGCTACCGAGCTTGCTGCTGTAACGGGATCAGCGCCGGCTATGGCAATTATAATAGTCCCGATAAGAAAAATGAAAAGGTATAAAACAGACAAAGGACAGGATGGTTATATTCCCTACTGAGGTTATGATCCTGCCATTTATCTTTATAGTCGAAACAGCATTCGGATGAACAAGTCTGGTAAAAATACCTTTGATGTTCCGTAATACTATCAGATGCCGTCCCATCTTTATTGCTCCGGTTGTAGACCCACTGCTGGCTCCGGCAAATAACAGAAAAAAGATCAGGATAAGTCCCGGTACGGGCCAGTATAAAAAATCGACAGATGCAAACCCTGTGGTTGTTATTATTGAAATTACATTAAAAAAGCCTGCTCTGAATGCCACTTCAAAAGAGCCTTGTTATAACCGAGCAGTATCAGTGTTGCAATTGTTCCGGAGATTATCGTTACATCCAGATAGAACCAGAATTCATCATTCTGTATTATTTTTCTGAAATTCCTTTTAATGAGATAGTAATAGACTACCTGGCTCACTCCGGCAAGGAACATGAATATCATAATAATATATTGATTGTACGACGAATAATACATCAATCCCGAGTTCTTTGTCGAAAATCCGCCGGTTGCTATCGTACCGAACGTATAACAAATACTGTCAAAGAGTGTCATATCACCAATATATAGAAGGACCATTTGTGCTGCTGAGACTCCCAGATAGATAAAGAGAACCCTGTAACCCACGGCCCTTGTCTTGGGATGTATCTTTTCTTTAATAGAGGATTCAAGGCTGAAGAGCTGGTATCCCATAATTCTTAAAGGCAGGAAGTATAATAATTACCAGAACAACGATCCCTAATCCTCCTATCCAGTGTGAAAAGCTCCTCCAGAATAAAATTGACCAGGGAAGTATTTCAACTTCGGTAAAAATGGATGATCCGGTAGTGGTGAATCCTGATGCTGATTCAAAAAATGCATCAATGAATGAGAGTGCCGAGCCACTGATGAGATAGGGAATGTCCCCATTATGGAAAAAACAATCCATGAAAGAGCTCACCGTGACAAAACCATCCCTGCTGCTTACTTTTTTATGTCCGCATGTCTTGTTACTAACGCAAAACCAGATAAATAAAGATCGTTATAGCCACCGACAGAATAAAGGGAAGGAGATTTTCACCATATATCAGGGCAACCGGAATGCAAACAATGAATGAAATAGCTTCAATCAGTAGGATAGTACTGAGAATCCGGAAAATTATAAGAGGATTAAGCAGCTTCATCAGAGCCGTAAGAAAAATAAGTTTACAAATATAAACAGAATAAAACATGAAATGCTTTTCCCCGCCGGCTCCGTAAATAGAGTATATTATGATTAATACCTGCTGAATTGGTCATTTTAATATCTTATATTTGGGACAGACTTACATTTTCGATCTGTTGAAGAAATCTGTTTAATGTATATTTTAAATTGAATTTAGATCATGGGAAAAGTTTTGGTTATTGGAGCAGGAGGTGTGGGTACAGTAGTTATCCATAAAATGGCATCCCTTCCTGATGTATTCAGTGAAATAATGCTCGCCAGCCGTACAAAATCCAAATGTGATGCCATTGCTGAAAAAGCAGGGAAAGATCGTATTCAGACAGCTGAGATCGATGCTGATAATGTTCCGCAGCTGGTCTAACCTGATAAAGTCATTCAAACCCGATATTGTTGTTAATGTTGCTTTACCTTATCAGGATCTCCATATTATGGATGCCTGTCTTGAAGCAGGAGTGGCTTACCTTGATACTGCAAATTATGAGCCCCTTGATGAAGCAAAATATGAATACAGCTGGCAATGGGCTTATGCCGGAAGATACAGGAATGCAGGCCTGACAGCAATTCTCGGATGTGGATTTGATCCGGGTGTAACTTCAGTTTTTACGGCCTAGGCTGCGAAACATCATTTTGATGAACTTCATTATCTCGATATCGTTGATTGTAATGCAGGTGACCATGGTAAACCATTTGCAACAAATTTCAATCCCGAAATAAACATCAGGGAAGTAACCCAGAAGGGCAAATACTGGGAAAACGGCAAATGGATTTATACCAAACCTCATGAGATCCATAAACCACTTAATTACCCTGAGATAGGACCTAAGGAATCATACCTTATATATCATGAGGAACTTGAATCTCTTGTTAAAAATTTTCCAACACTCAAAAGAGCCAGATTCTGGATGACATTCGGACAGGAATACCTTACTCATCTCAGAGTAATCCAGAACATAGGAATGGCAGGGATTGAACCGGTTATGTTTGACGGAAGAGAAATTGTGCCTATCCGCTTCCTTAAAGCGGTTCTGCCCGATCCGGGTGAACTTGGTGAGAATTATAAAGGCTGGACGTCAATAGGCTGCAGGATCCGCGGGATAAAGAACGGAAAGGATAAGACATATTATATTTATAATAACTGCAGTCATGAGGCTGCCTACAAAGAGACAGGAGCCCAGGCGGTTAGCTATACGACCGGTGTACCGGCAGCCATAGGCGCCATGATGTACCTGAAAGGTATCTGGAAGAAACCGGGTGTTTTCAATGTTGAGGAATTTGATCCGGATCCGTTCATGGAACAGCTTAACTTGCTCGGATTACCGTGGGTGGAGATCCATGATGTGGATCTGGAACTGTGAGAATTAAAAAGGCTTTACGGCTTTATGGTATTACGGCATTACGGCCATAAAGCTGTAACTCCGCAACGGCATAACGGCGTAACACCGTAACACCTAACCACCATAACACCGTAACACCGTAACACCTTACCACCATAACGCCGTAACCTATTAACGCCGTAATGCCCTAACGCCATAATCGCCGTAACACCTTGAAAATTAACTACGAAGCATTACCCAGCCCCTGCTATATCATCGATGAAGAGCGTTTTCGTGAAAACCTTGTCGCTGATCAGACATGTTGCAGATGAATCCGGAGCAGAAATTATTCTTGCTTTCAAGGGATTTGCAATGTGGGGTGTATTTGATATTGTAAAGGAATATATCTCAGGAGCCGCTGCCAGCTCCGTTAATGAAGCAAGGCTATGCTTTGAGGAGATGGGATCACCGGCCCATACTTATTCACCTGTTTTTAAAGAAGAGGAGTTTGATTCAATTCTGAAGTACAGCTCTCATATTACATTCAACTCCCTCAATCAATATGAAAAATTTTCAGATAGAATAAAAGGTACTCCCGCACTATATCTGCCGGTTTACGTATAAATCCGGAGTTTTCAGAAATAAATCACAGTCTTTATAATCCTGGTTCTCCGGGTTCCAGACTTGGTGTCAGGGCCGAAGACCTGGGAGAAGTCTTCCGGATGGAATAGAAGGATTGCATTTTCATGTTCTCTTTGAGTCGGATTCTTTCGCACTGGAAAAGCTTCTTAAAGTGGTCGAGAGCAAATTCAGCAAATTCTTCCCGTACATTAAATGGATAAATATGGGCGGAGGGCATCTGATAACAGGGAAAAATTATAATACTGGACCATCTTATTGAACTTATCAGGGATTTTAAAAAGAGGACAGGGCTTCATGTTATTCTTGAGCCGGGAAGCGCTTTTGCCTGGGAGACTGGTGAGCTTGTTGCCACAGTTGAGGATATTGTAGATAATCAGGGAATTACAACTGCAATTCTGGATGTATCATTCACTGCCCATATGCCCGATTGCCTTGAAATGCCATATAAGCCAAAGATACTTAATGCCACCGATCCGGTCGAGGGCAAACCAACATACAGGATGGGAGGGAACTCATGTCTTTCCGGTGATTTCATGGGAGACTGGTCGTTGATGAAAGAACTTAAACGCGGCGACAGAATCATTTTCCTTGATATGATCCATTATACAATGGTGAAAACCACCACATTCAACGGTGTTCATCATCCCTCTATAGGTATCTGGACAAGGGATGGTAAGTTCAGACTGATCAGAGAGTTTGGCTATGAAGATTATAAGAACAGATTGTCCTGAACAAGATTGTCGTAATTGCGAGTCACGACGAAGTAAGGTTGTCGATAGCAATCCGTCACGGTTTATTCCAAAGCAACACTACTTCTTCCTGACTTATTGTAATATCCGTAACAACCAGTTTATCCGCATTTAGCACCGCATTTACAATTTTCTCCGCAACCTCATGCGGATCCATGAAACCTGTCAGATCACGCTTTACACCGGCTGCTTTATAAAAATCTGTTTTCATCCCGCCGGGATAAACGGCTATGATGTTTCGTTTTTTACCTTTTAATTCAGTTCTGAGGGCTTCGGTATAACCTCTTGCGCCCCACTTTGCGGCACAGTAAATTGTCTCCTGATCGCGACCCAGTAAAGCTGATGTTGACATTATATTTACGATAGTCAGCTCTTCTTTTTCCGGTGTAATTCTTAATATCTCTGATGTCAGCAGTATCAGCCCTTTCAGGCTGGATTCGAAAATATCATCAATAACATCGGATGTTGCTGTTAATGCACTTTCAAAATGACCTTTCCCGGCATTGTTGAAAAGATACTCAGTGATAATATTATGTTCCTTAAGAAATTTCCCCATTTCTCTGACATCAGCTTCATTGCCGATATTGCACACCATAGTACTGATGTCCGGGCATTTTCCGCGATCCGGCCAGTGTTTTTGCCGCATTATGTCAATTTCTCATTATTCCTGCCAAGTATAAGGACGTCTTTTCCTTCCTTTACCAGAAGTCCGGCAATTGCCAGTCCGAGCCCGGCCGATCCCCCGCTTACAATACAAATCTTTCTCATTTTTTTGTTTTATATATTAGCAATTCAGAAGTTATTATTCTGGCTTTGATCGTTGTGTCTTACGTGTGGCAAACTTAAAATGCCACTAAGGCACTAAGACACTAAGTTGCACCAAGATGATTTGTGTTTTTCCTCTGCGCTCTGAGCTCTGCGCCCTGTGCCTTTCATTCGTCAATCACCCCTGACCCCATAACCTCATCACCCTCATACCATGCCGCGAACTGGCCGGGCGCAATACCTCTCTGTAATTTGTTGAAAATGACATAAATTCCATCCTCCCTTCTGAAAATCATTGCCTTCTGCAATGGCTGGCGATACCTGATCCTTACCATGTATTCTCGGCTCTCACCAGTATTCATTGCAAGGTCGGTCCTGATCCAATGTATCTCATCATCCCTTATGAACAATCCTTTGCGGTATAGCCCGGGATGAGATTGCCCTTCGCCCACGTAAAGTATATTAGTCTGTACATCGGAGCCAATTACAAACAGAGGTTCCTTATAGCCGCCAATATTAATACCTTTTCTTTGTCCTATCGTGAAGAAATGTGCCCCGTTGTGGTTTCCGATTGTTTTTCCCGCCAGTTCACCCAAATGATGAGGAGAGGTCATTTTCTTCAGCTGATTCATCAGTTACATTCTTATCCGGATACCCTGAATGCCATGATAAGAGATCAGCCGATTTATCAATTTCAATTACAGGTCCCTCTTTTGCTTTCAGCTTCTGCTGAAGGAAGACAGGAAGATGAACTTTTCCTATAAAACAGATCCCCTGGGAATCCTTGCGCCTTGCGGTCGGAAGTCCGAGTTCATCAGCGATCTTCCTAACCTCGGGCTTTGTAAGATCCCCTATGGGAAAAAGGCCTCTGCAAGCTGTGCCTGACTGACCTGGCAGAGAAAATAACTCTGATCCTTGTTTTCATCCTTACCGGCAAGAAGCCTGTAAATTGTATTTCTTCCTGATTTTATTTCATCCTTTCTGCAATAATGCCCTGTGGCAATAAAATCAGCGCCAAGTTTTTTCGCCTCCAGTACAAACGAATCAAATTTGATTTCCCTGTTGCAGAGTACATCCGGATTGGGTGTTCTCCCTTTTTCATACTCAGCAAACATATAATCAACTACTCTTCTGCGGTAAGGTTCACTCAGATCTACAATGTGAAAAGGGATCCCGGTTTTTTTTGCCACCATATCCGCGAACATCAGGTCATCTTCCCAGTGACAATCGCTCTGAAGCAATCCGGTTGTATCATGCCAGTTCCTCATGAACAGCCCGGTAACGTCATATCCCTGTTCCTTAAGAACCCATGCTGCAACACTTGAATCCACTCCGCCTGACAAACCTATTACAACCCTCTTTTTCACGCAGCGAAGATACTAAAACTAAGTTAAGACTTTACGACTGCATGACCGCACGACCGCATGACCGCACGACAGAGCTAAAAGTATCAACATGGCAGTAATGTCAGTAGAAATTCATTACTTTTATTCCATGACTTCCGGCACACTGACCATATACAGCGCTTCGGCAGGATCGGGAAAAACATTCCGGCTGGCAAAAATATATCTAACCCATCTCTTCAGATCAAGATATAACTACCGTAAAATACTCGCGGTAACATTTACGAATAAAGCAACGGCAGAAATGAAAGAGCAGGATACTTGATCAGCTTTACTTCCTCGCAAATGGCGGGAAGTCGGAATATCTTGAAGATCTCATGCTGAAACCGGAAAAAGTGAGGAAAAGATCAGGGAAGAAGCTGCTGAACTACTTTTTTCCATTCTGCACGATTTTTCACGATTTTCAATTTCAACGATCGATTCGTTTTTCCAGAAAGTGATCCGGGCATTTGCCAGGGAAACCGGTCTTCATTCCGGTTTTAATGTTGAACTGGATCACAGTATTATTCTATCCTCCGCTATTGATGAGATGATAGCCTCATCGGCCGATGATCCAGGAACTCAGGAACTGGCTTACAGATTATGTTCTGAGGAATCTTGAAGAGGAAAAAACATGGAAACTGAAGGCTGAGATCACAAAGCTGGCAGAGGAGCTTTTCAGGGAGAAATTTAAGATTTTATCGGAGACAGAAAGAGAAAAACTTGAGGACAAAGCTTTTCTTCGGAACTATATAAATAATATCAGGGATTTAATATCATCCATTGAAAAGACCATTGAAGATTTTGGAAAGAATTGAAAGACATCTATGAAGGTTTCAACTCACTGATGATATGTTTTATGGCAAAAAGCCGGGGTATTCCCGGCATTCATAAAATCACTTGTCAAATGGCTTAATAGTCTTACCAAACAATAGCGTCAGACTTATCGTCGGGGATAAGCCGCGGTGGTCAACAAAGGAGCCTGCGCCACAGCTTCTAAGCGCTATACATGGTGGTTTGGAAGAAACACTCAGGACAAGCAATTACTTACTGTGATAATAATTTCACTTTATATAATACTGCAAAAGTTATTTATTCGAATGTTTACGCCCTGGGGATTCTGTCGGATGTCCTTAAAAGGTGCGGAAGGTTGCCTCTGATGAAAACAGTTTTCTTATCTCGGATGCCGGTGAATTATTAAGCTTATTACCGGTAAGGACCAGACGCCTTTTATTTACGAAAAGATCGGGAATCATTATGAAAATTATATGATTGATGAATTCCAGGATACCTCATGCTGCAGTGGAATAACTTTTATCCGCTTATCGATGAAAGCATGGGAAGAGGCTGTGATAACCTGATTGTGGGCGACATAAAGCAATCGATCTACAGGTGGAGGAACAGCGACTGGCGGATTCTCGCTGATCTTCAGATTGATAAGGTGGATAATGAACGGTTCTTCAGCAAGCCACTTGCTAATAACTGGAGAAGCCGGTCCGATATCATCAGGTTCAATAATGCTCTCTTTTCTCTCATCCCGCTTACAGGCTGACAGGTCATTTCTCCGAAACACGGATTCCGGTCTGAATTTGTGAACCTCTATACTGGCGCTGTTCAGTCTGATCCCGGGTAAACGAAATGGAGGATATGTCAGGCTTGACATGGTTGATAATGACCGTCAGGAGAAAGATGGCATGGAACATAGCGAAAATGAAAATAAACCGAAGGGATGGAAAGAAATAGTTCTTGACAGGATACCCGGAGTTATTGAAATGTTCCAGGATCATGGATATCAGGCTTCGGATATCGGCATCATTGTCAGAGAGGTAAAGGAAGGAGAAGCTGTTGTAAGGAGGATGATTGATTACGGAAACGGTTGCTCCGGCAAGAAAAGAGTGAAGTATACTTATGAAGTGGTTTCGGATGATTCGCTTGCTTTATCTTCTTCACATGCAATTAATTTTATCATTGCTGCGTCTCAGGGTTATATGCGATCCTGAAGATATGATAAGCAGGGCTCTGATGTTGAGGTTTTACAGTTTGTCATCAGGTGATGCGGATGCTGGGAAAATAAGTCTATATAATGATGCACTCCGTAACGGTTCACATGGTTATTTTCCTGAAGATTACGGGCAGTTCCTGGGTAAAATGCGCAACAGTCCATTGTTTGAGATAACCGAAAGCATAATTTCTTACTTCAATCTTGGCATAAATATTCCGGGTAATGTGGCATATCTAACACTTTCCAGGATCAGGTGCTGAATTTCTCACGCAGCAAGAGCTCTGATGCAGATTCTTTTCTGGGATGGTGGGAAATTACCGGCAACAGGAAATCAATTTCACTGCCGTCAGATCAGAATGCTGCAAGGATCCTTACGATACATAAGGCTAAGGGGCTTGAGTTTAAAGTTGTAATACTTCCGTTCCTTTCATGGACCCTGGATTATATTTCAGGTAAGCAACCGTTTTTATGGATCAAACCCGCATGTATCGCCTTTCAATGAACTCGGAATTGTGCCTGTAAGATATAGCAGTCTCCTGGCCAGCACAATTTTTGCAGATGATTATAACAGGGAGAAGTATTCTTCATATATCGATAATATTAATCTCCTTTATGTGGCAATGACAAGGGCAAAAGATGCCCTTTATGGTTTTGTACCCGGGAATGCAGGTAAAGCTTCCACAATTGCAGAGACCATAAAAAATGCCCTGGCCTCCGGTGAGAATCCTGCAGGCAGCCAGGGAATGGCCCTGAATCAATATTTCGACAGTGATAAAGGGGTCTTTGAATTTGGTGAGATCCCCGGAAGCATTGAAAAACAGAAAGAAAGTGAAGTGATCATTTCAGAACTTTATACGGTTAACAGCCGGCCGGAATCACTCAGATTAAGGCTTCATGGAGAAAATTATTTCTCCCCTTCCAGGGCTGCGACTGAAGCGGAAAATCAATTATGGCAATCTCATGCATGAAGTTTTCGAAGAGATAGGCACTTCTGCAGATATTCCTTCAGCAGTAAGTAAACTGGTCAGGGAAGGGAAGATCCCCGCATCCGCATACAGTGAACTGGAGAAAAAGCTTAATTCACTTGTCAGTTCCCCTGGGGTAGCAAAATGGTTTGCTCCGGGGATCATAATCTTTAGGGAAACTGAAATACTCACACCTTCAGGCAATACCTGGCGGCCTGACAGAGTAATTATCAGCGATGGGAAAGCAACCGTGATCGATTTTAAGTTCGGGGAAGAAGACATCAGACATAATGACCAGACACTACACTACAGTAACCTCCTTGCTGAGATGGGATATGGATAATATAGAATCCTTCATCTGGTATGTTGATAAAGATAAAATTGTTGAAGTATGAGGTCCGACACCGGATTAAATAATTCATTGTACCCCTGGGGACATGACCGGAGATTCAATGCCAGTACTGACTATTTCAGGAAGAAATACGGAGAAAGAGTTCAGAAGGTATCAATAAATGCCGGATTTACATGTCCGAACAGGGATGGCACGAAAAGTACCGGAGGATGCACTTACTGTTTGAATGATGCATTTAATCCTTCATATTGCCAGCCCGAAAAATCTGTAACTTTCCAGATAAGTGAAGGAATTGAGTTTCATAAAAAGCGTTACAGGCGGGCAACTAACTATCTGGCATATTTCCAGGCATATTCAAATACTTATGCACCACTTGAAGTTCTGCGGGAAGTCTATGAGGAAGCCCTGGCGTATCCTGGTGTCATAGGCCTTATCATCGGAACCCGGCCCGATTGTATTGATGAACAAAAGCTGGGTTATCTGAAAGAGCTTGCCGAAAAGTACTATATAGCAATTGAATACGGTATTGAGACATGTTATGATAAGACCCTTCTCAGGATAAACAGAGCTCATACATTCGCAGATGCGGTTTCTGCACTGCGGTTAACCGCTGAATTTGGGATAAATACCGGAGCTCATTTTATTTTCGGCCTTCCGGGTGAAACTGAAATAGATATGCTTGGGGAGGCGGAAATAATATCGGAATTGCCACTGACCTCAGTGAAATTCCATCAACTTCAGATCATAAAGGGAACAGTCATTGAAAGGGAATTTATGACCAATCCTTCTGATTTTCATCTTTTCACATGGGAAGAGTATCTTGAATTCATCATAAGATTCCTGGAAAAACTAACCCCCGGCATTATGGTTGAGCGTTTTACAGGTGAAGTTCCCCCCAGATTTCTGGCTGTTACACCATGGGAAGGATTACGAAATGACCAGCTTTCATCACTAATAGAAAAAAAGATGGAAGAGCTTGATACCTGGCAGGGAAGATTGCACGACTTCACGACTGCACGACCGCATGACCGCATGATCCCACGACTGCCTGACCAAACGACCACATGACCTACTATGGAATACTTTCTGCAACGCATAGCCCGGCAACTTTATACAAGCCATGGAAACAACCTCCACAGGCACTGCCTTGTTTTTCCAAACCGCAGAGCAGGTCTTTTCCTTAAGAAATATCTTTCAGAGGAAATCAGCAAACCTGTATGGACACCGGCCGTAATGACTATAAATGACCTGTTTCATTCTTACTCCGGCCTTCAGCCGGCTGAGAATGAAATACTTCTTTTTGAACTCTACAAAGTGTACATCAGGATCAGAAAAAACAACGAGAGTTTTGATGATTTTTATTTCTGGGGCGATATGCTCCTGAATGATTTCGATGATATTGACAAATATCTTGCAGATGCATCGAAAGTATTTCGCAATGTCCATGATCTGAGAAAGATAGATGAGGAATTTGGCGCACTTTCAGCTGAACAGGTTGAAATAATCCGACGCTTCTGGATAAATATCAATCCTGCAAAGCTGACCAGGGAAAAATCGGAATTCTTAAGCGTATGGGCGGTGCTGAATGAATTGTACTCTGATTTCCGGACATCCCTTAATCAGCAGAACATCGGTTATGAAGGAATGATCTTCCGGGATGTTGTTGAAAACCATCTTCCGGAAATAATATCTGGTCTTGAATGGGAGCAGGTTCATTTCATAGGATTCAATGCGCTGAACAGATGTGAGGATTCTCTTATGATGAGCATTAAAAAAGCCGGGCAAGCATGTTTTTACTGGGATTATGATAATTCATACATTTCGCCGGGAAGACTAAATTCAGCAGGATTCTTCCTGAGGGACAATATTGCCAGGTTTGGAAATGATATGCCAGGTGATTGGAACTACAACACATTTCTTTCCGGGGAACCTTCCGGAATAAAAAGACAGGTTATAAACACCTCTTCGGATGTTGCTCAGGTTAAGCTTCTCCCTGAGCTGATAAACAACCTGGATGAATTAACTCCTGAAAATGCTCACCAGACAGCAGTTATCCTTGCCGACGAGAACCTTCTCATTCCGGTTCTCTCAAGCATCCCAGCAAATATGGAGGATATTAATATTACAATGGGTTATCCTCTCAGGTACACTTCAGTTTATTCTCTGGTAAGAAGGCTTCTTGAAATGCAGCGAAAAGCCAGGATCGAGGAAAGTATTGTTTCCTTTGAGCATCAGGATGTCGACAGGATCATTACTGATACTCTAATTTCCGGATTATTGAATGAGCAGGAACAAAATATTGCGAAAGAAATTATCTCAAAGAACCTTTACCGGATCCCGTCGTTTCTATTCTCTGGTTCAGAACTCCTTTCAAAAATATTCAGCAAACCCGGCTCTCCGGCTCTTTTGTCAGAGTATCTTAAGGATATCCTTTTCAGCATCAGTTCAGGAGAGAATGAAGCAGGGGAGAAGACCAGCAATGAGGCGGCACAGATCCGGATAAGAAATGAATTTATTTACAGGATATTGCTTTCTATGAACCGGCTTGATGCCGTTGTAGCCAGTCCGCAAATTAATTTAACAGTAAGCACCTGGACAAAGATACTTGAAAGGCTTCTGAACGACCAGTCAGTACCCTTTTCAGGAGAACCGTTGTCGGGAATTCAGGTAATGGGAATACTTGAATCAAGAGCTCTTGATTTTAAAAACATCATAATGCTTTCGGTAAACGAAGGGGTGCTTCCTTCAGTAACAACATCCTCATCATTTATACCATTCAGCCTGAGGGAAGCATTTGGGCTGCCATCGGTAAATCACCAGGAATCAATCTTTGCTTACCACTTTTTCAGGCTTCTTCACAGAGCGGAGAGTATTACTTTCATATATAATTCTAACTCCGATGGTCTGAGAAGCGGAGAGATAAGCCGTTTTCTGCAACAGATGAAATATGTCAGCGGTGAAAAGCCGGAAATGCTTAATCTGACCTTCAGGATTAAAAACCAGAATCCTGTAAGTGAGGCTGTTGAAAGAAAAGAAGAGCATAATAAAAGGCTAATTGAAAGATTTTCCGGAAAAGTTAAAGGAAGGGATAAATATATTTCACCATCTGCAATAAACACCTGGCTGAATTGCCGGATGAAATTTTATTACAGATATGTATGCGGACTTGAGGAGAAGAAAAAGATTCAGGAAGAAATTGATCCGGCAAAGCTTGGTACTATTCTGCATTCAGCAATAAAAACCCTGTATGAAAAATATCGTGGTAAAGTTCTTAATAGTGATGAAATAAATGATCTTTTAAATAACAGGAATGATCTTGCCGGTCTGATCAGAAGAACTATACGGGAAAATACAGGAGGGGATAACAATCCGGTGTTTGCTGGTAATGAAATGATTGTCAGGGATGTATTAATGGTATTTCTCTCCAGGGTACTGTTGTTTGACCGGGATTTCGCTCCGCTGACAATTATAGCTTTCGAAGAACCTTTCGGATTCCCGGTTGACATTAAAACATCAGAAGGAATTATCAATCTGAAAGCAGGGGGCAATATTGACAGGGTAGACATTAGGACCGGGGTGACCAGGATAATTGATTATAAAACGGGAAATGTGGCAGATTCAATAAGTTCCGTTGAGCAGCTTTTTATGGATGACCGCGATAAGGATCCGGACGGATGGCTTCAGACCTTGCTCTATTGCGAATCTTATCTGTCAGTCAACCAGGGGATCAGGTTATTTCCCGCTATTTATAAGCTTAGGAAAAACCCCGGCAAGGACTTGTCGGAGAAGCTTCTGATAAAGCCTGATTTTCTCGTGGAAGATTATCACATTATAAGAGATGAGTTCCTTGAACACCTGAACTGTGCCCTTGGAATAATTTTCAGCAGCGACGAACCGTTCCTGATGACCAGGTAAAGCCTGGGGTAAATGCAACTTTTGCCCTTACCGGGGATTATGCCAGAGATGAGCAGGTTATTTGAGTGTATGGACATAAGCAGCCGGAGAATCAAGAACATGGATTCTGTCGGTTGTATCATCCTTAATTGTGCTTATTTCAAGAAGCATGTCAACCACTTTATCGGTTATATCAGCGGGTACATTTACAGCGCTCCGGATCATCGCTGAAGTAACTTCTTCCTCAATTTTTCCGGTAATGGGAACCACTCTGGCCGATACCGCAGCTGTTGCCCCCACTTTCAGGCATGCTTCCCTCAGCTCGTCTATACGGTCTTCATCGGAGATTATTGATATTTCACAATTGTCCTGAGGAAGGAAAGATTTTCTGATCTTTTTTTCCTGATGTTCTTCATTCAGCCTTTTTCTCCAGCCTGTTCCCGATTTAAGCTGGTCGATGGCAGCAATTATCTGTTCTATAGTAGCAGCAAATTTCTGCTTGCCTATCTTTAAGTAAGTGTCCGGAAGTCCCATTGATACAGGAGTCTGATAAATGAAACCGCGTCCGGGCAGATCGAGCCGCGATTGCTCGATCAGGATCCTGATTATGCTTTCTGAGTCCTGTTCGGGCATCACAAGATGAACTATTTCTTTCTCCGGGGAGATTGTTATTCTTATGAGCCCAAGCTGATCCCTCATGTAATTCCCTGTTCCGAAAGTGACTAAGGGGACACATATTCCCAGATCCAGCGCTGCTTTTGCAAGGGCCTCACCACTCCCCGGCTCAGACAGCACACATACCACACAGGAAAGTTTATGTAGGAGAATGTCGCTGTAATCCCTGCAGTTTGTTCCTGACAGGAAATCAAGATTCAGATCGGGCTGTTCCTTACTGAATTCCATAAGATCCTGGGAGTAAATTGTGCCTCGTCCCGGGATATTAAGTTCTGCTGTATCAATTATATTATTAATTACGCTTTTTGAATTCTCCCTGGGTACGGTAAACCGGAAAATATCAACAGGTGTATTTCGGAGAGAAACCATTTCGCCGGGTAAGCTGAAAGGTCTTGGCTTTAATACTTCACGCACCGACCTGCCATTCTCTAAATAAACTATTACCCCAAGGTCATGAAGGAAACCGGTGATCTTTTCACTGAGTAGTTCATTGACTATACACGTTATCCTGCTTACCCTGTGGGGCGAATAGGTCCCCTTTGACATCTGGCTTCTCCAGACGGTCCTGGAAGGGGAGAAGACTTTCCCTTTTGGCGGGATCTCTTTATTCATTATCAGTTTCTTTCCGGGTTGCCAAAATAGATCTTCTTTGTTTAGCCAGTATGAAAAGGCCGTAAATAAGGACTGTCATGATCGGAAAAACAGAGGCCAGAGCCAGTACTCCAAATCCGTCCGGGATGTTCAGCTCCCCGCTTATGCTCAGGCCGATTGCAAGGACAAGAGGAACAGTTACAGGTCCGGTTGTTACTCCGCCGCTATCCCATGCAATTTCAGTCACCTCTTCATCACTAAAAATTGTAAGAGGTATCAGCAGGATATATGAGGGTACAATAAGCCATACCAGGGGAAGATTGAACAGTATTCTGCAAAGACCTGCAAGAATACCTATTCCCACACCAATTGAAACTAACTGGATAAGCTGTGTCCGTTTTATTGTCCCGACTGTTATCCCTTCCACAGTCATACCCATAGCATTAAGTGCAGGCTCAGCAAGAGTGGCGCCATAGCCCAGGCCAAAAGCAAAGACAAGGACAAGGATGATCCCCAGCACAGAGAGACTGCTTCCAAACAAAGGAGGTCTTGTGATTATGTGCTCATATCTTCCGCTGGCCTCATCGAAATGTTCCTCGCGGAATTCAACGGGTCTTATCCTGCCATTGTCGGAATAATTGAAAAAGATCTTTCTGATCGCCTTCCGAAGTTATGGTGCTGTAAAGGAGATTTTTATCAAAATTGTTAATGATTATCCTTTCGATAAATTCCTCCTTGCTGGAAAAAGCCACCGGCAGTTTTTCTCCTACCTCTCCTCCGAGTTTGGCAAGACCCAGTTTTATCCCTGTAGTCAGCATTATCATTCCCAGAAGGGTAAAAATAATTCCGAGTACCACCTCATCTTTATATCTCAGCTTCTCCCTGAGAAACACTACCAGAACAATAATCAGAAGCATGATAATGGTATGACAGCCCTGGCGCCGGCATATTGCCTCCCGGTAAATATCCCCCTGAGGTCTGAATTATTATCACCTATCATCTGTCACTTGCATGTCCGGAAACATATTCCTTTCCGACCCGGATGCATTATTCAGATATCCATTTGGCGGGAGAAATATCACCCAGCAATGAATCGCGAACAGCCGGATTATCCCGGATTGAAATGATTGCAGGCTCATACGTTTCCTTACTGCCGAAATATGCAAGTCTTCCATTCTCTGTGCCATGAGTAAAGGCATGCTGGCGCAATTGGTTCTCATTTTCAAAAAGAGTGAGAGATTGTCTTTCGCTGCTGCAGGGAAAAAAATTCTGCTTCAGCCGAAGGTGATGGGCTTTAAAGCTAGGACGTAACCTAGAATATAAACGGCAAGAACAGGCAGAGCTGATGCCAGAAGGACGATACCGAATCCGCTGCTGCTTCCTTTTCCTTTCCCGGCGGCCCTTGAAACACCAATACCCAAGGCAAGAACAAGCGGAACAGTGACGGCTCCCGTTGTCACAGCGCCGCAATCCCATGCCAGACCTATTATTCTGTTAAGATTCGTATCAAATGAAAAAAAAACTGTAAGGACCAGGAGAAAGGGTATTATTATGAGGATAAATGGCTTGACTGACAGATTAAAATAGAACCTGAACATTCCCAGCGCAACAGCTACTCCGACACCTATCCCGACTGAAAGTATCAGCCACTCAGCATAATGATGAAGCAGCATATAGAGAAGTGGTGATTCCCATGCTGTTACCGATGATCCTGCGATCCTGAGAGCGCTGATGGCAGGTTCTGCAAGCGTCGCAATAATGCCAAGGATCAGGCCAAATACTGATATCACTAGATTCCTTCCTGGCAGGCAATTTTACCCCTACACGTTCACCGAGAGGCATGAACCCAATGAACCAGACCTTCGAGGAAAAATGCCAGACCGAAAATAACAAGGCCAATCCCTCCCGCAGTCAACAGCGCATTACTTATAGGGACTCTCAGAATAAAAACCTGAAATACAACGAGATATATTATAATGAAGGCAACCGACCTGATCTGGGCAACGATTCTGCTTCGTGCATACCCCGACAGCATTGCCAAAGCATCCCTCAGAGGTACCTTCTTATGCTTCATAGCATTGACATATTACAGCCGCTCCTCTGTATTCATATTAAGAGCAGCCATTTTTATAGCCGTTACAGCAGCTTCGTCCCCTTTGTTGCCATACTTTCCCGCCGGACCTGTCAATAGCCTGCTGACGTGTTTCCGTTGTCAGAACCCCGAAAATAAAAGGGATATCATAATCAAGATTAAGCTGTGTGATGCCCTGTGTAACTCCCTGGCATATATAAGTGAAATGGGGTGTTTCTCCACTGAATTACGCATCCGAGACAAATCACTACATCAGGATTTCTGTAATTCTGCAATCAACCGTGCTCCGAAGGTCAATTCAAATGTACCGGGAACATGACTGATAATAATATTTTTTCCTTTACTCCGAGTTTCTTCAGGGTTTTCATGGCACCGTCAAGCAAAGCGCATGAGTAATATCTTGTTCCAATCTGCAACAACAATCCCTATCCTCATCTTACCGGCATCAGGAATGTCCCCGGGATCATATGCAGACAGGTCGGTTGTTGACATATTACTTTCCAATCAGAAGCTTAACACGGGCAATATATTTTTCGATTGTGGTCCCTTCTGTGCTTTCAGGATACTCATTCTGGATCCTTTCGTATATCCTCAGAGCATCGGCATGATTACCGTTCAGCTCATACAACTCGCCTGCCTTCATCAGAAACAGCGGAGTATTGAAGGAATTATCTGCAAATTCGGCAGCTTCCATATATTTTGATATCCCTTTTTCAATTTCACCATGTTCAACATAAGCATCACCTGTTCGCACCAATTGCAAGAGATCCAAGGATTTTGTCCTTCTTCCTGTATTTATTAAGCATCTCTATAGCTTCATTAAACTGTCCGAGATGAAGGTAGCAGATACCCGCGCAATAACTGGCAAGATTTCCTGGAATGAGTCATTTTGTAATCACCGGCAATATCAAGGAATCCCGAGATAATTACCGTCACCATTCAGTGCAAGATAAAGAGAATCCATTTCAAGATATCTTTCCGCCTGGTACATCTGCGATTGTGCTTCTGAGTTCCTTTTGTTAATGTACATCCTTCCAAGCCAGAAAAGTGCCACCAGCGCTACAATAACTCCTAATAATAATACTCAATGTTTTATAATTTGCTTCCAGAAATTGTTCAGTCCTGGTAAGTGTCTGCTCGACATTTTTCATCCTCTCAGGATCATCTTTCGTTTTTTTGGCCATATCAGGTTTAAATTAGCTTCAAATTTTTCCACCGCAAAAGTAATTTATTTCAAATAATTTTAAAACAATTACTTAAAAAAACAAAATCGGCGATAATACATACCACAGAGTTGATTTACAGTTTAATGATTGTTCTTATAAATATTACGATTCTTTTATTAATTTTGTCTTTAAATACCTGGAATATACAGATCTCAGTATGACCTTTTCAGGGACTTATCCATGAACCACTGAACTCACTGAACTGTCAAACGGTAAAATCTTAACCCCTGTCAGACTGTCATTTACCTCAAACCGATCAAACCGTCCGAACCTTGACTCGTAAACCTTCGAACCTTCAAACCTTAAACTGTCAAACCGTCAAACCGTCAAACCTCGAACGTGTATTTAAAGAACCTTACTCTTACCAATTTCAAGAACTACGAACAGACCGATCTGGAATTTTCACCCAGAATAAATTGTTTTGTCGGCAATAATGGTGTGGGAAAAACAAATATTCTTGATGCTATTCATTACCTGTCTCTTACAAAGAGCTTTTTTAATGTTATCGACAGCATCAGCATAAGGCACGGTGAAGATTATTTCATTATTAACGGAACATTTGCAGGGGCGGAGGAGGAAGTTCAGATCTATCTGTGCATTTCAGCGGCAGAAGCAAAAGGTAATGAAGAAGAATGGCAAAGAATACCAGAAGCTTTCCGATCATATTGGCAAGTTCCCGGTTGTGATGATATCTCCGGCCGACAGTGCATTGGTTTCGGAAGGCAGTGAGGAGAGGCGCAGGTTCCTTAATAAGATAATCAGCCAGTACGATCCTGAATACCTTGACTCTGTATTAAATATAATAAGGCTCTTCAGCAGACGGAACAGATTGCTCAAAGAATTCAAGGAATCCGGACATATTTGATAATGACTCTCTGATGATCTGGAATGCCCAACTGGTTAAGATATGGGGAATATATTTACAGGGAGAGAAAAAATCTTGTTAATGAGCTTATCCCTGTTTTCCAGGAATACTATTCAATGATCTCGTCGGAGAAAGAAACAGTCAGGTTATCATACAGGTCCCATCTGTCGGAAGTTGATTTTGCTGAAGCCCTGATCAATTCGGAGTCCAAAGATCGTTTCCTTGAGTATACAACTACAGGTATACATAAAGATGATCTTATTCTTGAAATGGAAGGATATGCCGTCAAATCACTTGGGTCACAGGGGCAGCAGAAATCATACCTTGTGGCTCTTAAACTTGCCAAATTTGATTATATCAGGCGTAAATCGGGAATTTCTCCCGTATTGTTGCTGGATGATATTTTTGATAAATTTGATGCTGAACGGGTTGAACAGATAATCAGACTTGTAGGAACAGCAGGTTCGGCCAGATCTTCATAACAGATACTCACCAGAGCAGGTTAAAGGAGATATTGTCATCGCATGATACTGACTACAAGCTTTTCATGATAAGCAATAACAGTATTGAGGAGATTTTTCATAACGGCATAAAGCTCAATGAGACGAAGTAAGACCATATCGCTTGCCGAGGCAATCCAGGATTATGTCAGGGAGATGAAGCTTGAAAAGGGACTGAATGAGACTGCCCTGGTCAGTTCGTGGGAAGAGATAGTCGGTAAGGCAATTGCATCAAGGACTTCAAAGATTTATATTAAAGATCAGATCCTTTATGTTCATCTGAAATCATCGGTAGTCAGGAATGAACTGCTGATGCTCCGTCAGGCTCTGAAAGAAAAGCTGAATGCAAAATCCGGAACAGAGGTGATAAAGGATATTGTTCTGCGGTGAATGTATTTCATGAATACCATGTTGGTGTTTTTGCTCAGAAACTGACTCCCAGAAGGACAGTGGGCTGAAGAGAATGCTGTGAATATTCCCGCAATTCGGTTCCTGGCTTAAATAATCCGCTTCCAAGCTCAATTCTTCCCTGAAGATCAATCTTCAGGTTGTTTGTAATTTTAAGTCTGATGCCGGCACCGAGCAATCCGGTCAACTCCCCGGGATGAAATTGCATGTCATTGTCCTCAGTTGTGTTAATTTCATATCCGTATGATTCAGTCTCTCTTATGTGAAGATAATTTTTCTTTATGAACCCCAGACAGGAAATTCCGCCGTTCAGATAAGGAACAAGTCCTCCACTTGTAAATGAATATTGTATCATAACCGGAATTTTCATACCCGTGAAATCGAAAAACGCATCATCTTTATATTTCTCTACTCCATATGATGATTCACCGTAAGAGTAGAAAGTTTGTCTGATGAATAAAAATTCTATTCTGAGTGAGGTCTTGTTATTTACCCTGGAAATTATTCTTTCATAACCCAAGCCTGCTACCGGTGCTATTTCAGATTCCGGATCGGGCAGGTAATATTTCGCTTCCGGTTTTAAGGAAAGGGAATAGATATTAATTCCTCCAAGAACTCCTATACTCCATATTCTTGTTCCGGATCTCAGCGATTTGCCGGTAAGCATATTACTGCTATAATCCTGTCTGTATACAATATTAAATTCTCCCGATTTTTGATTGTAATCTGATACAAGAGAGACAAGGTCTTTTTTAATGTTTATTTTTTCAGTAATGTTTATTTTACCTTCAGTCAGATAATTAAGAAATGAAGTGGGTCCGTCAAATTCTTTCTTTTCAATACCCTGTCCATAAAATATCTTTTGTCCGGCGACCTCTGTTAATCCAGATGTTCCTTTTTCGAGATAATACTTTGCATCTTTGAGGTACAGTGTAATATCTCCTGAAACCAGAACTTCAAAGAAGTTGCTTTCCCCGTCAATTGATACAGATTTATACCTGTTACCGTTAACATAGCCAAACTCTTTTATTTCTCCGGGCTTGTATGTTACCGGAATTGCAATTTCAAATCTTTTGAATATACACTCTCCGGGTGTTTGCCTACCTGGCTTGAAACCTGTCAATCCATACAGGATTTCATCATTGTTTTTTACAATATATCCTTCTCTGAAAACTTTCTGACTTAGAACAGGGTGGATGATCAGGCAGAAAAAACTAAGAATAACCAAGGTTTTTTTCGGCAGCATCAGGTAAAATTATTTCAATATAATTATTGCTAATTTAGAAATAAATCTGAAATATTTTATTAACTTTTCTCCTTGGAACCATCAATATTTTTAGTTGCACGATAATGCAAAATATCCGCTGCTGAAACCTGATCAAAATCTATGGTAATAAAATACTTCAATTGGATTCCGGTGGCTTTGTTATTTTGTCTTTCCCTCAATAGTTGTGAGGAAGAGAAGGCTCATCCACGCGATTATCCAAGGGTCAGGACCCTCCCGGTTTCCAATATTACGGGAGAAGGTGCAACCTTCAAAGCAGATCTTTATTCATTGGGAACTGAAAACATTAAAGAATACGGATTTGTATGGGGACCAAACATCGATCCCGGTCTGGAAAGCGATAAAGTTGTTTTTCCCGGAGCAAATGCAACTATAGGGGTTTACACCTCGGAAATAAGATCGACGCTGACTGAAGGGACTGAGTATACAGTAAAATCATTTGTGAAGACTGATACCCGTGTTGTTTATGGGACTCCGCTGACTTTCATAAGTCTGGGCAGCCTTTCCCCTGTCATAACAGCATTTAGTCCTGACACAGTGGTATGGGGTGATACTCTTAAGATCAGGGGTAAAAATTTTTCATGGGTAGCATCAAAAAATATAGTCAGGCTGAATCAGACCGAATGCCATGTGATCGCATCATCAGATACGATGTTGCTGGCAATTGTAAAGGGCACTCTTTCTGATGCTAAAGTAAAAATATCGGTCGAGCTGACCGGTAATTCAGCGCTTTTTGATAAAAAGGATCTGTTCATAAAAATCCCGGTTATAACAGGGTTCTTTCCACCAAAGGCAAAATGGCAAGATACTCTTACCATAACAGGTAAAAATATGATTGCGGGCTTTAATGAATATTCGGCTAAAATTGGCGACCTGAAATGTGATGTATATTTGCGGAAGAAAGATACACTGACAGTTATTGTATCGTCTGAGCTGGTTAATGCTTCAAATGAAGTTAAGATAACGATCAATGCTTCAGAAATTACCGTACCGGATCCTTTTACCCTGGTACTTCCTGAGATTACAGGCATATCTCCCCTGGGTGCAAGATGGGGTGATACGATCATTATTTCCGGAACTGATTTCATGACTTCAAGGAACAGGTTCACGGTTACAATCGGAGAGCTTTCGGGCGTTTTTATCAAATACAGGGAGAATGCGATCAAAGTTGTTGTACCTCTTAATCTGGAACAGATTGCAAATGAAGTTAAGATCAGGATCAATAATCTGGAACTGAAGGCACAAAAGCCTTTAGAACTTACTGCCTCCCGAGATTTCCGGAATATCACCGGAAGAAGGAACATGGCATGACAGTTTAACAATAAGGGTCGTTTTCATCCCCTTTTAGAAAGGAATATGATCATGAATCGGAGGCTCAGATGCAGAATTAATTTCAAAGTACCAGAGATTCGATCAAAGTTAAAGTACCTTCAAGCCTTGCCTTTCACAATAATGCCGTGGGCATAGCAGCCGGACCATTCAATGTAACTTCACAATATTCTTTTAAACTCCATCCTCCGTATTTAAAATCAGTATCACCTTTAACCGGGTATACCTTTTCGACTGTTACAATAATGGGTAAGTATTTCTTTAAAGATTACACCTATTGATAATCACGTATATTTCGGGACTCAAGAAGCCTGGATTGAATCAGCAAATGATTCTGTTATTGTATGCAAGGTCCCTTCCGGTCTTGTTAACGGTCCTGTGAAAATCACTGTTCAGGTCCGTGAGCAGAGTACTATATTTAAGGACAACTTCATTTCAGTAGCTCCTGTCATTACCAGGATATATCCTTTGAATGGATTTTATGGGGATGCCATCACTATCGAGGGAATGAATTTTTCGCTGGCAGGAAGTCAGATAATAGTTACATTCAATGATTATGGTCTCTACTGGAAATCAAAGGAAGCCCAGATTACCTCGATGTCAGATACAAGAATAATAGCCAGGGTACCGGAGGGTTTAGATAGTATCCCAAAAAGAATTATGGTTTATGTTGGCGATTCAGGATGTCGAGTCTGAACAGCTTTTTATTCTTGATCCACCGCAGATTAATTTTGTATCACCTTTATCAATGACCTCCGGTGCAGTTATTAACAATCACAGGGAAGAATTTTAATCCATCAGCTGATGATAACAAGGTTTTCTGGGGTACTCACCAGATACCGGTCAAAAGTTCCACAAGAACTGAGATTATTGCAACTGTTCCATTAGGCATGTCCCGCGGTATTAACAAGATAAGTATTATAACAGCAGGATATAAAAGATCATATCCCGTGGATTATCAGGTTAAATCAAAATGGGCTGCTATTAATGCTCAACCCTTAATCAATTTTTTTCAAGGATCTGATAGAGGTTCAGCAGGCGTGTCATTTGTTATAGGAAATACAGGATATATAATAGATTCGGGGAACGGACGGATGTTTTACTTTGATCCTGTTACGGGTGACATTCAACGGACTTGGATATCATCAAAACGTTTCATGGTCAGGGTTGTCAGGTACTGTAAATAAAGATACTTTATACCTGGTAGTAGGAGAAAATGGCCTTTGGAAATTTGATAAAACAAGCAATGTATGGTCAAGAATAAGTGATGCCCCTTCCGCTCAGTTATTTGGTGTGACTTTCTCCCTGGGCGGTAAAATATATCATGGACTTAATTTCGATGATTGGTTTCAACTCCCTGTAAACAAATTATGGGTTTTTAATCATAAACTAAAAATGTGGGAGTCAAAGACTGATTTTCCTGATTATTCCGACGAATTCGTTTCCACTTATTTTACGTTTAATAACAAAGCGTATTTCCTTTTTGCTGACAAGGTCTTCTGTGAGTATGATCCAGCCTCTGACAAATGGACAAAATTATCTTCTTTCCCGGGGCCAGGCAATATTCGGGTGGGTATGGTATCTTTTGTAATTAATGATAAAGCTTATGTGGGTCTGGAGAAAGATTATTTTGCCTATGAATGGCATCAATATGACGATTTCTGGACTTTTAACCCACAAACCGGTTCGTGGTCAGAAAGTACATTTATGCCCTGGGGACCAAGATATAACTCTATTTCTTTTGTTGTAAATAATAAGGCATATGTCGGATTTGGTTATAAATTATTTACTCAGCAGAACGATTTTTTTGAATTTGATCCGGAATACCCTGTAAAATAGATTGATTACTCATATGAACAGGTTGTTTTTATTTATTACTCTTTTTGTTGCGCTTGCTGATATTCATGCTCAGAACAAAATACCCTTTGGTGAGATCAGGTACGGCGACCTTGAAAATAAACCTTATAAACCCGATCCCGGAGCTGATGCGATAATACTCTCTGACATGGGAATTGCTACCCTGAATTATGACGGCAATAAGTTTTATGTTGAGCTTATAAGAGATGTGAAAATAAGGATAGTAAACAGTAACGGATTTGATTATGCAAACATCGAACTGCCATTCTCTGTTAATGATCGCCTGGCAACCTACAGGGCTTCAACATTTAACTTAAGGGACGGGGAAATAGTTGAAACTCCCATCCCAAAGAAAAGTTTCATTCTCGATAATGCCAGCCGGTCATCGAGAATACTCCGGTTTAATTTTCCTGACGTACACGAGGGATCTGTACTTGAATATTCTTACGATGTAATTCTGAGGGACTATGCTGTTAATATACTTGTCCCATGGGAATTCCAGGCTGACATACCTGTAATAAGCAGTTCTCTGACTGTTGCATACCCCGAGTTTTTTATATACAGGAGTATATTTTCAGGCTCCGCACTTTCGGTTAATAGTAGTCGTTCATTTAAAAATTCATCATTCTTCAGGGAATCTGTCAGAACAAACATTATTTCTTACTATGTCCAGGATATGCCGGCATTCAGGGAGGAAGTATTTATCAAAAGCAAAGAAGAACATCTGACAAAGATAAGTTTTGAGCTGGCCAGTGTTGAATTCCCGGGATCATCGATGGAGGAAATTAATCCGACCTATGAGACATTATCAAAAGAGCTTCTTGAAAGAACTGATTTTGGCGGGGCTCTTTCAAAAACAGGATTTCTTAAAAAGACAGCAGCAGATATTACAGCTGGAGCGACCGACGAAGTAGAAAAATTAAAGAAAATCCATGAATATGTTTCCGGCAAAATTCTTTGGAACGGGATTGAGGATTTTACCGCTTCAGATCCACTGAAAGTAATTTTTAATGAAGAAAAAGGCAATTCGGCTGATATAAACCTTTTGCTCATTGCGATGCTCAGGGCAGCAAATATAAAAGCAGATCCGGTGATACTGAGTACCAGGTCAAATGGGACAATGAATCAGGTATCAGCAATGATGCGCCAGTTCAATTATGTACTGGCATTTGTCAATGCTGACGACTCCAGCTACCTTGTTGATGCAACAGATCCTCTGAGACCTTTCGATGCCCTGCCGTTTAACTGTCTGAATGATGCAGGCCGGCTTATTAGTGAAACAGATTCAAGATTCGTTGAACTCAGGGATAATAAAAAGAATTCAACAGCCGCAATAATTGACCTTACACTTGACCAGAAGGGGATTCTGTCAGGAGAAATCAAAACAAAATACTCAGGAATAAATGCATATGATATCAGGAAGATGATCATGCTGGAAGGGAAAAACGGTTACCTTGATCTCATGAAAGCTGCATCAACGGAAATTGAGATCACTGACTTTTCGCTTGAGAATCTGGAATTACGGGATTCTGATATTATTGAGACAGTAAAAATAAACATCCATAATGGAACACAGGCGGCAGGGGACCGGCTCCTGTTCAATCCTTTCCTTTCACCCGTGGCTGAAAAGAATATTTTCTGGCAGGAAACCCGCAATTTTCCCGTCGATTTCGGATCGCCTTCAAAAGACCTGATAGTATTAAAACTTAAATTACCTTCAGGTTATTCTCTTATCGAGAAACCGGCAGACTTCAATATAAGTGTCGGGAAAAATGATTGCATTTACGAATTTAAATGTCTGCAAACTGGTAATGATGTTGTAGTCAGGAGTTTACTCGGTATTTCAAGGACACATTATCAGCCATCAGAATATTCATCACTCCGGGATTTCTATTCACAGGTTCTGCGTAAACAGGCAGAACTGCTGGTTCTTAAGAAAGCCGATAATTTATCATTGCGATGAAAAAAAACTTACTCATAGTCCTTCTTACTTCAATTACCATAAATGTATTTGCTCAGTTATTTCCTTTCGATTCGATTCCCGACAATCTGAAGAACAGGGCGGATGCCGTGGTAAGAACAGAGCAGTGCCTTTTTACAATAAATGGTCCGGGTGATGCTGTCAGAAAAATTAAAAAAGCAGTTACTCTTCTTAATGAAGATGCAAATGGTTACAGGTTTTTACGGGTCCCTTATGACAAATATTCGAAGGTAATCAGCCTGAAAGGGATGGTTTATGATGAAAAAGGCAACATTATAGAAGCTCTGAACCTTACTGATATTTACGATATGAGCGCTATGAGTGGCGGAACTTTTTACTCGGATGACAGGATTAAGATCCTTTACTTTCCTCTGTATAAGTTCCCATATACAATTGAGTATGAATATGAAATAGCTTATTCAAGTCTGCTGAACTATCCTTCGTGGAACTTCCAGGATTCCCCGGATGTTTCTGTTCAAAGATCAGGTATACAGTTTGTTATTCCGCAAAACATGAAACTCAGGTACTACGAAGAATACATGAAGAATAATGTCGATTCGGTTGTTCAGAATGGACAAAAAATCTTTACATGGCAGGAAGAAAACCTTCCTGCATATTCATCCCAGGATTATGCTATTCGTCAGGTATACCATTCTCCTGCAGTTCATACAGCGCCCCTCGATTTTGAATATGCGGGATATAAAGGATCGATGAGCTCTTGGGAGGAATTCGGAAACTGGGTTTACAAAATCAACAGAGATCGTGATGCTCTTCCTCAGGAAGATATAAATGCTGTAAAAGAAATTGTCTCTAAAACGAATGATCAGAAAGAAAAGGTGAAGCTTATTTATGAATATATGCAATCCAGAACACGTTATGTGTCAATCCAGATTGCTATTGGAGGATACCGTACAGCAGAAGCTTCAGATGTTTCAAAAAATGGATTTGGTGACTGTAAGGCTCTTGTCAATTATACATATTCCCTTCTTAAAGCAGCAGGTATTAATTCAATTTATACCCTGGTCAAGGCTGGTTCACTAACAGATTTAAAGAAAGATTTTGTAGATAATCAGTTCAATCATGTAGTACTGTGTGTCCCGATACCCAAGGCAGATACAGTCTGGCTGGAATGTACAAGCCAGACTATACCGTTCAATTATCTTGGCAGCTTTACTGCAGGAAAAAATGCGCTTCTCATAACTCCGGAAGGAGGGAAGATTGTAAAAACACCTGCTCTTACAAAAGAACAGAATAAGTTTATAAGAAACGGATCACTGTTCCTGAATGTTCTTGGCGCCGCTTCGGGCAGGATATCAAATAACTATTCCGGATACAACTTCGGGTTGGCAAGTAGCAGGTATTCAATGCAGTCAGAGGAGGAGATAAAACGATTCCTTTCTTCCAGCCTGTTATTTACGGATTTTAATGTATCGGGTATTTCATATACCGAGAAGAAAAGTGAAAACCCGTCATCAGAACTTGTATATCAGCTTAATATAAAGAATTTTACAACCACTAACGGTTCGAGGATGTATTTTAATCCATCCGTCACTGTACAGGATTATCTGCAGGAGACCCCCTTGCATCTGAAAATACCTGTATCGGACATAACCTCTGACTCCATCGTTTACACCCTGCCCATAAATTATACCGTAGAATTTATTCCTGAAAGCATCGATGTTGTAAATGAATTCGGCAGATTCTTTTATAGCCTTGAAGCAAAGGGAGACAGGTTATTCCTGAAAAGATTTCTTGAACTTCACGAATCGGAGATTACCACCGATAATTACAACGAATTCAGGAATTTCATTAACACGATCGCCAAAACCGACAGGAATAAAATTATCCTTATTAAACGGGATGTATAGCAGGCCCATGCCATGGCATGAACGATAATGTGTCCCCACATGATACTGTAGGAACATGCCATGGCATGTCCCTACGAAATGCACTGAACGTTTATCCCTGACCGGTTATAGGATTTCGTAATTATTCCCTCGGATGCGGATATTTTTCCTGAAATTCTTGATTGATATGAACCGGTAATCATTACCGTTATGATTCAGAATAACATTTTTATTATCAATTGAAATTGTTAATTCTGCTGAAGGATCTTTTTTAATTATAAAATCAGCCATCAGGAATGCCTTCTCAATTCCGTCACCACGGCAGAAATTCCAGACTTCATCGGGAAGAGCCAGTCTCTGACCGTCATAAATCGATTCATCAGGTAATTTTTCAAGAATGACAGATACTTCTTTTATATCTTTACCATTTAAATCATTAAAACAAACCGGGTTTCGTTCGATTGCCGCTTTAATAAAGGGCAGCCAGTCAGTCATATCCATCTGCCTGAAGACATAAAGGGTAAGAAGGGCCAGCTCCGATTTGCCGGCAAGCCTGTGAATATTATTGACTATTTCTTCCCGGGTATCTTCAATTGTTATTTCAGGTGAAAGAGAGGGAAGATAGTTTTTCGAGGGATCGGGTAAACCGGGCTCCGTGGAAATAAACACTGAAAGTTCCCTGAATAGATCATGTATTGAACCCGAATTAATATCAGCATCCAGACCTGAAAACAGATTCTCAACCTCCTGAATGCTTTTTCCGGCACTTTCTTTAATAATTTCTTCGGCTTTATTAAGTAATATCTTCCCCTGAAATTGACTGAGATGGAATTCATCTCCTTCAATCTCTTTTATTAAAAGATCTCTGGTGTCTGCAGATACGCTGTACTTACTCGTGTGTTCGTATTCAAACATTTTTTCGAGGGTTATATAACGTTTGATCCCCGAACACTCGCATTCAAACTGGAAAAGGGATTTGTATTTTGATTTGAAGCGAAGAAAATTAATAAATACTGCCGGAGAAAGATCTGTCCGGAGAAATTCCCTGAGCTTTTTAGAGAAATGCTCATAAGATTTACTGTCGATTGTGGCATTCTCATCAACTATATGAATGTGACCCGAAATATGACTTACAATTGTTACCTTTTCGTTTTCCAGGGCTCTCCTTGCTTTTTCGGAAAGGGAGGTCCCGTTAAACCACATGTTTTTTGTTAATATTCTGCGATTATTGGTTATAATACCTTCCTTTTCGAGAATGAAACTCTGCGAATGAAGAGGTGTGGCTATAAGGAAAATTTTTTCGAGAGGGACCCTGGCAATTATAAAAATTGCAGCAGCATACAAAGCAGATAATGAAACACATTCTCCTGCACCGGCTGTGAAATTATCTTTGAATCTGAAGGCCGTCATTGCTTCAACAGTCTCGGTTTTCCAGTAGGGGATCACATCGGTGTTGAATTTGTCAAGGCCGAAGTGCTTCCTGATATCTATGTCGAAATAATATTTATCCCCCTCGTATCCGAAAAGTGCATTTGACTGCTTCAGCAAATCCATATCGAAGAAATCCCTGAATCTATCAATCTCACGGCTTTTTGTAGTAAGGCCCCAGGTAGCAAGATCGAGATTGAAAACATAATTCTGAATTATGAACTGCTTGATCCTGTTAATTTTATAATTGAAGCTCTTCTTCTCAATATCACTGAACCATGGGTCCTTTCTCCATTCCCAGATAATGGGTGACATTATATTTGCAAGGACAAGCGGATAGAAGAGATCAGGAAAAATGAAGATCTCCATATCGGAGAGGGTATAAGCTGATGAGTACTTTTCAAGGGTCTTTTTGTCAGAAAAGTCAGCAGCTTTATGAGTATCCATAATCCGGGGGAATCAGTATTTTCAAAATCTTTCAACGTTGGAGAAGAAGAAATCAGCTTCTCTTTGGGCATTTTCATCACTGTCGGAACCGTGAACAGCATTCATCTTTTCAGAAACAGCATATAGCTTTCGTATTGTTCCCGGTTCAGCTTTTTCAGGATCAGTATTGCCGATGAGTTTCCTGAATTCCTCCACGGCATTTTCGCGCTTGAGAATCAATGCAATGACAGGTCCCGATGTCATGAAATCTATAAGACCTTCGAAAAATGGGTTTCCTTTGTGAATTTCATAAAACTCCTCAGCCTGAGGTATGTTCAGCATGATCATCTTCATCCCGGAGATCTCAAAGCCGGCTTCATTTATCATTGCCAGAATCGGACCCGACTTGCCTGTCCTTACTGCATTCGGTTTAATGATCGCAAACGTCAAATCACCATTCATATCTGCCTGTTTTGTAATTATACATCCGGCGCTTCTCTTCAGGAATATTGCTTATCTTTACGCCCCTGAAATAAGCAGCAAATATGCCTGATTTATCCAAATATACAAAAAGATTATCTGAACATTTTTTCAACTCAGATAACATATTGCTTATCAGCCATATAAATCCTGATGGTGATGCCATCGGCTCACAGCTGGCACTTTATCATTATCTTATCTCCACTGGCAAGAAGGTAACCATGATCTCACCCAATTATCTCCAGGAGTTTCTCAAATGGATGGATGGATCGGAACATATAAATATTTTTATCCGTCAGAGGGAGAGGTGCAGAAAACTCATTGAGAACGCCGGTCTTATTGTAATGCTTGATTTTAATCAGCCCGACAGACTAGGAGAAATGGAGGATATTGTCACCGGCTCCGGAACGACAAAGATAATTATCGACCATCACCTCAACCCGAAAGGTTTTGCGGATATGGAGATATCAGATCCAACATTCTGCTCAACGGCCGAACTTGTTCATGAATTAATCACAGGAATGAACAAAAAGCCTGTCAGTACCAGGGCCTATTGTGAGGCAATCTATGTGGGAATTGTTACAGATACCGGTAATTTTGAACATGGACCCTACACCAGCCGGACTTTCAGGATCGTTGCGGATTTGCTCGATACGGGAATCGAAAAAGCAAGGATACTGAATCTGGTTTACAATAATTTCTCCGAAAACAGGTTAAGACTGCAGGGATTCGCTCTCAACGAAAGGATGGTTGTACTTCCTGAATATCAGACAGCTTATATCTGGCTTACAAAGGCCGATCTCACTGCTTATAAATATGTGAAAGGCGATACTGAGGGATTTGTCAATCTGCCCCTTTCAATAAAAGGAATAAATTTTTCAGCATTCTTTGTTGAAAAGGATGGATTTGTAAAGCTTTCGTTCCGTTCAATCGGTAACTTTCCATCGAATAAATTTGCATCAGAGTATTTTTCGGGAGGCGGACATATGAATGCATCAGGAGGCGAATACAGGGATACACTGGAGAATTCAATAGCTTATTTCCTGAAAATCCTTAAAGAAAATTTCATCAGCACTGAACGGGAATAAATAAAAAATGATAATAAGAGTTTTAATAAGTACGTTATTATTGACATCAGTTTTATCGTGCAGGCAGGTTCCTGAACAAAAAAACCGGCATTGAGCCGGGCAAAAAGGAGATGGCCGACCTGAACAGATATCTTGTTCAGAAAGACAGGGAGAGAATTGAAAATTATATTGAAAGAAGAGATCTGAAGATGACTGAATCACCAACAGGATTATGGTACCAGATCAGATCAGAGGGCAACGGAAATTATTCTGACAGATAATGAGAGAATTGTGATGGAGTATAACTGTTCGCTTCTTGACGGGACAATCTGTTATTCATCAGAAGAAAGCGGACCGGAAGAGGTTTTAATCGGGAGAAGCGAAATGACAGCCGGACTCAATCAGGGATTAAGAATGCTTAAACCGGGAGGAGAAGCGGTTTTCATAATACCACCTTACCTGGCTTATGGTCTGAAAGGCGACGGTAATAAAATACCCGCAAGGTCCATAATTGTATATGAAATAAGAATTATAAACAACAGAAAGATTATAAATTAACAATAACAGAAAAATGATAAAAATGAACAATTTAATTAAAGGCTTTTTGTTTACGGGATTGATAATGATGTTGGTATCCTCCTGCGACCTTACAAAAAAGTATGAGAAAGAAGAAAAGGAAGAGATCCAGAATTATCTGAGTCAGCATCCTGAACTTTCTTTTGTATTGAAAGAGAGCGGATTATATTATTTTGATGTTACAGTAGGAACAGGTGAAAAACCTGTAGCAAAGGATACAGTGTTTGTTACATATACAGGGTATTTCCTTGATGGAACCAAGTTTGACACTAATGTGGACGGCGACCTGTTTGATTTTCCCGTAGGAGAGAGTTATGTTATTCCCGGATTTGATGAAGGCATTATGTACATGAAGGAAGGCGGAACCGCTAAATTCCTTATCCCTTCATTTCTTGGATATGGAAACTCTGGTTATTATATGGCGGCATATACACCCCTTCTGTTTGAAGTGGAGCTTGATAGTATTGCACCGGGCCCCGGAAAGTAGCACTTCTACTGCATAACATAAACAACAAGCCTGTTATCCAGATCAGGTTTGTCAGCTTTCCACTCTGAAATTTTCATTGTTCTGACAGATTCAGTGGGAAGGCTTATATCTGCTGCTATACAGAGCAGAGTGTCATTGCTGCATACAGACAGTATTGTCTCCAGCATCCTGGAGTTCCTGTAGGGTGTTTCCATAAAGATCTGGGAATAACCTTCATGAGCCTTTTTTTCAATTTCATTTATCCTTGAGGCTCTTTCCCGGGGTTTAACAGGAAGGTATCCGTGAAAAGTAAAATTCTGGCCATTAAATCCTGAAGCTATTAATGCAAGAATTATTGATGAGGGGCCTGAAAGGGGTATCACGCTGATCTTTTTCCTGTGTGCAACAGCAATCAGTAAGGATCCCGGATCGGCAATGCCCGGAAGACCGGCTTCGCTCATCAGCCCTGTATCTGAGCCCTTCATTAAAGGTTCCAGGAACTGATTTATACCATCTTCGCGTGTATGTTCATTCAGTTCAAAAAAAATGGATTCATCAATCGGGAAACTTTTATCAATAAGCCTCAGAAATCTCCTTGCACTTCTTATATCTTCAACAATAAAAACCCTTAGCTGCCTGGTTATGCTGAGAACCTTTTCGGGTATTACAGCTGCATAATCATTTCCTCCAAGCGTTACCGGAATAAGATATAGCCGTCCTTTCACAAATCAGAAGTTTATCAAATATAGTAAAATACGAAGATACTGCGATCCTGTAAAAAATAGCATTTCCTGTTTGGTGTTATTGTTTTTTAATATAGGTTTGTCTGCAAATTGATCAATATTGAAAATCACTTTTTTAGGTACCGGAACCTCTCAGGGAGTTCCCGTGATTGCCTGTGAATGCAGAACCTGTCATTTCTGAAGATCAGCATGATAAGCGTCTCAGGACATCTGCTTCTCATTGAAATTGACGGGAACATCCTGCTCATTGATGCCGGTCCCGATTTTCGCCAGCAGATGCTCAGGGAAAATGTAAAAAAACTGGATGCGATCATTCTCACCCACGAACATAAGGATCATATTGCAGGGATGGATGATGTGAGAGCATTTAATTATAAGAGCCAGGATGCAATCGATATTTTTGCCGAAGAACGTGTACAGAAAGCAATAAAAAGTGAGTTCTCATATGTTTTTGCCGAATACCAGTACCCGGGGATACCCAAAATGAGATTAAATACAATTACCGATTATGGATTCAGGATAAAAGGGATTGAAATAATTCCTGTGAGGGTGCGTCACCTTCATCTTGAGATTTACGGGTTCAGGATCGGGAATTTTGCTTACATAACAGATGCAAATTATATTCCTCAGGAGAGCAAGGAAAAGCTTTTTGGTGTTAAATATCTGGTTATAAATGCCCTCAGGAAAGAAAAGCATATTTCACATTTCAGTCTGAGGGAAGCGATCGATTTTATCAGGGAGGTATCGCCGCGTAAGGCCTTTATTACACATATCAGCCATCAGATGGGATTGCACAGCGAAGTGAACAGGGAACTCCCTCCGGGAATCTGTCTGGCTTATGATGGTCTTAGCTTTGTTTGTGATGAATGATCCTAAAACTTCCTCTTCTTGTAGCTTTTGACAAGCTTTTTCTGATAACCTGATGAGAAATAATAACGGTTCCTCCCAAGCTGGGAAGTATTTACCTTGGATGCTTCATTCCTTTTCTTATAGTAAGGATTCTGCCTCGATGGGACACAACTTGTAAGTATTGCAATGAACATGAACATTGCAAAGTACTTTATTATTCTGACTATCGCACGCATCCTTTTATCTGAATCAGAAAAGATTGCTAAAAATACAATTATTTAATAAACAAAACAAATTATCAGATCAGCATGTTGGTTTTTAGTACTTTTTCAGGCAGAAAACAATTTTTTTATATAACGTTATGTTATATATTTCAAGTATATTAATGGTGAAAATTTTTATCTGACATTTAGCTGTTTATAAAAACCGTTTGCTGCATTATATGTTGAATAATATCTTACCGCGATCAGGAATGATCCGGAAAATCTTCAGGAATTCTTTCATTTTGTTACTGTTAACAGCGAATCAGGCTTATACACAGGAGATAGAACAGATTGGCATTGAAGCGACCCGTGGTCTGATAACCGGCAGAATATATTTGTCGGACAGTACAATAATTAACCTGGCTTCACCCAGACCGCTGTTCAGTTTTCTCCTTAATGGTAAGTATTGTACCTCTGCTGATTATGATGCAATCAAAAACGACTCCGTTTTCTCGCAAACGGTCAACGGCACTCTGAAGATTACCTTCCGGCTCCCCGAAACCGGCAATCCCGGCTGGGCATGCGGTATTGACATTTAAAAACACCGGTTCCGATACTGTAAATATCAGCAATGTTGTTCCATATGGCGAAGATAAAGCCTCAGTATATATTACAGGTTACGGACCTGCAGATCTGGCCAGGGCCTGCCTCTTTCGTCCCGGCTTACAGGCCGGTCAGAGTAATTCTCCCTGATAACGCCTGGGAACTTGGATATTCATCATTTTCAGCCGGTGATGCTCAATCTGTTTGTGGACTGGCACGCAGAACAAAAATTGATGGCGCCGTGAGAAAACGATATGAGACATTACTGCCTCCGGGTTCTGCCGTTACTTATACTATGTACACCTCGCTTTTTAAGGGTCTCTGGCAGGAGGGAGTTCGTAAAATGTTCAGGGATAAATATTTATATGATCTTGAGAAATTTGATAATAAATTATATGAGCGAAGTGACCTCGCCTGGATAAGGGAAAGCTATCTTATAATTCTTCAGATGGCATGGGACAGGGAATTTTATGACAGATTAACAGGTAAATACACTTATCCTGAGCTCCTGAAAAAAGGCATTGAGGATTTTGGAAAAATTGATGTTTACGGGATATGGCCAACATGGCCACGACTGGGTCTTGACAAGCGAAACCAGTGGGATATGTACAGGGATCTGCCAGGAGGTATTGCACAGCTTGGTAATTTTGTTAAGTTGTCACATTCCTATGGAACAAGATTCTTTATTGCTTATAATCCCTGGGATAACAGTACAAGGAAGGAAGATCATTACAGGGGTATGGCAAGGCTCATAAAAGAAACAGATGCCGATGGTGTTGTCCTTGATACAAGGGGCAGCTCCAGCTATGAGCTGCAGGCGGCAGCTGACAGTGTAAGGAAAGGCGTTGTGATGTTTTCGGAGGGAATGGCCGTGGTAAAGGATATGCCCGGTATAATATCAGGTCGGGTTCATAATGCAATTTTTTTCAGCCCCGAACTGAATCTGAATAAGCTTATTAAACCCGATTTTGCCATTTTCAGGGTTTGCGACGTGGGTGAGGATCTTATTCACCGCGAAACAGCCATTTCATTTTTCAACGGTTACGGGACAGAACTCAATATGTTCCGCCCCGGAGGAAGGAATGATGATTTCAGGGCCGACATGGAATACCTTGCCCGGACTACCTTTATTTTAAGACAGAATAATGATGCATTTCTCGATAAAAACTGGACCCCTCTGATTGAAACATCAGCCGATAATATTTTTGTTAACAGATGGCAGTCGGGTGGGAAAACCATTTATACTGTCCTTAATCTTCGACAGGAAGGTTATTCAGGCAAACTTTTTCAGGTATCAGCCGGGGAAAGCAAACACTATGTTTCATTATGGAACCATGAGAATCTTACTCCGGAACCGGTGAACGGTAAGATCTGATCTCCGTACGAGCTGATGGATGGCCTTCAACATGGACTGGGACAAGAAAGGAAGGAACTGTTGAATGTATTGCCGGATTTCCGGATATTCTCAGGTCAGAGCTGATAAATGGTGATTCAATAAGGATAAAATGCTCCGGGGACAGGTAAAATAACCGTGTGGAAAGGAAATCCTTCCTATAAAACTGAAAAAAAAGATTTTAAAATTATCAGTGATACAGTGATAAGCGTTAAAAACCTGTTCGGTTTTTATGAGGGTAAGCTGGTTATCCAGCTGACCGAAACGACAGGCTGACTGATGAGAACATAGTGGATGTGAAAGGAGGGAAGCCCTGGCTGATAAGCAGGATCACAAAGGCCGGCACCTGCCTCAGAAGTACCAGCTGATATGGCTCTTGTTCCCGGAGGAATTTCTCATTTGAGGTTACAACCTCTGAGAATTTTATACCCTATCCTGCCCTCAGTAGAAAGAATATAGCTGTCGACAGTTTCCTGATTGACAAATTCCTGTCACGAATGCTCAGTATTACGAGTTCATTATGAGGTCAGGTTACCGGCCTGCTGATACGACACGATATCTCAGGCATTGGTCATCAGGTATGTATAAGCAGGGTCAGGATAAATATCCGGTTGTTATATATAAGTTATGAAGATGCAAAAGCCTATGCCAGATGGGCTGAAAAAAGACTTCCGACTGAAGCTGAATGGCAGCTGGCCGCCCAGGGTACTGATAAGCGGAAATGGCCCTGGGGTAATGAATTCCATGCAACGAACTGCAATAATTCATTTGACAGGCCAACCCCGGTTGACGCATTTGCGAAAGGACAAAGCCCTTATGGCGCAATGGATATGGTAGGTAATGTCTGGCAGATGACAAATGATATGTATTTTAACGGGACAAATTACTTATAGTGATCAGGGGCGGAAGTTATTACCGTCCTGATTCAGGCTCGTGGTATATAGAGGGAGGGCCCCAGCCCCTTGACAGGACTCAGATTATGCTTCTTGTATCACCTGGTTTTGACCGGAGTGAAACAGTAGGCTTCCGGTGTGTTAAGGATATAGATCAAAAGAATTTCAAATCAGGAAAATGATCCAGAAAAAACGTATTAAAAGACGTATTATAATACGGCTTTTAATACGTATTTTAATACGTAGGAATCAGTATTGAAGTCTTCCAGCGCCATTAGCTATTTCCGGCTGGTAGAAATCGGGTACAAGTCCGGTATTAGATGTGTAGGCTTTCGCAAGTTTGATCTTGAAGTTATCGGCATCTTCAGTTTTAACAATCGATACCGTGCATCCGCCGAAACCTGCACCTGTCATCCTTGTTCCGATAACACCCGGCAGCTTCCTTCCTTCGTAGACAAGGGTATCAAGTTCTATACCGGTAACTTCATAATCATCTTTCAGGGAATCGTGTGACTAGATTCATCAGTTCACCGAATCTTTTCAGGTTATTTTCTTTCAGCACTTTTACAGCCTCAAGAACCCGTCCGTTCTCGGTGATGATATGTTTTGCCCTTCGTCTTACTACCGGATCGGTGATATATCTCTCAAGTAAAGACAATTCCGCGGTTCCTAATTCACTCAGGTTCCTTATTGGTTTATATGCCTGAAGTAGTTCGACGGCTTTATCACATTCCGCCCTTCGTTCATTGTATTTTGAATCAGTAAGTCCCCGTCTTTTATTTGTATTCGTGATGATCAGGGAACAATCGTTAAGAACCAGAGGAACATTTTCATAATCAAGAGTATCGCAATTCAGGAAGATTGCATGATCTTTCTTTCCGAAACCGACGGCAAACTGATCCATTATCCCGCAGTTCATTCCCACAAATTCATTTTCAGCCTTCTGGCTCATCTTTACCATTTCAAGTGTGGTAAATCCTGTATTGAATAACTCATTAAGGGCAACAGCAGTCACCATTTCGATTGAAGCTGAAGAGGAGAGACCTGCTCCGTTGGGAACATCCCCATAATAAAGAATTTCAAGTCCGGTGATTGTTTTTCCTCTTTTAAGAAATTCATTTATGACACCAAGCGGATAATTGATCCAGGTTTTGCCCCGTGTTTTTAAAAAGGCCGTCAATCAGTATCTTCTTCATCACTTTCAAAATTAAAGTACTGAATTTTAACTTTTGATCCTGTCAATCTTTCGGATCAGAAGGTAGGTTCCGTAATTAAGAGCGCATGGGAATACATATCCGCCGTTATAATCGGTATGTTCACCGATCAGATTAACCCTTCCGGGGAGAAAAAAAGAACAGGCTTTTCATTCCTGTTCCCGTATTTCTCATAGAATTTGTCAGAGAAATGTTTCTTGTTCATTAATTATACTTTTAGTTTCTTCTCAATTTCATTTATCTGGCTCCTGAAATGTTTGTCGGTATCAATAAGGTTATTTACGGTTTTACATGCATGAAGTACTGTTGCATGATCTTTCCCTCCGATATGTGAGCCAATACTTGCAAGTGATGCTTTGGTAAGGCTTTTCGAGAAATACATTGAAACCTGGCGTGCCTGCACAATCTCTCTCTTTCCTGGTCTTTCCCTGGATAAGGTCGATCGGGATCTTGTAATATTCGCAAACGATCTTCTGAATGTAATCGATTGTAATTTCTCTTCGCGATGTACTTATCAGCTTTTCGACCATCATGCGTGCAAGCTCAAGGGTTATTTCCTTCCTGTTAAGGGTCGACTGTGCATACAATGATATTAATACAGCTTCGAGTTCCCTTATGTTATTGGAAATATTTATTGCAAGGAATTCGAATATCTCATCAGGCAATTCAATGCCATCGTTATAAGCTTTCTTTTTCAGGATTGCCAGGCGGGTTTCATAATCGGGCCTCTGAAGATCGGCCTGCAGCCCCCATTTGAACCTCGAAAGAAGCCTTTGTTCCATCCCCTGCAGATCTACCGGAGGCTTGTCGCAGGTGAGGATAAGCTGCTTTCCTGACTGATGAAGATGATTAAAAATATGGAAGAATGTATCCTGAGTCTTCTCTTTTCCTGCAAACTCGTGAACATCGTCGAGTATCAGGACATCGATCATCTGGTAAAAATGAAGGAAATCATTTTTATTGTTATTCCTGACTGACTCAACAAACTGGGTCTGGAATTTATTTGCATTTACATAAAGGACGGTTTTGTCGGGATGTTTTTCCTTTACAAGTATTCCGATTGCCTGTGCAAGGTGGGTTTTGCCAAGACCTGAATCGCCGTAGATCATGAGAGGATTGAAAGCGGTGCCTCCGGGACTGTTTCCAACGGCAATTCCTGCCGACCGGGCAAGCCTGTTACATTCACCTTCAACGAAATTGTTGAAATTATAATCGGGATTCAGTTTCGGATCAAAATGAAGCTTTTTTATCCCGGGGATCACAAATGGATTTTTTATCGACGGCTGTGTAACATCGAACGGTACCTGAAGGGGTTTGTTATGCAGATCAGTCTTGTTCCTTGACGGATATCTGACCGTATAGGGCTTTCCATCTGAATAATTTGCATTCTCCATCACGACATTATATTCGAGTTTGGCATCGGTACCGATCTCACGTCGGAGCGTTTTTCGGAGAATATCAATATACTGTTCCTCGAGGTACTCGTAAAAGAACGGACTGGGTACCTGGATAGTGAGAATATTATTCTCCAGTTTGAGAGGTACTATCGGTTCAAACCATGTTTTATAACTGGGCGAAGGTATTATATCCCTTATAATTTGCAGACAGTTATTCCAGACATCGTGATGCGTTTTGTTCATTTAGACAGGTTGTTTTATAAGGACGTATTCAAGCTCATTTCTTATAGCAATATTTGTAAAAAAAAATCTTATAAAAAAAATTATTTTTACTTGATTTTGTCAAAAAAAGTATATGGTTTTATACCTCAGTAACTTACCTGTGTAAAAATAATTTATTTTCATAATATACAATAAATCAATTAGTTACATCTAATAAATCCATCTAACAAGTGTATAACAACTCATTATAAACTCAAGTTCATAATCAGGCATTATTAAGAATAAAAATGCGGATTATTTTAACATGACTTCACATCTCTTTCACGTCGAAAAGATAAGGTGAATTTTTTAATATACGATCATTCTGAAGGAATATTTTTTTTGCCAAATAAAGAAAAATGTACATATTTTTTCGGATTGGCTTTCATATCCTGTAAAAGGAGGTTCAGGCTTTCGAGTGTGCCTGAAAGATTTGTATAGAGTGAATCGTCTGTAAGTAATTGTCCGGCACTTCCTTTACCTTCATTAAGGTTTTTCAGAACCTCCGGATGTGCCCTCAAGGCTCTTCTTCAGACTTGCCATTGAAGAATAAATATCAGAAGCTGCAATTGTATCGGTTATTGATTCAAAGATTGGTCACTGCCTTGCTTATTTTTGGAGAATTATCTGCAAGCATCCGGGAAAATCTGGTAAGATTTTCGACTGCATTTCTTAAGATCTGCCTCATTTGATCCGACAATCTCATTAACACTTCCGGCAGTACTGTTAAGATTTGAAACAATGCCACCGACATTTTTCCGGAATTCAGGATCCAGTACATCGTCAATTGCGGTAATGACTGAATCGAGGACAACAACGAGTGACATAAGTTTATCCTTTACCGGTCCGAACTGTTCTTCAATACTTGACAATAATGGATTTGGAGAGCTTGCCCGGGATCGTATCTCCTTCATTCATATAATCCCGGGCCATTGCCAAGGAGGAACTGGACCTTCATCCCTGCAATTATTGAAACTGGAAGTATTTCGGCGACAGAATTGACCGGAAGTCTGAAATCATTGCTTACAGAGTATGTAACAAGCAGTTTCCCGCTTGTTTCGTTAAGAAGTCTTATTGACTGAACCACCCCGACCCTGAAACCGTTTATTTCAACAGGGCTCGATTCGGCGAGGCCTCCGATATCATCGATAAACACTGTAATAGTACGCTGTTTTTTTGAAATAATCTTTGCCTTTCAGGAAATTGAAGAGCCAGATAAATGCCAGTATAGTTAACAGTGCCACTGCGCCTACTTTAACTTCATTTGAGATTTTCATTGTTTCCGGATGTTTATTTCTTCTTTTTCAGGTCCAGTGCCTGCTGTAAAGGTAATATTTTGTTATCTTTTAAAGCAATCACAAATGCATCGGGATAAATTTCCTCAATTTTTCTCCTGTATTTCACTGCTTCAGCATATTCCCCGAATCTGCCGGTTGCATATTTATATCGTTCCATGGAAAGATCTCAACTATATCGGTCAGTCCTTTGAAATTTTCGGGTTTGATCTCTGTTCTTGCTGAAGCTGATGCAACCTGTACCATAAAATACGATGCCATCATCTTTCTGTAACGGAGACTTTCCCTGCTCCAGGTTTTTTCTTCTTGCATGATTTCTCTATCCGTCAGGGAAAAATTGCTCATCTTGTCAATTTCATTAATATAGTCGCGGCATGCCCTGAAAATTGCTGAAGCCAGATAATCCTGACCCTGTTCGGAATTAAGATACTTTTCCTCGGCTGGGTTGGTAATGAATCCGGTTTCAATAAGCACGCTTGGCATTGTGGTATTGAAAAGAACCCAGAATCCTGCCTGTCTTACCCCTCGGTCGTTCCTGTTGGCTCTTTCCTTGAACTGAGTCTGCACTTTCATAGCCAGGTCGGCGCTCTGCTTCTGGTAAACATTCTGCATCAGGGTGAAAATAATGTAGGATTCAGGTGATTTGGGATCAAATCCCTGGTATTTTGTCGAATAATCATCTTCAAGAAGAATTACTTCATTCTCTTTCATTGCAACAGCAAGGTTATCTTCATCTTTTGCAAGTCCCATTATATATGTTTCCGGGCCCGAAACTTTCGGATTCTTAGCCCAGTTGGCATGAATGGAAATAAACAGGTCGGCCTTGTTTTTATTGGCAATTTCAGGCCTGCTCAGCAGATATCGACGGTGGAGTCTTCGTCCCTTGTGTAGACAACCTTAACATTCTTAAATGTTCAGGTCAGGTATTCACCTGTTTTTTTTGCAATTGCAAGGTTGATATTTTTTTCCTGGCTGAATGATCCGAGTGCACCGGGATCTCTACCTCCATGTCCCGGATCAATAACAATAACCCATTTGCCATTTGTTTTTATTCCAGGAGCGAGCATGAATATTAAGGAAGGTAAAAAAGAGAGCGAATGCTATACTATATATATAAATGGTATGGTGTTTGCCGTTTTTATAAACTGTGCACATATTTAGTTCGCGTTTTTTTAATAGTTTTACCGCCGACATCATGACGTCACACAAAAACAGTACAAAAATAGTATTTAAGTTGTATTTTATTAAAGAAAAGCGGTTACTTGTAGTGTTCTTCGTGATGCTCCTGTCTGTTTCACTGTTCTCCCAGGAAGCCATTATTAAGCCTGATTCGCTGATTATCAGGCCTGATTCGACTATTACCGATACGATTTTCATCAAAAGAATTTCTCCTGAAGCAATTGAAAAACAGGTTACATATAAAGCTGAAGGGTATAAGAGGAATGATCTCATTAATAAAAAATCAACCCTTGTAAAGAATGCTGAAGTCAATTACGACAATATTAAGATCACTGCCGATTCAATTGAGTTCAATATGGAGACAAGCCAGGTGTATGCCACAGGTATAAAGGATACTGCCGGGATAGTTCAGGGGAAACCGGTTCTGGAGATCGGCTCGGAAACTTATAATGCCGATACGCTTACTTACAACTTCAAAACCGGGCAAGCAGTGGTTAAAGTTATAGTCACGATCGCAGGAGGATGGTCTTCTCAGGAGCAAAATAGCAAAAATGCTCGATGACGGGACAACGAATATTTTCCAAAGTACATATTCCACATGTGATGCCGATACTCCACATTTCTATATCAACCTGCCGAAAGCAAAAGTTTATCCGGGCAAGAAGATCATTTCCGGCCCGGGTAACCTTGTCCTTGAAGGGATCCCATTGCCGCTTTATCTTCCTTTCGGGTATTTCCCTGTCCAGACAAAAAGAGCAGCATCAGGAATCATTATGCCAAAGCCCCATTATGAGGAAGGCCGTGGATATGCCCTTACCGATGGGGGGTACTATTTCGCCCTTAATAATTACTTCGATCTGACCCTCAAGGGAAATATATTCACAAACGGTTCATGGCTGGGTACAATGGCCACCAGTTATAATAAAAGGTATAAGTACAGTGGTAATTTTTCATTCACTTATGCAAATAACGTTAATGGCCATAAGGGATTATCTGATTATAAAAAAGCAGCAAACTACAGCATCAACTGGTCATTCAACCAGAATGCCAAGGCAAGACCGGGATCAAGGTTCTCGGCAAGCGTAAATATGAGTTCCAGCGGTTTCGACAGGAATAACAGCTATAACCTCAATGACCATATAACTACTCAACGGCAGTCGAGCATCAGCTATTCGAAATCATGGGAGGGAACCCCTTTCAATTTTTCTGCCAGCATGAACCACAGCCAGAATATAAGAGGTAAATATCCCACTGTCAATCTCAACCTGCCAAAGATTAATTTCGGCATGTCGAGAATTTACCCTCTTAAAAGCAGAAAAAGAAGCGGCCCGGATAAATGGTACCAGGAACTCTCGTTTTCATATTCTGCAAAAGTCGATAATCAGATAAGTACCTACGACAGTCTTCTTTTTACCAATAAGGTCTGGAACAATATGAAAACCGGTTTTTCTCATGAAGTTCCTCTGAGCTTCCAGCTACGGCCTTTCAGGAATTTCTCAATTTCGCCATCAATATCATATAACGGTGTAATGTATACCCAGAAAATTAATAAAACCTGGGATATAAATTACAGGGATCCCGAAACGGACAAGATCACACCGGTTATTGTGAAGGATACCCTGAGGGGATATTTCTATGGTCATTCAATCAACCCTTCAATAAGCGCCGGTTACAGTCCTCAGATCTTCGGATTGTTCCAGTTCACCAATCCTGAATCCAGGGTTCAGGCAATAAGACATGTAATGAAACCATCTGTAAGTTTCAGCTATATACCCTTCCTTAAAGGATTCAGTACACAGATGTACAGGCAGGTACAGTCGGATACAACCGGAAGGAGAGAGGATTATTCAATTTTTGAAGGCGGAATATATGGAACGCCTTCATTATCAAGGAGAAGCGGGAATTTCTCCTTCAATCTTACAAATATTCTTGAAGCAAAAGTATTTGAGCGTAACGATACCACAGGCAAACCGAAGAATGTAAAGCTTATTGATAATTTTGGCCTGTCAACCTCTTATAACGTGTTTGCCGATTCATTGAAATGGAGCCCTTTGAACATGGTTATGCGTACATCCCTTCTTGAAAACATAAATCTTTCTGCAGGTGGTAATTTCTCCTTCTATGCCCTCGACAGCAAGGGAAATCAAACGGGTAAATTTTATTATTCGGAAACCGGAAAACCGCTTCGTCTGACCAATGTTACAATGAGTGTCGATTTCAGTCTTAACGAACTGCTAAGCCGTAATGAATCAAAGAAGAGTACTGAAACCTCTCAGAATACCCCGAATCAGCGAAATCTGTCGAGTCTGGATAGCCGTGACAGTAATCTCCCTGATATCGACAGAAGCGGGGCGGAAAGCGTTGGAGTTTTCGACGAGTACGGATATATGGAATTCGATGTTCCATGGACAATGAATGTTGCCTACAGCATCAATTATTCAAAGCAATACAATAAATCATTGCTGAGCCAAACCATTATGGTTAACGGAAGCCTTTCACTAACAAAGAAGATGAATCTTACTTTCAACAGTGGTTATGATTTTTCGAGGAAAGAAATAACCATGACCCAGATAGCGATCACACGGGATCTTCATTGCTGGGATATGTCGTTTAACTGGGTACCCAATGGAACCATTAAAATGTGGGAGTTCTCGATCAGGGTCAAGGCAGCGGTTTTGTCAGACCTGAAGTATGAGAGGAGGAAGGATTATCATGATAATTATTAGCGGGAAGTCATAGGTAAGCGTTGAGAAGTAAGCGGTAATCATTAAGCAGTAAGAAGTAGAAAGTGTACGGAACCCTGAACTTCTAAACTCCAACAAACTCAAACTTATAGAAAATGAAACGAATCATCAAAACCTCAGATGCCCCGGCAGCCATAGGGCCATACAGCCAGGCAGTGGAAGTAAACGGAACACTTTATGTTTCGGGACAGATTGCAATCGATCCGAAAACAGGCAAGCTGATTGACGGGGATATACAGGCTCAGACCAGGCAGATATTCAGGAATATTGAGGCTATCCTCAAGGCTGCCGGTTACAGTTTTGCAGAAGTGGTCAAATCGACTGTTTTCCTGAGTGAGATTTCAAATTTCAAGGCGATGAATGAAGTCTACGGGCAGATCTATATTGAGAACCATCCGGCACGGTCGGCTTTTGCGGTTAAGGATCTTCCTATGGGGGCTCTGATAGAAATTGAGACCATAGCAGCGAAATAGAATATACCGGGTGAAAAGAAAAAGACCGGGTCATTACGATCCGGTCTTCCCTATGTTCTTGCAGCAATCTATTCCGCAATAATTTCAAAATCAACATCCACTTTCACATCCCTGTGAAGTTTGATGATTGCTTTATATTTCCCGATCTCTTTGATCTGATCTTCCGGTAGTGATATGTTTTTACGGTCAATTTCAAATCCTTTCTCTCTGAGAGCCTCAGCAATCTGAATTGTATTTACCGAACCGAAAATTTTGCCCGATGTGCTGGTTTTTGCACCGACGACAAGTTTCAGATCGGCCATTTTTGTCGCAAGCTCTTCAGCAACAGTTTTGATCTTCTCTTCCTTATGAGCCCTTTGCTTAAGATTTTCGGAATGCATCTTCTTTGCCGACGGAGTGGCAGCTACCGCAAAACCCCTGGGTATAAGATAATTCCTGCCATATCCATCCTTTACATGTACCAGGTCATCTTTCTGACCCAATTTTCTGACATCCTGTAATAATATAATTTCCATACCAGTTCCTCCTTATTTTAAAAGGTCAGTTACATACGGAAGAAGGGAAATATGACGGGCTCTTTTAACTGCCTGTGCCACTTTCCTCTGATATTTCAATGATGTTCCGGTCAATCTCCGCGGGAGTATTTTCCCCTGGTCATTCAGGAATTTCTTTAAGAACTCGGGATCCTTATAATCAATATACCTTATCTTGTTCTTTTTGAACCGGCAGTATTTTTTCTTCTTAACCTCGACTGTCGGTGGGGTCAAATACCTGATTTCTGATTCATTCTGTGCCATTTCTTATTCCTCCTTTACTTTACCTGATTCTTTTTGTTTTCTTTTCTTTTCTGCATATTCGACAGCAAATTTATCCATTCTGAAGGTGAGGAATCTTATGATCCTCTCATCCCTCCGGTACTGGACTTCAAGCTTTTCAACAATTGGTACCCGGGCCTTTGAACTCAAGGAGATAATAAAAGCCGGTCGATTTTTTCTGAATAGGATAGGCCAGTTTTTTCAGGCCCCAGTTCTCTTCATGAATGATCTCACCTTCATTCTCGGTGATGACCTTCTTGAATTTCTGTACCGCTTCCTTCATCTGGTTCTCAGATAAAACGGGAGTTGCAATGAAAACGGTTTCGTACTGGTTCAACATAATTTTAACTGATAATTTTGTTTAATTTTTAAATGATTTTGGAGCGCAAAAATACAATTTTTTCCTTTTAAAAAATTATTATCCGAAAAATAATAACGTTTTATCACATTGTAAGCAAGAAATTACAGTAAATTTTAATCCATTTCCTTCGCCATCCCTTTTTATTTATATTTGCAGTAATAATTTCCAAAAGAAAGGCGCCATCCTTTTATGGATAACTTTATTGTTTCAGCCAGAAAATACCGCCCTGCAACCTTTGATATGGTTGTTGGTCAGGATACTATTACCAATACGCTGAAGAGTGCAATTAAAAACAATCATCTTTCGCAGGCTTATCTTTTCTGCGGACCGCGGGGAGTGGGAAAAACAACATGTGCACGCATTCTTGCCAAAACAATTAACTGTTTTAATCTGAAAGAGAACGGCGAAGCATGCGATGAATGCGAATCATGCCAGTCGTTCAATACCCTAAGGTCCTTCAATATACATGAACTTGATGCTGCTTCAAACAACAAGGTGGAGGATATCAGAAGCCTTAACGACCAGGTTAGAATACCTCCCCAGATCGGGAAATACAGCATTTATATAATCGATGAAGTTCATATGCTGTCGGCATCAGCTTTCAATGCATTCCTGAAAACGCTGGAGGAACCACCATCTCATGCCATTTTTATTCTTGCAACGACTGAAAAACATAAGATCATTCCTACTATTTTGTCGAGATGCCAGATCTTTGACTTTAACAGGATAAGGGTTGAGGATATTATTAACAGGCTATCATATGTTGCAAAGAACGAGTCTGTTACAGCTGAGGAAGAAGCCCTGCATATTATTGCACAGAAAGCCGACGGGGCTTTGCGTGACGCACTTTCAATATTTGATCAGATCGTAAGCCTTGGCGGTAAGAACATTACATACAGGGATGTTATTGAGAACCTCAATGTTCTCGACTATGAATACTATTTTAAAACTATCGACGGAGCTGTCAGAGGTGACATCTCAACTGTCCTTATAACTTTCAATGAAATCCTTGCAAAGGGATTTGACGGATATAATTATATTTCAGGGCTAAACAGTCATATGCGTGATCTTCTTGTAAGCAAGGATGAATCGACTTTACGTCTTATTGAAGCGACTCCGGCTGTCCGGCAGAGATATTTGCAGCAAACCGCTGAATGTCCTGCTGGTTTTATTTATAAAGCACTTGACGCGGGAAGCTATTGTGATATTAATTACAGGAATAGTAAGAATCCCCGTCTTCATGTTGAACTTTTTCTGATACGGTTGTGCCGCATTATGACTGAAAACGGACATGGAGCCTGAAAAAAAAAGCCGTCAGGTAAACAGCCTGTAGGGGAAGATAATGAAATTCCTCTTCCATCGCGTTCAGAAATCATCCGCCAGACCGGGACAAAGACAAATGACTGCCGGAAGACAGGACAATGTCGACCAGTAAACACTACACCGGAAATAGAGAGGCCTGACAGGACATTTTCGATAAAGGATGTTATAACAGATACAGAAAGACCGGCCACAGATAAAATAAAACCGGACAACAGCCGGGAAAACAGGTTCCGGGGATAGGATTAAGTTAGAATTAAACGAAGATACATTTTCATGCCGCATGGACAGATTTCCAGGAAAGCATCAGAAATGAAGGACCACGGATTGTGAGTATGTTCAAATCAATCAGCCCCAGGCTGGAAGATGATCATACTATTGTAATACCTCTGAAAAATGCTGCCCAGAAGGATATATTTACAGAACATTACAGACAAAGAATTATGGAATGGTTCAGAATCAGATTTCTGGTTCAGGATCTTGACATTGAAACACCTGTAGACCTGTCGGAAACAAATGAGGCTCCATATACCGATGAGCAGAAATTTAATTACCTTCAGGGAAAATACCCGGTAATGAAAGATTTCAAAAAAACATTCAATCTTGACTTCACATGATTTATTTTGAACAACTTTATTAAATATATGTTATTGTTTAAACCTTAAATAAACAGAATATGTTAAAAAAGAAAGTAGAAGATCTCTGCAACAGGCAGGTCGAAAGAGAAGGTTACTCTTCAAACCTTTATCTGGCAATGGCATCATGGGCTGAAGTAAATGGTCTGCCAGGATTTGCAGCCTGGCTTTAGCGCAGGCCGGTGAAGAGAAAGGACATATGCTTAAGTTCGTTAAGTATATCAATGAAAGGGGAGGCAAAGCCGTTATTCCGGCATTTAAAAAACCACCCGAGGATTACAAGGATGTTGTGGAAATGTTCGACGAAGTTTTAAAACATGAACAATTTATCTCGGCAAGCATCAATGAAATTGTTGATCTGACACTCGCGGAAAAAGATTTCAGTACACATAATTTCCTCCAGTGGTTTGTTGCTGAGCAGGTAGAAGAAGAATCCTCTGCCCAGGTCGATTGTGGATAAACTGAAACTGGGTGGCAAGAATATTATGTACCAGTTGGACAGGGATGTAATGAAGCTCAGGGATTAATAACCTGAAGATCATATATCCTGATGAAAAAACTGAATTTATTTCTGTTATTATCAGTCTTATTCCTGGCAGTATTTCCGCTTAACGCACAGAAACTGATCAGGAATATCCCTTATCACCGGTGTTTGTTATGCCGGTGATAAGGTTAACAGGATATATATTCCTCCTCCTGAAGAATATTACAGGAAAGCCGGAATGAAAGGAGGGGCATCGGTTATTATATATTATTCCGGATTCCCTTCTTCAGCTGTAACCGCAATGGAGTATGCAGCATCAATACTTAAATCACTATTGCCCGGGGATGCAAAGATAACTGTGCTTGCTTCGTGGGAGAAGATAACTGCCGAGGGTGTTCTGGCTAATTCATCAACTACCGGTTACGCCCCGGGCTGGGGAATTGATGCCCAGCAACCTTATGCATTTTATCCTGCAGCCCTGGCTGAAAAAATATCTGGCGAAAGCCTCAATTTTGACCTTGAAGGTGATATTGAACTTGTTATAAACAGTTCAATGAACTGGTACATGGGAACCGACGGAAAAACTCCTGCACTTGCCTATGACCTTGTAACTGTCGTCATCCATGAACTTATTCACGGTCTTGGCTTTTTCGACAGCATGAATGGCGAAACAACTACCGGTTACTATGGGGCATCTTCCATTCCCCTTATATATGATACATTTGTTGAAAACCTTCAGGGACGAAAACTTACAGATACAACCATATTCGATAACCCTTCGGTTGCCCTTAAAAACGAACTTACATCCGGACAGCTTTATTTTAATGGCCCTCTTTTAAATAAGTTTACATCAGGAGGAAAAGCTAAACTGTACGCTCCATCTAACATTTGATGCAGGATCGAGTATTTCACATCTGGATGAAACCTCTACTCTGAAGGAAAACCAGCTTATGACACCCTATATCGACAGGGGCGAGGCAATTCATAATCCTGGAAAATACACAATGTCAATACTGGGTGACCTGGGCTGGATCAATACGACGGATAGTGCATGATCCTCCTGGTGATACTGAGGAACCTCTTACTGAGATAAACCTTTCTGCAACAATTATTTCCGATACTGCATATTTCAGCAATAACGTCGGACTGGTATTGTCGTTTGATAAATTTACGACAAGCGATACCATAATTATGAACTCCCCACCGGGAAATGATATCTTCACTGCAAAAGTGCAGATCCCGTCCTATGAAACCAACCTGGAATATTATATATATGTTGAAGATGATTTCAGGCGGATGTACCGGTCACCATCATTTATTAAAGACTTCAGACATTCAGTCTATATAGGCACCGATACTGTCAAACCATTGATTTCACATTCTCCTGCCGATTACTATTTTGAAGTTGTCGATTCGGTAAAATTCAATGCAATGGCAACAGACAACCTTGGAATTGATACTGTTTATATAGAATATAGGATCAATGAGGGATCTCTGAAGATTCTTGGTCTTAATCCGGTGGGAGATGATAAATTCAGTAATTCCCTGAATGTTAAAAAGCTCTCGATAACGAGCGCTGATTCGATCGGATACAGGATAATTGCTGTTGACAAGGCTGCCAAAGCTAACAGGAGAAGCCTGCCTGCTGACGGATATTTCTATATTAATTTTGAACGGATAAATGCTGTCGCATCAAGCTATCACACTGATTTAAGAATGCTGGAGGATGATTTTTTAATAACGGATTTGAAATAACAACTCCTGAATGGTTTTACCAGGCCCCGGCCTTCATACCAGACATCCCTATGAGAGTCCTGAAGAGACCGGGGACAGCATTGGATATACTGCGATGCTAAGAACTCCTGTCAAATTTGATGCAGCGGCATGATCATAAGCTATAATGAGCTGGCTCTTATTGAACCAGGGGAAGCAGGATCACTGTTTGGTTCTCCCGAATTTTATGATTATGTAATAGTTGAAGGATCAGTGAATTATGGCAAATCATGGTTCCCGATTCACCGATGGATATGATTCCAGATATCAGAAAGCATGGGAAACAGCCTATAACAGCTCCATTGTGGATAACAATTCCACTTACCAGGGAAATGAATCGATGCTTGTTAAGCATTCGATATTTCTCAAACCATCTTCATACCTTCAGACTGGGGACACACTGGTCATAAGGTTCAGACTCTTTTCAGATCCTTATGCTAACGGATGGGGCTGGGGTATCGAAGATTTTCATTTAGGACCATTAATTGATAATGTTGAGGATATTGCTTTCAGGCAGCCGCTTATTTATCCAAATCCGGGCAACGGGATTTTAAAAATCCGCAGGGCGGAAGGGTCTGAAATAAAGACCTCGCGCATTTCACCATTTTCAATTCCACCGGAACACGGCTTTCTGATGGCGTATACAAATGCCGGCGACATAATAAATATTGACATTTCCGCTTACCCTGCCGGTATATATTTCATCATACTCAACGATGACCGCGGTAACCAGGTTCTTAAATACAGCCTGATAAGGTAAGTGCACTAAAGGTAATTTCAAATTCAATATCGGAAAATTAGATTAATTTTGCAGGGTATTTTAAAATACCGTAAGATTATTAGAGATGAGCATTGTTACTAAAGTTCTGGGACTCTTTCTGGGAAACAAGTATGAGAGAGATATAAAGGAGATAAATCCTTATGTGGAAAAGACCCATATTGAATTTAATAAGCTTCAGAACCTGTCTAATGATCAGCTTCGTGACAGAACCCTTGAAATAAAGAAAAGGATACTGGATTACATGAAAGAGGATGAGGCTGAGATCAGCATCTCTCAGGGAAAAGTCTGAAAAAGAAGATGATGTTTATAAAAAGGAAGAATTTATAATGAAATAGATAAAATTGAAAAGCGGATTACTGATAAGCTTGAAGTGATCCTTGATGAAATGTGTACCTGAAGCTTTTGCAATAGTAAAGGAGACTGCGAGGAGGTTTAAGGAAACCAGTGTTCTTGAGGTTACTGCCAGGGATTATGACAGGGATCTTGCTGCAACAAGGGAAAGCATTACTGTCAACGGCGATAAGGCATACTGGAGCAATAAATGGATTGCCGGTGGGAATGAGATTGTCTGGGATATGGTGCATTACGATGTGCAGCTTATTGGCGGTGTGGCTCTTCATAAGGGTAAGATAGCTGAAATGGCTACCGGTGAAGGTAAAACAGTCGTCGCAACCCTTCCGGTTTTCCTTAATGCACTGGCCGGCAGGGGAGTTCATATTGTAACAGTTAATGATTACCTCTCAAAGCGCGACTCGGAATGGATGGGCCCGATTTACGAATTCCATGGGCTTACTGTAGATTGCATCGACAAGCACCAGCCAAATTCTCACGACAGACGTAAAGCTTACAATGCAGATATCACTTTCGGGACAAATAATGAATTCGGATTTGATTACCTCAGGGATAATATGGCTATCAATCCTGAAGACCTTGTACAGCGCAAACACCATTATGCAATTGTGGATGAGGTCGACTCGGTACTTATTGATGATGCAAGAACCCCTCTTATCATTTCAGGTCCGACGGCCAAAAGTGATAATCAGCAGTTTGATGAGCTTAAACCAAAGATCGAAAAGCTTGTAAGCGCCCAGAAGAAACTTGTCACACAGATCCTTGCCGACTCGAAAAAACTTATTTCCGAAGGAAAGGATGAGGAGGGAGGCAAGCTTCTTCTCAGAGCATTTAAAGGATTGCCAAAAAACAGCGCACTGATAAAATTCCTGAGTGAGGAAGGCAATAAGACACTTCTGCAGAAGACCGAGAATTTCTATATGCAGAATAACAGCAAGGAGATGCCCAAAGTGACTGATGAGCTCTATTTCATAATTGATGAAAAAGCAAATTCAATCGAACTTACTGAAAAAGGTATTGATCTCATATCAACATCAGTTGAAGATGCCAGTTTCTTTATTCTTCCCTGATGTGGGATCAAAAATTGCCGATCTCGAAAAATCAGGACTGAACGAACGGGAAAAACTTAAAATGAAAGATGAACTGCTTCAGGATTATTCTGTTAAATCGGAGAGAGTCCATACAATGACACAGCTTCTTAAAGCATGGACGCTGTTTGACAGGGATATTGAATATGTGGTGATGGATAATAAGGTTAAGATCGTTGATGAACAGACGGGCCGTATCCTTGAAGGAAGGCGGTATTCCGACGGTCTTCACCAGGCTATTGAAGCAAAGGAAAATGTAAAAGTTGAAGCAGCCACCCAGACCTATGCAACAATTACCCTTCAGAACTATTTCAGAATGTACCATAAACTTGCAGGTATGACCGGTACCGCTGAAACAGAAGCAGGTGAATTCTGGAATATCTATAAGCTCGATGTTGTTGTGATCCCACCAATAAATCGGTTATCAGAGATGACCGTGAGGATATCATTTATAAAACCAAACGCGAGAAATACAATGCCGTGATTGATGAGATTGCCGTATTGAACAAGTTGGGCAGGCCTGTTCTTGTAGGTACAACATCAGTTGAAATATCCGAATTATTAAGCAGGATGCTTAAGATGAAAGGGTTGAAGCACAATGTTCTGAATGCTAAACTTCACCAGAGGGAAGCGGAAATTGTTGCCGAGGCAGGAAAAACCGGTACCATAACAATTGCAACTAACATGGCTGGTCGTGGTACCGATATTAAGCTTACAGAAGAAGTGAGGACAAGCCGGAGGACTTGCGATAATAGGAACGGAAAGGCATGAATCGAGAAGGGTTGACCGACAGCTGCGCGGACGTTCAGGCAGGCAGGGAGACCCGGGATCATCACAGTTCTTCGTTTCACTTGAGGATGAACTGATGAGAATCTTTGGTTCTGAAAGGATAGCCGGAATAATGGATAAACTTGGACTGAAAGACGGTGAAATGATTCAGCATCCGATGATCACCAAATCGATCGAGAGGGCACAGAAAAAAGTCGAGGAAAATAACTTCGGCATCCGTAAAAGACTTCTTGAGTATGATGATGTAATGAATTCCCAGAGGGAAGTTATCTACAAGAAAAGACGGCATGCTCTGCTTGGTGAAAGACTAAGTGTCGATGTGGCAAATATGATGTATGATGTCACTGAGAACCTGGTTGATAATTATCAGAAAGACGGGGATTTTGAAGGTTTTGATTTTGATCTTATCCGATCATTTTCAATTGATTCTCCGGTATACTTCCCAGGATTTTCTGAAAGCAGCGGCAAATGAAATTATTGACAATGTATATGCAAAGGTTCTTGATACATACAAGCGGAAGGAAGAATCGATTTCCCAGCAGGCATATCCTGTACTGAAAGATGTCTATGACCGGATGTCGCATGTTTATGAGAATGTTGTCGTACCAATTACTGATGGGATTAAGGTATTCCAGGTTGTAACAAATCTGAAAGCCACTGCCGAGTCGGAAGGTAAGGAGCTAGCAAAGGCTTATGAAAAGACTGTTGTGCTGGCAACAATCGATGATTCATGGAAGGAGCATCTGCGCGAAATGGACGACCTGAAACAATCAGTTCAGAATGCCACCTATGAACAGAAGGATCCGCTGCTGATTTATAAGTTTGAATCTTTCGAACTGTTCAAGACAATGATCAGTAAGGTTAATAAGGATGTGGTAAGCACTCTTATGAAAGGTCATATTCCCACTCAGGATCCTGAACAGGTTAAGGAAGCCCAGCGTCGCAGACAGGTTGAGAACCTGAGGACTTCAAAAAGTGATTTCTCACAATATAGTTCCACCGGAGGAGGTGGCGGACAGGACAGGAACCAGAAGACTGAACCCGTAAGAGTTGAAAAGAAAGTTGGAAGAAATGATCCTTGCCCTTGCGGTAGCGGAAAGAAATACAAGCATTGCCATGGTCTGCAGCAGGCCGCCGGGTCACCTGAATGCCAGGCCTGAATGCCTGATAGGAGATCAGATCAAATCGTCGGCAGCTTTCTGGATCCGTGCCATGATGGTTTTGTTTACCGGGACCAGTGGAAGTCTTAAATTATTCTTGCAAAGGTTCTTGCCAGACATAAAAGCTTTAATACCTGATGGATTTCCATCAGCAAAAAGAAGTTCTATCACCTCAAGAAACCTGAAATGGATCTCGCGGGCCTGCTTAAAATTATTCTTCAGGGCATTATTCACCATTTCGCTGCATTCTGCAGGCCAGGCATTTGCCAGCACAGAAATCACTCCTGACCCTCCCGATGCAATAACCGGAATTGTCAGCATATCATCACCCGAAATAACAAGGAAATTTTCCGGTTTTCCTTTAATTATTCTCATTATCTGGGCCATATCTCCTGAAGCTTCTTTAATGCCGATTATATTTTCGCATTCATGAGCCAGTTCAAGAGTGGTTTCTGATGAAATATTACTGCCGGTTCTTCCCGGAACATTGTAAATAATTACGGGAAGCGGGCTGCAGGTTGCTATCGCTTTGAAATGCTGAAGAAGCCCTCTCTGTCCAGGTTTATTGTAATATGGCGCAACTGAAAGGATCCCGTCTACTCCTGTAAGATCCAGCTCCCTGATGCAGTTTATGATTTCCTGAGTGTTGTTGCCGCCGATTCCGGCCATAACCGGAACACGATTATTAACCGATTCGGTAACATAAGTAAGTATCGCCTGTTTTTCATCCTTTGTAAGTGTTGGAGCCTCACCGGTAGTCCCCATTGCAACAATATAATTCACACCACCTTCAATAACATGATCAATTATACGTCCCAGGGCTGCAAAATCAATGCTTGAATCGTTCTTGAATGGTGTCACAATAGCAACACCTGTTCCTCTGAATTTTTTCATTGTATCATCTATTTTTCCACTTTTTCATGTGATTCCTGATTTTATCATTTCGAGATAATGCATTACATGGTCGAGATAGTTATCGATTCTGAAAGGTCTCTTCATTTCGATCATTAAATCAAAAATAGGATTGATTGGTTCTTGAGTCCCACAAACCAACCTTAAAATTGGCTGCGGATAAAGTTGATACATAATAAAGCGGGAATTTCTTGTCAAAATTTATATCGATGAGAACATCAAATCTGGTTTTTATAAATGTCGCAGCTTCAACCGATGAAACAGGCTTATAGAAAAAGTCAAGCTCCGGTTGTCTGATACAGGAAAAGAATTTTATGGCAGTTAAATTGTTTGGAAGATCTTTGCCGGCATAGTATCCGATGATTTTTACCTTGACATTCTTTTCGTTCATCTTGTTATGGAACTTTGTGAGAATGCTGAATTCCTCATTATTTGATGCATCCCAGACTATTCCGATCTTTTTGATGCTTTCAATGTTGGAATATTGCACTTTCCTTTTAGATCTCGATCCTTTTCTTTCCAGGATGTATATCCCAACCTTTTGCCTGAATTCACCTAATAATTCCATTCTGCAAACCTAACAGTTTTTTTAATATGCGGCAGGGCATTATATTAATCTTCATTAATTAATTTAAGAAATTCTGATTCACTTATAAAGGAGATACCCAGTGATTCCGCCTTTTCTCTCTTTGAGGGCCCCATGTTCTCTCCCGGCAAGCAGAAAATGATGTATTTGATGATAATGAAGTGACATTTTTCCCACCGTTATTCTCAATGATCTCTTTATACTCTTCGCGGGTATGCTCTTTGAAGACTCCGGATATCAAAATTGATTTCCCGGTCAATTTGCCGCCGGCTGCAACTGAATTTTCTTCTCCTTTCAGCTTCAGGCCATAAGATTTAAGTCTGCTTATTATCCGGATATTATCCTGGTCCTGGAAATATGCAATGATACTGGCCGCTATCTTCGGCCCTATTTCCCGTATTGAGGTAAGCGTCTCGGAATCAGCCTGCATAAGCTCGTCGATCGAGCTGAACCTTTTAGCAATAGTCTTTGCCACAGTCTCGCCCACATGTCTGATACCCAAAGCATAAAGGACACGATTGTAGGGAACCCCTACAGATGTCTCTAATACTATTTATTATATTAAAAGCAGATTTCTCTCCAAGACGTTCCAGCGGGACCAGCTGACCGGCATTAAGTTCATACAGGTCGGCAAAATTCCTTATGAGGTTATTGCTGAACAGCAGATCGACTGTCTCCTCTCCAAGGCCTTCAATATTCATCGCTTTACGGCTTATGAAATGCTCAATTCTTCCTGTAAGCTGGGGGGGGCAGTGGAGATAATTAGGACAGTAATGATTTGCTTCTCCTTCATTTCTCAACAGCAGTGTCCCGCATTCAGGACAATTTGAAATAAACATAACCTTTTCGCTGGTTTCGTTCCTTTGAGTGAGATCTACCCCGGTTATTTTCGGTATGATCTCTCCACCCTTTTCCACATAAACCATATCATTTATATGAAGGTCGAGAATGGAGATCTGGTCGGCATTATGTAGTGAAGCCCTTTTAACTGTGGACCCTGCGAGAGAAACAGGCTTCAGATTAGCAACAGGAGTCACGTTCCCGGTCCTTCCAATCTGGAACGAAACGGATAGCAACCTGGTGGCTTACCTGTTCGGCCTTGTATTTAAATGCAGTGGCCCATCGTGGCGATTTGGCGGTATAACCAAGCTTTTCCTGCAGGTCAATTGAATTTACCTTAATCACAACACCGTCGATATCGAAGTCCAGTTTTCTGCGACCTATCTTCCCACTTATCGATAAAACTCACTACCTCACTCATATTCCTGCAGATGCTTATTCCCTCCGATACCTTAAACCCCCATTTTCCTGCCTCTTCCAGGTTTTTAAAATGCATTCTGTGAGGTGTTTTTTCAGAAAGGAGGAAATAAAACATGCAGTCCAGTTCCCGTGATGCCACTATTTTCGGATCCAGCAGTTTTAATGTTCCCGAAGCAGCATTGCGAGGATTTGCAAATGGTGCGAGGCCGGCTGAAATACGCTCTTCGTTAAGTCTGTTGAAAACAGATCTCGGCATAAGTATCTCACCCCTGATTACGAATTCCTCAGGGATATTGTCACCTGATATTTTTAACGGGATGCTCCTGATGGTCTTTACGTTCCTTGTCACATCATCCCCGGCAGTCCCGTCCCCCCTCGTCAGAGCCCTGAAAAGCGATTTGTTCCGGTATGTTATGCTTATTGATGCTCCGTCGAATTTTAATTCACAAACATATTCTGCAGGCCCTCCTGCAACCTTTTCAACCCTGTCAATGAAATCTTTAAGCTCTTCTGTATTATAAGTATTCCCCAGAGAAAGCATCGGATAAGCATGTTCATACTGTATGAACTCATCAGTAAGGTCACTGCCGACTCTCCGGGTTGGAGAATCTTCAGTGATGAACTCCGGAAACAATTTTTCGAGAGTATCCAGCTCATTAAGGAGCAGATCAAACTCAAAATCGGTGATGACCGGTTTATTCAAGTATATAATAATTGTGGTTATGTGCCTCAATTTCCCTGCGCAGCTTCTCAATCCGCTCTCTTGCTTCTTCCCTTTTCATCAGTTTTAAGTTTTTCTCAGGTCCAGACACCTCTGATATCTTTTCCGCACTTATGACATTGTCCTTTTGTAATATTATTTAAAACTATCCGGAATCCTTCGCGTGATATCAATAATGATCCGCATTCCGGACATAAGGTATCTGCCTGTTCATTTCCCGGTACATTGCCTGTATAGACATACCGTAAACCCTCACCGGCTGCTATCTTTGCTGCGTTTTTCAATAATTCAACAGGGGTGGGAGGTAGCTGCTCAAGCTTGTAAACAGGATAAAACCTGCTGAAATGGATGGGAGTGTCTTTAAATCCGTTTTCGCCCAGCCATTTGCACATAGCGGCTATTTCTTCCGGCTTGTCTGTCCAGGACGGAACAATAAGATTGGTTATTTCAAGCCATACCCCGGAATCACGGTAGATCTTCAGGGCTTCAAGTACCGGCTGAAGCTTACCTCCGGAAAGCTTTAAGTACGTGCTCTCCCTGAACGATTTGAGGTCAATATTTGCAGCATCAGCTACAGTGCAAAGCTTCCGGAGGGGTTCAGGATTGACATACCCGTTGGACTTAAGAACATTTTTCACACCTGCTTTTCTTGCAAGAAGTGAAGTCTCATAAACATATTCATAAAATGAAACAGGTTCGGAATATGTGTAGGCTATCGATCTGCAATTGTTCTTTACAGCTTCTTCAACCACCCTTTCCGGCATCAGGTCATAATTTCTTGTCCTGTCGGGCCTGGTCTGTGAAATAGTCCAGTTCTGACAGTTCAGACATGCAAGATTGCACCCGGCTGTGGCTATGGAGTAAGCTCTCGATCCCGGCAGAAAATGATATAATGGCTTTTTCTCCATCGGATCGATATTTACTGAACACGGATTGCCGAAAGCCATTGTATAGAGTTTCGAATTACGGACAATCCGGTTATTGCACTGGCTTACTTCACCCTCTTTCAGGACACATTCATTCGGGCATATGAGGCACATAACGCCCCTCGGAGTCTCTTCCTGAAACATTGCTATCCTTCTGCCGGACTGTTCTTCGCTGAATATACGGTTTAGTATAGCCGGACCAGGTATTGCAGCGATGCCTGCAGATAATGCAAGGCATCTCTTTATGAACACTCTTTTCCCGGAATCGAATTTGCTTTTTGCCATTACTGTCTGTTATAGTAATACTAAAACCCAAATGATTGATTCAAATCGCAAATAAGTATGAAAGTAATCCATTTTCAATCATATGTGGTTCCATCCGATCTTTAAAAATAAATTATTCACGGATAAAATAAAACTAATATTTGTTCCTGTCTGTACCAAAAAGAATTCCGGCAAAAATCAGGCCTGAAAGCAGAAATACCGATAACCTGATACCGAATACCGGAATCAGGACACCTGAGATAAGAATGAAGCCCAGAGCCGAGCCAGCCAGATCAGAGCTGTAAACGGATGCTGCCAGTGATCCGTTATTGTCTGAAATGGTGAGCTTCCTGAAAAGATAACCTGTAATAAATGAGGGTATCAGAACGATTGCAACAATAAGTGCTGTGGCCTGAGTCATTCCTGAGACTGAAAGTATGGGTTCAAGGCAGAAGGCAATAACCACATAAAAAAATAACAGAGCAAAGGGAAATAACTTTCACCGGGATTTCCCGGGTTATCCTCAGGCCGCTTCCTGAGCCGGCAGCCAGACCGGCCATAAGTGAAGCGATTATTATACCCGATAGCTGGTACATGTTCCCGATTGTCAGCTGAAGGACCAATAGCAATATAATTTCAAATCCGGCAAGTGATGATGCAGCGAAATACATGAGGATATTCTTCCTTTTTACCGCCAGAAGTGAAAATGCCAATACAATAATTAAAATATAATTGGCAGACTTCTTCGCAGAAAGGTCTCTTGACAGGTTATATGACTGAAAATAGAAACAGGCAATGGGGAAGGCAGACAGTGTTCTTTTTAATACTGCTGTCAATGACCGAAACAATTTCATCTGACTTTCTTTCTATAAGATCGTCTGCCATAAAATCAGAACTTACATATATATTACTGATACCTTTCCTTTCTGCCATTTCACAGAATGTAACTGTAACTCTGAATCGGATGCTATCAAATAAAGTTTATTTCCTGCAACAGGTTTAATGTTCCTGAAAACATCGGACATGCTGTTGTATACTGATGAGTATAGATTAATTGATTCTGATTCAGATAATAATTGCCCGGTCCCGGCGAACACATAAATACCCCCCCAGGTAAGTATCTTTTTTACATCCTTAAAAAACTCTGTTGTATAAATATCTGTTCAAAGAAAGTGTTGAAGGCGGTGGCAGAAGCAAGGATCACTGCATCCACATTTTCGCTTTTTCTCTTAACGTAATGGTAAGCATCCTCTGTTTCAATATCCACCTTGAACGGAACATAAGATCTCCCTGTTATGAGGTAGTCTTCTGTTCAGGCCAGGATCCGTTTCAACATAAATCACTTTTTTAAGGCTGTATTTTTTAATTCAGGCAGGCAGTTCTGATAGATCCGGAAATCAGGAGAACCTTTTCCGGATTCTCTGACTGTAACAGGGCATAGTGGATATTTTCTTCCCTTTCAACAGCATCATCATGCCAGGCAAGAAGCCTTTGATTATAATAAATGCTGTGCTCCTCGCCATACACTCCCCTGGTTATATTACCATAAGGTGTATCTCTTGTTTCAGTTACCTTTATTCCCGGCATCAGCATCTGACGGAGGAAAACATCGGGTTCTGAAAGAAGGATCAGAGCTGTTATTACGGAAAAGATACGCTTTTGTGATAAATTTTTCACGCCTGCCGGAAATATAATATGTGAGCAGAGTGTACGCGAGGCTCATTATAATTATTACAAGCGAGTATCTGTCCTGTATTCAGCAATCCTGAAGTTAAAACGGAAAGGAGGATTCCTGCAATAATACTTCCGGTGGTCTCAATGGAGAATGATCTTACCGGGAACATAATCATGCAGTGTTCTTGCTAATGAGATAAGTTTAATAAATGTAAATCCGGATACAAAGCAGAAGGGCAGCAGCATAAGGAAAGTCATTATCATGCTTATCGCGAAGCCCGGAGTTTCTCCGGATTCCAGAAAAAGACGGGATAACAGAATTAAAAGAAGTATGGAAATAATCTGGCTTGCAGAAAAAGCCAGGTTGATCTTCCTGATATCACTCATTCCCGATCTTCCGGCCATTGCTGATCCTGCAGCAGAAGCAATGAGCCACGATCCGAAGAATATGCCGGTTATAAGTTCATAACCTCCTGAAATATTCATTATCTCCCTCACCAGAAGGAGCTGTACAGAGGTACTTACAAAACCGGTAATGAACAGGTTTGTGCTGATGCCTTCACGGTTAATAACAGTCCGGTTACCTGGCATAGTTTCATTTCCTGTTTTCTTCAAGAACCACACCATCATAAATAAAGAGTTCGGCATCTTTCCATCCATCCCATCCGATTCCGGCCTTATCTCTTGATGTGTGGCCGAGGAACTCTTCAACGGTCCATCCGTACTCAGTTGCAACCTGAGGAAGCATGGTGCCCGACCTGAAATCTTTCTTTATATAAATTCCATGTTTTCCAAGGATGATTTCATCAATGCTTTTTATTTTTTTCATAGGTCCCAGTACAGTTATCTCCAGATCCACTTTTTCATAGTCCTGAATGGTGAGAGGATTAAATCTGGGATCTTCAAAAGCTGAAGAGACTGCTGAAGCTTTTACAACTTCATAAAGTGGATCGGATGAAATGAAGCGGCCTATACAACCCCTGAGTTCGCCGTTAATCTTAAGAGTTACAAAGGCTCCCAGAGGTTGTTTCAGTGCTTCGGGTATCGTTTTCTCATCCGTCGTAACCCTGCTGTGCCCTGTCAGCATAGTCTTTATGCTGTTCCTTGCTATATCAAAAAGCTTATCAGTATCCTCTTCTGAAAAAGCGAAATCTCCTTCTGTTTTTGTCCCGGCATCTGACTGAGGATTCTTTTCAACCAGAGCGATTGCATGGTAACCTACAACTCCGTCCTTGTCGCCGTATGGCGAGTCACCCGAATTACAGTAATCTATTTTTTTGAATGTCAGGTCTTTATTTCCGTCAGCCAGATGCATCAGTACCAGACCTGATGTATGCCCGCACATACTTGTCGCAAGTCCGGCAATATTTTTTGATGAGTTCTTTTTAAGTGTAGTCAGGAAAACCTGGGGATCGCCTGAGAGTATCCCTTCGGCAGTAAGGTTATCGACTGTATTGGCATCATTATATGACGGGTAATGGGAAAAATCGCTGCTGATTATAAAGAGATTATCGGGTGTAAACCAGGGTCTGAGAGCTTCAGCTATGCTTTTCAGGGTATTATTATTGTCTGTACCGATAATAATGGGTACTATTTTGGGCTGGTTTTTATAATAATACTGTATTAACGGGATCTGGACTTCCAGGCTGTGTTCCTTGATATGGGCATCTTACCGGGAAATTGAACACTTTGTTCTCCTTCCTGAGTTTACCGGCTATTTCCCTGTTTACAACAGCCCTGCCCAGGGGAGTGATAAAATCTCCGGTATGATAGACCGAAGCGCCGTCAAATGCCATTATATGGCTGGAACCTATTATGAAGATATTGCTGAATTTCGAATTCCCTGAGGTTGTCGAAATAGCTGATGCTGCAATTTTTCCTGAATAAACATATCCGGCATGAGGGCTTATAATTGCCCTTACTTTAAGATTCCCGGGAGTTTTTTTACATCCTGCAAAAAGATCGGCAATATCTTTTGTCAGAGTTTCCCTGCTGGCGGAATAAAACCTCCCGGCTGCAACCGGCTGCCTGTCAGTTAGTTTATCCTGAGAATATGTATCCATGATGCTGAAAATTGATAAGAGAATTAATAAAGCAGTACGCATAATGATAATTCAGTTTGGCGTAATAAAGTTATGCCAAAAAATTGAAAAAATGATGAATAAGAGCTTGATTAATGCTGACAGGATCAGATGAGAACCATGGATTCTTTTATTATCTCTCCCTTCTCGTCAGTCCCGTAGATTTTTATCCCCAGACTTATTGAGGGTGTTCCAATCATATCCAGTACAGGGCTCAAAGCCTCTTTTACATCCTCTGCTTCCATGGTGTCGAATTCCTCGATATCAAAGTAAAGATGGATAAGCAGAGTGTTTTCTGATTCACTCATCCCGCAAAGAGCTTTGACAATCTTTGCTATCCAGATTACTGATGCAGTATTGAAATACTCAATATTAAGCCGCAGATTTGTAGTTTTCCGCGGATTTTTAGCATATTGCTGAACCCATTCAAGAAGACTTTCATAAATTTTGGCAGGATTTTCGGGTATCGATTTTCCTGAAAAAATCAGTTCACCGGTCAGAGGGTTAAAGTCAACATGAGGTGTTTTGGCAGTAGCTTCGATATAAATATTCTTCAATTCCACCTGACGCCGTAAGGTATAAATTAATTTTCTTATAATTCCCTGTATCAAAAATAGCATAACTTTTACATTTTATCCATATTGAAAAAAGAATCTTTATCAAAAAAAAGGAAATAGTTATCAAATATATATTAACTTTTGATGGAACCTGCCTCTGATTGTGCCTGCCGTTTTTGATGTTGTTTTCTGATCTGGTCAATCTTTTTTAATACTATCTTTGCCACCTGAAAAATGAAACCAGCAACTCAGATGGAGAGCGTTTTAAGGACCAGGATCAAAGAGGCTGTCAAAGAACTTTATAACAGTGAAGTCAGTGATGACCTTATCCAGATACAGGAAACAAGGAAGGATTTTATCAGGCGACTTTACTCTGGTTGTTTTTCCATTGTTGCGGTTTTCCAAAAACACTCCGGAAAAAACCGGAGAAACTATCGGAAAACAGCTGATTGGATTCATTCCCTGCCATCTCGGGGTATAATGTCATCAAGGGATTTCTGAACCTTGAAATATCCGACAAATGGTGGATAGGTTATCTTGGGGAAATCGTCGCTGATCCTGATCTTCTGAAAAGATGCCGGGCTGATAAGTCTGAAACGATACTTGTTGAATATTCTTCTCCCAATACAAATAAACCCCTGCATCTGGGACATATCCGGAATAATCTTCTTGGCTTTTCACTTTACAGGATTCTTTCAGCATGCGGACATAAAGTAATTAAGACCAATATTGTAAACGACCGCGGCATTCATATATGTAAGTCGATGCTTGCATGGCAGAAGTTCGGGATGGGCGAAACCCCGGAATCAGCGGGAATGAAAGGCGACCATCTTGTTGGTAAATATTATGTTCTGTTTGAAAAAGAATACAGAAAGGAAGCTGATGATCTTATAGCAGGAGGAATGGACCCGGCTGAAGCCAAAACTAATGCACCTCTGATGAGAGAGGCCAGGGAAATGCTCCTGAAATGGGAAGCCGGAGAACCGGATATCATGAATTTATGGAAAATGATGAATTCATGGGTTTATTCGGGTTTCGATGAAACCTACAGAAAGCTGGGTGTTAGTTTCGATAAAATTTATTATGAGTCCGATACATATAAACTTGGCCGTGACCTAGTTTATGATGCCCTCCGTAAGGATCTCCTTTATAAGAATGACGACAATTCAATCTGGGTCGATCTTAAGGCTGAAGGCCTTGACCAGAAGCTTCTTCTGCGCTCCGATGGCACTGCTGTTTATATGACCCAGGACCTCGGAACCGCGGCACTGAGGCATGAAGAATTTAATTTCAACAGGTGCATTTATGTTGTCGGTAATGAGCAAAACTATCATTTTCAGGTACTTAAGGCTATCCTGAAAAAAATGGGATATTCATGGTCGGATGGCCTCTTTCATTTTTCGTATGGAATGGTTGAACTGCCTGAAGGGAAGATGAAATCACGGGAAGGGATATTCGTTGATGCCGACGACCTGATTGCTGAAATGATTGAAACAGCAAAAGAGGTTTCCCTTGAACTTGGTAAGCTGTCAGATTATTCGGATGAAGAACGGCAGGAGATATTCCGTAAAATAGGCACTGGGTGCCCTGAAATACTATATCCTGAAGGTTGATCCCAGGAAAAATATGACTTTCAATCCGGCTGAATCCATTGATTTTAACGGAAATACGGGTCCATTAATTCAATATACCTATGCAAGGATAAGATCGGTCTTCAGGAAAGCCGGACAGTTGCAGGTATCAGGTAGTCGCCGCTTTCAGCTCTGATGTTAAGGCAGGATCAAAGGAGCTTCAGCTTATAAGGCTCCTCAGAAGGTTTACCGCGACCGTAGTTGAGGCAGCCAATGATTACAGCCCCTCACTTATAGCAAATTACTGCTATGAACTTGCCAGGGAATATAACCAGTTCTACCATGATTTTTCGATCCTTGGAGAACCTGATCCATCAGTACGCGACCTGAGGCTGGCACTTTCTGATGTTACAGGAAGGGTACTCAATCTCGGGGATGGACCTTCTGGGTATCGAAATGCCTGAAAGGATGTAAATTGATTAAATTAATATATTTTTCACCGATATGTTTGAAAATTTAAGTGAACGGCTGGAGACGATCGTTTAAAATTCTTAAAGGGCAGGGAAGGATTTCCGAAATTAATGTTGCCGAAACACTTAAGGAAGTGAGGAGAGCATTACTTGATGCTGACGTCAACTTTAAAATAGCCAAGCAATTTACCGATACTGTCAAAGACAAAGGCTCTGGGACAGGAAGTACTGAAAGCTGTCAATCCGTCACAGATGATGATCAAGATCGTCCATGATGAACTGACTGAGCTTAATGGGCGGCGATAAAACAGATATAAACATCAGGATCAATCCATCCATAATTCTTATTGCAGGATTACAGGGTTCAGGAAAAACGACATTCAGCGGAAAGCTTGCAAATTGGGTAAAAACCAAAAGAAGTAAAAATCCGCTTCTTGTTGCAGGTGACGTTTACCGTCCGGCCGCTATTGACCAGCTAAAAATTATCGGATCACAGATTGATGTACCTGTTTATACCGACGAGGGGAATATAAATCCTGTGCAGATTGCAAAAAATGCGGTTAGAGAGGCAAAACTGAAAGGTAATGATGTTGTGATCATTGATACTGCCGGCCGTCTTGCTGTTGATGAAGAGATGATGAATGAGATATCTTCCATAAAGGAAGCTGTGAACCCTCATGAGATACTGTTTGTTGTTGATGCCATGACAGGCCAGGACGCTGTAAACACCGCAAAAGAATTCAATGACCGGCTTAGATTTTGACGGAGTGGTGCTTACAAAGCTTGATGGCGATACAAGAGGCGGAGCAGCACTTTCCATAAGATCGGTTGTCAGTAAACCTGTCAAATTTGTCAGTTCGGGGGAGAAGATGGATGCTATGGATATCTTTTACCCTGCACGAATGGCTGACAGGATACTCGGAATGGGAGATATTGTTTCACTTGTCGAAAAAGCCCAGGAACAGTATGATACAGAGGAAGCAAGAAAGCTTCAGAAAAAAATTGCAAAAGACCAGTTCGATTTTAATGATTTTATAAGTCAGATCCAGCAGATAAAGAAAATGGGTAATGTAAAAGACCTGATGGCAATGATACCGGGAGTGGGAAAGCTGTTAAAGATCTGGATATTGACGATAATGCCTTTAAAAGCATTGAGGCAATAATCAGGAGTATGACACCTGAGGAAAGGACTAATCCTGTTATTCTGAACGGAAGCAGGCGAAAACGGATTGCTGAAGGCAGCGGCACCTCAGTTCAGGAAGTTAACAAGCTTGTAAAACAGTTTGATGAAACACGCCGGATGATGAAAATGATCTCAAAGGGTGGAAATCCGGCAAGGTTAATGGGAAGAAGATAACCAATCCATCCATCTATATGTACACAACTTATCGACGGCAAAAAAACAGCTTCTGAAATAAAGCGGGAAATAGCCGCTGAAGTAGCTGAAATAATGAAGAGCGGAGGTAAAATTCCTCACCTGGCAGCTATTTTGGTGGGTAATGATCCCTCAAGTGAGACCTATGTCTCAAATAAAGTAAATGATTGTGAGGAGGTGGGATTCATCTCCACCCTCATAAGGCTTGAAGATACAGTAACTGAAAATATCCTGATTGGGAAAATCAGGGAATTTAATAATAATGAAGATATCGACGGTTTCATTGTACAGCTTCCACTGCCGGAACATATCTCCGGGGACAGGGTTATTGAAGCTATCGATCCGTTAAAAGATGCGGATGGATTTCATCCCGTCAATATCGGAAGAATGGTGCTGGGCTTACCCGGGTATCTTCCCGCGACACCTTATGGGATAATGGAACTCCTGAAAAGATACCGGATTGAAACGTCGGGACGGAACTGTGTTGTTATAGGCCGCAGCAATATTGTCGGCCGGCCCGTAAGTATACTTCTTTCAGCGAAAGGAGCGGATGCAACTGTTACAGTTGTTCACAGCCGTTCGGTCGGATTGAATTGAGATAATCAGATCGGCAGATATCATCGTGGCAGCTATAGGGTCACCGGGCTTTGTTAAAGCCGATATGGTAAAGGAAGGCGCGGTTGTTATTGATGTGGGAACGACAAGAATACAATCACCCGGATCAAAAAGCGGGTGGAAACTGGCGGGAGATGTCGATTTTCAGAACGTTGCACCAAAGTGCTCATTTATCACACCCGTCCCTGGAGGTGTTGGCCCGATGACGCGCGTGTCGCTTCTGAAAAATACCCTTCATGCTGCAAAAAACCGTAGAAAATAGAAAGTATTTATCCTCTCAGGGAAGGTGATCCCTCTGAAATAAAGATCAAAATTCTCCTTTCCCTCCCGGACGATCAGAGGAGAAGATCATGAAATTATTTGTGAAATCTTCATGGTAACCAAGCACCGGACGGTACTCATTGTCTGGCGTATTTACATCCGGACCGAAATTGACCGGGGAACTCCACTTCCCTTTCCTGAACGACGGAATAATAGATATCAAATCCACCCATCCCTCCCGGTCTGTCAGATGCAAAAACCATATATTTCCTGTAGACATACGGACATTTGTCATTTCCTGTGCTGTTGATGCTGTCAGCTTTAGCCGATACTGAATAATTACCGTCAAACCATTCGCTTATTGCCATTTCCGATGGTCTTGTCTTCAGGTAGATATCAAAATTGCCATCCCTGCCGGATGAAAAATATGCGCTGTCCTGATTGGTGTCAAAACAGATATAGGCATCATCCGAAACAGTATTAAGCAATTTTACAGGATAAGGTCCCATGATCGCCGGGAGATTGACGCCACTGACAGGCTGATTTTTAAGATAATAGAAGTCGAGATCGCCATTTGTGCTTTCAGATGAAAGAAGCAAGTATTCAAATCCGTCCGCTGCACTGAAAAGAGTGTACGGACCCAGATCATCACCGGTTGTATTCGATGCACTGAGCAGTTTCGTGATGAAGGGATCCTGAGTCATCTCACTTTCGACTACGAAATCTCCGCTTGTCTGGTTGAAAAAATATGAAATAACTCCCTGGACCAGATCAAATTGCTCACCGGTACTTATTCTGTTGCTCGAAAATATAATAATAACATAATCAAGTAATTGTTGTATGTTCATGTTATAATCATCATACTGGGAGTTTATTCCGGTCAAAGCCATAGTTGAATCGGGAAAGGTCCCTTTGGGAAACTTTATGGGATTATCATCCTTTTTGCAGGAAAATACGTTTAACAAGATAACAGGTATACATAATAGTAATATCCTGAGGGATTTTACAGACAGCTTGTTCATATTGCAGATTATTGAAACTGATGTAAAGATATTAATAATTACTTACTAAATTGAAAAACCGGGTTGTTGCCCGGTTTTTCTGAGGTAGAATTTTAGATTAATTCAAGGGTAAATTTGGGTATAGGGTAATAGTATATTGTTTTATATCCGGAAGATGAATAAAATGCCTCCGGGGTTGCGTGTGTTTATTAAAAAAAATCGATAAAAAAGCATTTATTTTTATATAACATTGAAATTGAACAGTTTGAAAAAATGTTAAATTGTTAATAATTGAATTCATGTGAATTATACCTGATAAAAAATAATATTAATTTTGTGACATACCGGTTGGAGATGGAAGAGGATAAGTTCAAATACTCGTTGGAGGAAGAAATCAGGCAAGCCGTTCAGAAATTCGAAAGGATGAAAAGAAATAATGAAAAGTATTTCTTTGATGTCGTTGAATTCGAATCGATCATTGATTATTATATTGAAAGCAATAATTCCCCCAAAGCTTTTGAAGCAGCAACTCTTGCAACCCAGCAGCATCCGAATTCTGTATCGATCCAGGTAAGGAAAGCCAGGGTACTGCTCGATAAAGGACGTGCAGTTGAAGCCCTGAGGATCCTGAAGAACCTTGAAAATATTGAACCGGGAAATCACGAAATATTTATTGCAAAGGGAACTGCTCTCGGAATGCTCGGAGATATCCAGGGTGCAAAGAAAATTTTTGACTATGCCCTTACTCTCGATTCTGATGAGACGGGAAATATCCTGTTTGCTATAGTCTCTGTCCTGCAGAACCTTAATTATTATGAACATCTGATCCCATACCTGCTAAGGCTCATAGGAATGGAACCTAACTATAAAGCCCATCTTTATGATCTGGCATATGCTTATGAGAAGGTCGAAAATTATGATGAGAGTATTCTTTATTACCATAAATACCTTGAAGAAGAGCCTTTTTCCGACAGCGCATGGTATAACCTGGGGATCATCTATAATAAGATGGAGCAGTTTGATAAGGCACTGGAGGCATATGACTTTGCCCTTGCCGTAAACTCGCTGAATACTTTTGCCATATTTAATAAAGCAAATATTCTCAGTAACCTTGAGAGGTATTCGGAAGCAATTCCTGTATATCATGAATATCTTGAGAATGAGCCTGATAGCTATGAGGCTATGACATATCTGGCTGAATGCTATGAAAAAACTGATGAAATTGTGCTGGCAAGTAAATATTTCCATGATGCCATCGAACTTGAGCCTGAATATTCGGATGCATGGTTCGGACTTGGAGTCATTGAGTACAATGCAGGAAATGCTGATGACAGCCTGATCTATTTCAGGAAAGCTGTAAGACTTGATGATGAGAATCCTGAATACTGGTACCTTCTGGGGAAAGCACATTATATAAAAGGTGAGATAAAGGCAGCTCTGAGCTGTTTCAGGGAGGCTCTGAAGACTTGATGCTTATTATGATGAAGTCTGGATCGATCTGGGAAAAATAATCCTCAGGGAAAAGCTCATTTACTAAAGCAATACCTTATCTTGAACATGCTTACAGGGTAACCGGAGACCTTCCCGGGATTAATTACCTTCTTGCCTTATTTTATCTTTACAATGGTGACCGGGAAGATGCATTCCGGCATCTTTCTCTCGGAGTCGGATTAGACAAGGAATTGTTCAATGAGTTTAATGAAGTATTCCCTCTGGATCTATTCTACAAGAAAAATCACCAGACTTCTCAGAAAGAATAATCTTATCTGAAAAACATTAAATATTATTTAATACTTATGGTTATGAAACATATTCTTCCCGTTTTTGCCGGAGCGTCCTTTGAAACCCAAGGAATCGGGCCTTACCATGGTTATGGATAAAGGTCTGAGTATCAGGGAAGCTGAAGATTTTATGTCAGTAGGCAGTGAATATACCGATTTTGTCAAACTTGGATTCGGAACCTCGCTTATTACCCCGGGATTTGAAAAGAAGATAGAAATATATAAGAAGTCGGGGGTTATACCATATTTCGGAGGCACCCTTTTCGAAGCCTTTATTATACGCGATATGTTCAGGGAATTCGTTGAATTTCTTGACAAGTATGAAATTGAGATTGGTCGAAGTATCTGACGGTTCATATGATATTGATCATTCTCAAAAACTTGAATATATCAGAATCCTTGCCGGAAGCGGGAAAGTACTCTCTGAAGTGGGTTCAAAAAAGAAAGAGGTGGTATATACACCTGACCAATGGGTGGCAATGATGAAAGCTGAGCTTGATGCCGGATCAATAAAAGTCATTGCTGAAGCCAGGGAATCAGGAACAACCGGTATCTACAATGAGGATGGTTCAATCAATAATAAGATTATCGGAGCAATTTCCGAACATGTTAAGCTTGAAAATGTAATCTGGGAAGCTCCCCTGAAATCGCAGCAGGCATGGTTCATTAAACATTTCGGCGCAAATGTGAACCTTGGTAATATAGCTCCAAATGAAATTATTCCTCTCGAATCGCTTAGACTTGGGCTCCGGGGTGATACTTTTTTCCAGTTTCTTCCTGATGAACTGAAGAACAGGTAAACGAAGCCTGTCATAAAGGACAAACATCCTGCTAATATTAAATATTATGAGAAAATTCGGCCTTATCGGATATCCTCTTGGTCACTCTTTCTCGCAGAAATACTTTACGGAAAAATTCACACGGGAAAATATAATTGACTGCTCATATGATAATTACCCGTTGAAGCATATTGAGCTGTTACCCGGACTTATTGCGAGTAATCCTGAACTTTGCGGACTCAATGTGACAATACCTCATAAAACCGCAGTTTTGAGATTTATTGATGTAATGGAACCTTCAATTGATGAAATCGGAGCAGCTAATGTGTTAAAATTCAAAAGAACAGGAAATGACATTACTGTTTATGGATTTAACACCGATGTTACCGGTATCAGAGATTCTATTACTCCATATCTGAGGGACAATATAAAAAATGTTCTTATACTGGGAACCGGAGGAAGTTCGAAGGCAGCAGCTTATACAATGAAAACACTGGGATTGAATGTTAATTTCGTCTCAAGATCCGGAAAAGGTAACATGCTTTCTTACAGCGATTTATACTTCGATATTATTAGAAGTACGGATATCATAATTAATACCACACCCCTGGGAATGTACCCCGACATCTCTACAAAGCCGGATATTGACTATAGACCTCCTGAATGAAAAACACATCCTTTTTGATTTTGTATATAATCCTGAATTCACTTCTTTCCTGAAAGCCGGAAAGGAGAGGGGATGCACAATAATTACAGGGCTTAAAATGCTGTATTCCCAGGCAGACCAGTCGTGGGAAATCTGGAATGACCCTGATCTGTGATAAATATCTCCTGCGGATATTCAATATCTGTAAGGAATAATCCCTTGGCAGGTGCCGATTGTCCAGCCCTGCAGCGATCCTTTGCCTGAATGATAATCTCAAATTCCTCCAGATCAATCCTTCCTGTTCCGGTTGCGATCATTGTCCCCACTATTGCTCTGACCATATTCCTCAGGAATCTGTCGGCTTTGATTGTAAAGACCAGGGTTACGTCATCCTGCACCCAGAATGAATAAAATAGGGTACACAGATTGGTTTTTACATCTGAATGTACCCTGCTGAAGCTGGTAAAGTCCGTATATTTCATTAATATCCGGCATGCTCTGTTCATGATATTTAAATCAATTTTACCATGAATGAACCATGAAGAATCGTCGAGGAATGGATCCTTGACCCTTGCAATGTAATATTTATACGTCCTCGAAACAGCGCTGAATCTTGCATGTGCATCAGGTACAACTTTAAAAATTCCGTTAACAGCTATATCTTTCGGGAGAAAACTGTTCAGCCTGAAAATATTGTTTTTATTATCTGCAAGATCCGGCGATATGCTTTCAAAATGAGCGCAAAAGACCAGTGCATGAACTCCGGTATCGGTGCGACCGGCTCCGGTTGCAGAAATTTTTTCATTAAATACAGTGCTTAAAGCGTTGTCCAGAATTTCCTGTATTGTCACTGAATTTGGCTGAATCTGCCACCCGTGATAAGAAGTTCCTTTAAAGGATATGTATATGAAATACCTTGTCTTCAAATGTCACTTTCTGCAAAGATAATCATAAGGTGAAATTTTTTTTTGTATAAAATCTGTTAATTTCTGAATCCTGCCAGTTTGAAAACCGATCTTTAAATGTATTTTTACTAGTCCCTGAAACAATGCTTATTCCTGTTGGGAACAACATAAATAAAATGAATATACGTAATCATGAATAAATCCAGTTTCACAAAATTATATTTATTACCCCCTTCCCGACCTTCCCCCAGTGGGGGAAGGAGACCTTTTCCCCCACTGGGGGAAATAAGAAAGGGGGTATGAATATGAAAATGAGAGTGTTTGATAATTATTACATATTTTGCAGATTATTACTAATTGCCGATACTCAATATAATTAAAATGAATAGAAATCAAAAATCCTTAAACTATGAAAGTTGATATGAGTTGGATAGATTATCTGATCATGATGATCTATTTTGTTTTTGTCCTGGGCATTGGCTGGTACCTGAGAAAACACATGAAAAATGCCAATGCATTTCTTGAAGCCGGCAGATCGATCCCTGCATGGGTTGCAGGATTAGCCTTTATTTCAACCAATCTGGGTGCGCTCGAAGTGATGGGAATGACCGGATCGGGGATGAAATACGGGATGCTGACAACCCATTTTTACTGGATAGGGGCAATTCCGGCAATGATCTTCCTGGCCATCTTTATGATGCCTTTCTATTACGGATCGAAAGCGAGGTCTGTTCCGGAGTACCTTAAGTTGAGGTATGATGAAAAAACGAGGGGGCTGAATGCTATTCTGTTTGCTGTTATGACCATTCTGGCTTCAGGAATTTCAATGTATGCTCTGGCAATCCTTCTGGAAAAGGTACTGGGTTGGGACTACCACTTAAGTCTCTGGGCATCAGCAATGATCGTCCTTGCATACACCTATCTTGGTGGACTCTCATCAGCCATATATAATGAAGTGCTTCAGTTCTTCATTATTGTGATTGGATTGTTGCCACTCGTTTTTTTGAGCCTCAAAGATGTAGGAGGGTGGTCAGGTCTGAAAGAGGGACTGGCACCAATAGCTACGGCAAATGGTTATGCTCCCGACACATTTGTTACTACATGGAAATATACCGCGGAAGCCTCAAATAATCCACTTGGAGTGGAATGGTTCGGGATTTTATTCGGACTCGGATTTGTACTTTCTTTCGGATACTGGTGTACGAACTTTCTGATTGTCCAGAGGGCTTTTGCTGCAGAGTCCATATCTGCTGCCAGAAAAGTTCCGTTGATAGGTGCTCTGCCCAAGATGTTCATTCCTTTCCTTATAATTGTTCCGGGGATAATTGCTATCATTCTGATGAATGATCCGGGTAAAGGATTTGCTCTTCCTCTTGATGCAAGCGGTAAACCGATTTATGATTACACTATAATTATGCTCCTCAAGCAGTACTTTCCGACCGGGATGCTTGGTCTGGGTATGACAGCTCTGCTGGCATCATTCATGTCGGGAATGGCAGGAAACGTTTCTGCTTTCAATACGGTATGGACCTATGATATTTATCAGAGCTATATCCGCAAGAGAACTAATAATGCGGAAGCTGATGACATACATTATCTGAAAGTAGGACGCATCGCTACGGTATTCGGGGTGCTGCTCAGTATCGCTTCAGCTTATATTGCAAGTAAATTCGGAAATATAATGGATTTCCTTCAGACTATCTTCTCCATGATCAATGCACCTCTTTTTGCAGTCATCTTTCTTGGGATGTTCTGGAAAAGGACTACAGGTCATGCAGCATTTACGGGATTACTGTCAGGTTTCCTGATGGCATTGGTTCATCATGGTCTTACAGCGCCCGTCGGAGCAAATACATACTTCAAAGGAGGATGGCTGGGTGTGATTCATACCTATCCGGTTGAAATGGCTCAGAATTTCTGGACAGCAATCATTGCTTTCACCGTTGCAACAACAGTTACTGTCGTATTGACATTGCTGACAAAACAACTGAAAACTGAAGGAGAACTGAAAGGACTTGTCTATTCTCTGACTCCCCGTATAACAAACGCAGACCTTCCATTTCATAAGCGTCCGGCAGGCCTTGCAATAATAGTTGCTGTTATTTGTATTATATTAAGTATTTTATTCTGGTAGGAGGAAAGAGAAATGGTAGATATAAGATTTCCAATAGGACTGATGTTTACAATACTTGGAGTATTGATAACAATTTTCGGATTTGTAACTATGTCAAATCCGAAATGTACAGGAATCTCTGGACATCAATGTGAATATCATTATGGGTATTCTCATGCTGATATTCGGACTGATAATGCTGTTCCATGGCAGTAAGGAAGAAGAAAAAAGTACATAACATGGGATATAAAATTCGGATTTGCCAGTGACAATACCGCTGGTGTTCACCCTGTCATTCTGGAGGAGATGCGGTCGGCCAACACGGGTCATACAATTGGCTATGGATATGACAGATATACTGAAGAGGCGCTGGGACTTTTTAAGGAGCCATTTAGGACCAGGAGACTGAGACTTTCTTTGTATTCACAGGAACTGCTGCAAATGTTTTAAGCCTTTCAGGTGTTACCCGGTCATGGAATTCTGTGATAACTGCTTCAACAGCACATCTTGAACAGGATGAATGCGGAGCTCCTGAAAAATTTACCGGATGCAAAGTTCTGACAGTTGATACGGCAGATGGGAAAATCATCTCCCAAATCTGTTGAAAAACACATGCACGGATTTGATTTTGAGCACCATTCGCAACCTTTGGTTATTTCAATAACCCAGTCTACCGAAATGGGGACAGTATATTCAGCTGATGAGATCAGGGAGCTTGCAGTATTTACTCACGACCATGGCATGCTGCTTCACATGGATGGCGCCAGAATTGCTAATGCAGCTGTTCACTCGATCTGCCGTTCAGATCATTCACAACTGATGCAGGAGTCAGATATCTTCTCGTTTGGGGGTACGAAAAACGGGATGATGTATGGCGAAGCAGTCTGCTTTTTGAAAAGCGGACTTTCCGGTGGATTCAAATATATCACGGAAGCAAAGCATGCAGCTTGCATCTAAAATGAGGTTTATTTCTGCACAGTATATAGCATATTTCCGTGATGATCTCTGGAAGAAATGCGCCACACATTCAAACAGAATGGCATTGATTCTTGCAGAAAAAATTAGCAGACTTAACGGAATAACCATTACTCAGCCGGTTCAGTCGAATGGTGTCTTTATAATTATGCCAAAAGGTGTTGCAGACAGTGTCTGTAAAAAATATTTCTTTTATCCCTGGAATGAAAAGACTTCTGAGTACCGGCTGATGACGGGGTGGGATACAACAGAAGAAGATATTGAGGAAGCTTGTGAATGTTTTACAGGAGGAATTGATTTAGTTGAAGTAAGAATTAAAAAAAAGAGGTGCCCTACAGACACCTCTGATATATAAGCATAAAAATGATTATTTAAGCGTGAAGGTAATAGGTACCATGTACCAAACAGGAACTGGTTTTCCGCCCTGTTTACCAGGCTTAAATGCAGGAAGTGATCCAACCACCCTTATAGCTTCTTTGTCAAGCTCGGGATCAACGCCTTTAAGGACGCTTACCTGGTTCACACCACCCTTTGATGTTACACAGAATCTTACAATTACTCTTCCCTGGATGTTGTTTTCCTTGGCAACTTCCGGATAGTTTGTATGTTCGGCTATATATTGAAGGAGTGCCGGATCCCCGCCGGGGAACATAGGCATTTCCTCAACTACAACGAATGGCTCAGGTTCAGGCTCCTCTTCCTGTACCTCTTCCTTGATCTCTTCAACAAACTCGACAACCTCTTCGTTCCTCACTTCCACCTGTGCCTCGTCGGCTGTCATCAAGCCGCGTAGCTTCCTCAGGTTTAACAGAGTCAACGACAACGGGAGGGACATATCTTGCCTGTTGTACAACATCCTGTGGAGGAGGAGGGGGAGGAGGGGGAGGAGCAATTGTTTCATTTGGAGTGTCGAGATTCTCCATTTGTAACTCAACCTGCCTTTCAGTACGCTGCTGACTTCTGATTGCAGCTTTTGCATTAAGGTATGGTGCAATGATCACTGTAGACATAATAGCTATGCCTATTAAAAGCGCAATTATAACATTCCGTTTATACTTCTTGCGCAGTCTGTAAGCTCCGTACTCCTGGTTTCTGTGCTCGAACACTATGTCATCAAATGCCGGAGCTCGCTGTTTTTCTTTTGCCATCTTCTTCTTGGTTTACGGGTTATCTGGATGAAGCTGCAGATGCGGTAATGCCACTGGCAAATTCTACCATCTTTTCTTCATACCATGCGATGTCAACAAATGTATAACGGGCAATTCCGCAAATATTCATCTCGTCGAGAATATCTACAAAATTCCCGTAATTGGCTGCTTTATAAGCTTTAATAAGCACAATTGGTCCGGTATCGTCAACATTCTTAAGGCTCCTGATAGCTCCGACAACTGAATCCTGGGTAATCTCAATTTTACCTGAAATTACCTGCTTATTGAAATCATCGATCTTTTTAAATAGAGCTCTGTTTCTTTCAAGCAGTAACTGACGAATACCAGTAGCGCTGAAATCTGTTTCCATCAAAGGAGGCAGATTATTATAGTCTTCAGGTTTTACTACCGCCAGGGTACCAGTATATTTTATTCTCAGGGCCGAGAATTATATTTACGGTACGGCTGGCAGGAATTTTTGGTGCTTCCTGGTCCGGATCAATAATTTTATCCGGAAGGGTAATGTCCATAACCTTGGCTTTAGCCATCGAAGTTGTGAGCATAAAGAAGGTTATCAATAACATCATAAGGTCAACCATTGGAGTCATGTCCATGTGCGGGAGGATTCTCTTCGCCCTTTTCTTTCCTCCTTTGCCTTTTTCCTGTTGAATTATTTCTGCCATGTCACTGTTGTATTTCTTCGAGGTTAATTTTGGCTGCTTCCAGACTGGTAATCAGACTAAACCTTTTAACATTCAAATCCTGGAGTATATTGAGGACTCTCTTTACAACGGGGAATTCCGTTTGTGTATCACCCCTGATCACGGCCTGAATATTAGGATTGACTGTACGGGCATACTGTATCCACATAGCAAGCTGGTTATCAGTTGAATCCAAAGGAATACCCACCTGAAATTCTTTTCTGGCTGCACCATCTTTCACATTCAGGAAAGCTTTCATCTGGGCAATAGGAACACCAATAGAGGAGGGATATTTCTCAAATTCCCTGTATTCAGCGTCAGTGAATTCGATTCCGTATCTTTTCCCCATCTCAGCCAAAACTTTTGGTCTGAATTTGAGCAGTGTATCAGGGCCGTTATCAAAATTCATGAAAACTTTGCCATCAGCCGAGAGAAGGAAAGTCATCGCATTAAAATCAGGAGTTTGTTTCTCTGATATAGAATAAGGCGTACTAACAGTAGCCGGTTCAGGAGAACTCATGGTAGCTGTCAACATAAGGAATATTAGTATAACAGCAAAAGTGTCAACCATCGGCGTCATGTCAATCCTGGGCGATTTGGTCGGTAATTTGATCTTTGGCATCTTTTCTTATATTATTAATTTAACCAAAAGATTCATTATTACTTGTTCTTCAGTGAAGCAGCAAAGTTCTGTGTCAGACTGAAACCTGCTTCGTCAATTTTGAAATTGTATGCGTCAATAGTTGATGAGAAATAGTTAAACGCAAGAATTGAAAGTGTTGACCCTGTGATACCAAAAGCGGTGTTAACAAGAGCTTCGGAAATACCCTGAGAAAGTGCAAGTGCGTCAGGTGCTCCGGATTGTGCAAGAGCAGCAAACGCCCTGATCATTCCGAGAACTGTACCGATCAGCCCTATAAGCACGGATACTGAAGCAAGTGTTGAGAAGATCACCATGTTCCTTGAAAGCATGGGCAGCTCAAGAGCTGTAGCCTCTTCAAATGATTTCTGGATCGAGAGGATCTTCTGGTCTTTTTCCAGCTCTTTATCTGCCTGAAGGTCACGGTAACGGGTCAAGACCCGCTCTCATAACATTGGCAAGCGATCCTTTCTGTTTGTCACATGCTTCTACAGCTTCTTCAATCTTATCCTGATCCAGCAGATTCTGAAGCTGCCTTAGAAATGAATTCAACCTGCCTTTTCCTTTTGCTCTCGAAAGGGTAATAGTCCTTTCAATAACGAAAATAATAAGTATCAGCACACAGGTCATCAGAATCGGAACAATGAAACCACCTTTGTAAATAATTCCGAGATAGTTTCCCTCCAGTGCATGTCCTTTCGGATTGCCGCCTTCGAAGTTAACCGGATTACCCATTACATTGACGAACAATAAATAGGATACCACAAAAGCTATTAAAATAGCACTAACTGCAAAAATGTTTTGCAACGCATCTTTGAACGAACTTCCTTGTTTACTCATTTTTATCGATTTGTTTAGGTTTAAGATTTAATGATTCGCAAATATATAAATTTTCAATTTTGTTTTTCTTAACCGTAAAAAGAATATTATTAAACTTTCAGCAGTTTATTAATATTCTTCATCAAAAACGAATATCCCGTCACAAAATTACAATTTTTTGTTGTTGTAACTTCCTTTCAGCTCATCAGGATTTCATTTTTCGAGAGAAACATTATAGACTCTCGATTTTGTAATGGGCACCTCCTTGGTTGAATATCCTTTTGCGCTTATCAGCAGAACTTCAGATCCCTGAGGAATTTCAAATTTGAATTCCCCTTTTGGTATTTGCCATCACTTCCGCAGCAGTATCTTTCACCCTGATTGAAGCATAGGTATCGGCTGTTTAGATACGGCATCCCTTATAACTCCCTTGATCTCATTGGGATTTATACCTTTTCTGACTGATGCTTCAAATTCACGTATATAGTTAATCTGGTTCTTTGCAGAAGCATTGTTGGGATCGATAGCCAAGATCTGTTCGTAAGCACTGGCAGCTCTGGAAAGGAAAGGCAGACGTGCTTCGTTTACTTTTTCGGCACCTGCCAGCCTGAGTTCAATCAGTCCGATCCCGTTATAACCGGCTATCCTGTTCTCTTTATTTGATGGATTGAGATTAATGAGCCTGTTGTACAAATCTCTGGAGGTATTGTAGTTATCATTTGACATGTGATAATAACCCAGATACTTCAGAGCTTCAACCATTGCATCTTCATTCTTGATGGAATCTGTTTTTGCAACATTCAAGAGTTTCTCGAATTTAGGTTTGGCCAGACCCATTTTGGTGTCAGGATCCATTCGTGAATAAGTACGGGCAATATATGTATACGCCGGAAGGTAATCAGGATTTTTCTGCAGTACTATATTGAATACTGAGTCAGCTGATTTATACTTTTCACCTATATAATATGCACGTCCTATCTGCATAAAGTCTTCAACCTTTTCATTGGCAGGATCAATCAGCTTAGCCCATGTCTTTGCAGCCTTATCATAACGTTTGAAGTTATAATAGTTTGTTGCCATTTCGGACTGAGCAGACCCTTATCCTGGGGCTTCATTTCCAAGCACCTTGCCATATTCACTGAATCCTCTGTCAATTTCCTTGTTAGCTTGTTAACTTTTGTTTTAGTTGCTTCAACCTTTGCTGTCAAGCCCATCCAGGGCCGGTTTCAGATTGGGTTTTGCAGCAGCCGCGGCAGATGCATATTTACTCTGTTCTTTTTCAAGCTGGCCCTGAAGGCTGGCGAGCTCATCAGAAAGTTTGGAATAGTTCTGATTCTTTTTCATCAGTATCCTGGCCATATAATGATGGTCCTTCCAGAGAATCCTGTCTGCCGGCAGGGCTTTGAAAAGCTCTTCCATATAGGAAAGGGCTTTGTCGTAATCGGCATTTTTCTTTTCGAAGCTCGAGTAACCTGCAAGACGGTTCATATATGCTCTTGATTTATCAACAGCAAGAATCTCTTCAACGTTCCTGATGACCTCATCATAATCCCCTGCATAGAATAATGCGTTAACATAACGTGTCTGTGCAGGTATATTACCTTCGTTGAGTTCAAGGTATTTCTTGTAATTTGATTTGGATTGTTCCAGTCTCTGAGCCATCCAGTAAAGCTGACCGAGTTCCCTGTACGCAGGAGCATAATCTGGGATCAAGGCTTATGGCTTCCTCGAAATAAGGAATAGCTGCATTCAGACTTTTTCCCCTTACATAAATACTCCCGATCTTCATATTTGCTGTCGGTGATTTGGGATCAGCAAACTGAGCCAGATTATAATTTTTTATGGCATTTGATCCGTCATTTGACAGGATATAAATATCACCCGCGATGAGGTAGATCTCAGGATTCTTTGAATCTATTGTACAGCCTGCCTGATTAAAGGGTAAGGCGGAAGCAGTATCAACCGCTTTTTCCTCAATATATGTCTCAGCGATTTTTGCCAGGGCAAATGCATAGTCTTTTGCAGGAGGGCTTATCTTCTTCAGATTTTTATACGGAAGAAGAAAACTCTTTGCTTTGGCACGCATTTCTGTCAGCTGTCTTTATCATCTCCCTGATAAACGGCAACTTTCGCAAGCCCTATGTAGTTCAGAGGATCATTCGGATTGGCATTGACACCTTTCTGGAATGTCTCCTTTGCAGTATTTGTTGCAAGAGTGAATGAATTGGAAATTGTATCTGCATAGTAATCCAGCAGATAATTTTCACCAAGATGGTAATAGTTCCTGGCGTTTGAAGGTTCTTTCTGTATCAGTTGCTGAAGCATTGCTCCGGCTTTATCATATTGTTCGCTCTTTGTAAGGAGCAAGGCAGCCATGCAATGTCCTGAGCCTGGCTGTTGCTTATAAATAATCCCTGCCATAATCCCTGCCAGAAATAAACCTTTGGTAAAAATCGAACGTTTCATAGCTGTTTTTTTATTTTGGTGTCAATAATACTAATTTTTCTTTTACTACTTGTATCTATCTTATATATTTTATATATTTCCTGCAATTCTAAATAAAACTATCAAATCTCCTCTTTCTTCTATCTTCTTATTATTAAATCTTTATTCTTCGGGAGCCTTTGACCCGTCACTCACCTCTCACTCTCACTACTCACTACTCATTCCTTATCTGCACCAGCCTTATCGGCATTGTAGCCGGAACAAGTCCTGATTTCAGAACTATCCTCTGGCCCTGTTCAGCTGTTGCCCACTGAATAAAACCGGCGCCAAGTCCTTTAAATGTTTCCCGTGTTATGAGAAAAACTTCTCTTACAAAGGGATAGGATTTATCATAGATCCAGCCCTGATCGGGACGATAATATGAACCATCATCCAGTATACGGGCGGGATATTCCCAGTATATTTACTTTATCTCTGAAGCTCATACTTGCTGCATCATCCTTGTCGCTGATCCAGTTCACACTTACAACACCAAGGGCATCCGGATTCCTTGAAACAAACTCAATGACTTCGGGATTGGTATTAACTGCAAAGAAATTACCGGGCAATGCTTCCTTTATTTCAAAAAGCTCCTTGAAGATATCTGATATTACCCGATTTTGTATTATCAAATATTACGCGGATATCTCCAAGTTTTGATTTGGGATCAAGATCTTTCCAGGTAACTGCTTTCCCAAGGAAAATATCGCGTACCTGTTCGTATTTCAGCAATGTGTCCTGGTTCTCTCTGTTTGTTACAAGCGCCAGCCCATCGTATGCAAAAGTGATTGTGCGGGCAACGATGAGACTGTCTCTTAAATATTTTATCTGATCTTCAGTAAGCTTCCTGGTTGTGACAATAACTTTTACTGAATCGTTCATGAAATCATTAATCACATCAAATTCAGGTTTATACCTGGGTTTGATTTTGGCATTTGTATAAAGCTGGGTGAAAGTGGATACTTCAGTATCAATAACCGGCTGGAATGACTCGTCTGCCGTAATTTTAATATTACCTCTGGTTGGTGTTTCATCAGTCGCCACACCTCCTCCCATGCACGAATGTAGAGTTATCAGAGATATGAAGAGCCCAGCAACCATAAATGAATGAAAAATTCCATTCTTTCGGGTGACTTTGTTTTTAATAAAAGCCGGCAGTATTTCCCTGGGGAAAATCCTTTTGTTTTTCTTATGTAATTCCAAAATGCTCATATCATCATAATATTTAGTCTTTGATAACTACACTTTACAACAAAGTGTATGCCAAGACAAATGCCGGAGAATTAAAAAGAAGAAGAAGATTTATTCTTCATCCTCATTTTTCGTAAAAAAGGCGTCGACCAACTGTTTATAGCTTACAAATATTCTGTAAATTCCGTAAAGCAGGAAGGAACCTCCCATAATGCCAAATAAAGCCTTATTCAGATTGAAGTACCTGTCTGCAAAAAACAGGAAGAAGATGCCGCCACCAATATAGAACATCACCATGAAAATCCCGAAAATGGCATAAATCTGCTGAAGTATCCTGTTATTGTCCATAATGAAAAGTTAATGACAAATAAAAGAAAAATCAGTTTAATTTCAAAAGTTTTAGAAATGTTATTGATAAATGAACTAAAATAATAGGTGAATGTTTATTTTATTAAGAGTGAACTGTCTCCATAGCTCAGAAACCTGTAGTCGTTGGCGAGGGCAAAATCGTATATTTTTTTCCAGTCATCTCCAATCCATGCAGAAACGAGTAGCAGGAGAGTACTTCCCGGCTGATGGAAATTTGTCACCATACCCCGGATCATCCTGAATTTATATCCCGGAATAATAATTATTTCAGTTGAAGCATTAAGAACATCAGTCCCGTTTTTTTCCATCGTCTTCAGCAACGATCCCAAAGCTTCCTCCACAGAACAGTCTGTTACGGTATGGTAGGGATCCCATTGTCCGGTAATAAAATCCAAATTACCTGACAAAGATGACCGGAGAGATTTGATACCCAGCCAGTAAATACTTTCCAGTGTTCTCACGCTCGTTGTTCCCACTGCTGTTATCCTGCCTCGATACGATAGCAATGATTTAATTGTTTCCCGGCTTACAGAAAAATGTTCGCAGTGCATCACATGATCCCTGATATCATTTGATCTGACCGGTTTGAATGTTCCTGCACCGACATGAAGTGTAATTTCAGCACTTCTTATACCTTTATTTAATATGTCAGCAAAAACCTTTTCCGTGAAATGCAATCCGGCTGTCGGTGCGGCGACAGATCCGTTAAATTTTCCGAAAACAGTCTGGTAGCGGATATAATCAGTTTCTTCATCCTTTCTGTTCAGATACGGAGGCAGGGGAATATGACCTGCACATCCGATAACTTCACCAAAACTTATATCAGATGGTTCCCAGCTGAACCTTACCAGCCATGATTCGCCAGCCTGATCTCCTCTAAGAGCTGCCAGCTTATATTGTTTCTCATTCGATTTAAAGCTCAATGTTAAGGGTCCTTTTTTCCACTTTTTGAGATTACCGATAATGCATTTCCATACAACATCTCTTCCTGATGCAAATGTCTCTTCGTAACTTGCAGGATATGAAGGTTCAATCAGAAATATTTCAATAGTTGAGCCTGAATTTTTAGTAAAAAGGAGCCTTGCCCTTATCACTCTTGTATTGTTGAAAACCAGAAGGGAATCAGAGGGAATATGATCAGTGATATTACTAAAAACATCGTTTTGAATTGTACCATTACTGTAAACAAGCAATTTCGATGCATCCCTTACAGCTGCCGGGTATCTGGCAATCCTGTCTCCGGGCAGAACATAATCATAATCCTCAATATTTATTTTCCCTGTAAAATTTTCCATTGTAAAAAGTCCGGTAAAATAACCAAAATAAATTCTTACACGCAAACACGTAATATTTAGTACCTTTGCGATGCAGCAGGCTGTCCCATCGTGGTATTTTCCCGGAAACCGGGAAATGCCAAGGAAAGTCCGGGCAACAAAGAGCGCCATGCTACCTAACGGGTAGATATCCGCGAGGGTATAGAAGTGTAACAGAAAATTACTTCCGGTCAAAACCTGCGAAGGCAGCCTTCGCCAAGGCTTCGGCTGGTAAAGGTGAAAAGGTGAGGCAAGAGCTCACCGGTTCCCGTGGCGACACGGGAAGCCGTACACCTCATGGGTTGAAAGATCATGTATACCGGCATTCAGGGCTGCTCGTCCGACGCCGGGGGGTAGATCGTATGATCATACCAGCAATGGTATGACAAGATAAATGATGGGATCCGGTTTCAATTTCTTTAGCAGAAGACGAAATCGTACAGAACCCGGCTTACAGGCCGGCTGCATAAAACATTGAGGCGCCCAAACCGGGCTCCTCAATGTTATTTTGTAATCCTGTATAATCCTGATTTTGCCCCCCCTTCAGGGGGGAAGGGGGGGCAACGTGATTTGTGTATTATTTCAATTTGAAAATGCTGTCTTCCATCGGAATGTCAACCTCAACGTTTGTGAAATTAATGACCATTTCCATTCCGCTGACTGATGTGGTCGTTTTCATAGGCATGATCATACCGTTAATTTCCTTATAATCCGAAGGATATGTTTCAATCGTGGCAGGCATCCCGCCCTGGGTTACATTCATCGTCTGCTTTACAAGAAGCCAGCTTGCCTTATCAATAAAAAGGTAGCTTACAGTTCCCGGTTCAATTGTAGCTTTGACCTTTATTGTTTGTTTCCCGTTAACAGCCTCTTCTCCTGCAATTTCAAGCTGACCGTTTTTCAGGTATTTGTCAAGCATATTCTCAAAATTATTGTTCCGGAGCAGCTGTTTAATTTCCTCGGGACCCATTTCAACCGGCTGTGTGGACCCGGTCATTGGATTAACAGAATATCCTTTTTCACCATCATACGCCTGGATTATCTCCTGGCCGCTCATATTCATTACCGACTTGATCTTGTTAGGATTCTTCATCCAGATCTCCATAGGCATTTCCATACCCATCATCGACATCTTTGCTGTGATTTTTATAGTCTTCTTATTTGCAACCTGGTCAAGCTTATTGGCTTTTGTATAGTTCTTTACAATGTCATCCAGCGATTGGGCGTTTATAATCAGAGCTGAGATCAGACAGGTTAAAATCAAAAAAATCTTTTTCATTATTATCATTTTAAGTTTATAGTAATTGTAAAAATAATGTTTTTACAGGCACATTATAAAATTATTGGTTACTTTTTATCATAATCATAAAAACCTCTCCAGAGTTCCGCCAGTTTTTTTCTCATTTCATCTTCCCTGGGATTAGCTCCCGGGTCATAAAATTTTGTTCCTTTTATTTCTCCGGGAAGAAAATCATCGGGAATAAAATTTCCCTCGTAACTGTGTGCATATTTGTAATCCTTATGATACCCGAGATCTTTCATCAGCTTTGTGGGTGCGTTCCTGATATGCAGGGGGACCGGAAGATCGCCTTTATCTCTTACGGCTTCCAGGGCGCCTTCTATGGCCATATAAGCTGAATTGCTCTTTGGGGATGTGGCAAGGTAAACGGCAGCTTCTGAAAGGATTATTCTTGATTCCGGCCATCCGATGACGTTGATTGCCTCAAAGCACGACTGTGCAATCAACAGGGCATTGGGATTGGCCATTCCGATATCTTCCGCAGCAAGTATCAGCATTCTTCTGGCAATGAACTTTGGATCCTCTCCTCCTTCGACCATGCGGGCAAGCCAGTAGACCGCGGCATTCGGATCACTTCCGCGCATAGATTTAATGAAGGCAGAAATGATATCATAATGCTGTTCTCCTTTCTTGTCATACATGGCAAGGTTCTTCTGAACATGCATCAGCACTTTGTCGTCGGTTATTATTATTTTTTCATCACTCCCGTTACCTGCTTCGGAGGATACAACCAGCTCAAGTGCATTAAATAGCTTTCGGGCATCTCCACCGGATACCCTTAATAGAGCCTCATATTCAGTTATTTCGATGTTATATTCTGCAAGGTATGGATCTTTTTTCAGGGCTCTGTCAAGCAATCCTGTAAGTTCTTCCTTCCCGAGAGGATTCATCACAAAGACCTGGCAACGTGAAAGGAGAGGGGATATCACTTCAAATGAAGGATTCTCGGTAGTGGCGCCTATAAGGGTAATGATTCCCTGTTCAACTGCACCCAGCAATGAATCCTGCTGAGATTTGCTGAACCTGTGTATTTCATCAATGAAAAGGATCGGATTTGGCTGATTGAAGAACTGCTGCTTCTTCGCTTTTTCAATAGTTTCCCTGACATCCTTTACCCCTGAATGAACTGCGCTAAGGTGATAAAACGGCCTTTTCAGGGTGTTGGCAATGATCCAGGCGAGTGTTGTCTTGCCTACTCCGGGAGGACCCCATAGAATAAAAGACGGGATATTCCCCGATTCGATCAGTTTTCTGAGAACCGAATTACTTCCTACCAGGTGTTCCTGTCCGCAAAATTCATTAAGATCCCTGGGCCTTAACCTTTCTGCCAGAGGTTGGTTGGGCAACATATTAAATAAGTTTACGTAAAAGTAATAAAATATTATTTCAACATGGAACAGGCTGACGAAGTAGAACGATTTGAAGGAAGATATCAGCCTGTCTGCCGGTTTTATTATATTTGAGGTCAGTAAGCCATGCTGTAAGATCTTATGAAGAAACCAATATTTATTCTGACCGCTTTTATTTTAATATCCGGCTGCAAAAATCATTCAGCAAATGTAAATAACGAATTAATTGAAGGCAGACATGTCATTTCCGCTCATGGGATGGTTGTTTCTGCTCATCCCCGAAGTTCCATGACAGGTGCAGCGATTCTTCAGAAAGGCGGCAATGCTGTTGATGCTGCAGTTGCTGTTGAATTTTCGCTTGCAGTCTGTTATCCGGAAGCTGGAAACCTCGGAGGGGGAGGTTTTATGGTGATAAGGAACAGCGATGGAACAAAAGATGTGATAGACTACCGCGAAAAGGCCCCTTTGAACGCAGCCCGGGATATGTACCTCGATGAGAGCGGTAAAATAATTGAAAGACTTAGTACCGAAACACACATGGCATCGGGCGTCCCGGGGACGGTTGATGGCATGATCAAAATACACTCGCGCTACGGCAGACTGAATTTCAGGGATGTAATACAGCCTGCGATCGATCTTGCGGAAAAAGGATTTCCCGTAACAAAAGGACAGGCAGCTTCTCTGAACCGTAACAGGGAGTATTTTACAGGGAAGAATACAGTTGCACCGGCTTTTGTAAAGGATTCACCCTGGAAGGAAGGCGATATATTACGGCAACCCGAGCTTGCAGAAACACTTATGAGGATCAGGGATCTCGGAAGAGACGGATTCTATTCAGGAATAACAGCTGATCTGATAGTAAAAGAAATGAAGAGAGGTAATGGGATCATAACAAAAACAGATCTCGAAAAATACTCGTCGGTCTTCCGGAAACCCCTGACGGCAGACTACAAAGGTTATGAATTAACAACAGTCCCGCCACCCTCCGGCGGGGGGATAACACTTATCCAGCTTCTCGGGATGGTTGAGCCATTTCCTCTCAGGGAATGGGGCTTCCATTCAGTAAAATCCGTTCACCTTATCACTGAGGCAGAGAGAAGAGCTTTCGCTGACAGGTCAGAATTTTCCGGCGATGCCGATTTTGTTAATGTCCCCGTACGGGAACTCCTGAATAAAAAATATCTGAAGGAGAGGATGAGTGATTTTGTTGAAAACAAGGCCTCATCATCATTACAGATAAAGCCGGGTAATCCTCCTGCTGTGGAAAGTGAAGAGACAACCCACTTTTCGGTGGTCGATCAGTACGGGAATGCTGTTGCTGCAACAACAACGCTTAATAATACCTTCGGAAGCGGAATAGTTGTTGAAGGTGCAGGATTTCTTCTGAATAACGAAATGGACGATTTCTCAGTTAAGCCGGGAGAACCGAATATCTATGGGCTTACAGGTGGTACTGCAAATGCTATCGAACCGGAAAAGAGGATGTTGAGCTCCATGACACCAGTGATTGTTGAAAAAGCCGGAAAACTTTTTCTTGTTGCAGGCAGCCCGGGAGGTTCAACAATCCCGACAACCGTTTTTCAGGTAATGATTAATGTTCTGGATTACAATATGAAAGTATCTGAAGCCGTTGATACCGGGAGGTTCCACCATCAATGGCTTCCTGACTGGATAAGTCTGGAAACTAATAGTATTGATAGTCTGATACTTAATGAGCTGAAGCTGATGGGGCACGAATTCAGGGAAAGAACTTCCATCGGGAGTGTCAATGCGATTCATATCCTTCCCGATGGCAAAATTGAAGGCAGTGCTGACCGGAGAGGTTATAATTCAGCATGTGGTTACTAACATTGTTAATTAAATATTTTTCACTAAATTGCTTTATTTATATCAAATTTAAAAAATTTTAATAATTTTAACTGCTAATTTTGTGATTATAAAAGGACTTACAATAGTTTACTGTTTTTGAATTTCTTTCAGACCGTATTTTAGTTATGAAAAAACCACTGCTAATTGTATTAATAATACTGGCAGTATTACTTATTCTGCCCGTTATCAACCTGCTTCAATGGACATTCATGGAAAAGAAGCCCATGGATATAATAATTGTCGATAAGACAGTTCCATCAATCAACCGGGAAAAGCACAAGCCTTTTAACTGGATACTGACAAATGACAGATTTGTTAAGAAGGATAAAAAGAATAGCTTTTCATACCGGAAAGATTATTACGGATTTATACCCACCCGGCCCCTTAAGAAGAAGCTTTGGGACAGAAATGAATACAGACTTGCAGACCTGAAAGAACTTCCTGAAAAAGCTGATGCAATTTATATAACTGATACCTATGGAGTGTTTTTCAATGAATGGTATCAGGCTTTTTCTCAAAGCAGGAGAACAAGGAAAATCTATGGAGGACTGAATAATAATGACAATCTGCTTATCAAGGAAATGAAGGACAGGAATAAGCTGGTTGTAATGGAGTATAACTCTTTCGATTATCCGACAGCCGAATATGAATCATTCAGAGCACAGGAGAGGCTGGGCATAAAGTTTACGGGATGGACAGGCAAATATTTCAGTTCGCTTGATTCAACAAGCAGTGATTTTCCTGTATGGCTGACCATCATGTACAGAAAACAGTACCAGAAACCCTGGAACTTTACTAAAGCGGGAATTGTTTTACTTCATGAACGTGGTGTGATTGTTCTGGAGGAGGGTACGCATCTTGTGAAATCTATGCCTGATATTATCACCGAACCATCTTCGGCAGCCACATGGAATCTTCCTGAAATAATTTCATTCGACCAGTGGTTTGATATCATTGATCCTATGGCTAACAATGTCATTTCTAAATTTGTAATCTCAACAACAAGTAAAGGTGATTCATTGCTTTCACGAAACTCCCTTGTCAAGGAATTTCCCGCAGTTATTCAGGAACCACTGGAAAAACGAACCTACTATTTCTCGGGCGATTTTACCAACAGTGATATCCCTTACTGTACAGCACGTCTCAAGGGTTATGAAAAGCTCAAGGGATTACTTTATTCCAAAAAGCCGGATGACCCGAGAAGATTTTTCTGGCTTTATTATAAGCCCCTCATTAAAGGCATATTTAATGACTATTACAATTCGATGCAATCAGCAAAATAACCTGAAAAAGAAAAAATATAGTTAAGTACAGGTAAGTTGATACCTGTACTTTTTTTTTCAAAATCGTCTTATTATGAAACTATCCGTCATACAGCCTGATACAAAATGGGAAGATAAAAGCGCAAATTTCAGTATCCTTGATAAAATGATATCTGAACTTGACAGCGATACAGACCTCATTATCCTCCCTGAAATGTTCAATACAGGATTCTCAATGAATACCGGTAACCTGGGTGAATTGCCAGGGGGTGAAACATTCGAATGGATGAAAAGCATTACAGAGAAACGTTTGTGCGGTATCTGTGGAAGCTACATTGTCCGGTCGGGACGGAACTATTACAACCGGTGGGTTTTTGTAGCATATGACAGCAAACAGCGTTATTACGATAAACGCCATCTTTTCAGTCTGGGAGGGGAGCATTTGAATTTCTGCCCGGGGAATAAACGTATTACCTTCAGCTTCAGGGGGGTAAAAATATTTCCTGAAGTATGTTATGATTTAAGGTTTCCGGTCTGGAGTTATAACACCAACAATTATGACCTGATGATCAATACAGCCAACTGGCCTGAGCCAAGGAGAGAGGTCTGGATGACCCTTCTCAGGGCACGGGCACTCGAAAATCAATGCTTCGTAGCCGGGGCAAACCGGATCGGAAAAGACGGCCTGGGAATTACATATACAGGAGATTCTCTAATAATCAGTCCCCGTGGCGAAACTCTTGCATTCGCGGAAAAAAATATGGAGTGCTCAATTACTGCCGAAATATCACTTCCTGAGCTGAAGAAATTCCGGAAAAACTTTCCTGTTCTCAAAGACACCGATAAATTCAGACTCGTTATTTGATCTAAAAGTTCCGATTTCCCTTAATCTGGACCTATTTCCCAGAATTGTATCAACCACCCCGGCCAGACCATTCATATTTCTGCACGTTAGATAATCTTGTGGTCTGGCCACCCCTCCTTAAAAAAAGGAGGAAACTTTTATCCCCAAAACTCCTTAGGTTGCCAGCTATGCCCCCAGGAGGGGATTCTCTGCTTGTCACTCACCTCTCACCTCTCACCCGCTCACTCACTCCTCATCCCTTCCTCTCAACGCCCTGTACAAAATCTCTGCCGGATGCAGCGCGATCCTTCCGGTACCATCTTTAATATGGTGTCTGCAACTTGTTCCTGGAGCTGCTATTATTACATCATCTCCTGCAGCCCTGACTTCAGGAAAAAGAATCATTTCACCGATCTGGGTGGCAAGTTCATAGTGTTCTTTTTCATAGCCGAATGATCCTGCCATACCACAACACCCGGAAGGTATTTCCCTGACATTATAATTCTTTGGTATTGAAAGTATTTCAATTGTAAATGAGGAAGATGACACGGCTTTTTGCTGACAATGGGCATGTAAAAGAACCTCCGATTTAGTATCAGCGAATGAAGTACCTGTGATCCTGCCTGCCCTGTATTCGCGTGAAATGAACTCATCAACCATGAAGCTGTTACTTGCAATCCTCGCGGCATCTTCTTTTAATTCAGGATCAACCATCTCGGGATATTCATCCCTGAACCCAAGGATCGCTGACGGTTCTATCCCTATCAGCGGCAAGTCCTCGCTGATGAATCCGGAAAGCTTTTTTATATTGTCACCGGCTATCTTCTTTGCAGTTCTTATAAAACCTTTTGAAAGATATGTCCTGGCACTTTCCCCATGCTTTACAGTTATTACCCGGTAACCCAGTCTGGTAAGAAGAAGTACGGTTGACATGCCGGTGGATGTATCGTTGAAATTGGTGAACTCATCAATAAACAGACATACTTTTCCCTTCGGTTCAGGCGGATTAATGAGTTTCAGATTCTTTCCGGTCCAGTTTCTAAGTGTAAACTTATGAAGTATTGGAATTGACCTTTTCCCGGCAATTCCGAAAACTTTTTTGAACAATCCGGAAGTCACCTTATTTCTTACAAAGAAATTAAATATGGGAGGAGCTACTGATCCGATTCTGTTGATTGTTGTAATATATGCAATCAAAATTGTACGCAGCGGAATTCTGTGTTTATCATGCCAGTGTTGCAGAAATTCAGCCTTAAGTTTTGCTATGTCCACACCCGAGGGACACTCCGATTTGCATCCCTTGCATGAAAGACAAAGCTCAAGGATTTCATAGATCTCCCTGTGATCCCAGGGATTTGATTCATCCTTACCCAGGTATTCCCTGAGAATGTTTGCTCTGGCCCTTGTACAGTCCTTCTCTTCGCCGGTTGCCATAAAAGACGGGCACATTGTTCCGCCTATGACCTTCGTCTTACGGCAATCGCCTGAACCATTGCATTTTTCAGCAGCTCTCAGTATTCCTTCGGTTGATGAGAAATCAAAAATTGTTTGAATTTCAGGTATCTTTTCCCCGGGAATATACCTCAGGAATGTATTCATCGGGGGTGTATCCGTAATTTTCCCCGGATTCAGAAGATTTTGCGGATCCCATAACTTCTTTATTTCTTTAAGAAGCATATAATTATGTTCTCCGATCACCAGAGGGATGAATTCTCCCCTCAGTCTTCCGTCACCGTGTTCCCCGCTCATCGACCCCCTGTATTTTTTTACCAGCTTTGCAGTTTCAAAACCCAGTGTCCTGAAAAGTTCTGCATCAGCAGGATCTTTGAGGTTCAGAACAGGCCTTATATGCAATTCACCCGTGCCGATATGAGCATGATAAACGACATCCTTGCCATATTTTGCCAGCATTTCCTCAAAATCAGCAATATACCGGGGTAAATGCTCAACATTGACAGCAGTATCTTCAATAAGCGAAACCGGTTTAGCATCTCCTTTCATATTGGCAAGTACTCCGAGTCCTGCTTTTCGCAGCGCCCATACTTTTGCAATGTCTCTGCCTTTTACAACAGGATATGCATAACCGTAAGGTGTTGACCTCATTTCGTTTATCATATCCGAAATAGCCGATTCAAGTTCATCAGGCGTTTCTCTCTCAAATTCCACAATTACTATCGATTCAGGCCTGCCTTCAAGAAAGAACCTGTTTCCCCTCTGACTTATATTATTCTCTGTCAGATCAAGGATCCTGTCATCCATCATCTCCACAGCTGATGGCTTGTATTTCAGTGCGACAAGATTTATCAGGAAAGCATCATTTCTTTTTTTCAGGTGAATGCAGACCAGTGCCTTGTTACGTGGCGGAAGCTTAACAAGGTTAAGTTTTATTTCTGTGACGATAGCAAGGGTCCCTTCAGATCCGGCAATCAGATCACAGAAATTAAAAGGCCTCCGGGATTCTTTATCGAAAACAACACTGTCGAGGAGGAGATCGAGTGCATAACCGGTATTTCTTCTTGGAATTTTCGGATCAGGATATCCGTTCACAATCTGCTCGCTGTTTAAGGGATCTTCAAGCATCTTTTTTATCCCCCGGTAAAGATCTCCTTCAAGACCCGGCACCAGACATTTCTTATCAAAGGATTCCTTGTCAAGAGGCCCGAAAACGGCAACACTGCCATCACTAAGTATTGTTTTGAGTTCTATTGTATGATCTCTTGTTGAACCGTAGATAAGTGAATGAGAACCGCAGGCATTATTTCCGACCATTCCGCCAAGATTGCAGCGGTTGGAGGTGGATGTTTCTGGTCCGAAGAATAATCCTTTCTCCTTCAGCACCATATTCAGTTCATCAAGGACAACACCCGGTTCAACTCTGACCCACATCTCCTTTTCATTTATCTCCGGAATATTCTTCATATACCTCGAGATGTCGGCAATTATTCCTGAGCTTACAACCTGTCCGGCAAGGGATGTTCCTGCAGCTCTCATTGTTATTGCGATTTTTTCCCGGGATGCAAAAGCCAGAATTTTCCTGATGTCCGATTCATTCTTTGGCCATACAACTGCAAGCGGAACCTCCCTGTAAACCGAAGCATCAGTTGAATAGATTGTCCTGGTTATGGTATCCCGTTTAAGATCGCCGTCGAGACTGTTCCCGAGTGAATCAAGTCCTGATAGTAAAATATCGTTTTCCATATTTATTTTTAGCGCTGCTAATTTAGAAAAATGATTTGATCGGATTTTTTGATAAGGGGTTTTATATATGAGATTTTTTAAAAAGTTAAAAGCCTGACAATAATCATGTATGACAGAATTGCAAATTCACACTTTTTTTCCGTACATTTAAAACCTGTTTTAGAAGTAATTAATTTATTGATATACAATGGACTTATTGGATAGCATCAAGGAGAAAGCCAGGAAACTCAACAAGCGGATAGTGCTTCCTGAAGGATATGAAGAAAGAACCATCATGGCAGCAGATATTGCTATTGCCGAAGGACTGGCACGGATAATTCTTTTAGGTGATCCGGAGGAAATGAAGGAACATGCTGAGAAACTCGGGTTAAAAAATATATCAAAGGCTACAATGGTTGACCCCAGGTCAAATCCCATGAAAGATCATTATACCGATATGATGGTCGAGCTGCGGAAGAATAAGGGAATGACCAAAGAAGAGGCATCAAAGCTTATTGAGGATCCTCTTTACCTGGGAGTACTTATGATAAAGAACGGGGATGCAGATGGTGAGGTCTCCGGCGCCGATCACGCAACAGGAGATGTTTTACGGCCGGCTTTCCATTATGTAAAAACTGCACCTGGTATCTCAGTGGTGTCGGGTGCCTTCATTATGATTCTTCCCGACAAGAGTTTTGGTGAAAACGGAGTGATAATTTTTGCCGATGGAGCTGTTCACCCGGATCCTACTGATAAGGAACTTGCAGAAATTGCCATAGCATCGGCCAAAACTGCAAAAACGCTCGGTGGTTTCGAACCCAGGGTTGCACTTCTTAGTTTTTCGACAAAAGGCAGTGCAAAGCATGAACTGGTTGACAAAGTTATCAGTGCAACCAAAATTGCACAACAGATGGCTCCCGATCTGATCCTGGATGGCGAACTGCAGGGTGATGCAGCTCTCGTGGAAGCAATCGGAATAAAAAAGGCTCCCGGAAGCAAAATTGCCGGTAAGGCCAATGTACTGGTCTTCCCTGACCTCAATTGCGGAAATATTGCATATAAACTGGTACAGCGCCTTGCCCACGCCGAAGCTATAGGCCCGATCCTGCAGGGTATGGCAGCACCTATAAATGATCTGTCACGCGGCTGCTCGGTTAGCGATATAGTAAGTATGATAGCAATTACAGCAAACCAGGCTGCAGGAAATTAATTACAGAACATAAATCATAGATTTTACAATGATCATTTTAGTCTTAAATTGCGGCAGTTCATCCATTAAGTACCAGTTATTCAAAATGTCATCCGGTACAGTGATGCTCGCCAAAGGTCTTCTTGAACGTATAGGCCTGAATGAAAGTATACTTACTCATAAACCGACCGGCAAGGATCCTTATAAGGTAATTACCGATATTCCTGACCATACTACAGGTATTAACATGGTGATGGAAGTTCTCTGCCATCCCAGGCATGGAGTAATAAAAAATATTAATGAGATCAAGGCAGTCGGACACAGGGTGGTTAACGGAGGTGAGAACTATAAGGAGAGCGTACTGATTGATAACGACGTTAAAAAGGATATCGAAGCCTGTATAGAACTGGCACCACTGCATAATCCTGCAAACCTGAAAGGGATCCTTTCAGTCGAGAAGCTGATTCCGGGTGTACCTCAGGTAGCAGTCTTTGATACATCTTTCCATCAGACAATGCCCGATTATGCATATATGTATGCAATACCGTACGAATATTATGAGAAATACAAAATAAGAAAATACGGCTATCATGGCACAAGCCATAAGTTTGTGGCACAGAAGGCTGCAGAAATTCTTGGGAAGGACTATAATCAGATTAAGATCATTACATGCCATCTTGGCAATGGTGCTTCAATAACGGCTGTTCATAAGGGACAATCGATCGATACATCAATGGGATTTACGCCGGTTGACGGTCTTATTATGGGAACCAGGACCGGTGAAGTCGATCCGGGTGTTTTGGTATATATTGCTGATAAAGAACATCTTAATGTTACCGGGGTGAGCAATATGATTAACAAGAAAAGCGGTGTTTTCGGGATCTCACAAATATCTTCGGATATGAGAGACCTTCATACTGCTGCTGAAGCCGGAAATAAAAAGGCAATACTTGCTCTTAAAATGTATGCTTACAAGGTGAAGAAGTTCATCGGATCTTATATTGCAGCGATGAATGGAGTTGATATACTTGTATTTACGGGCGGTATTGGTGAGAATGATTTCAGGACTAGAAAGAGGATCTGTTCCGATATGGAAAACCTGGGAATACTGTTTGATGATGACGTTAATAACGGAAGTTCGGGAAAAGATATAATAATTTCCAGACCTGATTCAAAAGTAACTGTAATTGTAGTTGCGACGGATGAGGAACTGGTAATAGCGTCCGATACCCGTACAATAGTTCAGCAGCAAACTGTATGACCTGGTAAACTAATCCACTTAACTATGGTACTGAAGAGCCTGAATGACCTGAGAAATATTGTGGCCGGCGGGCCAAAAAAAGAAACTTGTGGTTGCAGCTGCGCAGGATCAGCATTCCATGGGAGCTATTGTCAGAGCGTGGAAAGATAATGTAATTGAACCTGTCCTTGTCGGTGATAAGGAGAGCATCCTGAATATTTCAGCAGAGAATAATTATGATATTACCGGGGTCAGTATCGTTAATGAACCGGATATTGAAATGGCCACTCAGCTTGCTGTAAGGATGGTTAATAATCATCAGGGCGATATTCTGATGAAGGGGAAGGTAGGAACATCAATTCTGCTAAAATGTGTTCTCAATAGGGAGTGGGGCTTGAGAACAGGTAACATGCTTTCGCATTTTGCTCTTTTTGAAGTAGATACTTATCATAAGGTAATAGCTGTAACCGACGTGGCAATGAATATTTCCCCGAACCTTCAGGATAAGATTGCAATAATAAACAATTCGGTTGGCTGTCTTGTGAAGCTTGGATACCATATGCCTAAGGTTGCGATACTTGGAGCCGTGGAGATGGTGAATGAAAATATGGAAGCAACACTCCATGCAGCTTTGCTTTCAAAAATGAATCAGCGCGATCAGATAAAAGATTGTATCATCGACGGACCTCTTGCCTTCGATAATGCCGTTAGCCTTGAGAGTGCGAAACATAAAGGCATCCGCAGTGAGGTTGCAGGTGATACTGACCTGTTACTTATGCCTGATATCGAGGTTGGTAACGTACTATATAAATCACTTGTATTCTTTGCCAAGGCCAAGGTTGCTGCAGTGATACTAGGGGCAAGGGTGCCGATAGTACTAACTTCAAGATCCGATTCTGAACAGGCAAAATTTGACAGTATCCTTCTTGCTGCAGCTGCAAGCCGGTAAATAACATTTCAGCAATGATCAGTTCGCTCGGTCAGATGGTCGAAAAGGTGCTTTCAATGAAGAAAAAGCACCGTATTGCTGTTGCGTGGGCGCAGGATACAAATACAATTGGCGCCATAAACCTCTCTGTAAGAAATGGTTTAGTGGATGCAATAATGATCGGACAGCCTGAGAAAATTTCAGAGGTCTGTAACAATAATAGGATAGATCCCGGGATCTTCACAATAACAGGTTGTGAAAATGAAGCCCTTGCATCTGAAACCGCAGTACAGATGGTGAAGGCCGGAGATGCTGATATTGTTATGAAAGGCCTTGTTGGAACAGATATTTTCCTTAAGGCGGTTATGGATAAAAATAAGGGACTGATGCAACCGGATGCAGTCCTGAGCTATGTGGGAGTAATTGAAATACCTGAATACAGTAAGCTTTTGTTTGTTACTGATCCTGCCGTGATTCCTTACCCAGGATTAAAGCAGAAGATTGCCATGACTGCATATGCAATAGAAATGGCACGGAAATTTGGGATCTGGAATCCTAAAGTAGCGCTGATCGGAGCTTCAGAGAAGGGCAGCAGTCATTTTCTTTATTCTTCCGATTATGCCGAAATAAAGAGTATGGGTGCAATGGGGAAATTCGGAAACTGTATCATCGACGGTCCGCTGGACCTTTACCTTGCCTGCGACAGGAAAAGCAATGAAATAAAGGGAGTCAGCACACCGGTTGCCGGTGATGCAGACATACTCCTTTTCCCGTCACTTGAAGCCTGTAATCCTTTTTACAAATCACTCATGCTGTTCAGTCATGGTGAACTTGGCGGACTGATAATGGGAACGGATAAACCTGTTGTCCTCATGTCGAGAAGCGAAAGTGAAAAATCAAAGTACTATTGTATTGCACTTGCTTGTCTGATGGACTAAAAGGTCATTATATTTGTTCAACTTATTGTTAATGTGCATGAGAAAACGACTGATCCTGGCAATCAATCCGGGTTCCACTTCAACAAAATTTGCTCTTTATGAGGAAGCGGAACTGATATTTGAGAAGAGTCTGCCACATTCAATAGAGGACATTGCTTCTTTCAGGGAGATCACCGACCAGCTGGATTTCAGAAAAGAACTGATCCTGAATGAACTGAGAAACCATAAAACAGATCTTTCAGAAATCAGTGCTATTGTCGGGAGGGGTGGACTGGTCAGGCCTATTGAATCCGGAATATATGAAGTCAATGAAAAGATGATCTCAGATCTTAAAAAGGGGCTTATGGGACAGCACGCAAGTAATCTGGGAGGACTGATTGCTAATGCCATAGCTTCTGATACCCCGAATGCTAAAGCATATATTGTTGATCCGGTGGTTGTTGATGAACTTCAACCTGTAGCAAGAATATCCGGCCATCCCGAAATACAAAGAGTCTCCATCTTTCATGCTCTTAACCAGAAAGCTGTGGCAAGGATGTTTGCAGCATCAGAAGGTAAGCCTTATGAGGCTCTTAACCTGATAATAGCACATATGGGTGGCGGAATTAGTGTCGGTGCACATCGGAAGGGCAGGGTTGTTGATGTGAATAATGCACTGAATGGCGATGGCCCGTTTTCTCCCGAACGGTCGGGGAGTCTGCCGGCAGGACAGCTGGCTGACCTTTGCTTTAGTGGTAAATACACCCACGCCGAAATAAAGGCAATGATCACGGGAAAGGGTGGCATGGTGGCATACCTCGGCACAAACAGCTTCGTGGATGTTTGCAGGAGAGCCGGTGAAGGTGACCGGAAAGCTATTCTTATAAGGGATGCAGCTGCATATCAGACAGCCAGGGAGATCGGATCAGCGGCTGCAGTTCTCGAAGGCGATATTGATGCAATCATACTTACAGGAGGGATGGCAAAGCAGGCTGACCATGTGGAAAGGATCAAAACCATGGTGGGCTTCATTGCCCGGGTTGTGGTCTTTCCGGGCGAAGATGAATTAAAATCTCTGGCATATAATGGATTGCTTGCACTTGATGGCAGGATAGAAATCAGGGATTACTGAATGCAACAGGAATAACTTTCCCGTTAAAAAACATGCTTCCCCTTATGGCAAATTCTCCGATCAGCTCAGCCATTTCATTTGCTTTGACAGGAGCCTTATATCCGGGAAATGCCTCCTCAAGCATCTCGGTCTGTACCGATCCGAGAGCAAGACAATTTACTATTATTCCATCTTCACGGAATTCTTCTGCAAGACATTCTGACAAACAGGAGAGGGCGGCCTTGGATGCACTGTAATACGATAATCCCCTGTATTTGGAGCTTCCCTGGAATCCACCCATGCTTGTTATATTGATGATATGAGAGCCTTTCTTCATCATGGGCAATAATGCTCTGATAACAGATGCGGGTCCAAAGAAATTTGTTTCCATCATTTTTCTGACTTCCCCTGAAGTGAAAGTGGTGAAATTCTTTGAGAACAGTAAACCGGCGCTGTTTATCAGAACATCAACAGTCCCCAGCCGGGATGAAACAGCTCTTACGAATGCAGTTTCCAGTTCATCAAATTCTGATATATCAAGTGGATATGTAATGATTCTGCCCGCTGTCGAGACTGATTCCAGCTGTTTCAGGGCATCCTCATTCCTTCCTGTCACAAGAACAGTGTTGTCTTCCTTTTTCGCCAGAAAAAGAGCAGTCTCTTTGCCTATACCCCTTGTTCCGCCATTTACTATAATGTTCATTTTACTGAAAGATATATAATAAAATGTTTTTTTTCGTTTATTTGTATAACGACATCAAAGTTACAAAAATGTAATTATGGTTAATATTAAATATTTATCCGCTGCCCGTAGTATCCTGCCTGCAATACTTATAACCTCATTGCTGCTTTTCCTGCCGGCAAAAGCGAGTTCCCAGAGAGTGACCAGGGAAAAGCCGCCGCTTCGCGAAAGGATTTTCTTTGGCGGGGATTTCGGCCTTCAGTTCGGAACTTATACAAATATTGAAGTAGCGCCGATAATCGGCTTATGGGTCTTGCCTCGCGTGGCTATTGCAGCCGGACCCGAATATACTTATTATGCAAGGAAGAATGTTGGCAGCACAAGTATTTTCGGTGGAAGAGTTTATACCCAGTTTGTACTTATTCAGGATATTAATAATATAATTCCTGCCGGAATTCATTTAGGACTCTTTGTTCATGGTGAAGGTGAAATTCAGAGCCTGGAATCTGAAACGCCATTCTGGGTAAATACTCAGGTCGATTCAGAGCGGTTTACCGTGAATGCCCTTCTGGTTGGAGGAGGGATAAGCCAGCCGATGGGTCGGCGGGGGGCACTCAATCTTATCGCTCTTTGGGCCCTGAATGATCCATATGATCTCTACAGTTCCCCTGAAATAAGGGTCAGTTTTACATTCTGATTATTTTTAAGTTTCTGTTTTCAGAAAATAACTGAGGAGATTTCTCTCAGAAAATCAAATGATTTGCTCATTTTTGATAGAGGTTCTCTTACAAATTAACTCTGTCAGAATTGAAAATTTGCATCCGACAGGAGGGAAGTCCGTGAAAAATCTTCCTTACGGAAGTTAACAACCCTATCCCTGCCCTTCCCTTCCCTTCCCCTTAATTGGTTTCACAACCCTATCCCTGCCCTTTCCTTACTTAGCTCACAACCCTATCCCCAGCCCTTCCCCTTAATTGGTTTCACAACACTATCCCTTCCCTTGGTCTTAAGGGAAGGGGGAAAAGGGGAAAGGGTTGTGAAATACAAAGGGCGGGGAGGATTTTAGTGAGTTTACAATTGTGAATACAGAATTCAGACAGCATATTCACTGATGTAATCGAATAAATTATAGTTTCATTATTACAAATGTAAATTATTCAATGATTCAGTTAGAAATAACTATAATATATATAAAATCAATATATTATGATGCTTCACCTGTCAGATTAATCATAATAAACAAGTATTCATAGTTCAAAATGTTATCAATTAGTTTAGAAATCACTTATATATACTTATAAACCAGTAAAATAAGAATCTAATCTAAAGTATTACATTATTAAAATATACTAATTAATAGGCTGATATATAATGGATTAATATTACAACTTTGACTGATAATGTGCGGTCACAGTTGTTGTATTACAGATGTAACGAAGACATAATTACACATGTAATTTAAATAATATTTACATTTGTAAAACTGATAAATATTTAATGAAAGAAAGGTTAATTGAATTTTTAAAGGCTGAAAACAAAACTTCAGCTCAGTTTGCTGAAGATATAGGCGTTCAGCCATCAGGTATTTCACATATTCTATCAGGAAGGAACAAGCCCAGCCTGGATTTTATCCTTAAGATGCTTGAAAAATATAAGTTTCTCTCGACAGAATGGCTTCTTTTCGGTAAGGGTACCATGTACAATGAGAAGGTAATACCTGATCTTTTTAATCAGCCATTGGAAGGCCAAAGATTGCCGGAAAAGGAACATTCGGGAAAACCTTCTGATACCAAAAGCACTCATAGTGCAGAAAAATCAGACGTATATGAAATTGATGATCAGGTAACCGTGGAAAAGATAGTCTGGTTCTATAATAATAACAGCTTCAGGGAATACTACCCGGAAAAAGAGTAGTATATTTGTCCGAAATTCCAGGCTGGATGACAAAAAGGATTGAATCCCTCAAAGTAGTTGAAAATAAAAAGCTTAGCAAAGATGTTTTTGTCCTTGAGCTGACTGGCAGCGGACGAATTCCTGAAATGAAGCCGGGACAATTTGTCCAGGTTAAGATCGATGGAAGTCCGGAGACATTTCTCAGGAGACCTCTTTCAATTCATGATGTAAATTATTCTCAGAATACTTTCCGACTTCTTGTTCAGATTGCCGGAAAAGGAACTGAAGCACTTTCCAGACTCCGTAACGGTGATCCGGTTAATCTGATTTATCCGCTGGGAAATTCATTTTCCCTGCCATCAAAGGGTGAGCATATACTTCTAACTGGCGGTGGTTGTGGGGTTGCACCCCTCTTGTTTTTGGGGAAGTATTTAAAATCAAATGGTTTTATACCGGATATTCTGCTTGGTTTTCGGAGCAGCGAACGTGTTATTGAATATGATGAATATTCAGGACTGGGTAAGGTTTTTCTGACAACCGAGGATGGATCATTGGGTATAAAAGGTTTTATAACAGATCATCCGATACTCTCCTCAAACAGATATGATGTAATTTACTGCTGTGGTCCCGATCCGATGATGAAAGCCGTTGCCCGCTACTGCAAAGAGCAGAATATCAGATGTGAAGTATCGCTTGAGAACCTGATGGGTTGCGGTATAGGTGCCTGCCTCTGCTGTATCGTTGATACTGTTAATGGTAATGTTTGTACATGTACTGACGGGCCTGTCTTCAATATAAATGATCTGAAATGGTGAAGCTTGATTTTAACATAGGAGATCTGCGATTCAAAAATCCGGTGCTCGCCGCATCAGGTACCTTTGGATATGGCTCTGAATTTGATGATTTTATGGATGTTTCGCGTCTGGGTGGAATCATTGTCAAGGGAACAACCCTGGAGCCCAGGGAAGGAAATCCCTATCCCAGAATGGCTGAAACTCCGTCTGGTATGCTCAATTCGGTGGGACTGCAGAATAAGGGTATTGACTATTTTGAGGAAAAGATCTATCCTGTTCTGACGGATTACGATACCAACGTAATAGTAAATATTAATGGCAGTTATGTAGATGATTATGTTTCACTTACTGAAAGAGTGAACAGGCTTGCCCGTATTTCCGCCATTGAACTGAATATTTCCTGCCCGAATGTAAAGATGGGAGGAATGGCATTCGGAACCAATCCGAAATCAGCCAGAGAAGTAATCCGGGAAGTCAGAAAGGTCTGCTCAAAGAAACTTATTGTTAAGCTTTCTCCCAATGTTACAAACATTACTGACTTTGCCATTATTGCCGAAGAGGAAGGCGCTGATGCCATATCCCTCATTAATACCCTTTTGGGAATGGCAGTGGATATTAAAAATATGAGACCCTCACTCGCCACAATTACCGGTGGACTGTCAGGACCTGCAATTAAACCTGTTGCCCTGCGGATGGTCTGGCAGACCGCAAAGACTGTAAAAATCCCTGTTATCGGAATCGGCGGTATTATGAATGCTGATGATGCAATTGAATTTTTCCTTGCAGGGGCCTCTGCAATCCAGGTAGGTACTGCATCTTTTATTGATCCTCAGGCGGCAGTCAGTATTCTGGAAGGAATTGAAAATTACATCATAACCAAAGGTTTTGACGATATACGGGAGATTATCGGATTTATTAATAAATACCTTAATTAATTCCTAATCCGGTACCATAAAATTTTTAAGGTAAAAATGCATTGTTTGTAAAATTTATTATTGTTATCTTTTGCTTGATTATTTTTAGCTTAAGTAAGACTTTATTATATTCCGTTAACTTAAACCTATTATAATGACTGAAAATCTACAAATTGATAATCTTGACAGGAAGATACTTGACATTATTACCAAGAATGCCAGGATCCCATATCTTGAAGTGGCAAGGGAATGCGGCGTTTCCGGTGCTGCAATTCATCAGAGGGTTCAGAGGCTTATCCGCATAGGTGTTATCAGAGGCTCTGAATTCAAAGTTGATCCTGTACTTGTCGGGTTCAAGACATGCGCTTACATCGGCATTTTCCTTGAACACCCGGGACATTTCCGGGATGTGATAAAGAAATTCCAGGACATACCAGAAATAATTGAATGTCATTATACTACTGGTAACTATTCGCTGTTTGTGAAAGTATATACCCGCGATAATGAACATCTCCGTGATATTCTTACAGATAAGATCCAGAATATTCAGGGGATAGTCAGGACCGAAACACTCATTTCACTGGAGGAATCGATTAACAGGCAAATCCCGGTCCTTTCTGAATAATCAGTATTTCGACATACCCGGTAAAAATAATTCATAATTCATAACAGCGCGATTATAATACGTATTTTAATAAGTATTTTAATACGTAGATTTCATTTCAGACCTGATTTCCGGAGACAAGGGACTGAACAATTTAGCGGATTGCGGGTTTCTTGTTTTGTTGTCAATCGTACACGGGCCGTCCCAATTCCAGCTATATAGGGCTTACCCCGTAAAAGCGGGAGCGACCAGTGGTTAAAAGGGCAATAGTCATTAATATTATGTTTAGAAATTTCAAAAGTTAAACTGAATATTTTATTTTTGTTTTAACTATGAAACAAAATGCGATCTTATGAAAACATTTTGTATTAAAATAATTGCCGGCCTTATCATTCTGTTCAGTAATTCTCTGCTGCAGGCACAGACAGACCTTACTGTCACCCAATTGATCAATGCGCTTAAGAGTAATAATCATTATGAAGCTCTTATGAAAGCGCGAAAAGTAGATTCGGTAAATTATACTGACGAGTATAACCGTACCATCCTGATGTATGCAGCTGAAAGAGGTTATGGCAGGGTGTGCAGGACATTGATCGACAGGGGAGCTGATCCTGACCTGAGAGCAATAGAAGGTACAACTGCAATTATGTTTGCTGCATATAACGGTCATGAAAATGTTGTAAATCTTTTACTTAAGAAAGGAGCAGAGGCCGATTTGAAAGCAACTGACGGATTTACTTCACTCATGGTGGCTTCTCAAAATGGTTATATGGGAATTGTGAAATCATTGGTTGATAAGGGTGCGGATCCGAATCAAAAAGCTGTTGACGGATTTACTTCACTTATGCTGGCATCACAAAACGGGTTTTATGATATCGCTGCAACACTTATTGAGAAAGGGGCGGAGGTGGAATTCAGAGATAAGCTTTATAGTACTACTGCACTTATCCAGGCTGCTCTGGGAGGACATATTGATATAGTCTCCCTTTTGCTGGATAATGGTGCAGATCCCAACCTGCAGGATTCTGACGGATCAACAGCACTGTTCATGGCTTCATTGAAGGGTTATACTGAAATTGTCAGACTTCTTCTGGAAAGAGGTTCTGAGGCGGATATGAAATGCGGGGATGGAGCTGATGCCATCTTTATAGCATCGCTTAACGGACATGCAGATGTTGTTAAACTATTGCTGGAAAGAGGTGCGGCTCTAACTGATAGCAACGGAACAGACGCAATTGTAATAAATGCACAGGATGCAATGACTGCTACTGTGAGAGCCCTGCTTTATGAAAACCAGATTCCCGACCTTGAGAGTCTTGGTCGCCTGACGGCTGTAATTACTTCATCACAGAACGGGAGGCTGGAAGTGGTTAAATTACTGATAAAACCTGGAATTAATCCAATAGCTGACCCGAATACTTCAAAAAAGACAGCTTTTATACGTGCTGCAGTCAGCGGACACATTGAACCGGTAAAGGTAATGGTCAGAAAAGATGCTCCCTTTGATGCTGAAAGTACCTTCAGGTTTACTGCTCTGATGGTAGCTTCAATGAATGGGCATATTGAAATTGCCAGGACTTTGCTTGGCACAGGGATTGATATCAATTCAAAAAGTACAGACGGTGCTACTGCCCTGATCCTTGCCACGCAGAATGGCCAGACAGAAATCGTAAGGTTACTTCTCGACAATGGAGCTGATATGAACGAAAAGACCAATGACGGTGCTGATGCATTTATCTGGGCTTCGCTAAGGGGACGAATGGATATTGTCAGGCTTTTACTTGCCAGAGGAGCGGATATTAATACTATGCGTAATGATGGATCAACAGCTCTGATCTGTGCATCCCAGAACGGACACTCTGATGTGATGAAATTACTCCTCGAAAACGGGGTTGATATGGATCAGAACAGAAGCGACGGTATGAATTCTCTCATAATAGCTGCACAAAATGGGTTCACCGATGCTGTACGATTTCTATTGGATAGAGGAGTTAATCCGGATCTTCAGGAAAAATCCTATCAGACAACCGCGCTGATGCAGGCCTCAATTAACGGGTACATTGAAACAGTAAGATTATTGCTTGAGAGGGGTGCCGATCCGGCAATACAGAATAAAGTAGGAGCGACCGCACTCCTTCTTGCCACGCAGAAAGGATATCATGAGGTAGCAGGTATGCTACTTGAGAAAGAAAAAAACCACGATTTAACCGATTCCGGAGGTAACACTCCGCTAATGATGGCTTCACAAAGCGGAAATATACAAATTGTAAGACAGCTTCTGGTAAGAGGAGCTCAGGTTAATCTCCTTAATAATGAGGGGATAAGTCCTCTCATGCAGGCATCGATAAACGGCCATACCGTAATTGTAAGGCTGCTTTTTGAAAATGGTGCACAGGTTGACTTCCGGCGCCCCGATGGGTTTAGTGCGCTGATCCTGGCTTCTTTGAACGGACATTCTGAAATTGTAAAACTACTTCTCGAAAAGGGAGCAAAGATCGACCTGAGACAAGCCGATGGGGCGACTGCGCTTATCGTTGCAGCCCGTAACGGTCATGAAGAGACCATTAAGATATTACTTGAAAGAGGAGCAGACCGTGAACTAAAGGATAATTCAGGTAAGAGTTTCCTGGATTATTCGGGAAGACCTGCAGCTAAATCATAATTTGCGTTCCGAGGGGCAGAAGACTCCTGTATTCCAATAATTTTCATAAATTAGTGTCAATTCCTTATTAACCGGCTTTTATTAATATTGTCATGAAGAATCATGTAACCTTATTGTTTGTAACAGCCTTCTTGTTAGTAACAGGCTGTAAGTCAAAGGATGAATCCCGTATAATAAAATTTGAGGGACCTTCTTTCGAACAAAAATGGGCAATATCGGATCTGAATCCTGATTTTCCATCCGACTGGTCAGAATCCGGATTCCTGACATTTGATCTGAATGCATCGTCAACCCAGCGGTTTTATATTAACCTGTATGATACTGAAGGGATGAGACGCCTGAGAATTCTACCTTTCCGGGGTGCGTGGGTTCGTGCATCAATCCCTCTGGCAAATTTTCAGAAAAGAAATGTTGTGGGCCAGGATATGGCAGCAATCGGACAAAAGGGTATGCCGGGTTATGGACTGGGATTCACCGGGTCTGTAGGATCAATAAAAAGTATTGATTCACTTGGAATACTCATGGAAAATCCCATCGGATCACCAATTCTTGAAGTCCGGAATTTCCGTCTGACAGTGAATCCTGAAGATTCCATTCTCAGCCCGGTTCCTCTGATTGATGAATTTGGTCAGTGGATCCCTGATGCGTGGCCGGGAAAAGCACGGACCATTGATGATCTTAAAACAGCCTGGAATGAAGAAGATGTGTCATTGCAAACAGACAGGTTCAACGTTTCAAAGTACGGAGGGTTTCTCGAAACCAGAGCCAGGGCAACGGGATTTTTTCGTGTAGAGAAAATTAATGGAATATGGTGGTTCATCGACCCGGAGGGTCACTATTTTATATCGGCGGGGAGTACAGGCATTAATCCGGGAGGTTCGTTTGCGCGTATCGAGGGAAGGGAATATATCTATACTTCATTTGTACCGGAAGTACTTATTAAAGATCAATCAGATAAGAGAATGGGTAAGGCTTCATTCTTTACATGGAACCTTTATCGCAGGTTCGGTGAGGATTATTATCAGAAATGGATGGATTTTACAGTTAGAAGAATGGATGACTGGGGATTGAATACAATTGCCAACTGGTCCGATTCCGGATTTGGTCGCAGTCAGAGAAAACCATATGTGGCAACTCTCTCCGGCTGGCAATTTAACCCCCGCACCATGGGTATGCCTGATGTATATGCACCTTCTTATGCATCGGAAGTAGAAAAAGCAGCAGAAAAGCAATGTGCACCACTAAGGAATGATCCATATCTGCTTGGTTACTTTGTAGGCAATGAACCGCCATGGCCCGGACGGGAAATGGAACTTATAAATGTTATTCTCGAAGGTGAGGAAACACCGATGAAGTCTGCTCTTCAGAAATATCTTACAAAAGGTGATACTCCTGAGCGCCGCAAAGCATTTGTATATGACACATATACGATCTTCATAAAAATGGTGAATACAGCCATAAAGAAATATGATCCGAACCATCTTAACATGGGATTGCGGTTCGGAGGACATCCTCCGGCAGATCTTGTTTTGGCTTCAGCCTCAGTTGGCTTTGATGTTTTCAGTCTTAATATTTATAATTATAGCGCTGAACCTGAGCTGCTTAAAAGAATCGATGATATGACAGGCCTGCCCATAGTTATTGGTGAATTTCATTTCGGGACCCCTGGAAGGGGCCTTTCTCCCGGACTGCGGCAGACAATCAGTCAGGAGGAAAGGGGAGCTGCTTACCGTTATTATGTTGAAAATGCAGTTGCACATCCTTCTCTTATCGGAACCCACTGGTTCCAGTGGTGGGATCAGCCGTCTACAGGCCGTAATGATGGTGAAAACTACAATATCGGTTATGTTGATGTAACAGACCGTCCATATAAAGAACTGGTGGATGCCGCACGTGAAACCCATAAAAGGCTTTATGAGATTCATTCGGGTAAGATACCTCCTGTAAGCAGGCAGGCAATTACTCAATGAAATGCTTATCCGGCAGCGATATCAAGCATCTTTTTCACTGCCGGATTAGGATTGAGGATTTCATCAGCATTCCTGATGGTTATCGTAGGAATTGCACCATGTTCCAGGTGTATATTCATCCGTAATTCTTCATCTTTATTTCTGCCGCCAAGACTGGAATAACCTATTGTACGGCATAATTTCCCGAATAAGAAATTATTAAGATCACATCCTCCGGCTCTTTCAAGACCTTCTGTGGAAGTTTGCCAGCTCTTAAACAAATGTGCCTGGGCAAATGATTGCCCCTGGGCATTTATTTCATTTAATCCTTCACCTCCTACAACGAGTCCGTTTCCAAGCCTTGCCACCTGTTTGATCAGTAAGTCCATTCCTTCTGTGGGAGCCATTGATTCAACAATGCAATTATCAATGTTCCACATGCACAGAGTTACATCAATAAATACTGTTTCAAGGGAAAGCTCCCTTACTGATTTAAGGATATTTTCTCCCAGGATGGACCTCCACATGCTTAATCCCGGATGGATCTTTACCATCACCTTTTTATCCCTGTTGTTCAGGCGGTTCAGATTGGATTCAGGAACTCCGATGCCCCTGCTTTTATACCAGCTCCAGCCCTGCAGCTGTTTTGTCTCAACATCCCTGTACTGAAAATCCCTTATCTGAGTATAGACAGGGTGGGAGGGATCCATATCAATTGAGTTGAAATGCGGCATTACATGAAATCCCATAGTCTGACATTTTTTTATAAACACCCTGGCGCTTTCACTTGCATTGTAGTCCGGGTAGTTTTCATCGTATGCATCTGTCCGCCAGTTTGAAAAATGGAGCAGTACTTTTTTGGGTGATATCTTTTTTGCCAGGGCATCGAGGATATCAGGATTTCCCGGGCACCAGGAAATTGCAAGTTTCACATCATGAATCCATGTCTGGCGTAACCTTTCTTCAGCTTCCAGGTTATATGCTTTCCAGTACCATTGCCTGTATTTTTCTGCTGGTACATGCCAGTCACCGGAAAATGTATTTATTCTCCAGCAGATGCCTCCTGCACTCAGATTATTGTCAACAGGACCATAGGCTTCACTGTCAAGTCCGATAATGCAGGGATCTGATTCTGTTCCGGTTTGAATTGCTTTGAACCGGTACCTGTCATCCTCAGTATGTATCCAGAATCCTCCATCTTTAGATTGAAGAACAGCAAAGCCTGCTTCCCAGTACTGTGGCCATTTCCAACGGAAATTTTTTATCAGCGGATCATCCAGCTTCATTTTGATCCCCTGGAAGAAAGGAGCGACTATCTCAAGTGATGATTTAAGTCCCGTTATGTTCCATCGGCAGGCTAATATTCCCGGTCGCGATGAGTAACCAGATGGTTCTATCAGAAGGTCTCCCGTTTCAGGATCAGCCGATAATACAAGGACACCATCCCCGTCCCAGCTGTGAAATCTGATCTCAGCTTTTTTATCAGATATCTGCAAAGTTTCTGTCCTTCCGAATTTCTCTTCATTTACCTGGATGACCTCGTTTCTGATATAAAGCAACTGTAATGCGCGAAAGTTATTTATATCAGGCTTTTCAATGAACTCTTCCCCGCTGATCCTGCTTTTAAGGGTGGTAATGATTCCTTTCTGTATTGTAGCAGACAGGGTAGGGGTTTCGATGAAGACGGAATTTTCTTTGACAACCACAGATACCTGTTTCTCGGCTGATCTGACCTGATGACCGGCTTCAGGTTTACCGGATTTGTTTCCTGTAAGATGGGGAGGAATACAGGCTGCCGCTGCTGAATAGCCTGCTGTCTGAATGAATTTTCTTCTTTCCATAGGGATTATTTTTGTATGACTTGCAAGGGTTTAAATAAAAAATTCCTGTAAATTGTGAACCAATAACAAATTTAACTTAAAAACTATGAAAATCTTACGCGGAACAATTTTTGGAGGAATTTCCTATTTTCTTTTAGGCTGGTTGGTTTACGGAATCCTGCTTATGGGATTCCTTTCAACCAATATGAATCAATGTGCTGCCAGGACCGATGAAATGATCTGGTGGGCAATTATTCTGTCAAACTTCACAGCTGCATTACTTCTGACCTTATTTCTGAAGTGGTTTGGTGCAAAAGGGATAATCGACGGATTGAAAATCGGAGCGCTGTTTGGATCCCTTTATGCAGCAACTGTAGCTCTTTCCTCCTGGTCAATGACAACAATGTACACCGGATTAGGTGCACTGATTGTGGACATAATTGCCAGCACCGTGCTTTTTGCCATCATTGGAATTATTATTGTTCTGACCTGGGGAAAAGAGTAAGATGTTTGAAACCTAACTGGTGCTAATTAAAAAGATGCCTTTCATGAGGCGCCTTTTTAATTAAGCGCATAAAAGAAAAATGCTCCTCGCGAAGCATTTTTAGATTTGTTACTTGCCGGATAAGCCAGATTATATTATTCAATGAGGATTTTCCCTTTATAAACAAATCCCTTGGAAGTTACTTTATAGATGTATATTCCTTTCTTCAGGTTACTGACGGGAATCCGGTTATTGACGGACAATTTATGCTCAGTGACTTTTCTTCCCTGAACATCGTAGAGCTCAACAAAAGCAGGCTCCGACATATCTGATAAATTGAAAATTATAAAGTCTTTTGCAGGATTCGGATATACAATTACTTCTTTCTGCCATGGGTTATCATTTACGGAAGTAGCCTGCCCGGAATAATAATACGTATTCCTTTTGGTAATTGACCATTGGTTTAATTCCCACAAATAGCTTTTCATCTCGGTAAATCTTACATTGTTAGGGAGAGTGCCTGAACCTGATTTTTCAGTTTTGGAATAATTAACCCATCCGGTTGCAGGATTGATGGCTTTATCCCATAAATAAGTGATTATCGAAGTTATCTCATCCCCTGTGAATCCCCATTCCATTTTCACTAACCCAACCCATAGTTTCGGAGTTTTATCCCATTCATATGAGCTCATTGAAGTTACGTTCCAGTTGGAATCATAAGTATACTCCGTTTTTCCGGAATTAATCCAGGCAGGTACAGTGAGTGTTTCATCCCATTCCAGGGTAGTTTCTGTAATGACCTTCCCGCTAGTGTTGTATGCAAATCTTGTTTTTTCAGAATTTGCCCAATTATTTGTTTGCCAGGAATAATTTATTTCAAGGGTATCCTTCCCGGATAGATCGTAGTAGTATTCAGTCTTACCTGAATTTTGCCACTGAATAAAGAACCATGCCGAGGTAATTTCTATTGTTGGGTTATGATTCTGATTAAAGGTGGTCTCTGTTTTACCGGCCTGAATCCATTGGCTACCATCCCACATGTAACTAATTGATAATGTATTATTACCATTAATATAGGTGTTTTCGGTTTTGGAGGTAAGGGCCCAGTTATTTGGAATAATGCTTTTGTCCCAGACATAGTTAATTGAGGAAGTCTTATTTCCTGAGACATCGTAATTTGATTCTGTTTTGGAAGCCCTGACCCATTTGTGTGGCACAGATGTTTTATCCCATAAATACGTTATATCGGTCTGGCTGGTTGTCCCATAAACTGATAAAACTTTTGAGGTATTAAGCCAACCGGGAATAGTTTTATCCCAGGATTCGAATTTAAAGCTGTCAAGCCTTTCTCCTTTGCTTAGGAAATCCTGATAGTTATCAAAACTCTTGAATTTTTCATTAACTGCGATCCCTGATTTTTTAAAAGGGGATTGACCAGTAGCAAAAATTGTAAAAAAGAGACTGGTTAAAAGGAGCAGATTTCTTTTCATAATGTTTTGTTTTTAATAAGGTAAGTAAACTCCCGACCAAATACATAAACAATTGAAAAGCGTATTATGTTGAAGAAATTTATGAACAAATCATCATATTAACCAAAAAAGCTCCTTGCAGTTTCTTAGACAGAAAATTGTGATCTTGTTTCAGAACATGTTATATATCAAAGGTTAATGAAAATTTCTGAATGATTTGTATTTCTCTGGTAATATTTTGTACCTTTCATAGGGCATCAATCACCATAGAGCGCTATACGATAAGCATCTGAACGAAGGAGTGCTTCTGAATGCCATAATAACGACACTCCAGGATTCGGCACACTAGTACTGGCTTTAAGGTTGTCTGGTTGAATTGACATTCCCTTTGAGTCAATTGATAAACTGGCTGAGAGAATCACAAGAACAGTCTAAGATTGTAAATAGGGCTAAAGCAAGATATTCAATTCTTCATGCCATTAATAAGGCAGAGAAAATGGAAGGATTAAAGTAGATTTATCATGGCTGAGTCAGTATATATATCGTCTACCTTTAATGACCTGAAAAATTTCAGGCAAGCCATTATCGATTGTCTGGGGCATATGAACGACTATTACAAGGTTGTTTCCATGGAATTCTATGATGCTGAATATGTGAATTTTGTGAAAAAATGTACAGATGATGTCATCGCTTGTGATATATATATCCTGATTCTTGAAAGCGTTATGGTTATAAACCACTGGGTTTTGATAAGTCAATTACAGAAATAGAATATGAAACAGCTTTAAACTGTCAGAAAAACGGACAGAAGAAAGAAATATTAGTGTTTAAGATAGGTGAATTATGCAATAAATATGACTATAAGGAGAAAAAGGAATATATACTATACCAGCAGAATTTTTGGAATGAAGTAACTGAAAATTATCCCCTAAACCATTTGACAGTGAGGCAGAACTGGCTTTACAGGTTTCACTTGCACTCATGAAAAGATTGTTCAGAAGGATCCAGAGATGGAGAGAAAATCATCCCTGCCGACAAAGATACCGTGCTCTGCTATGTTGACAGAACTTCACAGATCAGCACCTTGAAAGATTATGTAGCAGTTGAAAAGAAAAAAATCTATTTTGTATACGGAGACAGGAGGGTGGATTATCCTGCAGGCATCGTTAAAAGATTTGCTAAATATAGCCTGGGTTCCTTGAATAAGATTGAACCATTTATTAAAATTTCTGATTTCTTTGATTCAAATGATGAGTGAGACTAATAAAAGAAAATTTTTAAGAGAAATACTGGATTATTTAAACAGGTCAAATTCTGCAGAAATCGCCAGGCTCAACTGCATCCTTTTTACTAGACCTGACATTCCTTAAAGGTGATACTATAATTATCCCTTTTTACTATCACTTTTTCAGCGACGAAGATATTGGCAAATTCCTTGAATTTTTCAGGTGTACCCAGGATATATTTGAAGAACATGAAAAAAGTAATCCAGGCTACCAATTGTTTTTTATTATCATCATTTATAGTTCACAACCTGATTCTGTGACTCTTACAACATACTTAGAAAAATATTCGTTATTGAAATCACTGGCTGCTCCGGGGATCAGGCTGGAATCAGTAGATGAAGATGATATCATTTATTTGCTTAAATACATCACTACAGGTGCATTTTCCGCCTCATTATATGATCAAATATTTTAGTGACTCAAATAAAACTGAATATCGATGTAAGTAAGTCAATATAAAACTGAATACCTAATTACATATTTAGAGCCTGAAAATAAAGTATTTAATAAATATCTATAGATTAAATACCATGCAAATACAACTCTCAAATCTTAAAGAAGATTTTTATAGGCCCAGTGATGAATTGCTACAGCAATTAACACAGCTTTATTCCTGAAAAGGCCTTTGCCTATATTCTGGTGAGCTCGCAACTGTCAAAATCTGAATGTGCCCATTTTATTTCCAGGCAGTTAAATTTTTCATACCCAAATGAGTTTAAATATCCTAAGGCCTTGCGTTTCAATACTAAATCAGGTTCACAATCCAGCGACTTGTTTTATTACTATGATGTGGTCGCTTATTTTGGCGACAAAGACGGTAAAAAGAAGTATGCATTTATTTCTTTTAACACTCTTGGTATTGCTTTGCTGGCTAGCCACTAAAAATTAACTTGTTTGGGAAAATTTTGAAAAATTACAAATCTATTATAATGCAGATAAAATTGCCTTTCTCATCAGTAGCGCTTATAGATGAAATAGATAAAGCCCTCATGGATTTCCCCTAATGATCTGCTCGCCGAACTGGAAAAGCCACCTTTTAAGTTCACTATCAACAAATTGGACCATTTTTGAGGTCAGACAGAAAAATGAAAAAGAAATATTTATTGTGATCACAACAAACAATGAGAAAGGTTTGCCGGATGCCTTCCTCCGCCGTTTCGTATTTCATCATATAAACTTCCCGAGAAGGAAAATTTACTTACTATAGTCAAAGCAAACTTCAAAGAGGAAAATAAGATTATGAAACAGCCATAGATAAATTTTGGCAATCACGTAACAAAAACCTCATTAAAAAACCAGCCACCTCCGAGCTTATCGACTGGATCGCCTGTCTTCAGGCAAATAAACTATTAACTGAGAAACTATCTGACTGGAAAAATGCGGATAATGAATACAAAAAGAAAATCAAAGAATCTTTTTGCATCCTTGCTAAATCAAAAAATGATTTTGAAACACTTATCTCCTAACTCGTTGACAAACAAAATAGACAATACTGATACATACGTTTATGGCAATCAAAATTTGCCATTATATGGCTTTTTTCTTTCCCTGAAGCAAAATGGTTTTTTAGTAACACTCCAGCAAATAGCTGAATGCCATAAAGTAATAGCTCAGTTTTCCGATAAGGTTGAAAGCGAACATGACCTTTGTAATTATCTTGTCCCCCATATTCGCAAAAAGTGAAGATGAGCAGATTCAGTTTGGAGAGCTATTCAGGGAACATTTTGGAAAACCGCGAGTTGATACTTCTTCAAATCTTAAAAAACAATTTCAGAAATTAAAAAAGTACACTACCAGGCACTGGAGGGTATATTTATTAGGACTATTATTTTTAATTGCTGGAATAATTAGTGTTCTTTACTTTTTAAGTAATTCAATTCCTCCCCCGAAACTGGTCATTATATGATTTACATTCAGACGGCACAAGTGCTTTTCATATCAATACAAATGAAAGATTAGAAACCGGTATTAAGTCAGACATAACTGAACCGGAAATAACTTTTCAATACCCTGAATCAGTGAAATATGACTGGGGTGATGGGACAGGAATTGACACTTTACACTGGCATATCTATAAGTCAGTAAGGCAAATTCAATATTTATGCTTATCTGGATATTTATTATAAGAATCGGTTTCAGTATAAGGACACATTAATACAGACCGTATATGTCTGCAATTCAAAAAATTATATCTCATTTGAAAAATCAATTGAAGGTGATTCCATTAGAATTAATGACAAGATAAGAATTAAAGCAATTATACATGGAGAAAAACCTGATTCAATAAAATGGATTTACGAAGGCAGGAAACATTATGGCGAAGAACTGGTAGATTCTTTCCCATGGGAGACAACAGTGGAATTTTATTGCACGGCCATATATGACAGTATAACACTCACCCTGTACAGTTCAAGGTAAAATGTCCCTTTTCATATACAGCGATAAATCAGATTTCAACATCTTAATAGCAAATTCTCCAGATGCCAAGGCAATTGGACCAAAAAATAGAGTTAAACCATTTTGGTTTTATCTGACAGGTCTGGGCATCTTGATTTCTTTAATTTTGGTTGGAATATTTGGTTTTAAATGGGTTATAAAAAGAATTGAAAGCAAAAAAGTTAAAAAGTGAGGTGGGGGAAAAAATATGAAAGCCTGATAAACGCCCCATCAGGGGGATGGCCTCCATTTGACCTGGTCTTTCAAAATAAAAATTATTGCCCCTGCCGGAACCTGAATCAGTAATCTGGCAAGGCAGATGAGAAAACGACTGAGTTATGAAGACACACTGTTGCATGTGCAAAAAACGATCAATAAAACTATTTACAACGAAGGCTTATTTCAACCCGTATATGTACCCAGGACGCTTCAAAGTGAGTATTTAATATTGATTCATGAAAGCAATACCAATGATCAGATGGTCAAATTATTTGATTACCTGGTTGAAATCCTTCGGAAACAGGATGTTCTTATTGATAAATATTATTACCGCCAGGAACCAAAGTTATGTTACAATGCCAATGAACCTGATGGAATAAGTCTCGGGAAATTAAACGAAAAACATGGCAATCACATACTTCTTATTTTTGGCAATGCATACCAGTTTTTGTTGCCATATTACCCTATTTTTGACAAGGAATACCTTGAACTCCTTAATCACTGGAAATACAAGGTTGTCATAACACCTGTTTCATTTCTGGACTGGGCCAGTAAAGAAATCAATGTTCTGCTCCCCGAAATAACAATTTTGCCTGCAGATATTCAAAGCCTGTTACTAATCATACAAATCCTTTTCAGTGATAATAAGGTAATCATTTCAGAACTGAGAAAAATCGAGAAACCATTTTATAAATGTGAAGGAATTGATTTTGAAGATATTGAGGAACTAGAGTCGTATTGCGACCAGGCAAGGTGGGCAATCATCAATGATAAAGGCAGAAAGACCAATGTTTTATTTAAATGGATAGCAGCATTAGCTGTTTATCCAAAAATCGAGGTGGGAACTCATCCTGGCCATTGGGAAAAAAATACTGGATAAATACGGAAAATCAAACCAATTAAACTTCTCCAACCTCCTCAGGCTGGTAAGAATAAACTGGATTAAGGAAGGGCATTTCCCTGATTATACCCAACTGGAGCTATTAAAAAGACTAAATGATAGTGATGAAACTGCTGCAAGAGAAACAATACTGGAACTAATCAGTGATATTCCTGATAATGAACTGAATGAAGGGAGTTATGCTTATGAGGAAAAAGAAATGCAGCGTATTATCAATGAGTTTCAACTGTGTATGCACATAACCCAAAGAAATACGCTGGCTATGAAAAATCCAAAGAAGTATTCAGGCAGCTTCGGAAGAACAATAAATTAACAGACTCCCCAGCACAGGTATATTGGAGAAATCCTGATACAAGCTGGAATACACTGATAGATAAATCGTCGGAAGAACTCGAGGCTGACAGCCCAAAAAAAAATATTCCTCTGGATAATTATTTCGATGATGAGGCAAAACCCGAAATCCCAAAATATAATTTTTATCAAGTGATGATGAGTATCAGTTCATTAATCTTTTTTGGCTCTTTAATAGGTATAATCATGCTGATTATTCTGAACTTTTCAAATTCCAGTAAGTTCCCGGCTTTCACTTATGAAAAAGCTAAATTGAAAGAGATTCCTTTCTATTTTGCCTACAGTTCAACGTATACAGATACAATAAGACCCGTTTTGACCATTGATACAACAAATAAAATTCTGGAAAGGGATACTCCATCAGTTATTCCTTTATCAATTGACAGTACTAAAAAAAGTATATCCATAAAGTATGCTGGGAATGTGATATTCGACACCTTGATGAAAATCCAGTATAGTTCATACAGCATCTTACTCACTAGACAGTAAAAGAGATGTTAATTCCAGTTTACAGCCAGTTTCAAATGGTGAAATTATAAAGCATACCTACTATACGCTGTCCTACTCTGAAGAAAATGAGCTGGCCTATTGGGTTTATTATGAGCTTAAACCAGAAATGATAAATAATAATCGATCAAGGGTTTTAATGTCTTTAATGATAAATAATAATCGACCAAGGGATTTAATGTCTTTTCAACACAAGTGACCCAGCAGTTTCAACAGGTTCAGCTTCTCCTGATGATTATTTATCAGTTCTGGATATGATAAGGGTCATCTTTTGCCCACCTGCTGATATGAGTTGGGATGAAACAGCAATGTCAGAAACATACTTCATGTCAAATGTATCACCTCAGTCAGCAGGATTTAATCGTGGAATTTGGTTAACTGTTGAAGACCAAGTCAGAAATTGGGCTTTAGAATTAAATGGATTGGATGTTGCAACTGGTCCAATTTTTACAAGGATAATCTAGGTGCTATCGGAACAGATACGGTAACCGTTCCCGGTTACTACTACAAAGTGCTATACTCCAAACAAAGGCAGATTATAATTGGATTTTAGCTTCCTAACAAATCTGTAACCAACCCATTATCCCAATATGAAGTTACAGTTGATATTATTGAATCACTTACTGGAATTAACTTCTTTTCGGGTCTGGAAGATAAACTGGAAAATCAATTAGAAGGGAGCATTAATATTGATAGTTGGGATTTTAAAGGTATTTTTTTGAAATAATGTACGGTTCTCTTATATGGCAGTTAGTCGGATAATGGTGTGGATTGGCAGCAAAATACAAGGCAAAAGAAATGGAACAAATCCATCTTTTTAGGACTTGTCCCATCATGTGATCCAGCTGGGATTCGAACCCAGGACCCCATCCTTAAAAGGGATGTGCTCTACCTGCTGAGCTACTGAATCAATTTTGCAAATTACAGAACTACAGGATCCTCCCGCAAGGCGGGATGCTCTACCTGTTGAGCTACTGAATCCTTATTAAAAATTGCGAGTGCAAAGGTATTATATTTTTATACTTAATGCAAAAAATCGGTCGAATTTTAACCTTCCGGATGAAAAAATAATCGAATTTCTGTAATGTAATACAGTCTCATACGTCCTGATTAAAAATAATACCAAATTTAATACAAACGAGATGAAAAACTTCCTTTTTGCTATCTTATTTATCGCATTTTCGATTTCAAGTTACAGTCAGAGATCTGTAGAGAGCTTGTTTGAAAAATATTCTGACAGTGAAGAGTTTACATGTATTACAATCAGCGGAAGCCTCGTTAAGCTGGCAAAAGCACTTTGTGATGACGACGAAGATGATTGTCTGCCCGGCGACATTACAACAATCAGGATCCTTGCCCAGAACAATGAGAGGAGAGAAACCGGTAATTTTTATAATATGATTGAACGGGAACTCGACCGCAGGAATTATGAAGAATTCATGAGTGTTAAGAAATCAAACCAGGATCTTGTTATGCTTGTACGGACAGCCGGAAGAAGTTTCAGGGAGATACTGGTCGTGGCAGGTGGTGAGGATAATGTATTGATCCAGATCAAAGGGAACATGACTTTCAGGGAAGCGCAAAGATTTGCTGATGAAATGAAGAAAGATAACGGAAGAGAGTTTGTTGATGAAATGAACTGAATCCGTATGTTCGTATCTTTGCAGGATAATCAGAGCTAGCTTCCTTCCCTGATGACACGTGATGCATTTAATGAGATAATACACAAATACAACCGGAAACTGTTCGCAATTGCATTCCGTTTGCTTCGTAACAGGCAGGAAGCTGAAGATGTTGTGCAGGATGTTTTCGTGAAAATGTGGACGATGGGAAATAAGCTCGATAAGTATAATGATATCTGTGCATTGGGAGTGACGATGACAAAGAACAATTGCCTCGATATGCTGAGAAAGTGGAAACACATCAGCAGTGACAAAGATGGATCTGTGCCTGTTGATGCTGATCCTTCTCCTTCGCCATATGATAAAATTGTTTCGGCCGAGGATGAATGTATACTTTACAGGATAATTGACGATTTGCCGCCATTATATCGCGATATTGTACAGCTCAGGGAAATAAACGGTTTGTCTTATGAGGAGATTTCAGGCATCAATAATGTCAATATAAATACTCTCAGGGTTACATTATCGAGAGCAAGGCAAATTATTAAAGAGAAATATTTAAAGTATTCAGATGACAGAGAATAGACTGAAAGAAATTCTGGATAAATACTATGAAGGAGAAACATCTCCTGATGAAGAACTTGAGCTGAGAAAATACTTTTCAGGCAATATTGTTCTTCCGGGATATGAAGCAGAAAAGGAGATTTTCAGGCAATATTCCGGCATGGAAAAAATCCCTGTCCCTTCGGCAGGTTTTGAAATGCGCATATTAAACGCTGTTGATAATCTCGAAAGCACGGATCTGAAGAAAAATCTAAGAAAAAGATATATCACAATTTTCAGTGCTGCAGCAACAATTCTTATAATGGCTGGAGCATGGCTTTTTCTGACCCGTGAAAGAGAACCTGCTGACACATTCTCAGATCCAAAAATAGCTTATGCCGAAACAATGAGAATCCTTAATGATATATCAGTTAAATTGAACAGTGGTACTGACGCACTTAAACCGGTTATCTACCTGACCGGTACTGTAAGGCAGGGTATGAGATCTGTTGACAGATCCTTATCGTCAATTACGGGTGGACTGAGGAAAGCCGGACTGACAGACAGTTTTAATGAAACAGGTAATAAACAGAATCAGGGAATAAAAAAATAGCTTAATAAATGAAAAAGTACTATTCAATAATAATTGCATTGCTGTTGAGCCAGGCAATAATTGCACAAACAGGCCCTATTGATACATTTTTTGAAAAATATGCTGAGAAAGAAGGATTTACATCGATCTATATCTCAGGAAAGATGTTAAAAATGCTGGGAGCCATGAACACTGATCCCGATAAACCTGCTGGAATTATGTCCCGGCTTAATTCGATCAGGATTCTGTCGGATGATGATTCCCTTTCGACCGGTAAGGTTAATTTCTATTCAGAGCTGAGCAAAGCACTTGATTTCTCGGTCTATGAAGAACTGATGGTAGTTCGCGAAGGTCCTGAAGTAACAAAATTCCTCGTGCGTCAGAATGGCGAGTCGATTTCCGAACTGCTTATGATCACAGGAGGTTCCGGTGGAAATTCGCTTATCTCGATCAAAGGGGATATCAATCTCCGGGAACTTGCGGAACTCTCAAAAACTATCGGCATAGAGAAACTTGAACACCTTGAAAATGCAGATTCAAAGAAGATTAAGAAATGATCCGATCAGTTTTTTGTAAATAAAGTAACCTTTTTGTACCTGATTTCGTATATTATTTGATATAAATCAGGTATTTATGAATTCAAAATCAAAGAAAAAGGTAATTTCAGTGATGTCGGCTGGATTAATTTCATCACTGTGTGCGTTTTCCCAGATCGAAGAAGTTTATTTTTTGCGAAGTGCACCGGCTGATGGAATAAAGATCCTTGAAGCTTATGTTGCTCCCTGGGCTGATGCAATCGGAGCCGGATTGAACGGCAGCTGGTACAACACTGCAAAACCCCATAAAACCGGCGGATTTGATCTTACAATAGGATTTAATGCCGGATTGGTCCCTGAATCTGAAAAGTCTTTCGATGTCTCATCCCTTGGACTTTCATCATCATTATCAGGAACAGGCAGCAGTCCGACAATTGCCGGAACGGATACAGATGGTCCCCTGATGACCTATTCAGAAAGCGGAGTTACACTGGCATCGTGGCACCTTCCTCCCGGAAGTGACTGGAAAATTATTCCAGTCCCGACTGCCCAGGTTGGAATAGGACTTCCTCTGGGAACAGAAATAAAGCTAAGACTTATACCGCGGATACCTGTGAGGGAGGCATATATCACGCTTCTGGGAGCAGGACTGATGCACAGTATAATGCAGTATATTCCTGGAAATGAGGTCATCCCTGTCGATGTTTCAATTTTCGGGGGCTATACAAGAGTGAATATTGATGTTCCCTTCAACCTTTTACCCGATCCGGAAATTTCATCAAATTATTCCTCTTCGGTCAACCCTGTTACTTACTTTGATGATCAGAAGCTGGGTGCCAAATTTGAGGCTATGAATGCCGGCATAATTGCTTCCGTGAATCTCCCGGTAATCACATTCTATGGAGGTCTGGGATACAGTAAAACCAGAAGCCTTGCCGGACTTGAAGGACACTTTCCTACACCTGTGGCTGTCACTTCAGGACCTGGCGTACCTTATGCCGAGTACAACGACAGCGGAATTAAAACGGGTGACGATTTTGAGAAGATAGACATAGAGAATTTCTCAGGACTTCGGGCAAATGCAGGGTTAAGGATCAAATTATCGGTACTCACAATACATGCCGACTATACCAGGGCACTTTATAATGTTGTGTCTGCCGGAATAGGCATTTCATTCAGATAAAAAACTTGTTTTAAGAATCGGGATCCCCGGAATGAAAGTAATCATCCGGGGATTTTTTTTTGTTGATTATTATTTACTTACTTGCAACTGGAAAAACCATTGAGTGGATTGAATTCTAACGGTATACAATCGGGTTACAGGGCGCTTCTCAAAGCAGTCAAAAATAATGCAGGACCGGAAGATATTTCCCGGATCAGGGCAGCACTTGACCTGGCAATAAAAACATGCGGGGGTGGTGTTATACTTACCGGGGAACCACAGGTGCTTCATGCATTGTCTGTTGCAAAGATCATTGCCGGAGAGATGGGACTGGGACCAACATCTGTGATCACAGCCCTGCTTCATGACTCATACGACAAGCTGGATCTTGATTCGAAGGATCTTGAAAAACAGTTTGGCAAGAAGGTTATTGAGATACTGAAAGGTTTCTCGAGAGTAAGCAGCATTGAGTCCATGCAATCATCTTTTCAGGCTGAAAACTTCCGGAAGCTTTTATTAAGCCTTGCAGATGATGTCCGGGTAATCCTTATCAAGCTTGTAGAGCGCCTCGAGTATATGCGTAATATCGATCAGGCTCCCATTAAGGAAAAAATGCCCCTTGCTTCGGAAACCTACTTCCTGTATGCACCACTTGCCCACCGGCTTGGATTCTATAATATAAAGTCGGAAATGGAGGATCTGGCTGTTAAGATCCTGGAGCCTGACCAATATAAATATGTCGTCGGCCGGCTGAAGCAGACTACCGCTTCACGAAACAGGCTGATAAAGGAATTCTCTCAGCCCCTACAGGAGAAACTGGAGAAGCAGGGCTTTAGATTTACCATTAAAAGCCGCACTAAATCAATACATTCCATTATGCTTAAAATGAAAAAGCAGGGAGTGGAATTTGATGAGGTTTATGACCTGTTTGCAGTAAGGATCATACTTCAGAGTGATGCTGAGAATGAAAAATCGGACTGCTGGAGAACCTATTCTGTTGTTACGGATCTGTATCAGCCTAATCCTAGCAGATTGCGTGACTGGTTATCGGTTCCCAAATCGAACGGATATGAATCTCTTCATACGACCGTTATCGGACCGCGGGGGAAATGGGTCGAGGTCCAGATCAGGTCGGAAAGAATGGATGAAATTGCTGAAAAAGGGCTTGCAGCACATTTCAAATATAAAGGCATAAAAGGAGAAGGAGGTCTTGATACCTGGCTGAGCAAAATGCGTGAGATACTCGAATCTCCCGAGAAGGAAGATTCGGCATTTTTCGACCAGGTAAGATCCGGACTTTATACCGATGAAGTGTTTGTTTTTACTCCAAAGGGTGATCTGAGGCAGCTTCCTGCCGGATCCACACTGCTTGACTTTGCGTTTGACATTCATACTGCTGTCGGCGCTTCATGCGTCGGTGGAAAGATAAACGGAAAGAATGTGACAATCAGGCAGGTATTGCAAAATGGCGATCATGTTGATATCATCCGGTCTAAAAGTCAGAAACCAAAGCAGGACTGGCTCTCGTTTGTTGTCACCAGCAAGGCAAAAACGAAGATCAGGTTAGCCCTGAATGCCGAAAAAACCAGGGCTGCGGCGGAGGGAAAAGAAATACTGATGCGGCGGCTGAAAAACTGGAAGATGACTTATAATGATACGGTTATTCAAAAGCTTATCAGTCATTATAATTTCAAAACTGCCCAGGATTTTTATTACCAGATAGAACAAGGTAAGATTGAGCTTCTTGAGATAAAGGAAATACTTCAGGAGGAGGAGTCTCCGGTAACAGATACAACTGCCGTTCCGGTACAGGAGAAGGAGACCAGGGAGCCTGTGGATATTCAGTATTCGGATTTTCTTATTATTGAAGATAAGATTGAAGGACTCGATTATAAACTTGCAAAATGCTGTAATCCGGTTTTTGGTGATGCCGTATTTGGTTTCGTAACCATTTCCGAAGGAATAAAGATACACAGGAAGGGCTGTCCGAATGCACATAATATGATGGCAAGATATCCTTACAGGGTCGTTGCTGCAAGATGGACCCAAACAAAAAGTATTACCTCTTTCATTACCTCAATCAGGATCACAGGAGTTGAAAATGCCGGAATTGTCAATCAGATCTCCGATATGATATCAAAATACAGTTTAACTATCAGAAGTTTCAACTACAGCACCGAAGACGGGATGTTTGAGGGAACACTGAATATTCTTGTCCCCAATAATGATGTATTGTACGGTTTGATAAAGAAAATAAATTCAATAAAGGGAATTCTAAAAGTAGCCCGGCAAAATAATTAGTATCTTTTGTCAGGTTTAACGGGAAGCCTGGCCATCTTTTCGACTTCAAGCGAAGCATATCCGAATTCCTCAACCACTTTTCCCAGTACAAGGTATGTGCCTGCACCTTTGAACTGGTAGTTTTTAAGCGATTGGGGGAAATGGGTTGTATCGAAGAAATCTCCTTCACTATCGATGAAACAGCCGAAATTCATCCACTCTTTCTTTATAGTTTTAATATATTTGATTGTTACAAGGTGACCTACCATCCTCACTTTCTGTCCGATATGATTAATCATGTCGCGTGCCTTGATTTCACCCCGGAATGATGTTTCAAGCATGTCGAACCAGGTCATTGAAACCGGGAAACTGAGAAGCTCAATTTCGTCATAAGCATCGTCGAGCTTATCCTGCTCAAGGTCGGGCAGGGTGAAGTTTTTCACGGGAGGGGCAAAGAGAGGTCTGATAAGGTCTGGCTTGCTTCTGTTGATCATCATGTGGGATTCCCATAACAGAACTGCTTTTTTCTTTCCTGTAAATCGTAATGCACCGGCCCGGATAAGAAGGATTATCTGCTCAAGTCCTGGGTTGACTCTTGACACGAAATCGCTAAGGTCGGTGAATGTGCCTTCGGTCTGCCTGATCTCTTCAATCGATCTGGCAACCCTCTCTTCAATGCCGGTAATATGAATGAATCCCATATATATATCCGAACCATAAATAGTTGTCTTATAAGTGCTTTTGTTCACACATGGCAGCTGAATGGTGGCGCCACAGCGTTTTGCTTCATGAACATAGACCCAGGTCCGGTAGAATCCTCCGAAATTATTGATAACCGCTACCATGAATTCGAGAGGGAAATGAGCTTTCAGGTAAAGGCTCTGGAAACTCTCCACTGCATAGGATGCTGAATGAGCTTTTGAGAATGAGTAACCTGCAAACGACTCGATCTGCCTCCAGACCTCTTTCGTCAGATCATCACTGTAACCTTTTTCGTGGCAGTTTGAGAAGAATTTGTCAACGATACGCTGCATTTCCTTTTTCGACCGGTACTTTCCGCTCATTGCCCTGCGAAGGGTATCGGCATCGGCAAGGTCGAGTCCGGCAAAATGATGACACACTTTCAGCACATCTTCCTGGTAGACCATAACTCCGAAAGTCTCCTCAAGCTGTTCTTTCATTACCGGGTGTAAATATTTGAATTTATCAGGGTTATGGAATCTGTAAATATATTCTCTCATCATTCCCGACCGTGCCACACCGGGTCTGATAATGGAACTGGCTGCGACAAGCGTTGTATAGTCATCACATTTGAGTTTCTGAAGCAATCCCCGCATCGATGGACTCTCGACATAGAAGCAACCCTTTGTTTCACCGGTCCGGAGATATTCCTTTATCTTATCATCCTTTTTAAATTTCTGGATTGCATGAACATCAACATCTATTGAACGGTTCCGAAGTATGATCTCAGCGCTTTCACGTATATGTCCGATACCCCGCTGGCTTAATATGTCGAGCTTCTCGTAGCCAATCTCTTCTGCAGTGTACATATCCCACTGGGTGGTGGGAAATCCTTTGGGGGGCATATCGAGGGCGGTATAGCATGAAACCGGTTCCTCGGAAATGAGAATTCCACCGGCATGAATGCTCCTCATATTGGGAAAATCGACAATCCTGTGACCGGTTGAAAAGATAATATTGGTTATTTCATTGCAGTTTGTTGCGGATGAAGGATTATCGATCAGTGCATCGATCTCTTCCTTTGGTAATCCGTGAACTTTTCCAAGCTCCCGGACTATGGATTTTCCCCGGAACGTGCTTATTGTTCCAAGAAGGGCGGTATGATTATAACCATATCTTTTAAAAATATAGTCAATAACTTCATCTCTCTCTTTCCATGAATAGTCAATATCGAAGTCGGGGGGACTGCTTCGTTTAGGGTTGATGAATCGCTCGAAGTAAAGGTTTAGATCAATTGGATCAACATTTGTGATTTTCAGACAATAAGCAACTATGGAGTTTGCTCCGCTTCCTCTGCCGACATGATAAAAGCCTCTGGCCATTGAGTATCTGACGATATCCCAGGTTATGAGGAAATATGCCGAGAAACCCAGCTTGTCGATTATCTCCAGCTCATGCTTAATTCTCTTCTTTGCTTCATTGTTATTTTTCCCATACCTGTATATCATTCCGTCCCAGGCAAGCTTTTCGAGAAGAAGTTTATCGTCGTACCGGCTGGCGGAGAAGATCTTTTTATTCTTATGATTATCGAAGTCAAATGATAAGCTGCAATCTTCAAGTAAGCTGACTGTATTATTGATTATATCAGGATAGCTGCCGAAGCTGTTTCTGAGTGTATCAGGAGAGTAAAAGAACTCATCTTCGCCGGCACACTGTGAAGGTTTCAGGTGACTAAGCAGAATATTGTTGTCGACAGCCCTGAGGCTTTTATGGATGAAAATATCAGCAGGATCATTAAAGGTGACAGGCTGCATAATGACCATCCGGTTCCGTTCACGGGGGGTGACTGTCAGCAGTCTGTTCACCTCGCTTATCTTTATTCCGGCATATTCATTACCTGACAATTTCCTGTCAGGAAGCTTTGTTCTGGAATAAATAATATATGCTTCTGAAAAATCCGGTGCGGGAAATGGGAGAGGAGTCTTTTCAAAATTATGTTGTGACAGGAATTCGTTAAGCTCCTGTAATCCTTTGTTGTTACGGGCTATTCCCGTGTACAGCAGTTCATTATCCTTTCTGAATTCAATCCCGGCAACAGGTCTGATACTGTTCTTTTTACATTCTCCTGCAAATTCCGGAACTGCGGTCGAATTATTAATATCTGTAAGTACAATTGAGTCAATACCGGTCTCTTCAGCTTTTTTTACAAGCTGTTCCACGGACATTGTTCCGTAGCGAAGGCTGTAATATGAGTGGCAGTTTAGGTACATGGCTGCGGTATTACGGTATTACGGCATTACGGCATTGCGGCATTAAGGGATTAAGGTTATTAAGGCCGTAAAGCCATAACGCCTTAATGCCGTAACACCATTCAGTGTCCGAATCCATGCATCATATATCCTCTCAGTCTTTCTTCCATCATTTTCTGTTCATTTGCGTTATATTCTAGCCGTTTGATCTCCTTTTCCTCTCTTTCGCTGCTGGTCATGACGCCGGCGGCTCTTCTCACAGCATCCCGCCCGAAGCGTCTTCTGATCCTGTCCATTGCCATATAGAGGCTTACTTTTTCCGGTGTATCGTCAAACATATCGAGCTGCTGGACGCCTCTGACGAGGTGACTTAGCCTGACGCCGATAAGCCTGATAAGCATTCTCCTCTGGTAAAGCCGCTCAAAAAGTTCTTTTGCGATATCAGTAATAACATGATCGAAAGAGGTATATGGTATCCGTTTCTGAAGGGTGTGCGTGTCAAAATTGGAATACCTTATTTTTACAGTTACGCATGATGCAAGCTTTTCCTGCTTCCGGAGATCATAAGCAATCTTTTCGACCATGCTTACCAGTATCTGGTTAAGCCTCGCCACATCGGTAGTGTCTTTCTCAAATGTATGTTCGGTACCTATTGATTTCTGCTCCGAATAGCTGATCACCGGAGTTGAGTCTATCCCGTTGGCTCTTTTCCATACTTCAATACCGTTTTTGCCCATTAGCTTTTCGAGCATCTCTGCCGGAATGTTCCTGAGGGTGTAAATGGTTGCAATACCCATCGAGCGCAGTACATGATAAGTTTTTTGTCCGATCATGGGTATCTTGACTATTGAGAGCGGATCGAGGAAGGGGAGGACCTTCTCTTTTCCCACTTCAATCTCTCCGTTCGGTTTTGCTTCGCCTGTTGCGATCTTTGATACTGTCTTGTTTATTGAAAGCCCTATCGAAATTGGCAATCCTGTCTCCTTTATTATATGCTGCCGCAGTTCATGCGACCATGTATAGCACCCGTAGAACCGGTCCATACCGGTTATGTCAACATAATGTTCGTCTATAGATGACTTTTCATAAAGCGGTGATTTTTCAGCAATTATATCAGTAACCATATTTGAATAGTTACTGTATGCCTCCATATCGCCGCGGATTATAATTGCATCGGGGCACATTATCCGCGCCATCCTGACGGGCATGGCGGAACTTACCCCGAATTTCCTGGCTTCATAGCTGCAGCTCGATACCACACTACGGTCCGACATACCTCCGATTATGACAGGTTTGCCGATAAGCCTGCTGTTCCTGAGCCTCTCTACCGATACGAAGAAGGTGTCGAGGTCGAGATGGAGGATAGAACGGTCCGTGTTGCCTGTGAGAAACATTTTTTAAAGTTTGGAGTTTGGAGTTTGGAGTTTGGAGTTTGGAGTACTTAGAGTTTTAAGTTTTTACCTATCGATGTAAAAATTGCCAGCAGCTCATTTGATTCAGTAAGATCTGACTCTACTCTTTTCGGATCTGCCCATTCCAATTCTTTGACAATTTCAAGCCAATAGCATGTTTCATTTGATTCGCTTTCACAGATTTTGATTTTGTTCTTAAAATCAGCTCTGCTTCTTGCTCTTGCTGCTTCGCGGTAGTTTGCACCAATACTGGTTCCGGCCTTGGTCATCTGGTTTCTTATTATCCTACCTTCAACACTATTAGGTAAAAGTGCTGATAATCTGATAATCCTTATTGCAAAAGCTTTTGTTCTTTGCTCAAGCTTTTTGCCAAACTCCCTGTTTTCCATATTTATAAGTTTAAAATTCCCAAACTCTAAGTACTCCAAACTTATCCAAACTTTTTTCTTCTAAAAATTTGTTTATATCAAAAACATACTTTACATTTGATTAGAAATTAATCAATATTATGATTACAATATAATCAATTTTTTATATGTACTTCACTTCAAACATAAAATTTTTAAGAAAAAGAAAGGGCCGGACACAGGATGATGTTGCGGTTGCCCTTAATCTTAAACGTTCCACCCTGAGCGGGTATGAGAACGGTGTTGCCCAGCCGGGAATCGATAGTCTGGTATCATTCTCGGGATATTTCAACATGTCAATAGATACATTGCTGAAAGTCGATATTTCAAAACTTTCAGAGAGTCAGCTTGGCGAACTGGAAAGGGGATATGACGCTTATATAAAAGGTAGCAACCTCAGGGTACTGTCCACTACCATAGGGGCTGATAATATTGAAAATATCGAGCTCGTGCCTGAAAAAGCAAAAGCAGGTTATACAACCGGGTATGCCGATCCGGAATTTATCGGGGAACTTCCCCGCTTCAGGCTTCCTTTTCTGTCTGATAACAGGAAATACAGAACATTCCAGCTGAAGGGCGATTCAATGTTTCCTGTACCCGACGGTTCATGGGTTACAGGAGAATTTGTTCAGGACTGGCGTGAAATAATCAACGGGAAAGCTTATATAATTTTCACTGTAAATGACGGAATTGTTTTTAAGGTCGTGGAAAACAACCTTAAAACTGACGGGAAGCTGGTTCTGTACTCCCTTAATCCTGTCTATGAACCGTATGAGGTTCATATTAATGAAGTTAAAGAGATTTGGAAATTTGTCAACTATATCAGCAGTGAACTTCCTGACCCGGTACTTCCAGAGAAACAAATTTTCAAGGCAGTAGCAGAAATGAAAAACGACCTTCAGCGGCTGAAAGCAAAAATTGGCATCGATATCACCGATATAAAGGAGATATGATTAAAAGAATTCCAGGTTCCAGGTTTCAGGTTCGAAATAGAAACTTTGAATCTGGAATTTGGAACCTGGAATAAATAGCCAGAACCTTAACTTAGCATTAGAATATTTGCTACTCTTTGGTAAGCTCTATAATAAGCTGAACGATCTTTTCATTCTCCGATTCGGGGATCTTACCTTTATATACTGCCCGGCAGATCCTGTTCTTATCTACAATAACCACACTGTAACTGTCTGCAGGCAGACCCCATGATTTCTGGAGAGCTGCTTCATAATCAAATAATATTGTGGTATCATATTTCTTGGCTTTGTTACCGGCAATCATCCTTACCAGACCTTTTGGTTTCCATGTCGATTTGGTATCCACAATTCCAAATCCTTTGAAAAGTTCTTTGTCAATGCGCTTATCAATATCAGTTGCCTTATCAATGGCATCATTATAAGAATCATTGAGGTCAGATTCATCAGGATCAACATAATTGATCTGCAATACTTTGCCCGGCCATGAGTTCATGGTGAACTCAGCACCGCCGGCATCAGTAAATGTCCATTCAGGAGCTTTCATACCAACTTCTAGCTGGCCGGTCTGGCCTGTGACATAAAGTAATGACACAGAAGCGAGAATAAGGATCAGGAATAGTTTTTTCATTGTCGTTTTCTTTTATTGTTCAGGAAAGATATGAATATTTTATTAATTAAGCTTTCATGGCTTTTTAAGTTCAAAAACACTGCTTTTAAAATGCTTCATGTTCTCATTTGTCGTTTCCGGAGTTACTTCACAACCGGCCGACACAATACAGCGACCTTCTGAATCAATGAAATCCGACCGGACGGATTGATGGATTGTATTTCTGTCTCCATCCAGAATGACGGTTACCGGATCGCTTTTACCTGAAAAGACCTGGTGACTGTCCAATAATGAGGTAAAGCTTTTCATCGACGGCACCATGTGGTCAACATCAATAATATCAACACCCGTCCTGATCATCCCTTCCATTATCGCTTCCGTATTACCACAGATATGAAGCTTTGCCAGGGCATTTTCCGAATGAATATAATCCACCAGCTTCTTCTGTCTTTCAAATGCAAACCTGTAATACAATTCAGGTCCGATCTGTGAACAGAAAGAATCGCCTATCCCAATGCAATGTGCACCCGCTTTAATTTGTAACTGAATGAAAACCATTGCACTTTCAACTATTATATCCATTGCTTTCTCAACAATATCGGGCTCCAGAAGGAAATCAACTGAAGCATTTGACGCCTTTCTCAGGTCGACATATTCGGCAACCGGACCTTCCACCCAGCCTACAATGAACAAACTGTCACCTGCCTGCTTCCGGAATATTTCAATTTCTTTCAGCCGGTTAAGGCACCGGCTGTTCTTCAGCGGATCATAATGCTTCATAACCGACACTGCGGCGGCATCCGGGAAATGGCCTCCGGTATCAACAGGGAGAGTATCTTCCGGATATTCAACCTGAATCCCAAATGCGGTTGCTTCCGCCCAGGGATCAGACATGACTGTAACCCAGTCGATGCCGAAATCTTCAGCACATTTAATCATGGCAGCACATTTAACCTCAGGGATAGTACAGAAATCCCGGTACCTTACACCGGCATATTTTGCTGCCCACCGCATAATAATCGGGTGAAACGGGGGATAATCGACTTCGTCCCGCTTAAGAAAACTTAGTGTTCGTTCAAGACCTGTCATTATTTTGTTGCTTTGCTATTTAAGTGTTACATAATTACTGGATTCCAGGTTTCAGGTTCCAGGTTATAACCTGGAACCTGAAACCTGAAACTTAATCAATAATCATTCAGGAAATCGTTAAGTGGTTTCATTACTCTGCAGGCTTCAAGTACCAACCCGAACCATTCTTTGTTTGTAACTTCTTTATCAGTGAATACTTTCGAGACAAGGAAGCTTTTAAGCTTAAGGTATTCAATATAAGGATGATCCTTTGGATAGCCTCTGGGAGCAGACTTCAGTTTTTCTCCCTCTATTTCGCCAAAAACACTTACTAATTCCTTGTTATTTAGTATTTTAACCAATTCTTCACCTTTCTCATCAATTTTTTCTCTGATTGTGGAGAGCCATGGGGTGGGGGGGACGTATGCACCACCTGCAATCATGCTGCTGCCTCCCGGTTCAACATGTATATAATATCCCGCAAGTCTGTCGCCATTATTTTTGCCGCCCCTTACGATAAAAGCACCTAAATGACTCTTATATACCGTTTTATCATTCGAAAATCTTATGTCGCGGTTGATCCTGTAAGTACAATTTTTTACTTCAAGACCTTTCAATATTGGATCAAAGACAGAAATCTGATCAATTGCAGCCTGAACAAATGATTCAAAGTTGTTCCTGGCATCTTCATATCTTTTACGGTTGTTTTGAAACCATTCCCTGTAATTGTTGAGCTTGAGATCAGAAAGGAAATCAAGCGTTGATTTGTTTATGATATTCATATGTTATGTTTAAAAGTTTCTATTGTTAATGCAGTACTAAAATAACTAAAAGAAGTTTAAGGCAGTATTGATCTGCAGTACTATATTTGTACTGATAAATATTTAAATGTATAAGTCCGGTTTGCAATTCATTTATTTATGATAAAATATCTTCAGTACCTTTTACTTGCAGGATCTCTTTTTGCATGTTCCGATAAGAATGAGGATGATTGTTATGAATGTGTAATAACCTGGATCATTTCCACAAGTGTTCCCGTAGAGGGATATCCTTCAACCACGACTACACCTTATGACTTATGTAAAGTTACTAAGGATCAGGTTGAACTTTTTGAGCAGACAAATAAGGGATCTGAGACGAATGTTGTGGGAAATGTTACATATACAAGTAACCACTTTACAAAATGTACGTATAAATAGGGAAATTTTTTCCCTGGATATCTTTGATTACTTAATGAAATATAATTTCTAACCAAAATAAACTATAAACATGAGTGTACAATTTTCTATTAGTCCGGCTGGTGAAAAATTTCCTCTGCCAAAGCCTGAAGATTACAAAGCGGAATTTGACCGTCTTAAGAAGATGACAGAAAAAGAAAGAGCCAAAGGGCGTGAGATTGTGGTTGTGATGGGAGTGGGGTTCGTTGGTGCTGTAATGGCTGCCATCGTTGCTGATACGGTTGATAAGAAGACCGGTAAGCCTTCAAAATTCGTTATTGGTATGCAGCGCCCGAGTGCCAGAAGTTTCTGGAAGATACCTTTGCTGAACAAGGGTATTTCACCGGTAAAGGCTGAAGATCCTGAGGTCGACCCTATGATAGCCAGATGTGTTAAGGAGAAGAAGACACTTATGGCCACTTATACTTACGATGTGCTGAAACTTGCCGATGTGGTGGTTGTAGATGTCCAGTGCGATTATCTTAAAAATGAACTTGGCAATGTAAGGAACGGTCAGACTGATATGGCAGCTCTGGAAGATTCGCTTCATGAGATAGCAGAACGGATACCTGCAGAGGCTCTTGTTCTTATCGAGACCACAGTAGCTCCGGGAACAACCGAACAGGTTGCTTACCCGATTATGAAAAAGGTTTTCAAAAAGCGCGGAATTAAGAGTGATCCGTTGCTTGCTCATAGTTATGAGAGAGTTATGCCCGGCCGTCATTATGTCGCAAGTATCAGGGATTTCTGGAGGGTTTGCAGCGGAACAAATGAAAAGGCAAGAAAAAGAGTTGAAAAATTCCTTACCGAAGTGCTCAATACAGAGAAATTTCCGCTTACAGTGATGGACAGGCCCATAGAATCCGAAACAGCCAAGATAGTCGAGAACAGCTACAGGGCTACAATACTGGCTTTTCTGGATGAATGGAGTCTGTATGCCGAGCGCAACGGAGTTGACCTGATGAAGGTAATAAAAGCCATTAAGATGAGGCCTACGCACAGTAACATGATTTTCCCGGGACCCGGAATCGGAGGTTATTGTCTTCCGAAAGATGGCGGACTGGGTGTTTGGGCTTATAAACATATACTTGGATTTGAGGATGATATCTTCAAGATCACACCTCTGGCCATTGATATCAATGATACCCGTGGTCTGCATGTCGGACAGTTAGTCCGTGATGCCTTGCGTAATATGGGTCAACCCATTGCTGGCGCTGATATACTTGTACTTGGCGCTGCGTACCGTGAGGATGTCGGTGATACACGCTACAGCGGCTCTGAGATCGTTATCAGGAAACTCGCCGAAATGGGCGCCGAAATAAGGGTTCATGATCCTTATGTGGAACACTGGTGGGAATTTGAACAGCAGGATTCGTTCCCGGGAGTTGGTCAGAGCAAAGCACGTTTCTTCCGTAACCAGGAGAAGCTAAAGGAGATACGGATCGAACAGAATATGAATAAATCACTTAAGGATGCTGATGCCGTGATACTTGCAGTGCCTCATAAAGCATATCTTGATCTGGATCCTGACAAGCTTGTCAAGACAATCGGAAAGCCTGCTGCCATAATTGATTGCTTCGGGATATTGTCAGATGAAAAGATAAAGCGTTATTTCCAGCTTGGATGTGAGGTTAAGGGACTTGGACGCGGACATATACAAAGGATCAAGGACGAAATACGTAAAGGATAGTTTGCTGCATATATTTTCAAGTTTTTGGATTTAGTTACAGGAATGGGCCGCAAGGCTCATTTCTGTTTAATTTAAGGTCTGATGTCAACCAGCAGAGCTGGCCGCAAATTCCCAGACAAAAGCCTATAATTAATATTATGTCAAATAGAAAAATATAAAGATAAATCATGATCATTGTTAAGGATTGCTATTCTCCCCTGCTTAACACTTCCCGGAAAATACATATATAATATGGTATGGGTAACTAATAAGTTTAAAGTGAGCTGGAGTTTGGAGTACTTAAAGTCAAAAAACAAATACCTGGCCGAAAAAAAATTAAGATGATTCCCTCTATAACTATTAACTCTAGGTACTCTAGGCACTGATTTGCTAAGGTCCGGCTAATTGGCCAGGTAATACCCTATCTCATCTGCTTTAGTATTGTCAAGCATCGGCAGACTGGGAATATTAAACAGGTTAAGCTCCTGGATGTTACCAATTGCATCATTTCTGGACGTTCTGATAAATTTATATCCGTTCCGTTGTGCTGCATCAATAATATCGCTATCACCAGCTCCATCGCCATAAGGCAATGCAAGAATTTTTACTTCTCCGGCAGAATGTTCCTCAATAACTTCTTTTGATCTGATAAGCTCCCAGTTCAGAAATAAATTATAATCCCCGGATGTGGCAAAATTACCCTTAACCCCCAGCAGAAACTGATGCGAATAGCTGTGTGAGCCAAATACAAACGGTTTAATTCCCCCGGGATAAGTTATATTGCTTATATACTGAACTTCCTGCCATGTAAGGAAGGAATTGCTGCCCATTTTTTCAACCCAAAGAAAGAATGTCGCTTTCATACCGTATTTTTTCAGCAGAGGCACAGCTATATCATACCATGAATTGTCGCCATCGTCGAATGTGATAATTGCCGAATGTCCGATGGGCATTTTACCGGATTGCTTAATTTTTTCAAGATCGCTGAAATCGATGCATGATATATTATTACTGATTAAATATTTAAGGTCGTTCTCGAAGTTTGCCCTGCTCCTTTCATAGATGTTATCTGCTTCTCCTTCAGCAATTTTGTGATACATCAGCACCACAATTTGGGGCTTATCAGGATACGGGGGATCTTTAATTTTTGAACATCCTGATAATAACAGAAAAACAGTAAACAATGAAACAAATATCTTTCTCATGCTATGGTTTGTTATCCGGTTAAAATAAAAAAGCTTTCCTTATTAAGAAAAGCTTTTCTTATAGTTTACCTGTGTATCAAAGTATCCAGGTTAAATATATCTGGATTACTTCTGCTCAATAGCGCTCACTTTTGCTCTCACTTCTTCATACTTGGCATTCAGGGAGGCATCTTTCTGTTTGAGCCTGTAATAGAGTTCCTGAAGGCTTCTCAGTGTGTAAGGATCATCAGGCTTCAGTTCAAGTGCTCTCTCCATGTATGGAAGAGCTTTTGCATAAACCGTATTTGCCTCATCAATAGCTATAGTATACTTATTGACATCCATTATATCATTAGCTTTCAGAAACATATCAGCAGCTTTATTTATATAAGCGGCACCCAGACCATATTGTGTATCGTAAAGGTCATTCTTTATTTCGATTGATTTTGTAAGCTCAGTAATTGCATTATCAAATTTATTCTGATTCAGAAACATTATACCTGCTGCAAAGTACAGGCTGTAGTTGTTTGGATCGGCAGCTTTGGCAATCTCGATATATTTCTGAGCCTGATCCGGTTTATCTGCTTTAAGGTAGAAATCGATCAGCTGGAGAGTCACCTGGTTGTCGCCCGGGAATTTATTCGGAAGGTCGAGAAGATAAGCTTCTGCTTTTATGGTATCCCCAAGTCCCATTAAACTTTCATAGATCTGAATATGAGGAGTAATTCCCAGGTATTTCAATTCAGCGCATTTCTCGAAGTATTTTATTGCATCCTGATATTTCTTTGAATTAATGGCTGCAAGACCGGCGTTATAATACATCCCGGTATCAATAGCTCCGGCATATTTATCGCTTTCGGTTATTTCGATCTGGGTTGCAAAGGAATTCAAAGCGCCTGCGAAATCTTTTGCTTCAAATTTCTTGCTGCCCTGGGCATACAGGTCAAGGGCAAGGGCGTTATAGACCATGTTTGTTATGATCTTCTTCTTGGTGCCGCCTTTTGGATCGAGCGAAATTGCCTTTTCGTATGCTGCATAAGCCTCAGCAAGAGGATCAGCACATAATGAGCTGAATTTCGGATCTTCGGCTTTATATACTGCCTGGCATAATTTGCCTTTTGCAAAATAGGTATTGAACCAGTCTTTGGATTTTTCATTCGCAAATGCCTGATCGAGAGCTTCTTTTGCCTTATCCAGGGCGCCCTGGTCAATAAAACTGAGCGCTGAAGTCACTTTTCCTTTTTGTGCCAGAGCTCCTAATGAGATACAAACTACCAATAGTAGCGAATAGAACTTTTTCATGATTATTACTTTAATTTAAATTTGTTTTTGATCTTAAATAATTTTCCAAATTTATAACATTACTTATTAATCTTCAAATTCTTTGCCATTTTCCTCATCACCGGATTTATTTTCCTGATTTTCTCCTTTTCCGGCAGCTTCATCGAGGCTATCTTCCTCATTCACTTCAACACAGGCAACAGATGCAATTATATCATTTTCCCTCAGATTGATAAGTCTGACACCTTGTGTGGCACGGCCCATAACTCTAAGTGCTGAAACCGGACTTCTCAGGATATTTCCAAACTGTGTTATGATCATCAGATCATAATTATCAGTGACGTCCTTAAGTGCAATAAGTGATCCTGTCTTTTCTGTAATATTGATTGTCTTGACACCTTTTCCTCCTCTGTTTGTGATCCTGTAAGCATCGATATCCGATCTTTTGCCATATCCTTTTTCTGATACGACAAGTATATCCTTCTCCTTGTTTTCTATTGTTATCATTCCTACAACAATATCTGTTTCTTCATTGGCCAGTCTTATTCCCCTTACTCCTGACGCTGTTCTGCCCATCGGTCTGACATAATTTTCAGGAAAGCAGATTGCACGGCCCGATTTAACTGCAAGCATCATATGGTGATGGCCATTTGTCATTTTGGCTTCAAGCAGTTCATCTCCTTCCCTTACGGTTATAGCATTCACCCCGTTAGCTCTTGGACGGGAGTATGCTTCGAGGGATGTTTTTTTGATGATACCCTTTGTAGTGCACAGTACAATAAAATTATTATTGATATACGAAGGATCATTAAGGTCACCTCTAACGTTAATAAATGCTCTTACAGTATCTCCGGGCTCTATATTAATAAGGTTCTGCATAGCTCTGCCCTTTGAAGTGCGTGATCCTTCGGGAATATTATATACCTTCAACCAGTAGCATTTTCCCTTACTCGTAAAGAACAGCATCGTATTATGCATTGTAGCTACATAAAGGTGTTCGATGAAATCTTCATCCCTGGTCGTTCCTCCTTTGGATCCTGTCCCTCCCCTGTTCTGCCTTCTGAATTCGGTAAGTGGTGTCCGTTTGATATAACCCATGTGAGAAATAGTAATTACCATTTCATCATCGGCATAAAAATCTTCGGGATTAAATTCCTCAGCGTTTGGGACAATGACTGTACGCCTCTTGTCACCATATTTTTCCCTGATTTCCAGAAGTTCATCCTTGATGATCTTCATCTGAAGATCGTGGCTTTCAAGCACCTTCTTAAGGTATTCAATCAGAGCCATAACCTCATCATATTCTGATCTCAGCTTCTCCTGTTCAAGACCTGTAAGCTGCCTGAGCCGCATTTCAACAATTGCTCTGGCCTGAATATCAGTCAGGCTAAAGCGCTCCATAAGTCTCTCCCTGGCCGTATCGGCATTTGGGGATGATTTTATAATTGCAACAACCTCATCGATATTGTCGCTTGCAATTATCAGACCCTGAAGGATATGAGCTCTCTTTTCGGCCTGGTCGAGATCATACTTTGCTCTCCGGATTATGATTTCATGACGGTGTTTGACGAAATATGAAATCAGATCTTTTGTGCTGAGAGTTTTTGGTCTGCCCTTTACCAGAGCGATATTATTTACACTAAAGGCTGTCTGAAGGGATGAATATTTGAAAAGATTATTCAGGACTACATTGGCAGTAGCGTCTTTCTTAAGGATGATGACGATCCTCATTCCGTTCCTGTCCGACTCATCATTTATATATGATATACCCTCAAGCTTCTTATCATTGATAAGGTCGGCGATCTTCCGGATCATTTCTGCCTTATTAACCATATAAGGTATTTCGGTTACAATAATGCATTCTCTTCCGGAGTGTGTAAGCTCAATCTCTGTCTTAGACCTGACGACGATCCTCCCGCGTCCCGTTTCAAAGGCATCCCTGATTCCCTGCTCACCGTAAATAATACCTCCTGTCGGGAAATCGGGACCTTTGATATATTTAAGCAATCCCTCGGAAGTAATCTCCGGGTCATCAATAAATGCAATCGTTGCATCCACGATCTCGGAAAGGTTATGAGGCGGCATATTTGTAGCCATGCCGACAGCAATTCCCGAGGTACCGTTGACAAGTAGTATCGGAATACGCGTGGGTAGCACAACAGGCTCAGTCAGTGAATCATCAAAGTTCGGCTGAAAGTCAACAGTGTCCTTGTCTATATCAGCCAGAGTCTCTTCGGCAATCTTTTTAAGCCTTGCCTCAGTATATCTCATTGCAGCGGGACTGTCACCATCAACTGATCCGAAGTTACCCTGACCATCCACCAGGGGATACCTCAGTGACCATTCCTGTGCCATCCTTACCATTGCTTCGTAAACAGAAGAGTCGCCGTGCGGATGAAATTTACCGAGCACCTCTCCCACTATCCTTGCAGATTTCTTATGCGGTTTATTTGAATAAACACCCAGTTCGTACATACCGAAAAGTACACGCCGGTGAACCGGTTTAAGTCCATCTCTTACGTCAGGTAATGCACGCGAGACAATCACCGACATCGAATAATCGATGTATGCCGACTTCATCTCCTCCTCAATATTTACCTGAACCACCCTCTCTCTATCAGACATAACAGATTGTTAATTAATTAATTAATATATTAAAAGCTAACAGCTTTTTTGATCCCCGAAAATAGTCATTATTTGGGTATTTTAAGCCTCCTGGTATTGTGAATTTTTAACATTCGTTGTTCATAAATGGGCATAGATATTGCCATACTATAATATCGCTTAAGTTTAACTTTGTTCTTTCATTTATATGTACTTTTGTCTTCTGGTAACTGCCAGAATGGCCGATTGCAGATAATTGGAGGATAAACGACAGAAAAAAATATGGATTCACAATTTTCGCAAAGAGTAAAAGATATCCTTGGCTATAGTAAGGAAGAGGCTATAAGGCTGGGGAACAGTCATATAAGTCCTGAACATCTTTTTCTTGGGATTTTGAGGGACGGAGAAGGAGTTGCTGTTGATATTCTTTTGAGCCAGGGGGTTGATCTTATGGGGCTGAAAAGCTCTCTTGAGAAGAGTATTAAAGTTGAAAGTCCCGTGCCAGTGGCAGATCATGAGGTTATTCCATTGCTGAGAAGTACCGAAAGAATATTAAAGCTTGTCTATCTTGAAGCTAAAGCATTGAAAAGTAACTCTATAGATTCTGAGCACCTTTTACTTGCCATTCTTAAAGATGAAAATTCTCTTGTTACCAGGTTTCTGGCCGAGATGGATGTTGATTATCAGTCGGTAAAGAAGATGGTTGAGTCGGGAATGCTCAGATCAAAGGCTGATTATCCACGTGATGAAGATGATGAAGGCCAGGGATTCGGTGCATCAGGAAAAGGGCATTCTTCCTCTCCTTCCCAGTCAAAATCATCTTCCGACACTCCTGTACTGGATAATTTCGGGATTGATCTTACAAAAGCAGCCGAGGAAGGTCGGCTTGATCCTGTTGTGGGAAGGGAGCGCGAAATAGAACGGCTTGCCCAGATACTTTCAAGGAGGAAAAAGAATAATCCCGTGCTTATCGGTGAACCAGGGGTGGGTAAGTCTGCCATTGCAGAAGGACTTGCGTTGAGGATAACTAAAAAGAATGTATCGAGGGTACTTTTTCACAAGCGGGTTGTTGCGCTTGACCTGGCTTCGATAGTTGCCGGCACCAAATACAGGGGGCAGTTTGAGGAGCGGATGAAAGCAATTCTTAATGAACTTTCAAAAAATGATAATATCATTCTTTTCATCGACGAAATACATACTATTGTCGGGGCCGGTGGTGCAACAGGCTCACTTGATGCCGCCAATATGCTGAAGCCTGCTCTGGCAAGGGGTGAGATCCAGTGTATAGGGGCAACAACTCTTGATGAGTACCGGCAGCATATTGAAAAAGACGGAGCACTTGAAAGAAGATTCCAGAAAGTAATTGTCGATCCTACTTCCATTGAGGAGACTATCACTATCCTTCAGAATATCAAGGAAAGATATGAGGAGCATCATAATGTTGTTTACACCGATGATGCTATCGATGCCTGCGTAAAGCTCACTGCCCGTTACATATCCGACAGGCATCTTCCGGATAAAGCCATTGATGCTCTTGATGAATCCGGCTCACGGGTACATATTTCAAATATTGTTGTCCCTGAAAAGATTCTTACCCTCGAGAAGCAGCTTGAAGATACCAAGAAGGAGAAAATGACTGCTGTCAAGAATCAGAATTTCGAGAAAGCAGCCAGCTTCCGCGACAGGGAAAAGGATCTGCTGGAGGGAATCGATCTGGAGAAGAAGAAATGGGAAAAAGAGCTTTCCGTAAACAGGGAAACCGTAGACGCTGAGAAAGTTGCCGAGGTTGTTGCCATGATGACAGGCGTTCCAGTTCAGAGAATTGCACAGACTGAGGGAACCAGACTTCTTAAGATGGCCGACGAGCTAAGCGGAAGCGTAATCGGTCAGGATGAGGCAATTCAGAAGATCGTCAAGTCGATACAGAGAAACAGGGCCGGACTGAAAGATCCTAATAAGCCGATTGGCACCTTTATATTCTTAGGTCCTACCGGCGTTGGAAAAACTCAGCTTGCAAAAGTCCTTGCGAAATTTCTGTTTGATACTACAGATAACCTCGTCCGGATAGATATGAGCGAATACATGGAGAAATTTTCTGTATCACGGCTCGTCGGAGCTCCTCCCGGATATGTCGGTTATGAGGAGGGAGGCCAGCTTACGGAAAAGGTGAGAAGAAAACCTTACTCGGTTGTTCTTCTTGATGAAATCGAAAAGGCTCATCCTGATGTTTTCCACATACTTCTTCAGGTTCTCGATGAAGGGCAGCTTACTGACAGTCTTGGCAGACGTGTGGACTTCCGGAATACTATAGTAATTCTTACTTCAAATATTGGAACCAGACAGATCTCGGAATTCGGTCACGGGATTGGCTTTGATACCCAGACAAAAAAGGCTACACGTGATGAGCAGACCAAAAGCATTCTGCAGAAAGCACTCCAGAAAACATTTGCGCCGGAATTTCTGAACAGGATCGATGATATCATTATGTTCAATTCACTTGGAAAAGAGGAAATCAACAAGATCATCGACCTTGAACTTCAGGGCTTGTACGACAGAGTCAAATCACTTGGTTATCAGCTCAAAATAGCAACAGCGGCAAGGGATTATATTGCTGACAGGGGCTTTGATGCCACTTATGGAGCCCGGCCTTTGAAAAGGGCAATACAGAAATATCTTGAAGATCCGATGGCAGAGGTACTGATCAAGGAGGGACCGGGAGACGGAGATATCATAAACGTCGGCTTCAACAGCGCCAAATCTGAAATCAAGATAAAGATCCATAAGAAGAAGGAAGGTCAGGAAGAGCCGGAGGATATATCGGCGGAAGAATAAACAGGATATAGTTGCAGCCCCTTAGCGGCATAGCCGTTTGACGGCTATGCCCTTAGCGGTGGAATGGGGTAAATAATATCAGGCAGGTTTGCCGAACAGATCAAAATCTGCTGATTGGGTAATCTGAATATTGTAAAAATGACCGGGTGCCAGGTCATATTGAACCGGGATTAAAACTTCCTGGTCGACCTCCGGACTGTCATATTCTGTACGCCCGCAATAATAATCTTCTTCCTTTCTGTCTATCAGTACTTTAAGGATTTTGCCCTTTAATAATTCGTTCTTTTCGGCAGAGATAGCCTGTTGTATTTCCATCAGCTCTGACACCCTTGATTCCCTGACATTATCAGGGATATCATCATTATAGTTAAGGTATGAATATGTATCTTCTTCGTGAGAATATGGGAACACTCCAAGTCTGTCGAACCTGAACTCACTTATGAACCTTCTGAGTTCAAGATAATCATCTTCTGTTTCGCCTGGGTGACCTGCAATCAGTGTGGTTCTGATGACAGCATCAGGCAGCTGGTCCCTGAGACGGTAAAGTATTTCTTCTGCCTCTCCCCTTCCGTATGATCTTTTCATCAATTTCAGCATGTTATCGGAAATATGCTGAATTGGAATATCTATATAATTGCAGATTTGTGGGTTATCATGTATCAGCCGGATAAGATCATCAGGAAAACCTGCAGGATACAGGTAATGCAGCCTGATCCATTCAAATGCCTTCAATTTCAGAAGCTCTTCCAGCAGATCAGGCAATTTGTTTTTCTTGTACAGATCGAAGCCGTAATAACTGAGATCCTGTGCAATAAGAATTAATTCCTTAACACCCGAACCGGCAAGCTCTCCGGCTTCTCTTACCAGCTCTTCAACCGGACGCGAGATGCATTTACCCCTTATCAGCGGAATTGCACAGAAAGCACATGTTCTGTCACACCCTTCGGATACCTTGAGGTATGCATAATGTCCGGGATTTGTCAGAATTCTGCTTGTAAGCAAATTATCACGGTAACTGATTCCGGCTTCTTTCAGGATATCTGTAATATTATTCACCCCGAAATACTTATCAACTTCAGGGATTTCCGCGATCAGCTGCTCTTTATACCGTTCTGAGAGGCATCCCATAACATAAAGGTTCCTGACACTGCCTTTCGCTTTTGCGTTCACAAATCTGAGAATAGTGTCGATACTTTCTTCCTTGGCATCGCCTATAAATCCGCAGGTATTTATAATTACGGTATCGGCAGTTGTATTATCATTATCCCAGGTAACTGTATAGCCACCCGATTTCAGCTGCCGGAGCAGTTTTTCCGAATCGACAACATTTTTTGAACACCCAAGGGTCACAATATTTATCTTCTTATTTTCCATCAGGCGCTGAAAAGTGAATCAACAAATTCACTCCGGTTGAAGATCTGAAGGTCTTCCATTCTTTCGCCGATACCAATATATTTTACAGGAATTTTCAGCTGGTGTGATATTCCAATCACGACTCCTCCTTTAGCTGTACCGTCAAGTTTAGTTATTGCCAGTGCTGTTACATTAGTAACTGTTGTGAACTGTTTTGCCTGTTCAAATGCATTTTGTCCTGTTGATCCGTCAAGTACAAGCAGCACTTCATGCGGAGCGCCGGGCATCACTTTCTCCACGACCCTTCTGATCTTGGAGAGTTCATTCATAAGGTTGATCTTGTTATGAAGCCTGCCTGCAGTATCAATAATGACCACATCATAATCACCTGCAACTGCTGATCTGACAGTATCATAGGCAACTGATGCAGGATCTGATCCCATCTGCTGTTTAATGACAGGAACACCTGCTCTGTCGGCCCATATCTGCAGTTGGTCAATAGCTGCCGCCCTGAATGTGTCGGCTGCACCCAGCAACACTTTTTTGCCAGCATTCCTGAAGTTATATGCCAGCTTGGCAACAGTTGTTGTTTTTCCGGAACCATTTACCCCGACAACCATTATAATATGTGGTTTTTTCGGAGTCGGGGCTGCAAAATCAGGATCTCCTGTTACTGTATTATCTTCCAGAAGAGATACAATCTCTTCTTTTAATATAGTATTAAGTTCACTTGTATTCAAATACTTATCCCTGGCAACCCTGGCTTCAATCCTGTCAATGATCTGTAAAGTGGTTTCTACACCAACATCGGAGGATACAAGTACTTCCTCGAGATTGTCGAGAACCTCTTCATCAACCTTCGATTTTCCAACTACAGCTCTGGAGAGTCTGACAAAAACATTTTCTCTTGTTTTCTGAAGACCCTTGTCAAGGTTTTCTTTATTCTCTTTTGTAAAAAACCGGGGGAAAGCCATTTCTGATGTAATGATTTGACAAATATAAAAAAAGCTCTCTTCAGCTGGGAAGAAAGCTTTAATATCTTACAGTAAATTACCCGGGCTATTTCTTAACGAAAAAGTCACGAACATGCTCATTATGAACAATCTCCTCGCGGAACTGGTAAGCTCCTGTTTTTTCGGATTTTGTCATTTTGATGCATTTGGTGAACATCTTGCCTGAACCCGTCTTTAGCGCTGCAACAACTTTCTTTGCCATGGTTTGATGTTTTTATTTTACTTCTCTGTGGAGTGTATATTTTTTCATAACAGGATTATATTTCTTTCTCTCCAGCCTGTCGGGAGTGTTCTTCCTGTTCTTTGTGGTAATATATCTTGATGTTCCCGGCAGTCCGCTCTGCTTGTGCTCGGTGCATTCCAGAATTACCTGCTGCCTGTTTCCTTTTGCTTTCTTTGCCATCTTTTATCCTTTTAGTAATTCACGATGTAACCTTTTTCCTTTGCTTCTTTCAGAGCAGGTGTGAGTCCTTTCTTGCTAATGAGCCTTATTCCTGCTGCCGAAACCTTAAGTGAAATCCATCTGTTCTCTTCCGACAGAAAATATCTTTTGTTAAAAAGATTGGGAAGGAATTTCCTCTTAGTTCTTCTTTTTGAATGCGATACGTTATTTCCGACCAACGCTCTCTTTCCCGTAACCTGACAAATCTTTGACATTGATTCCTGTTTTTACTTCAATTCTAAATAGCTTTTCAAAACGAAGCGCAAAATACGTGATTTTTATCTGATTAACCAAATATTTTATTCGTTTTTTTAATAATAAGAAGAAGGTTTTATTTTTTATTGCCTGATAATCTGTAATCTGAGAAGGTTAAGTGCTGCATTTGAAAATCTAAGTATATTCTGGTTCCGGTCTCTGCCGTAAACATACTTTTCCGAAACCGTTCCCTTATCGGAGGAAACGGCTATCCAGACAGTTCCGACAGGTTTCGCTTCACTCCCTCCATCTGGTCCGGCAATACCTGATGTGGCAACAGCAAAATCGGTCGAAAGGAGTTTCCTTGATCCTTCCGCCATCATTTCCACAACCTGCCTGCTCACAGCCCCATATCCTGAAAGCAGTTCATCTGATACACCAAGCAGGTGTTTTTTTATTGAGTTATCATAGGCAATTACAGATCCTTTGAAATAATCAGAGCTGCCCGGTATGCTTGTTATCATCTGGGCTATCTTCCCTCCGGTGCAGCTTTCTGCCGTTGAAAGAGTTTGTCCCTTCTCTTTCAGAAGTTCCCCGATCACCTTTTCAAGAGGCTTTTCGTCCTCCCCATAAATAAGGTCGGGGATCGTCAGGTACAGCTTCTTTACCTGCTCTTCAATTTTCCTGCTTAGTATTTCGTTATCTGAGCCCTGGGCGGTAAGTCTTAATTTTATAACACCTGTTGAAGGCAGGTAAGCGAGTTTTATATCCCCCGGAAGATCAGCTTCAAATTGTGTCAGCCTCTCAGCAAGCTTTGCCTCAGGAGCTCCATAAGTCATTATATTTTTGTGAATTATAACTTGTGATATAAATCTTTCCTTCAGCATAGGCAGGATGTGCTCAGTCATTAAATGTTTCATCTCAGTCGGGACACCGGGTATAAAAATGAACATGGTTCCCTCCTTTTCGAAAATCATTCCAGGGGCTGTACCTGTCTCATTCGGGATGACCCTGCAACTTTCAGGGACCATTGCCTGATTTCTGTTGTTTTCATTCATTGACACTCCACGCCGTCCCATCATTTCCTCAATCATTCCAAGGACCATTTTATTCAGGACAAGCCGGGTATTGAAGAATTCACAGATTGTAGGTTTGGTGATATCATCGCTTGTGGGACCAAGACCTCCTGTTATTATTACAACCTGTGCTTTTCCGGCGATATCGGTTAATGTTTCAAGGATATCATCCCTTTTATCATGAATTGATATTTTTTTGGAAATATCAAAACCTGTCATACTCAATCCGGAACCAATGAATGCGGAATTTGTGTCTACAGTCTGTCCGATAAGGAGTTCATCTCCTATTGTTATAATTATTGCCCTCATCAGGAATTTTAATAAATATACAAGCGACAAATCTAAGAAAACAGGATGAAAAGGAGGAAAGGCTTTTCGTGTTTTCTATGGTTTAGGCATTAAAAAAAATCCTCCCTAGCTGCCTCCTTCGCTTAAGCTACGGAGGCCGAAGAAAGCTACTCAAGAAAGATCCTCCTTCTCTAAAACTATGAAGGGCAGGACCTTCCTTCGCTAAAGCTACGGAGGGTGAGAGCGGGAAACGGGGGTCGAACCCGCGACCCTCAGCTTGGGAAGCTGATGCTCTACCACTGAGCTACTCCCGCGTGTGGTTGTGCAGTCATGCAGTCGTGCAGTCGTACAGTCGTGCTGTCATGCAGTCTTAACGGGACAAAAATAATAATTAGTCCCATACATTTCTAAAAACGAAGTAAAAATTTCCTCTGAATCAGCAGTACATAGTCGGCTTTAAATATCAGTATGAATAATTTTGATTGATTTTATTAAGGTTCCTTTTAAATCAGTGAATTGCAGTTTTACGAAGTATATTCCTTCAGGCAGAGATGCGTCACTCAGGGTATAACTCTTAATTCCTGAGATCATATTCATATTTACAAGATTCTTTACAAGTTTACCCTGACTATCAAATAACTCTAAGATCACTTTGCCGTCACGGGGAAGATTATATGTAATTTCGGTACTACCGTAAAATGGATTAGGACGGCAGGTTAAGTTCAGGATTTTTGAATCATCCCGGATATTTTCTTCAACTGAAGTAATTATTATAGACGGGTCATTCGGCCTTTTAATGCTATCAATCCAGACCGGGTCGTTATACATGATGCCGCTATAATAATTATCAACCGAATTCTTAGTAAAATTACCCCAGCCTTCGCTGAAGGGATAATAAATTACCAGACCGGTCTCATCACCTTTCGGTGGTGTAAACATATATTTTATGATTTCACTGCGACTGAGCGGTTTTTCCCAAACCTGAACCTCTTCAATAAGGCCTTTTACGGGGTTTCTGAAAATGTTTGTAACCGAGTCATTCCTTCCACCTATATATAGACTGGCTTTGCTTTCACCGGAAAAAGTATATTTCCATCTTGAAACCTCAGTTGCGTTGATGTATACAATTGCCGAATCAGCATCCCTGGAGGTGGTCATTACCATATTGTACCATTTCCCGGGTATTAAATTCAGACTTGTTAAGGGAGTGTACCAATTTCCCATTCCGGCATAAAGGTTATTATCCTTAGTGATGCCAAGGTAAAACCTGTGGTCAGAAAGATCATGAGAGCCAATTGACTGAACAGAAATCTCATCGAACCTCACCCAGAACATCAGGGTTTTTGTTGAACTATTAGGGTAATAACCTGTTGAGATAAGGTTTGTACCATTAAACTTCAACATGTAATCAACTGGTTTTGTTTCTCTTACATAGTAATGATAAAATGCAGGAAATGAATAATACTTACGTTCAAGAAGTACCCAGGTGCTATCATATATTTTCTTTTTAATTGCATTCTGTAAAGTCTGCGTATTATTCCTGAATACTTTTCCGGGGGAAGGCGTTATTTTAATCCAGTTCATTCCAGAATATAAATTAAAATTATAGTGTAAAGTATCAACAGGCAGATAATCATGAACACAGTTATTATCAGGCCAATTCCATGGTGTATATTTTATAAAATTCTTATATGTTAAAGTGTCCTTATTGACTCCAAATTTTCTTATTGCGTAATTTTTAGGTGATTTTGTAACAGTAAGTTCAACTCTCACAGAATCCCATCTATTAAGACTGTCAGCAATAGTTGTTATATAAATACCTTCTGTCATTGGTGCTACAAAAGCATATTTAACTGGAATAATGTCATAACAATCCACTGAAGTGAATTTTTTCGGTGTTACATTGAGCCATGTTACATCTACAGGATATTCCTTCTGATTACAGCTTATTGGATCTCCTTTTGACCAGTTGTAATACCAGCCATCAAATACCTGACCAGGAAACAGCTCAAGCTGATAATTCTTTACCCCGACCTGGATACCTTTGGTCTCACCGGAAATGAACTTTGGTTGTTCCGAAGGATCATATGCTGGACTTGAAACACCACTTTTCTGCTGAGGAATTACAACCTGGGTTGAAAGGACAAATAATAAGAGGAAAGCAGTTGATTTCATGGGATAGCTTTATTATCACAAATTTTACCTTAAAATGACCTAATAAGTTACTACTTTACTTTTAATTAGAATATCATTATCAGTGGGAAAATGGTTAAATGCGTTGATTAATTGATGAATGTGTTACGAATTATGGTTAATGTTACAAGGTTTTAGGGTTATTGATTTACTGCGTTATTAAGTTAGACAGTTATTTGTGGGTTATTGAGATTCCAGTAGGGCATACATATGGAAATTATTAAATTTGTAACAATTTAAAAAAGGATAAAAATGAAAAGGATCTGGTTTGTATTGATATCGTTGTTGATGCTTGTTCCGCAGCAGGCCGATGCCGGTAAAAAAGGAAAATCACTGTTCAACGGTAAGGATCTGAGTGGCTGGCATGCCGATGTCCCTGAAATGGATAATAACTCCGGAGTTGCAAGTCCTTTTATTGTCCGTAACGGATTGCTGGTAAGCATGGGGACTCCCGGAGGTCACCTTATTACCGATAAGATTTACAGGAACTACCGTCTGGAAGTGGAATACCGCTTCGCCGGTAAACCCGGCAACTGCGGTGTTCTTGCCCATGCTTCAACACCCAGGGCTTTGTATAAGATGTTCCCCAAATCTATTGAGGTCCAGATGCAGCACCAGAGTGCAGGAGACTTCTGGTGTATTGGTGAGGATATTGCCGTTCCCGATATGGAAGCACGCCGGGGACCAAAAGCTGAATGGGGAGGAACAGAAGGTAAGCGGCGTCAGATCAAGAACCTTACTGATGGGTCGGAAAAGCCTGTAGGTGAATGGAATACCATGGTTGTTGAATGTGTCGGCAGGGAGATAAAAGTATGGGTCAACGGAGATCTTGTTAACTATGGTTACGACTGCACCGCTGACAGAGGACAGATAGCATTACAGGCTGAAGGTTCCGAGGTAGAATTCAGAAAGCTGGTATTGAAACCAATAAAGAAAATAACTGAATAAACTATAAGGGAGACTTCAATGAGCCTCCCTTTTTATTCCGTTAAGTCAGTAAGGCTGATTTTTGTCAGATCAGGCCGGAGGTGCAAGCTCTTTGAATGCCTGGAAGACAAGGAAAGCCGGCCAGACTATGGCTTTAAGGAATCCCAGCACTCCCATCCAGAAGCTTGTGGCTGTTGAAATGAAATAAATAGCTGCTCCGATCAGTCCGAGGCCATATACTGCACCCGATGAAGCATTTTGATTAAAGTTTTCTCTCATGGTGGTTTATTATGGAAGTAAAATTAAATTTCAAATTTCGGAAAGATATTTTTACAAATCAAATAAAAAGATAAAATCATTACTCCCCGTCCGGGAATATCTATCCTGCCTTCAATGTTTAGAAGCCAGGTATTTCAGTAAGTCTTTTATTGTCAATCTGTTTTAATAAGTTTGATCGACTTGTTAAGATTACCTTCAGAATTTGTAACAATGAGTTTTACAAAATAAATTCCCGCAGGAAGTGTCGCATCACTCAGATTGAAAGTATTAATACCACTTATAATGTTCTCACTCATGAGAGTTCTGATCCGGACTCCTCTTACGTCATATAATTCCAGCATGGCTTTCCCGTTACCTTCCAGATTGTAAGTTATTTCTGTGGCAGATTTGAACGGATTTGGTTTACTGGTCAGGTTAATAAAGTTCTCAGAATTCTGATTGAACTTTTCAACTGAAGTTATTAGTTCAGACATATTTGCCGGTCTTTTAATATTATCAATCCATTGAGGCTGGTTTTCAAACATACCTGAGTAATTATTTTTAACAAGATTCCGGGTAAAATCTCCCCAACCCTCATTAAAGGTATAATTGATAATCAGGCCACTTTCGTTTCCGACGGGCGGAGAGAACATATAATTGATTATTTCACTTCTTGTTAGTGGCCGTTCCCAAACCTGAACTTCTTCAATAAGACCCTTAACAGGTCCTACATAATATTGAAAATCATTTCTTAATCCTATTAAAAAATTAGATTTACTCTTCCCTGAGAAACTAAAAGGAAATCTGGAAACTTCAGTGCCATTGAGGTATACCTTGGCGGAATCATTATCTGCAGAGGTAGTCATCGCCATATGATACCATTTCCCGGGAACAAGATTCAGGTTGGTTGAAGGAGTGAAGCCGTTTCCCAGACCTGCAAACAAAGTATTGCTTTTCTGAACCCCAAGATAAAATCTATGATTCTCACCGTCACTGACACCAAACAGCTGATCAGTGCCTATAGCATCAAATCTTACCCAGTACATAAGTGTTTTTGTGGAACTGTTTGGGTAATAACCTGTACTAATCATGTTTGTACCATTAAAGTATAATAATCCTTCTTTTGGTACCACGGTTTTTACATACGAATGGTAGAACTCAGGGGAATGATAATTTAATGAAAGTGATACCCAGGTGCTGTCGTGAACACGCTTCTTTACCGTAACCACATATTTCTCCAATTCATTCTTATATATTCTTCCTGAAATCGGAGAGATTTTTAGCCAGTTTGCATTGGGATTAACCTGGAAGTTGAATTTCATCGAATCACCCGGGAAATAATATGTGACACAAGAATTATTACTCAGGTTGAAAGGATAATGCATCAGATTGTCTTCGTAAACAACGGAATCTGTATAAATACCTATCCTCCTTGTCACTGAGTTTTTTGTAGGATTCCTGGTCACTTTGATACGTACAATGACATCAGACCAATGATTAAGACTGTCTTTAAGTGTGGCTTCATAGCTGCCTTCTGTCGCAGGTGCATTAAAAGCAAACCTTACAGGAATAATATTTGTGCAGCCTGTTGATGTAAATTTCCTGGGATTTATACTGACCCATCCTGTTTCGGGTGTTTCCTTGAAATTACAACTCTGAGTTCCTTCCGTGGACCAGAAATAATACCATCCTTCACATATCTGCCCGGGTAGTAGATCGAGTTCGTAAATAAATTCATTCAGTGCTTTTGTACCAGTCTCATCTGTTTTTTCTGAAGAGATCACCAGCTTGTTCGGCATGCCGTTTACAAATCCTCCTCCTGAACCAGGTTTTTTCTGGGAAAAAGCAATTATGGTCAGGAGAAATGAAAGTACAAGAGATAAAATTGATTTCATGTTTTTCAGAACGATTAAAATATTTCGGAAGTGGTATAATGAATTTATTCCAGGTCAATCAGATTTATATATCAAATTTAAACTATGGATGAACCAAAGTCAAGTGTATTGATTAATAAATTGAGCCTCCCCGGAGCCCTCAATAACCGGGGCTTTTTTTTTGCATTAACAGGAGGAACTGTGACAGATGACGGAGATGCTTTGGTTACTGAATATGGTATCTGCTGGAGCACCTAACCGAATCCAACCATCAGTACAAATAAAAAGAACATTGGTATGGGCATTGGATCCTTTACCATCAGTTTAGACGGATTGACTGCTAATACAAAATACTATTTACGAGCCTATGCAATTAATAGTGCCGGAATAAGCTATGGAAATGAGGTTACATTTACCACGATCGATATTATGAACGCCCCAAAGGTCCCGGTAATTAAAACTACCTTAGTTACTGAGATCACTGTGGCAAGTGCTGTAATAGGTTCTCTGATTACCACAGATGGTGGACAGGAAATAATCGACAAGGGGATTGACTGGGGTGTTTCTCCTTTTCCAACAACAACCTATAGAAGAACATCCTGGGGAATTGGAACGGAGACTTTTCCGGACATAATATATGGCTTACATCCTTCAACAAAGTACTATGTAAGAGCTTATGCAGTGAACGCCATGGGAACAGGTTACGGTGATGAATTAAGCTTTACTACTTTAGAAGTTAGCTCAATTAATTTTAATCCTGATTTAGCTTATGGATCCATTGCTGATGTAGATGGCAATCTTTACAAAACAATTCAGATTGGCACCCAAATCTGGATGGCTGAAAACCTCAGAACAACAAAATTTAAATTCAACCTCAAAGAGGTAGAGAATCTCCTGAAGCAGCACCAGATTTAATAGAGTCAAGGTAATCTAAAATCAGGATAGCGGCATTTCCAGGTATGGAAAACCTATTTCTTGCCGCACTACTTTTATAACAGCATCAGTATTTTAATTAACCACTACGCTGGCGGTCATTGTAGGATGAGGGGTGCAATGATATGCAAAAGTCCCGGCGGATGCAAATGTATGACTCCATGTTCCTCCGGATGTTATACTCCCGCTGTCAAACAGACCAGAATCGCTGGTTACGGTATGAGTAACAGCATCCTTATTTGTCCATTTAATAGTTGTGTTTGCTGCTACTGAAATTGTACCCGGCGTAAATGTCATATCCTGAATGAAGACCTCGTTAGCTCCCGGTCCTTTTGAACCACCATTACTATCTCCGTTACCATTCATGTCAGACATAGCGTCCTTTGTACAGCTGTTTGATATGCTGAGAACAGCGAAAAGAAGTGCGATGCCTGCTGAAATCCTGCTTTTTGAACCAACGAGTGCTTTCATAATATATTTTATAAAATGATATAACACAAGATAACTCAAATAGTTCAATCTTCAGATTGCCATTTCATTATAATATCAACAGAATTACAGAAAAATGCCAAATTTTAATATTAATGGCATGAATCAGACTGGTAATGCGGAAAGCCAGGATGTATTTCCACCCCAGCTAAGCAATCAGAAGTTTAACGACTTATCTGAAGGAGCTATTTACCGGGACTGAATTGGATAGACCCATCACCACTCATATTGTAAAGAGCAAGGTCATTTATCAATGAGTCTCTCCCCTATCCGCCGTCATTAGCAGTCACACCGCACGGCGTACTTTCATTACTTTATGTTTACAAAGGGAATGCCGATTCAGGATGTCATGAAAATGTCTGGTCACAGTGATTATAAAAGTAGGAGACCCTACATAAGTCAGTTTACTCTTCGAGGGGGTGGTCTTTTTGCTCTGGTCTCAGGTGTCATTTTAACCGTTTTTGCACACAATCTCCGCTTTCGTGGTTAGTAGTGTCATAAGGAAACGGCATCTCTTAAAGTGGATTAAATATGTCTTGCTCAACTACTGTGGTATAATGAGAATATTGATTTGTGGTTGTTGTATTGCCAATATTTTAAAAGTCTCCAATCCTTATTGTTTTATAAATCGCATCGTTGAAATTCCTGCCAAGCCTTCAACCTGTAGTATATAAATTCCTTTAGGTAATCGGCTTATATCAATTTGATCATCAACAATATATTTACTGATTATCAAAATTCCATGTAAGTTAATAATTGATATTTTAGTCTCTTTTCGATCCCTTCTATAAATAAGACATTATTTAACGGGTTAGGATAGATTTTAATACTATTGTTTATGGCATTTTTCTCCAATTCCGGTTGGGGTAATAATTTCTGACAATAACCGTTTCCAAACACCTCTACCTGTAGTCCAACAAAGACATAGCCTTCGTTAATGGCTAAATTATTTACATAATTACCTGATAATCCATCATTAACCGCGGTCCAGCTACTACCATTATTAGTCGATAAGAATACACCGCCTCCATCAGTTCCTGCAAATATATTTCCCCCACTTATTGCAAGTGAATGAACAACCAAACCATTTTCTGATAGTCCGTTATTTACCTCGGTCCAACTACTTCCATTATTCGTTGATAAGAAAACACCACCATCAGTTCCAGCAAATAGATTGTCTCCACTTATAGCGAATGAGTATACATATAGACCATTTACCGATAATCCATTATTAACCGCAGTCCAACTATTTCCATTATTTGTAGATAAGAAAACACCACCACCATAAGTTCCTGCAAAAATATTACTCCCACTTATAGCAAATGACCATACCGATAAGCCCCGTCCTGATAATCCATTATTAACCACGTCCAACTATTTCCATTATTCGTGGATAAAACGCCTCCCGAGTTCCTGCATATATATTACTTCCGTTTTTAGCTATAGCACGTACTTTTTTATTTGTTAATCCATTATTTACTTCAAACCAACTACTTCCATTGTATGGTAAGATATTGAGAACACCCCATTAAATAATCCTGCAAAATATATTGCTCCGTTTGTGACTAATGACCATGCGGCTAAATTTGGTAAGCCTGAGTTCGCTGTTGTCCATGTACTACCATTATTAGTTGACAAATAAACGCCAACACTACTCCAGCAAATATTTTGTTTTCGCTTATCGTAATATCATACACAATTTTACCTGATAATCCTGATTTACAGCAACCCAATTGGCTCCATTGTCGGTTGATAAAAAAACGCCATCAGCAGTTCCTAGCAAATATTTTACTTCCGTTTATAGCTAATGAGCGAACATCTAGCATTTAGATAATCCGTTATTTACCGCAATGCCCAACTACTTCCATTATTAGTGGATAAAAAAACACCACCTGAAGTTGCTGCAAATATATTGCTTCCGCTTATAGCGATCGAATATAACATTTTTATTTGTTAACCCATTGTTAACTGCAGTCCAGCTACTTCCATTATTAGTTGATAAGAAAACGCCAACCCATAAGTTCCAGCAAAGATATTACTACCATTTATGGCTAATGTATTCACCTAATTATACCCTAGCCTATATATGATATGCAGTCCAGCTACTTCCATTATCAGTTGATAGGAAAACACCCCCATTATCAGTTCCTGCAAACAAATTGCTCCTCGCTTATTGCCAACGAATATACATTTTTCTCTGTTAATCCGTTATTAACCTCAATCCAACTACTTCCATTATTTGTTGATAGAAATACACCACCACCATAAGTTCCTGCAAATATATTACTTCCGCTTATAGCTAATGACCTGACATAATCCCGCTCTGATAATCCGTTATTAACTGCAGTCCAATTACTTCCATTATTTGTTGATAAGAATACGCCACCACCAGTAGTGCCTGCATATATATTACTTCCACTTATAGCTATGGCTCGAACATCTGGATTTGATAATCCGTTATCTATCGCAGTCCAATTACTTCCATTATCAGTTGACAAGAAAATGCCACCGTTAATAAAAGGAGCTGCATATATATAATTAGTTGCTAGATCAATCGCTAATGCATATATAATTCCACCATAAAGTCCATCGTTAGCTTCTTTCCATTGAGAAAAACTTCTAGACATCAAAGCGACCCAAAAAGAATAACAAGTAGTAATTTTTTCATAATACAGATGTATGATCTAGCTTTAACAAAATTCTTTACATAAAAAGCAATAAGTACCAAAGTTACAAAAATGAAGCAGATATTGGTTACTATAGCTATCAGTAATTACATCTTTAGACCACAGGAGAATATTATTCTTAATGTGTTATACCGAATTTTTTATTTCGTTCAACGGTACTTCACCTTGTCAATATCCGATGGTCCACAATATGATAAGTCTGCATTGCCTTGAGATGCTTGTTGAACTCCACCCTTCTATCAGGCTGTTGGTAGCCCCAGAATCTCTTCCCAGATCAACCATTTTTTGATCATTAACGGTAGGATTAATTAAGGTAACCAAGACCTCTGCCCTGGATAGCCAGACATTGATCTTATTCTTTTTTTTCTTGACCCTCCTCAATATGATTCCCCATTGGTTACATCTCCTTAAAATTTTAGTCTGATCTACCTTTATTGATTTTTTAGCGAAGGTACTTGAACCATGTTTTCTCCTCAGGTGTGACTGGCTTCATCTCTACTTTCATCACTTTTATAAACCTGAGCCTGGGTGAATGGCTGCGATTAAAAAAAAAGTCCTCCTGGGCATAGCTTAAGATAAAACAACCCTTTAAAATAATTGACTTTAGTTGAAACATGGTGTTATGCAGAAATAACAGTAAGGATTTCTCTCTTAATATTAATCATAACAAAACTTTAAAATACAGGTATTATCAGCCTGGGATAGTCTGCCGGGAGCTTCCTGCTTACATCAAATTTGACCTCTGCTTTTCTTGCTATGCCACTTGGACCAATTATACACTGAAAATGTAACAATATGAATAAAAAATGTAACAACTGAGGTGGATTTTGATGTCTGACTGACTGAAATTTGTATAAGAAAATGAGGTTTAAAGATCACAGGAACTGTGATAACAGAGACTTACAGCTAATTTTTTTTATTAACTAAATTCATTCCACAATGGAAACAAAGACACTTTTATTGCTATGTTTTTTATTTACAGCAGTATGCAACGGACAGGAAGAATTTACAATGCTGGGTATCCCCGCATCTGTTCAGGATAAAATGAACGGGAAAGTTCAGAAGGTCGTTCTTAAACTATTCTGGGGCACAGGCACCGGGGAAAATATTAAAAAAGGCAATCCATATTACCACCCGAGAGCGCGACTCATTAAGGTGGTTTTATGACTTTGAAGCTACCTTCGATAAAACAGGAGATCACATTATTGATTATAATACCCTGGACGATAATGACAGAGTTGTCGATAACTGGCAATATTTCAAAGAAAATAATCAGATAGTGTCATCAAAGTATACATTTCCTAAAGGCAAACGTATAGGTGGACAAATTTATCCAAAAGGTGAAGGTTATTCAAAACATTTGAATAATGATAAAGGACAGCTTATAGCTTCCGAAGATTATAAAGCTGATAATGATTCACTTTTATATAGCTTTGCTCATAAATATAATGAGGCAGGAGATGAGATAGAAATCCGGGGATTTGATGGTAAAGGAAATTTGCTTTGGATATCGTCGACTGAATACAATGATAACAGACAAGCTATTGGTGGTGTAAATTATAGTCCGGATGGTAATATCAGAAACTCGTATAAATACATCTATTAATGACAAGGGAAAAATCTCGGAGGTAACAAATTTTGATAAAGACAAAAATGTCACTGGTAAAGCTAAGTACACTTATCTTGAATATGATGCTAAGGGCAACTGGATAAAGGTTGGCTATGAGTATGGTCCTTATATAATGTATGCAGAAAGAACTATAACCTATTTCGAATAAAACCTGTATAAAGTAACATCCTTTCTGAGAGATTCAATTCAGCCCTCGGATCCCGGGAGCTTTTTTATCCCTCAAAATAAATTTGACTTCGGCTTTTTGCTGAGTAACTTCATTTAATTATACTTTCTCTGTTGAATTAGTAGATTGGCTACTAATTCTAAAACTCTCCTTCAAGTTTTGAGATAATAATGATTCTTCTTTCGGATATTGCTTGACCTCTGCAAGAAGGCTGCTCTTTCAGTCGTAACAACTAAAACTATAACAGAGGTTACACATGAAAGTATTATTCAGGAGGGGATATAATAAAGTGATGGAGGTGCTTCTATAACAAATCGTGGATTCTTGGAACACAAGAAGGTGATTTGCTCAACTGATAATGATAAAACTATGGATGGAAATGAGACAGGAAGTTTTGCAAGTAATATTCTACGGCTTAAAGTCGAATACTACCTACTATTTCAGAGCATATGCCACCAATAAGTGTGTGAAGGGACAGGATATGGGGATGAACTTTTTTCTAAAATTCCTAATAGAGACAGTATTGGACATGATGGCAATATTTATCATGTGGTAACCATCGAAAATCAAGATTGGATGGTAAGAACTTACAAGGTACCGTAATGGTGATCAGATTGGTACTACAAATCCCAGCAACATTAGATGTAACAGTTCTGAAGGTACACCAAAATATCAATGGGCTTATAATGGTGATGAAAACAATGTATGATTTTATGGCAGATTATATACATGGTATGTTGTGAATAATCCACGTAATATATGCCCAACTGGTTGGCATGTCAGCTACTGATGCGGATTGGAATATACTTGTCGCTGATTTTCATCCAACTTTATCCGCAATTCCTTTAAGAGAAACAGGTACAACGCATTGGATCAAGATATCGGTGCTACTAACTCCACTGGTTTTACAGCTTCTCCAGGCGGTTATGAGAGAAATATGAACGTACATGACCCATTTGTGTTAATAAGTAGTTGGGGTTTTTGGTCACTTGTACAGAATTAGCACACTTACTGCATAAAGATCAGTATTTTAGCAGTAGGTAACCAGATCATAGACGACATGATAAGCGCACTGGTATGTGTATTTAGCTGTACCAAAGATTGAATAAATGGCAAAGATATCACATATACCTGTTAAAGAACCCCAGCCTTTAAAAGCTCACCCTGAGACTTAATCCAGCCTGGCTTTGCAATTTTTATATGGGGATAATCTTTATTGCCTTAATAAAAACCACGGCGGAAGGCAAACTCAGGTTGACCCGGAGTTTAATATGGTCCTTTTCTCTCTCTCCTTTTCCCCTCATCACCCTATCTCCTTGCCCCATCCTGCACTTCGAAACTGAGCCTCCAATGGGACTCGAACCCACGACCTGCTCATTACGAATGAGCTGCTCTACCAGCTGAGCTAAGGAGGCATAAAATTTCATGCAAATATAAGTAAATTCATTCCAATTTCTCAAGCCTGCTTAGTAATGGAGGATGTGAATAATGAAAAAAAACATATGCCGGATGAGGCATCATATTTGACAGATTTTTAACCGATAGCTTCTTTAAGTGCATCAGCAAGTATCTCAGGTTTGATAATTTTCTTTCACAAACCGGTCAGCTTCAAATTCATTTTTTCGCGAAATATAATTTGTAAACAAGTCCGATTATTAAGTGATAACGGACTGTAAAGTATTCCAAATACTATCAGGCCAAGATGAAAACTGGTGGTTCTGTGATCCTATTGCCTGTGACAGATTCAGGATTATTAACAACAAGTGAAAAAAGAAAAAGCATTAATCCGGTAAGAATAACTGAAAACAGCAAGTGTTAACAGAACATGTTTCTTCTTATAATGACCTATTTCATGAGCCAGCACTGCAACTATCTCCTCTTCAGTAAGTTCCTTCTGTAGTGTATCATACAGTACTATTCTCTTTTTTGGGCCAAATCCTGAAAAATATGCATTTGCTTTTGTGCTTCTTTTTGAACCATCAATTATATAAATATTTCTTAAGTTTAAATCCTGTTTTTTGTAGCAAATGTCTCGATCTGTGTTCTTAATGATCCCTCCTGAAGTGGAGTTTGTTTATTGAAAAGAGGAACAATCAGTTCAGAATAGAAAAGATTTATAAAAACTGAAAAGAGCTGTTATCAAGTCCCCATGCATAAAGCCAGAAATTTTTTCCTGTTTTGTAGTAGAACCATGTAATCAGTCCAAGTACAGGAATTCCAACCAGAAGTGCAATAAACCATGATTTAATATGATCAGTTATGAATGTTCTGATGGTCATTGTGTTAAATCCATATTTCTTTTCAATTACAAATGTGTCATAAAAGCTGAAATGGAATATTTATCAGATCAGATGCAAAACCAATTATTCCAAAGAATATAAGTGAAATAATAACCAGATTTATGCTGAATGATCTGGCCAGATCTATCTACCAGGCAAAACCTCCGGCAATTATCATTATCAGAATTACTGCCAGATTAAATGAGGATGACCAGAATGATAACCTGTTATTGTCTTTCTGGTATAGCTGTGTTTTTCTGTATTCCTCTTCATCGCATATTCCTTTTAGTTTTTCAGGAAGTGTATCTGACCACATTGTGTGAATTAAGATAATCAAGATATCTTTCAATAATAAATCCTGCAACAGGAATTATTATAATTAAGAAGAAATATAATGTTGTTCATTGATCAGCAGGCTATTAAAAAAAGAAGCAGGGCGCCCTTTTAAAATAAGTGTGGAATAAATATGTCTCGCTGCATTTCCTCGTGCTAAAAGGATGGGCGCCCTGCGGTTTTGTAAAGATAATAAATATTTTTAAGTTAACATACCTCCGCAGACATGAATTGTTTGTCCGCTTACATAAGAAGATAGATCTGAAGCAAGATATAAAGCCGTATTTGCCACATCCTCAGGGGTTCCGCCACGTCTGAGAGGTATTTTATTTGCCCATTCTTTTTTTACATCTTCAGGTAATTTTTCTGTCATTTCAGTAATAATAAATCCCGGAGCGATTGCATTGCATCTGATATTTCTTGAACCAACCTCTTTTGCCACACTTTTTGTAAATCCAATTATTCCTGCTTTTGAAGCAGAATAGTTGCTCTGTCCTGCATTTCCTGATACCCCTACAACTGAACTCATATTTATTATTGAACCGCTTTTCTGTTTAATCATTGTCTGAAGTACAGCTTTTGTAAGATTAAAGACCGATTTAAGGTTAACTGCTATTACAGAATCCCATTGATCTTCAGTCATTCTCATAAGCAAGGTATCCCTGGTTATTCCTGCATTATTTACAAGGATATCAATCCTGCCGAAATCTTTTACAACTTCATTTATTACCCTCTGGGAATCATTAAAACTTGCAGCATTTGATACATATCCCTTTGCTTTAACACCAAGATTTTCAAGTTCTTTTATAGTTGTCTTAAACTCTTCATCATCAACAATATTTGTTATTGCAATATCTGCTCCTTCAATTGCAAATCTGTGAGCAATGGCTTTTCCTATTCCTCTTGATGCACCTGTAATAAGAGCTGTTTTTCCTTCAAGTAATCTCATTTTTTAGATTTAAAATTTGTGCAAATATAATAAAAAGTCTATTATAGCAATCGGCATTACAGGCTTTAAGGCTTAAGGGCTTTAGGGCTGTTAAGGCTTTATAGCTATGACCTTTATAGCCTTTACAGACATTACAGCCTTAACAGCCTTTACAACTTATACTGCCTTTAAGCCTTTAACACTGTTGCCCCGATATCCGCAGGTGACTCAACCACATGGATTCCGCATTCTTTCATTATCTCCATTTTTGCAGCAGCAGTATCGTTCTTCCCTCCTATTATTGCTCCTGCATGACCCATTCTTCGCCCTTTTGGAGCAGTCTGGCCGGCAATAAATCCAATCACCGGTTTTGTACCGTTATCCTTTATCCATTCAGCTGCTTCAGTTTCCATATTTCCTCCTATCTCACCTATCACAACAATTGCTTCTGTTTCATTATCATCCATCATCAGTTTTACAGCATCAAGTGTTGTTGTTCCCACAATAGGATCACCTCCTATTCCGATGCAGGTTGACTGGCCCAATCCCATTTTTGTTACCTGGTCCACTGCTTCATATGTAAGAGTACCTGAACGTGAAATAATTCCAATAGTTCCTTTTTTGTGAATGAATCCCGGCATTATACCAACTTTTGCCTCACCGGGAGTAATTATACCCGGACAATTTGGTCCGATAAGCCTGCAATCTTATGATTTAAGATATTCTTTTACAATAACCATATCAGATACCGGAATTCCTTCTGTTATTGCTACAATCAGTTTTATCCTCCGGCATTTGCAGCTTCCATTATTGCATCGGCTGCAAATGCAGGGGGAACAAAGATTACTGAAACATCAGCACCGGTTGTTGTAACAGCCTCCCGTACAGTATTGAATACAGGCAATTCAGATGTATCTGTCCTCCTTTTCCCGGAGTTACCCCTCCAACTACTTTTGTTCCGTATTCTATCATCTGTGTGGCATGGAATGTTCCTTCGCTTCCTGTAAATCCCTGAACAATCACTTTTGAGTTTTTGTTTAACAGGATACTCATATATGTTAGATATTTAATTATTTATAAATAATTAATCTAATTATATCAGTTGTTATTTACAACTTACGTTTCAAAAATACCTAATTATTATTGGGTTTTCGTTATATTTGAGTGATAATTATCATTTTCCTGAGTCTTTATGGTGAACATTGATCCCATATTGTATATTGGAATTTCCCAATCTTTTTTTTGCAGGATTGCTTATCTCAACTAAAAAGCCATTAACAATAGCAAACAGGCTTATGGCAGCATGGCTGTTTCTGATATGTATTGAGCTGATATTTGCCCTTATTAACAGCACTTTACTTGAGATGTATTCCTTCCCGTTTGTTGCCTTTACTTATGGTCCGCTTCTGTTTCTGTATGTTAAATTCATGACAAATCCTGACAAGAAATTCAACTGGCTTGGCTCTTCTCCATTTTATTCCTTTTGTGATTTTTCTTACCGTTTCAGTGATTTTCAGAACCAAGCCACTGCTGGAAGATCTTGGAAATTTTTTTGTTCCTGACAGATTCATCTCATTAAGAATTAGTCTACAGTATATGCTTCTTCCTTTCAGTAACAGTATACAGTTTTTGACATTTATTGAAATAAAGAGGCACCAGGCTAATCTTAAAAATCTTGTTTCATATACTTCAGGAGTTATTACTCTTAACTGGCTGAAGATAGTATCAATAAGCTTTTATGTTGCATATTTTGTTCTGTTTATTCTTGGTGGACTTAATATTATTGGTAATTATATCCCGTTTGATCCCTATTTTGTAATATTTGGATTTATTGCACTCTTCTCTTTTGTTTATAGTTTTTATGGCATTAAGCAACCTGTTATTTTCGGACAGGAATTAGAAACAGGTTGATGATAAAAAGGATACAGAAAAATATATCAGAAGCGGTCTTAAGGATAGCCAGGCACAGGATTATCTTCAAAAACTGATCTCATATGTTGAAGAGAACAAGCCTTATCTCGACCGTGATCTCAGCATTCAGGATCTTTCACAGATGACAGGAATTCCACGTCATCATATTACCCAGGTGCTGAATGAAAAGTATAAGAGGAATTTCTTTACTTTCATAAATGAATACAGGGTAAAAGAAGTAATTGAAAGATTCTCAGATCCCAGGTATAATCACTATACAATTCTTGCAATTGCCTTTGATGCAGGATTTAATTCCAAAACAACCTTTAATTCAATATTTAAAAGCACTGACCGGACTGACTCCAAGTGAATTCAGGGAGAAATCAACAGGAATCACGGATAACAGTCCTTCCCCACCGGCACGGACAATTTCAACTATCTTTTACTGGTACGGGACAGCCGGATAAGACGACGAGTCATCTCCGAAATATTCCGTTCCTTCGGATTAAAAATCACAAATGAACCGGACTCTTTCTGTATAAGTTGTCTTACTTCCCTTCCTTTAATACTGGGACTTTTCCGGGCCAGTCAGGAAACCAGCCTTATTTCTGATGAGGGCAAAGAGAAAATATAATTTACGGATTTATCAGGGGTGGATTATATGGCAGCCTAGATGATAATGATGACAAACCATATATTTCCAGTGCATTCTCGGATTTCGGGCTTAAGGCAGAAGCCAGGGATAATGATTCATTTTAAAGCATTTGCAGACATCAGGTTTCGTTATGGAATTCCATTTTTGATCCCGTTAAAAGAGTTGATCTCAGAGAGGCCTATGTTAAGGTAAACGGGAAAATATGGGATATAACTGCCGGTCAGACAATTGTAAAGTGGGGCCGGACAGATTTTTCCAATCCGACTTCAAAGTTCAATCCCCGGAACTATACACGAGATTCCCGACCCTGAAGATATGGATATCGGCAACCTGCTGATTAATGGGAAAATATACCCGTTGCCTGCTTTAAGCTTTGAAGCCATAGCCGTTCCGTATTACAGATCATCTGTATTGCTGATAGGTCCTATTCCCCTTCCTTCGTATGTTTCTATAAACCAGATAAATTCACTTATAACAACGAAAGATGTTCACCTGGGGCCTGAAAGCCCAGATGCATCTGACGGGACTCGATATGAGCCTTTCATGGTTTGACGGTTATGATCCTATGCCGGGAATTGCACTCACAGACTTTTCCCTGGAGATGGCAGGCCCTGTACCCGCTATTTCAATTGAGATGGGAATGACTCCATATAAGATCAGGAATCTTGGATTTGATTTCGAGACCACTGCAGGCAGCATCGGTTTACGGGGTGAAGCGGCCTGGAGCTTCCCGTATAAATCCTTCAAGACAGAAGAATATGTTCCCCTGAGTGAAATAAATTATGTTGCTGGTATCGACTGGATGCCTGGAGACTGGAGGCTGACAGCAGAATATTCCGGAAGACTATCCCGATTAGGCTCCTGCAGCTGATCCATAATCGGAACAGAAATTGATTTGGCAAGCCTGGCAGCAATGATGGGAGATCCGAATTTTAATCTTAATGAGTATGTCAGGCAACAGGTCAGCGCCTTTAACAGACTTTACAATTATCAGATTGAAAAGACTTATCATTCAGCCGGACTGAGAATTGAAAAGGACCCGCTTTACGGAAAAATAACCCATCGCTTTTTACTCTTTATAATTTCCATCTCACGATTTTTCTTTGATGCCTGAGCTGAAATAACAAGACCTGCAGATATGGAAATAGACTATCCCAGCGCCGGAGGAGATTTCTACTTCAGGAAGAAAGGGATTGGTTAATGACCTTATTTATGAATTTATGAATTGTGTAAAGTTTTCATTAAGAGTTGACTTTTAGAACAATGGCAGACTTCATAATAAAATTCGCGGGTAATAATTGTTATCTGCCTTTTGCTGGGAATCTTATTCGGATCTCTTATTCCGTTCTCCCGGACGATCCCGAGATGAGGAATTATGTTCCCTCATCCATCGAGATGAGAGAAATCAGATACAGACAAAGATTGAAAATGAATTCGGTATGCAGGATATGGTAATGGTGATCTTCAGCGACAGCACCATGCTTACTGCCGAAAACCTTAAGCGCATAAAGGATATTGACAGGGATATTTCGAAGGTGACAGGGGTCACAAAACCGGATATCACCATTTACTGTAAGGACCATTAAAAGTACTGAAG
>CAVOWZ010000017.1:0-310949 GCA_963700275.1 uncultured Bacteroidales bacterium | reverse complement strand
CCTGAAGAAATTACGAGCCCTGTTAAAATTTTCCAGGTAGGAGTAAGGATGAGTTGCTCTTTGCTGAAATGGGAAGAAATTGGCCGCAGCGATTACCACATGCTGAATTTCAATTATATGAAGGTGAGGGGCATTATTGCCTTTTTAAGCATTAGTCCGAAATACTGAGTGCTTTTTCACAGATCCAAATGCCTATTTAGTCTCTGGTGAAATCTATGGAGTATTTGATCCTGTTAATAAAAATGCTATCATTTTCTTTTATTCTATTGGAGGCCAGTAGCAAGTCCGGGAAAATCCTCAATTCTTTGTAATAAGTATGAAATTTCCACATTAGCATATCGGTCGTGAGCATCCTTAATCTCAGTCCGTTTACCAAAAAGAGCATCAGCTTCATCAAAGAACAAAATCCAGTCTTTATCTTCAGCACGGTTAAATAATGCTGAAATATTCTTTTCAGTTTCTCCAATATATTTTGAAACTACTCTTGACAAATCTATCTTGTATATATCCATCCCGATAGATTTACCGATAAACATAGCTGCATAGGTCTTTTCTTTCCTTGAAGCACCTGTAAATAATACTATGTTGCCCCCCGGGGATTTTATTATGAGAGGTATTATTTTGATTTGAAAACTTTAGCTGTATAAGTTGAGTGGTAATTTCTTCAATCTTTTTCTTTATGGATAGACTGATTATCTGATTATTCCAATTATTTGTAAATTCAACTTTTTTCATATAATATGACATATCTTCTTCTGACTTGCATGAATTAACAGTTAAAATTATAAGAATAATAGGCAGTATCCTTATAATTAAATAGTTGTCCTTTATATATTTATGATTAAACTTCATTGTAGTTTAGAATTTACTGCAATAATTACCAAAATCAAAATTACTATAAATACCCTATATACAGGACTAGTGACAGGATTTCAAAATAAATTTGATTTCGGCTTGATTATGGCATAAATTTGAATTAAACAGACAAATAATTAATACTATCATGAAAAATCTACTGTTTTTAATAGCCATTTTTTGTGCAATAACGGTTGATGCACAGACTTACCTTATCTCTTTTGCCGGAACTGGTGAATCAAATACTGTGGAAACTGTTAAGGTAGAGAACCTGACTGCAGGTACTTTTCTTGATCTAAACGGAAATGATATTTTACGGCTGACTGTTACAACCGGAATAAATGTTAATGAGATTAGACAATCAGCTGAATTAAAGATTTATCCAAATCCACTGACAAATTACGCAACACTGGAGATAAATCCTTCAGTTAGTGGTGATGCTATTATTACAATCTATGAAATAACAGGGAAACAAGTATTCAAAGATCAGAGTTATTTAGAGAACGGAAAACAGGGATTTCTTATTTCAGGTTTAAAAAGTGGCCTTTATCTGATTAACGTTAAAGGTAAAACTTATCAATTTACAGGAAAACTATTATGTAATGGAAAATCAAACGGGACGATCAATGTTGAGAAGGTTAGTAACTATATTCAAGCTGTTGATGAAAAACCATTGAATACAGATAATAAAGAGGTACTGGATACAAGGGATATGGTGTATGCAATCGGAGACAGGTTGAAATTTACAGCTATTTCAGGAAATTTTAGTACAGTACTTACAGAAATACCTGCACAGGATAAAATTGTCTCATTTAATTTTATTTCCTGCACTGATGCAGCTAATAATCACTATCCGGTTGTAAGTATTGGAACTCAAATATGGATGGCAAGGAATCTTGAGTATCTTCCTGCTGTAAGTCCATCTTCAGCAGGTTCTGAAACAGAAAAACTCTACTATGTTTACGATTATCAGGGAACAAATGTAAGCGAGGCAAAAGCTACTACTAATTTTCAGGTTTACGGGGTATTGTATAATTGGCCTGCGGCAAATAATGATTGTCCTACAGGATGGCGTTTGCCTTCGGATGAGGAATGGACAAAAATGGAAAATTATCTGATTGCTAACGGTTATAATTATGATGGCACCACGAGTGAAAATAAAATAGGTAAAGCATTGGCTGCCACCACCCTTTGGCCCTCATCTACATATACAACCGGTGCGGTTGGGAACACTAATTTTCCGCAAAAACGGAATATGACAGGATTTACAGCTCTTCCGGGTGGCTATCGTTTTGACGATGGAGGAATTTTCACACTACTTAATAATTACGGGTACTATTGGACTTCAACAGCATTCTCAACACAAGGTTATTTTAGATACTTAACCTATGAATATGAAGGTGTTTACAGATACTCTACCACAAAGACACGAGGATTCTCAGTCCGCTGCATAAAGAATTAATAACCGTTAACATCGGTAAACCTTTTACCCGCCCCCGGAAATCAGCTACTGGTGCAAAAGCCGGAAGTCCTGGCCACATCTCGCCGGTTCGACTGCAATTATCACAAATAGTATAATAACAAGCACATAATTCCGGCAAAGGATGATCAATTTACTCCGGCGACAGGTGGTCGAGCCTTCGGCTTTTCCACTATATCGGCCTATCAGCTCAGAGTAATGGCAGACACCTACCAAAGGTATATCCGGAGACTATTTATCGTGGAGATGATGGGTCAAATTAAATGAAAATCAGCTTGTTAAAATAAATTTGACTTCGGCTTTTTAATGGTGTAAATTTGTATAAGAATCATGTTATTTTTCATTTTAGCCATTATTCCTTTGATTACTAAAGTGATAATTATGAGAAAGTTAAGAAGAGCCAGATTTTATCAAAAAATAATATTTGCACTATTGTTGTTTACAAACAGTTGTTGTGAAAAGGATGAGCTTACCAGAAGGCAAATACTCACACTAACATCATGGAGTATGGTTGTTCAATTCGCTGTTTGAAAAACTAAACATTAACAACAGCTTATTGTAGGCCCTCGGAAATCAGCTCTGGGGGGTTTTGTTTAAATATATTTGACTTTGGCTTTTTAGTGGTGTAATTATGGTATAAAGTAAATTACTGAAGATGAAAAGGAATCTTTTTTCTAAAAGTAGAATCATTTTGATATTCTTATTGTTTCTTGCTTCCAGTAGCATAATGGCACAGAAAGTAAACCTTGATACCTTAAATTTTAAACAGCTTAATAAGTATATGGTAAAAGCTGATAAAATAAGAAATGCAGGGATGATTTTAACATTTAGCGGTGTCGGGATAGTAGCAGCAGGATATATTACTTCAGCTATTTGGTCGAGTTCGAATTCGTTGGAGGGATGGGAAGTCTTTAAGACACTGATTCCCTTCTATCTTGGTGCTTTGATCGGTATTCCCATTTCAATAGTTGGCATTCCTTTATGGGCAATCGGAGGTATTAGAAATACAAAAGCTGAAATTGCTTTAAAGAAGTTTGATTTTAAAACAAATAAATCGATGGCAGTTGGAATAAGAATACTAATAAGTTTTTAAAAATAATTAGTCTGTTCGGGCAGTCACAAAATAATCTTCATATGAAAAAGTCAGAAATAATAAGGGATGACAAAATTGAGAACATAAAACAAAAGCCTTTTGACCACTATGAGGAAACTAAGCCTAAAAGGTCAAAATTGGTCAGACGGCTGTTAAATATTTTTGAGTCCATTATAGAACTTTTTACATAGTTTGTGAAACTTTCTCTGAAGAGGTTTCCTTTTGTCAGGAAAGCAGATCAAATTACCTGAGAGTAACCATGTCTATCTCGTAGAATATCTTTTAATTACAAGGATTCTGACATCATGCCCTAATATACACCCTATATAAAGGATATGTAGCGGGATTCTAAGAAATATTTGACTTTGGCTTTTTGCTGGTGTAACTTGCATCGAAATAAATGAAAAGATAGTAATCAGCAACAAAGGTATTTTTTAAAATAATATTTACTTTTAATTGATGTTTACCTAATAGAAATTATTATGAAACGAGCTATGCTACCTTCAGCACCTTCGAAATTTGTTTGGATTATTGGCCTAATATCTGGAATATTAGGCATAATAGGTCATTTTGTTAGTGTTGATTTTTTAACTACTTATAATTATTGGTTTTTGTTAGCCGGTTTTGTATTGCTTGCACTTGGCACTACATTTAAAGAAATTTGATAACGAAGAGGTTTACCCAAACCAACATTGGCTGCATAAGCCGTTATAAGCCATTCCGGGGAATTATCTCATGTGAGCAGTTTCCAATTACTCACACGCTTGAAAATGCGGTAATACTGACTTTCTTAAGTTTTCATCAATCAACATCGTAAGCTTTTTATACTTTTTTTGTTTTGAGGTAATTATGAACAAAAACTACAATTTTCAGCCACGTAAGGGTTCATTAGGTGAGCCACTTACCGAATTTGGTCGTAACTTTGATACTCTGGAGGCTAATCTTCGGGCTGTTGCATCACGAACTTCAGCCCTGAGCTACACTGCAGACATGTTGAGTGATCTCCCGCCATGGATCGACCACTCTGTCCATGTAAAATACATTCGTGACCAGGGAGCATATGCCTGCGGGCTGAATGCCCAGGCGGCATGCTGGGATATTCTCCTTGCAAAGTACTGCCCCCCTTACATTCACCCAAACATATCAGTTAACAGGCTGATCTGGGCATGGTCATGGACCCTCCGTTGCTGGCCGGAAAACAAGCCATGCAATCAGCGTACGACGCAACCAATCCCTGCATCTGGAGCAAGTTACAAAACACTTGATGAATATCTTTATGGATTCGGCTGCCCCACGGAGGGAACCGAACCGACAAACTCTGACGGGATTCAATGGCCAACTGAAGCAGGAGATGCTGAATGTCCCAATTACCGTATAGATCGCCATCCGCAGGCTGTTGCACCAAACTTCCACCGTGATGTGCAGGTTGATCTTAACGAGCTAAAGTACTGGCTGAAAGGAGGCCCGGTTCGTATAGCCCTAACGAAGAAGGTTTTCGGAGTAGGGCACTTTGTAGTGCTTGTCGGTTACGATGACGCTACAAAAAAACTGAAGTATTTAAACAGTTGGGGTGACCGATGGGGAGAAAATGGTTTTGGATATCTGGATTACTCTATGATCAGTCAGGAAGTAGAATCAGCCCAGGTCTACCAGTTTGTACCACCCCAGCCAGTGCCGTGCGTCCGTATCAGGTTCAACTCCCAATGGCGTCAGGATGTCCATTTGTGGGTCGGATAGAGGGTACAAACCTGATCAAACGTATCTGGCCATCCGGGCAGAGGCAGGACAATAGCTGGAACCTCTGGTTAACAGTGACCCTTCCGTCAGGTTTTAAATGGCCGCCAAATCCAAATAAACGTATCTTCCTCGATGTGTACGATGCCGGAAGTCACTCAAATGCAGGAGGAGCAGTTTCCGAGTTTTCTGCTCATTTTGGCGACCAGCACCGCTTTTGCAGCGAGATACTTCAGGGGATGCCAGATCCTGACGATCCGGGAGCACCCGGCGGTATTGTCCCGCGAAAATTCCTGCCGCGCCAACTTGTTCATCTCACAATTCAATGATTGAGATAATAACTCCCATGTACTGCATATAAAAAATTCAGAAAGTTATTTTGAGACCGATCCAGTTTTTGAAGTATCGACAGCCAAGGTCATTAAAGTAGAACAGATTTCAAAAGGAGGAATTTCCGGGACCGTTACCGATGTAAGGATCTTATTTAAAACCGCCGTTTTAAAACGTGCTTCCGGGTTAATAGTAGCCCATAATCACCCATCCGGAAACCTTAATCCTTCCGAATCTGACAATAAAATCACAGCAAAGATCAAAGAAGCCGGAAATCTTCTGGATATTCAGCTTCTTGATCATCTTATAATCTGCAATTCAGATTACTATTCCTTTGCTGATAATGGCCTTTTACCATATTATTTTTCAGCCTATCTCCCATTGCAGAACAATATTGTTATTGAGCCATTATTCTTGTGGACTGGTAAGAATTGGAGTACAATGGGGATTGAAGACCTTCCTGAAATACAATTTTCGGTTGGTGTCTCATATCGTTTTGGACATAAATGATAGTTAAAAGAGTCATACGGAATATTAATATCTGGCAGGCAGGTTATTGTATAAATTGAGCCACTTGTACTCATTTGCTGCATTCCTGATAAAGAATCACGTGGTTTTAAAATAGTAAGCAAAATTCCATATAATCTTATCTTAAATCTTACTCATCAGGCAATAAAAAATTGACTTCAGCTTTTTGGTGGTGTAACTTTGTATATAGTCTACCAATAATTTTTAAGTAATGAAAAGAAGCCTATATCTTTTGTTCCTCATAGTTCTGGATTCGTTTTGTTTTATCGAAATTTCCGCACATGATTTAATAATCCAGGGACAGGATACAATCAAATCCACCAAAACAAATATTTGGCTTAATCTGGGTTTGGGTTATGAAGACAATCGCAGATCAGAGTGGTGCCTGAGCGGGACTGTTAGTTTGTCATTGCAAAAGGCGTTTCATTTAATTACTGTCAGATATATTCGTGCAACTGAGGTTAATAATTTCTCGGGTGGAGAGTGATAGATTTTCGAGTTATAATCTGATGTATGGTTTAATTAAGAAAAATCAAACAGGGGACTCCCCCGGTTACTTCTCTGTTTCTACAGGAATCGATTATAGTACCATGCTGGATCTTGTAGAATATGGGCCTGGAAGTACTGACCATAATTTAATCGAGCGTAAGAGATTCGGAGTTCCGGTTGATGTGCAGGTTTTCCGTCAGGGTAAGTGGATAGGAATTGGCCTCAATGGCTATATCGTAATAAATTCTGAGTTTACTTTTTATGGCGTCCTGGTTTGTTTACAACTGGGCAAACTCAGATAATTTATGCTTCCTGCGGTAGTTGGTGCAGCAGTCGGTATGCCTGCTGCTATAGCTGGTATATCTTTATGAGCAATCGGAGCTAACAGAAAGACTAATGCGGAAATCGCTTTAAAAAAGTTTGATATAAGACCAGTCAATTCAATGGCACTCGGTCTGGGAATAACATTAAGGTTCTAACAGATTGCAGTGCATTATCTTAATGATTACCAGTCCTCGGAAATCACCCGGGGACTTACTGTTTAAAATAAACTTGACTTCGGCTTTTTGGTGATGTAACTTTGATATAAAACCTACAAATATGGAATATGGTGATGAATGGTGGTTTTTTTCTGTCTACATGCTGGTATTGATTCTGATGCATATTGTAATGGGAATAAGAGATTATCGGGCAAGAAGAAATCTGCCCAAGAATCCCGAGGACAAAAAAATAGGACGAGTATTGATAAAAGATACAATTTATTTTTTCTTACATCCGTTTGGGGGAGGAGGGGAAAAACATGAAGACGACAATCCGATGAAATACAAGGGGAAAGGTAATAAATACATCTAATCCTTTATTTTAAATGTTCATCTAACTTAGGAATAACAGAATGCATTAGCTTTACTAATCATTCGGAAATCAACTCCGGGAGCTTCCTGCTTGCATCAATTTGACCTCTGCTTTTTCTTGCTATACCCTTTGTACCAATTTCACCTGAAAATGTAACAATATGAATAGAAAATGTTACACATGAGGTGGATTTTAATATTTGAGCGACCGAACTTTGAGGATTATGATGCAGCCCCCGGAAATCAGCGTAGGGGATCATGCTATTAAATAAAATTGACTTCGGCTTTTTATTTTATTAAATTAGCTTATCCGAAACATTAAATCAGTAATAAGATGATCGCAATTCGTTATTTATCAGCTGGTCTCCTATTACTTCTATGTGTTTTAAATCTCTACCTTGGAATTATTACTAAGCCAAATCCCGGTTTTGTAATGTATATAGTTTTTGGTGTCGTCTATTTTACACTTATAGTATTACTGATCAGTAAAATCAGGTTTGCTTTATGGCTTGGAATGATAATACCTCTGGCATTATTGTTTATTTACCCCTTGATGGTGGATTTTAAAAATCTGAATCCATTGTCGTATGGAATTATGGGAGCGATTGATGCAATAGTTGCAATATTTTGTCTAATTCTGGTATTATTGAAATACTAAACTTATATATATTGATAGTTTTATATTTATCCGCCCTCAGAAATCACATTATGTATGCCTAATCTGTGTAATTAATTGATACTGATTCTATAATATATTATGGGTTAGTTTAGAATTTAAGATATAATAAACTTGAATTTGGCTTTTTGCTGGTGTAACTTGCATGGAAATAAATGAAAAGATAGTAATCAGCAACAAAGGTATTTTTTAAAATAATATTTACTTTTAATTGATGTTTACCTAATAGAAATTATTATGAAACGAGCTATGCTACCTTCAGCACCTTCGAAATTTGTTTGGATTATTGGCCTAATATCTGGAATATTAGGCATAATAGGTCATTTTGTTAGTGTTGATTTTTTAACTACTTATAATTATTGGTTTTTGTTAACCGGTTTTGTATTGCTTGCACTTGGCACTACATTTAAAGAAATTTGATTACGAAGAGGTTTACCCAATCCAACATTGGCAGCATAAGCCGTTATAAGCCATTCCGGGGAATTATCTCATGTGAGCAGTATCCAATTACTCACACGCTTGAAAATGCGGTATAATCAACCTTGGATTTATAAGTCTTGACTATTGGACAAATACGACAATGAACAGAAAAGTAATTTTATATATAGCAACAAGTTTAGATGGCTACATTGCGAAACCAAATGACGACTTGAGTTTTTTATCAATCGTCCAACAAGACGGTGAAGACTACGGTTATGCAGACTTTATAAAATCGGTAGATACAGTAATACTTGGCAGAAAAACTTATGATTGGGTAATGACCCAAGTTTCTGAATTTCCTCACGCTGACAAAAATTCTTATATCATAACAAGGACAGCAAGACCAAGTATCGGCAAGACAATTTTTTACACGGGAAAACTGAGGGACCTTGTTTTAAGGCTAAAAAGCGAACAAGGGAAAAACATTTTCATAGACGGTGGAGCGGAAATCGTAAACGAACTATTAAAAGAAAATTTAATAGACGAATTTATTATTTCTGTTATTCCAATCTTAGTTGGTAGCGGAACAAAACTCTTCAAAGACGGACGACCTGAACAGAAATTAGACCTTATTTCGACAAAGCAGTATGAAAAAGGATTAACTCAACTTCATTTTAAACTGCGGACAATTAAACGACATAACAACGTAAGATAAAGCCCGAACCGCTAACACTGTGTATAAAACATTGATATATAGACGATTATGCAATGTTTTTGCCTCGCATATGCATTTGTGTAGGTGATAAAAACGCAGCCTCAAAACCCCTTACTGTTCATACTGCCTTATGTTAGGTTTCGGTAAAGTTGAAGTCCAGATTTACATACGTCAACAATTTTTGACATCCACAGATATTGTGTCTGCCATTCAAGACATTGCTACTTGAACTTTAAACCTTCAGCCTGATACCTCTTGTTTGCCAAAATCATTCCAGTCAGACAGCCGAAGCAAGAGGTGTGAGGACGAAGGGATACTGATTAAGCGATTTATTTTCAAACCTCGAATATTCGCTACAAGGTTTTTTTTGCCATCAGAAATTTGACTTTGTTGTTTAAGTATTATAACTTTAGACTATAGATTGCCACTATGCCCTACGGATACTCATCAGATATAGCTAAGGGAAAGATGCTACGCAGATACCTTGAGGAGTGTCGTAAGAAACAATTTTCTGAACCTCACCAGAAGATATTTCCGTCGCAATTCAGAAGGATCAGAAGTAAATTTCGCGATTTTCTTTTCACTCATAAGAAACCGATAAGTGATCAGACCTAAACTGCCGTAATAATAGTAGATGAAGTGACTTAGTGGAGAAATCGGTGGATATTGATCCCCCTGAAAACGGATTAAGAACGTCATTTTACCAGATTCTACATGACATTCCGGCAGATGTTGACCCCTTTTTGGAACAATATTTTCTCAATATATGCATAAAATCATAGTCTTGGGAAATTTGTAACCTAAATGTTTTAAATGCTAAAATCATGAAAGTAATCTATACCATAAAGGAGAACATGAATCTAAAATAAATTTGATTTTGGGTTTTTGAGAGTGTAGCTTTGTACTTGATAATTGATATTGACAGTATAATATGTTTTAAGGTAACCATATCAAAGAACAGACTATGAGACAGGCACAGATAATACTTTTTATACTCGGAGCAGTATCATTGATTGCCTCGGCTTTTGGACTTGGGAAAGATTATGGAGAAACCCTTTACAATGCCGGAATCGCTATACTACTTATCGATATTGTGTTTATACAGTTGTGGCCATCGGCAAAGCATCAGTAGGGCAATCAAAGCCTGATCATCATTAAGAATCATCGGAAATCAGTTCTGAGGTCTTTTTACTCTTGCCAGTAACAAGCATAAGGATATTTTGCCTCACCTATGCCTCCAATATAGGTACAATAGCGGCATATCAGCCTTGGGTAATGGTAGACACCCGCCAAAGGTATATGCTAAGTGGTGGTACATATATTACTGATACGTGGCATGAATTGAAAAAAACTTGACTTTGGCTATTTGTCGGTGTAACTTTGTTATTAAATCTTTTACTATGCAAGAAGGAAGAAATGAGAAAGTTTATCGTTTTATTATCGATGGCAATTTTGTTGCCTTCTTTGGCAAATGCTCAGGATTTTTGGCAGCAATCCAATGGACCTCATACCGGAGATATCCGGAATCTTGTTATAAACTCCAGCGGGCATATTTTTGCCCCGGCAGGTGGTGGAGTTTATCGTTCAACTGATAATGGCAAGAACTGGGAGTTGACTGGCCTGAAAGGTACGGGTATCAGGTCGCTTGCCATCAGAGCCAATGGGGATCTTTTTGCCGGCACAACTGAGGGCGTTTACCGTTCAACCGATAACGGAGATAATTGGTCGCTGCTGGGTTTGACAAATGAGTGGATTGTTTCCTTTGCCTTCAATTCCAGCGGGCATATTTTTGCCGGAGTATACTGGCTTACTTCACCTGGAGGGGGCGGTGTATACCGTTCCACCGATAACGGAGAGAATTGGACCCGAGTTGGCCTGGAAAATAACTATGTTGGTTCTCTTGCGGTCAATTCCAGTGGGCACATTTTTGCCGGAACCCAGTATAACGGTATTTTCCGTTCGACCGATAACGGGAATAACTGGACGCAATTCATAAAGAGCGGGCTTACTTCCGTTCAGTCGCTTGCCATCAATTCCAGCGGACATATTTTTGCCGGGGCATCTTTTTACGGCATTTTCCGTTCAACCGATAACGGGGAGAATTGGATGGTGATCAATAAAGGTTTGACGGATCTTTATATTCGGTCACTTACCATTAATTCCAACGGGGAAATTTTCGCCGGATTTGATAAGGGCGGTGTCTTCCGTTCAACGGATAACGGGCAGAATTGGACGCCAATCAATACGGATCTGGCGAATCCCAGGGTTTATGCTCTCGCCGTCAGTCCCGGCGGGCATATTTTTGCCGGGACGGAGGTTGGCGTTTCCCGTTCAACCGACAAAGGAGATCATTGGACGGCAATTGGTCTGCCAATTACTGAGATTCGCTGTCTCGCAGTCAATTCCAGTGGTCATATTTTTGTTGGGACAAACGGTAATGGAGTTTTTCGTTCAACCGATAATGGGGATAATTGGAAAACAATCCTGGCGGTACAGTACTTTCATGCTCTTGCCATCAATTCCTTTGGGCATATTTTTGGCGGAACAAGTTATAGCGGAGTCTTCCGCTCGACCGATAACGGGGATAACTGGATAAAAATTGGTCTGACAGATAAATGGGTTATTTCGCTTGCCATCAATTCCAGCGGGCATATTTTTGCCGGGACCAGTGGTGGCGGCGTTTTCCGTTCAACCGATAACGGAGATCATTGGCTATCAATTGGCCTGATAAATATATTTGTTTATATCCGGTCTCTTGCTGTCAATTCCAGCGGGCATATTTTTGCCCTGACAAATGAAGGCGTTTTCCGTTCAAAGGATAACGGTGATAATTGGACGCAACTTGGCCTGCCAACTGTTGTCGGCACCTCTCTTGCAATCAATTCCAGTGATCATATTTTTGCCGCAACATTTGATAGTGGAATTTTTCGTTCAACGGATAATGGGGATCATTGGCTACCCATCGGTCTAACCGATCATAACGTCAGTTCTCTTGGCGTCAATTCCGGTGGGCATATTTTCGCCGGGACCTATGAGGGCGGCGTTTTCCGTTCAGCCGATAACGGGGACAATTGGACACCAATCAATGCGGGTCTGACGAATCCCATGGTTAGTACTCTTATGGTCAGTCCCAGCGGGCATATTTTTGCCGGGACAACCGGTGGTGGAGTGTTTCGGAGTATTCAAACAATTACTTCTGTCCAAGAAAATAATAAGACACAATTCTCATTTGAACTGAGACAAAATTATCCCAACCCCTTTAATTCTTCGACAAAGATTGTATATTCAATACATAAATCAGGATATATCGTTTTAAAAGTTTACGACGGGCTTGGCAGAGAACTGCAGACCTTAATGAATAAATTTCAAAATCCTGGAGAATATACTATTATTCTTGATGCCCAAGGCCTTTCCAGTGGTATTTATTTCTATAAATTGCTGGTTGGAAACATATTTGTACAAACAAAGAAGATGATCCTGATTCGTTAATAAAATTGGTACTAAAGATGTTTCGTTGAATCAAGTTTTAGTAAGGTGGTCCAGTTTAAGTAGATGCACTTAAGTACTTTAAACCGATACATAGAATTTTCTTTTCATTTATAAAAACCAACTCTTAATTATAAAAGAGTTGACTTTTTTAATGTTTGAAATTGTACCCCGAACGGACAAAAGTTGCCACCTTTTTTGTAATTCTCATTTGTATACAATTCTTAAACCTTTTTCCCATATAATCTGGAAGAGCCGGTGACCATGACCACTTGACGCCGGATATATTTGATCACCTGATGCCGGAGTTAATCCCTTGATAAATAAACAAATATTAAAAATCTATTATGACCAGCCTTATGTGGTCAAGGCTTCCGGCTTTTGCATATTTGCTAAAGAATTCCAGAATCAATTAGATTGGGAAGTTCATATAGACCCTATATACAAGATACGTGGCATGAATCGAAAATATACTTGACTTTGGCTGTTTGGTGGTGTAACTTTGATAAAGAATTTAGTTAATCAGGATTGCAGAAATTGATAATGCATATTCTTATAGCTAACTTCTTTTATTAACCAAAATCTCAAAGGAATTAAATCAATGAAATTTGTGTTGGTAACACTACTGCTTTTACTATTTATTAACGGAGGATTAAAAGCCCAAACGGTTGAATAGATAATACTGACTTTCTTAAGTTTTCATCAATCAACATCGTAAGCTTTTTATACTTTTTTTGTTTTGAGGTAATTATGAAAAAAAACTACAATTTTCAGCCACGTAAGGGTTCATTAGGTGAGCCACTTACAGAATCTGGTCGCAACTTTGATACTCTGGAGGCTAATCTTCGGGCTGTTGCATCACGAACTTCAGCCCTCAGCTACACTGCAGACATGTTGAGTGATCTCCCGCCATGGATCGACCACTCTGTCCATGTAAAATACATTCGTGACCAGGGAGCATATGCCTGCGGGCTCAATGCCCAGGCAGCATGCTGGGATATTCTCCTTGCAAAGTACTGCCCCCCTTACATTCACCCAAACATATCAGTTAACAGGCTGATCTGGGCATGGTCATGGACCCTCCGTTGCTGGCCGGAAAACAAGCCATGCAATCAGCGTACGACGCAACCAATCCCTGCATCTGGAGCAAGTTACAAAACACTTGATGAATATCTTTATGGATTCGGCTGCCCCACGGAGGGAACCGAACCGACAAACTCTGACGGGATTCAATGGCCAACTGAAGCAGGAGATGCTGAATGTCCCAATTACCGTATAGATCGCCATCCGCAGGCTGTTGCACCAAACTTCCACCGTGATGTGCAGGTTGATCTTAACGAGCTAAAGTACTGGCTGAAAGGAGGCCCGGTACGTATAGCCCTAACGAAGAAGGTTTTCGGAGTTGGGCACTTTGTAGTACTTGTCGGTTACGATGACGCTACAAAAAAACTGAAGTATTTAAACAGTTGGGGTGACCGATGGGGAGAAAATGGTTTTGGATATCTGGATTACTCTATGATCAGTCAGGAAATAGAATCAGCCCAGGTCTACCATTTGTACCACCCCAGCCAGTGCCGTGCATCCGTATCAGGTTCAACTCCCAATGGCGTCAGGATGTCCATTTGTGGGTCGGGATAGAGGGTACAAACCTGATCAAACGTATCTGGCCATCCGGGCAGAGGCAGGACAATAGCTGGAACCTCTGGTTAACAGCGACCCTTCCGGCAGGTTTTAAATGGCCGCCAAATCCAAATAAACGTATCTTCCTCGATGTGTACGATGCCGGAAGTCACTCAAATGCAGGAGGAGCAGTTTCCGAGTTTTCTGCTCATTTTGGCGACCAGCACCGCTTTTGCAGCGAGATACTTCAAGGGATGCCAGATCCTGACGATCCGGGAGCACCCGGCGGTATTGTCCCGCGAAAATTCCTGCCGCGCCAACTTGTTCATCTCACAATTCAATGATTGAGATAATAACTCCCATCTACTGCATATAAAAATGCAGAAAGTTATTTTGAGACCGATCCAGTTTTTGAAGTATAGACAGCCTTAAGTTAACATCCTTTTTTGCTTCAAATTTACCACAATTTTCGTGGTGATTTTACAAAGTTTTTTTAGTCTGTTTTTCCAAGTAATAAGTATCCCATCGGCGTCACACATTTTGTTTCGTTAGCTTGACTGAAATAATGTTGGAACCTAAACTGGTTTCAAGAAATAACGGGAACCTATTCACCGGCAAGAGGATATTTTAACCAACTTATAAACCTTTATAACAATTATTTTGGAAAAGCAAGAGGCATCAGGCTGTGGGTTTACATTTTACCTCACCCAAGCCTCCAATATGGTTGCCATATCGGCATAATAGCCTTGGGTAAGGGTAGACACCCACCAGAGATATATACCAAGCGGCGGCACATATATGCCTGACACATGTTATGGATTGAAGATTAATTTGACTTCGGCTTTTTGGTGGTGTAACTTGCATTAATAATATTTGCTTACAGATATTTTAGGTTAAACACTTATTTAAACCCAATCAAATGAAAATATTTATTTTATTATTAAAGATAGCAGTAGTAATTTTTATTACTTCCCCGCTGCGTGGATCTATCCCCTATTTTACCGTCGTTTTAATTCCAGATACTCAACATTATACCGAAGGAAGCAATGACAATACTTACAAATCTCAAATGAATTGGATAATTAGTAATTATGAAAAAGAAAATATAAAAGTTGTAATACACTTAGGTGATGTCACAGATGATGCTTCAGATGATCAATTTAAGGTTGCCAGGGAAGCTCATGCATTATTAGAAAAATATAAAATTCCATACATAATTGCCCCAGGAAATCACGATTGGGATAAAAATTTATTTAATGAATGGAATGGAGAATATGATGGATATAATGAATACTTTAAGCGAACTATCCTGTCAAATTTATTTCCAAATCAGTATTTTACACGCGACAATAGTAATAATAACGCCTATTTCATTTTTGATGTTGATAAAATTGGCTCTGAAGACGTCAATCCGCTGAAATTTCTCGTTATCTCTTTAGAAAATGCACCTGATTTAAATACTTTATGTTGGGCTGGTGAAATTATTAAAAAGTATCCAAATCGTCGTGTTATAATTGCAACGCATACTTATCAGAATCACTCCGGAGAATACATGGGTTATAGCACTCCACATGATGATCGCAAATCATCAGAAATATTCAATAATCTGATAAGAATGCATAAGAATATATTCTTTGTAACTTGCGGCCACGCTTGTGGAATATATAATAATGTTAAAACAGGTGTCTTTAACAATACAATTAACGAATTATTAGTTGATTTTCAATGTGAAAATAGGAACAATAAAGCTCATGGGAATGGTTGGATGAGTTGTTTAAGATTCTATCCAGACAGAGATAGTATTGCAGTTAGTTTTTTCTCCTCCTTGAGTGGTGTGACACAAACTAATAGCACTGCTGATGATAATGACATTCTACAAGGGTATTCTTTTACCTATAACATGAATAATCAGATACCGGATTATCGATATCCTTCTCCCTTTACAAATGATTTTATAATTAATACGGATAGAAATGGTGAGCAGATAGGACCTGATATTGCAACTGCAAAAGATGCATCTTTTACAGTTGTGTGGCAGGATGACTATGACGGCAACAATTTCTATCAAATCTATGCTGCGGGTTTTAATTCAAATGGGACTAAAAGGTGGGGGGATATTACAGTTAATAAAAATTCAGCAGGCCAACAAAAAAGTCCTGTTGTTGCAATGGCAGATGATGGTTTTTTTGTGACCTGTTGGGAAGATGATAATGATGAAAACGGTGTCTATCAAATCTTTGCTGCAGGGTTTAACTCAAATGGTACTAAAAGGTGGGGGGATATTACAGTTAATAAAAATTCAGCAGGTCAGCAAAAAAATCCTGCTGTTGCAATGACAAAAGATGGATATTTTGTGGTTTGTTGGGAGGATGATAATAATGAGAACGGTATTTTTCAAATCTATGCTGCAGGTTTTAATTCAGATGGTACCAAAAGATGGGGGGATATTACAGTTAATAAAAATTCAGCAGGTCAGCAAAAAAATCCTGCTGTTGCAATGGCAGATGATGGTTATTTTGTAGTAGTTTGGGAGGATGATAATGATGAGAACAATGTATATCAAATCTATGCGGCGGGTTTTAATTCAAATGGAACTAAAAGGTGGGGTGATATTACCGTTAATAAAAATTCAGCAGGTCAGCAAAAAAGTCCTTCTGTTGCAATAGCGGATAATGGTTATTTTGTAATATGTTGGGAAGATGATAATAATAATAACAACATATACCAAATCTATGCGGCTGGTTTTAATTCAAATAGTACTAAGAGATGGGGTGATAGAGTTGTAAATTCTACACCTTGTGGTCAGCAAATTTCTCCTTCAGTCAAGATATCAGCTAATGGATATTCTTATTTGGTATGGAATGATGATTATAAAAGCATTCAGTGTACTTCTTATGATAACCTTGGGCTAAAGCAGTTTGAAGATTTTAAAGTAAACCAAACTTCTTTCCCATTACAATCCTGGCCAAAGATTTCTACTCATAGTGCAACAAATAAATTAGATGTTGTTTGGTTAGCTTTTCCCTCGGATAAATATAAAGCCGACATATTTGGAAGAATTCTTACTATTAACTCTAGACTAGATCAAACCATTGATTTTCACTCCCTGCCGACCAAATATTTAGGAGATGCAAGTTTTTATTTATCAGGTTCAGCAAGCTCAGGTTTACCAGTAACTTACACGAATTCAAACACTAATGTTGCAACTATTGCAGGAAACTTGGTAACATTAGTAGGTGCCGGTTCAACCCTCATCACGGCTTCACAAGCAGGCGACACCAAATACAATCCCGCGACACCGGTTATGCAAACATTAACAGTTTTGGTAACTAACAAAATTGATGAGATATCATCTCAGATAATTAAAGTATATCCCAATCCTGTAACTTGTGAATTAATTCTTGAAATAGAAGGGAATAATGAACGAACCAGTTTTATTATTTATAATTCAAGTGGTCAAACTATTTATAGCGGCACCCTTACGGAGAAGACTATTATTCAAACTGCTAACTTTCCTACTGGAGTCTACTTGATAAAAGTTGAGAATGATAAGTCATCTGGATTTAAGAAAATTGTAATAGAATAGTGAAATTTAAAATGTAAAAATATGTGCTTATTATATAAGAAAGTTTGATTTATTTCTTCAAAGTATGCTCTCATGACCGATAATTGCAGACGTGGAACCTGCTTGCAATAAATAGGACTCTGAGCGGTCTGCAAGACCCAGCGATGAGTCTGTGTTGAACTACATCAGCCGGGCCAGTACCTATGCACTTAATGAAGGTTTTTTATGATTTCAGTGATATTTTTCATCAGAGTTCTTTGACATTTTGCAGGTTTTTTATGCTTATCCACGACAGAAGAATATGGGAAAATTGTTTAAAAGTTCTCTTCTGATCTCATTTTGTCCGTGATAGGACACACCTTTCCCGCTTGCCGCGGGAGCGCAAAACGTACTGATGATTAGGAATTAGTATTTTGGAAGGAAAGAAAAGACCAACCGGGTGATAGTATAAGTGGCAGTTTCCTGACAGTAATCATCCTCCCGGATTTACACGCCTTACAGAGACAAAGATTAACGCCTGTCAGTCATTCGAAGCGTTGCTGTTTTGTCTCTGGTGGCAGACTTTTTTCTTTCGGTTTATTGCTGTTTTTTTCTCCGATGTAAAGTGTAAAGCAATGTTACGTTTAACTGTATGGTTGTAAATATCATAACGACGGATCTTTACAAATCTTTTTGGCAGGATGTACATGGTAAACCGGCGCATGAATTGAATGCCATCGAGGGTAAACGGCTTTTTGATAACCCTGTAGCGGCAATCTTTGGCAATGAAAGTTACCTTTCCATTTTCTGTGTTCAGGATGCGCTGATTTGTAATTGCCACCAGGTGAGTGTACTGATCCAGGTATTTTACAACGTGCTCAGCATTTGCCATCGATAGTTCGCAATGTACCACCGCCCCAATAACTGTCCCATAACAAATATCCCCATTGAAAATCAAATATTTTTTTATAAGGCTGAAAATGGTGACGGATTACCTTTGGTGATCCGGTTTTGGGGGAATCCTTCAACAAAATTCTTTGCCTGCCTGCGGCAGTTGTATTATTAGTGAATTTGGCGGATTACCTTCGGTGATCCGGGTAGGGGTAGCCTTTCAACAAAATCCTCCGGGCCTTCGGCCCCTGGAGGATTATTTTTTATCCCTCCCCTGAACAAGTTCAGGTCGGGCTAAAAAAATAATCCTCCACCGCTTCGCGGGGAGGATTTTGTTGAGGTCGGTGGCGGATTCGAACCGCCGTAAACGGTTTTGCAGACCGCTACCTAGCCACTCGGTAAACCGACCGTGTGCGCCGAAACCTCGGCGAAGGCGCACCGTGTACACCGAAGCTTCAGCGAAGGTGTACCGAATTATTATGTTCGCAAAATTAACAATTTTTTAAATATCTCAAACTCTTTGGTTACCCCTGATCTCATTTATAAACCTCCGGATATCTTCAGCATTTACTCTCTTCTCATGAAGCATCTTGATAAAAGCACTGCCTATAATTGCTCCATCAGCCTCCCGGCATGCTCTATCAAATGATTCTTTATCTGAAATCCCGAATCCAATTAGCAAAGAACATGAATGGGAAAACCGGTACCCTTGATCACCTGGCACCGGATAGGATTTACCACCTGAATCTGGAGTTAATCCCTCGATATATAAATAAGAATTAAAATGTAATGATGACCGGCTGAATGTGGTCAATATGTTCGGTTATTCCGGCAGATCAAATATAGGAAATATAATTCTGGTAAGCAGATAGATAATCATCTTCCGCCAGACAATTGTGAAACTCCTGCATCAGTTCCAAACCATTTATTACCCTGAGCATCTATTGCAATTGCACAAACAATATTACCTGCAAGACCATCTTCAGTGGTATAGGTTATCCAGTTAGTGCCATCAAATTTTGAAACTCCACCTTTATATGTTCCAAACCATTTATTACCCTGAGCATCTATGGCAATTGACCACACATAATTACTTGGAAGACCATTTGCAGTGGTATAAATTGTCCAATTTGTCCATCAAATTTTGAAACTCCACTATCTAGTTCCAAACCATTTATTACCTCTAGCATCTATGGCAATTGCAAATACTTATTACTTACAAGACCATTTGAAGTGGTATAGGTTGTCCAATTTGTGCCATCAAATTTTGAAACTCCTCCTCCTAAGTTCCAAACCATTTATTACCCTGAGCATCTATGGCAATTGCATGAACATAATTACCTGCAAGACCATTTGCAGTAGTATATGTTGTCCAATTAGTGCCATCAAATTTTGAAACTCCTCCTCATAAGTTCCAAACCATTTATTACCTCTGACATCTATGGCAATTGCATAACATAATTACTTGCAAGACCATTTGCAGTGGTATAGGTTGTCCAATTCGTGCCATCAAATTTTGAAACTCCTCCTGCATCATGTTCCAAACCATTTATTACCCTGAGCATCTATGGCAATTGATCTAACATAATTATTTGCAAGACCATCTTTCAGTGGTATAGGTTGTCCATTTCGTGCCATCAAATTTTGAAACTCCTCCTCCAAGTTCCAAACCATTTATTGTCCTGAGCATCTATGGCAATTGCAGAAACTACTTCTCCAGTTGCAAGACCATCTGCTGTGGTGTAATTTGTCCACTTGAGTTCTTTATAATCTTCCTCTTTTGGATCCTTCTTACAACAAGAGTGTATTAAAAGAATTAATAAAAAACAGCCAACAATTCCAGACAAATTTTTCATTGGGTATCACATAAGATTAATTAGCAAAGTTACACCAGCAACATACTAAAGTCAATTTTTTTAACCACCAGATTATAAAACACTATAACATTACTGTGCTGATGTAGATATAAAATCCCCTGATTATCATGGGATTTAAGAGGTCGGTGGCGATTGCTCGTCCCCGCTGTTGCGGAGCCTTGCGGAGCTTCCTTTACTTGGTTCAGTCGGTTCGAACCGCTGTTTTGCCCTCCGTAGCCTCTTATAACTGCGAAGCTTTGGGGAAGCAGTTGGCGAAGGAGCACCGTGTTCTACGATGCCTTTCTTTGTCCTCCGAAATGAAATAGAGAAGGAAGGGAAGGAATACAATGTACAATGAAACTTTAACGTAGGTATGTTTTTTTTATAAGCAGTGTGAGATTAACAATTTTTTAAATATCTCAAACTCTTTGGTTACCCCTGATCTCATTTATAAACCTCCGGATATCTTCAGCATTTACTCTCTTCTCATGAAGCATCTTGATAAAAGCACTCCCTATAATTGCTCCATCAGCCTCACGGCATGCTAAATCAAATGATTCTTTACCGGAAATCCCAAATCCGATCAGCAACGGATTTCGTAAATTCATTTCCCTTATCCTCCTGAAATAAGCAATTTGTTCTTCAGAAAAACTTCTCCTCATTCCGGTTGTTGAAGATGATGAAACCACGTAAACAAATCCCCTGCTGATCCTGTCAATCATCCTGATCCGTTCATTATCCGTCTGAGGAGAAATAAGCAATATATTATACAATCCCGATCCTTCAAATAATCCGGAATAATGTTCTGAATATAATTCCGGAGGCAGATCAGGTAATATGACACCGTCAATACCTGTATCAGCACATTTCCTGCAGAAATTTTCCATCCCAAATTTTAAAACAGGATTGATATACCCCATCAGCAACAGGGGAATAGTAATTGTTTTACGGATCTCAGCCAATTGGGTAAAGAGTAATTTCATGTTCATACCATTTTTTAATGCCTGTACACTGCTCCCCTGGATCACAGGACCGTCGGCAAGCGGATCTGAAAAAGGCATCCCTATTTCAATCATGTCTACCCCGGAACCGGATAAATATTTTATTATTTCCATAGTTGAATCAATCAGCGGATAACCTGCAGTGATGTATATTGAGAGAATGTTCTTCTTTTTTTCCTGGAACAGTTTATCAATCCGGTTCATTATTTCTGTCTGTTAAAATGTATATCTTTCATTTATAATTTCATCTCCTCCATGTATTTAATATATGCCGCCATATCCTTGTCGCCACGGCCGGAAAGTATCACAACAACATTATCATCAGCCTTGAATTTTAACTTCCCGAGTACTGCAATGGCATGTGAAGGTTCAAGCGCCGGAATAATCCCTTCAAGCCTTGACAGAAGGAAAGCTGCTTCAAGTGCTTCAATATCCGTGGCAGATTCAAATAGCACCCTATTTCTTTTATTCAGCCATGCAAACAGGGGACCTATTCCCGGATAGTCAAGTCCTGCAGAAATTGAATATGGTTCGGTTATCTGCCCGTCATCATCCTGCATGAGAACAGTCCTGCTGCCATGGATAACCCCCGGTGACCCGATCGCTATTGTCGCAGCCGACTCGCCACTTTCAATTCCTTTGCCGGCTGCTTCCACGGCAACCAGTCTTACACTTTCGTTTTCCAGGTAATGATAAAAAGCTCCCGCGGCATTACTGCCACCTCCGACGCAGGCAATAATGTAATCGGGTTTCTCTTTACCGGTCTGTTCTTTCAACTGCCACTTCATCTCTTTACTGATAACTGACTGAAGCCGGGCTACGAGATCAGGATAAGGATGCGGACCAACAACAGATCCGATAATATAATGAGTATCGGAAGGATTGTTGATCCAGTCTCTTATTGCTTCATTGGTGGCATCTTTCAGTGTCATATTTCCACTGGTAACCGGTATTACTTCAGCTCCGAGCATCTTCATCCGTAAAACATTCAATGCCTGACGTTCAACATCAAGCTTACCCATATAAACTATACATTTGATACCCATAAGTGCACAAACGGTCGCCGTGGCGACTCCATGCTGCCCGGCTCCGGTTTCGGCAATGATCCTTGACTTCCCAAGCCTTTTTGCTATCAGTATCTGCCCGATCGTGTTATTGATCTTATGAGCGCCGGTATGATTGAGATCTTCACGCTTAAGAAAAATACGTGCAGAATAGTGATCCGACAGACGTCTGGCATGGTACAATGGTGATGGCCTTCCGGCATAATCCCTGAGAAGAGCAGAAAACTCTTTCAGGAAATCCTCACTTTCCATAATTTTCAGGTAATTTTCCCTCAGTTCTTTAACATTGGCCTGCATCATCTCGGGGATATAGGCCCCGCCGAACTCACCATAATAACCCCGGTCATCGACATTATAATCCATTGGTTGTTATGCTTTAATTTCATTAATAAAATCTTTTACTTTTTTTGGCTCTTTAATTCCGGGCATTGTTTCAAAGCGGCTGTTAATGTCCACGGCAAACAGATGAGGATGATTAATCTGCTTAATGAGTGGTGCATCCTCCGGTCCGATCCCGCCTCCAAGAAAGAAAGGTTTATCAAGATGGTATTCATTTATTTTTACCCAGTCGAACTTCTGCCGCTTCCTCCATAACTTCGGTCTTGGTGTCAAATAAAAAATATTCACAAACATCCATGTATAGTTCAAGGATTTTAAAATCAGATTCGTTATTTATTCCAAAGGATTTTATTATGGTCAATCCTTCATTCTTCAGATATTCACAATATTCTGACGTTTCATTTCCATGCAACTGGATAAGGTCCAATCCGTAAAGTTTTACAGAATCAATTATAACCGGAATCTCTTCATTTACAAAAACACCTGTTTTCATTATATGGGAAGGCACACTCCGGAAAAGTGAATCAGCAGGTTTATCGCCGATATAACGCGGTGAACCGGGATAAAAGATAAATCCCATATAATCCGGCGATGTTTCGGAAATCTCCTGCACATTTCCGGGATCAGTCAGTCCGCAAACCTTTATCTTTAACATCGCCGGATTTAAGTTCATTAATAAAAGCCGAAAATGCCGAAACCGGATCTTCCGTCTTCATAAAATGTTCTCCTATCAGGAATCCGTCATAGCCGGCCTGACGTAAATAACTTACAGTTGATGGCGTGATATTCCGCTTTCCGAGATCTTAAGGAACTGTCCAGGTATCTTTTCAGCTATTTTCACTGATATATTCAGATCCACGCTGAACGTCCTGAGGTCACGGTTATTTACACCGATAATATCAATATCCTCATTTATCAGTTCAAGTTCAGACATTGAGTGTACTTCAAGGATAACCTCCATACCCAGGGAGTGTGACAGTCTGGCAAACCTTACTATCTCTTCATTTTCCAGTGCAGCAGCAAGGAGCAGGATTGCGTCGGCACCGGAAGCTTTTGACTCAACCACCTGAAATTCGTCAATTATGAAATCTTTTCTTAATAACGGAATGGAAATGAATTTACGGGCGATCAACAGGTCATCGATATTACCGCCAAAAAATTTATTGTCCGTAAGAACTGACAGACCTGATGCTCCTTCACGTGCATATCCTGTTGTTACGTATCCGACATCAGCCAGGGAATTGATTACCCCTTTCGAAGGTGATTTTCTTTTAAATTCGGCAATGATCCCTGTTTTTACCGGATCTTTAAGCGATTGCCTGAGCGACAAAGTATCCCGTGAAAAAAGCATGCTCTTTTCAAGATGTCTTAAAGAAGTATGCTTTTTCCGTTCAGCCACTTCTTTCTTTTTTTCGGAAATTATCTCTTCAAGAATTGTCATGATTGCATTTCTATAAGCATTTTAAATGACCGGAGGGCTTTCCCTCCGAAAAGAGAATCTTCCGCCATTTCTCTGCATTCTTCAGTAGATTTTGACGGATAGTAACATTTCATTGCCAGCCGGGTATTTGCGATAACAACATTATTCTGGGCATTTGTGCCCTTTCCTTCCAGAATGTTCATAAAAATCGCGGCAGCTTCATCTGTGGTTTTACCGCCCTTAAGATCAGATGGCATGGTTCTTTGATAATTCAGCATTTCAGGTGTGATCACCTGCTCCACTCCGTTTAAAATATATTTAAAACTGTCGGTAAGAGAAACCTCATCATATCCGTCCAGACTGTGAATTATTGTATATTGAATATCTGATGTCTGGTAAAGGTAATTATAGAGCCGGGCTATTTCCAGGCTATAGACTCCTATCATTTGTTTCCGGGGAGATGAAGGATTGACCATGGGGCCGAGCATATTAAAAAAGGTCTTCACTTTAAGAGCTCTTCTTATCGGGACAACACTCTTCATTGCAGGATTAAAAAGCGGGGCATGTAAAAAACATACTGATGCTTTATCTATTTCTCTTTTAAGTTTATCTGCATCAGTTGAAAATTTATATCCAAAATATTCAAGGATATTTGATGAACCGCAGGCTGATGTAACGGCATAATTTCCGTGTTTGGCCACTTTTATCCCTGCTCCGGCAAGTACAAATGTGGAGAGTGTTGAAATATTGAAGGTGTCTTTACCGTCGCCTCCGGTACCACACACATCTATCGTATCAAAATCCGAAAGATCAATCTTTATGCACAAATTCATCAGGGCATCGCGGAAACCTGATAATTCATCAACGGTTATGCTTCTCATAAGATAGACCGTTATAAATGCGGCTATCTCTGATTCGGAGTAAGTACTCCGGGCAATGTTTATCAAAACTTCTTCCGCTTCCTGACGGTTAAGTGTCTTATGATTGAAGAGATGGTTGAGAATATTTCTCATGGTATTGATTTAATGTTGAATTGTTTTTATGATCTCCATTAATTCGTTGTTTGATTCTTATATATCGATCCAGTTTCTTATTATTTCAGTTCCATATTCTGTAAGAACTGATTCCGGATGAAACTGAAGGCCTCTGACATCATAATTACGGTGACTTATACCCATGATAATCCCATTTTCGTCCTCACAGGTTATCTTAAAACATTCAGGCAGATGTTTTTTTGATACAACCCACGAGTGATAACGGCCTGCCATTATTATCGGGGGGATATTTTTAAGCAAAGGATCCTCGGCAGCCTTTATTTTTACAGGGGATGCTATACCATGGTAAACTGTACTGAGATTAAGTATTTTCCCGTCAAAGGCTTCACAGATAGCCTGATGACCGAGGCAAATACCAAGAATGCTCCTGGCAGGGGAGTACTTTTTGATCAGATCAAGGCAGATACCCGACTCCGACGGGATACCTGGTCCCGGGGAGATAAGGATCTTATCGTATTCGCCGATCTTTTCAATTGCTATCTCATCATTCCTGTAAACATCGGGATATCTCCCTGTCAGCTTTTCGATAACGTGTACCAGGTTATAGGTAAACGAATCATAATTGTCGATCACTACTATTTTTTTCATCGTATTCCTCCTGCCATTTCGATGGCTTTTTTCAGTGCCCCCAGTTTGTTATTGACTTCCTGCAGTTCATTATTTTCATTTGATGCCGCAACTATACCTGCTCCGGCCTGGTAATAGAGTGTATTCCCTTTGCTCAGGAAAGTCCGTATCATTATCGCATGGTTGAGGGATCCTCTCAGGTCAATATATCCTATTGCTCCTCCGTAATAACCGCGTTTTTGGTTTTCATATCTGTCGATGAGTTGCATTGCCATATGTTTTGGTGCGCCTGAAAGGGTTCCCGCCGGAAAGGTGGCAGTCATCATATCCGTTATGGATGAATTCTCCCTCATCTCTCCCGAAACAGAAGAAACAAGATGAATTACATGAGAATAGAACTGAACTTCGCGGGAACTTTCAACTCTGACATTTTTCCCGTACCTGCTCAGATCGTTACGGGCCAGATCGACCAGCATGATATGTTCAGCATTCTCTTTAAGGTCATAAGAGAGCCGTTCCGCCAGCATCTTGTCATTTTCATCATCTCCTGTCCTTCGGAAGGTTCCTGCTATGGGATTAATATATGCTTTACCTTTCATGATCTTAAGATGTGCCTCAGGCGATGAACCGAAAATTTTATAACTCCCGTAATCAAAATAAAACAGATAAGGAGAAGGATTGATTGAACGCAATGCCCGGTAAACATTAAATTCATCACCTTTGAACTGCTGTGAAAACTGCCGGGAAAGCACTACCTGGAATACATCACCTCTCAGACAGTGTTCTCTGCCTTTGCTTACCATTGCCTTGTATTGTTCATCCGTGATGTTCTGACTTTCATCGCCGACGATACGGAACGGGTAGATAGCAAAATTCCTGTTGTTCAGAAGAGTCTCAATCATCTCAATTTCACTTGCATCCCCGTTTATCCGGTTCTCAATTATCTGAAGTATATTCTGGTAGTGGTTGATTGCTATTATGTATTTATAAAGATGATATCTCACATCAGGAATTTTATATTCATAGTTATTATCTGAACTGAATTTTATTTTTTCAAAGTATTCCACAGCATCATAAGAAATGTACCCGAATAATCCATTTACCGGGATGTCATCGTTTTGATCGGAAAGTACAAATGACTCAATGAAAGATGAGAATCTTCTGTTAAATGAACTCCTGTCATTCAGAACTGTTCTCGTTTCTGATCCATCGGGGTATATCTCAGTAACCGATCCGTTATCTGCTTCAAAAGAGGCAATGGGTTTAAGGCAGATATAAGAATAGCTGTTCTCATTACCATGATAATCCGAACTCTCAAGCAGCAGGGAGTTTGGATATATATCTCTGATCTTAAGATAAATGCTGACAGGAGTTATAGTATCGGCCAGTAATCTGACCGTTCTTGTTTTTACCTCGAATCTTTTCATCGTTATCCGTTTTGTAAATTTCATTAATAAAAAACGGCCTGTCGTGAGTCCGACAGGCCGTTTTTCAATATTTTTTAAAAAAATATACAAATAGCTGGTAGTCTCACATCATTAGGTGAAATCTGCTTAACCACCAACACCAGTTTGTATAATTTGCTTTCATTTTTTAAACCTAATCAGTTGCAAAATTATTAAATGTTTTCAATAAACCAATTTTATCAAATTATTCTGATTTATTCATAACGTCCTCAACCTCAACCTTAACCTTAACCTCTACTTGCTGCAATCATCAATCAGCTTCCTCAGCTCCTCAATATGATTAAGGTATACTCCGCGGGGATTTGTACTGTATTTCCTGCATAACGATGCTGCATACCCCACTGCAACCCCCATCTGTCCGGTTGTGTGCATTACCCTTGGTCCTCCCAATCCTACATGCGAGGTGCTGAAACAACGACCGGCCATTAAAAGGTTTCTGATGTTCTTAGAATAGAGTGTCCTGTAAGGAATATAATAATGATCCACTTCGTAGAAAAGTGCCTCTGACAGAAAATCGGGCTGCGAAGGATCCTTAAGATTCTGCTGGTAATGAACATCAATATCTCTCTCTTCCATTGCAACGGCATCAGGAAATTCCCTCATCAGCTTTTCATCCATAAATGTGTAGATATAATCTCCTACAAGCCGCCTCGATTCTCTCTTACCAATAAGATAAGATGTCCACTCAAGGGCAAGATTTGTATTGGCGGGATCTTTTTTTGCATTTGAGAATGATCCGTAAATTGCTTTCAGCATGTGATCGCGTATCTGCTTCCGCATCGTCAACCTGATGCAGATCGTTCCGGGAGAATTCCCATTTCCATGTTCCCATTGTGGCTGAATATTCACCTGCCACATCCATTGCCCATGGTACTTCGGGGAAAACCACAGGCTTCCCTGTATCAACGGTTCTCCATAACACTGATGAACCCATTACCCTTCCGTCACCCTTCGCAGGGCTCCATAATTCTTTGTGCAGATCCCAGTTTTCATTGTACTTCGAAGAATCTTCCCTTCCATACATAAATTCTGCTCCCGACCAGTAACCTATCCATCCGTCACCGGTGCAATCAATAAATAAAGGCGCTGTGAACCTCATCGTTTCTCCTGTGGAGGTGTGCTTTGCATCAACCGATGTTATTGAATCTGAAGTCACGGCAGTTGTATATGCCCTCCAGTTCAGAAAAATCGAGATATTTTCATATTTCGCCATATTTTCATGACGCTTCTTATCGTCAAGAACTGCATCGGGGGATCCGTTAGGCCACCAAACCGTATTCAGCATGCTGAGGATCCGGTTGGCTTTCCAGGTAATTCCTTCAGTATGGACACGGATCTCACTGCTTGCATTTCCGCCGAGTATCGGACGATCGTGAACCAGGGCTACCTTTAGTCCCTGTTCTGCAGCGGCAATCGATGCTGCACAACCGGCGATACCGCCACCGACAACGACCAGATCGAACGATTGTGACTTTTGAGGTATTTCACTTTCATTCAGCATTTCCCTGCGCCATTTCAGCAGTTCTTTCTGATCCGAGGGAGGTGTGACCTTTTCGGTGCTAAACCAGATGGCGTCACATCTTCCTTCGAACCCGGTAAGATCTTTAAGTTCAGCGGTACAGGCAGCATCCTTACATGATACGGTTCCTGCATACTGCCAGTTCCATCCCTCTTCCGTACCCAGAATTGTTTGTAGTTCTTTACCATTTACAATCAGCTGAAACCTACCCGGGGCTTCCCATTCTCCGGGAACCCAGTTCTTCGTTCTTGCCCAAACATGGTACTTTCCTTTGGAAGGAAGGGTGAATTCCAGTTTTGCATTTTCAACAGGAATTCCCAGTCCGTGTGCAAGGAGGTAGGGTGAACCCATCTGCTCGACAAACTGAGGATCGACAACCCAACCGCCTTTCACTTCGCAACTTTCTGCTTCAACAAGCTTATGATACTGCTCACTATTGCATGAGGCGAATATTACCATAAGTATCAAATTGGCCAATAAAAATCGTCCTGATTTCATAATGAATTATTTTAAGTTATTTGTATTTTTCAATTCTTTGGAGGCACTCCCTCATTCATCAGTTTTTTAAGTTCACTGAGATGATCTTCATAAACATCCCGGGGAAAGGTAGTGTTTTTCTTACAGACCGATGCTGCCATTCCCACCACTTCACCCATCATACCTCCGGTACGCATTACACGTACGCTGCCAAGTGCAACATGAGTTACGCTTATACATCTTCCGGCCATGAACATATTGCTGATATTTCTTGAATAGAGGCATCTGTATGGAACCGCATAGGGATCAATTTTTACTGTTTCTGCCACTGACCGGAACGGTTCACCGGCAAATCCTTCTGATTTTACAGGATAATGAAGATCAATACCCCATGTTGTTGTGAAAGAAGCATCAGGGTATTCAACCCTGTTAACCAGATCCTGCTCTCTGAGGATAACATCTCCCATCAGTCTCCTTGATTCCCGTTTACCTCCGATATATGCAACCCATGCAAGCTTTGAACCGGCAAATTTATCTTTATCAATGCTTTTATTCTTGATGAAATCCCAGTTACCATAAGTTACCCGGAATGCATAATCCCTGATGAATTCAATTTCCATAATCTGGTCGCGGGTAAGTCCGGCTTCCCAGTCCCAGTCGCCTCTGGTCACTTTAAAGCATGTTTCTTCGTTGAACTGAACAGCCCAGGGGCATTCGGGGAATGGTGACGGTTCAGTAGTTTCTTCAGCATACCATTGTACCGAAGTACCCATCACCAGACTGTCACTTTTTTCAGGTGCTCCTGATTCACCGGTTTCGCTTCCTGATTCACGTCCCACCCTGTAATCAGCACCGGCAAGATACCCAAGGTTACCATCGCCAGTGCAATCAGCAAACAGTTTCCCTGTAAGTCTTATTTCTTTTCCTGTCATGATATCTTTCCCTGTAATGGCGATGATCCTGTCTCCTTCTTTTTCTGCTGTAAAAATATGAGTATTCAGGAAAAGCGTAATATTGGATTCACTTTCTACAACACCTTTTTTCCTGTCATCGCCATAGTTACTGGCTGGTCCGGCATTATGTATTTTCTTTTCCGGATTATTTGCAATTACTTCCAGAATGTGCTTACTCCTGGGTGATGATGGATCAAGGTTTGCTTCGTAGAGTGTCCAATGGCCTGTTGATCCGATCTCATCAACAAGCCTGCCAAGCTTTGGATAAGGTTCTTTATATATCAAACCGGATAATCCTACCCGTACTTCAGAACTGTTATTTCCCCCCAGTACCGGTCTGTTCTGTATAAGAGCCACTTTGCATCCGTATCTGGCGGCGCTGACGGCAGCACAGCAACCTGCCATTCCTCCGCCTACCACCACAAGGTCGTAATCACCACCGTTTTCAGGGGTATTACCGAGACCGAGCGTTGTTCTGCGGAAGTTGTCCAGTTCATTCTTCTCATCAGGAGGAAGAAATTTCTGATCAGTGGTAAGGAGAATTGCATCACATCTACCCTCAAAACCTGTAAGATCATGTAAGGCCAGCTCGGATTCCCCCTCTTTGAGGCGGATAGTTCCTCCTTCCTGCCAGTGCCATGATTTACCTTCTGTTCCGAAAGTGGTATCAAGGGGTTTATTGTTGACAAGAAGCATGAACCTTCCCGGGGATCCATTAACACCCCATGGGGCCACCCAGTCGCGGGTCCGGACCCATATCCGGTAATAACCCTCTTCAGGGATGGTAACAGTGGTCCGGGCGTCCTTTATGGGGACTCCCAGACCATGTGCCAGTAAATATGATGATCCCATGATATCGATTGACTGCTGGTCAACGACCCAGCCTCCGGGATCACCGAAGCTTTCAGCCTCTATTAAGATTTGGTGGACAGACTGTTTACAGGAATTAATCCCTGTCAGTATTAAGAATAATAAAATGACTCTTCTGATTTTTTCTGTCATAGCTGGTTGTTTATTTATTTCTTGCTAATATCCGGGGTTTTGCTGAAGAACAACCCCGAATCCTGCATAAGTATCTATCTCAGATTGCGGGATGGGACTTAAATAATCCCTGTTTTTATTGAAAAGTCTGTTCTGGGCATTAGTAAATCTGCCGTCTGTATTAAGATCATACTGGCTTTCAACACCTGAGTAGGAAACAAAACCATCATCATCGATTGCAGGAATGAGTGTTGCTGTTTTTTCATTGAGGATCCTGCCATAAACTTTGACAGGCATCACTTTTTCTGCGATTTGCCATCTTCTTATATCGAACAGACGGAAACCTTCATTAGCCAGCTCGACTTTTCGTTCCCTCCTTATTATTTTTCTGAGCTCTGTCTGATCAGTTGTGGTTATTTCGGGATAATTATCGACATCGGCTACGTTTACTCCGTATGCACGTGCGCGCACACGGTTAATAGCAGCCAAAACAGATGCGTCGATAGAGTTTGATTCAATTTTAGCTTCGGCATAAGTAAGCAACACTTCCGCATATCTTAACAGGGCAAAATCAATTTCAGAGTACATTTGTTTGATTTTCTGTGAATCTTCGTCATTGTACTTTTTCCAGTTATATCCGCAAAATGCAGCGGGCCATGAAGCTTTACGACAATCCTTGTTTGATCCTGCCAGTTTGCCGTCAACAAACCTGTAAGTAAGGCTGTCGGGGTGACTTTCAAAAATAAATCCCGCCCATACGCTCCTGGGGGTAACAATGGAAGCTTTTAACCGCGGATCCCTGTTTTCGAACGGTTTAGAAGGATTGTAAACAGCCGATTCGTCTATAGGCAGGCCGTCGGAAGCTTCGTACGAATCGATCATTGACTGTGTGGGTGCAATTGTGGTGTATGCCCCGGCATTCCGGGATCCCAGCGGAAAGCAGGATGATGTCTGGAATCCATCTTTATATGGTATTACGATCATAATTTCGGAAGATCCTTCCCCTGCCCGCTGGAACAGCTTCTCATAGTTTGGATATAGACTGTAGCCTGCCTGCTGCTCTATATTCATTACAGCCTGTGCTGATGCAGCTGCTTCAGTATACAATTTATTATAGAGTGCAATTCTTGCTCTCAGAGCCAGGGCGACACCCTTTGTTATCCGTCCTTTTTCTGAAAATGTTGGCGGAAGATTATCAGCAGCTTTCTGAAGATCGGCGAGCAGGGTTTGTGCAATGGTGGCTTTTGGGGTCCTTTCTATCAGACCATCCTCCGGTTTTGTAACAACTTTGTCAATGTATGGGACATCGCCGAAAAATTCTGTAAGATAATGATAGAAATATGCTCTCAGTACCAGTGCCTGGGCCTCGATCTGCAGATATCTGGCTTCGGGTACAACATCTTTGGCCCTTTCCATATTCTGCAACAGGTTATTTGCCCTTCCGATTCCCCTGTAATAATATGAATAGAGGTCCTGAAAAATGCCCGTAGTCGGACTGTGGGTGCCAGCGCCGATATTATCTGTTGCACAACCTCTGGTTATCCCTATATCTGTACATCCGTTATCGAGGCCGATCTGGTATGCGGCCCCGTAATCATTTCTTACAAGTGAACCATAAGTCCCTGTCAATGCCAATTCCAGTTCCTTCTCGTTGGAGAAGAAGGTGGCATCAACCGGTTCGGTCAGAGATTCAAGATCAAGTATCTGCTTATCACATGCTGTAAATGAAAGTAGCACGAAGAGCAGGATGAGATATTTATTATGAGTTTTCATAATTGGTTTTATTTATATCGTTATTACTTAAAGTTGACATCGATACCTATCGAGAAATTTGAAGTGACCGGAAAAATACCTCCCGATGACCCGTTTGGTACCAGAGGATCAACCCCGGCAGGCAGCTTATCAAAAGTGAGGAGGTTTAATCCTGAACAATAGATCCTGATGCCTTTAACAAAGAAATCAGATAACCATTTTTCCGGAATAGTATAACCAAGTGTGATATTCCTGAGACGGAAATATGCTGCATTAAATACCCATGTGCTGGACATCTGAGCGTCGTTGCTCCCTGAGCTCGTCGCTTTTATTATTGGATATTTTGCATCTTTATTATCAGGAGACCAGCACTCCTCTAAATGCCATTTCTGAATCTTCCCTGCGTTCCACAAAGGCCAAACCATGTCTGCCTGTAATAATATGTCTCTTTTACCGACACCCTGCATGCTTGCTGAAAAATCGAATCCCTTATATTGTGCTCCAAGATTCAGCCCGAATGATAATCTGGGGAAAGGATCTCCGATAATGACCCGATCATCGGGATTGATTTTACCATCTGCCTGATCAGGAACACCATCATTGTTTGTATCGACAGTCAACTGATCTTTATACTTAATATTACCCGGAACCAGAGTTCCGAACTGGGTGGGCGATGAGGTTATTTCTTCCTGATTCTGGAAGATGCCTGCTGATTCAAATCCATAAATTGACCCAATTGGATATCCGACATCAGTTATTGAGATCCCTGAAATAATGGGTCCAACACCTGAAAGGTTAGTGACCTCGTTTTTAACATCGGAGAAATTCAGTCGTGCATAATAGGAAAAATCGCCTTTGGATTCGGTCCATCCGATAGAGAAATCCAGACCTTTATTTTCGACATTGCCTGCATTCTGCATTGAAGGAGAAAGCCCAATGACATAAGGTATCGGCAGACTGAGCAGAATATCGAATGTTTTACGGATATAATAATCGGCCGTAAATGTCAGTTTCTGGTTAAGGAATCCTGCATCCAGCCCTATGTTTGTGGTTTCAGTGGTTTCCCACTGGATCAGGCTGTTTGCCAGTACATTCTGAGTGGCGCCGGTAATAATTGCATTATTGAACACGAAATTGCTCGATCCGATGGCAATTGAAGATGCATAGGGGAAATCGCTTCCTATCTGCTGGTTACCAAGGCGGCCCCATGAGAAGCCGGAGTTTAAGATCTGACAAAATATCCTGATTCTCCATGAATGATTCCTTTGCTACTCTCCAGCCGGCAGAAAAAGAAGGGAAATACGATACACGGTTCTCTTGCTGAAAACGGGAAGAAGCATCCCTTCTTAAATTGGCCTCAAAGAGGTACTTATCCCTGAAAGCATAGTTCAGTCGGCCGAAATATGAAACAAGTCCCGAATGTGTTGCAGAGCCGCTGTTGGCATCGCTTTCAGCAGAACCGGCATTCAATACCTCAAAATTATCGAGGATATAGTCCTGCCTTGATGCCCCGAAATTTGCCCATTCATATTTGATGAATTCATAGCCGAGAAGAGCTGTGAAGCTGTGATTGTTCAGTATTTTGGAATATGTGGCCAGGGCATTGAAGTTATTGGTGAATGCCTTTGAGTTGCTTTGCGATAAACCGTTCCGGCTGGGGTAATATCGGGTAGTTTTACTGGTCCAGTCAATTATGGTTTTATACTGTTTGGTAAAAGCACTGGTGTATGAATCGTCATATTCGGGGGCATACATCAATGAAAGAGTCAGATCTTTAATGGGCTTGTAATTTATTCTGAGTACACCACGGAAATAATTCCACAGGTTTGTGTTAATCCACCGGCCCTTGCTGCAGCAATTGGATTTTGTCCCTGCCATCCGTCACCCCATGATCCGTCAGAATGAATTGCATGGTAAATCGGGGGAATGCGGTAATCGTCCTGGACGATATAAGTAAGGCTTGTTGCAGGAGATACTCTTTTGGATCTGTTAAAACTTATATCAAAATTTATATCTATTTTATCAGAGATTATCAGGTCGGTATTAAACCGGCCATTATATCTGTTAAAGTTATAATTAACTATATTACCTCCCTGGTCCAGTAAGGAAACGGAAGCCATTGTCCTGATTTTTTCAGTACCCATGCTTGCAGTCATATCATGATATTGCTGAAAACCATTCTCGCTGAATTGCATTCCAACCCAATCTGTATCGGGATACAGATCAGGATCTGTATTCATTTTTGCTGCATAATTATCAATTACAGCCTGTGACTCTCCCGAATATTTAAGAAAATCCAGCGCTCCCAGGAATTCGGGAAGTTCGGTAGGTTTTTGCCAGCCTATATAGTTTGAATATTTGAGAGATAATTCACCCGATTTTGCCCTTTTGGTAGTGACAAGTATAACGCCGTTTGATGCACGGGAGCCATAAATGGCTGCGGCTGCAGCGTCTTTCAGAACTGAAATATTGTCGATATCATTTGGATTGAGGTCGTTGATATCGCCTGCAACACCATCAATGAGGATAAGTGGATCGTTGGAAGCTCCTATTGAACCTATACCTCTAATACGAAGAGTTGAATTGTCGCTTCCCGGCTGGCCGCTTGACTGAATTGCTGTAAGACCAGGGGTCAGACCTACAAGCGCCTGGGAGACCTGGGCAACCGGTTGCCTTACAATTTCGGTTGATTTTATGGTCTCAACGGATCCTGTCAGGTCAACTTTCCTCTGTGATCCGTAACCGATCACTACAACCTCCTCCAGCCCTACAGTTTCTTCCTGCATTGTAATATTGATCAGGTTTCTGCTGTTGACAGGTATTTCCTGGGTTGCAGAACCGATAAAAGAAAATACGAGAATTGAATTTGGCGGAACACTGCCTAAAGTGTACTTTCCTGCGTTGTCTGTCAGCGTGCCAAAAGTGGTTCCCTTGATCAGAACCGTTACTCCGGGTAGCGGATTCCCCTGCGCATCGGTTATAGTACCGCTAACCTGATTCTGTTGAAGGTCATTTCCTGATGAGGTTACCCGGCCTGAATTCCTGCTGTTCTCATCAGAATAACTGTATCCCCCGAAAACATTTATAGTGCTGACCATAAATAAAATCAGGGTCAGCGTTGTGATGCCGGAGGATTTTACCCGATATCCGGATTTTTTTTCGGATACCCGTCGTAAAATACATGTTTCTTTCATTGAATGGATTTTTTGGTTTTAGAATTTTATCAAAATGACAAATCTGTTCGCAATTGCCATAAACAAATATGCAATTTTTTTTCAGACCTGAATCCCGGGAGGAGAGGATAATTTATCAATTGGGCAGGATTTCGCTGAAGAGGAGCGATGATTTTCACCGGATAAGTAATTCCAGGTTCATGCTGATTGCCACTGGCTGTCAAGCAGATTTATTGATGAAGCGATAATTTTATTTTTATCTCCTGTGATCCCACAGACAAAACTTATAAATCCTTTATAATTGACCTTCTTCAACGCACGGAAAGCTTCAGTATAATTATCGTTCATCCCGTCTTCACCCGGCATGTGCCTGGCTTTGCGGCTGGCTATATGAATATGGTTTAAGTACTCTCCACCTGCAAGAATAGCGTCCTTATCTGATACTTCCTGTCCTGACATATGCCAGAGGTCGCCCATACACCTTAATCCCTTCAGATTAACAGCACGGCAGATATCTGCAGCCTGGGATACAGTGTTGATCCAGGAAGCTTCTTTCCTGTTAACCGGTTTAAGGATGATTGTTGTATTATGTCTTCCGGCGTATTCTGCAAATTCATATAAATGGTCAAGTGCATCCCTGTATATATCGGAAGTGTTCTTATCAGGGAAGACTGCCCGGGCAGTTTCCGGAATAATAATTACTCCATTTGCTCCCAATTCTCCTGCAGAATCAATTATTTCTTTCATAATGCACAGATATTCATTCCTGACAATCCTGCTTCCGGAGCATAAAAATCCTTTATAACCCGATTGAATAGCACTGATTCTGATATTTCTGTATTTCAGCAACTTCTGGTATTTACTCACATTTTTAATTATGTCATCTGCCCTTGGTTCAAATCCTGTTATTCCGGATTCTTCCATGAAATCGAATCTTTCTTCAAGATTTCTTCCAGGGGCAATACCATCCTGAAAAGATATTTTTATGCCTGATCTTAATCTCTCTTCCGGCTTATAGTTTATTAATGGCAGAGTTGTCACTTCAGCAGCCAGGACAGGGGCACTCATAACGCTGTACATCAGAAAACTTCTTCTTTGCATGAGAACTTCATTTAATTAATGTCAGATAAATTCACATTCTGATTACTTAAAGACATACTATTCCAAAAAGAGAGACAGGGACATTATCAGCCGGTTTTTCAAGTTCTATCCTCAATTCTGAGATAATCGATCCGGTCTTAAGCGGCAATTCATAAATTGCCTGGTAATTATTATTGACATCACATAAGAGATTTCCGTCCTGGTCTTTAATTCTGAATTTCCTGACACAGAAAGGAATTATGCTTTCAGGCTGTTCGCGATGGGCTGATTCCATAGGATGATCATAATCCGCATCGAAAAACATTCTGATTTTATTAATTTTCTGAGCTTCAGTCCATTTTATTTGCAGCCATGGATTTTTGTCATCCATTCCGGCAACCCAGCAGTTTGATGTGATAAAAGGTCTGAAGAGAGTTGTTTTAATGTTTTGGGCAGAGAAGGATGATATTTTCCTGTGAAATCTAAGTGCAATGTTCTTGTAATCAGGTCTACGTTTTGGCGTCCAGAAATCAAATTCCTCTACCCCATAACCTTCCGGAGGCACCTGCCGCCCCCTTTTTTCGACAGTTAATATTGATGAGATCAGAGCTCTGCTCATCATAAGTTCAACATCATCATTCTTACGAAAAGTAATAAAAACATACCCTTTATCAACAGTGGGTTCAAAGTTGATATACAATTCACCTTCCCCGTTCAGTATATCATGAGCCTGGCTTTCGAGAAGGACCTCAGGGGAGAAGTTCTCAATTTTTTTGCTGCCGCGGAGTTCAACTATCAAAGTGGTATCACTGAAAGCCTTGTACTTTACCGATATCTCCGGACTCAATCCGCTTACCGGAACTATTAGAGCTTTATCTCTTTCGAGCGGTTGATACCCGCATTCAAATCCCATGCTTTCAAGTTCCAGTTCTGATGATGCCGTTATCAGTGCTTGCCCTGTAACAGGATTATCAAATGATACATCAGGGATATGTTGACCAGACAGTATAAGTTCCCTCTGAAGTTCCTTAACATTTCTTTCACTGATAAAATATGCAGGGAGGACTCCTTTTTTTATGCATAATGATGCGGCCATTCCTGCTGCCTGCGCACCATGTGAACATGTGCCGATAACCCGGGTTGATCCGTGCGCAACATGTGTAGCCGATGCCATCCGTCCGCAGATAAACAGGTTATCCAGATCGCGGCTGACATAGCAGCGGTAAGGGATGGTATAAACACCCTGGGAATGGAGCTGGAAACATGAGCTGAGAGGAGAATATATTCCGTCAGCAGGATGGAGATCCATCGACCAGCCGCCGAATGCTACATCGTCATAGTGGAACTTCTGTTCGACAATATCGTTTTGATTGAGCATATAATAGCCATTGAACCGGCGGCTTTCACGCTTACCGGGTATTGTGCTTACCCACTCAAGAGTGTAAGTATCCATCTCAGGATAATTTCCTGAATTTTTAATATAGTCCCATATTCCGTATACAACCTTGAGCAATTCAAAACGGATCTTTTCAGTGTCATGGACAGTATCCAGGCGTCCTCCCCATTCAAACCACCACATACTTAACCCGGCTTCCTTCGGATTAATATTTTTAAGCCTGGGAATAGCTGATGAAACATCCTTATGTGCAATTGCCGGAGGAATGAATTTTACACTTTTACCGGTATTTTTTACATAGAAATACATTGAGTGACCAAGGAGTTCACCTGCTTTTTCCTTATACAATGCAAATCCTTCAGAGAACTCATCCTTTTCTTCCGCTCCCATTCTGAAAGAGGCTCCGGAATTATAAGCTACAATCCCGTCACCTGTACAATCTGCAAAAAGCTTTGCGGAAAGAATATATGACGTTGAATTCTGTGCATTGAAACATTCAATACTCCTGATATTCCTTTTGTTCTTCTTATCAACTGCGTGAATGGCAGTATTGAGGTATAATGCAATATTCTTTTCTGCCTGGACTTTATCGATCAGTACCAGGTCAAACAGAATTGAATTACCTTCCCGGTTGCGGTAAAGGTTTTCAAGCAGTATTTCATTGATTACACCGCCTTCACGGGCCCAGCGGTTGTTATTACCCATATGTGATGTGGCTCCCAATACCCATAAACGCACCTCGCTGGAAGCATTTCCACCCAGGACAGGTCTGTCCTGAACTATTGCAACTTTTGCCCCATTCCGGGCAGCCGTTATTGCACAGCAGACTGCTGCAACTCCTCCGCCACAAACGATCAGATCATAATTGTCATTAATGGTGAGGTTTTCTCTTGATCCGGCAGGATTTTCAATTATCATAGGTCAGTTATTTTGGGATGGAAGGAAATATAAACAAAAATAATTTTAAATATGAGCTATATGAAGAAAATATGAGATAAATGAATAATTCAACCCTAACCCCGGTCCTTCCCCCCTTTACCTTGTTTTATATCCCTATCCCCGGCCCTTCCTTACCTTGTTTTATAACCCTATCCCCGGCCCTTCCCCTTAAGACTAAGGGGAAGGGTGCCCACTAAAGACACATCATTGGTACCCCCCTTCCCTTGGTCTTAAGGGAAGGGGGATAAGGGGGAAGGGTTAAAATTACAACCAATATCCCGACCCTTCCAGGGAGCCCAACCCTATCCCCGGCCCTTCCCCTTAAGGCTAAGGGGAAGGGTGACGTTTAACCGGGGCTTTGTTGAAAATTTTAACCTGTAGATTTCACAGACAATGTATATCACCGTCTATTTCTGTTTTACGTAGCAAAATAATTTGGGTAATTAGATCTATTGTGGAATTATTATCTGCCAGAGCCTCATTTTTTATTCTGATAACTCGGATTCCTTTACTAAGTAATTTTGCATCCCTCTCATGATCCCTTTCTTTATGTAGATCGTGAATATTTCCATCTGCTTCTATTATGAGCTTAAGTTTTGCACAATAGAAATCTGCAATAAAATATTCAACCCAATCCTTATCGATCCTGTAAAAGACTGGATGCTGCCGTAAAAATTTAAATCCGGATAAAGATTTCCTTCTTAATACTTCCCATAGTCTTTTTTCTGAACGAGTCGGGTTCTTCCTTAAATTTCTGGCATACAAAGCAATATCATCATATTTTTTATAATGTAAAAGAGACATAAATAGCTTATTCCAATGATAAAGTTAAAAAGAATTCCCGGAACTTATTTCATAATTTTCCGAAACGACCTCCTTCCCTTAGCCTTAAGGGAAGGGGGCAGGGGGAAGGGTTGTGAACGTAAAGGGAAGGGGCCAGGGGAAGGGTTTTAAACGACAACTGGGTAGGAAAAGAGCTGTGAACGACAAAGTGCCAGGTGAAAGGTTATATTAACTACGTATTATAATATGTATTTTAATACATATTATAATACGTAGTTTCTTAAAGAGTAGAATTTTAATTCATCTCCGTTATTCTGAAATTAACCGGTACTGAATACCAGACCGGTACTGCTATTCCATTCTGTTTGCCGGGTCTGAAGCGGGGTAAAGTACTTACAACTCTGATAGCTTCCTGATCGAGCAACGGATCAATTCCTCTTATAAGTTCAATTTTCCCTACAGATCCATCGGGGTTGACAACAAATTTCAGCGTTACGCGTCCTTTGATATTGTTCATTATTGCTTCTTCAGGGTAAACGGTTTTTTGGGCAATATAAGAAAGCAGGGCGCCTTCACCACCAGGAAATTCCGGCATCTCCTCCACCCGGATGAAGATCTCAGGTTCTTCAGGGACGATATCTGCAGGTTTATTAACAACATAGAGTGTATCTTCCACAACACCATCAGAAATTGTCTCAATCAGAACATCACTTATGGGGATGTAGTCTGTGACCATTGTAGTATCTGCTGTTATCTCGGGAGCAATGTTTTTGGGAGTTTCTATCAGCTCCTGTGGCATTTTTTCTTCCGCAGGTTTTATTACCTCAACTGGAATGTTGTCAGGTTCGATTAAAACAATTAAATCACCGGTTGTTGTGGCAGTACCTGGTTCAGTGTTAAAGGAAAGGGCTAAAATGGGGATAACGGTTAGCAGAACAGCGCCTAAGGTAGAAAGGCAGGTGGTTGATTTGTAGCGCTTCCGGAGATTGTATGCTCCGTACGCTTTGTTGCGGTTCTCAAAAACGATCTCATCGAATCCGGGAACCTTTTCTTCATTCCTCTTCATTTTAATAGTGTTTAGTTGTTTAACATTCACAGGACAACCGCTTTCAACTATTCCAATTCAGAGGTGTTTCTATACAATGTTGCAACAAAAAGAGTGCCGGGTTTGGTCGTGCGGTCGTGCAGTCGTGCGGTCGACCTACCTTAACCCAAACCGGTAGCTTAATTTTATCAGAAAGATATTATGAGGTATATTATTGTCCCTGTCGAACAGGTCACCAAGATCATTGAAATATTTCATATCTCCCATTCCGTTGGAGTAATCTCTTGTCTGGTTCCAGACAAGATAAAGGGTTGAACCCGGATTATATTCCCACCTTAAAACAAGGTTGGAAAGGAATTCCCGTACTTTAAAATTATTATTCCCGATTACATAATCGGTTGACCCATTAAGGTCCAGATCAAACCTGTACTGGTTATTTTGTTCATCAAAGGTTTTTTGTTCCGGGGTGAAGGTCCAGAACCTGTCCCTGTAATTATCAGCCATCGGGTCGAGTATCATTTTATGGTCGTGATACTTACCGGTTGCAATAAATGGCTGTCCCCAGTACTGGAGTGTAAGATCGGGACTCAGATTCACATTAACCCTGAATGATGCACTTATCGTTTTCCTGTCGATGCTTGCAAAGAAATATTTATCGCTTCCACCCACGGTTTTTCTGGTAACATACTGCAGTTCAGTCCGTGAGGGATTAAAGCTCGGACTGAATGTAAGGTATAGAAAATTGGTGGGCTTATAGGTTATATCAATCTCGGTATAAAAGCTCCTTGAGTTTTTTTCGAGTCCCCAGGAGGTGTTTGCAAAGGTAGAAAAGTTCAGTTTTTTCCGGAAATCGCTTGAGAATCCTCCATAGAGCCTGAGATTTCCGGGGATCTTCATCATGGGACCACCGCGGAGGGTTCCTGCTGACAGCTGGGATGTGCTCAGATTTCCTCCTGTCCAGGCATTCCAGTAGTTCTTAAAGCCCATTGATCCGTTCCATTCAAATCCTGTCCCTGCAAGCTGTCCTCCAAAATTATGTGCAGTCCAGATATCTGCATTGACATTGTAACTTCCTGTAGATCCCTTTTGGTTCCCATTCGTTGTATCCTGCAGCGAGAATAGACAATACTTGATCGGCTTCCTGAATGTATCCGAGGTCATTTATTTCAAAGCCCGGGGTTCTCCACAAAACGCAGCCCAACAGAAAGAGATGACCGTTCATTTTCTGGAGCTGGATCCTTCCGCCCGATCCGGCAAGGGATGTTCTTTCGGGATCGTAATCTGTGTGGTTGTTGTCAGGTCTCTGGAAATATCTTGCCGATGATCGTTGGGTGAGCTGGAGAGCTTCTTTTGTACCGTTCACCTGACTAACGGCGCTGTTGATATTGAACATCCAGTTCTTGTCCTTGAAATACTGTGTGAAATCAATGCCCCCCGAATAGGCTGATTTGTGCATAAAGCTTCCCAGTCTGGCGTCAATATCCCTGTTGGTACTCGTCACTATACCTCCAAGAATTGTTTTCCCTTCATTAAAATCTTTCTGTACCCTTCCGATGAAATAATTAGTAAGGGGCTCAACTGTCTGTTTTGTTCTACCTCCCAAAGTATCAATTTCAGCTTTTTCATTTGCTGTCATCGCTTCAACAAATCCCAGGGAGAGTCCTTTTTTTGTTTTTCCGGTAAGCTTGGCTGCTCCGATTATTGTGGTATTTGTCGGGATATCGGCGTTCCATCCATCCCTCATTTCGGGATTTCCCTGCGGACGGCGGCCTATTCGTCTGGAATAAAACAGGTTGTCATTCCCGACATCACCATCTCCAAGACCTATATTGAAATTTGTAATATTTTTACCTTCAATGAAGAAGGGTCTTTTTTCTGCAAAAAAAGTCTCGTATGCAGTCAGATTGACAACGGAAGGGTCAGCTTCAATCTGACCGAAATCGGGATTGATTGTCAGGTCCATTGTCATATTGTTGGTGATGCCTATTTTGGCATCAATACCGCCGTTAAGTCCGTAATTTCTTCCATCTTTCAGGAAAGGATTTCCGGCTTCCTTTTTGAAGGTTTCAGCTTTTGCCACACCATAAGGGGTAACATCAAATATCTTTCGGGGTTTAATCCCGTCGAGACCCGACATTTCGCCAAACATATGTACAATACCCGGAGAATCTTTCGGAATATGCTGCCAGAAATCGGTCTCATTTTTCCTGTAAAAACTTCTTGCCATCTGAAGGCCCCATACATCACCGGAGTTCTTGTCAAACCTTACCTGGCTGAGGGGGATCTTCATCTCGGCTATCCATCCCTGCTCATTAATTGATGTTTTTACCCACCAGTTGGGATTCCATGATTCATCTTCATTCTCACCGTCGTTTGTGAACATAAGATCGTATTTAACACCTGCAGAGCTTACTCCGAAAGTAAATCCTGTACGGAGATCATGAAAACTGTCGACAATTATCGCAACAAGATCACCGTCAACCTCATCGCGACGGGTCAGACGATTGATAATACTATCGGGGCTGGTATCAAAAGCCTTGATCCCTACATAAAGATTATCATCATCATACAGAATATTGAATTCAGTTCTCTGCGATGCGGGCTTCCCGTTATATGGTTCAAACTGGGTAAAATCATCGATCCATTCTCCGGATTTCCATAAAGGTTCATTCAGAATGCCGTCTATTACCGGAGGATCTGTTATTCTTGATGTCTTATACCGCTTCTTTACCGGCGCCTCAGTCTGACCGGATAACAGGGGTAACATAAAAAGGATCAGAAAAACAGAAGATAAGATCTTTTTCATTTTTTGGTGTCACTTAGGGCTTATTTCCTAATAAGGACGAACATTGAAACGATTTGATGCAATGAAATATTATTTGGAATAGTTTTAAATATGATGCAGGCCCAGAAGCGCGGCATTCGCTGGGCTTCCATGAGCAAATATGAACCCATGGAAAAATGGGTACAGCCTGTTTATAAGAAAGGTTAATCGTACAGTTTAAGGAATTCCCATGTATTTCCTGAATATTCCAGGAAGCGGAGAAAATCTGATTTTGATATTACGAGTGATGCGGTATTTACATTAGGATGAAATGCCAGCCTTTCGTATTCTTTCAGTTTGTCATCAATGAAAAGATGAACATGATTATCCTGGTCATTTATAAGTCCGAAAGGTGAAACGGATCCTGGTTCCAGTCCGAGGTATTTTTTAAGCCTCGCATCGGATGCAAATGTCAGCTTCCCCTGTCTCAGTCTCTTTTCAAGATCGTGTATATCCAGCTTTCTCAGGTGTTCAAGAATTACAAGATAATGCCTGTTCCCCTTATGATTTCGGAAGAAAATATTCTTGCATCTGCCTGAATCATAATCCTTCCAGTGAACTATTGCTTCTTCGATCGTTGCAAGGGGAGGATGCTCATGATATTCAAACTGAATATCAAGTTCAGCAAGTACCTCATAAAGCTCTTTTTGTCCCCGCATACTGTTTATGCCGGTTTGATGATATACTTAAGCTCCATTTCCACAAGTTCAGAAATATCCTCTCCGGCCTCTTTCATGTCAATATCTTCTTCCTCGTAATACCATTCCACAACAACGGGGGTTCCTGACTCACGGATCTTTTTAAGCTCAAGGAGAATATCGAGAAGGAATTTTGCTGATGCTGAATTAAAGTAATTGAGGTCGATCTTTAAGGTAAGAGGATTTGTCTCATTGAAGATTTTAATATCCCCACGCATTAACTCGCCGTTAAATTTATCTATCCATTCGATAACCGGATAGTATAATGCACGTACATCTTCGGGTGCGGACATCCCGGTTATCGAAAAATCATTAAGCTCAGGAATGAACCTGATTGTAGGGCTTATGTGAGTGGGTTCTATTTTCAGTATTTCCATCGCCAGCTGTTTTTACAAATTTGCCATATTATTTTTTATATCCAAAAAATTTTTATCAGTCGCTACCGTTAAACAGTATATCGTTTCCCTGATCAGGGTTGTATCCTGTATCTTCCTGCAGATCCTTTTTACCTGATGATTCCACAGCCATTCTGTCGCAAATCTCATTTTCAGGGTGACCTGAATGCCCTTTTATCCAGAAAAACCTGACATTATGTTTACGGTAAATATTCAAAAATCTTATCCAGAGATCAGGATTTTTTATTTTTCTGAATGATTTTGCTTCCCACCGGAGGAGCCATCCCTTTTCGACAGCATCGGCAACATACTTTGAGTCAGTATAAACAGTAACATTGCTCCCGGGTTGTTTTAGCGCTTCCAGTCCGGTTATTACAGCAAGAAGCTCCATCCGGTTATTTGTTGTAAGCCTGAAGCCTTCGGATTTTTCAAGACGGTGTTTTCCGGAGATCAGGACCACTCCATAACCTCCCGGACCGGGATTCCCTTTTGCAGCGCCGTCAGTAAATATGGTGATATCACATGCCATGTGGCAGGATAATACCGGTATTAGACAGGAAAAGCTTGATGGCAATAGATAGAAGTATTACACCAAATACTTTCCGTAGAATCTGAAGTCCGCCATTGCCAAGGACCTTTTCAAAGACAAAAGTAAGCCTCAGTACCAGGTAAACCACAATCATATTGAGGGTAAGCGCTATAAGGATATTTATTGTCTGGTATTCGGCTTTGAGCGAAAGAATCGTGGTTATTGATCCGGCTCCTGCAATCAGCGGAAAAGCAATTGGAAAAATCGCTCCGCTTCCGTGGGCATCCTGCTTGAATATCTCAATGCCCAGTATCATCTCCATAGCCAGAAGGAAAATAATAAATGATCCCGCAATGGCGAATGATGATACATCTATTCCGAAAACCCCGAGCAGGGGGCTGCCGATAAGCAGAAATGCAAGTAAAATAAGTGCAGATACAACGGTGACCTTGATCGAATTTACTTTTACCCCTTTGGATTTAATATCAATAATTATTGGTATTGATCCGGGAATATCGATTATGGCAAAAAGTACCATAAACGCTGCCAGAATCTCAAGAAGGCTGAATTGCATATTACTCTATTTATATAACCATTGATACTCTTAAAAAACTCATGGCTCACTGCTTTACTCTGAGCCTGGACTTACCCACCCCTTGCCCCTCCCGGGAGGGGATTCTCTGCTCGTCACTCACCGCTCACTCACTCGCACACTCACTCCACACTCCAAACTCCAAACTCCAAACTCCAAACTCCAAACTCCTCATCTCTCAACTATCGTCATCTCGTCAACCAGGTGTCCCGCTCCGGCATAAATATCAATTATCCAGAGCACATACCTGATATCTACTGCAATAGTTCTCTGAACTTCAGGTTCAAAAAAGACATCGCCGCTCATTGCTTCCCAGTTACCGTCGAAAGCAAGACCAATCAGTTCTCCATATGAATTCAGTACCGGGCTGCCGGAATTCCCTCCGGTTATATCGTTTGTTGTCAGGAAGTTAACCGGAAGATAACCTTTTGATGAAGCATATTTGCCGAATTCTTTGTTCCTGTGAAGATCCAGCACCCGCTGTGGCAGGTCGAATTCATAATCTCCGGGTTTGTATTTATCGACTTTCCCGTCAAGTGTCGTATAATATTTATATGTAACAGCATCTCTCGGATCATAATCCTTTATTGTTCCGTAAGAAAGCCGCATTGTCGAATTTGCATCGGGATAGAGTGTTTTTCCGGGCATCATTTCCCTCAGAGCCGCTATCCATAACCGTCTGCCTCTTGAAAGATCAGTTTCAAACTTCGTAAGTTCACCTGAAAGGGAAGTACGGATTTCACTTACTGATTTAACAGTAATAGCAACCGGATCATTTTCAAGTACCTTTAGCTTCGGATCGTCGAGAAATGCAATAAACCTCTCTTCACTGGCATAAATGGATCGTTTGAACATATCATCAACAAATTTGTCGATGTCACCTTTAAATTTTCTGTCAATAACATTCTTAAAGAAACCGGGGTGAAATTTCTGAGGAGCATCTTCCCTGTAAAGGCGAAGCATTGCCTTTACAGTCTTTTGATCGGTGGGCGGATTGTAATCTTTATATAATTCCGAAGCAATATTTTTTAACTTCATTGATGCATCGGTTATTTTTGTCCGGTCGGCTGATTTCAGTGCCTCTGCAAGCCTTCCGGTATAATTGTCAAAAACAAGGATCTCACAGCCCCGCATACACTCGCTGAGGTACTGATAAGCATTCTGAAACTCAGCTCTCCCTTCTATTGATGATCTGATAAGATTAAGCGCTTCTCCATATTTTGATTTTCTGGATGCATCTTCATTTACCCAGGTATTGAACTGGTTTTCGATCTGTTGTTTTTTATCAATTACATTGTTATTGATAAGCTGATTATTCTGCCCAATTGAGTATTTCCAGTAGTTGGCAGAGGTTGAATATTTATCAGCATACTGAATATTTACCTTAGGATCGGCAAGCATATCTTTCATCCACGATTCCTGTTTGATACCCCTTATCTTTATCCTGTTCGGATTGGTTATCTTGAGCAATTCATTTACTTCCCATGAAGTGTAATATCTCTGGGTGCTTCCGGGATAACCCATTACCATTGTAAAGTCACCCTCGTTAATGTCTTTTATTGAGATCTTAAGCCATTTTTTCGGGTTCAGGGGAATATTGTCCTTTGAATAGGGTGCCGGCTTACCGTCTGGGCCTGAATAGACGCGGAACATGCTGAAATCGCCTGTATGTCTCGGCCATTCCCAGTTGTCGGTGTCATCTCCGAAACTTCCGATTGCTGATGGAGGAGCACCAACCAGTCTGACATCGGTATATCTTTCATAGACAAGGAGGTAAAAATTGTTCCCTCCATAGAATGAAGATACGGAAGCCCTGTAACCGTTGCCGGCAGAAGCTGCACTCCCGATCGAAAGCCGTGCTTTGCTGATGGCATCACTTCTTTCAGATTCTGTCATTTCAGGTTTTATTTCTGAAAGTACCTGATCGGTAACATCTTCAATTCTGATGAGGAATGAAACAGAAAGACCGGGATTCGGAAGTTCCTCTTCCTTTGTCCTTGCCCAGAATCCGTCCCTGAGATAATTATTTTCCACGCTGCTGTGTTCCTGAATACTGCTGTAACCACAATGGTGATTTGTAAGAAGAAGGCCTTGTGAAGATACTATCTCGCCGGTACATCCACCGTCCATGAAACTGACAACCGCATCTTTAAGACTGGCATTATTAAGACTGTAAATATCATTAGCTGAGAGCTTAAGACCAAGATCTGTCATTTTACCGATGTTTAACTTTTCTATCATGGGTAAAAGCCACATCCCTTCATCAGCCCTTATTGCTGAGCCGATACTTAATAATAAAATAAAGAGTATTGAAAATGATTTCTTCATATAATCTGAGCTTTGTTGATTTTATTCAGGCTGCAAATATAATTCTACTTTGACAGATTATAAAACAATTTGTTTTTCAGCTTTTTTACCCCGACCCTAAAGGGTATAGCCGTCAACCTAAGAAATATTTTAATAACGAAAACTACAGTAATTATCTGGATTATAGGTAAATAAGTTTCCCCTCCTTTTAAAGGAGGGGTGGCCGGGATTGCTGATTTTATAATGTTTACAATTGTCCTTTCCCGGCCGGGGTGGTTAAAACGGACTTAGCAAAAGTGAACTTATTTCTCAGAAATAAATAAACCACCCCGGCCAGACCATTTATATTTCTGAACATTAGATGATTTTGTGGTCTGGCCACCCCTCCTTAAAAAAAGGAGGGGAAACTTATATCCCTAAAACTTCTAAGATTGACGGCTATGCCCTAAAGGGAGAAAGCTGAAAAACCGGCCTGAAATCAAAATGAGGCTTTTAAAACTCAATAGACAGCTGGGTGTTGAAAAGAGTAAAAGATTTCCTGTGATAAGGCGAAAGGCCGTGATTCAGAATTGCATCCCTGTGATACCGGGTAGCATATCCTTTGTTCCTGTTCCACCCGTAGGCAGGATATTCATTATGGATACTGTCCATGAACTCATCGCGGAAAGTCTTGGCCAGTACCGATGCGGCAGCTATTGACAAATAAAGACCGTCGCCTTTGATTATTGTTGTGTGACTAATGTTTTTATACTGATAAAACCTGTTCCCGTCAATCAGCAGATGCTGGGGAACCTTTGATAGTCCCTCTATTGCCAGATGCATTGCTTTTATCGCAGCCCTGAGGATATTTATATTATCAATTTCAATATTGTCGATAAATGCCACTTTCCAGGCGATGGCAGAATTGATTATTTCCGGTCTGAGCAGTTCTCTCTGTTTAGAGGTTAGCTTTTTTGAGTCGTTCAGCAGTGGATTTTTATAATTTTTAGGTAAAATAACTGCAGCAGCTGTAACCGGACCGGCAAGGCAACCTCTTCCGGCTTCGTCACAACCGGCTTCAATTAAATTCCGGTAAAGGTATTGCTTAAGCATAATCAGTTCATTATAAGCTCAAAATGATTTCGGAGCAACATAATTACTAAAAATCCGGGTTGTGGCAAAATTAAAAAATGATATGGAAAAATATTTTAATGTAAAAAAATAACACTTTTATCAAATAAATGTTCTTGTTTGTCAAAAATAGTATTATATTTGAACCCGAAAGTCAATAATTACACAAACAAAAAAACTAAAATCCTGTCCTGATTACATCAGTGGAGCGGGATTTTTTGTTTTTTGATTACATTTGCCAAAATTTTCTTTATGATAACCAATGATCAGATAAAGAGTCTTAACGGACGCCGTGATGCGTTAAGGAGGTATCTTTGACGTTGACGGCAAGCTGAGACAAATTGAGGAAAAAGAAGCCATTTCACAGCAGCCGGGGTTCTGGAACGATCCTAAACAGGCTGAGGAAATCCTGAAAAGCATAGCGCAGCTGAAAAGCTGGACAAATGAATTTGATAAGGTAAGTACTGCAGTTGATGATGTTGCGGTCATGATTGATTTTTTCCATGAGGGGGATGCTTCGGAACAGGATCTTGATTCGCAGTACAGTAATTGCCTTGAGCTGATTGAGAACCTCGAGGTCCGTAATATGCTGAGGAACGAGGAGGATCAGCTGGGGGCCATCCTTAAGATCAATTCCGGGGCAGGAGGGACCGAAAGCAATGACTGGGCTGCAATGCTTATGCGAATGTACCTTCGCTGGGCAGAAAGAAACAATTACAAAACCCGTGAACTCGATTTTCAGTCCGGCGATGAAGTCGGAATTAAATCCGTTACAATCGAAATAGAAGGGGAGCAGGCTTATGGTTACCTCAGAAGCGAAAACGGGGTACATCGTCTTGTGAGAATTTCTCCTTTTAATTCCCAGGGTAAACGTCAGACTACTTTCGCTTCTGTGTTTGTTTCCCCGCTTGTGGAAGATAATATAAAGATCGAAATCAATCCTTCGGACATCACCTGGGAAACATACCGGTCAAGCGGAGCGGGCGGACAAAATGTTAATAAAGTCGAAACAGCAGTCCGTCTCAGGCACCACCCCAGCGGATTAGTAATTGAAAACCAGGAGACCAGATCTCAGCTGAACAATAAGGAAAATGCGATGAGGATACTAAGATCGCAGCTTTATGAAATTGAGCTGAGGAAAAGAATGGATGAACAGGCAAAGATTGAAGGCGAAAAGAAAAAGATTGAATGGGGCTCACAGATAAGATCGTATGTTCTTCATCCTTATAAAATGGTAAAGGACCTCAGAACAGGCCATGAAACCGGAAATGTACAGGCAGTACTCGATGGCGACCTTATTGATTTCATCAAAGCATTCCTGATGGAATTCGCCGGCAAATAATGTGACCTGAAACCCTTGAACCCTGAAACCTTGAACCAGCCTATGCCACCTCCTTCGCTTTGGCTTCGGAGGTCAAAGAAGGCTTCGGCTGGCAAAGCCTGGAACCTGGAACCTGGAACCTGAAACTTAAACTATACATTTATATATATAATGCCCGAAAGAGAAAAACTCTTCGAACAATTTCCTCCGGTCAGCAGCAAAGAATGGATGGACAGGATCTCAGCCGACCTGAAGGGAGCTGATTTCAGTTCAAGGCTGGTTTGGAAAACCGACATGGGTTTCGATGTAATGCCTTTCTACAGGCAGGAGGATATCACGGAACTGAAATATATCGATTCCCTTCCCGGACAATCACCGTTCATAAGAGGAAAAAAGCTCAGCGGCAACAACTGGAGGATACGGCAGGATATACAGGTTACAGATTATGCCGAAGCCAACCTGAAAGCAATCAGGCTGATCGAAAGCGGTGTCGACTCACTTGGTTTTTACCTGACCGTTCCGGAATTAATAACCCAGTCTAACATAGGATTACTTCTCAGGAAAATAAATCCTGAAGCTGTTGAACTGAATTTTCTTACTGACGGGAAAGCTAAAGAATTAGTTGATGCTTTCATTGAAAATATAAAGAGTTATTCGCCGGAAAAAATTACAGGTGCGGTTGAAACAGATCCGTTAAGCCGGCTGATGCTCAACGGAACTCTGTGCATTCCTGTTGACAAGGGATTTGATTATCTTGCCGGAGTTGCAGAGAAGACCTTTCCTCTTCCCGGATTTCGTGCTGTTCATATAAACGCATTTAATTTCAGAAATGCAGGAACTGATATTGTTACCGAGCTGGCTTTTGCAATCTCCATGGGAGCTGAATATCTTCACAGGTTTGCTGAGAGGGGAATTGCTGCGGATGTTGCTTCGCGAAAAATCAGATTTTCATTCGGAACAGGTTCAGAATATCTTCCCGAGATCGCCAAGCTAAGGGCAGCACGCCTTCTATGGTCAGTTGTTCAGAAAGGATTCATGCCCGGTAAAAATCCTGAAGGCATTGAAATTCATTGCACCACATTGCGTGTCAATAAAACAGTGGATAACCCGTATATGAATATGCTCAGGACCCAGACTGAATCCATGTCGGCCATTCTGGGAGGAGCTGATTCACTCACTAACGGACCATATGACCATATTTTCAGGCAGCCTGATGAGTTCTCTGAAAGGATTGCACGGAACCAGCAGCTGATCCTTAAAGAAGAAGCATGGTTCGGAAAAGTTGCCGATCCTGCAGGCGGATCTTATTATATTGAAAAGCTCACATACCTCATTGCCGAAAATGCATGGAAGCTCTTCCTTGAGGTTGAAAACAACGGAGGGTTTGTTGAATCGCTTAAAAATGGTTTTATCAGGAAAAAGATATCGGAAGCTGCCGGGAAAATCAATATTGAAAGCAAAGAACAGCTGATTGTATTACCCGAAACTGCAAGCGATTCTTTTAATTCCTCAGAAAATCATGAGAATTTTGCATTCCCAAGGCTAAAATTCTCTGAGGGTGATCTGTATGACCTGACAATTGGCAGGGAAAAGCCTTCTGGACCAACGGATAAGAAAGTTTCCGAAGCAAATTGGATAACTGCCGGGGGAATGGCTGTAAAAACCGCTTATTCCGGAAAGGATCTTGAAGGCATGGAGCATCTGTCTTATGCAGCAGGATTGCCACCGTTTCTCCGCGGACCATATTCAACAATGTTTGTTCTTCAGCCGTGGACAATAAGGCAGTATGCAGGTTTTTCGACAGCCGCGGATTCAAATGCTTTTTATCGCCGTAACCTTGCTGCAGGTCAGACAGGGCTTTCAGTTGCTTTTGATCTGGCAACTCATCGCGGATATGATTCTGATCATGAGCGCGTGGCAGGGGATGTCGGCAAAGCAGGTGTAGCAGTTGATTCTGTCCTCGATATGAAGATTCTTTTCGACAATATACCTCTTAATAAAATGTCGGTTTCAATGACAATGAACGGAGCAGTGCTCCCCATTATGGCATTTTATATTGTGACAGCCCTGGAACAGGGTGCAAAGCTTGAGGATTTGTCCGGAACAATTCAGAATGACATCCTGAAGGAGTTCATGGTCCGTAATACATATATTTATCCTCCCGGATTCTCGATGAGGATCATTTCGGATATATTTAAATATACCACCGAAAAGATGCCAAGGTTCAATTCAATCAGCATCTCGGGATACCATATGCAGGAAGCCGGCGCCACCTGTGATATTGAACTTGCATATACTCTGGCCGACGGACTTGAATATCTGAGGGCCGGGATTAATGCCGGACTTGATATTGATGCCTTTGCACCGAGGATATCGTTTTTCTGGGCTGTCGGTATGAATCATTTTCTTGAGATTGCCAAGATGAGAGCTGCCAGGATGCTATGGGCAAAAATTGTGAAGGGCTTTAATCCGAAAAATCCCAGATCAATGGCATTGAGGACCCACTGCCAGACATCGGGCTGGAGCCTTACGGCGCAGGATCCTTACAATAATGTGGGAAGAACATGTATTGAAGCCATGGCTGCAGCTCTGGGACATACCCAAAGTCTGCATACAAACGCACTTGATGAGGCTCTGGCCTTGCCTACTGATTTCTCCGCGGCCATAGCCAGGGATACACAGAAATACCTTCAGGAGGAGACAGAGATTTGCAGGGCAGTTGATCCCTGGGCCGGGTCATATTATCTGGAATCGCTTACAGACGGGATTGCCCGAAGGGCATGGGATCTTATAATGGAGATTGAAAAGCTGGGTGGTATGGCAAAGGCAATTGAATCAGGCATTCCGAAAATGAGAATTGAGGAAGCTGCCGCAAGGACACAGGCAGGAATTGACTCGGGGGAGCAGATAATTGTCGGAACTAACAAATACCGGCTTGAAAAGGAGGAGCCTCTGGAAACCCTCGAAGTCGATAATCCGGCTGTAAGGGAATCACAGATCAGGAGGCTTGCAGAACTGCGGGCTTCGCGGAATGAAGCAGAATGCCAGGCTGCCCTCGATGCCCTGACCGGGTGTGCCGCCACAGGCAATTGTAATCTGCTGGAACTGGCGGTCGAAGCTGCCTCAAAAAGAGCAACTCTTGGGGAAATATCTTATGCATGTGAAAAAGTAACCGGAAGATATAAAGCAGTGGTACATTCAATATCAGGTGTTTATGCATCCGGATATAAGCCGGACAGCGATTTTAACGAAGCAAAGGCCCTGGTGGCACGATTTGCTGAAAAAGAGGGGCGGCAGCCCCGGATAATGGTCGCCAAGATGGGCCAGGATGGCCATGACCGGGGCGCAAAGGTTGTTGCAACCGGATATGCCGATATCGGCTTTGATGTTGATATTGGTCCATTGTTCCAGACTCCGGCTGAAGCTGCAAGACAGGCTGTTGAAAATGATGTTCACATACTCGGGGTTTCAAGCCTTGCAGCAGGACATAAAACACTTATTCCAATGGTTATCTCAGAGCTGAAAAGTCTGGGAAGGGATGATATCCTTGTAATTGCAGGAGGTGTGATCCCTCCTCAGGATTACCAGTTCCTTTATGACGCAGGTGTTGCCGCGATATTCGGACCCGGTACTTCAGTTGCAAAAGCTGCAAAACAAATTCTTGAAATATTGCTTCATTCATTCGAATAAATTCTGTAATATTTGTATTTAATCTTATACAATGAAAAGATTATTTCTGATCAGCCTCGGATTGGTCATGAGCCTTGGCTACGGTTGCAGGGCAACCCGTCAGGCTTCAGACAGACAATTATTTCCTGAACAAACCGTAACAACCGGATATTCAACAAATTTTATGGAACAGACAACCTGGTTACTTGGATATTTCAGCAGGGACAGGATGACAACCACCCCTCATTCAGAATGGTATACAAAAGGTTATGATGGATATCAGCCTGATTCAGGCTTTTTAAACCGGCTGAAAAATACCGGTAAGGATGATCTTACAATAAAGATCGTGCTGGGAACATGGTGCCCTGACAGCAGGAGGGAGGTTCCGCGTTTCATGCGGATTATTGACCTGTGGGACTTCCCGGTGGAAAAGATAACATTCATCGGTGTCGACAATGAAAAGATCGCGCCGGTAGGGGAATATGAGAAACTTGATATCCAGAGAGTTCCTACTTTCATTTTTTATAAAAATAATATTGAAGCGGGACGCATCATTGAAGTTCCCCTTACGTCTTTAGAACAGGATATGGTTAATATCCTTAACAAGGAATGAAACCAAACAATAACAAGAAGTAACATGGAAGATTTAAGCAGTAACCCTAATCAGTACAAAGAACCGGTGTCAGGGCCGGGACAGCCGGACAAGCGACCGGGAGGACAGAACCTGGGTGTAGCAGCCCTCATAACAGCTATTATAACTTTTGTTTTTGCAGTTATCCCCTGTGTTGGCCTGATGGCAGTGATCCCGGGAATAATTGCCATAGTGCTTGCATCGGTCGGGCTTTCGCAGGCTTCAAAAAATGATTCCCCCAGAGGTATTCTGGTAGCCGGCCTTATTATAGGTATTGTGGGTACCCTTATTTCAATTTCCCAGATATTTGTTGCGGGTGAAATTGCCAAAAAAGCTGATAAATGGCCCAATAAGATCGAGAAGATTGTCGATGAGGTGCAAAAGGATGTAATGAAGGACATTGAGGATGCCAATATTAGACATCAGGATCCAGAACGGGGATGAGAAAGTTGAGATCAGTACAAGTGTAAACAAAAAAGAGAGAGAACAAACTCTCGAGGAGCTGGAAATGGGAAAAACATCCGATGATGATACAACCCTTATCCGTCCTGAATAGAACCACAGCCTGTTCCGGGAATAAACTGCTGGACCAGCCTTACCTGGTAATTAATCTGGTTTTTGCAGGGATCATAGTTATGATCCTGGCCTACAGCGCAATTTTTTCAGCTGAGAAGGACAACTATCCCGTCCCCTGTATTCACGAGAAGATTACCGGAGAAGAATGCCCTTCCTGTGGAATTTCACATAGTTTTTCACTTATCATGAGAGGAAGAATCGGAGAGGCTTATGACTGGAACACTAACGGAATGAGAGTATTTCTTTTCTTCTTTTCCCAGCTGCTGATGAGGATCTTCTTTTCACGGACTTACCTCACTGATCCCGGATCGAGCAGAGAATTGATTATTTTGGATATTACAGGATCTTCCCTTTTGTTCCTGATTACATTCATGCCATTTATGGTCTATCTTTTCAGGTGGATCTGATTTTTCATGTGGCAGAGGGCGAAGCCAGAGGGCAAAGGGCAGATCAGTCAGAGTCGTTAAGGATATCGTAAAGCAGATTACTTTCAAATCCCTTTGATAATCCGAACCTAAGGAGCTTTCCCTTCAGATCGAACTTGTTTTTTGCTTTCACATGCCGTCGATGAGAGGTGATAATCTCCTTCATGGTTCTCATATAAAGCTCATTATCGATTAAATTAAGTGCGGAGGTTATGATTCCGGGAGATATTTGCTTTGCCCTCAGATGAGCAGCAATCTTCACTTTCCCCCATTTATTATAATTGAATTTATCCCTGACAAAAGCTGAAGCGTATCGGGTTTCATTTAAAAAATTTTCGCTGATAAGAGTGCTTATAATTTTCTCACTATCAGCTTCTCCGGCACCCCATGATCTTAATTTACTCCTGATATCATCTGAGCAGTATTCCCTTTTTGAGCAAAGCGCCATTGCTTTTGACAGGATGGCTCCATAAAAGCTGTTCTCATTCATTCTTTATACCTTTTATAATTCTTTCTTTATTGTTCAGGTCATTTACAATTTCAACTGAGGTATATCCCGATCTTAAAAGGAGTTCGGATAGTTGTTTCCCCATCGCCTCATTTATCTCAAAATATACTTTTCCCCCGGGGACAAGGATGCGGGATGCCAGTTTAATAATTGCCCTGTAGTAGATCAGGGGATCAGAGTCGGGTACAAAAAGTGCCGCCGGGGGTTCATGGTCGAGAACATTTGAAGCCATATGTACTTTTTCGGATTCCCGTATGTAAGGAGGATTACTTACTAATATACCGGTATCGCTGAATAATCCGGGGTCGGGATTGAAAATATCACCCACGAGGAAGGTCACAGGTGCATGATTCAGGGATGCATTTTCCAGCGCTTTCGTAATTGCTCCTTCGGATATGTCGAAACCTGTTACAGATGTCCCCGGAAGGTTTATTGCAAGAGCTATGGCAATGCATCCTGATCCCGTACCAACATCCAGAACAGCACCGCTGAATCCCCGGTTTTCCTTAATGATCAGGTCGGCAAGCTCTTCAGTTTCAGGACGGGGGATAAGAGTATTCTGGTCTAAGAGTATCGTACAGTTGTAGAATTCAGTATATCCGAGGATATATTGCAATGGTCTGCCTTTTTTAAGTTCGCAGCATATTCCTGTGATCCTTTGAACTTGTTCCTTCTGAACAGGGGTTTCCGGGAGGGCAAGATTATGCAGATGAGGAGTTTTCAATACATCTTTTAAAATTATCGAAGACATCGCATTTATCTCATGGAGAGGGTATAGTCCTTCCAGTTCCTCTTTCAGATAAAGCCGGATTTCCTTTATTGTTTGTATATTGACGCCCATAAATCAAAATTAACACTTTAATGTTAATGCCTTCCGTTGATGATATAAAATTCATGCAGAGGTGCCTTGATCTTGCGGGCAGGGCTGAAGGCAGGACTTATCCCAATCCGATGGTCGGATCGGTTATTGTCCATAATGGTTTAATAATCGGGGAGGGGTACCATCTTAAGGCCGGAGAGCATCATGCCGAGAGAATTGCAATTAATTCGGTTGCTGACCTTGAATTGCTGAAAGATTCAACTTTGTATGTAAACCTGGAGCCTTGCAGCCATTATGGTAAGACGCCTCCATGTACTGATATAATCATCAGCTCGGGTATAAAAAAAATTGTGGCGGGGACTACCGATACAAGTGATAAAGTCAGCGGAAAAGGGATAGCCGCACTAATCAGGTCGGGCTGTGATGTAATTACCGGCGTTCTGGAAAATGAGTGCCGGTGGATCAACAGGAGGTTTTTTACATTTCATGAAAAGCAGCGACCATACATAATTCTGAAGTGGGCACAGAGCTCTGACGGTTTCATTGATGTTGACAGAGACAGTTTTTCGGGCCGGAAGCCCACCTGGATAACCGGAAATGCCGAACGCGTACTGGTTCACAGGTGGCGGTCTGAAGAACAATCAATGCTGGCAGGAGCAGGTACTGTCAGAGCCGACGATCCGATTCTTAATTTAAGATTCTGGCCGGGAGAAGATCCCCTGAGGCTGATCCTAAGCAGTTCAGGAAGTCTCGATAATAACTCTGCAGTTTTCACAACTGAAGGAAGAACAGTTGTATTTACCCATAATAAATCTGCTTCAGTCAGTTGTGATAAAGTTATTCTTGACCAGGAAAGAAGTTCGGCAGTTCAGGTAACAGAATACCTTTACAATTCGGGTATCCGGTCATTATTTATTGAAGGCGGAGCCGGAGTATTGAGCCACTTTATTAAGGAAGGTTTATGGGATGAGGCGAGAATATTTTCCGGAAAGATCACATTCGGGTCGGGGATCAAAGCTCCGTCTGTAACAGGTATTATAAAATCCCGTACGGAATATTCCGGAAGTCATCTTGAAATTATTGTAAACGGAGTTTTGGGGACAAAAGTTTCCCCTCCTTTTTTTAAGGAGGGGAAACTTATTTGCCTATAATCCAGATAATTACAGTAGTTATATTTATTAAAATATTCCTTAAGTTGACGGCTATCCGCTATGGCGGGGCAGGCTCTACGGAGTTAGGATTTTGATTTTTACTCAAAATAAAAATTGGTACAAGACAATTCAGATAGTTGAATGATCAGATTTTCGCGATCTTCCGCCATTCTTCATTTCCTTTCTCATTGTTTCTGAGAGCCTCCAGAACCTCTCCGGGAGTATTTACAACCTCCCATATTCCCTTATGTTCCCTCCTGAGAAAGTTGGCATCAACCATGTTATCAATAAAGTCGAGTAATGAGTTATAAAATCCGCGGGTATTCAGGATTATTATTTGTCCGTGGAACAAGCTGAGCTGTTTGAGTGTGATGGCTTCGGTAAGCTCCTCAAGGGTTCCCACACCACCGGGTAATGCGATAACGGCATCGGACATTTCGAACATCTTTCTCTTCCTCTCGCTCATATCATGGGTGACTATTGTTTCTGTCACTCCGTTATGTCCCCAGCCCTCAGCCTGCATAAAAGCAGGAATTATACCAGTTATCCTGCCTCCGTTCTGAATTACAGCGTCAGCCAGATTATTCATCAGGCCTATGCCACCTCCACCGAAAACTACATCAATACCGGCTTCGGCAAGCAGTGATCCAAGCAGGGCAGCTTCCCTGCAAAATTCCTGATCCACTCTGCTGCTCGAAGCTGCAAAGACACATACTGTCATAATTCATGATTAATTTACCCTGATAGCCGGTACGCTATCAGAGAAGAGCATTGAGTTTACTTACGAAATTACTCTTTGGTACAGCTCCTACCTGCTTGTCGGCAACTTTGCCACCCTTGAAGAATAATACCGTGGGAATATTCCTTATTCCAAATTTTGAAGTCACCTGGGGATTGCTGTCAACATCGCATTTGGCCACAACAGCTTTGCCCGAGAACTCTTTTGAGATCTCTTCCATAACCGGAGAGACCATTCTGCAGGGGCCACACCATTCAGCCCAGAAATCAACTATTACTGGTTTGTCCGATTTTAATACGACTTCTTCAAAATTCCCGTCAGTTACTTCAATTGCCATATTATTATGATTAAATGATTCAGAATTCAGAGGGCAAAGATAGCTAATTAACTTTAAAATCAATGGCAGGATGATCTTCGAGATATGCAAGAAACTCATTATTGAGCCTTACTCTCTGGGTCCTTGAAAACATCGGAAGTGATATCTTATCTTCAGTATCCAGGAACTGGAACCTGAGTTCAGTTTCTCCCTTGTTCTCACTTATAAGCTGTTTCAGTGCATTGATCATCTCGTGATCGATATTTTCGGGATTGATTTTAAGTGTCACACTTTTAATAAGTTCATCCTTAACGCTTGAAAGAAGATAAATCTTCCTGATGCTGAATTCAATCTCGTCCTCCCTGTATTTCCTTTTCTGTACTTTGCCTCTGATAAGAAGGTAATAACCTGTAGTAAAGAATTTGCTGTTATCGATATAATCTTTATCGAACAGAATAAATCTGAATGAATCGGTGTAATCCTGCAGGGTCAGTGAGCCGTATGGCTTGTTATTCTTGCTTATTCCGTTTTTGGTTTCTGTTACCATTCCTGCAACTGTCACCTCCCTGTCGAGGTAATTCTGAAGATTCTGCAGATCGGCGAGGGTAGCGGTTGTGAAAGTATTGATTTCAAGACGGAAATCATCAAGGGGATGGGAAGAAAGGTAGATACCGATCACCTCTTTTTCCCTGTTAAGCTTTTCGAGTTTTGGCCAGTCGGGGCAGGCTGAGGATTCCGGTTTTACAAGATCGAATCCGCCTGATTCTCCGAAAAGTGTATTACTGCTTGTCTGTCTGATTGTTTTTGCATTATTCCCATAGCGGATAAGGCTTTCAATAAAGCTTGAACCTTTTGTGTCGAGTGCAAAGTATTGTGCCCTTGAAATGTTTTCAAAGCAGTCGAGTGCACCTGCAACCGCCATGGCTTCAAGGTTTTTTTTGTTGAGTGAGTTTAGATTCACCCTCTCCATAAGGTCATAAATATCCTTATACAACCCTCCTTTTTCTCTTTCTTCAATAAGTTGCATCACTGCATTTTCCCCAACACCCTTAATGGCTCCCAGTCCAAACCGGATATTTCCTGCCTTGTTTACTGTAAAGTTCACATTACTCTCATTCACATCCGGTCCCAGGACTTCCATTCCCATTCGCCTGGTTTCGTCCATGAAAATTGTTATTTTCTTGATATCACTTATATTACGGCTCAGGACAGCAGCCATAAACTCAGCAGGGAAGTGGGCTTTCAGGTAACCGGTCTGATAAGCAACAAGGGCATAACAGGTTGAATGGGATTTGTTGAATGCATATTCCGCAAAAGATTCCCAGTCTGTCCATATCTTTTCAACGGTTTGGTTATCATAACCTTTTTTCAGGCAGCCATCAAGGAATTTGACCTTCATCTCATCCATTATGGATCGTCTCTTCTTTCCCATCGCTTTTCGGAGATTATCAGCTTCTCCTTTGGTGAATCCTGCCAGCTCCTGGGATAAAAGCATCACCTGCTCCTGGTAAACAGTAATTCCGTATGAGTCATTCAGATATTTTTCCATTACCGGCAGTGTATATTCAACCTTCCCTCCGGCATGTTTTCTCTTTATGAATTCCCGGATATATTCCATCGGACCGGGTCTGTAGAGGGCATTCATTGCAATCAGATCTTCAAACCTGTTTGGCTTGAGCTCTTTCAGATATCTCTTCATCCCCGTGGACTCAAACTGGAATATGGCTGTCGTTTCACCATTGCTGAAAAGTTCATATGTAGTCTTATCATCCAATGGTATTGAATCAATATCTATTATTATTCCCTTCGATTTATTAATGTTATCAACGGCATCCCTGATAATTGAAAGGGTTTTCAGTCCGAGAAAATCCATTTTGAGCAAACCTACCGACTGCACATGGCTTCCGTCATACTGAGTAACTGCAAGTTCAGCATCTTTTGCTGTGCAGAGCGGGATGTAATTGTCAAGACGTTCCTTGCTGATAATGACTCCGCAGGCATGGACGCCGGTTTGTCTTATTGAGCCTTCCAGTACTTCTGCATATTTCAATGTCTGCGAAATCAGCTTGTTTGATGATTCTCTCTCCTTTGCCAGTTCAGGTACCTCGCTGTAAGCCTGAACGAGTGTGGTTCCTGGTTTCTCAGGAATGAGCTTGGCAAGGCGATCGGCATCAGGAAGCGGTAATTTCTGAACTCTTGCCACATCCCTGATGGCCATTTTTGCGGCCATTGAGCCGAATGTAATAATATGAGCCACTTTGTCGCGCCCGTATTTGTTGACCACATACTTAAATACAGCTTCCCTTCCGTCTTCATCAAAATCGATATCGATATCAGGCATCGATGTTCTGTCGAGATTAAGGAACCTCTCGAACAGAAGACCGTACTTTATGGGATCTATATCAGTTATCCTGAGACAGTAAGCAACAGCGGATCCGGCAGCCGAACCTCTTCCCGGACCTACTGCAACACCCATTTCGCGGGCAGCCCGGAGAAAATCCTGAACTATTAGGAAATATCCCGGAAATCCCATCTTGGCAATTGTCGCCAGCTCAAAATCTATCCTTTCGGTCTGTTCGGTGGTCAGATCACCCCATCTTTCCTTTGCTCCTATATATGTAAGGTACCTGAGGTACTCATCTTTATCCTCATACCCTTCAGGCAGATCGAAATCAGGCATTATAGGCTCATGATCGAGCTTGTATTTCTCAATCTTGCCCACAACTTCGGCAACATTATCAACTGCTTCGGGAATATCACTGAAGATCTTTCTCATTTCTTCTTCCGTCTTCAGATATTCCTGCTTTGAATACCTCAACCTGTCAGGATCATCGATGTCTTTTGCCGTATTTATACATATAAGCCGGTCGTGAGCTTCGGCATCTTCAGCATTAATAAAGTGAACATCGTTTGTGGCAATGATCTTCACATCATATTTTGCCGACAGTTTCTTAATTCCCTCAATTGCTCTCTGCTGAAGGGGAAATACAGTCATATCGGCCTCCGGATCATAAGTTTCATGTCTCTGTACCTCAAGGTAAAAATCTTTTCCGAAGATATTTAGATAACTTTTGAGCGCGGCTTCCGCACCTTCTGTTGTACCGTTGAGTATCTGATCGGGGATTTCACCTGCAAGGCATGCTGAAGATGCGATCAACCCTTCACTGTATTGTGCAAGTATTTCCTTATCGATTCGGGGTTTGTAATAAAAGCCTTTTATCCAGGCAATTGATATAAGCTTTATCAGGTTCTTATAACCTGTAAGGTTCTTTGCCAGAAGAATTAGATGATCACCCGAGCGGTCTTCCTTAGCTGTTACCTCTGCAATAGATCTTTTTGCAACATAGATCTCGCAACCGATAACCGGTTTTATCCCCTTTTTTACAGCTGCATTGTGAAATTCCTTGACTCCAAACATGTTGCCATGATCAGTTATTGCAACTGCCTCCATGCCGAGTGATTTTACCTTATCTATCAGGAGAGGGATGCTTGATGCACCATCAAGGATAGAATACTGGGTATGAACGTGTAAGTGAGAGAAAACTGCCATATAACAGGAGATTTGAGGTGATTTGCCGGCATGTAAAATTATGCAAAAATGAATTAAGACTGGTTCAATAAATATCTCTGTTGATAAATAATCACCAACTCAGATCTACCAGTTATAAACCAGGAAATGCAATCTGTAAAATGATAATGGTTCTTTTTAATTTGATTATTTATTTTCCCGATTCGAAAATTGAGGTGTTTATTTATTTGATGATAATAATAATCTGATTATTTTGCGCCAATTATTTACCTAAACCATGTTTCATGAAAAAATTTCTATTGTTATTTACTTTTCTTTGCGGGTTTTTGCTGTCATCAAACGGGCAGCAGAGGCCGGTCACAGGAACAGTCACATCTGCTGAAGATGGACTGCCTTTAGCAGGAGCCACTGTAACAGTTAAGGGGTCCACAATCGGTACCCTTACTGATAATGATGGTAAATTCCAGATATCAGTTACTCCGGGATCAATCCTTGAATTCCGCTTTGTGGGTATGAAGACCCAGGAGGTTGCTGTCGGATCGTCTGAAGTTATTAATTCTGTTCTTGAGTACGATCTTCTTGGTGTTGACGAGGTTGTGGTTGTTGCTTATGGAACCACAAGGAAAGAGTCATACACAGGATCTGCCTCGGTAGTAAAATCGGAAGTTCTGGCAAAGACCCCGTCAGTATCTGTAGCCAGGGCACTGCAGGCAAATGCTGCTGGGGTTCAGGTTGTCAGTACTTCGGGTGCTTCACAGTCAGAGCCTACGATAAGGATCAGGGGGATTGGTTCTATTACAGCATCTTCCGAACCTTTATGGGTCGTTGATGGTGTTGTTGGTGCAGTTCAGCCTAACATTAATGATATTGAAACAATTACGGTCCTTAAAGATGCAGCATCCGCTTCTCTTTACGGATCAAGGGCCGCTAACGGTGTTATTGTCGTGACAACAAAGAAGGGGACAGCAGGTAAGACAGTTTTTTCATACCTGGGGAAACAGAGTTATCAATGGAGGACTACAAATAAGTTCCAGATGCTGAATTCCGGTGAGTTTTTCCAGAAATCCTGGGAAGGGCTTTATAATTCAAGGATCAACGGAGGTTATAATGCAACGGAATCGGCATCTTATGCTAACTCTAATGTTGTGAGATATGCCGGAAAGAATCCTTTCAATATTGCCAATCCGATAGCTGATGACGGATCCATAAAATCTGATGCAGTATTAATGCTTGACGAAGACTGGTTTGACCTTGCACACAGAACAGGTAATGTCAGGGAACATAACCTTTCTGCTTCAGGAGGAAATGATCTGACAAGATTTTATTTTTCAGGAACCTATTATGGACTTGATGCAATAACGAAGCCTGATGAGCTCCAGAAACTCATGGGGCATATAAATGTTACAACACAGGTAAACAAAAGGATCAAAGCCGGCTATACAGCTACTTTTAATTATCAGAACGGAAATACCGTAAAGGACATTACAAACGGATCGGGAACAGGTTATGCTGCCTATGCTTATCCGAATAATGTTCCTCTTTATCAGATCGATGAAAACTTCAATACTGTCCTCGATGCTGACGGAGAACCGGTATGGAACTGGGATAACCTTGTATCCAAGGATTATAACCCGATCGCTCAGACAATACTCGATCCAAGATCACACAGGTCGAGTTCGATTTTTAACTCTGTAAATCTTAACTGGCTTATTTTTAATGGTCTTGCCTTCGATACTAAAGTCAGTGGCAGGATCTCAAACTACAACTCAGATGAGTTCCGTAATCCTTTCCACGGCGACGGTAAAGCATACGGAGGAAGTTCTACCAAGAATCAAAATGATTCGCGGAGGTTCATGACAACTTCAATACTGACTTACGAAAAGGATTTTCTTACAGATCATTCCGTGAATTTTCTCGTGGGTTATGAGACTGAATATTACATATATAAAAGTCTTAATTCTGCCGGTCAGGGATATGATGTGCCTTTTTCAGACGAACTTGATATCGCCGGAAAACCTTTTGGCATAGGATCTTCTACTCTGGAGAACTCTATGGTATCTTATCTCAGCAGGCTGAATTACGATTATTCTGACAAATATTACCTGTCGGCCTCATACCGTCGTGACGGATCATCCCGCTTCAGCCCTACAACACGATGGGCCGATTTCTGGTCATTAAGCGGTTCCTGGAGGCTTAGCCAGGAAAGTTTCCTTTCAGGTATTTCATGGCTGGATGACCTTAAACTGAGAGCCAGCTACGGAACAAGCGGTAACCAGGCAATCCCTGATTATGAGTATTACCCGACATTCGGTCTCGGTGCCAATTATGATTATTATGTTGGAATGACACACTCAAGTCTGTCCAATTATGATCTTACCTGGGAAAAGAGCAAGGAACTGAATATTGCAGTTGAATTCGGAATATTCGACAGATTAAGAGGTGCAGTTGAATTTTTCGACAGGAATACGACAGATCTTCTGCTTGACAGACCATTGGCTCCTTCTGTTGGTTTCACATCGAAGCTGGAAAATGTCGGAGCGCTGAACAACAGGGGCTTTGAGGCTGAACTAAGATCAACAAATGTTGCAACAAAAGATTTTGTATGGCTTACCGACTTCAATATATCACATTACAAAAACAAGATCACAACACTTTCACAACCCGAAATCATAGATAATAATAAGAGATGGGTGGTAGGTAACAGCTTGTATGAATGGTATCTCCGTGAATATGCTGGTGTCGATCCTGACGACGGAAAGGCAATGTGGTACAAGGATATCGTTGATGCCGGAGGCAATCCTACCGGAGAAAGGGAAACGACTACAAATTATTCCCAGGCATCACGTTATGAACTGGGTCAGTCTATCCCGGATTACTACGGATCATTAACAAACTCATTTACATATAAGAAGAGTTTATCATTCTCCTTCCAGTTCTACTGGAGCATCGGAGGTATGCTATACAACAGTCTGATGGCGCAAACCATGGGTGACGGTACACGTTACGGGTTACAGTTGAATAAGAAAGTACTCGATTCATGGAAAAAGCCGGGAGATGTTACGGATGTGCCACAGTTCGTTTACAGGAATAATACCCAGTCGAACGCTATTTCTTCAAGATTTCTTGAGGAAGGATCTTTCCTGAGGCTCCGGAATGTCAATCTTTCGTACAGTCTGCCTTCAGGATTGATGCAGAAAGCAGGCATAAGCGGCGCTTCTGTCTTTGTGAACGGTGACAATATCTTCGTTCTTACAAAATATGAAGGAAATGACCCGGAACAGGGACTGCAGGGAACTACAACAACTACCCTTGTACCGAACGTCAGGACTGTAACAGCAGGAATCAATATAAGTTTCTAATCACAAACGAACAATTGTCAGGGAAAAGTCATGGTCAAAAAATCAAAATTCAAAATGATTATTTCGCATCAGGACTGTTCCAAATGACCAGTTAAAAAAATTACACATGAAAAAAATAATATTATCAATTGTTTTTACTGTTGTTTTCATAGCGGGATGTAACGAAGATTTTCTGGAGTATTATCCTACTGACCGTGTTGAAGACTCACAGGCTTTTTCGACACCTGAAAATGCCATGGCTGTCCTTTATGGCATTTACGATCTGATAACAAACGAGACACTCTACGGTTCATTCCTGACTGTCACCAATGACCTGCGGGGCAACGATGTTTTCCTTGCCGAGCAGCTCAACTGGAGCTGGTGGGTGCAGACATATAATTTTCAATGGGTTGCATCAAATACCGATTACCGGGGGCCGGCTTCATTCTGGGAGTATTTATACCAGGTGATAGAGAATTGTAATGTGGCAATCAATGCCGATCTTCCATGGGGTGATGCACAGAATAATGCTTATCTGGCTGAAATTAAGACAATAAGGGCATGGGCTTATTATGGTCTGGTCACCCTGTACTGCCAGCCTTATCTGAAAGACGCCGGTGAAAGTCCTGGTGTACCGCTTTACACAGTAAGCGATCCCAATAATACAAAGGGCAGGGGCAAGGTAAAGGAGGTTTATACCCTTATGGAGCAGGATCTTGATGACGCCATCGCTGCGCTTCCCGCACTGGATGGTGCATCAGGAAGCAAAAGAATATCGAAATGTTTTGCCAATGGCCTTGCAGCAAGGGTAGCTCTGTCAAAGGGCGACTACAATGCCGGCCTTGCTTATGCCCAGGCGGCTATTGACGATGCTCCGCCCCTCAATACAAATACTGAAGATTATGTTCTTGGATTTTCACATGCCAATGAGGAATCGATATTAATTGATCCCTTCAATTCCGATGATTATCCTATCTACTGGGGTCTGACTTCATTTTATGATCATCCGGAAGGTTATGGCAACATGTTCATCAATACTGATTTTGTCAGCAAGTATTCAAGTGACGATATAAGGAGAGGCTGGTTCATAACTCCCTTATTCTTTAACCTGAATAATTCCGGGGTTAATACATTTTTTAAGGATTATATCTCCGACTTATATCATTTTGAAGGTTACCTCGCTGAATCGTTTGATGAGGTGGAATTCTATACTGCTGATGGCGGCACGATTGATCCGGAAACAATGTTTTATCCCGATTATTCAGATTCATGGACATTTTATCGTCCGGGACATATTTCGCTATATGGGAAATTCCCCAGGATGGATGCTGTTCCGGGTCAGAACCCGGGAAGTGTCGGACTTGCTCAGCCAACTCTGATGCGTACTTCAGAACTTATACTTATCAAGGCTGAGTGTCTGGCCCGTAAGGCAAGTCCTGACTTTGCAGCAGCCCAGGATGCACTTTTTCAGATACAGCACAGAGCTTCTGCAGGCGCAGTCAAATCAGTTAAAACAGGGACTGCTCTTATAGATGAGATATTGCTGGAAAGAAGAAAAGAGCTTGTTGGTGAAGGATTTGCAGCTATTGATCTTCTTCGTACAGGATCTCCTCTTAACCGCCCCGATGTTGCCGGTCCGGACTGGAGTACTTATCTGACACTTCCTGCTTATGACTGGAAGATGATCTATCCCATCCCGGAAGCTGAACTTGATGCTAATGAAGCTTTGTCGGATGCCGACCAGAATGAAGGCTATAATTAGGATATGTTTTTAATTGATAAAAGAGGGTATTCATGTACCCTCTTTTATATTTTAGCGGGTTGTTCATTAAAATAAAAAACATATCTTTGCACCCACAATTTTAAAACAGGTAAAATATAAAGCGTTAGAATTTAATGGCAGTTAGAATCAGATTAGCCAGAAAAGGTCGTAAAAAACTGGCTTATTACCACATTGTGGTAGCAGATAGCAGGTCGCCACGGGATGGCAGATATATTGAAAAGATCGGAAATTACAATCCGCTCACTAACCCCGCCACAATCGAACTCGATTTCGATAAGGCTCTGGGTTGGCTGCAAAATGGCGCATTACCTACTGAAACGTGCAGAGCTATCCTCTCTTATAAGGGTGTTCTTATGAAAAAGCATCTTCTCGAAGGAGTGAAGAAAGGTGCATTTGATGAACCGGAAGCTATAAGACGCTTTGAAGAGTGGATGAAGAAGAATGAAGAAAAGATCGAAGCTAAGAAATCTGGTCTCGAAAAATCGAGGGATGATGATGTTGCAAAGCAGCTGGCATCAGAGAAACGTGTAAATGAAGCGAGGGCAGCTAAACTGGCAAAGAAACAGGCCGAACTGGAAGCCAAAGCCGAAGCTGAAAATAAACCCGTACAGGCCCAGGAAGAACAACCGGCAGAAGTGACTCCGCCTGTAACCGATACAGCGCAGGAAGCAACTCCGGAAGAGAAACCTCAGGAGTAAACGCCTCAGGATCGTTGATCCATGTCTTATCATTCCGGCATATTGTTAGGGAAGATCATTAAATCCTATGGCTTTGATGGCACCGTAGCAGTTAAGCTCGAAAAAGTCTTTGACGGTAAAATACCCGAAATGGAATCAGTTTTCCTGGAAACAGAAGGGAAACCGGTTCCATTTCTCGTTTCTTCCTGTGAGATTGTCGACAATACCCTTATCCGCATCACTTTCGACGGATACAATTCACTTGAACAGATTAGCGAATTTATAGGCTGCAGGCTCTTCCTGACCTCATCCGAAAAACCGGAGAATTCCGGGAATGATCTTAACCGTCTTAATGGTTATCAGGTCAGCACTGCCGAAAATGATGTGATTGGAACCATCTCGGAAATAATCGAAAATCCGGGTCAGATCCTTCTGAATATTCAGACATCCCGGGGCAAAAAGATGCTTATCCCTTTTCATGAGGATTTTATTGTAAGGATCAATAATAAGAAAAAGATTATAACGATGGATCTTCCGGAGGGATTGACGGAGATCAACCACTAACCTATGATCCCTAACCTGAAGGGTATAGCCGTCAACTTAAGGAATATTTTGATAATGTAAACTACTGTAATTATCTTGTTTGCAAATAAATAAGTATCCCCTCCTGTAAAAAAGGAGGGGATACTTTTGTCCCCAAAACTCCTCAGGTTAACGTCTATGCCCTGAAAGAGTTAAATTAGCATGCAACTATTTCATTCTTCAGTCGTCTTTATCAAAACTTAAATTTTAACCTCCAATCAGAAATGAAAAGACTGACAGCCTTATTTTTTATTACAATTCTTATTACCGGTATTGCAGCCGGTCAGAAAAAGGAAACGAGAAATCTCAGAGGATTTGACAGGGTAGGTTTCGGGATCTCCGGGAACCTGATAATTAAATTCGGTCCGGAATTTAGTGTTGTCCTGGAAGGCAACCCGGGGGATCTGGAAAAAGTAATAACGGAGATATCAGGGGACAAGCTTATTATCAAACAGGAAAACTGGAGATTCCGGTTTGAAGAAAAGGTTTATGTTACAATAACAATGCCTGAGATAACAGGACTGAATGTTTCCGGCTCAGGTAATGCAGAGATCGTTGATGATATTAAGGATGCCGATGATCTGGATCTCAGTGTAAGCGGGAGCGGAAAATTAATTACGGCAGGCATTATTGTTGATGAATTTCAATGCAGTATATCCGGATCGGGAGATGTGATTGTAGGATCGGGAGGTGAAGCCGATCGCGGGGAAATATCAATAAGCGGATCAGGTGGTTACAAGGGTGAAGATTTTGAAATAGATCATCTGGCAGTAAGGGTTTCAGGAAGCGGAAGCTGTTACTGTAAAGCAGGGGATTCGCTTCAGGCTTCAATCTCGGGAAGCGGCAATGTTACATATAAGGGAGATCCCAGGATCGATGCACGTGTATCAGGATCAGGTAAGGTAAGATCAGCTCAATAACCTACTTCCGGATAATTTTTAGTACTCCGTTGTTTTCCACCCTGATGACCGGTGAAGGATTGAATTTTCTTTTATCCTCACGGCGGTACTTCACCACATAATCAGCTTTTTCTGCAAGTCCGGGATCTATTTCCTCAAAATTTGCAGGTGATGGTTTTCCGCTGAAATTTGCCGAGGTGGAAACAAGCGGTTTCCTGAATCTGCTGATAAGCTCATTGCAGAATTGCTCATCACAGATCCTTATTCCAACAGAATTATCTTCTGCACAGACGCCGGCAGCAAGAAATTTTCCTTCGGGGTAAATTATCGTGAGAGGGGATTCTGAAACTTCAACAAGCTCATAGACAACACCGGGTATGTTTTTAACATATCTTTCCAGCATTGTCAGACCATTAACAAGTACAATCAGGCTTTTATTTTCACCCCTTGCTTTGATTTTCAGTAACTTCTCCACTGCGGCCGGATTTGTCGGATCACAACCCAGACCCCATACCGTATCGGTCGGATATAGTATCACACCCCCGTTCCGGAGGACCTCAAGGGAGAGTTTAATATCATCTTCAAATCCCGTCATTTCACATTTATGTTATTCTTCGTGTCGGCAATCATTTTTTTCAGCTTCAGATATTTAAGGAAGCTTGCATGCGCTGAAATGGAACATGCAGCATGACCTATGTAACCATCAAGAAATCCTGCCCCCCAGAAATACGTTCTGATAAAGCGCCACCAGCCATGGATAACTGCTGCAAACGGCCCGGTTTTCTTCCCTTTCTTAAAATATTCTGTGGCCATAATTGTTGAAAACCGGTTTACCTTGTCAACATGTTCTTCAAATGATGTACAATACCAATGGTAAAGGTCTCCATTCAGTTTCTTCACCCTGCTCCCAGGGTCCAGACTGAACTTGTCATGAGGATTTATACCGGCCCATTTGCCTCTGGTTCTGTTGAATAATCTGACATGCGGATCGGGATACCAGCCTGAGTGTTTTATCCATTTACCGCAGTAATTGGTCAGCCGGTTAAATCTAAAACCGTCAGCCTCAGGATTATCTTTTATTTCCAGGATCGATTCCTTTAATTTTTCACTTAGTTCCTCATCAGCATCAAGTGATAGAACATAATCATTGCTGGCAAGGGACAAGGCGTAATTCTTTTGTTCCACATACCCTCCAAAGGCGTGCTCAAAGAATCTGACATTAAATTTATTACAGATCTCTTTTGTGGAATCGGTTGAGAAAGAGTCGACAACAATTATTTCATCCGCTATGCCACTAAGTGATGCAAGGCATTTGCCTATAAGCTTTTCTTCATTGAATGCAATGATAACTGCTGAGATGTTTGCCATTACGGTATTCTTAGTTCATTTTCAGATATTGAGTTTAAAGTTGGCAGTTTGCAAAAGGCAGTTGGCAATCATCAGGAATTATTGCCAACTGCATACTGCCAACTGCCAACTTTCTTGTGCCAACTGCCAACTGCCATTTGCCAACTTAGAATTTTAACTTAAGTTTTTTTATTCTTCTTTTCATCTCATCGATCACTTCCTTTTCTTCCTGTTCCGAATCAGCTTCAAAGGTTACGGAGAACCTTAGATAATGGCCGGCGTCATCCCATGGGACGGTTGATATCTGGGCTTCCCTGATCAGATATTCTGAAACTTCAGAAGCGGTATTGAATACCTTCCCGTCACTGGTCCCGGAAGGGGCTTTTACATAGCAATAAAATGATCCTTTTGGTTTTTTTGCATTAAAGCCTGCCTCATTAAGGGCATTTACAAGAAGATCGAATCTGCGCGAATATTTGGTAATGGTTCTTTCCGTAATTCCGGTATTATTGAGAGCCATGATGCCAGCTTTCTGTATTGCCCGGAATTGTCCCGAATCGGTATTATCCTTTACGGTTGCATAGGCGCTCACCGCCCTGGCGTTCCCGCATACAAACCCCATTCTCCATCCCGTCATATTGAAGGCTTTGGACAGGGAGTGTACTTCTATTCCGACATCCATCGCACCGTCAGCTGACAATAAGCTGAGTGGCTTATAACCGTCGTAGGTAAGGGCGCCATAGGCTGCATCGTTTATTACAACTATGTTATTTTCCTTTGCAAATTTTACAACCTTTTCGAAGAACTTTTTGTCGGCAACCGCACCGGTAGGATTGTTCGGATAATTTATATAAAGAAGTCTGGCTTTTTTTAAGACAGTTTCCGGTATCGAATCGAGGTCGGGAAGGAAGGAATTTGATTCGAGTAATGGCAGATTGTATACTTCACCACCAAGGTACCTTGTATATGTTGCCGTCACAGGATATCCGGGTACTGTTGTAAGCAGGATATCACCGGGGTTGATAAAGCATAGGGGCAGCATGGCAAGCACAGGTTTTGACCCTATACCATGGACAATATTGGCGGATGGTGAAATACCTTTTACACCGTAAACTCTTTCAAGATATCCGGCTGCGGCTTCCTGGAATTCTGGAATCCCGTTATCGGCATACCACCTGTTCTCTGGTTTCCCTGCTTCTTCCGACAATTCTCTGACAACAAGCTCGTCCGCCGGCCAGTCGGGTTCTCCAACACCCATATCGATCAGCTTAACATCGGGATGTGCAAGCTTTGCTGCCGCTTTGGCCCTTTTTATAAGTTCAAATTTGTAAATAACAGTCGATTTCCCGAAGTTCAGACCACCCAGCCTGTCGGAAATCTTGTCATCAAAAAAATCTGTCATAATCAATCTGTTTTTATACTGTACCTTGTAAAAAAAATCGCGTAAAGGTAATAAATGTAACAAGTATTAGAAAAATCTTTGTGTACCTTAGTGACTTTGTGTCTTAGTGGCAAAAAAAAGAGCCACAAAGGCACTGAGTCACTAAGGTGCACTAAGTCAAAAGATTATCATATCAGCCTAAAGTTCAACCTTTAATTAAAAAACTTAATGAAAAGAAAATTCTTTCTTACCGTATTTCTGTTTATCGGACTACTTCCTGTTCTCAGATCCCAGGAACCTCTTAAATACCAGTTACCTCCGGAAGAGATTGTTCAGATAGTTGATGCACCGGTCACCCCGGTAATATCTGTCAGCCCCGATAAGAAGAACCTTCTCATAATTCAACGCCCTTCAATTATAACCATAAAAGAACTTTCTGAGGAAGAATTGCGAATCGGAGGACTCAGGATTAATCCATTGAACAATGGACCGAGCAGGCAAACCTTGAATAAGGGTTATAAATTAATGAATATTGACGGGACCAATGAACGTTCCATTGCAGGGTTACCTTCAGATCCGGCACTTGCATCACCCCGCTGGTCCAATGACGGGAAAATGTTTGCATTTACAAATACAAAACCTGACAATATCGAGCTCTGGATATGTGATGTGAACCTGCTTAAATCATTGAAAATAGCCGACCACCTGAATCTGGCAGCCGGAAGTTCCTTCAGCTGGCTCTCAGACAGTAAAAGGCTGGTCTATTCTGTTATCGATCCGGGCAGAGGCTTAAAGCCTGACCGCAGCCCGGTTCCCGAAGGTCCTGTAGTACAGGAAAGTCTCGGGAAAAAGGGACAGAGTGCAACATACCAGGATCTGCTGAAGGACCCTGTTGATGAAGCTCTTTTTGAATATTTCGTTAAATCGCAGCTCATGGTTTGGGATGGTACCGTCAGTACTGCTATTGGCAGCCCCGGTTTACTGACAGACATTACACCTTCACCTGATGGAAACTATTTACTTGTAACCTTGATCAGCCGGCCCTTCTCCTATATCGTTCCATACTATAACTTTCCTTCATCAACACAGATTTGGGATATGAAGGGAGATATTGTAAAGGTCCTTCATAATGAACCGCTTGTCGAAAACGAACCGAGAGGCTATGATATGGTGCTCCCGGGTCCGAGGTATTACAGCTGGCGTTCCGATGAACCTGCTTCTGTCTATTGGGTAGAGGCGCTTGATGAGGGAGATTATAACAATAAGATGCAGTATCATGATCAGATCTACATTCTCCGGGCGCCATTCTCAGGAACACCACAGAAATTTATAGCAACTGAAATGAGGTTCATGGGAATAACCTGGGGCAAAGCTGAATATGCAATGATCACGGAAGGGCTTAGCAAAACAAGAAACCGTGTAATAAGTTCTTTCAATCCTTCAACTCCTCAGGATACAAAGAAAAAGATACAGGAATATAATTCAGATGACCGGTACAATAATCCCGGAAGGTTTATGACTGAACAAAATATATGGGGAGAACAGGTATTGTTATTTACAAATAAGGAAAAATCCCTGTACCTGACTGGCAGCGGAGCCTCTCCTGAAGGAGACAGGCCATTCGTTGATCTTTATGATATTGCCCTGAATAAGTCTGCAAGGCTCTGGCGGTCAGAGCCTCCATATTTTGAAGCTCCGGAGACATGGCTGGACGTTGCAAAAGGCCTGATCCTGACGACCAGGCAGTCGGTAACGGATGTACCCAATTACTTTATAAGGAATATTAAGAACGGTAAGGTAGCCCAGGTTACTAAATTTGAGAATCCTTACCCTCAGCTTCAGGGGATACAGAAGGAACTTGTAAGGTTTAAGCGTAATGACAGTCTCGACCTGTCGTTTACTCTTTATCTCCCTGCAGGTTTTACCAGGGGGAAGGATGCCCCGCTGCCAACTCTCCTGTGGGCATATCCGAGGGAATTTAATGACCCTTCTGCTGCCGGCCAGGTCAGTGGGTCTCCCTACTCCTTTACAAGAATTAGTCCGGCTTCGGCATTGGTTTATGTCACACAGGGATATGCAATACTCATGGATGCATCATTTCCAATTGTGGGTGTCGATGGCAAAGAACCAAACGATACATTTGTTGAACAACTGGTTGCCAATGCCGGAGCAGCAATCAATAAGGCTGTTAAGATGGGAGTTTCCGATCCCAAAAGGGTTGCGGTAAGCGGACATTCATACGGAGCGTTTATGACTGTCAACCTTCTTGCACAAAGCAGGCTCTTCGCCGCAGGGATTGCAGAAAGCGGGGCATATAACAGGACACTTACTCCATTCGGATTTCAGAATGAGAGGAGAAGCTACTGGGAAGCTCCTGATATCTATAACAGGATGTCACCGTTCATGAATGCTGATAAAGTGAAGGATCCGATCCTTCTCATTCATGGGATGGCTGATAATAACAGCGGGACTTTTCCCATCCAGAGTGAAAGGCTTTACAGCGCACTGAAAGGATTCGGCGCCACAGTACGGCTTGTTATGCTGCCCAATGAAAGCCATGGTTACGCAGCAAGGGAAACAATACTTCATAAGCACTGGGAGGTTCTGAACTGGATGGATAGGTACGTAAAAGACAGAAGATAGAAGACAAAAGACAAAAGACAAAAGTAAAAAGTAAAAAGTAATAGAATAAGCGGAAAGGATTTGCAGGATTTTGCTTTCATTGATGCAAAAAGAAGTGTAAATTTGAATAAGAATCTGTTTTCTGATCATGCCAGACAGGATTGTAGGATTTTCAATATTCACCTTCCAAATACATAAACCAATGAGCAAATACATTTATTTAACATGTACTCCTGAAGCGCTTGTTGCTTCGATGCTCCCTCCGGATGGCTTCGGTTTGTATCTTTCAACAGGTACCAAGAAGCGGAATAAAGGCCAGACAATTTTCTTTGAAGTCGATCTGTCCCAGATTGAGAATCTGATAGATATGGAGAGCCTGAATAAAAGGTGTGTCGCCAAAGAGGACGGCAGCCCCAAAAGCTCTGTTTATCTTGCTGTTTACAGAGTACTTGAGATGATACCTCTTTCTGCTCTGAAAAGCCTTTACCTGACAACTGACCACGGTTGTGTTCTTGAACTGAAGAAGATGCCTTTTGACAGGAATAAAGAACCAAAAAATGCACTACATCTTTATCAGGAATTATGCCCGGTAATACCGCTGGTTGTAAGTGATATGGCTCCATCAGCATTTCTGAAAAAACTGACGGACGGATCGATTCCGATCATTCTGCCAAAACTGTTCTTCGTCGAGCTGAAACTGGGTGAGCTGGCTATAAATCCTCTCGGTGGTTCGGCAGAACATCTGCCATATCCCAATATCGGACATATGAGGGATTGCCTTGAGATACTCAGAGGGGAATATGAAAAGCATATGAAAACGGTCCAGAGGATCTATTCAGGCACACTTCTTTACAGGACAATTGATACCGGTTTCTATGTAGGATCAAAGGATGAAATTGCCTTTTATCCTTATCCTTCAATGAAAGAACTCGAGGATGTAAATTATGAATTTTTCCGGGGTATCTGAACCGCTTAGTTTTTACAGGGTCTGGAATAATTAAATTTTCTGTTCAAATTGATCCGGGTTTCATTTGGATTAATGAAAAACTAATTTAGTTTTGTACCGGAATTTTTTTGCTTTCAAAATACACTAAATTTTTAATTAAAAAACTGATATCATGATTAGTAGTCTTTTTTGGATCGTGCCGATAGCTGCTCTTACGGCATTACTGTTTGCCTGGATCTTCTACAGGGATATGAAAGCTCAGGAAGAGGGTACAGACAGGATGAAGGAGATAGCTGCTTATGTAAGGGAAGGCGCAATGGCCTACCTGAAACGCCAGTACAGTGTTGTTACGAAGGTTTTCATAATCCTTGTCGTACTTTTATTTATTCTGGCATATTTTGGAATTCAGAACCCCTTTGTCCCGATCGCATTCCTTACAGGAGGATTTTTCTCCGGGTTATGCGGATTTCTCGGGATGAAAACTGCAACTTTTGCATCGAACAGAACCGCATGGGCAGCTTCAAAATCGCTTAACAAAGGATTGAAGGTGGCCTTAAGGAGCGGCGCCGTTATGGGTCTTGTAGTTGTCGGGTTCGGTCTCCTTGATATTGCATTATGGTTCCTTATTCTGAACGGACTGGTCTTCACTCCGGAAAATATGGCTGAAGGCTTGAAATTTTTAGGACTTACATTCGTTCAACCGGGAACTACTGACCATGAGAAACTTATTGAAATCACCGCCGTAATGCTTACATTCGGTATGGGCGCTTCAACACAGGCACTCTTTGCCCGTGTTGGCGGTGGTATATTTACGAAAGCTGCAGACGTTGGCGCTGACCTGGTTGGAAAAGTTGAAGCAGGTATTCCGGAGGATGATCCCCGCAATCCTGCTACCATTGCCGATAATGTTGGTGATAATGTAGGTGATGTTGCCGGTATGGGAGCTGACCTTTATGAATCATACGCCGGTTCAATACTTGCCACAGCTGCTCTTGGAGCTGCTCTGCCCGGTATTACGGGTGAAATGCAGATGAAATCTGTTATTGCCCCTATGCTTGTTTCGGCGATAGGCATATTCCTTTCAATTGCCGGAGTTTATATGGTACGTACCAAAGAATCTGCCACACCTAAAGCTCTTCTTCGTGCCCTCTTACTTGGCACAGGAGGCAGTTCCGCACTCATCCTTGTAGTACTTGCGGTGATGGCTGCAATTGACTGGATAACATGGGGTGTATTTGGTGCAGCTGTATCCGGACTGGCTGCCGGTGTTATTATAGGCCAGTCAACTGAATATTACACTTCGGATGGAAATAAACCAACCCAGGGAATTGCCAAACAGGCGCTTCAGGGTCCGGCTACTGTCATAATTGAAGGTATGTCTGTAGGGATGCTATCAACCTGGATCCCGGTGCTTACCATAGTTGCCGGTATTATTGCTGCCTACGGTTTCGCAGGTGGCTTCCATAATTTTCCGATGGGTGTTTATGGTATCGGCTTTGCTGCTGTGGGAATGCTTTCCACCTTAGGGATAACCCTGGCAACGGACGCATTTGGTCCGATTGCTGATAATGCAGGCGGTAATGCTGAGATGTCAGAACTTCCTAAAGAAGTCAGGGAAAGAACTGATGCTCTTGACGGACTTGGTAATACAACAGCAGCAACCGGGAAAGGTTTTGCGATAGGCTCGGCTGCTCTAACAGCTCTTGCTCTTATGGCAGCATATATGGAAGAAATCAGATTATGGCTCGGAAGACTTGCTGATAAATCTCCGGAAGGTTTCAAGCAGATAGGAGATACTTTGTTTTATAACACAACAGCTCCGCCGTTCAGGATGGACAGGTTGCTGTTTCGCTGAGCAGGGCCACAATAAGGGATTTTGTAGCTGCATATGATCTATCCCTTTTTAATCCTATTTTACTTGGCGGAGTTTTTATCGGAGCAATGATGGCCTTCCTTTTCAGCTCAATGAGTATGAAAGCTGTCGGACGTGCTGCAGGAAGCATGGTTGAAGAAGTTAGACGCCAGTTCCGTGAAATTCCGGGTATTATGGAAGGTACAGGTAAGCCTGAATATGCAAAATGTGTTGCAATATCAACCGCAGGTGCACAGAAGGAAATGCTTGTCCCTTCATTAATGGCTATCGCAGTTCCATTACTCGTTGGAATTGTATTCGGTGTTCCGGGTATTATCGGACTTCTTGCAGGGGGAATGAGTGCAGGTTTCGTGCTTGCTTCTATGCTCAATAATGCCGGTGGTGCATGGGATAATGCAAAGAAATACATTGAAAGAGGCAACTATGGAGGTAAGAAAAGCGAACCTCATAAAGCATCAGTAGTTGGTGATACAGTCGGCGATCCGTTCAAGGATACCTCAGGTCCGGCTCTTAATATTCTTATAAAGCTGATGTCGATGGTTTCCGTGGTCCTCGCAGGCCTTACTGTTGCATTCAGTATTTTCGCTTAACTGTTGAGTTAACATATAAAAGGGCTGTCCCGGTGTAGGACAGCCTTTTTTGTTAACTACAATTATTAATACGTTTTTTAATATGTATTAAAAAACGTATTAAAGTTATTATTACTTACAAGTGGTTGTTAATTATTTCACTGTTAAAATAATAATTCTAATTTTACGCGTAATCTGATTAAACTTTAATATTGAACTCTTCAAATTCCAGCTCAGCAGACCTGACTGCCGGACAGTCCAAAGCTCTGATTTCAAAGATCACCTGGCGTCTGGTTCCGTTGCTTTTTGTCTGTTATATTGTTGCTTATATTGACCGGATCAATATTGGTTTTGCAAAGCTACAGCTTCAGGAAGTACTTGGTGTTGATGAGAAGATATTTGGCAGTGTATACGGTTTGGGAGCGGGCCTCTTCTTCATTGGTTACTTTTTGTTTGAAGTGCCCAGTAACCTCATCCTGCAACGTGTAGGGGCCAGGTTATGGATTGCCCGTATTATGATCGTCTGGGGACTGGTTACAATGACTACAATGTTCATTGGCGGCACCACTTCCTTTTATTTTATACGGTTCCTTCTGGGAGCGGCTGAAGCAGGATTCTACCCGGGAGTGATCCTTTACCTTACATATTGGTTTCCGGCCAGGGAGAGAGCACGGACAATTGCCCTTTTTGCGACAGGGGGTGTCATTGCCGGAATAATCGGATCCCCCCTTTCCGGCGCTATTCTCAGCCTGCACAGCAAAGCAGGACTGGAGGGATGGCAATGGCTTTTTCTTCTTGAAGGGATCCCGGCAATACTTTTGGGACTTGTTGTTCTCTTTATCCTGCCAAATCGACCAGGGGAAACGAAATGGATGACTGATAGTGAGAAAGAATGGATTCAATCCCGGCTCGATCAGGAGGCAAAGCAGTCAGAAGGGCATGCTCATTTCCGCCTCTCAGATGCCCTTTCAAGCAGACGTATCTGGTTGTTGTGTCTGATCTATTTCCTGTTGAATGTGGGCGGATACGGCTTTGAGATGTGGTTACCCTCTATCATAAAGGAATTTTCGGGCATGAGCTTTACGATGGTGGGATTTATAAATACTATACCTTATATTGGCGCTGTCATAGTTATGCTAATTACCGGATACCATTCCGACCGGACCGGAGAGAGACGTTGGCACGTGGCCGTTGCTGCAATAATCTCAGCAGTGGGATTTGCGTTCAGCGCTTACCTGAAGAATCCATATCTGGCAATGGTGGCTCTGACTGTCGCCTTTGTCGGACTAAAGTCGACTGTAGGACCTTTCTGGGCTCTTGGAACGACATTTGTAGGTGGAACAGCTGCTGCAGGCGGTATCGCACTTATAAACTCAGTCGGCAATCTGGGAGGATTTGTAGGCCCTACTTTCGTAGGTATTCTGACAGACAAAACCGGAAGTATCGGATCATCACTCTGGTTTCTGGGCGGTTCACTGATGCTGATGGCTCTTCTGGTACTGACAATACGACCCGGCCCGAACAGATCTTAACTCATAAAGCTGATCTCATACAATGAATTTACCTTCCATTTCCGATATCCGTGCCGCCCATGAAAGGATAAAGCCATTCATCCATCAGACACCGGTCATGACATCCCATCAGCTGAACACTATATTTGGCTGTAATCTTTTTTTTAAATGTGAGAACTTCCAGAAGGTTGGAGCATTTAAATTCAGGGGTGCAACGAATGCTGTACTGCTTCTATCCGCGGAGGATAAAAACAGGGGAGTGGTTACACATTCATCGGGTAATCATGCTGCCGCCCTCGCCCTGGCTGCAACGATGAACGGAGTTAAACCATATATCGTTATGCCCGAAACGGCGCCGGAAGTAAAAAAGAACGCTGTGGCAGGATATGGGGCTGAAATTACTTTCTGCAAACCAACTCTGGAGGCACGCGAAAGCACAGCCCGTGCAATAATAGAGAAAACCGGTGCCGTCCTTATACATCCCTATGATAATTTCAATGTAATATGTGGCCAGGGTACTGCTGCCCTGGAACTCATGAATGAGATCAGTGATCTGGATATCATTGTTGCCCCGGTTGGCGGAGGGGGACTGATGAGCGGCACTTCCACTGCTGCCAGAGCGATAAACGGTAAAATAAAGGTGATTGCTGCTGAACCCCTGAACGCCAACGATGCCTGGAAATCATTTACAACAGGTGCACTGCACCCATCTGTCCACCCTGATACAATAGCCGACGGACTTCTTACATCCCTCAGCGACCTGACTTTTTCAATAATAAGGAAAAATGTTGATCATATTTTCACCGTGAAGGAGGAAACAATAATTGAGTGTATGAGGCTGATCTGGGAAAGGATGAAGATAATTGCGGAACCCTCATCGGCCACGGTACTGGCAGCTGTTAAGGAAAATCCAGATTTTTTCAGGGGAAAGAAGACGGGACTAATAATAAGCGGGGGGAATGTGGATCTTCGAAAATTACCTTTTTGATCTTAAGTTGCAATTGGAAGGTAAAAGTTGGCAGATGGCAAAGGGCAGTTGGCAAGGGAATTATAATTTTTACCAACTGCATACTGCCAACTGCCAACTTCTCCGGAATCGGCTGAATGTTACTCCGAAACCCTGAAATAAGCTGCAACGGGATAATGATCTGAATATCTTACTTTTAATATATCAAAATATCTGCATTCCAGGGCGTCGTCATAAAGTATATAATCTATTCTGTTAGCCGGATAGTTACCCCTGTATGTAAATCCTGCTCCATACCCCGAACTGACAAAAGCATCGTTAAGTCCTTTGCGGATTCTGGTATAGGTATATGATACCGGTGTATCGTTGAAATCACCAGCAACAATTACCGGGTGTCTGGTGAGGTTTATCTGTCCCTTGACGAGTTCCGCCTGCTGTGCCCTGCGGGTAAAGCCATTCTTAAGGCTGTTAGATATGCTCTTCACCTCTCCCAGCGTATTATTCCCTTCATCCTGAAGGGCCATCTCTTCAATAAACGACCGCTCCATGCTTTTAAGCCGGAAGGATTGAAGGTGGTTATTGAAAACCCTGAATGTATCCTTTTGTATCAGGACATCGGTATAGATAGTAAGGCTGGGTGAACGCGGATGTATAATTTCCCCCCTCCCCACTATCGGGAACCGGCTGTAGGTTACAATCCCGTAATATCTGTTCCGGCCGCTTCCGATCACTTTCAGGTGGGACTGGTAATTACCATTCAGATAATTACGGATTTCATTTACCTTCAGTGCGGCATTTCCTGTACCGTAAAATTCCTGAAGGCAGATAATATCGGGCTGCCGTTCTTTTATGAAGTCAAGAACAACTTTTTCGGAGCTTTTATTACTTCCTTCAAGCGTATTGAAAAGGCGAATGTTATAACTAAGTACCTGAAATGTCCCTTCCCTGTTATTGCCCTTATCTGATAACCTGAAATAATTTGCCAGGTGGGAATAACCGGCAGCAATAACAATTACCGAAATCATAGCTTCATATCTCAGGAACACTGCCCAGGTGATGATGAGTAAAATATTGATCAGCAGGAGGTAAGGATAGGCAAGTCCGAAGAAAGCAGGTAATGCGAATTGTTCGGGACTGATATGAACTGCCAGATAGGACATGAGCAGGGAAAATGCAAACAATACATTTACACCAAGCAAAATCTTATAAAGGATTTTTTTCAAAAGCAAATCAGATTTGCCCATCAGTTTCTATTCTGGCTTTCATTAAATAGAGTATCTTTTTCCTCCCTGGTAAGACTGTCGTAGCCTCCCTTTGAAATCTTATCAAGGATCAAGTTGATTTTTGCCTGATGGTCAGTTTTAATTCTGTTATATTCATATTCGGTTTTTGGTTTTTTATGGATTACTTTAAGCTTCTTCCGCGGTTTTAACAAAGTGGCAAAAAAGTCAATTATTTTATTGATCCATTTCCCTGTATCGCGGCCTTTTTTCAGATTTACAGTATATAAATATCCGAAAAGAGCTCCTCCTATATGTGCGAGCTTGCCTCCGGAGTTAACCGAAAAATCAACCGCCGAGGTAAGAACAAAGATCACAAGCGCTACATAAATGATCTTTATCCTCCCGATAAACAGCATATTAATTGTATAATTGGGAACATAGGCAGCAACAGCTATCACGATAGCCATTACTGAGGCTGAAGCCCCTATTGCAACGGATTCTGAGACCACCTCTTTAAAAGCAGGGAATATATTGAAGGAGAGGACATACAGAAGCGCTCCGCTAAGGCCGCCGAGAATATAAACAGCCACCAGCTTTCTCTGATCTAGATATTCGAGAAAGATTGTGCCAAACCAGTAAAGCCATAGCATATTGAAAAGGATATGCCATATATCTTTATGAGTAAACATATAAGTTATTACCGTCCATGGCTTTAACAGCAGTTTGCCGAATGATGACGGGACTGATAACAGGTTGATTGCCCCGGTGGTGATCAGGGAATTGTCGAGCAGGAAAGCGATTATTGAAACAACAGAAATAGCGATAAATACGGCTATATTAATATATATCAGCTTGTTTAGGCTGCTTCCTTTGTGGTAGGTATGTTTCAGATTATCAAAGATACCCATCAGTATAAAGTCTTTGTGGTTTTCCTCCAGTATCTTATCAGAAAATATCCGAAGAGCATTCCTCCGAGATGGGCAGCATGAGCGATATTACTTCCGGGCTGGGCAAATGCAAGATAAAGTTCAATTCCGCCGTAAGCCAGTACGAAGTATTTTGCCTTTATCGGTATCGGAGGAAAGAGAAGCATCAGCTGGGTGTTTGGGAAAAGCATTCCAAAGGCGAGCAGAATTCCGAATACTGCCCCGGAAGCTCCCACTGTAGGAGTATTAAGCAATATCTGCAAGTCCTGCATCACCGGATCAGAGAATCCCCTGTTCCTTGCAAGCAGGGAAGCTCCCTCGCTTAAAACGGTCTCAATTTGTTCAGGGCTGAGTTGTTTTACGAGATTATTATATTCAAATGCTATTACCGATTCATGTACAAAGGCGGCTCCGAGTCCGCAGACAAGATAGTAGATGAGGAATCTTTTCTGGCCCCATACATTTTCAAGGACCTGTCCGAACATAAAAAGAGCGTACATGTTGAAGAACAGGTGCCAGAATCCTGCATGCATAAACATATGGGTGAGGATCTGTAAAGGTTTAAAGCTTTCCGATTTCGGGAAATAGAGGCCAAGGATCCCGTTAAGATCATATCCAAGTGTACTGCTGATGACATAATACGCCAGAAGCATTATTGCATTGATCATTATCAGATTCCTGACAACTGTGGGTAATGAGAAAAAACCTCTGCCGTATCCGTTCATTTAATGATGTTTATAAAATATTGTCACAGGACTCTAATTGCCGCCTCAAATCTAATGTTTCTGTGTTAATCCGGCAAGTCGCCAGAGTCATTCTACCGGAATTTCTTATCGATATCTTCAATAGTAATAATATTTATCACCGGCTTCCCTCCCGGGGAATAATTTGGTGCGGTACAGGTAAACAAAGTGTCAAAAAGATCTTCCATCTCGTTTTGGAGCAATGTTTTGCCATAGGGTATTGCTGAAGCACCTGCCATAGCAGCCGCCAGTTTCTCTTTTACGCCGGTTGCAGGATCAGCCTGGTTATTCTTATATTCTTCAATAAGTATATCAATCATTTCTTTCGGATCTGTGGCAGTTGAATCCGAGGGTCGGCCTTTGATGATTATCTTGTTTTCCCCTTTGAACTGGATAATAAAACCAAGGATCCTCAGCTCAGATTCAATCTCTCTTAACAGATTATAATCAGCATTGCTGATATTAAGGACAACCGGAAATAATTCAGTCTGGCTTACCGGTCTGTGACTGCTGAGGCAATCCAGGAATCTCTCAAACAACACCCTTTCGTGTGCCCTCTTCTGATCGATGAGCATCAGTCCCGATTTGACCGGACATATAATATATTTACCTTTTACCTGGAAGAATTTTCTTTCCGTTTCACTGAATTTCCCGGGTAATCCGGGATTTTCATTTTCATTTTCCTGTTTTGTGTACAGCTTATCCCAGTTAGCGGTATTCTCTCTTTCAAACCTTTCTATTAAGCCGGGTTTACTGAAGACCGGTTCATCGCGGTCGAAGGGATTGAAGAGCGGATCGATCTCTATTACCGGTTGTTCCGGGATATTTCCCGACGAACCGGCTACAGGAATATCAATTAATACCTCATTGTCAAAATCGATTGTGGGGGCAATATTGAACCGGCCCAGAGCTTCACGCACCGATGCCATGAGAATCTGCCAGATAGCACGTTCATCCTCAAATTTTATTTCTGTCTTGGTGGGGTGAATGTTGATATCGATCGATCCCGGATCGGTCTCCATAAAAATAAAATATGAGGGAATGGCATCAGCAGGGACTATTTTCTGGTAAGCTTCAACCACCGCCTTATGAAAATATGGATGTTTCATGAAGCGGTTATTCACAAAAAAGAACTGCTCGCCGTAAATACGTCTTGCGTTTTCAGGTTTCCCCACGAATCCCTTTAAGGTTACAAGAGTGGTATCCGTGTCAAGGGTCATGAGCTCCTGATTGATCTGTTTTCCGAAAACCCCTACTATCCTTTGCCTGCGGTTGCCGGGTAACAGGTTGTATACCTCGTTGTCGTTATGCTGAAGTGTAAACCTTACTTCCGGGTGAGCCAGTACGACTTTCTGAAATTCTGTAATTATATGCCTCATTTCAGTATTGTCGGATTTGAGGAATTTCCTCCGGGCAGGGATGTTGTAAAACAGGTTCCTCACAGTAAAAGCAGAGCCTTTCGGACAGCTGCAGGGTTCCTGTGTCTCCACCCTCGATCCGTTTATAACCACAAGGGTACCCGTTTCATTCTCTTCCTTCCTTGTTTTAAGCTCAACCATTGCAACAGCGGCTATGGAAGCCAGGGCCTCTCCGCGGAATCCCTTGGTTGTTATTGCGAAAAGATCATTTGCCGATGATATTTTTGAGGTGGCATGTCTTTCAAAGGAAAGCCTTGCATCAGTCTCCGACATCCCTGCACCATCATCAGTGACCTGTATCAGTGTTTTTCCCGAATCCCTTATTATGATGCTAATATTATTTCCCCCTGCATCAACGGCATTTTCCATCAGCTCCTTTACAACTGATGCGGGTCTTTGTATAACCTCCCCGGCAGCTATCTGATTGGCTACCGAGTCGGGCAATAACTTTATAATATCAGACATCAGAAGAAATTATTGTAACAAATATAAAAATAATTGCAGTAGGACATCGCTGTTACTAATCATGTGGTAAAAGACGGGAATTCATTAATCTGTATTTCAATCTTTACGAATTTGTAAATAATTATCTTTATACCAAATTAAAAATGATGAACCCACATGTATTGCAAGCACAAAACGTATGTATATAATTTCAGCATGTGGGTTCATCAGGCCATTAAAATAAAAATTATTAATGATGAAAAGGAATATTTTATTTCATTGCAGTATTTTAGTTCTGATGGCCGGTTGTTCACGCGAAACAGAAAAAGAACCGATTAAAAGTGATGACATTTAATATAAGTTATGATAATCCACGCGATAATGATAATGCCTGGCCGAACAGAATTCCGCTCAGTCTGTGAATTCTTAACAGTGAAAAGCCTGATCTTATTGGCATGCAGGAGGTTCTTATCAGCAATATGATGTTCTCGATTCGCTCTTACGGATTACCTTCAGGGAGTAGGTCGCGAGGATGCGAGCAAAGGCAGGAGAGATGAATCCTGTATTTTTCAGGAAAGACAGATTCGATATGGTAAGGACAATAACTTTCTGGCTTTCCGATACGCCGGAGGTTCCAGGTTCAATGGGATGGGGAGCCTCGCTTCCACGGATTGTTACCTGGATGGAACTCGCCGATAAAAAGAGCACATGACATTTCTTCTATTTTAATACACATTTTGCCCATGATTCTGATTCTGCAAGGATTATGAGTTCAAAAATACTTCTCAAAGAGCCGAAAGATAGCTGCAGAGTTTTCCGTTTATTATTACAGGAGATTTTAACATGCTTCCCACAGTGCAGGTTATTCAATATTGACCGGGCCCGATGAAAGTGTACCTCTTCTTAAAGGATCCTATGTTATTTCTGAAAAGAAGCCTTATGGCCCGGCATATACATTTAATGGTTTTTCTGATAAACCGGGAACAGAAGAATTGACTATATTTTCGTGAGGAATGGAATGAAGGTTCTGGATCACAGGACTTTAATCAAGAAAGAACACGGTTTTTTATTTCTGACCATTGGCCTGTTACAGCAACGGTTTAATTAAATGATTTACTTTTTTACGGCTTAATCCTTTTAGCATTATCATGCTGTTTTTCTGTATCTTCTTACCGCAAATGCAGTGAAAACATATTGCAATTACCACCAGAGAATAGAACTCCCTGCTGATATCATGAATTGTTGATCCTTTAAGCATTACCATCCTGTTTATTCTCATCAGGTATGCAACCGGATTGATAAGATTGAATTTCTGGGCCCACTCCGGCATACTTTCATAAGGGGTGAATATTCCGCTCATCAGTATAAATATTATCATACAGAAGAAAGCAACGAACATATACTGCTGCTGGGTTGACGAGAATGTTGAAATAAAAAGAGCCAGCCCGAGCACAGCTATCAGAAAAATAGCTGCACCAGAGAAACATAAGACAGTATGCTCCCTTCAAAAGGTATGTTGAAAGCAAGCTTTGCCGATCAATAAGACCAATAGCAAGATCGATCAGTCCGATTATGAGGAAAGGGACCATCTTGGCAATGATGAACTGATATTTTCTTACCGGAGTCACATTTATCTGTTCAATGGTTCCGATCTCTTTTTCCCTTACCATATTCAATCCTGCAAGAAGAAATCCGATTGCAGTAACAAGTATTACAAGGATACCCGGGAGCATATAATACTTATAATTCAGCATCTTCATTATACCAGTACCTGTTTGTAATCTTGTATCTGAGGAATGATTGGCAGAAGTGGATGCTATCTGATATTTTCTTAATGAAGATTTCAATATTGTAATCGCGGATGACTCCGTTTAGATATGCCCATGAAAGCTGTGCTGTTGAAGCATTTATTGCATCTATCGTTGCAAGTAATCTTTCCGGATCTCCGTTTCCGATATCCTTTCCGAAACCTGAAGGGATATGAAGAATTATATCGCATTTATTTCTGTGAAGCAGATTATTGCCTCACTTTTCCGAAAATGTTGAGTATGATACTTTGAAAAATGTAGAACCTTCAAGTTTGCTTATCAGACCTCTGATTCGGTGGTCATATCCTTATCAATGATTGCAAAGGCTTACATTCTTCATCTCAAATGTGACAGCCGGTACAAGTATCAGCATCTGAACAATCGGAACAGCAAATATTGCTTTCGAGATAAACTTATTCCGGAAGATCTGAATAACTCTTTTCTTATCAGATATATATTGTCCTCATCTTATTCAATTTTTATTAATCCATCATATATTCCATCGCTGTTTATATCTGTGTTGTCTTCACCCTTGCTCATCTGTCCTTTTACTGCAGTCTTATTTTAAATTTCCTTACACTCAGTCCCATAAAAACCACTGTCATAACTATCAGTATAAGTGTCTCTTTCCATATATAAAGCAATCCTGTGCCTTTAATCATTATGTTTTTAATTATTACTATAAAATATCTTGGAGGCAGTATCATACTTACATAATCATATATCTTTGGCATATTTTCAATCGGGAAGATAAATCCCGAAAGCAGTATTGTCGGAAGCATCAGTCCGATAAGTGAGATGAAAATTGCCTGCTGCATCGTTTTGGATACAGTTGAGATAAGAATTCCAAGTGAAAGACTCATTAAGATATAAAGCATGCTTTCAGCAAGAAGAAGTATAATGCTTCCTTTGACCGGAAGTCGAAAACAAGCCATGAAAGTACAAGTATCACAAGACATTAATAAATGAGAGAATGAAATAGGGCATCACTTTCCCAAGTAATATCTGTATCGGTCTGAGAGGCGAGACAAGCAGTACCTCCATTGTTCCGAACTCCTTTTCCCGGTTATTGTGACTGAGGTCATCAGGGCACATATTAGTATCAGTATCAGTGTAATTACCCCCGGGACAAACATGAAATGGCTCTTAAGTCAGGATTATAGAACATTCTTACCTCAGGCTGAATCAAGCAGTTGAACCGGTGATGCTAGTTCCGGAATATTCCCTGTTGAAATCATTAACAATTGCCAGTTGTATAATTGGTAATAAGGGTTGCAGTATTTGGTTCGGAGCCGTCAGCTATTATGCTTAGTGTGGCTTTTCCTTCACTTATCAGTTTGCTGCCGAATTCTCCTCAAAGACGATCACAGCCTTTGTCTTTCCTTTTTCATGAATACCCTGTCGATATCGTTGTAATTGTAGAAGTCTTCCGTTTTTCTGAAAAAACCTGAAGAGATGATCTTATCGGATAATTTCTGTGTCATTCATCTTGTGAAAGGTCGAGAATGGCAATCCCTGCATTTTTGATATCCGTGCTTACTGCATAGCCGAAGATCAGGATCTGTGCAACTGGTATCCCGAAAAGAATTATCAGTGTCCGGAAATCCCTGAAAATATGCAGGAACTCTTTTTTTACAAATCCGAGAAATCGTTTCATTATATCTTAGTTGTTTTCACGGAATATAATCTGGTCCCCCTTTAACAGTTACAGGCGGGTCTTGCAATCTTTATAAATACCTCTTCAACTGATTCCTGCATTATATTGTTTTTTCAGGTTTTCCGGGGTATCGAGTGCGACAATCCTTCCTTCATTCATTATCGAGATCCGGTCACAATATTCTGCTTCATCCATATAATGCGTTGTAACAAAAACGGTTATTCCTCCTGCTGCTGTTTCATAGATCATCTCCCAGAATTGCCGCCTGGTTATCGGATCAACACCTCCTGTGGTTCATCGAGAAATACGATCTTCGGTTCATGAAGAACAGCAACGGAAAATGCAAGTTTTTGCCTTAGTCCCAGCGGAAGAGAAGAGATCAGCCTGTTGCCATATTCCTCGAAATTTAGTCTTTTCGAGAAGATTTTCGGTTCTTTCCCTGATTACAGCTTTGCTTCATTCCGTAAATGCCGCCGTAAAGCATTATATTCTCTTTTACGGTAAGATCCTCATAAAGTGAAAACTTCTGGCACATATAGCCGATATTCTTTTTTATCTTTTCCGCTCTGTTTTTGCATCGAATCCTGCAACCTTAACACTCCGGATGTGGGTTGTGATAGTCCCGAAATATCCTTAGATGCCGTTGTTTTCCCTGCTCCGTTTGCACCAAGAAACCGAAAATCTCGCCCTCGTAAACTTCAAAACTCAGATTATCGTTGGCTGTGAAGCTTCCGAATTTCTTTACAAGGTTTCTGACTGAAATTACTGTATTTGTTGCCATTTTTTATTCTTCCTTTCTTCCCTATTACCCTTGCACCGTCGAACCGTCGAACCTTTATCCCTTTTTGCCATTGCGCCCTTGCGCCTCTGAGCCATTTAATCTGTCCCCATCAGTTCCAGGAACCTGTCTTCAATACCCGCCATGGTTTCCTTAATTATCACATCATCTATTCCTGCTCTTTTCAGAAATTCAAAAATTGAATCGTCATATCTGTCATCTGTGAATGTTACATGTACTGAATCACCGAAAGGGTAGGCAGTAATGGTTCCGGGAAATTGCCTCAGGGCAATTATAGTTTGTATTTTTCCGGGCCTACACTGAAGAGTTTTCTGCTGAATCCTTCCCTTATTTTTTCAGGGCTTGTCAATTGAAAGTATCTGTCCTTTCTGGATAAGTGCCACTCTGTCGCATCTCATTGCCTCATCCATATATGGGGTGGAAACAATTATTGTAATGTTGTGTTTCCGGAGTTTTCCAAGCATTTCCCAGAATTCGGATCTTGAAACGGCATCAACTCCTGTTGTCGGCTCATCCAGGACAAGAAGTTCAGGCTTATGGATAAGTGCGCAGGATAGTGCAAGTTTTTGTTTCATGCCACCCGAAAGTTTTCCCGCCAGCCTCTTTTTAAATGGTTCGATATGAGAATAGATATCAGCAGATAAGATCATAGTTCTCCTTTACTGTTGTTCCGAAAACAGTTGCATAGAAATTCAGGTTCTCTTCGACCGTAAGATCCTGGTAAAGACTGAAACTTCCGGGCATATAGCCGATTTTCCTTCTCAGTTCCCTGTAACCAGTCCGCACGTCGATCCGATTACTGTCATCTCCCCTTCATCAGGAAGCAGAAGGGTGGTTATTATCCTGAAGAGTGTTGTTTTTCCGGCTCCATCAGGACCAATGAAACCGAATATCTCTGCTTCATTTACACCGAAAAGAAATATTTTTCAGAGCATGAGTATCTCCGAACCTCCTGCTTATATCCGTCGCTTCAATAATTTTCTGCATACTTTGATCAGAAAATCGCTTCTCCCGGCATTCCCGACTTCATTGTGCCGTCATTCATTACATCGATTGTTACGGCATATACAAGTGTCACTCTTTCCTCTTTTGTCTGGATTATTTTGGGGGTAAATTCTGCCTTGCCGGATATATAGCTTATCTGTCCCCGTGAAGTTCTGTATCCTTTTTTCCCTTCATCAACTCTCACTGTGCATTCTCCACCAATCTTCATAGTTCCAAGCTGTGCTCCGCTGACATATACTTTCAGTTTTATTACTGACAGGTCAGCTATCTTTACAAGTGGTTTGCCTGCAGCTGTTATTTCCCCTGCCTCGGAATATTTTTCGATAATGGTCCCTTCAAGAGGGCTCCTACACAGCTTCTGTCAATCTGCTCATTCAGCGTCGCTTTCTTTGACTCATAAACCGATAGTTCAGCAGCCACCGATGCCTTCTGTGTATTATTTGCAGCTATCTGTTTCTGAATACAGCTACCTGACCGGTAAGATCATCATACTGTTTTTGTGTGGCTGCATCATCTTTCAGCATGTTTTCTATCCTGGCAATATTAACATTTAGATTTGTAATCTGCTGGTTAAGTATTTCGTTCTGGGCACTGATTGAACTGATACGGGTCCTGACACTTTTCATCCCGGCATCTATTTCTGCTTTCTGAAGATGGAACATTGTGGTGTCGATAAGGGCAATTTCCGCTCCTTTTTCAATATCCGATCCCTCCGTAACTTCAAATTTCAGTATGCGTCCGCTTGTCTCTGCAGAGACAATCACTTCTGTTGCTTCAAAATTCCGTATGCATCAGCTTCATCTGTCTTTCTGGAACAGCCGGCAAGCAGGCAACTGTGATGATTATTAATATCTGGTTTTCATATTATTAAAATATTTCAATATTATTATCACCTCTCCCTTATCATTCTTTTCCACTTATATTCAGATATTCAACCTTTGCCAGTGCCAGGTTTATTTTATGAATTTCATAATTGATCAGTGCCTGCTGTTCTGAATTCAGTTCATTCAGATAATCAGTGGCTGTGATTGTGCCGTTTTCATATTGTGATCCGGCTGCAGCAGTTATTCTTTTCCTGATTGAAATAAGCTCATCATCTGTTTTCAGGAGGGTTTCAATACTCAGTATCTCTGATCTTTTTGCTTCAAGCAGTCTGTTTAAATTATCTGTAAGATCCTGTTTCCTTTTATCAATTATATTCTTTTGCAGTGAAATTATCTGTTTCTCATTTTTGGCTTTGTTCCAGTCAAAAATATTCCATTTGATCCCTGCACCCAATATATAATATGGTGCAAATTCATCCTTAAAGAAGTTGTTTCCGGGAGGATTTCCATAGCCAAGGGTAGCAAACCCGAAAGCTTTCGGAAGCCTTTTGCTTTCAATCAGACTGAGGCTTGCCGTTATCTGGTCATTGCGGAGATCGAACATCTGCAATTCCGGTCGTGACAATTCCGAGGGCAGAGCATCATCCGTTACAGGAAGCGCCAGCTTTGTGGAAGGATCAATTTCAATTCCTGTCAGACCGGCCAGGAGCTTGAGCAGTGAGTCATTCCTTATTTTATTTTCAGTGAGTTGTTGTTCGAGCTTTATTTTTTCGGATGTAAGTACGTCAATATCGCTTTTTAACAATACTCCGCTGCTTTGTGCCGACTGCATTGATGAAATCCTTTTGTTTACCAGTTCAAGATAATTTGTTAAGAAGATCTTTCTGCCGTTCAAGGAGGAGCAGATTAAAGAAATACCCGTTTATCTGGGCACGCAGCTTGTAAAGGTCTGTTTCAATTGTTTTTCGTTGATGTTCTGATCGGCTTTCTCAATTGCCCTGGCGCTTTTTATTGCGCCGCCGTCGTAAATCATCTGGTTGATGTCGACGGTGATCTTATACTGGTCATGAGGAAGAGGTTTTATCATGTCGGCTATACCCGGCACTGGTAATGCACCAAGCATATCACTCAGATCAACTACCGAAGAATTGTACAGAATTGTTCCGTTTGCATCGAGTGAAGGGAGCCAGCCTCTTGTAAGGTTCTTATCCTTCAGCTCCCCGATACCGGCCCAGGATGCTTTTTCCTCCGCGAGTGCAGATACCGCGGAGGCCCGGTCATAACACTCCTTCAGCGTGATGATTTTCTGGCCACTCATCCCCTGACAAGCCATTATCCACACTCCCAAAAATATCAGAAATCTCCTTTTCATATCTTTACTCTAAACTTTAAACTCCAAACTCTAAACTCCAAACCCAAACTCTAAGTACTCTAAGTACTCTTTAATGGCTCTTATCACGAACTCCGCCACATACTCCTTCCTTTCCTCAAGGTAATCGTTAAAACTGGTACCCGTTTTTTCAAAAATTCTTCAAAAATACCCCTGGCTGCGAAAGGAAAAACGCTCAGTGAAGCTATTGAAGTCATCAGCTGAGGTATTTTTTTTCTGTCGATATTATATTTCTTAAGTTCATCCTTATGTTGATTTTCGATGGTCTTCCACAGGTTATCAAAATCTATGTTCCTTAAAAGCTTTCTGATCCTTTCAGGATTGCGGTTAATCTCATTCAGAATGAAAGAAGGGAGCCTGGGATTTTTTTTAAGAAATTCAATATGTTCCCTGTAAAAGAATCTTATTTTTTCCTCCAGTGATAAATTTTCATCAAATACCGGTGCAAATTTCCTGAACATCTGATCGGCTATTTTTTCAAAGACAGCTTCAAAAAGCCGGTCTTTGGTACGATAATAATAGTGTAACAGTGATTTGTTTATTCCGGCACGGTCAGCAATATGTTGCATACGTGTACCATCCATTCCTTTTTCGACAAAAACCTCGGTAGCAGCTTCAAAGATCTTTTCCTCGGTTTGTTTATCATTATCTGCCATAGTATTTTAATTGTTAAGTTTAACCATTAAAATTAATCATTAAGAAAAACCAGATAGTTAAACCAATTGGTCAAAGGTAAAACAGATTTTATCCAAATACAAGTTTTTCAGTAAAATTTTTTATCTTTCAGGATACTTTAATATTCTCAATATGGCAAGAATTGCATTACTCGGGGCCGGATTTATCGGCGACTTTTATACTTATTCACTTCATGCTCTAAGGAGCCGGGATCAGGTACAGATTATTTATTCGCGTGATGAAGGTAGGGGAAAGGCTTTTGCAAAAAAGCATGGGATACCTAAATGGACAACATCAATGAAGAAAGCTGTCGAAGATCCGGATGCCGATATTGTTGTTATTGGTCTGCCCAATAATCTTCACCTTGAAGCTGTTAAGCTTGCTGCAGCTGCCGGGAAAGCGGTATTGTGTACAAAGCCACTGGGAAGGAATGCTTCAGAAGCAATTAAAATGCTTGAAGCTGTTGAAAAGGCAGGTGTCTTCAATGGTTATCTTGAAGATCTTGTTTATCCGCCAAAAACCCTCAAGGCGCTTGAGGCAGTTCGTACGGGGAGCCTGGGACACGTAACCTGGGTAAGATCGCGTGAAACACATCCCGGACCACACAGCGACTGGTTCTGGACAAAGGAGATTTCGGGTGGCGGAGTGCTGCTGGATATGGGCTGCCATTGCATAGAGATAGCCAGGAATTATATAGGAAAGGATATACGTCCTGTTGAAGTAATAAGTGTCGCTGATACTCTTGTTAAACCGATCGATGCTGAGGATAATGCCCTTGGATGGGTGAGATATGAGAACGGAGCAATTGGTCAGTTTGAAACAAGCTGGACATTCCGCGGTGGGATGGATCTCCGGGATGAGGTAATGGGTACCGAAGGAACTATCTGGATAAATAACTTCCTGAGAACCGGATTTGAGATGTTCACTGCTGCAGATAAGAAAGGTTATGTGGCTGAAAAAGCAGAATCGGAACACGGATGGCTGTTTCCTGTAGGAGACGAACTGGCTGAACTTGGTTATTACAATATGTTCACGGATATGATCAGGGCTTATGAGAATAACAGAGAGCCACTTGAAACTTTTTATGACGGCTATGTCGTAAATGAGATTATGGATGCCTGCTACCGCTCCTCAAAGTCGAAAAAATGGGAACCTGTGAAACTGAAAGTCTGGCGGGGCAAAGACAAGACAGAACCTGTTTCAGAGATCCGCGAATATGATAAAGACCACATCTTTGTTAAAGAAGAAAGGATGCCTGACGGCAAAATAAAAATCATCCTTAAAGACAAAAAGACAGGTAAAATATCACAGGTGGTAAAAAAGAAATGACCTGAAATAACTTGCATGATTTTTGTTATTAACCGGTGAAATACCTGTTCCGGTCAAATATCGGCCCTGCGGGTGAAGGCGTTCAGGTCATTTTCAGTAAATTTGCATTTAAATCTGGAACCATGAAGAAGATTTTATATTATACACTGGCACTTACCGTGTTGATGATGTCAGTATGGGGGTGCAGGAAAGATCCTGTTACAGGTGAAGATAAGGATCCGGTAATCCCTCATGAAACACTTGTGACAAATAAATGGATTAAGGATAACATGGAGCTTTATTACTTCTGGAATGATAAGATCCCAACTGGTATTGACTATACCAAAGAACCCGATTCAGAAGATTATTTCTTTAAGCTCGTTTATAAAGAAAAGGACAGATGGTCGAGGATAACCGGTGATTATAAAGCTCTGGAAGCTGAACTGAATGGAGAACCGGTAACTATGGGATACAATCCTTCATTTTTCCTGGTAGGGAATAATAAAATTGTTATTGCAGTGGGATACGTTTACCCTGGTTCGGCTGCGGCTGATGCAGGATTGAAGCGGGGCAACATTATCCTTTCGATCGATAACACACCACTTGACACTTCAAATTATTATAGCCTGTACTCCGGCCCTGTTTATTCCGTTCAGCTTGGCAGGCTTGAAGGGAACACACTTGTACCAACAGGACAATCATTAACGATGACTGCAAGAGTTACAAATACCAATCCGGCAATATATCATGAGATCCTTGATATTGAAGGTCATAAGATCGGTTACCTTGTTTATGTCGAGTTCATTTCCGGTGAAAATGATGCATTGCTAACAGAAATGGACAATATCTTTAATGAGTTTAAATCTGCCGGGATTTCCGATCTTATCGTCGACTTGCGTTATAATCCGGGAGGAGAGATCAGTGCGGCAGTTCATCTGGCTTCTGTAATTGCACCGGTTACTGTGACAAATAATAAGGAGGTGCTTATAAGCCTTAAATACAATGAAGGACTGGATTCATATTTCAGGACAAATAACCTTCCAAATTATCTTTCATACAAGTTTGAGACAACTTCGGCCAACCCCGGCCTGGACCGGGTATATTTCCTTACGACATCGGGTACTGCATCGGCCAGTGAGCTGGTGATAGTAGGTCTTGAACCATATATGGATGTAATAAAGATAGGAGAGCCCACATATGGAAAGTATGCCGGGGCATGGGTTATGCCTGACGATGCAGAAAAATGGGCAATAATACCAATTGTATCGAAATACGCTAATGCCAATGGTTATACGGATTTTGTCGATGGCCTGCCCCCTGATTATGAAATTGACGACGACCTTATTCGTGCAGTCCCCTTTGGTGATACCAGGGATCCGATGCTTGCAAAAGCCATTGAACTGGCAACCGGAAAATCACCTGTGGCAAAGAGTCAGATAAAAACTGAAAGGATCAGTTTCCCGCTTATCGTTCCTGAGGAAATAAGGCAGAAAAGCAATCTCTACTTAGAGGGATTTGCCCCGGAGTCTGAGGCTGTTCGTGACCACGCTCACTGAGCTGAGAGCCATGGCGGCACCAGCTATCATCGGATTCAGAAGGAATCCCGTGAAAGGGTAAAGTAATCCTGCCGCAACCGGTATCCCTATAAGGTTATATATAAAAGCCCAGAAGAGATTCTGTTTGATTGTTGTAACTGTCAGCCTCGACAATTTTATTGCTTCCGGAATCCGTGTCAGATCGGATGAGATTATCGTCATTTTTGCGACATCCATGGCAATATCAGAACCTTTCCCCATTGCTATGCTTACATCGGCCTGGGCCAGTGCCTGGGAATCATTTATCCCGTCACCCGCCATCGCAGTGATCTTTCCCTGCTTCTGAAGCGCCTTAATATAGTCATGCTTGTCCTGGGGAAGAGCTGCAGCCCTGAAATGGTCTATCCCTGCTTCGGACGCTATGGAGCGGGCTGTTTCAATATTATCGCCGGTTAGCATATGTACTTCAATTCCCATAGAATGCAGTTGCCGGATTGCTTCAGCGGATGATTCCCTGATTTTATCAGACACAGCAATAACTGCAAGAACTCGCTCTGAATCAGAAAAAAAGGAAACAGTCTTTGCTTCGTTCTCCCATTGCCCGGATAATGACGAAAGCTCTTCATCAATAGCTATCCTGTTATCTGTCATCAGCTTTTTGTTCCCTGCATAAAATATTTTGCCCTCAACTGTAGCTTTAACACCCTTTCCGGTTAGACTTTCTGTTTCAGACGGGGTATATTCGCTTATAATACCTGCCTTTTCCAGATACCTTACAACAGGTTCCGCCAGCGGATGCTCGCTGTTCTTCTGTATTGCGTGAAGGATTTTTCCATACATTGAAGAAGGAACATTCCTGCTCCAAACAACATTTTGCACCACGGGTTCTCCGATTGTTATAGTACCTGTTTTATCAAGTACGACCGCATTTATTTTATGGGCTGTCTCAAGGCTTTCGGCATCCTTGATGAGAATTCCGGCATCGGCCCCTTTACCTATTCCGACCATGATGGCTGTGGGAGTTGCAAGTCCAAGGGCACAGGGACAGGCGATAATAAGGACTGTGACAACAGCTAAAAGACTGTGCGTAAGTGCGTTTTCTGTGCCAGAGATCAACCATATCAATCCGCTCAGCAAAGCAACTGCGATCACTACCGGCACGAATATCCCCGCTATCCTGTCGACAAGATGCTGTACAGGGGCCTTGCTGCCCTGTGCTTCCCTGACCATCTTTATGATCTGTGCCAGGAGGGTATCCTCACCTACTTTTTCGGCTTTGAAACGGAAGGTGCCTTTCTGGTTGATTGTACCGGCAAAGACCCTGGTGTTCTCAACTTTTTCTGCAGCCAACGGTTCTCCCGTCAGCATGCTTTCATCAACAAACGATCTCCCGGAGGTCACACTTCCGTCAACAGGGACCCTTGTTCCGGGTTTTACAAGTAAAATATCTCCCTGTATAACCTCGCTTACAGGGATAACTTTCTGACTGCCATCAGGATTGATCAGAGTGACTGTTTTTGCCTGAATGCCCAGGAGCTTTTTTAATGCTGATGAAGTATTTGATTTGGCCTTTTCCTCAAGAAGCCGACCGAGAAGAATAAATGTGATAATCACTGCGGAAGCTTCGAAATACACATGACCACCTATCCCTTCATGCCGGAACAGATGAGGGAAAAAGGTCACAAATGAACTATAAATATATGCGATTCCCGTACTCATCGCCACAAGGGAATCCATGTTGGCTGAACGATGTTTTAGCTGTTTAAAGGCTCCTGAGAAAAACTGCCTGCCAAACCAGAAAACAACCGGTGTGGCCAGTGCCAGCATTATATAGTTTGCATAAGGCATTTCCATGAAGAACATTGCAATCACAAAAAGCGGGATACTTAATATAGCAGCCCCGATAGTATTACGGCGTAATTCAGCCAGTCTGGTTTGCTGAGCCTCCTGCTTCAGTTCCATGGCTCCGGCTTCTTCAATATAAATATCATAACCGATCGATCTGACTTCCCGCTTTATATCTTCCGGGCTTATTTCATCCGGAAAAAATTCAACCATGAGAGAAGTATCAGCGAAATTTACTGAAGCGCTCTTAATCCCTGATAAATTCCTGACAAACGATTCTGTCCTGGCAGCACATGAGGCACAGGACATCCCGGTTACAGGATAGGTTTTTAATATGTGTACTTTTGCTGGCATTTACAGGTCATAAAAATAATCTTTACAAACTTAATTAACTTAGCATTGAAGGTTTATTCTTTGTTACATAACTAGAACATTTGAGAAGCATAAATGTTGAAGGGTTAGAAAAAAAAAGATACATTTGCGTAACTAAACGCGACTAATAATTAAAATTCAATAATCATGAAATGGCAAGGCAGACAGGGAAGCGATAATGTTGAAGACCGCAGAGGAATGGGTTCAACCGGAAAGGTTGCCATTGGTGGTGGTATAGGAACAGTTATCATTGCTCTGGTCGTATTGTTGCTCGGGGGAGATCCCTCCGGGATCTTAAATCAGTCAAGTACCACAACAGAATCCGGACAATATGAGCCAACTGCTGAAGAGCAGGAGATGGCACAATTTGTTTCGGTTGTTTTAAAGGATACGGAAACTATCTGGGGTAAAATATTTCAGGAGTCAGGTTCCACCTACCGGCAACCGACCCTGGTTTTATACAGTGGACAGGTGGCATCAGCCTGCGGTTATGCAGCGGCATCCAGCGGTCCATTCTACTGTCCGGGCGATGAAAAAGTTTATATCGATCTGGAATTTTTTGCAAATCTCCAGAGCAGGTTAGGAGCGTATGGCGATTTTGCCATTGCTTATGTTATTGCACATGAGATAGGTCATCATGTTCAGAACCAGCTTGGGATACTGAATCAGGTAAATTCTCAGCGTGCCAGGCTAAGTGAGACCGAATCCAATCAGTTGCTTGTCAGGCTTGAGTTGCAGGCCGATTTCCTTGCAGGTATGTGGGCACATTATGAAGAATCCCTGCCGGACAGACCACTCGAAACAGGTGATATTGAAGAGGCTATGAATGCTGCCGCATCTGTAGGAGATGATGTTATTCAGAAGAAATACCAGGGACGGGTCTATCCCGATTCATTTACTCATGGCAGTGCCGCCCAGCGTAAGGAATGGTTCAGGAAAGGGTACCAGACCGGTGATTTTGACCAGGGAGATACGTTCAGAGCGAATATCTGAAAACAGGAGCAGAGAGAACAGAGGGGGAGATAAGGAGAGTGGGAGAAGGGGAGAAAGAATAGCAACGGGACTGCTAAATTTCAGGTTTGTAAATTACCCATATACATCCGTTATTAAAATGTTCCGATTTGATCAGGCTGAATGATTTATTTTCCTGAAGGTCTCCGAACATGTTATAGGATTTCTTTCCCACTACCAGAGGATGGATAAGAAGGCTTAGTTCAGAAACGATTCCCAGGTTAATAAGTATATTTCCCAGTACCCGGCCGGTATCCGTCAGGATTTTCGTAATACCGGCTTCGGTTCTTAGTTTTTCAAAGGCTGATAAGAGATCGACTTTATCATTTCCGGTTTTGATGAATCTGTAATTTCTTTCCATGAGATGGTCGATATAGTCATTCTGTGTTTTACCGGAGACCAGGACAATAACATCCCTGCAATATTCAAATCTGCGGCATGTATGGAGCATCCCTTTGAGTCTGGCACCTGAATCAACAATTATCCACCATGGCAGGTATTCCGGCCTTTCAGGTTGCTGAAAATCGGATGTAACTTCATCAGGGATCCCTTCGCCGAACATTTCATTTCCAGTGATAACTGTATCGGCGCCTATCAGGTGTGCATTTGGTTTATAGTCCCCTGCAATTTTATAATGTAGTTCCATATCGGGCATAAATCCGGTGAGGGAGCCGTCGATGCTGATTGAGTTATGGATGATGATTTCCTGGATCATAATTTTTAATTTGAGTTATAAAATTAATAATTTCCCGGGAGGATCTGTGAAAAAGTGCAAATTCTTCCGGAATGTATTCATCTGAAAGTCAAACCAATAGAAAGGATTATTAAAAATTTTAAAGATTTTATAATAAAATAAGTATATAACTGCTATAATATATACTATATTTGCAATATATAAGAAACTTTAATATAAAGAAAAATGATAGGAAGTGATCTGCTAAAAGGTTCGTTAAGAACAATCATTCTCAAACTTCTGCAGGAAGAGGGTCCAACACACGGCTATGCCCTTACCCGCAGAGTAGAAGAAATTACCGGCGGGAAAATAAAACTTACTTATGGAGCAATTTACCCGCTTCTTCATAAAATGGAAAGCGAAAATGTCTTAGTTACAGCAAGAGAAATCAGGAATAACCGGATAAGAGTCTATTACAGCCTTACAGATAAAGGCCATTCAGTTGCCATAGAAAAAGTTAAAGAAATGGTCGAGTTCATTAAATCACTTCAGCTGATAATCGAAACCAAACCCGGCGTAAACTATGCCTGAACTCTCAATCGATAATATAAATCTAATTATCAGTGATGTAAGAAAACAGGAAATTTCCTTTTCTCACCTGCCTGATGAACTGATCGATCATCTTTGCTGCGACGTTGAAGATGAAATGCTTAACGGTATGGCTTTTCCCGAAGCATATAATCGTGTTAAACAAAAATTCAGTAAACGAAGATTAAAAGAAATTCAGGAAGAAACTCTTTATGCAGTCGACACTAAATACAGAAGAATGAAAAACACAATGAAAATCTCCGGTATTGCCGGAACAATACTGCTGGGCTTTGCTGCACTATTTAAGATACAGCACTGGCCCGGAGCAGGAATAATGATTACACTTGGTGAACTTTATGCTGGCATTTGTTTTTTTACCTTCTTCCCTCGGGGTCCTCTGGAAAGAAACCCACAATACAAAGAAAATCTTTCTGTTTATTTCCGGATTCATTTCAGGGTTTTTCTTTTATTGGGAACTCTATTTAAAGTACAACACTGGCCCGGCGCAGGAATTTTGCTCCTTCTTTCAGCAGTCATTAGTGTACTTTTTTTGATTCCTTCCATGCTTGTCAGCCTTCTCAGAGACCCGGAGAATAAGACAAAAAGACCGGTTTATTTCATCGCGGCTGCCAGCCTGATCCTTTATATAACCGGATTTCTGTTCAAAATAATGCACTGGCCCGGAGCCGGATTACTACTGCTGGGAGGCATGTTATTATTGTTTGTAATTGCCTTCCCGTGGTACACTCATATCTCATGGAAGGAAGAAAAAAGTATTAAACCGGAATTCATCTTTATGGTGGTGGGATCACTTGCAATCATTCTTCCATCCGCACTTATCTCTTTGAATTTGCAACGTTCTTATGATCAGGGTTATTTTACAAACCTCAATCAGCAGAATGCACTCTTTGGTTATTTGTATGTAAACAATAAATCATTGATTGAAAAGAACAATGATTCAACCTTCTTCCCTGTAATGGAGCAGGTTCATACAAGGACTGCAAACCTCATTACCCTTATAAATGTTATTGAATCAAAAATGGTAGGAGAATCAGAAGGGGAACCCGGAGCACCAGTCTTAAATCCTGTACAGATAAAGACGACAGAGAACGGACAGATCATTGACTATAAGATGCTTTCTTATCCATTTCATCCGGCTCCGGTTAATGATTTTCTTCTTCCGGGAACAGTTACACGTTCAGAACTTGAGAATGCTGTAACCGATTTTAAAGAATATTTGTCAGGCTTAATTCCGGAAACGGAGTCCGGTAATTATGAAAAAATTCTGAACCCTTCAACCTGTCTGCCAGCATTAACATCAGAAAAAAGAAGAATATCAGTGTTGTCGGGTCTGCATTCACTCCTTCTGCTGAAGAACAATCTCCTTACAAATGAATTCCTTGCTTTACAGAGTATTGCAAAACAAAATTAATCGACTTAAAATATGATAAAATGAAGCAGAAATTATATATCCTGGGACTTGTTACTACCATTGTAGTATTTTTGGGGATCCTTTTTAAACTTAATCACTGGCCTGGTGCCGGATACTTCTTGTTGTCGGGCATTTTCACACTGGTTATAATTTTTATTCCCCTTGCGTTATGAAATGATTATAAAGAACGGGGAAACCCGGATAACAGGATCTTGTATATTGTTACATGGATAACCTGTTTTGTTGTTTTCGTGGCGATGCTCTTTAAGATACAGCATTGGGCAGGAGCTTGGTTCACCCTTATCATTTCGCTACCTTTTCCTTTGTGGTATTTCTTCCTGTATATTTGTTTGTCACGGGAAAGAACAAGAATCATAATATTTACAACACTGTTTATGTACTTTTTCTCCTGGCTGTAATATCAGCCTTCACAGCTCTTCTTGCACTGGGTGTTTCAAAGGAAAGAATTGTCGACAGTATTGGCCTGGCCGGCAACTATATCACAGTTGAAAAGTCCCTCGCTTTGCTTCCTGTAAGCAGGGATAAATCACCTGTAATTAAAGAAATTGATGAGCTGCTTAATACTGTTGAAGAATACAGAAATACATATTCCGGATATTTTTATGATGTAAAATCAGATGAAAAAAACAAAAGACTGGAAGTTTTACCCACTGCAGGATCAATGGAGATAACCTACAATAAAATACAGAAGAAGGAGTGGGCGATGAGAATAAATGTGCTGACCGGCTTGACAGATCTTGTTTTACTTCTGGAAAAAACAGAAGGCTGTGAACAAATTGCATCAGCAGCACCAGCAATTTTTAATCTGCGGGAAACTCCTTCAGGTTCATTTAACTGGGAATCCGATGTGCTTGCCTATCCGTTGGAGCCCTGGTTCCTGATATATCTGGATGGACTCAGGGTAAGCCTTCTGACAATAAGGAATACCTTATAGATTCTTTAATCCGGGATGCATTTAGTATCTTCCTTTCAGCTTTTGGAATTCTGAAGGATGAGAGGGAAATATATCTTCAGCCCGTTCCTTGCGGAATCGATGAATTTGAGTATTTTAGACGGTATATTGAGTGTAATCTTCGGATTCCTGATTGCTTAAGTAGCAGATTCATGGATGACCGCGCCATCAGTATTTTAGAATATAAGATTGAGAGATAAATTAATATCGTTGAATTCATTTTGAGGGGGAACGGGTTTTCAGATAATTATTCGCAGGGTTGTAAAGCCTGTCAGAAAGGGAAGTGGTTATGTATTTTCATGACTTACATGTGTAATGCCTCCTGTTATTTCTGCCCGGCCCCTTTCAGGGACAGGGATATCGTTCAAAGTGCTTTTGGGAGCGATCCTTCAGTGATATTGAAATATATTAACAGGATTCCTTTTCAGGGGATAAGCTTTTCCGGTGGCGAATGTTTCCTTGTATATGACAGAATGAAGTCCTGGCTTGAATATTTTAAAAAACAGAGACCGGATATTTATTACTGGGCTTATACCAACGGGATCAATGTTACAAAAAAACAGATGGAAGGGATAAAGAAAGCTGGACTTAATGAATTGCGTTTCAATATAGCGGCTACAGGGTACAACGATCCTTATATCATTGAAACAATCTACTGTGCACGGAATATCTTTGAACATATTGCAGTTGGGATCCCTAATACCGAAGATTTTGAAATGCTTAAAGATATTTTACCTGTTCTGAAGAAGCCGGAGTAGAACATCGAATCTGCTGGAATATTACTTGTTCCAGCATACCCGAATTCAGCAAATGCCCCCCAAGGCCATTTTATAATGAATTATGAAATGAAGATGGAATTTCACGGCAAAGTCTTTCAAATACTGATGAAATAAAGAAGATATGCAAAAAGAATGCATACAATATCAAAGTGAATAATTGTTCATTGCGCAAGAAAGAAAATCAGATGCTGGGCAGAAGGTTGATCATGGGAGAACTGCTAAGGGAAGACCATGAAAAAGTGACAGATGAGGGATTTCTTGAAACGATCTGCTTACCGGGCAGGAGTGGTGTCACTCCTGAGGATATTATTGGGAAATATCATCGGTACTGATAAATCCTGGTTCATTCATCCCGACCGGTATGCAAAAGATGAAACCGGTGCCTGGTTGCTTAAAATCATGCCTGCACTTTCTATATCTGATTTTCCAAAAGTTTTAGAATTAAAAAAATCTGATGACTGATCACAGATATCTTATTTCTTTCCCGGGGGGAGAAATAGTATATATTCCCGAAGAAGGGATTATTATTGATCGGGTAAACAGAAGAACTATTAATCTGCCTGAAAAGAGGAAATTCAGTCTGTTGTCAGCCGGGAGGAGCGAAAAAAGGATCACATTATCTGATTTTAAACCGGTTTGTCTGACAATTTATACAGGTCACCAGTGTAATCTCAAATGTACTTATTGTTATATCCCCTCCAAGGAGAATTACCCGGGACTATTCATCGACCCGGTTGTCGTGGAATCGGGAGCAGAACTTACAGCAGTGAACTGCAGGGAGCGCATAATGCCTTTTGTCGCCGGATTTCATGGCGGAAACGAACCATTGCTTTATCCCGGGGAATTAGAGAGATATCTGGAGATCTGCAGAAATGTTGCCCGGAAATATGATCTGGAGTTCCAATCTTATTGTACAACTAATGGAGTCATTCCTGAAAGTACTGCCAGATGGGCTGCCGCAAATTTTTACGGGATCACCCTGTCATGGGATGGCCCTCCTGAAATACATGATGCATACAGGAGAGATAAATATCATAAAATAACAAGTAAAAGAGTTGAACGAACTGCACGGATATTCACTGAAATGAAAGGGGTTTCCGGTAATTTTAAAATCAGATGTACAGTAACCAGTCTGTCTGCAGGTAAACTGGAAGAAATAGTCAGGTATTTCAAGACGGCAGGTACAGGTATTGTTGAGTTCTATCCTCTATTTCAAAACAAAGACCGGACTTTACCCCCGGGAACTTATTCCTGATCCGGCGTTATTTGTATGGTCCTTCCTCAAAGCCCGGGTATATGGTTCATTGAACGGTATTGAGGACGTTCTTTTTCTTCCCGGCACAAGGATAAACGAACATCACAACAGATTCTGCATGACACTTCAGGATAACCTGACAGTGACTCCTGACGGATATATTTCCAATTGCTTTTATCATACTTATAATTTTAACAGCCAGGATGATCTTTTCTTCTACGGAAAATATAATTCTGAAAATGGATGGCTGGAATTTGATCATAAGGCACTTAGCCAGATAATAAAAAAATATGGTGAAGAGCTGTGCGTTTGTTCAGACTGTTTTAATCAGTTTCATTGTTCACATGGATGTCCGGATGTTTGTCCTTTTAACAGGGGATACAATAATAGTGTCATTCCAGCCTGTACAACCCAAAAATGGCTGGGTCTGGCTGCCATTCTGGAAAACGCCGGTTGTCTGAGAATTTTTGAAAATGAAAGAGAGTGTTCAGATTTCTTTGGTAATGTTTCCTGTGAACGGATTTAATCAGCATCTTTCAGCCGTGAGATATTCATTTAGATGCAAAGTAAAATAAAAACAGCGGTAAGAGAGGCCGGACAATATGATGATATCTATGTATTGCCGGTTGGGAAATATTTCATCATTTATTCACCTTTACGGGGACTCTGTGCTTTGTCCGACAGCCTGACCATTCAATATCTGTTTGATATTTTATACAGGAATGACCCTGATAATAATAAACATAAAGCAGTCGGATTTATTCTGAAAGATGTTTTCAACAGACCTCCTTATTATCCTGAGGATCCTGCAGATGTTCCTGATCCTTATTTTCTTGGAATAATCCCGACCCGTGCCTGCAATGGCGCCTGCATTTATTGTGATTTTGACACCCCGGGCAATAATAAAAGAATGGATTATCAGACGGTAATCACTGCCATTGACTGGATGGCGGGAAGGATGGAGCAGTTGGGAAAAGACAAGCTTGAAATTCATTTTTTTGGTGGAGAACCTTTAATTGCACCGGATATTCTGAGTGTTGCCGTACATTATGCAAAAATGACAGCCCGCAGGAAAGGATTAATTCCGCTTTTTGAGGTTTCAACCAATGGACTGGTTTCTGATCAAACTGCACGGTTTTGTCACCGAACGTTTCAACACTGTTGTATTATCTCTCGATGGCCCTGAAGAGATCCAGAACTTACAGCGTCCCCTGCGGAACAGAAAGGATAGCTTTGGTCTTGCTGTAAGATTCGCACTGAATGTGAGTCAATCCAATGCTATACTCTGCCTCAGGTCTTGCATAAGTACGCTTAATGTCGAGTAAAATGCCTGAGATAACAGAGTGGTTCTGCAATACTTTCCAGCCTTCAATGATCAACTTCGAAAGCCTGAAATCAAATAAAAAGTCAGAAGAAGCAGGAATATTTGAACCTGATCCGGTACTATTTGCCAGACATTTTAACAAATCCCTCTCAATTGCAGAGAAATACGGGGTCGGGCTGGTTAATTCATCGATCATTTCTGATAATCCGCAATATTCCTCCTGTCCTGTAGGTAAAGACACTCTTATCATTGCTCCTGATGGAATGATCAGCAGCTGCTATTTATTTCCATGGCGGTGGAAGGAAAAAGGCCTCGATCTGTCTGTCGGCAAAATAAAAGGACGGGAGATGAAAGTCTCACACTCAGCAATCAGGCGATTAAGGGAAATGGTTTAAAGACAAACCGCGTTGTTCATCCTGTTTTTGCAGGTGGACCTGTGCGGGGGGCTGTCATGTGGATATCACATATCCGGGATCAGATACGGTTTATGGTAACTACTGTAAACAGACGAGGGATCCTGGGTATTATCAAAATATTAAAAAGACTGAACCAGAATGATCTGCTCAATTTGTTTCTTCAGAATGATAAGCAGATTGAGTATATTTCAACTCGCAGAAATGATAAATTAAAGTACTGGAAGGTGAATGGTTAAAAGGAAAAAATATGTGACCGGGGATCATATTGAATGGACAGCAGATATTGATTGCCTAAAAGTCCATGACAGAAATACTAATAATCTGATTGTGATTTCATATCCCGAAGCTGCACTTTGGGATCTTGTTCAGCAGAAATACAGAGTAGATCAGATGATTGAAATGATGGTTGCAATTACAGGGAAGAGTACTGCAAATGTTGAAAAATCGATATCCGGAACCATCAGAGGGAATGGCAGCGGGAGGGTTTGATAAAATGATATGGCTAATCTTATTATAACAACTGACTGTAATCTGAACTGTTCATACTGCTTTGCCCGGGAGACAAGGAAACGGTTTATAAGGGGTAAAACTGAAATGGAACTCTCATCACTTGTTGATATTATGAAGTTCCTTAAAAACTCCGGCATTGATGAGTTGCGACTGCTGGGAGGAGAGCCATCCCTTCATCCGGAATTTCCTGACTTTATAAGACAGGGACTGGAGAATGGTTTCTTTGTCCGGATCTTCTCCAATGGTCTGATGAAAAAGGAGATCCTCTCTGAAATATCTAAGCTGCCTGCTGAGAGGGTCAGATTCGTTATCAACATTATAGACAGGGAAATTGATCCGGCCGGTCATCTGGCACAGGAAAGAACATTTTCAGAATTAGGACCGGGAGCATCTGTCGGCATTAACATCTGCCGGATAAATCAAAATCCGGGTTATCTGATCGATGTAATCAATAAGCATAATCTGGCCCCGGAAATAAGGATAGGACTGGCACACCCCACTGTACCGCCATCCAACCGGTTTCTTCACCCTAAATTTTATCATACAGTAGGATACCATTTAAGAAGGTTTTTTCATGAAACCATTGATCACAATATCCAGATCAGTCTGGATTGTGGCTTTGTTCCCTGTATGTTCCCCGGGGAAATGTATAATATGATTAAATCCGGATATGGAAATATAGGGATGCGTTGTAATCCGGTACTTGATATTCTTCCCGATGGCCATGTAATTTCCTGCTTCCCGCTGGGAAATATCGGGAAGGGTTAAATTAAGTGATTTTTCAGATGCACGGGAAATAAGGGAATTGTTCTTTAAAAAAATTAAAACCCTACGAATCCACAGGCATTTATCCTTATTGTACAAAGTGTGATTATTTTATCAGCAGAGAATGTATCGGTGGATGCAGGGCTCATGTGACAAACCGGTTCAAAAGCTCATATTCTCAGGAAAAAACACCCCGGGTTACAGGTAAAAGTAATATTTCAGTGTCGTTGACTGAAACTAAAGGCAATGTGAAGGTCATTGAAAAGAAAAATAGCGGGGAATGGATCATTCCATATATTGATCAGCCGCCAGAATTCTGGGAAAGTATCGATGCAAAATATGGAGAAAATATCCGGTGTGTTTATTTTCCATTACCCGGAAACATTACCGGATCGGGAAGACCCGTTCAATCAAATGAATACCTCGTTCCATTCCTTGAAAGCAGTAAAACCCAAAAGTCCCTGATCATCAATCCGATAGTATTTCCTGACAAGATTGAGAAGATTGGGGGAAAGATCTCTAAAGGAAGCTGAGAAAATAATTCATGCATACGGTGTAACAGAAATTACTTTGTCCAATCCATCGCTGGCATATCTGATAAGGAAGGAGTTCCCTGAATTATCCCTTACTGCTTCTGTACTGATGGATATCCATTCACCCGGTCAGTTAACTATGATCGAGGGATTGTTTGACAAGATAGTTCCATCCGGAAAAATACTCAGAAACGCGGAAGCTTTAAAAAAGCTCCGGAGTAGCTTCAAAGGAAAGATCCGTCTGATTGTAAATGAAGCCTGTATTCTGGTTATATCTCCGTATACAGCATTTTTATCAATGGGAATACCCGGGATATGTTATCCGGAATCACTTTGCACAGAAATGCTTTCCGGGAAGCCATGGCTTCGACTTACGGGAGCCTGGATATTGCCTCAGTTCCTCGATCTGTATGAAGGTATTTATGATGAACTTAAGCTGTCGGGAAGAGTTACTCTTAAGGACAGGGAAAAATACAGAGTGTCCTTTCAGGTTACATTGAAAGAAGGATTATGATGCCTTATGAAATAGGTGGAGGCCCCGCTTCACCTCTTGAACCTATTATGATAAGCAGGGATTTTTTTGAAAGGACTCTACATTGTGATCATAATTGCGCCGCATGCGATTATTCCGGGGGTTACCGGTACAGCCTCAATAATCCGAGGATGCCCGGTCAATTGTTCGTTCAATTGGAAATAGTATTTCGGAACAAAGTAAAAAGCTAAGGCACTATATAGATGAATTTAGAAAAGGCGGCCAATCCGAGATAAATGTGGAGCAAATAATGGATAGTTGGGATGAAATTGACTTTTATTATAAAACATCTGAAAGAAAAATGCCGGTTCCGGAATGGAAAGAGCAGTCATTTGCCGACAGCGGGCCAGTATTCATGCCGAAACTCACTGAAATAATCAGCAACCATTATTAGAAACAGATTTCAGTTTATGTACATATTCCTTTTTGTGACAGGAGGTGCAATTTCTGCGACTGCTTATCAACAACCGTTCCCGGAAATAAAACAGGGAAACTTGATGTCTTTAACAAGCTTCTGCATTTAAAGAAATAAATGAGTGGGCAAACATAACTGGCATTACGGAAAAGCCTGTTACCACCATACATTTTGGCGGCGGGACTCCCAATTTTCTGCCGCTTCAGATTATCCAGGGGAATAGTGGAGTGCCTAAAGGGCGGTTTAAATGTAACTGATACTACCGAACTAGCACTTGAGTCGACAAGCACTCTTTTAACTGATGTTCACCTTAAGGAACTGCTCAATATGGGATTTACCCGGCTGCATGTCGGAGTTCAGACTTTGGACGATCCGATAAGGAAAAAACTGGGAAGGAGGGAACCTGCCCGTGATGTTTTAAGAAAACTGGAATCAGCTATGAACATGGGTTTTGTAGTATCAGCCGATATTATTTACGGGTTGCCTTTTCAGGGAATCAATTCTCTGATTGATACATTGTCACAGCTCACCGGTGAGGGTATTCACGGTATTTCTCTTTATCATTTGAACATAACACATAAAAACCGGAAATTCTTCGAAAAGCTTAACGGTTTTAAAAGGGACATTATCAATGATTACCTTTTGTTTCATGTTGCTGATAACTATCTGTTGCAGAAAGGATATTTCAAAAACCATTTTGTCCATTATGCCCGCAGGGAAGATAAAAACCTGTATTATAACCATGTTTGCCATGATGAGGATCTGCTGGCTTTAGGTCCTACGGCAGATGGATTTTTTACGACTATTTTTATATACATGATCCGATTGAAGAATATTTATCCTCTGGCAAAAAAGATCATCCTTTTCTTCTGGGAGGCGGTCACCTGCCGGAACATGACTTAAGACTGAGGCCTTTAAAAGCCCGGCTGATGTGTGCATACATTCCGGAGAATTCAGTAAAGGATTTTGGTGCCGGGGATCTTATCAGAAGATGGGAGGGAAACCGTCTTATTCGGAAGATTACCGGGGGATATACCCTCACCGCAAATGGATCATGGTTTATCAATAATATGGTGGAAGAATTATTGCGACATGAACTTTAATAAACTAGGAACTACCGGTCTGAACATCTCATCTCTGGGCTTTGGTACCATGAGATTGCCATATAAGGACGACAGGGATTTTACAAGTGCCATCGCACTCATTCAGTATGCCCTGAAAAAAGGGATCAATTTTTTTGATGTGGGTACATTTTACTGTAATCACTTGTGCGAAACGATTTTTGGTCAGGCTATTCATAATAACCAGTATAATATTATCTTCAGTGGCAAAAACTCAAACCATCTCTCCATTAATGAGAATTGGATGGATCAGTTGAAAAACAGCTTGTTCAGGTTCGGGTGTGAAGCTCTGGATATTTACTTCATTCATTATCTCGAATATGATGTCTGGGAAAAACACTTTTTATTGGATAATGTTATTGATGAGGTGAAACGTGCAAAAAAGGAAGGACTGATTAAATACCTGGGATTCAGTAGTCATGATTCCCCTGAAAAAGTCAAAAAGCTTATTGATACACGACTTTTTGATGCGGTAATTTTAACATATAATCTATTAAACCGCACCTATGAGGAGTCTCTTCATCATGCCTTCGAAAAAGGCATGGGCGTAATTATTATGAATCCGCTTGCAGGTGGAATACTGACAGATCTTCTCTGGATCTTCACGGGCTGACAGAATATTTTAAGGATGACATTGCAGGGATCGCTCTTAATTATGTACTGAGCAATCCGAATGTGCATTGTGCCATTTCAGGTATGCGTACATTAAATGAAATTGAGAAAAATTCAGATACGGCGGAAAAACTTATTTTTCCACCGGGGAGACAGGATTGATCAATGATTTTATTGACAAAGAAAAAAATTGCGGGCTAATATATTGTACAGGTTGCGGTTATTGCCTTCCATGCCCTCAGGGCATAGATATACCAGGTGTAATAAAGATATGGAATACATATAATATTGTACAGGGCGATGGTCATTTTTTAAGGGATTACCAGATACTGGATGTAACAGCTGATTGCTGTATAATGTGCGGGATCTGTGAGAAAAGATGCCCGAATGGAGTCGAAATAATTAAAACCATGGAAAAGACAAGTACTTTGCTAAAATGACATATAATCCTACGGATGTTGGTCTGATGCTAAAATAATTCAACAGTATTATTCCGGTGATTATTCCTGACTGGCATGGACATCTTTTGGATGGCACACCATATATCCAGCCATACTTGTAAATAATGATCTGACATTCTGGAAAGCTGTTTCATTTTCCACTTTATATTTTGAAGCATATTTTAAGGTGATATCCTTTATTGTGCTGATCCCGTCAAATGATCTTAAAATGTACATCTGGTGCCTCGTCAGGGATTGAAATTTTTCAAATGATTCAGTTTCATTGTTGTACTTAAAATATGATCGGATTCAATTTTATAAGTATCGTCTTTTACCATAACAGGTATCATTTGTTCAATTATTTCATCCTGAAGATCATTCAGGCCGTTCAGTTTCATCTGAGGAATGCCCTTTATCTCGTAAGCGAAGGCAACGATTTTGCCTGCCAGAGAGTTGAAGAACTTTCGTCTGGAATGTTCAGGATTACTCATTATCGGAATGATTAGCTGGTGAGAATACTGTTTGTTTTACATTTTTCCCCATCCATATTCCGCCTGATTCATGAATATACCTTAGCAACAGCTCCTTTGTTATTTCCCGGTTAATATTGCATCTTAGGCCGGTATATAGATGTCCGTCGCCGCAGGGTGAAATGGTTTTAGCCGGACAGTCACCCGCACAATGCCAGTAGCAGAAGCATCCCCTGCATAATTTACGTCTCTCTTCTATCCTGGAAAGTAAAAACTTGTGTTTGGCTTCATTTATTTCAATGCCTCTGTCCGGGTTGAGAGTTCCGATAAAAAACAGATCACCCAGTTCATGGGCAGGATCAAAAACTTCATAGCAGCTTGTCAGGAGACCTTTGCTGCTGACAACCAGGGCATTAAACGGAGCCTGACAAAAATTGGAGGTCAGGGAAGAGGGTCGTGCCCCGGAATAGAATAAATGCCGGTTGTGGCTTACGGCAATATCATATGCCTCAATAAAAGATTTAGCGAACCGCTTCTGGTTAACCAGGGCAATACCGTTATATTTTGCCCTGCCATGGTCAAAAGCAGGTTCAGCCTGAAAGCTTCTGCATCCTGTTTCCTTGCAGAAGAATGATATGCTGCCAGGTAGAGAGTCAATGCTTGATTCAGTGACAGTAAGCCTTATCCCGTAAGGTTTATCGTGTTTGTCAAGTGCTCTGATCGTTTCAAATACGGTATCAAATGTATTGCCTCCTGATCTTAAAGGACGCTGCTTGTTTTGAACATCAGGTGTTCCGTCGCATGAAAGACTTATTTCATCAATATTGCCGAGCACCCAGTTGAGTTTTTGTCTGTTCAGATAGCCGTTTGTCGAAATACTGATTCTGGCAGGAAGATCTCTCGAGCGGGCATAGTTGACGAGGCTGCAAAAATTTGTCCAGGCCTGAGTGGGTTCACCTCCTCCGTGAAAATTGAGTGTAAAATACTCCGCCCCGGCATCTTTTGCGTTATTACAGGCCAGATCAATTGCTGTATAACCTGTCCGGGGAGACATTACGTTACCTTTACCGCTGCCGGCTGAGGCATAGCAATATGTACAGCAGAAATTACACGAGGTTGTCAGCAGAAGAACTGCAATGGCAGGTTTAAACAATCTCTGGGTTAAGCCGGAAATCGTGAGGAACAGCAACAGGATGCAAAAAAACCGGTTGAATTCAGGAACCTGTAAGCATCAGTATTTTCATAATCAGAAATATCATTTTCACCATTCAAAATGTGCTCTGAAAAACTGACCATACTATGGTTGGCAATGAATGCCAGTTTCTTCAATGGCTGATATATAATATATTTTCCATTACATGGGATGACATAAATATAATCTTTCCATGAGTCACCGGAGGATTGTACGATTGGCAGATCGCATCCTTATAATGATCCGGTTTATATCGTCTGGAGTGCTGATTATTCATACAGATCAGCATGGATACCAGTAATGGCTTCCGACTCCCTGGCAGGTACAAACTGTATCACAGGTACAGACGGTATTGCATGAACATACTCCTGAATCGTAAGTTCTTGTATGTCCGGCCGGCACATAATTACCGACCGCAACCGTATTGCATACGCAAACAGCTCCCGGTGGCAGGGGTGAACCGGCAGCAACCGTGATTGTATTACAGATACATACTGTTTCCTTTCCGTGGTAATTGGATGATGTTGCCACACAATCACATATGCAGGTCGCACCGGGAGGTATCGGTGTCCCGCAGGGTACTGTGATTACTCCACTGCCCATCTCCTTGTATGTAACGGCATCGGTGCCGGAGTTAACATAATCAGGATCATACAAACACCAGACTGTCTGACATTCAGGCATTAGATACAGTCTTATAGTCTGGTCACTGCTGGCAGTTACCAATAATTTGCCATCCGGACTGAATGCAACACAGCTAACGGATTTACTGTGATAGTTTAATCTCTTAATGGTCTTCAGATCGGGCAACGACCAGATTATCACTATAGTATCATCACTTATCGAAGCAAGTGTTTTCCCATCGGGACTGAATGCGACAGATTTAATTACGCCGGTATTTATGCTGACTGTTTTCAGCTGTTTGCCTTGTGAATAGGAATACAGTTTGATGGAACTGTCACTGCAGCCTACTGCAATCAGGTCATTATCAGGGCTGATCGCAATACATTTGCCGGCCGCCTTGTTGGTAAAAGTATTTAATGGAATACCCTCGGGTATCTGCCATAATCTCAGAGTAAGGTCATCACTTACCGATCCCAGAACGTTTCCGTACTGGTTGACAGCAATAAAATTAATGGTGTCAGTGTGACCCGGCAAAGTTTTTATCAGCTGTCCTGCCGGAATTGAATATATCCTGATTAATTTGTCATCACCACATGAAAGCATGGTTTTACCATCAGGGCTGAAAAGAATGTGTCTTATTGAATTATCAGGTTCTTTAAGCTTTATTACCTGATCAAGGGTTGAAACAGAATAGATCCTTACGAAATTGTCATCGCAACATGTTGCAAAGTATTTACCGTCGGGGCTGAAAGCAGCGCTTCTTACATCATCATTGTGATCCTTGAATATCCTGATGATCCTTCCATCATTTACGGCCCAAAGCTTAACAAGCCCATCATCACCACCTGAAATCAGTGATTTTCCATCCGGGCTGAAATAAGCAAAGTTTACATAATCTGAGTGAGCTCTGAATTTATTGTCTGATCCGGTAAATCTTATTTTATCGGTACCGGTCTTCGCATTTGCTGATAAAACGGCTGCAGTACCTGTAAGTGCTCCAAAAAAATTACGTCTTGAGAATTTAAAACCGTTACCATTTTTTTCGACCGAATATATAGAGGGCTTATTTTTCCCTGACCTCCTTTTAGGTTTCTTATCTGGTTGTTTATTATTATTCTTCATTTTTAGGATTCTTCTTAAATGATCTAAAATAAAGGTACATTCTTATTATAACAGTATTAAATCGGAATACACTCACCTGGAATATTGTGACAGGAAAGTATTTTTATTTTCAAGCCACCAGAATTTAATCCGGAAATCCAGCCCGCATGTAATAAAATATCCTGAATTGGGAGAAATGTTTATATCAGTTACTGAAGTATTATATGCCTGTATGCTCTTTAATAAACTCCCGGAATGCAGATCCCGGATCTTTATTACCCCATCCATATCTCCCGAAATGATCCATTTATTGTCAGGACTTACAGCTACGGAATTAACATAAGAATTATGGTCACGGAATGTAGTAATGATTTCGCCTGTTGCCGTGTTCCACAGTTTTACAAGGTTGTCTTTTGCACATGATACAAGATATTTACCATCACCGGAGACAGCAATCTGAGTGACAGATGAACCATGGTTGCAGATGAATTTTTCCTTTCCTGATCGTGCATCCCAAATTATGGCAGTACTATCCCAGCTTCCTGAAAGCAAATAGGTCTCCCGTCGGAGAACTGACTAAAGATGTTATTCCTGCTTTATGTCCTGTAAGTGTTTGTAAAATTTTCAATGATTCCATACCCGAGTAATTGATTGTTTCATCCCAGCTTCCTGTCAGAAAATTCTTGTTTTCCGGAACCACCGTAAAGGAACTAACGGGCAGGGTATGATTCAGGCTGAATGTCTTTTTTACTCCATCTATCAGATTGATCTGGGTGAGAGTATTTTCTGTAAGATATAGCAAGTCAATATCATCATTGATCAGCCGGAAGTGTTTACATTCATTCGTTTCTTTTTCCTCTATGAGATTCATTCCTCCGGAAAAAAGGTTCCTGATACCGATATCTCCGTCTTCGGTATTCATAACAACAAACTGATCAGACAGATGCAGCCCGTTTTTTACCGGGATACCGTTACTTATTGTACTGCCGTCAGTTAATTTACTTAGACTTAAATATATACTTGATTCACAATTTTTCACAAGGTCTGGTTTTTTGGCTATCCGGTAATATTTAATGGCACTTTCAAAATATTTCTTTTCTATCAGCTTGTTACCGATCTGTTCAGCAACATTTTCAGAATTTCCTGATTTTTCAAAATATTTAAAGGCGCCGGAGAATTTATTAATGCTCAGTAATCTGGCTGCAATAAGTGAGGCGCCTTCTTCAACTAATCCTGCTTTCTCGTAATATTTAAAAATAATATCAAGATTATTCTCCAGTTCCTTCTCATTTGAAGTATTGTCATTTAATAACAGGGATCCTATTTTTCTGGCACCTTCATCAGCTGTCCCACCCAGTTCAGAATATTTAAAAATGATATCAAGATAATTATTCAGATCCTCGTCTTTCCTGTTTAAAACGGGGGTATTTAATAAAAAGTCAGTTATTTCCCTTGCTCCTTCTTCAGCTATTGAGGCTTTCTTATAATACTCATAAGCCAGTTCAGGATTGGAATATTTTTCAAGCATGATTGTTGCCATCTCTTTTGCTCCCTGTTGAGCCATTCCTGCTCTTTCAAAATAATGATACACTTGCTGGTTATTGGCGGGAAAGTTCTTGTCCCCGAGCATTGCATAAGCTATCCGCCTGGCACCTTCCTCTTTGCTGCCGGATTTCTCAAAGCAAACCCAGGCACGTTCAAAATCTTTCATGTTAAAAAAGGTCTCTGCCAGTTCATTGTAACATTCAGCCTGATTTGGAGCTGATTTTTTTGAACAGTATAGCATTGCCTTGCCATAGTCCTTTTCTTCCAGTAATTTGCTTACCGAAACACATGAGCTAAGGAGAAGCAGAATAATTAATATAGAATGAATTGCCGTTTTCATCAGAAATATCTTGTATTATAATGGTTTCGGTAAAAGATTAATCTCTTCGTTCGGGTTTGTCGGGATCAATATACCTTATAAATTTATATTATATTATTATTGGATATGACCCGGGTTTCTTTACGGATAGAATACATTTTTTGTGATCGGGTATTTGGAGGCTGGATTTTAATCAGGTTTATAAAATAACCATCTTGCTGAGGATTTTTCTGCCGCCGGATTGTGCTTCAATAAAATATAAACCACCGGGTATGCCGGTAAGATCTATCTTTATTGCCATTTCCGTACCATAGAATTCCTTTTCATAAACCTGGATCCCGATCTGGTTATAAATTCTTATTATCACCGGCCATACAATATTATCTCTGAAAAGGATCTGAAAATCTCCGTTATTGGGATTAGGATAAATAAAAAATGATTCAGCCCGGATACTGAAGATATCGGTGGTGGTCAATAACCTTATATTTTCCCTGGCTATATCAGCAATACATGAAGAAGGATCTAAATCTATTGCATTCTGAAACCCGGCGATTGCCGCCAGGGTGTCTTTTAGTGCAGCATCATCAGCACCCAGAAGAACATAGGCTTTCGCTTTGAGAAAGCTGTTTGATTTCTTATGATTTATGGTCATTAGGGCTTTGGCTTTTGATTCAGTAAATGCTTTTAACCTGTAGTGCTCCCATGCTTCATTATAATATAACTGGGGTGCAAGAACCGAGGAATCCGGTAATGTAAGATCTTCAAGAGCATTGCTGTAAATACTCATTGCATTTGTACTGTTTAATTTGTCCGACTTCACAACACCCTGGTTCATTTTTATCCCGGTAAATCCGTAAAAATTATTAAGTGCGAGGTTTACCGCAATATTAAATTGTTCCTCCGCTTTATCGTATTCCCCCACCAACCTGTAAATTACGCCCTTATTATTAGCAACCGCGATCTTGTTCGAATCCAGGGAAACATAAAAGGCAGCTATTGCCTGTTTGCCTACAAAGCTAAGTTCTGAATTATTGTCTTCAATAACTGCTGCTTCAATAGCATCAGTATAACCAAGAGTTATTTGTGTAGCAGGATTTCGTCTGAGCAAATATGTTATTTTATAATCTGATTTATATAATCCTGTATTAGCATTTGAAATTTTCACAGGGATTTTAAAACTGTTTACATAACTGCTGACGACAAATGGGAATGAGATTGATGCCTGAAAACTTTGATTATCCAATTCAATTTTGGTTATTGTAATTTCTTTATTTGAGATTTTGTTAAAGTCTACATCAAATAAGGCAATATCCAAATCTGTAATGAAAGCCTTAAAATGGTTATTGGTATAGAATACGGTTTCACCGTTCCCGTCATTTGAATTGTTATTTCGGTATTTGGACCAGTTACCTTTAGCCAGTCCGTCGCAATCCGATGAGACAGCATATAGTTTGCCATCCGCAGAACCCACATAAATTGTTCCGTCAGTTCCGATCGCCGGCGATGAATGAACACTTCCTCCTGTTAAAAAATCCCATTTTTTTGTACCATCGGGATTTATTGCATAGAGTTTCTTATCCCAATAATATGAGCCTATAAATATTGTTCCGTCTCTCCCGATAGCCGGAGATGACTCCACATAATCACCTGTAGCAAACTCCCATTTTTTTGTACCATTAGGATTTATTGCATAAAGTTTACGGTCATCTGAACCCACATAAATTGTTCCGTCATTTCCAATTGCAGGGGATGATATAATATAAAGAGGTGCCGCAAAATCCCATTTTTTTGATCCGATAGGATTTATTGCATAGAGTTTAAAATCATCTAAGCCAATGTAAATTGTTCCGTCAATTCCGATTACCGGAGATGAGAAGGCATTTGGATTTCCACCAGTTAACAAATCCCACTTCTTATTTCCCTCAGGATCTATTGCATAAATTTTTTTATCATCTGAAGCCAGATAAATTGTTCCATCAATGCCTATAGCAGGGGATGATAGATTACTACCACTTGTAGCAAACTCCCATTTTTTTGTTCCATCAGGTTTGATTGCATAAAGTTTGCCATCATAAGAACATATGTAAATTGTCCCCTCAGCCCCAATTGCCGGGGATGCGTAAATTATATTCCCGGTTGCAAAGTCCCATTTTTTTGTCCCATTGGAATTTATTGCATAAAGTTTACAATCAGATGAACCAACATAAATCGTTCCTTCAGTTCCTATTGCAGGCGACGATAAAATTGCTCCTCCTGTAGCAAACTCCCATTTTTTTGTCCCATCAGGATTTACTGCATATAATTTTGAATCTTCTGAACCCGCATAGATCGTTCTGTCACTTCCTATGGCCGGTGATGAAGTAACAGATCCTCCGGTTGCAAACTCCCATTTTTTTGTACCGGGTGTCTGGGCGGATATAATTACAGATATCAGGAAAAATGTATGAAGTAATATAATTTTATTCTTTTTCATTGATTTTTAAACATTTAAATCGAGCTATTATAAAAATCAACACGGATACCAATAGTGTCCCCCGGTAGTGCAGGTTGAGCATGTTGAACAATATGATACACAAGAACATACTGACACACAGGAACATACCGGCACGCATGTGCAGTTATAAGTCGTGCAATCTGAATAAGGATGGCAGGCACACAAATCGGTGCTGCAAACGGTGTCGCAAGTACATACCATGTTGCATGTACATGAACTTACAGGCACGCATGTGCAAACTGAATGGCAGGAACAGGTTCCTCCCGTACTACCGCCTCCACCATCCGGAGGCTTTTCACCCGGCTGCATGATGTGCACCTCTTTATCCGGGATCTTTAGTTTCACGGGATCCTGTATTTCAGGATCAGTAAATTGAAGGTCTTTATTTGGTTTCAGTCTGTCTTTGGGTCGTCTGGCTCGGGCCATATGTTTAACTATATTACGTTATTTTCCATTTGTATTGAGAATACTGATCAACTTGTCCTTTACCATCTGCCGGTTCAGCAGGCATCGTTCATGGCCTCTCCTGCCAGGAAAGTCATCGTGTCCAAGTTTGGCGGCACAATCTCCTGCACAGTGCCACTTGGCAAAGCAATCTTTACAGTACAGGAGGTTGTCTACCGTAAGATTATGCAGGTATTGCCTTTTGTCCTTATCTATTAAAATTTGTCCCTTATCGTCGATCTTTCCGTAAAAAAAATATTTTGATTTCGGATCATCAGCAGATGTGGTTTCAAAGCAGGCAGTTATGTACCCATCCGGCGTTATCGAAAATCCATCACGGGTTACACCGCAAAACGAGTCTGTGAGTGTCTCGATCCTGCATCCCGAATAAGTAAATCTTATCTTCTTGCTTTTGTTTTTCTGGTCGATCTTTTGATAATAACGTGCAAACTTTTCAAGTTTTACCTCGAATTTGTCGCTGGTTTTGCATCTTCCGCATTGAAAAACAGGCTCAAAGTGTATCGTTCTGGGGTTATAATTCTGAATGATGAAATCATAGCACTCTTCCATCAAATCAATGTTATATTCACTGAAAGTACTACGTATGCCATAGTTAAATCCCTTTCTGTCGAGATATTTAAATGTACGGTCAATATATTTGAACGATCCCTGCCCGTCAGGAAGAGGTCTGTGGTGATCCTGAACATGAGGAAGACCGTCGAATGAAATATTGAGATCGCAGAAATGATCCACTATCCAGTCGAGTTGTTTTTCACTCAGCAATCCGTTTGTGGCTGAGTAAACGGTCAGATTAAGTTTGTTTTGCCGGCTTATCCTTTCAGCATACGAGGTCACTTTTTTGACAAATGTCCACGGCAACAATGGTTCACCTCCACCATGAAAGCCGATGCTTATTGAATGATCACCCGATTTTAAAGCATTTCTGATTATTGTGTCAATCGCTGTAACGGCAAAATGCCAGTCCATTGTAATGGGATTACGTTCACCTGCTGATGCATAGCAATAAATGCATCTCAGATTGCACCGGTTTGTAGTGAACAGGGTTACCCGTGTGGGTGTGAATTCTTCCGGCAATGCTTTTTTTACAACTGCTTCCCTTGAACCATTCAGTATTCCGTGTTCTTCAAGTTTATCAAGAACCTGTATTTGTTTTTCATTAAGTGATCCCGAATCAATTTTATCAATAGCTGAAAGTAAATTTACAACATGGTGGTTCGCTTTGCAGAGGAAACCGGCTTTCGGAGCATAAAGTATTGATTTACCATCCTCCAGAGGTATTGTGAATAAATCGCAGGTGATATGATAAGGTTTATTCATTTTCAGCCTTTACTATTTTTACCAGCATCTGATCCCCGTAATAAATATATCCTTCGTCCTCAAGCGATTTCAGTATTTTTGAGACTTCTGAAGCAAATGATTCCTTACTGAGGTGGTATTTATTACATGAATCCGGAGAGCAAAGGAAGGGATCAGTTTCGTTCAATATTCTGATCAGGATTTCTGCCTTTAATCCCTCAAATTTGAAAGTGATTCTTTCTCCTGCACTTTTATGGGTGAACAACTCAACAGTTCCATCAGAAAAAATATTCATACGGTAGGCGGGGTTGATCTTTGAGAAATGGTTATCATCCGTGATATGAAAATTAAGCCAGGCAGAAGCTTTGCCAGATTTTAAAAAACCAAAGGAAAGCATGGTTGAGAATGCACCCAGACCTAAGTTTCGTATGAAAACACGTCGGGAATTACTGTTTTTCATCAGTTAAAGCTTTTAGCAGGAAATTTAAATAAAGTAATACCATTGAATATCGGTTTCCAATACCGATAATGGAACAATAATAACATACAAAGGACCTTAATAATAAAATGGAAGAACCTATTATCAAATCCAAAACCGGTTGAAAAGGGATACAACTATAAATTTAATAAATACCAAATAATAAAACAAAAATAATTTGCATGTAGAGACGCCCAATTTGGGCGTCTCTACGATGCGATTGGGGGATATTCATTCAACCGGAACAATATGAATCGCAATCCCGTTATTAATTCCGATTGCGGCGGTATATGGGGTATTTCTGTCAACCTCCATCCTGTCGATCCTTACATGTGTTCGGGTATTTACTGAAGGATCATCTGAATAGACCGCGGCCCTGTATTTTATTCCAGAATCCAGAAAAGAGAGATTTATTTCGAGTTTTCTTTCCTGATCCCCGTTTATTCCGCCTATAAACCATTCATTTCCCTTCCTCCGGGCTATAACGCCATATTTACCGATAGCGGCATGGAGGACCCGGGTCTCATCCCAGACTGTCGGGATATTGTCGAAAAATTCAAGTTCGGGTTCATCTCCCAGGTAATTGGGTCTTCCCCATAATTCAGCTTTCTTATCAGGTGATGGCACCGGTCTGTCGTACCAGTACAGAAACTGGAGCGGACTGAAAATACAGACGGCTTTCGCAAGCTGGGAAGCATGTGAACCCATTTTTGCATCCACCCTGTTGTCGTAATAGCAAATTGTATTATCACCAGCGCCGGCCAGCATACGGGTGAACATCGTGATAAGGGTATGACTGTTGGAAGGACTCTCCTCATCACCACGTATCCCTTCCTGGGTAAGGAAATTCGGATATGTTCTCGAAAATCCGGTTGGTCTGTATTCATCATGTACATCAACAACCATTTTGTATTCTGCACATTTCTTTATGGCATCATGCATCCAGCTTGTCACTTCCTGAGTTCCGACCTGAACGAATCCGAACTTTATACCCGCAACACCCCAATCCCTGAAGACAGGAAGTATCTCATCCAGCTTTCGTTCAAGAGCCCTTCGGTTTACATAAAGAAGGATCTTGATATTTTTCGATTTGGCATAACTTATCACTTCATGCAGGTCGAGAGGCCCTTTTGATCTGGCCGGATCGAGAACCGGATTCACAGGGTCCGATTCGTTACTGTTTTCCGGTCCGTACCAGCCGGCATCATATTCAACATATTGCATGTTATGCGCTGCAGCAAAATCAACAGCTGCTTTTCCTCCGCCAGTTGAAAGTGAAACTTCCCGGAGAACCTTTCCCGGAGTAATCCATGAAGTGTCGTCAATCCTGGAAGGATCATTCAGGTTAAGAAGCAGATAATTTTTTTCAAGAAGGTCTCCCGGGTTCTCTCCGATCATAATCACACGCCAGGGAGACCGGAAGGGGATTGATTTACGGACTTCGCTACCCAGTCTTGTCCTTATCCCGGTTCCTGAGGAAGAATCGGGTTCGAACTTCATCCTTGCAAAGTCAACCAGGTTTGCCTCAGTCAATGCTATTGTAAGCATACTGTCAATCTCGATAACCAGTGGCCGTTCTGCTCCATTGTCGATTTTTGAAACAGGCACCTGTGAATACAGTGCCTGAGCCCGGGGAGCCGACCACGCCGGATAATCGGCCGGAAACCTGAAAATGATTTTTTCATCAGTAATGATCAATGAATCAAGTCCTTCCTGTTCAGGAAATTCCCAGGCAAATGCCGCTCCTTCGTTATAAGCACGGAAGATCAGGTTAAACCTCATATCATTGCTTTTGAGGAAAACCTTCTGCTGATTATAATTATCAGGGACATTCTTTTTTTCACCGGAACTGTTTATCCAGGTATTTGAATACGACCCATATGCAGATTTAAGTATCCTTATATCATCCTGCAGATCAATGCCTTTAAAATCCAGATCAAAATATGCAGGGAGAATGATCTTTCTGCCATCTTTTTCAATTGTGAAGCCTGGATTCACGTTTGCGGATCTTGAATCTATCACTATTTTTATCGTCTTATCAGGTGAAAAAACAGTGATCTTCCTGCCGGACGAACAACTGTTTATAGAAAATAAGATCAGAAGGGCAGGAATTATTCTTGTTTTCATTTTTGCCAGGAATTAAAAACCGGGAAATATCAGTTTATTTCCCGGTTCAATATAATAAAATCCTCGAAATACAGTAAGGTTATCTTATCCCTGCCTCTCTTTCGGCATCAGCGACCATTTTTTCATTTGCCGTGATAAGGAACTCAACCCTGCGGTTTTGCGCTCTGCCTTCTTCCGTTTCGTTATCATATTTAGGCAGAGTCTCACCGAATCCCTTGATGATTACGCGGTCAGCTTTAATACTTTTCTCGGCAAGATAACCGGAAACTATTGTAGCCCGTTTTTCAGACAGGGTCTGATTATAAGTTTCGCTTCCCTTGGAATCTGTATGACCCTGAAGCTCGATATTTGTATCGGCATAGGTATTTAATACAGTTACCAGCTTATCAAGATTTCCTTTTGCTTCCACCGACAGATCAGCCTTGTCAAAACCGAAAAGGATATTACTGTTGAATTCGACTACTATTCCTTCACCAACCCGTTCAACTTTTGCATCAGGAACCGTATTTTTTATTTCCTCGGCCTGTTTATCCATTTTATTGCCGATAATTGCACCGGTTGTGCCGCCAACAGCTGCTCCGATAACAGCGCCAAGAGCCGTATTACCGGTAGCTTTTCCGATTATTGCTCCTATCGCTCCGCCTGCAGCTGTGCCGATAGCGGCCCCTTTCTCTGCTTTCTTCATCGAAGCACAACCCGATAATATCAGGGAGGCACTTAAAATGATTATTAATCCGGATCTGATACTTTTCATAATGATAAATATTTATTTGTAATTACTAAATAATGTACTGATTGCCATATTATTGAACAAAATAAAATTGCCCTCAGATCAAAAAGAACAAATACAAAATATTTAAACTAATCCTGAAGGCTGAATAACTTTCAATGCAATGCAAATTTATACAAATTATGCGAAAAATTTTAGAAGTTTGATCAGAATTGTGTAAATTTAAGGCTAGTCGGAATCGGTTTATTTGTGGCTTGGGTTTACTTAAAATCATTCAGGATAAATTTATTTTTTACTTAAAACAAAAAGATTATGGGACTAATTTCATTTATCAAAAATGCCGGAGAGAAACTCTTCAAATCCGAAGACAAAAGAGAACAGGAAAAAGCTGAAATGATCGCAGGACATATCCGCAAATTTGGCTTTGATACAAGCAAAATTCAGGTAGCAGTGGATGACGACAAAGTTACCTTGTCGGGAACTATAGACACCATTAATAACAAGAATAAAGTGATTGTGACTGCCGGAAATGTTGAAGGAATTGCTTCGGTTGAAGACAGGCTGACGGTGACACAAGCTGCTGTTGTAACACCTCCTCCGCCCGAAAAGCAGTTTTATACCGTGAAGAAAGGTGATTACCTCTCAAAGATTGCAAAAGAAGTTTACGGGAATGCCAACAAATACAATATCATTTTCGAGGCAAACAAACCGATGCTTAAAGATCCGAATCTTATCTATCCCGGTCAGGTGCTTGTTATTCCTCCTCTGGAAAAATAACCGGAACGGCAAATAAAAAAAGGGCAGATTTTTGAAATACTGCCCTTTTAAATTTTTTGATGACTTTATCAATATTCAGCTGTCCGCTTTACACGTGCCTCAGGCTTTCTTCTCTTCCGGAGGCTCGGAATCTTTGGATTTATTCCTGATATCGTCAGCAATATCATCAAGTTTGTCAGCTACCTTGCCGGCAATTTTCTTGCCAAATTCTTTTGCTTTTGATACTGTTTCTTCAGCTTTGTCTTCAGTTTTGTCTGCAAAGTTTTTCAGTTTTTCCTTAGTTTCACCCGATTTGATCTCATCAATTTTATCCTCAACAAAATCTCCTGCTTTATCAAAAGCATCAGATACCTTTTCAAATGCCTTCGATTTCTTCAGATCATCAACTTTGTCGTCGATAAAATCATCAGCTTTTTCATAAAGTTTCTTTGCTTTATCAAGCAAACTTTCCTTTTCAGGTTCTTCCGGTACTTTTTTTGTGTTATCTTCCATAACAATAATGTATTAAGTGCTAAGAATATAAGAATAAGTTATCATGTCGGCGGATAATTGTTAAAGGTAAATAAATTAGTTCTATAAATCAGCTTATAAATGATAAATTTAGGGAAAATATGAAGATAAGGGACCTGGTAAATTTTTAGATTATGGATAAAGAAATAATTGTGGCTGTTGCGATAGGGATAGGTCTGAGCGCTGCTTCCGGCTTCAGGGTTTTCATACCGATGCTGGCAGCAAGCATTGCAGCCAAAGCCGGTATATTCCCGTTAAATGAAGGATTTCAATGGCTGGCTGGCTGGCCTGCGCTGATCTCTCTTGCAACGGCAACAGTTGTGGAAATAATGGCTTATTACATACCATTCATCGATAATCTCCTTGACACAATAACCACTCCTCTTGCAGTCGGCGCGGGAACGCTTCTTCTTACATCAGTGCTGCCTGTTGACAACGATCTGCTGAAATGGATTACCGGATTCATTTTTGGCGGAGGATCAGCAGCAACAATACAGGGCGGGACTGCCCTTACAAGGCTTGCATCGACAAAGCTTACTGCCGGAACAGGAAATGCAGTTGTGGCAACAGGAGAGAATGCTGCAGCAATAGGAACTTCAGTTTTATCTCTGGTGATGCCGCTGATAATTGCAGCAGTAGTAATTGTAGTAATCACATACCTGATGATGAGATTCGGGGAAAAATATTCGGACGCAAAAAGGAAACTGCCTGATCATCCAAGATCCTTCAGTGCTTTAACAAAGGAATCAAGTTCTGCGGTTGTGGTGTAAACATTCGGGGTGATCCTGCAACCATGTACTCCTGCACCGTCAATGGGAGCACAATAAATCCCGTATTTTTTAAAAAGTATGTCACCGAGCTCCCCTGGTTTAATACCCTTCACACCGACATTTGCAATGGCACATGAACGGCCGGGATCAGATGGGGTATTGAGGATGATGTGAGGCAGATCCCTCACTTTGTCGGACCAGTAATGCTGAAGGTACCTGAGTCTCGATTCTTTTCGTTCAGCCCCAAGCATGTTATAATAGTCGATCGAATCCGTTACTGTAAGATCAGTATAGACAGGATGGGTTCCGATCTGGTTGAGCCTAAGAATGTTATCCGGATCTGTTACACCGGAGGCAATAAGTGGCCATATCTTCCTGATTTTCTCCTTTTTAACCCACAGGATCCCTGATCCAAGGGGAACACTGAGCCATTTGTGAAGACTGCTTCCGTAATAGTCGCAATTGAGCTCCGGAATTGTGAACCGGAAGTGCCCGAAGGCATGTGCTCCGTCAACCATCACTTCCACTCCTTTGCTGTGAGCCATATCACAGATCTTTCTAACCGGGAGTATCTGTCCGGTAATGTTTATCATATGGCAGATCATCAGGAGCTTAGTCTTATCAGTTATAGCATCCGCATAAAGATTCACAATTTCCTCATCCGAACCGGGATTATTTGGGACAGAGACAATTTTATTTACCACTCCATACCTGGCAGCCACCTGTTTGAACATATTCAGCATCGAGGGATAGTCCTGTTCAGCCATAACAGCTTCATCTCCCTGTTTCCAGTCCAGTCCGCCGATAATAATATCGAGCGATTCGGTTGTATTCCGGGTGAGGATCATTTCATCGGCAGGGCAGCCGGCCAGTGATGCCAGCTTATCAGCCATTTTCTTCTTATTTTCAAACTGGACTGTCCTCATATAATATGATCCCTGGTAATTGATCTCCCGCAGATGTTCTATCTGGCTTTCGAGGATCTGTTGGGGCAGGAAGCAGTAATAACCGTTTTCGAGATTGATAAATCCGGGTTTAAGACGGTATCCGGCTCTTATCTGTTTCCAGAAATTCTCATCTTCAGCCAGTTCGGCAGAAGGAATCTTCGAAACAGATTCTATCAGTCCTGCCAGACCTCCCGGTTCAACAATGCTTCCCAGTCCGATCAGACCAGCGCTCTTTAAAAATGAACGTTTATCCATCTTTTGTTTTATTTTAAAACAGTGTAATTAATCATTTATATTACCGATTCTGATTGAACGTATTAAAATACATATTTTAATACATATTATAATACGTTGATACAGGTCAGTTCTTAATACATCGTACTGAGAACCCGTAGCTCTTTCCAACCGCTCCTGACAGTAGTTCAACGACATCATCGTCAAGCTCAATGCACCATGCATTACCTGCATCATACTCGGTTGAGGTCCACCAGGCACCGGCAAAGCCTTCATAAACAAAGTTGCCATTGATCCTGCCGCCGCCGGGACGTGCTGTAAAACCGCTGACATTTGTAGACGCAGAACTGAAATTGACCCAATGGGTTCCTCCTTCCTCCTTAAGTTTATCACCTGCAAGATATGCTCCTCCAAGATAATTTGCCAGGATTAACCAGTCATTGTTTATCGGTACACGCCATCCTGTGGGACATAATTTCGCGGTAGAAACGGCATACCAGTTGTACAAAGCTCCATAAACCGGTTTATTAGCCAGAGAATCATTGTCATACCAGCAATAGGCCGGAGAAATAAGCCTGGTCCAGACATCGTTGCTGCGAAACAGGGGAATAGCTGTATTATCATTGTAACTTGTTGTTCTGAGATTTTCAGTCATCCATGTCTGGTTGCCCAGGACGACAGTCCCGTAGGAATTACCCTCAACATCTGTAACAGTACCCTTTGTCAGAGGTGGCGTAGGAAATTCCTTCACATCACCATAGCCTGTTCCTGCCTTATTTGTTGCATAAGCCCTCAGGTAATAATATGTACCCGGATTCAATAAGATGACATTGCTGGCAAATGATCCGTTTCCGGTACCATCGGAAGTTCTCTGGTCTTGCTTTGTCGGATTACCCGAGGTGTTGTAGCAAACACCTCTTTCAGTAATATCAGCGCCTCCATCGTCAGTGATGTTGCCACCGCTCTTTGCCGACATTATTGTAATTGCAGATACTGTTTCAGTAGTCAGTATCGGGATCTCTTTTTTACTGCACGAACTGACGGTGACCAGGATTAATAATAAAAGGAGAAATATTGTTTTGGCAGATTTGTTCATAAGCAGCTTTTTGAAGATTTATGAAATTTAAGCTCTCAAATTTACGCAAGGTTCCTGCCATTATCAAACAATATACCGTCAGTCTTATTCTTTAATGCACCGGACACCAAATCCGCTCCATTTATAGGTGGAACTCGTAGAAAGCCCTTCGTTGGCATTCTGAACCCACCTGTACCATGCAAAAAAAGGTGTATTTGCATCTGTTGTTGAAGACCACCAGGGGCCTGTAATACCCAGATTCAGAAAATTCCCGCTGGCTCCTCTTATACCTGCTGGAAGGGCCGAAAAACCGGTAGAATTCCTTTTCATGGGGAAATCAGTATTGCCGGGTACTCCGGGATAAGGTGAAGTTTGCCAGGAAAACAGGACTGATGGTCCCAGTACCAGTGAATTCATTGCAGTGGATGCAAGGCTTTTTCCGATTTTATTGTCACTCTTTGTACCGTCATAATTATAACCATTTGCTATCAGGTACTGTTCCAGATCCCTCCAGTCGTTGTATGAAGGGACCTTCCATCCTGTGGGGCAAAGATTGCCGGTAGCGACTGCATAATAGTTATAGATCGCGCCGCATAAATTCTTGTATTTGGCTTCGTCATGTAAATACCAGCTGAAAGCAGGATCTCTTTGCTGGTACCATGAATTATCATCTGTAACATAGGGAATGGCTGTCCCGTCATTGAATTTTGTAGTCTTGAGGTTTATTCCCATCCAGACCTGGGTTCCAATTTTTACTGCCGGATAAACGTTATCGTCCTTGTCTTTACAGGGTATAAAGTCGAAAGTAATTGTTTTGTTTGCCGTAATTACTTCAGTGATAGCTGTTCCTGCATTCTCCGTCATGCCTGTAAATTTCAGCCTGTCTCCATCTGAGTATCCCATCACAACATCTCCCTTGGAATCCTCCGGATCATTTTTTCCCGCCATTGTAATTGACGGGGCCGTATTTTCATAAACCAGACTTATATTGTCAGTGATGGGTCCGTTGCTGACAAGCCGGCCTCCGGCCGAATATTTACCTGAATTTACACTTACATAATAGATACCCCGGCCGGGGCCTTCTATTCTGTAAGTATGAACTCCTTCGGTGAGGAGATCCTGCCTGCGTGCTATTTCTCTTCCTGCAATATCGATAATTTTGATGACCGTATTACCGGGAGATGGCAGGTTAAACTGCATCCTGGAATTATCGCTTACCGGATTGGGGTAAAAGCTTATCCCATCCGGATTGCTATCTGATATCTGGCCAATTCCGGTTGTCGCAGGAACGAGGTGCAGTCTGTCATTTCCGTTAATTGTTACATCAGTTCCCTTATTGATATTTTCGACCTTAACGGTGCTGACTGTGGAGCTTGATCCGGTCCCTGAAAAATCTATATAATAATCCTGGGCTTGCAGGAATATTGACGAAACAGATATCAGGGTAATTGTCAGAACAAATGATCTTAGAATGGGGGAGAATTTTTTCATAGATTTTCTGGGGTTATTAAAAAGCAGAATAAAATTAATGAAATGTCTCACATCTGCAAATTGTTGAATTAAGTATTTGACAGAACACCCAAAATAGCAGATTAATGCCCTACGGGCAATTGGAACACAATACAATATCGATCTGCTATTGACATTGATGCCCTACGGGCAATATAATATTTCCGGATCAACCTATTTCTATTGACATTGATGCCCTACGGGCAATATAATATTTCCGGATCAACCTATTTCTATTGACATTGATGCCCTGCGGGCAATTATTTCAGGTCAGCAACAGTTGTTCTGGTTCCTGCTTTACGCGATTCATACTTTATCTCAACACTCCCTTTGCCATTCACAAGGAACTGGTACTCGATCTTGCCGAAGCCGGGCACCTGGCAGAACTGCAGCCAGGGCTTAAACTCCTTGTAATCTACCAGACCAAGGTCAAGATCATTTATCTTGCCTCCGCTGACCACCTGTGCGGAAGATCCTTTTACGGAAATAAGATCAGGAGGGTAGAGCTTGTTCTTGATTGTCTGGAACGTAACAGATGGCATCGACTTGCTGTTCACCAGCCTTACTCTTATCCTGTAAAGGTCTTTATTGATTTTTTTCACCTCAAACACTTCCATCTTAACATCAGGAGTGTTCTGCGCAGCAAAGATCACTGCGGATGCATTCCGGTGTACAAGATCCTGTAACATGAAGGGGTGAGGCAGCCGTGTGCTCATCTTGACCCAGCCGCCAATCTCAATATCACCATATACAGGGTGCTTAAATGGTTTCCAGTCCTTAAAAAACTCACCTTGTGTGACATGATCATTGAATTTCAGTCTTGTTCTGTCTGTTTCAGATGAGCTTCCTAACCTTGAACTCTCTGTCTGTTTAGCTATTAAGGAACCATCAAATGTTTCAGTCTGAACCTGAAAAAGTTCTCCTACAAAAGAGTATGAGCCTATCAGGTTATTTGTAAAATCAGTGAAGTCGCCATAAGTTGTGTAAAGATCTTTCCAGCTGATCAGGTACTTGTACCCGGGAACTATCTTTTCAATATTCTGACCAAGGTAATTATACACTGTGATATCGCCAGGGGAAAGCTCGCCAGCTGATTTGAATGATGGTCCTCTAAGGTACATACCGCCTGAGTTATGAAAAGCAAAAACCATTATTATATTGGGTCGTGCCATCATCCATTCGGCTATCGCTTTGATACCGGTGCCTTCAAAAGGGTAGTTTCCGGCACCGTTCTGTGTATATGGGGGATTCCAGTTGAAACCCCAGTTTCGGTTTCCATCAACAAATCCTTCGGAGTCCTCATTTATCTGACCGTCACCGTCATTATCTATGCCCTCCTGTCCAAGTGATCTCCACTCTCCGGTTTCGCCTGGTTTAACATTTATCATAAGCCTGGCATCTTCAGGGTCGGTCTTCAGCCTGCCCAGTTGATCTTTAATCCTCATAGTGGTGATGTTGCCATCGCCGTTAATGTCGTCAGGGCCATCTTCATCAAAGAGTCCGTCACGGTCATCATCAACAGGTATTCTTAATCCGCGGTTGGAGCTGGGAGTGTTTGCATCACTGAAGAAATGAGCCCTCCCGTCAACATTGACCACTGGTATTATATAGAATGCATTCCTGTCGACCACCTCAGTTATATCCTCAAGTTTACCATAATTTGTCAGCAGTCTGTTAGCCAGGTAAAGACATACTTCGCCTGCCTGAATCTCATTTCCGTGGATATTGCCATCAGCATATACTGCGGGTTTAGTCAGAGGTTTACCTGTCCCGGGATTATTTATTGTCAATGCCCAGATTTCCCGGCCTTCTTCACTCTTTCCGACCTGCTCAAGCGTGGTTAGCTCAGGATAAGCGGTATTCAGCGCTCTGAGAGCCTCAACAACCTTTTCGTAAGTGTAGTAGTGATCGAACCGGAGTGGTACTTTTATCTCCTGTGCATTCAAAATTGAAATGGTCAGGAATATAAAAGCCCCGGTGAATATTGATATATTTCTTTTCATGGTTAACCTCCGATATTTATCTGTTTTGAATCTGTGCCAGCCTGCTTTGACTCGAGTTTCATGATCATCATTCCTTTTCTGGGAGATGTGATAAGCCATACATATCTTACCGATTTTCTCGCTCCCAGCTCGATCACAGGGGTTCTCTTCTTGCCTGACAGTATTTCAATACCTTCCCCTTCAAGAGTGATGATGGCAGGTGAGGGGATCTTATTCCTTTTACCCATGGCTGTTGGGAATGGAAGATATCCGTCATTGATTATCCATGCTTCAAGCTGGTAAACACCTCCGCCTTTTTCAGTTAGTTTTATCTCACCTATCTGCAGCTTCGGCAGTTTCTTCACCAGCTCAAATATGTATGGAAGATGAAGGGACAGCAACGAATCGACCATTTCAGGAGGCGGTGTGTTGTCAGAGAAGGGTGCAAATCCTCCTATTTCCACCTGACCCAGAGAAGGATGATTATAAGGTTTCCAGGCTGCAAAGCCTTTTCCTCCGAGCCATTTGTCTGAGAAAGCAAGATGTGCTGTTTCTTTCGGATCACCTTTTTTTTCATCACCAGCAGCAGTAGCCGGCATCTGTTTCATCATACCGGCCATCTGTGCCGGAGTCACCTGTCCTCCTTTTAACAAACCCATGATCATCTTTGAAGTGTACTGTGCCGGGGCTTTTCTTTCCTTAAGAAAGGCGTTTATCTTTTCCTCCCCGAGTGCCAGGAATTCGTCCGAAGTCATTTTTTCAACTGACTCCAATGTTATCCCGCTTGTCTCCCTGGTCTCTTGCTTCGGCTTCGCCAGTGCCCAGATATCCATACTGAAGACAGGTAATCCCAGGTGGTAATAAGCCCATAGTTCAAATGATCCGTCTTCCGCCGGCACAGGGTCAAAGCGTTCATCTTTAACTCCTTTGCCCTTAAGATACTCTTTGTATTCTGAGGATATCTCATTATAGAAAGCAAGATCCTCCTGTATCGGATTTACCACTGCACCCAGTCCGAGGAAACTTGCTATCATACTCTCATCTACAACCATTCCCGGTGGCAGCATCGGCTGCACTGCTTCCATTATCTCAGCCATTGTATAAGTTCGGGAAACATCGGCTCCCATCGCTTTCCCTATCTCTTCAGGAATAGTGATCTTATCCATATCCACAGAACCTTTACGACCTCCCTGAGGTGGGACGAGAAGGAAATTTGTTGATCCGAACGTGAAGACAAGTGCCAGCTCGGGATGCGAAAATGCAAATTTCAGCAGAGCATTTGCCTCCGGTGAAGAACCCGGATATAACCCACTCCTCCTGTCAAAGCTCTTAAAGAGATGGGGGAAGTTAATATTAACATTAGTTCCTCCTGGCAGGTCTTCATTATATTGCCCGTCGTCGTCATCATCAATCCCTTCACTATACAGTTTGTATATGCCTTTTTCGCCTTTCAGCGGATCTGCCTTGCGCATCAATCTGGCTTCGCCTGCAACAGGGATCCATGTACCGTCAGGTGATTTCAACCTCATCTGTGTAATTATTCCGTTGCCGTCAAGGTCATTATACCCATCCTCATCCACCTGATCATCGTTATCGTCATTATACGGTGTTTTGTTACCTGTATCTGAATAGAGAGGCGTCGCGAAATAACGGCTGCCGGCATCAGGATTGCCTGAAGGAAGAATGTAAAATGTCAGGCCTGACGAAAGAGCAGCATCAGCATTAATTTTCTCTGCAAACGACATTGCGGCCTCGGTAGCTAATGGTGTGGTACCTGACAGATTACCAACGACGAGCACTGCCGGATTATTCAATCCTTTTATATTGCCTATCTCCATCATCAGAAGATCGGTACCACCCGGTGTGACAGCCAGCTTATGAACTTTAATCCTTCCGTTGGAATTCTGGCGTAACTGTTCAATTCTTTTATTTAATTCACCAGGTGTACTATATTTATCAATACCGCTGGACGGTACTAAAACAATAAATCCCATGGCAATAATAAGCACCAGGATCTTAATTTCCGGAGCCGGAGATGATCTTTCCCTCATAGTTAATTTAAATATTTAGTTTCATTTTAAAAGGAAACAATGTACAATAAACTTCAAGGAAGTTACATAAAAAACTTCTCAGAACTGCTTTTCGATAAACAAATGATTTTGAAATAAATTGGATGAAATTTAATGAATTATTATGAATCCTGGTTGTGCAGATGATGACAAGTGAAAAATAAAAAAGCTCCCGGATCTTATTTCCGAGGGCTGGGGATATGTTTATATTTTAATGGTCGATTTAATTTTTTATACAACGTACAGAAAAATAATTATTTCTTGATTCGTAGTAGGCACTGATTACAGAAGCCATTTCATTATATATGGAACGGTAATAGGCAATAGAGCCACCCGGGATCTCAGTAGAAGTCCACCAGGAACCTGCTAAACCACGATTGCGAAAAGTACTTTCATATCGGCCAGCCGGAAGAGCAGTGAATCCGAATTCGTTGGTCGCAGCGTAATTTGGAAGAATCCAATGATTGCTTCCTGTTTCTTTCAACTTGCCACCGGTAATATTTTCCCCTCCAAGATAGACAGACAGGGTAACCCAATCGAAATTGGAGGACACACGCCAGCCTGTGGGACATAGTTTACCGGTATTCACCGCATGCCAGTTGTACAATGCCCCATAAAGAAGATCAGAAATTGGGGAGTTATTCCACCAGCAAAAACCAGGAGAAGAAGAAACTATACCCATAGGTATGTCAGTACCATCGTTATATTTGGAGGTGTTCAGGTTTTCTGCCATCCAGATTTGTGAGCCTATCTGTACTGTTAAATAATTGCGGAGGCCATCACTGCAGGGAATAAAGTTAAATGCTACTGTTTTGTCCTGTGTGGGAATATCTGTTGTTACAGTGCCATAATTTCCTGAATATCCCGTATATTTTAATCTATCCCCTGTCATAAATAACATCGCAACATAACCACCATCCTCAACTCCTTTCTCTTCCATTTTTAATGTTTTATCATCGATTATTTCCCTATTGTTACTGACCTTTTCAATACTTAATGTTCCATCAGATTGGCCGGCACATAATAATTTCCCTGAGTATTGATAATTTTTCCCACTGACATTAATTAAATAAAGACCATCTTTCAGACCGGATATTCTTAATTCCTGACTTGACTTGTCCAAATAATTTTGTGTCTGAGATAAAAGTCTTCCGGTCATATCAATTACAGTAATTACTGCATCTCCTGCAACAGATGGAGAGAACTCTATCATAGAATAGTCTTTCATTGGATTGGGGTGTATCTTCAGTTTTACATTATTGTCGAACTCAGAAGATGGTATCCCAACCGTTCCCGTTAAATGTAAAATTTCATTTACTTTCAGTGTAAGAGATGTCCCTTTCATTAAATTTTCAACTTTAACAGAATCAACGGTATTTGCAGCTCCGGTTCCGGCAAATGTGATAAAGTAGTTCTGTGCATTAACCGTTAATGTACAAAAGATTGCCAGCAAGAATAGTATATTTTTCATTGTCGTTAATTATTTGGTAGTTTTATTCAAAGTTATAAATTGCACAATTAAAAGCAATTTTAAAACTCCTTTTATCACCTTACTTGACTTTGATTTCAGGATAGGGTAACTTTACATATATATTTCATTAAACCAATGAATATCTGGTCAGCCGAAATAAAAGAGCTTAAGAAGTTGTATGAATCTCTCAAAGGTCAATTGCCTGAACTTGAGAAGGAACTGGAGCGGTTGATCAAAGCTGATGATGAGAATATGATTCTCCTGTATTCAAGAAGATGTCTTGAAGTTATCATCGCTGACCTGTGTGAGTGTGAACTAAGAAGAGACAGGGGGACTGAACCTCTCAAAGGCATAGTTGATAAACTAAACAAGGAGAAGAAAATTCCTCCTCATATAATAGCCTCGATGCACGGCTTGATTGAGCTGTCAACCTACGGTGCCCATCCTAAAGACTTTGAACCTGAACAGGTAAAACCAGTTCTTATTAATCTTGATATAATTATTAAGTGGTATCTTAAATATAAGGAGGCAGGGTCAGAAATCAAAACAATTCCTTTTAAAGAGAACATCCATGAACTAAAACCTGCAAAAAATGTAAAAAAGAGTAACATAATCCCAAAGAAAAGCATAATAGGTATAGTCACAGGATTGATATTGCTTATTGTGATTGTGGTTGCAGTTTTAATTTTAACTGGTATCGCAGGTAGTGGCAGACAAACTAAAGAACTTGAAAAATCAATAGCAGTATTACCATTTAGAAATGATAGTCCTGACTCCACGAATCAGTATTTCATTGACGGAACTATGGAAGCTATCCTTGACAACCTGTGTAAAATTTCTGATCTCACAGTTGTATCCCGGACTTCCGTTGAGCAATTCAGAAAAACAACCAAACCAGTCAGGGAAATAGCAAAAAGACTGAATGTTAATTATATCCTGGAAGGAAGCGGACAGAAATCTGAAAACGAAATTCGAATTACTGTCCAACTTATTGATGCCAACAAGGACAAACATATCTGGTCATATCCTTATGAAGGTGAGGCAACAGATATATTTAAACTGGAGAGTCGTATTGCAGAGTCGATAGCTGCAAAATTAAAAGTATTAATATCTTCTGAAGAGAAACAACTTATTGAAAAACCTCCATCCATAAGTCTGACTGCATACGATTTTTACCAGAGGGGAAGAGAGGAGTACTGGAATTTCTGGTCTGATAATACTAACAGGGAAGCACTTAAAAAAGCTGAATTATTTTATCGCAGAGCATTAAATTATGATTCTTCATTTGCACAGGCTATTTCCGGATTAGCATGGGTATACTATTATAACCAATTAAATAGTGACTATTTTTCAGAAAATTTCATGGATTCAGTACTTGTTCTGGCAAATATTGCCGGATCCTATAACAATCAACTTTCAGAGGTATATACTCTCAGAGGAGCGTATCATCACCAGAAAGGTGAATCCAAACTGGCAATAGAAGAATATCATAAAGCGATCCGGTTCAATCCGAATGACTGGATGGCTTATAGTGCGCTAGGAGATTTATATGTTTTTGATGATCTGGTAAAGGCTATTGATAATTACTATAAAGCTGCATTTATTAATCGTGGTGAGCAATTACCTGATCTATTGCGGAAAATCGGAACAGTATGTTCATTGGCCGGATTTCAGGAAAAAGCCTGGCAATATTTTAATGAAGCCCTGAATCTGGATAATGATTCACTACGATATTATTATTATATGATGGGCCCCGATTTATTAATTGGTAATCTTGAAAAAACAATTGAATATGGAACCAAAATACTTACAGTTGATTCAACGTATTTTGTTAAGAAAATTACTTTTCTTTTGCTTCAGACATATGCTTTCCTTGGAAATTATGAAGAATCATTGAAATATTTATATAAATATTTGGGGAGTACTCAAGATATAGAACAGTCTGATTTAGGCAGTATGTGGTTAATAGGAATTGTATTCTATAAGAATGGATATAAAGAAAAGGCGGATTTTTATTTTAACGAGACAATAAAAAGGTGCAATAAAATTATGGCTCTTGGCCGGGCATATGCCGAGGAATCAGGGGTATATTATGATCTTGCGGCGGTTTATGCATTCAGGGGAGAGAAGGATAAAGCTTATGAAAATTTGAAGATTTTCAATAAAAAACAAAAGATGAGTATTGGTGATATTCTTTCAATGAAAAGAGATCCTTTATTCGATGGAATCAGGGATGAACCAGAATATCAGCAGATTGTCAGAGACGCAGAAGCCAAATACAGGATTGAACATGAGCGGGTAAAAAAATGGCTTGAAGAACAAGGGATGCTGACGACGATAAACTGATACCACTTTCCGGTAAAAAGGATTGAGAGCGCTAGATAACTTGCAAATGATGCTCATGGTAAAAATAGTCAAATTGTCAACCTAATCCCTAAGACAGCGAACAGATGATCCACTGACCTTAAGGGTGTAGTTTCTGTATACATAGTTATAATTGTTGTACACGTTACGGTAATATGCGTAGTTAGTAAGGGTCCCCGTAGACGACCACCACATTCCGTAAGCTCCTATGTTATAGAATGATCCATCGCCGAGACGATAGCCACCAGGAATGGCCGTAAAGCCTGTTTTATTGCGGTAAGTGGGAAAATCGGTATTCCCCGGGGCGCCTGCAATGGCGTTTGCAGCCCAGTTTGTGGTTGCAGCAAGTGATTTGGCTATTTTATTACCTGTTGTGGTGCCGTCATAATTATTACCATTGGCAATCAGATAATTTTCCATGGTCGTCCATTCCGCATCTGATGGAACGTGCCATCCGACAGGACAAACATTCTTACCCCCGTTGCTTGCAACTTTCGTGGCAGCATTATTATCTACCGCATACCAGTTGTACAGTTTGCCATAAGTAGTAGAATTAGCCGGATTATTGCCATAATCGCAATATGCTCCTGTGGTACGAGAAATCCATGTTGCATTAGCTGCTACATTGGGTATTGCTGTACCATCATTATATTTGGAGGTTTTAAGGTTTTCCGCCATCCAGGTTTGTGTGCCAATGACAACCACCGGATAGTTGAGATTATCACCATCTGTGCAGGCAACATGGTTAAATGTTATGGTTTTGCCTGATGTAGGAATATCTGTTATTACTGTGGTATAATTGCCTGTTATACTTGTGAATTTTAACCTGTCACCGGTAGTATATTGCATTACTATTTCTGTATTTATACCCTTTGAAGAGTTTTCCTTTTCATTCAAGACAATATCTTCCTTTGAGTCTTTTATTAAAGTAGAATTTTCATATAAAATCTTCACCCCACTTTTCAAAGAATTTGTACATGCCAACCTGCCACTAACTGAATATTTATTTGAACTTATTGTTACAATATATATCCCTTTATCAACACCTTGTATCCTGTAAGTATGTTGACCCTTAGAAAGTAAATCTTGTGTCTCTGCTATTTTCCGCCCGGAAATATCATAAAGATCAATTATCGTCTTCCCTGTCTCCGGTAAATCAAACTGCATAATAGAATAATCTGTCATTGGATTAGGTGAAAAGCTAATCTGACTGTTTTGATTTCGGATTATCAACTCTATTCCCGTAATTGTAGCTTGCAGATGCAATACATCGCTTCCGCTCATAGTAAGGCTTGTCCCTTTGGTTAAGTTTTCAACTTTAACCGTGGTTACTGTTGAACTTGCACCTGAACCGGCAAAGCTAATCAGGTAGTCTTGAGCTTTAAGATTAGCTATCGAAATGAATAGTAGAATCAGAAAAGTGTAGTTTTTAAGTTTCATAACTTTGAGGTTTAAGTTTTCTATTAATTCTCTTTTTATAATCTCTTTGAAGCTGACTTTATTTTGTTAATTATTGGTCAATACCTATATTATTTAAATTTAGTCATTTACATCTATATTTTGCAATTTATTTTGATGTATTTACGAATATTTTTGATAAAAGCATCAGAATAAGCAATAATGCCATTTTATATTTTTCGAGAGGGATTAGAAATAATCCCCTTTTTTTATTGTTGTAAACGGTAAATAACAATGTACATTTTTTCGCAAATAGGGATGTACCAAAATCAGCAAATAGCGATGTACATATTTCAGCAAATAGGAATGTACTACAAAAGCCGGTAATCCTGACCACCTCTAGCCGGTATAAATTGGCAACTTAAAACCGGAGTTAATCTCTTAATCTATAGATAAATAATAAATGCTAATCTTTCCGGCGGAATGTGGTCAAAGCAACTGACTTACGCAGATTAGTGATGTTGTGATATTCTTACTTTTTCAAACCGCCAGTCCTATAATGTAAAAGTATATGTATATTTCAGAAGGATAGACCTGTTATTAAATGCTGGTAATCTGGGATCTTCAAGATCTCTGTATGTACTTCGTCCTTCATTAAGGACTATGTATAAATCATTCCCTTCACGCGGGTTAAACCTTAATTTGAAATTTGTAGAGAGAGAATTTTCTTTGCTGTTATACTGAACAAAAGCATTAATAGAAAGTTTTGTAGTGAACATCAGCAAGGTTTTGAACCTGGCAATATTTCCGGTAAAAGTCTGGTCACGTTCAGGGAAAGCAACATGGTTGTATTCATATGCCAGACCCAGCTGTAATGAAGATCCAATATTCCACAGGGGTTCCAGACCAACTGTCAGGCGATTGCCATCATAAAAGGTGCCTGCATAAGCATCTATTCCGAGCCCTAATGTCTTTGACTCAGAGGTGTTCACATGTGCTACAAATTGAGTGAAGTTGTATTTCCCTACAGGAACACTTGCATCTTCTGAGAAGCTGAATTTCTTTTCAACATTTTCATATGAGTTTAAGATGGAAACCATCCCTCCGAATCCTGTTTTAAAGTTAAATTTATAAGCCAGTTCCGTAACCGCAGTCTGGGCGTCACCTGATGGATTTGAATAATACATTTCCTCATTCAGCTCAAACTTATGATTCATTAACAAGGAACCCTCTCCGGGGAGCCAGCCGTACTGCAGACTACCTGCATAATAGGAATAATCATTCCTTTGCTGGAAGCCCATTCCCGGCTTAAAATCCTTGCCGCTTCGTGAATATGTAAAATCATATCCCAGACCTTTATCGTTGTATCTTTTCCAATTCAGGAATAATCTTGTCGGATCGAGTGAAACCGGGTTATTAGTAGCCTCCGCTGCCATTACCTGGGCAAATTTGATATTCAAGTAATCATTTTTAAGGATTTTAAATATCCCATCAACTCCATATGAAGTATTATAAGACCCATCCATTCCCATACGGGATGTTAGAATCCCACCGATATAACTATTTCTGTTAATTACCTGACGGCGAAGTCTAAGGACTCCAAAATTTTCCGATGGCAGTGAGCTTTGCAAAGTGTCTGACGGATCGAAAGATTGTGTCTGTAAATCCAGAAAACCAATATCCCATTTACCTGCCATTCCGGTGATCCTTCCACCACCCAGAATAGGTACCTGTTCCCCTTTGTTCAGACCTATCTGACGACTGTAAAAAACATTGCTTTTTCCTTCAAACCCAAAGTTAAATATACTTGAACGCTCCTGGAAGAAGGTTCTTTTCTCAGGGAAGAAAAGTGAGAAACGGGTCAGATTTATTTGCTGGTCATCTGCCTCCACCTGGGCAAAATCTGTGTTAACAGTGACATCAAGAGTAAGGTTATTAGTCAGACCATATTTGGCATCCAGTCCTGCGCTTAATTTAGGGCTTCCATTAAGTTCATATGCTGTCCCTGATTCATTCAGAACATTATCCTGCTGATAACCTGCCAATGCATATGGGGCAATATAGAAAGGTTTTTTTGATTGGATCCCTTCAAATGCCACTTCATTTGATTTGGAAGCCCTGTAAGTGCTGAAGGTCCCCCAGTCTGGCGGGATTGCAGGAAAAATATCCACCTCATTTTTATGTGCTATGCGTCTGAAACAAATCAATCCCATAAGTACCTTGCCATTATCTTCTTTGAATCTCATGCTGGAAAAAGGAATACGCATTTCCAGAAACCATCCGTTTTCATCCTGAGTGGTTTTAACATCCCAGAAAGTATTCCAGCTACTATTAAATGGAGGATTCCGGGGATTGGAGGCAATTGCATCATTCAATACAGTCAAATCGTTTCGTAAGCCACTCGGAGTTGTTGAAAAGACGAGAGCGTTTTCCTTGTCATTAAATGAATCAAACACAATGGAAAGGGACTCATTACTATTTGATCCTTCATCGCGTTTCTTTGAGGTTATCAACATTTTGGAAGCTTCAGAATCAAAAAGCCTTGCTCCGACATAGATATAAGTATTATCATAGCATATCATAACTTCGCTCTTTTCTGTGGGCTGGTTGCCGAAAGTCGGAGTATGCATTACCATTTTAAGAGGCTGAATATTCTGCCAGCATGGATCGTTGACAGTCCCGTCAAATTTTATCTCTCCCTGAATCCTCGGAATAGAGACCAATTCCTGCGCCTGCACAGATATCTGTGAAAAAATTATAACTGCAAGCAGTATAGATTTCTTTAGAATTGTTGCTTTCATTTTGAATGTTGTTTATTTAATCTATCTGTTTATTCGTTCGACTGACTTTTTTTGTCCGAAACAAATCTACAGGTTGAGAAGAAAGAACATTCAAAATATGAAGTGAGGCTGAAGAAATAAAAAGTGAAATGACTAATAGAAGAGGTGAATCAATCTGAGTTCATATGAAAGGATTCAATAAAACAAAAACCGGTCTTTGCGCCCTTGTAGCATTTCCAATAGAATAAATATATCCGCTGTTTTTATTTCCCTCCAAACCAGCTCTTGAATTCAGGAACCCTGGCTTTGCTTACAAGGATTTTTTCCGGTACGGAAACCTTCAGGTTAACCGACAATCTGTTATTAAACCACAGATCAATGTCTTTTATGGATTTTCTGGATATTATAAACTGTCTGTTTGCACGAAAAAATATTTCAGGATTAAGCATGTCCTCAAGTTCATCCAGGGTGTTATCCATGTAATATGTATTGTTCTCGTAAGTAATTGATTTCACTGTTCCGTAATCGATAAAAAAATATGCGATATCTTCCGTGTTCAGCGGAATGAGTTTATCTCCTTTGACAGGGACCAGAAAATTATTCTTATATATGATATTCTTTTTAAAATAGGTTAATAAGTTCTGCAGATCAGTCTCTCTGGTTTCACTTACAGCTGTAAGTCTCCTGTACTTTTCAAGTGCTTTTCTTACTGAATTTATGTCAATTGGTTTAAGGAGATAGTCAATGCTGTTTACTTTAAAAGCTTTCAGTGCATATTCATCATATGCAGTAGTAAAAATAACAGGACATTTAATCTTTACTCTGTCGAATATATCAAAAGCTGATCCGTCGGCAAGATGAATATCAAGGAAAAGGATGTCAGGCGAATCATTCAAAGTAAACCAGGCAACAGTTTCATTAACACTTTCAAGCGTGGCAATAATTTCAAGGATTCCGATTTCTTTAAGGATGCCCTTCAGATTCTGTGCTGCCAGGGTTTCATCTTCAACAATTATTGCTCTCATTTGTAAGAGGAGTTAGTAAAGGTATTTCCACCAGGAATTCATTGTTTTTCCGCGATATGAGGATCTCTTTTCCCGAAAGGAACATATATTGTTTTGCCAGATTCGAAAGGCCAACACTACTGCTGTATTCCGGGGAATTTCTTTCCTGGATCATATTTGTTATTTTTAAAGTCTGATCGTTTTTTGTTTCAATTGTTATTTTTAAAGGATGTCTTTTACTGATTTCATTATGCTTGATGGCGTTCTCAAGAAGTGTCTGGATGGCAAGAGGTGGTAACCTGTAGTCGTCGTACTTTTTATCAATCTGTTTTTCTATCAACAGATTGTTGCCAAATCGTGTCTGTAACAGAAACATGTAAGAATCAGACACTTCCATCTCCTCTTTCAGGCTCCGGGTCCGGCTTTGGTTACTCTGTAATGTGTATCTCAGAACCTGAGAAAGATGATTAATATAATTTTGTGCATTTCCGGTATCCTGATTGATCAGCTCTTTCAGGGCGGTAAGCGAGTTGAAAAGGAAATGAGGACTCACCTGGTTCTTCAGAGATTCATACTGTGTTACCAGATTTTCGCGTTTAAGCTTTTCATTCTCAATCCTGATAGCCTGCTTGTCATAAACAGCCTTAATGAAAAAAATACCTGAGAGAACTACTATTCCTGTGAAAATGTCCCTTGAGGTATAAAGTAAATTGAAGCTTGTCTTTAATGCACTATCACTTAATATACGCTTGATAGCAAAGAATGAGTCACTCAGGATCGTTACTGAAATCAGAGTCAAAATGATTGATGCCAAAATCCGCTTATAATCTGCTCTTATTGTGCTGTCAAGAGGCCTGATAATAAAATAATTGAGAATAAAAGTACCAAACGCTACCATTGAACTGATGAACACTTCAGAAATTGTATTGACTAAAGTGTTCTCACTGGTTCTTCCCCTGCCTCCTCTGGTTTCCAGACCGAACCGTTCAAGAATGGAACTGAAATGAATCAGAATACCCAGGAAGAGGGAAATTATTAAAACAATTGCAATATACTGCCAGAACTGCTTCTTCTTCATATATCAAAGATACATCACTAAAAGAAATACGGTAGATAAAACAAATAAAACAGTAAATACAGAACCTGAAGCTGACAATTTAATGATTGAAGTTTTTGAAAGACCCCTTTATGCTTCAACTTTTATCCTTGGTTTTTTGTCTCTTATCTTTTATTTTTTGTCTTTATTTTACTATATTTGATTGGTGTTTCGTTTCGTGCTAAAACTTATCACTATGTTAGTCAGAACATTTGCCAGTGCCGTTAACGGTATTGATGCAGCCACCGTTACAATAGAAGTGAATGTGTCCCGCGGCGTCAGGTTTTTCCTTGTCGGTCTTCCCGATGTTGCAGTAAAGGAGAGCCAGCAAAGGATAGAATCGGCTATCCGGTCACTGGGCTTTCACTGGCCCGGGAAACAGGTTGTGATAAATATGGCACCGGCAGATATCCGCAAGGAGGGATCTTCCTATGATCTGCCCCTGGCGATGGGGATTCTGGCAGCCGATGATAAAGTGACCGCGAATGAATTGGAATCGTATATTCTCATAGGAGAACTTTCACTTGACGGATCATTACAACCTGTAAAAGGGGTACTGCCCATAGCATTAAATGCAAGGGAAGAGAGATATAAGGGGCTGATTGTACCGGTCAGGAATTCCCGGGAAGCTGCTGTTGTTGACGGGCTTGATGTATATGGAATGGAAAACCTGGGAGATGTGGTAAGCTTTTTTAATGGGTTGAGGAAATTCGAACCGGTGAAAGTCAACCTCAAAGAGATATTCAACGGTGAAGCAAACAAATATGAAGTCGATTTTGCTGATGTCCGCGGACAGGAGAATGTGAAGAGGGCTCTTGAAGTTGCAGCTGCGGGCCACCATAACCTGATTATGATCGGTCCGCCGGGATCGGGAAAAACAATGCTTGCAAAAAGATTACCGACAATAATGCCGCCACTTACCCTTGAAGAAGCTCTTGAAACAACAAAGATCCATTCTGTTGCCGGAAAGATTGATGACCATACGGCTTTGATGACCAAACGGCCTTTCAGAAGTCCCCATCATACGATCTCAGATGTTGCCCTCGTCGGCGGTGGTACTTTCCCTCAGCCCGGGGAAATTTCCCTCGGTCATAACGGGGTGTTGTTCCTCGATGAACTGCCCGAATTCAAACGAACCGTCCTTGAGGTGATGCGGCAACCGCTCGAGGACAGGATAATCACGATTTCGAGGGCAAAATCGACCTGCGATTACCCTGCAAGCTTTATGCTGGTCGCTTCCATGAATCCATGCCCGTGCGGATTTCATAATCATCCTGAAAAGATGTGCGTGTGTCCGGCCGGAATGGTACAGAAATACCTTAACAGGATATCAGGACCATTGCTCGACAGAATTGATATCCACATCGAGGTGACGCCGGTTAAATATGATAAGCTTTCCGACGCAGGGAATACAGAAAGATCGGCAGAAGTAAGGGAAAGGGTTATAAGAGCAAGAGCCATTCAGTCTGAACGGTTTGCATCAGTGAAGGGAATTTATTCAAATGCACAGATGACGTCGTCGATGCAGAGAAAATTCTGTCACCTCGATGATGCATGCGGCAGATTACTGAAAACTGCTATGGAAATGAGAGGCCTTTCTGCAAGAGCTTTTGACAGAATTCTGAAAGTCTCCAGGACAATCGCCGACCTCGCCGGTTCAGAAAATATAACCACTGAACACATCTCCGAAGCAATCAATTACCGTAACCTCGACAGAGACGGATGGGCTGGGTAAGAAAAAAGGGATCTAATCAACCTTAATATTATCGAGTATGACCTGGATTTCCTTCCGACGGCTTTTCAGGTCGGCTATCAGGGATTTATTTTTTATAGATTTGATAACGAACCGCAGCCTGCTTAAACGTTCCCGGAAAACCTCCTGGTAATAGAGTACAAGATAACCTGTAACAGGAACTGCCAGTGCTATCAGCAGCCCTTTCCAGCCGGCAAAAACAAGAAGAAGGATAAGGATAATCAGGAAGTATAACAGGTATAAAACTGTTCCTGTCGCTACATAAAATCCGGTGGTGAACCTGCTGTCCTTAATAAATTTTTTTGTCAGTGCTGCCGGCACAATATATGGGATCAGATTCGCAAGATAACCCGCAATGAACAGCGGCCAGCCAAGAATAACAGCCAGATACCTTAACCATCCCAGGTCAGGTTTTCCTGCAATATTCTCATCTTTGATCCCCGATGAGCTCAGCTTATCGGTGTACTCTTTAACTTTCTGTTCAAGGGAGCTTCGTTCTTCCTCTGATCTCTTTGTTATTACATTGATCTTGTCGGCAACACGTTTTTCTGCTTTTCTTCTTTCATCAGTATCGAACATCCAGCGGAAAAAAGGATGGACAATATTGTTCCTTTCCATTTTCAGGAGCTCCTCGGCAATCCAGTCATTCTTCGGATCTTCAACAATAATGACCTCGTCAAGCAAGCCTTCGGTACATTTGTCATTAAACCTGAGAAGCGCTTTTGCCGGATGAGCTTTGTAAAGTTCTGTAAATTCCTTTATGCTGAAAGCATCATGGAAATTTATCATTACCTCTTTCCTGAACTGATCCGGATAGGTATAGTTAATGCCAACGGGTACAATACGTACATCCAGACCGTATTTCTCCTCGGCGCCAAAAGCCAGTCTGGCTGTCCCTTTTCTAAGCTTGTGAAGGCGTTTTTCCTGGATGCAGATACCTTCCGAGAACATTATAAAATTCCCGTTGTTTTTCAGAACATCATAGATGGCTGTAAATGCCTCGACATTCTTATGAACATTTTCAAAACCCTCCTCGAGCCTGTAAACCGGCGTTACATATAATTCCCTCAGAAAAAATCGTGCAATTGCTGTCCTGAACATATCGGCCCGCATTGTAAAATTTATCGGTTGCGGCAGATATGAGCCGACAAGTACCCCGTCCATGAATGAATTCTGATGATTGCCTACGAAGAGAAGAGGCTTATCCAGAGGTACTTTTTTCAGATTGGAATAAAAGATACGTCTGAAATAGACCCTGAATGTAAATGGGGGAACAATAAAAAGAAGAAACCTGTAAAACATTATTTTCTGCTGAATTCTGACGGCGAAGGTAGGAATAAAAATGGTTGATCCCATAGGTATTAACGCTTATTCTGTTTCAGGATTTCCTGATAATTAGGAAATTCTGTTGATAATTCACTGGTTTGTATAATTGACGGTTTTATATATTTTTACGCCATAACTATTCCCCTTTATAATATGGACCTTATAAGGCGCATGCGGAATAAAATGCAAAGGGAACACCTCATGTTCGTTTACAGAGGCCTTGTTACCAGCAGTAATTCAGTCCCTCTTCTGATGCTTATCGAAAGGGAGATGGAGAATGCTGAATATGGACTGGTGGGAAGAAAGAGGCTCTTTATGTTCGTTGTTGAGAGTCTTCAGAATGTCTCAAAGCACAGCGATCATCAGGAACTGACAGAGATGTCGCTGGTGGTATATTCAAAAGCTGACGGAGGTTATACTGTAACAACAGGCAATGTAATATCATCAGATCAGGTTGAGGATCTGAAAAAGCGGCTGGAAGAGATAAATAGTCTTAAACCTGAAGAGATAAGAACCGTTTACAGGCAGATGCTGGGTAATTCGGCGCTGAGCAGTAAGGGTGGGGCCGGACTGGGACTTATTGAAATGGCAAAAAAAACCGGCAATAAGCTCGATTATGATTTCCTGGAGCTTAATAAGAAAAGCTCTTACTTCATTCTGAGCAAAACTGTAAATAGCGAAGGGATCGGGATTCATGACAGGGAAAATGAAAAGCCATTCAACAGCAAAAAAATATCGACGCTTGAGCGGATGATGGCAAAAAATAACATGTACCTGATCTGGTCAGGTCATTTAAGTCCCGATGTGGGAAAGGAGGTTATTGCCTTTACTGAAAAGAAGCTTTCTGAGGAAGATATAGAACAAACCCTGAGAAAGAGAGTCTTTGCCATTCTGGTCGAAATGATAGAAAACGTTGCAAAGTACAGTCCCGGACGCGAAGATGAGGAGAAATACGGAATGCCTGTTGCAATTCTCAGATACAAGCATGGCAGGTATTATCTTTCAACAGGTAATCTTATACAAAACAGCAAGATAGACATTCTCAAGGGAAAGATGGATGTCATAAATGATCTTGATAACGGCGATCTTAAGGAACATTTCAGAAAATCTCTTTCGGGGCAAACGGATGAAGTTGAGAGCACCGGTAATATGGGATTGATTGATATGGCATGGAAATCAGGAAACAAGCTGCACTACCAGCTGCACCAGATCAACAACATATATTCTTATTTTACAATCACCACCAGGGTTGATAGTCAGGTACTCTGATCGAGCGTCTTGAGGGTCAGTGAGTTCCCGTCCCATTCGGCAAAGCTGCTGTGATTGATCCAGTCGCCGAGAAAACATATTTCGCAATCCGCATTCAGTTTGTAAGTCATTGCCAGGTGGCGGTGTCCGAAAATAAAATAATCGATCTTTTCATTTTCAATTACTGAGCCGGCATATTTAATAAGATCTTCATTTTCTTCTCCCAGGAATTCCAGCCTGATGCCCTTCCCGAGCCTTGAGCTGAGTGACCAGCGGTGCCCGATACCGATTCCTATTGAAGGATGAAGGGAGGAATAAAGTATTCTCAGGGGTTTATTCCGGAAGATTTTCAGAAGGATTTTGTATAGCAGGCTGGTGGAACCAAGTCCCTCGCCATGCGCAATATGAAATCTCCTGCCGTTGAAGGTTGTTGTAAGGGGAGAGGTATGGATTATCATTCCACATTCATCCGACAGGTAATCTTTAACCCACATATCGTGATTACCTGTAAAAAAATGAACGGGAATACCTTTATCGGTAAGTTCCGAAATAGTACCAAGGAACCTTGTGAATCCGCGGGGAACCACAAGTTTATATTCCCACCAGAAATCGAAAATATCACCCACAAGGTAAATTTCATCAGCATCTGCAGAGATTTGTTTCAGCCAGCCGGTAACCTTTCTCTCTCTATCAAGCGGAGATGTTCCGGTTTTCAGACCGAGATGAAAATCGGAAGCAAAATATATTTTACCTGAGCCCTTCAATTCCCTGGATTAATTGTTGAATAACTGGTTAAGCTTGATCTGAAGTGTCCTTCCATGAATATTTGATGCAATAATGCTCCCTTCCGGATTGTAAAGATAGTTTGCAGGAAGGGATTTTACATTATAGAGCCTTGCATTTACCGGATCGGCCGGATCATCCTCTCTGGTGCTTATCCACGGCAGTTCATCAAATCTGACCGCAGCCTTCCATGCCTCTTCATCCGCATCGAGGTTTATCTGGTATATCTCAAAGCCCTTTCTGTTATAATTCCGGTAGAACTCCTTCAGCTGAAGGTTTTCGGCAACAGATTCCCTCGATTGCACTGACCAGAAGGTAAGCAGAACATGTTTCCCCTTCAGGGAGGAGAGCTTTACCCTCCTGCCGTTTATATCTTTAAGGTCAGGATCAAGTTTTGTTTCAGGAAGGGTGGAAGAGAGCTGTTCAAGCTGACGGGAATAGAACTGGTTCATTTCCTGCGAGAAATTGCTGAGCAGCGCTTTTGTATGTTTTGAATCGGGGTAATATTTCGTCAGGGTGTCTGACACGATCTTCATATACTGAAGGTCGCGGCTTTCAAAGAGTACATATGTCTGATCATCGATTTTCTGGTAAACAGCTTTAATTGCTGAAAGTGAATTCATATTCTTCAGGATGAATTCAATATTGAATTTCCTTTGTTCCCGTATCAGTCTTATATACTCTTCTTCAAGAGCCTTTCTTTTTGTTACGGCATCAGCTTCTTTTTCGGCTTTGACATAAAGATCGCTTATCGAATCGAGCCTGGCCTTTGTTTCCAGAAGCTTAAGATCAAGGGTTCTTACCTGTTCGGAACCTGCTGATCCGGTTACTGAGTAATTTTCCGATAATCGTTCGCTGATGAAATTGAGACCTATTTTTTCTCCGGGTGCAGCGAGAAGGGTTACAAAATCTCCTGTGGAATAACCGACCTGGTAAAAATCAGGTTCTTCAGCTTTTACCCTGAATCTGAACGAGCCGTTATTCCTTATCTGAGCTGAATCGACCGGAACAATCTCATCGACATTCACCCTGTTTATATAAACTGACTTTTGATCCGCAGGTTTAAGTGTCCCTTTTACCGTGAAAGTATTCTTGTTTGTGCATGAGATCATGATGAGTATCGGAATGATCAGTATAAAGGATTTCTTCATTTGTATAAGGATTTCTTTAATATTAAGATATTTTAGTTACTGAACACTTCATCCAGTTTTCTCAGCAGGTTTTCTCCCCTGAGGTCGGATGCAATTATCCTGCCCTCTTTGTCGAGAAGGAAATTTGCAGGGATCTGGCTGAGGCCGTAAAGTGCTACAACGGATGAATTCCAGTATTTCAAATCGCTTACATGGATCCATTTCCCCAGGTTATCTTCGCTTATCCCGCTTAACCAGGCCTCTTTAGTCCTGTCAAGTGATACCTGGTAGATCGTGAATCCTTTGTTGTGGTAAAGCTCATATGCTTTTACAAGGTTGGGATTTTCCCTCCTGCACGGGTTACACCATGCAGCCCAGAAATCGAGCAATACTACATTCCCCCTTGTAGATGAAAGTTTTATTGTATCACCTTCAGGTCCGGGAAGGGCAATATCCGGTACTCCGGCACCCGGTCTGCTCTCCGAATCGATAATATTCCGGTCGGTTACCTCAGCCACCAGATTTTTTACCTGTTCATGAAGGGTTTTAACCGGTTCATAATCGGGATAAAGATTATACAGTGCGGAATCGACACGGATAAAATATTTAAGATCCTTCTGAGGATTGAGAATATATTCGCCTGGAGCTACCTGTTGATATAACGCGGTAAGTGAAACAAGGGATGTAAGGTTGTTGTCAATATATTTTTTTGTATAGGAATTGATCTCATCAATATACGTTCCTGCAATACTGTCGAGCCGTTCCATAACAACCGCTTGTTCAGGTGTTCCCTCACTCCTGAGGTAAATCTCCCTCAGTCCCGACAGCTTGTTTATTGTAGTCTGAAGCTGCCGGTTATACTCAGCCATCAGCTCAGTGCCTTTGGATCCGGAAACCGAAACCGGGAAATTGAGGGAATCAGAATGAGCTGTCACTTCAACTTTTTGCCCCGGTTCAAGCAACATTGTGAGGAAATTGTTTTCATCGGTTTTCAGAAGATAAAATGAAGGGGACTGAATCTTTATTCTGAAGGAAAAAGATCCATCTTCAGTCAGCGCAGCCGAATCGATAGTTACAAGACTGGACGACCGTAACTCATCGAGAAAAATATATTCTCCGGTATTTGAGTTTGTTAGTTTGCCGTTTATGTCAATATTGTTACTTTTGCATCCGAAAAAGGTCATCAGAGCAATAACAAGCATTAACAAATTCCTGATCATTGAACAATACATTAATTGATAGCTTTTTAAATTTTTGAAATGCAAAGTTATTCTTTTTTTCATGCTGAGGACTGATGATAATGGTGATAATTTCTCTGCATTGTATGTAAGGGGAGGGTGAAATGTTAATTATTTTTTTTAAATTAAGGAACTTTTTCAGATCAAACAAAACAGGACTATATGAGTTATATCAAGTTTGAAAAAAGTCAGATCGTAAATCTTGAATACTCGCTGGCGCGGGAAATTATCAGGACTAACAGGGCAGGCGCTTATGCATCGACAACGATAGTAGAGTGCAATACACGAAAGTATCACGGATTACTTATCTGTCCGGTCGATGAGCTTGGCGGCGGCAGGTTTCTTCTGCTTTCCGGCCTCGATGTGACTGTTGTCAATAATGACAGAAGCTTTAATACTGGTTTGAGAAAGTACAAAGGTGATTATTTCAATCCCAAAGGGCATAAGTATCTGGAGGAATTTGAGACGGAAGTCATTCCGATGAGAGTGTACAGGGTGGGAAATGTTTTGCTTAAGATGGAAAGACTTTTTGTGCATAATGAGGAACAGCTGCTCATAAGATATACAATTCTTGAGGCTACAGAGCCCATGAAGCTTCAGATACGTCCCTTTCTTGCATTCAGAAGTATTCACGAGCTTACACATGCAAACCTGGCTGCCAACACAAAAGCTGAAAAAATAAAGAATGGCATCCGGTCGAAATTATATGAAGGATTCCCTTACCTGAATATGCAGTTCTCAAGGAAAGTGGATTTCGTTCATGTACCTGACTGGTATCTGGGAGTCGAGTATATAGAAGAGCAGAAGAGGGGATATGATTATTCGGAAGATCTTTTTGCCCCCGGTTTTTTTGAGTTGGATGCGGTTAAGGGCGATAGTATTGTATTTTCTGCTTCGACAAAGGAGGAAAACCCTTCAGGTTTTGAACAGAAGTTTTCCGAAACGGTGTCCGGGAAAATTCCCCGTGACAATTATCTCGACTGCCTTAGGAATGCAGCACAGCAGTTTGTCGAAAAAAGAGGGGATGATACCCTTATAATTGCCGGTTATCCGTGGTTTGGTGCCTGGGGAAGGGATACATTTATTTCCCTGCCGGGACTGGCGCTTGCAAGGCATAAGATAAGACTTTATGACGCTGTCCTTGATACCCAGGTCAGAAGGATGAAAGACGGTCTGTTTCCTAATCTGGGCACAGGAGGACAGTATGCATTCAATTCGATTGATGCACCCCTGTGGTTTTTCTGGGCTCTCCAGCAGTATGTGCTGACCGGAGGCAAAGGTTGCTGCGATAATTATGGCGAGGCGGCAAAGTCGGTGCTTCGTGCATATAAGAACGGCACTGCATATAACATCCATATGAGGGATGACGGGCTGATTTATGCTGATGCTCCGGGCAAAGCTCTAACCTGGATGGATGCTGTTGTCAACGGTGTTCCTGTAACACCCCGGAACGGCTATGCTGTGGAAATAAATGCACTGTGGTATAATGCAGTATGCTTTGCCCTTGAAATGGCAAAAGTGATCGAAGATAAACAGTTTACAAAAGAATTCGCATATCTGCCTGAACTGATCAAAAAATCGTTCCTTGATATGTTCTGGGATGAAAAAGCAGGTTATCTTGCCGATTATGTTAATGACCAGGAAGGCAGGAATATGTTTGTCAGACCTAATATGCTAATTGCAGTTTCTCTTCCTTACAGCATGCTTGAGAAGGATCAGATGAAGAGAATCCTGGATATTGCGGACAGGGAGCTTGTAACACCGAGAGGACTGAGAACCCTTTCCCCCGGGAATAAGCTCTATAAAGGTATTTACTTTGGGACCCAGGAAGAGAGGGACAACGCATATCATCAGGGAACCGTCTGGCCCTGGCTGTTTGGACCCTTCTGTGAAGGATGGCTGAAAGTTTATGGTAAGCAGGGGATTAATAAGATAAAGAAACTCATCTTCGGACTTGAAGAAGTAATGAGCGAGGCAGGTATAACAACCCTGTCTGAGATACATGATGGTGATCCTCCTCATGCACCCCGTGGAGCAATATCCCAGGCCTGGAGCGTGGGGGAGGTCCTCAGAATAATCGACCTGCTTGAATATTATTCGAATAAAAAATAGGTAGGATATGCGTGTGTTAATGTTTGGGTGGGAATTTCCGCCGCACATTTCCGGCGGTTTGGGTACCGCAAGCTATGGTCTTACAAAAGGAATGGCCGCCATGGACGATATGGAGGTTATCTTTGTAATACCCAAAGCATGGGGAGATGAAGATCAGTCAATGGTGCGGCTTATCGGTGCCAACAGAGTACCGGTAGCATACAAAAAGATCTTCTATCAGGGTTCAAGGACACCTGTTGAAAAGATCGAGGTCTTTTCAAAGATTGTTCCATATACAGATCCCGACGAGTTCTGGAAAATTGTCAGCTCGGAGAGCCCCGGACAAAAAGTAATTGTCCAGACAAACAATAAAGGAATGGTGGATTTCTCAGGAAGGTACGACACAAACCTCCTTGAAGAAATTTACAAATACTCTGTTGTTGCTTCAATCATTGCCGAGGAAAATGATTTTGATCTTATACATGCTCATGACTGGCTGACCTACCCGGCCGGTATTGCCGCCATGGAGGTATCAGGTAAACCACTTGTAATCCATGTTCATGCCACCGATTTCGACAGAAGCGGAGGAAGTGTCAACCCCGATGTTTATAATATCGAGAAGAGGGGCATGGATGCTGCATCAAAGATCATTACCGTAAGCAACCTGACCAGAGAAATTGTAATAAATAAATATAATATTCATCCCGATAAGGTGGAAACTGTTTATAATGCAGTTGAACCGGTTAATTATTCAAACGATACTATCGTCAACAAGGGATTTGATGAAAAGGTTGTCACCTTCCTTGGCCGTATCACACTTCAGAAAGGTCCTGAATACTTCATCGAAGCAGCTTATAAAGTACTGAAGATGATGAATAATGTCAGATTTGTAATGGCAGGATCAGGCGATATGATGGAGAGGATGATGAGAAGAGCTGCAGCTCTGAAGATCACCGACAGGTTCCATTTTACAGGGTTTTTAAAGGGAAGGGATGTATTTACAATGCTGGCGATGAGCGATGTTTATATTATGCCTTCAGTATCAGAGCCTTTTGGTATTTCCCCTCTGGAAGCCATGCAGTCAAACGTCCCTGTGATAATCAGCAAACAGTCGGGTGTCGCTGAAATACTGACCCATGCCGTAAAAACAGATTTCTGGGATATTGATGCTATGGCAGATGCAATTTACGGAATACTAAACTATCCGGCTCTTGCCAGTATGTTCACCAGGAACGGCAAGGAGGAGGTCATAAGACTTAAATGGGATAATTCGGCAAGACATGTAAGGGATATTTATGAAAGAGTTGTTTGGAAAAAATAAGAAATAAAATATGAGTGCAGCAGGAACAAAGGCAATTTGCTTTTATTTTCAGGTTCATCAGCCATTCAGGCTGAAACGCTACAGGTTTTTTGATCTGGGACATGATCATTATTACTATGATGATTTCTCCAATGAATCGATAATGAGAAAAGTTGCGGATAAATGCTACCTTCCCGCAAACAGGATCATCCTCGACCTTATCCGTAAGAATAAGGGTAAGTTTAAAGTCACCTTTTCACTTTCGGGCATCGTGATCAACCAGTTCAGATTATATGCACCCGAGGTGCTTGAATCATTCAGACAGCTGGCTGAAACAGGAATGGTGGAGTTTCTCTCAGAAACAGATTCTCATTCCCTTGCATCCCTTAAAAGCAAGATCCAGTTTGAACAACAGGTAGAACTGCACAGGGAAATGATGAAAACTTACCTGGGTGTTGAAACAAGTTCTTTCAGAAATACCGAACTTATCTATTCCGATCAGATCGGATCGTGGGTTGCAGATATGGGATTCAAATCGATGCTCACCGAAGGGGCAAAGCATATTCTTGGATGGAAGAGCCCTAATTTTCTGTATTGCAACGCTATAAATCCAAGACTGAAAGTCCTCCTGAGGAATTTTGTCATGAGCGACGACATTGCCTTCAGGTTCTCCAACAGGGCGTGGAGCGCCTGGCCGCTTACCGCTGAGAAATATGCATCGTGGATAAATAAGCTGGCTCCGAAAAGCGATCTGCTCAATATCTTTCTTGATTATGAAACCTTCGGGGAACATAACTGGAAAGAGACCGGAATATTCGATTTTCTTCAGCATATGCCCGGTATGATCCTTAAAAAGACTCCGTTCAGATTCATGACACCTTCAGAGATTGCAGACACATTGCAGCCTGTGGCAGCTATAAACATCCCATCTCCGATATCATGGGCAGATGAGGAGCGCGATATAACTGCCTGGCTGGGGAATGAACTCCAGGTAGCAGCTCTCGACAAGCTTTATGAATTATCTGATAAAGTAAAACGGTGCAACGATCCGCAAATGAACCGCGACTGGGAATACCTTCAGTCGAGCGACCATTTTTATTACATGGCTACAAAGTTCTTTTCCGACGGGGCTGTTCATGCATATTTCAATCCTTATGAAACACCCTACGATGCATTTATGAATTATATGAATGTTCTGAGTGATTTTGAGATAAGGGTTAATAGATGCCTGCCGGATACAACTGAACAGATACAGATATCCAGGCTGGATAACCTGCTCCATGAAAAAGACAGGCTAATTGAAAAACAGGCTGCCGAGATCAGTTCACTTTCAAAGAAGAAAGTTGCAGGTGATCTGGAAGCCGCCCCGTCCTTTGAAGGATACGGGCCATCTATGAATGATCTTGCACATATGCTGAAGTCAAGCTTAACTTCAGGCAATAAAGGAAAAGCCGTTAAAAAACCGGCACTTAAGTCCGCTTCAGCAGAAAAAACTAAAAAGAAACCTGCAGCAAAAAAGCTGCGAAAAGAAACCTGCAGCAAAAAAGAAACCTGCATCAAAAAAGATAACGAAAACAGTAAAAAAGACAAAAAAATAATATGACTATCGGTAATCGTGAATAAATCAAATGTTATATATGTATGTTTATAACCCCCTTCCCGACCCCCGCCGAAGCGGGGCAGGCTTTCCCCCAGTGGGGGAAGGAGATCTTTTCCCCCACTGGGGGAAATAAGAAAGGGGGTAAGAAATTCCAAAATAACTCTAAATCATAAAAATGAAGGTTGATTTTCTATTTGAAACAAGCTGGGAGGTATGTAATAAGGTCGGTGGTATTCATACTGTAATCTCTACAAAAGCGCTCAATATTGTTGAAGAACTGGGGGATAATTACATACTGATCGGCCCTGACGTCTGGAGGGAAGAAGCTAAAAACCCTGAATTCATTCCGGATAATTCATTGTATGCTGAATGGAGGGGTATGGCTGAATCAGAAGGCTTGAAGATCAAGGCAGGAAGATGGAATATTGCCGGCAAACCGGTTGTTTTCCTGATAGACTTCACACCATATTTCGGACAGCAGAATGAAATATTTGCAAAGTTCTGGGAAACATATAAACTCGACAGCATTTCAGGTCAGTGGGATTATATAGAACCGGCTCTGTTCGGGTATGCAGCCGGTAAGATAATTGAAAGCTTCACTACTTTTTATTCTGAGCATCATAATATAATTGCCCAGTTCCATGAATGGATGACAGGTACGGGCATTCTGTACCTTGAACATAAAGCTCAATGGATAGCAACCGCATTCACCACTCACGCAACTGTCCTCGGAAGATGTGTTGCAGGTAATAACCGTCCGCTTTACGGAAACATGAAGGATTTTAATCCCGGGCAGGTTGCACGCGAATTCAATGTAGTTGCAAAACAATCACTCGAAAAATTATCCGCGATCGAAGCCGATGTTTTTACAACGGTCAGTGAAATTACATCTCGTGAATGCAGCCATTTCCTTGGCAAAGACGTAGATATTGTCACACCTAACGGTTTCGAGGACTCATTTGTCCCGGGACCGGATCTCTTTGATGAAAAACGGAAAGCAGCGAGGCTGAAACTTAAAAGTGTTGCTGAAGCGGTGCTCGGGTATACCCTCCCGGACGACTGTATGTTCATTGCAAACAGCGGACGATATGAATTCAGGAATAAAGGTGTGGATATATTTATTGATTCGCTTGGCGGACTTAATAAAAAGGACAACCTGAAAAAAGTATATGTCGCTTTCATCCTGATGCCTGCATATCATAAAGGTCCACGCCAGGATATTATTGATATCCTGAACAATAGTGCAACCCAGAACGGGGGTGATAAATATCTGACTCACAGCCTTCATTATCCGGAATCCGATCCCGTCCTTCAGAGAATAAGTACAAACCATCTTCTGAATGATCAGAAATCACAGATTAAAATAATTTTTGCACCCTCATATCTGAACGGTAATGACGGGATTTTCAATATGGGTTATTATGATCTGCTGATAGGATTCGACCTTTCTGTATTCCCTTCTTATTACGAACCCTGGGGATATACCCCCCTCGAAAGCCTCATGTTTTCAATTCCCACAGTTACAACGTCCCTTTCAGGCTTTGGCCTCTGGGTTAAGGAATATTTCCAGAATCCAGGCAACGGAATTGCAATTATTGAAAGGACAGATGACAACGAAACCAAGGTTGCCACTGAGATAAGGGAATTCATGTGGATGTTTAATAATCTCAGTGACAATGAAATACTTGAAGCAAGGGCTAAAGCTCACGAAATCTCGAGGATAGCAAATTGGGACAGCCTTGTCAAATTTTATTTTACGGCTTACGAAAAAGCCCTTCTGAAGAGCAGTGAAAGAAGGGATGAACCAAGGGATTTTGCAAGATTTGTCGAAGCGCCGGGCCTCATCACAAGGAAACCACACCAGGTTCCTGTGTGGAAAGATATTTATGTCCAGAGCGATGTGCCGGAAAAACTGGATGCACTAAAAGATCTTGCCAACAACCTCTGGTGGTCGTGGAACACTGAAGCTGAATCAATATTCAGAAGGATGGATCCCTCCCTGTGGCAGGAGGTCAGGCATAATCCTAAAATCCTTCTCGAAAAAATAGATTATAAAAGGCTGCTTGTACTGGAGGATGATGATGAATTTGTGACAGATCTTAGGAAAGTCGAAAAGACCTTCAGGGATTATATGAACCGTCCCGATGATACCGAAAAACCTTCAGTTGCATATTTCAGCATGGAATTTGGTATTCATCCCTGCCTTAAGATATATTCCGGAGGGTTAGGGATACTTGCGGGCGACTACCTGAAAGAGGCAAGTGACTCCAATATAAAGATCATCGGGGTCGGATTCATTTACCGTTATGGGTATTTCAGGCAGAAACTGGGGCCGAGAGGTGAACAGATGACAATTTATGAAGCGGAGGATTTTTCAAGGCTCCCCGTGAGCCCGGTAAAAGACAGTAATGGTAATCATCTCACTGTTGGTGTTGTTTGGCCGGGGAGAACTGTAAAGATCAGGGTATGGGAGGCTAAGGTCGGTAAAGTAAGCCTGATCTTACTTGATACTGACTTTGATGATAATTCATTTTCTGACAGGTCAGTTACTCATTACCTGTATGGTGGCGATCACGAAAACAGGCTCAGACAGGAACTCATACTTGGTATCGGCGGGATCAGGGCGCTAGATGCCATGGGAATAAAACCGGATCTCTACCACAGTAATGAAGGCCATTCGGCGTTTATCAGCCTTGAAAGGCTCAGGACGATGATCGAAACGCATCATCTTACATTTAATCAGGCTCTTGAAGCTGTCAGGTCATCAACACTCTTTACAACCCATACTCCCGTACCGGCCGGGCATGATGCCTTTGATGAGGATATGCTCAGGAAATATATCTCTCATTACCACAGCCGGCTGAGCATATCATGGGAAGAACTGATTGCGCTTGGACGATGCGAAGGTGATTCCGACAGGAAATTCAATATGAGCTATCTTGCCACAAGAATGTCGCAGGAGGTAAACGGTGTAAGCAAGCTTCATGGCGAGGTAAGCCAGGGGATGTTCAATAAACTCTGGCCGGGCTACCTTAAGGAAGAGCTTTTTATTGGCTATGTGACCAACGGAGTACACCAGCCGACATGGACGGCAAACCAGTGGAAAGAATTGTGGACTGAGATTACCGGAACTGAGAATTTTGACCAGACAGACAGATCTCAATGGGAAAAATTATATAAGGTTGACGATAAACGTATTTATGACGTCAAAAAACAACTGAAAAAGATACTCTTCACAAACATCAGGAAACGGCTTCAAACGGACATGATAGATAAGCATGTCAGTCCCAGAACGCTGCTGAATATAAGCACACATCTTGATGATAAAGCTCTTACAATAGGATTTGCTCGCCGTTTCGCCACATACAAGAGAGCCGCGCTGCTCTTCAGGGACCTCGATCGCCTTGCTAAAATTGTAAATAATCCCGATAAACCTGTTCAGTTTATTTATGCAGGTAAAGCTCACCCGCATGACGGAGGTGGTCAGGATCTTATCAGAAGGGTCTATGAAGTATCCCAGATGCCACAGTTTGCCGGGAAAGTGATCTTCCTCGAAAATTACGATATTGAACTGGCGAAATATATGGTGCAGGGGGTCGATATCTGGCTGAATACCCCGACAAGACCGATGGAAGCATCAGGTACAAGCGGTGAGAAGGCAGTGATGAACGGAACAATTCATTTCAGCGTTCTCGACGGTTGGTGGGTCGAAGGTTACAGAGCCTATGCAGGCTGGGCATTACCCAAGAAAAGGACCTTTGCCAACCAGGATCTGCAGGACGATGTTGATGCTGAGACTATCTACAATATGCTTGAATATGAAATAGTTCCGGCATTCTATTCGTATGACGGGAACGGGATCCCGGTGGAATGGATAAGCCATGTCAAAAACACCATGGTAAAAGTAGCGCCTGAGTTTACGATGAAAAGGCAGCTTGACGATTACTGTGAGAAATATTATTGCAAACTTTATGAGCGTAATAAATATTTAATTGCCAATAACTTTGAAAAAGTAAAAGAACTTGCTGCCTGGAAAAAGACAATGATGGAGGAATGGGATAATATTGAAGTCGTGAACTACAGTTTTGAAAAACCGGGAGAAAATATTTATCACTCAGGCCATGATTATAGGGCAGAAATAGTTTTGAACATAAAAAAGATACCCAAGGAAAATGTAGGGGTTGAATTTATAATTACCCATATGAGCAAACAGGGCGAGCATGAATTTGTCGACAGCAAGGAATTCACGCTCATTAGCAGTAAGAACGGCAAATGCCTTTACAGAGCTAAGCTTATTCCCGAGAAAGCCGGAGCATTTTTCTATGGTATAAGGATATATCCAAAGCATAAAGATCTTCCTCATAAGCAGGATTTCTACCTGCTGAGGTGGATCGATTAAAGTTCGGTGACCATTTTAACAGGCTCTCTCTTAAATACAATAGCTGTACGGGAGGGAAGATACAGGTACAGGTAGAAAGGCACATTGAGTGTCTGCCTTGATGCTTTTTTCATCGCGAAATAGATGGTGTTCCTGTCAAGACGGTCAAATCCGCCGAATGCAGGGTCATCCGAATCTATTAATATCCTGAATTTCCCTTTCAGAGGGATTCCGTAATCGGTGAATGAATTGGAGGGGTGAAAATTGAAGACAAACAACAGGTCTCCTCTTGTATAGGCTACAACCTTGTCAAAGCTGTTTTCATATATCCTTCCTATGTATGGCTCATCAAGAACCTTATGTTCCTCCTGAAGCTTCACCATTTCCCTGTCGAAAGCAGCAAGATAATTGTATTTAAGATCCTGGTCCTTAACAAGGTTCCATTGTCTTCTTGCATATTGATAACTCCAGTTATTTCCTTCCCGTGGAAAATCGATCCATTCGGGATGGCCGAACTCATTTCCCATAAAATTAAGATAACCACCCCCTGCCGTACTGAAAGTTATCAGCCTGATCATCTTATGCAATGCCATACCGCGGTCGATTACCGCACTATGATATGATATGTTCATGCCTGAATACATTTCGGCATCTATCATTCTAAAAATGAGTGTTTTATCTCCGACAAGCGCCTGGTCGTGAGATTCACAGTATGAGATTACCTTTTCTTCAGGACGGTGTTGAGATAGCTCATGCATTATGGTCCCCATATCCCAGTGTTCGTCGACAATCTCCTTGACAAGCTTGATCCAGAAGTCGGGAACTCCCATTGATAACCTGTAGTCGAAACCATAACCTCTTGAAGCTGTGTCAGAAGCAAGTCCCGGCATTCCGCTCATCTCCTCGGCAATTGTAAGTGCATGAGGCCTGAATTCGTGGATCAGTTTATTTGCCAGATAGAGATATACTATCGCATCAATATCCTGCCCCCCGTCAAAGTAATCACCGTATGTTGTGAAGTTCTTACCGAGGCCGTGATCATAGTAGATCATGCTGGTTATACCGTCGAACCGGAAACCGTCAAATTTATACTCTTCAAGCCAGTACCTGCAGTTGGATAACAGAAAGTGAATTACTTTGTCTTTCCCGTAATCAAAGCATAACGAGTCCCAGGCTACATGGTTCCTCCTTTCGTTAGTGTGAAAATACTGCCCGGGTGATCCGTCAAAAAGCCCCAGTCCTTCATTTACATTTTTTACCGAATGGGAATGGACCAGGTCCATTATAACCCTTATTCCAAAAGAATGAGCAGTGTCGATAAGCTCTTTAAGGTCTTCGGGATATCCGAATCTTGAAGAAGCGGCGAAAAAACTTGATACATGGTAACCGAAAGATCCGTAGAACGGATGTTCCTGTACTGCCATAAGCTGGATAGTGTTATATCCGGCTTCGGCAATATAAGGAATTATATCACGGGTGAATTCCCGGTAAGTTCCGGTCCTGTATTCTTCCGTGGCCATCCCGATATGAGCTTCATAGATCACAGGGGCATTTTTCTCAGGACTGAAATCTTCTGTTTTCCATTTATACGGTTCGGCCGGCGACCAGACCTGTGCGGAAAAGATCTTTGTGACATCATCCTGTTCCAGCCTGGTTGCATACGAAGGGATCCGTTCTCCTTTCCCTCCGTGCCAGTGAACCGATAATTTATAAAGATCCCCGTGATTCATTGAAGACAGGGGCAGTAATATTTCCCAGTCGCCCTGCCTGTTGATCCTGCGCATCTCATAACCGGATTTTTCTTTCCAGTTGTTAAAGGTCCCGGTGAGATATATAGCTGTGGCATTGGGAGCCCACTCCCTGAAAATCCAATTCTCATCATTGCGGTGAAGCCCATAAAAAAAATGTCCCATCGCAAAATCAATAAGCGATCCGTTCACTGCCAGGCTTCTTTCCTTCTGATGGCAGCTGTTATACCGGCCGTCAATGGCTTCCGTGAACGGCTTAAGCCAAGGATCGGATAAATAGAACTTCCTGGTGCTCATACAATATCCGTAATTAAGTATCTTCAGATAAAAGTACGAAAACTAAATCATAAAACTGTTTCTTATTGAAGCGCTTTCTTATTTTTGTAAGAACAACTTCATGAGATGAAAATTCATCACGGATATGATTCATTAAATATTATCAGTCCGGTTGTGACTATCGGCATTTTTGACGGAGTACACCGGGGACATGTTGCTCTTCTTCAGAAGCTTAAATCCGGAGCAGTTGAGTGTAACGGGGAATCTGTTGTGATAACTTTCAACCCTCATCCCAGGCTGGTGCTTGACAGCAGGCCGGGAAACCTCTCATTCCTTTCCACAATTGATGAAAAAATAACTTTGCTGTCAAAAGCCGGGATGGATCATCTTCTGATCATGGAATTTACTGCCGGATTCAGTAGGATGAAGGCATCTGATTTTGTTAAAAATGTGCTTGTGGGGAAAATAGGAACAAGACATCTTATTGTTGGTCACGATCATCATTTCGGACATCAGGGAGAGGGGAACTTTGATAATGTGAAAATATCTGCCGGGGAGATGGGTTTTATTGTGGAACAGGTTGATGGATTGGAGGCTGATGGCGCTGTCATAAGTTCTTCACGGATCCGCGATGCACTGCTGAAAGGCAGGCTGGATGAGGCTAACAGGTGGCTTGGTTACAGCTATTCACTCAAAGGCACCGTGGTTGAGGGTAAAAAGATCGGCCGGAAAATAGGGTTTCCGCACTGCAAACATAGAACCTTCTGACAAATTTAAGCTTGTACCGGCTGACGGAGTTTACGCTGTTGAAGTTCAGACAGGAGGATCACTGCTGCCCGGTATGTTAAGCATCGGTATAAATCCTACGGTTAATGAGGATCCGGCGGTGAGAACAATTGAAGTCCATATAATTAATTTCGAAGGAGATATCTATGGCAGGGAGCTGGAGATAATTTTCAGGCATCGTCTCCGTGATGAGATAAAATTTGACAATACTGATCAGCTTGCACGTCAGATGATGATAGACAGAGATAATGCATTGAGAATTCTTGAGTGAACTAAACTGCTTATAATTTGTTAAATTTGCACTTCTAAATTTTTAAATATGACAGTAATTACTGAAAAAGCTGATTATAAAGTAAAGGATATAGCGCTTGCCGGTTTTGGCAGGAAAGAGATTGAGATTGCGGAAAAGGAGATGCCCGGCCTTCTTGCCATCAGGAAGAAATTCTCGGATGAAAAACCTCTTAAAGGAGCCCGGATAACCGGTTCGCTTCACATGACTATCCAGACTGCGGTGCTGATTGAGACGCTTGCCGAGCTGGGTGCAGATGTAAGGTGGGCAAGTTGTAATATTTTCTCAACGCAGGACCATGCAGCAGCTGCAATTGCTGCAAAAGGTATCCCGGTATTTGCCTGGAAGGGGGAGTCTCTCGAAGAATACTGGTGGTGTACCGCCAGGGCACTTTCATTTCCCGGAGGGAAAGGACCGAACCTTATTGTCGATGACGGAGGAGATGCAACTCTTATGGTTCATCTTGGATTTAAAGCCGAAAATGATCCGTCAGTTCTCGATGGCAAACCTTCAAGCAGGGAGGAAGGAATAATTCTTGCCACTCTGAAGAAGATACTTGGCTGAGGAACCAGGTAAATGGAGCCGTGCTGTTAAAGATCTGAAAGGGATCTCCGAAGAAACAACCACTGGTGTTCACCGCTTATACCAGATGCTGGAGAATAGATGAATTGCTTGTACCTGCAATAAATGTTAACGATTCTGTCACGAAATCGAAATTTGATAATCTCTACGGATGCCGCGAATCGCTGGCCGACGGAATAAAACGTGCAACCGATGTGATGATAGCCGGCAAGGTTGTTGTTGTTTGCGGTTATGGCGATGTGGGGAAAGGGTGCGCTAAATCGATGAGAGCCTATGGAGCAAGGGTTATTGTTACAGAAATTGATCCGATTTGCGCTCTTCAGGCTTCAATGGAAGGGTTTGAGGTTAAGCCGGTTGAGGATATTCTCGGTGAAGGTAATATATATGTGACCGCAACAGGGAACAAGGATGTCATCACTGTTGAACATATGAAAAAGATGAAAGATCAGGCGATAGTATGTAATATCGGCCATTTTGATCACGAAATTCAGGTGGACGGTCTCAACGAAATGAAAGGAGTCAATAAGATCAATATAAAGCCACAGGTTGATAAATATGTTTTCGCTGACGGACATGCAATTTATATGCTTGCCGAAGGAAGACTGGTCAATCTGGGATGTGCAACAGGCCATCCTTCGTTTGTTATGAGTAATTCATTCAGCAATCAGACCCTGGCACAGATCGATCTCTGGAAAAATAATTATGAGATTGGTGTTTACAGGCTTTCCAAATACTCGACGAGGAGGTTGCCCGTTTACATCTCGATCAGCTTGGAGTGAAGCTCACAAAGCTTTCAAAGGAACAGGCTGAATATATTGGTGTACCGAAGGACGGTCCTTATAAGCCGGAACATTACAGGTATTAAAACTACGTATTATAATATGTCTTTTAATATGTCTTATAATACGTAGATTACAATTTTATTATTTGCAGGCACTCCGCTCCGGGGTTGGTAATCGGGGTGTGATCACTACCCGGGGTGTGATCAGTAACCGGGGTGTTACCCTATAGCCATCAACTTAAGGAATATTTTAGAAAATATAACTACTGTAATTATCTGGATTATAAGCAAATAAGTTTCCCCTCCTTTTAAAGGAGGGGTGGCCGGGATTGCTGATTTTGGAATGTTTACGATTCTGCTTTCCCGGCCGGGGTGGTTAAAACGGATTTAGCAAAAGTGGACTTATTTATCAGAATTGAATAAACCACCCCGGCCAGACCGTTTATTTTACTGTAAGTACGATGATTTTGTGGTCTGGCCACCCCTCCTTAAAAAAAAGGAGGGGAAACTTATATCCCCAAAACTTCTCAGGTTGACGGCTATGCCCCGGAGCGGGTTGAATTCAAATAACTACAGTGTCACCTGTGGGGAACAATATAAATCGGAAAGAGGGATGCATAAAATTCTAATAATTCCAAACCCTCAGGAATCTACCGTCGAAATATGTTTTATAGTTTTTAAGGTAATATTTACCTGGTCCTGAGCTTGGTGTTCCAGATGATGGGAGCGCGTAATAAGTGCTGCATTTTGGACATACGGCATAGAGAAAATCAACAACTAATTTAACACTTTGTTTGTTTAATTCATAATCATGAGGGCATGTACGATCATATGCAAAATATTCAAAATCGGAGTTTGCAAAAACAATTATTCCGTTATTGTTATAACCACTAGCCTTCTGTCCCCAATTATTTGTATTTGCATTTACATAGACTGAACCAAAAGTTGTTGTGAGGTTAGTAAATTCTATATCCCTCAGATCCATTGTGAAATCAACATATACATCGGGGATCACATCATTCCTTTCATTCTCACACGAATAAAGGATCAGTGCGGAAAAAACAAAAAATCTCTTAATTTTGACAAGTCTGCCACTATGTTGATATTAACCATACAAAATTAGCAAAAGTGCTGCATAATTGGACAAACCTCGTTATGTTTATGTAATTAATTTAATATGAAGTTAATACATCTTAAAAGATTACTGATCCCGCTGTTTATATCGTTTCTTTCGGTTACTTCAGGTGCGGCTCAGTCGTTTGAAAGACCCCCTGAGCACAAGCTTGTAAAGGGAGTTTCAAAAAAGGCCCCCACCAGGAAAAGACAGGTTAAGGTAAGTGAACCGGGAAGTGTTTCCAAAGCAATCAGAAAGCAGAAAGCTGAAGAAAAGAAGCGGGTCAGGACTAACAGGAAACTGCTGAAGGACGACAGAAAACGCCACCTGGAGATCCAGTCACCGGAAGTAAGAGAAAGAATAATTCAGAACAGGAAAGAGGCCGATACAAATTATAAAGTAAAAAAGAAGGCTGTCGCATCAAAAAATAAGAAATCCGCCAGAAAATACAGATAAATAATCCTGATCAGGGTATGTAAATCACTTATTTACAGGATAATTTTTTTTGGATTTTATAAAATAATTTATATATTTGTCTTACGAAGAGTTCCGGAAACCCCGGAATTCTTCTTATTTTTTAATTGTTTACAGAATAAGAAATGTCAGAGGTTTTGCATGTTACCGAAGAAGGCCTTCATAAATTAAAAGAAGAACTCAATCATCTGAGGACTGTAGAAAGGCCATTGATATCCAGAATGATATCTGAAGCCAGGGACAAAGGTGACCTTAGCGAGAATGCTGAATATGCAGCCGCCAAGGAAGCTCAGTCGATGCTTGAACTGAAAATTGCAAAACTCGAAGATGTTGTTGCACGGTCGAGAATTATTGATGAATCTAAAATCGATACTTCAACAGTCAGAATATTGCATAAAGTAAGGATCAGAAATAAAACCAGCAATACTGTTATGGAATATCAGATTGTTCCTGAAAGCGAAGCTAACATCAAGCTTGGAAAGCTAGCGGTAAGCTCTCCTATTGCCCATGGACTGATAGGCAGGAAGATTGGGGAAACTGTCGAAATTAAGGTTCCTTCAGGCATTATTCCTTTTGAAATTATTTCAATAACTACCTGAGAATTTTACCTGATGGCAACACTCTTTTCAAAGATCATCAAAGGGGAGATCCCCTGTTATAAAATAGCAGAGGATGACAGATATTTTGCATTTCTTGATATTAATCCGCTTAAGGCCGGCCATACCCTTGTAGTGCCAAAACATGAAACAGATTATATCTTCGATCTGGATAATGAACTTCTGTCCGGACTTATTGTATTTTCTAAAAAAGTAGCCGGAGCCATAAAAAAGGCATTTCCATGTAACCGGATAGGCATTGCAGTGCTCGGACTGGAGATCCCGCATGTTCATGTCCATCTTGTTCCCATGGATACAATGGAGGATGTGAACTTCCGTAATCCCAAGCTGAAATTTACTCCTGAAGAATTTAAGGAGATCGCAGAAAAAATCAAGGCTTATATTAAGTAGTAATAGTTTTAGTTACACAGAGTTCCACAGAGCAGAGAAAGAGCACAGAGTTCCACAGAGAGTAATAGATGAAAAACCTCTGTGGACCTCTGTGTAATCTCCTGATTTCCTCTGTGTAATTTTTTTAATTTTATATCTTTACAGTATATAATTCATATCGCTGCATGAATTATCTGTACGATTTATGTGATGACCTCCTGAGTCTTCTGTTCCCGAGGATATGTTATGCCTGTGGTAATCATCTTATGCGGAATGAAAAGCTTATCTGTACCGAATGTTATATTCTGATACCGAGGGCCAACTATCATCTCGAGGATGATAATCCCGTTGCCAGGCTCTTCTGGGGCAGGTGCAGGGTTGAAAAAGCTGCAGCTTTTTCGTTCTATAACCGTGACAGCCGGATCAGACGCCTGATCCATAATCTTAAGTATAAAGGGGTTCAGGAAATCGGCGTTGAGCTTGGGAAAATGTACGGGCATGTACTTATGAATTCGGGGTTTACAAGAGATATCGATCTGGTTATTCCGGTTCCGCTTCATCCTTCAAAAGAACGTATCCGCGGATTTAATCAGAGTTACCTGATTTCCCGGGGATATCCGAGGTTACCGGATTGCCTGTTGATGCCGGATCGCTTTGCAGGGTCTCCAGTACATCAACCCAGACTAAAAAGTCGAGGTACGACAGATGGAAAAATGTTGAAGGCACATTTATAGTTGAAGACAGATGTTCTGTCAGGGGAAAACATATACTTCTGGTAGATGATGTTATCACCACCGGATCTACAATGGAATCATGTGTTAATGAGCTTCTTAAATCAGACGGGGTAAGGGTAAGTGTTGTTGCACTTGCGGTCTCCCTGGTATAAAAATTAAGATCATTTTACCCTGCCGGGATTATTTTTTACAAATTGTTTCCAGCTGGTTACTTTGCTGCTACCGGAAACTTTACCCGACTGGTAGAAATGGCACATTGCAGCGGCAAGTCCGTCGGTGGCATCGAGTTTCATCTCCGGTTCGTTGAATTTCAGTATGGTCTTCAGCATGGAGGCTACCTGTTCTTTTGATGCGGCACCCCTGCCTGTGATTGACATCTTGATTTTCCTCGGGGCATATTCGAATATTGGCAATGACCGCGACAAAGCTGCTGCAATAGCTGCACCCTGAGCCCTCCCGAGCTTAAGCATCGACTGTACGTTCTTGCCGTAGAAAGGAGCCTCAATGGCAAGCTCATCGGGATGATATTCATCTATGATCCCGGTGGTGCGGTCAAAAATATGCTTTAGCTTAATATAATGATCCCCGAACTTTGTCAGATCGATGGATCCGATGGAAAGAAGCTCCGGCCCTGAGCCGGTGTCCCTTATCACACCATAGCCTGTAATTGTAGTCCCCGGGTCTATCCCCAGAATTATTCTCTCTTTTGGTTTGACCTTCACCTCTCTGGTCTGAATTTATTTCTTATAAAGGTATTATTTATAAGGGAAGGTGATTCAGTAAAATGATTTGACCTTCTGAACAATCCCCCGCCTTTGCCTGAAAAATCCCCTTTCTCCAGGTATTGTAACGCCTCTTTAAGGCATTCTTCATTCCTGTCATCAAAATCATGAGTAATATCGTCAATCGCCCTCTTGTCCGGAGGAAAACCATCGAAATAATCGCCCTGATTTAAAGAATTTACTGTTTTAAAAGTTATTGGCCAGAAATAGTATTTCTTTCCACATGGCCATATGTTCATCCCTGTCGGTTTCCCCTCCGTTGTATCACCCACGCTTACGACAGTGATTTTAGGGTACAGACCATTCATCAAAGCCTCGCTTGCCGATGCAGTTGAACGGGTTGTGATCACGACAAGTTTTTTAACCGCCAGCGGATAGAGCGTTGCAATGAAGGGATAGGTAGTGTTTTCATTTTCATTCTTATCGTTATACTGGAGCTTAGCGAAAACCGAGCCTGTCAGGCTGCTTCCTCCGATATAGCTGGCAAGCTTTTGTGCAAGATCGAGATATCCTCCTTTATTATACCGCAGGTCCAGAATAAAATCCTTCACATTGTTTGCCTTAAAAAAAGCAAAGGCTGTTTTTAGTTCATTTTCAGTAGGTTCAATAAAAGAGCTGAGGACCAGATGACCTGTTACCGAGCCTGTAGAAAGGTGTATTGTGTCATAAAGAAGGACTGTATTGATCGTATATGATGTCTTAGTTGAAGAGATTGAAACATCGGCCTGTCCCGGAGGTGAAAAGAGAAAAGAATTTGTTACACCCTCCTTTGACGGGCCGAGTGCTTCACTATATTTTGCCGTATCATTTCTCAGGAGAATGTCTGCAATATCAAACCCATTGACATTCTTTACTATCCAGCCCCGTCGTACTCCCGAAGCATATAACGGTGAGTTATTATAGATCATTGCAATCCTTGCACTCCCCGCTTCATCAAGCCCGATGCGTATCCCGTGTCCCACGAAAGATCCCTGCAGTTGTGATACAGTCGCATTATAATCAGCCACGTAACTCCACCTGTCAAGTGGCTTATATCTGAGAGCTTCAAGTAATTCATAGGGATCGGCATAGTTTTCCCGGTTTACCGAAGGCATCTTGTCGTACCAGTAATACCATTCCTTCATCAGATAATAAAGCGTATCCCTGGCCATTGCAGGAGTAACTTCCGTAACCGGATCCTCTTTCCTGCACGACGAAAACAGAGCTATGATTATTACCAGGTGGAAAATTGCCTTTTTCATCACTTCACCGGATCGTGAGATGCGACATTGGTTTCAAAGATAAAAATTTATGACCTTTTGAGTTTACGGTTCTGGTACCATATCCCTGAAATTATGAACAATAAACCTATCGGGGTTGTGTAATAAACGGGTTCATGAAGGATAAAGTGTACAAATACAAGTGAAAGGAAAGGAGCAAGGTATACCAGATTGCTCACCCTGGCGGTGGTTTCTGCCATTTGCAAGGCTTTCAGCCAGAAGAAAAAGGTTATTCCCATCTCAAATAATCCTATGTAAACGGCTGAAATAATACCCCTGAATCCATAATCGCCTGGTTGAGAGTATTTTGTAAAGATCATGAAGATAATAAGATAAATAAACCCAAAGGTGAAGTTCAGGAAGAGTTTTACCGCTTCATCCCTTTTATCGCGGACATTAAAAATGAAATATACCGCCCAGAATATTGAACTTCCTGTAGCAAGTAAGACTCCTTTCAGATCTGACTGGCCCGGGTGGAAAAGGTTTCCCTGGGAGGAAATAATGTATACTCCGGCAAAGCTTATGAACAGGGCAATGAAACTGCGGGTATGAATTTTTTGTCCGAGCAGTGGCACGGAAAGGAAGACCAGTATGACCGGCCAGATCATATTCAGCGGTTGGGCTACCTGGGCGGGAAGGATCTGGTAAGCTTTCAGAAGAATGATGTAATAGATGAAAGGATTTATCAGTCCCAGTACAGCAGAACTTATTATTTCACTGACAGTTGATTTACCTATCAGTTGAATTTTCTTCTCAAAAGCCAGTATCAGGAACAGGGAGATCGCCGAAGTAAATGAGGCGATCGTGAGCATCGGTAGTATTTCAAGCTCATTAAGACAGATCTTGAATGCTGTGGGGATTGTAGACCAGAAAAATACCGCTATCAGAGCGTAGATATATGACTGACGGGATTTTTCCATTTTTTTTCTGAAGTAAGATTGAAGAACATTCGAATGTTGAATTCAGAACTAAAAATTCTTACTTCGCTGTCCGAAGGTTCATCATTCTTACTTCTTCTTAAAAAGATATTAATTAATCATGTCGAAACCCGTATAGGGAATGAGTACTTCAGGCACTTTAATTCCTGATTCCGTCTGGTTGTTTTCGAGGATAGCGGCAACGATCCGTGGTAATGCCAGTGCGCTGCCATTAAGGGTATGTGCCAGTTTTGTCTGTTTTCCGCCTTTCTCCTTAAACCTGCATTTCAGCCTGTTTGCCTGAAATGACTCAAAGTTCGATACGGAGCTTACTTCGAGCCATCTTTCCTGGGCTGCCGACCATACTTCGAAATCGTAGGTGAGCGCCGATGTAAACGACATATCACCTCCGCATAGTCTTATAATGCGATAGGGCAGCCCCAGCTTCTGTACCAGACCTTCGACGTGGTTTACCATTTCCTCGAGTGATTCGTAAGAATGGTCGGGATGGGCAATCCTGACTATTTCGACTTTATCGAACTGATGCAGCCTGTTGAGCCCTCTGACATGTGCTCCCCACGAACCGGCTTCGCGCCTGAAGCAGGGTGTGTAGGCAACATTCTTAACAGGAAGCTCTTCCGCACTCAGTATTACATCCCTGTAGATATTTGTGACGGGTACCTCGGCAGTCGGGATAAGATAAAAATTGTCGGCTGTCACATGGTACATCTGGCCCTCTTTGTCGGGGAGCTGGCCTGTTCCAAAGCCGGAGTCCTCATTAACGACTATAGGAGGCATAATTTCTGTATATCCTGCCTTAACACCTTCGTCAAGGAAGAATGTGATAAGCGATCTTTCAAGTTTTGCTCCTTTCCCTTTATAAACCGGGAATCCGGCGCCTGTAAGCTTTATCCCTAGATCAAAATCAATTATATCGTATTTTTTTATGAGCTCCCAGTGGGGAAGCGCATTTTTAAGGCCAGAAGGTTTAACTCCACCTTCCCTTATCAGAACATTATCATCAGCCCCGTTTCCGCCTGCAACAGATTCGTGAGGCAGGTTAGGAAGGCGGACTATCTCGTTACGGAGCTCGATATCCAGCATGGTGAGCTGATCGGAAAAGTTTTTAATCTCTTCTTTCAGTTTATATGTATTCTCCTTTGCCGCTTCTGCTTCAGCTTTCATGTTCTCACGGAGAAGTGTCCCTATTTCCTTTGATATCCTGTTCATTTCCGCCTGCATCATATCAGATTTTGTCTGAATATCACGTCTTCTGGAATCGAGTTCAAGGATTTTATCCAGGATATCCTCCGATTTGAAGTTCTTTATTCTCAGCCGTTTGGCAATGAAATCTCTCTTTTCACGGATAAGGTTGATAGTAAGCATTTTAATTGAGGTATTAATAAAAAAGCAGGCTAAGGGGAGCCTGCCGTAAAAGTATTAAAAAACTCCCGATAATATTTTCCTGTGCAGGAAAATATAACGGGAGTCTGAATTCTTCAGATGTGTGCTTATAAAGAGAACGGAATTAGTTACAGATAATTACTGTTTATCAGCCGGCTTCTCAGCCGCAACCTCATCAGTGTTCTTTACGGATACATAAACCCTGTTATCTTTTCTTTTCCTGAATTCGATCTCTCCGTCGGTAAGAGCAAAAAGAGTATGATCTTTCCCCAGGCCTACATTGAGTCCGGGATTATGCTTTGTGCCTCTCTGGCGGACAATAATATTTCCGGCTTTGACTGTCTGACCGCCGAAAAGCTTCACTCCCAGTCGTTTGCTTTGTGAGTCGCGACCGTTACGTGAACTGCCTGCTCCTTTCTTGTGTGCCATTATCTTATTTTGTTAGAAGTGTTAATCAATTATTTTTCCTTGCTCTTTGAGGTTTTTTTTGCAGCTACCTTTTTTGCGGCCGGTTTCTTTACATCTTCTTTAACGGCAGCTGATTTTTTCTCTTTAGGTTCTGTCTTTTTTGCGGTGCTTTTTTTAGCTGTGGTCTTCTTTGCCACCACTTTCTTTTCTCCGTCAGGTTCAGTAACTATTGCAGCTTCAGGAGCAACTTTCTTTGCTCTTTCCTTTCTGGGAGCATCCTTGGCGCCAATGTGAAGAACCTCAATACGGGTAAAATTCTGACGATGTCCGTTTTTTATCCTGTAACCTTTTTTTCTTTTTTTCTTAAAAACGATCACTTTATCGCCCCTTGCCTTGTCGTCAATTACAGTGCCTTCAACAATAATATCCTGGACCACAGGTTCTCCGACGGTCACATTACCGTCATTCTCAACCAGCAGGACCTTGTCAAACTGAACTGTTTCGCCGGCTTCGGCTTCCAGGCGGTGAACAAATATCTTCTTACCTTCTTCAACTTTAAATTGCTGACCTGCAATTTCAACGATTGCGTACATGCTTATTTTTATTACGTTTCTCTGTGAGGCGTATATTTAATTCAAATATAACTTCTTCAAGCCCCGGCAGATTATTCAAATTCGGACTGCAAAGATATACAAATTAGATTATTTACAAATCAATCAGTATAAATTTTGCGCATTATTCCTTCATCCCTCCTGAGGTGGGAGGCTTATTTTCCCGTGAATAATTATTGAAATGCAATCCGGATGATTATTTATGTTAAAAAAAAGCGACAGGTTAGCCGGACAAATACCTCTTTAATCTTTATATTTGTCTGAGGCTATGCAAATGCCGGGAGGATAAACTATCAGAATGAAGAGGGTTAAACTTAAAGTTATGGGGATCTCTTACAGTCAGACACAATCAGGTGCCTATGCACTTCTTTTGATTGAAGAGAACGGCGAGAGGAGGATCCCGATAATTATCGGAGGTTTTGAGGCTCAGGCAATCGTTATCAAGCTTGAAAATCTTGAACCCCCAAGACCACTAACTCACGATCTGTTCAAGAAGTTTGCTGATCAGTTCAACATAGCTGTTATTGAAGTTATGATCTATAAGCTCGAAGATGGTGTATTCTTTTCAAAGCTTGTTTGTAACAATGGAGAAACGGAGTACTCGATCGACAGCAGGACATCTGATGCAGTAGCCATTGCCCTGAGGTTCGGATGTCCGATTTACATAAGCGAGGATATCCTGGAAAAGGCCCAGTTATCGAATTCCCCGTCCGAAACCGAGCTTGTATCTCCCGGAGAACCTGAAACAAAAAAGAAGCAATCCACAAAATACGGATCATTCACCGATGAGGAACTCTATAAGATGATAGATGAAGCCGTGAAAACTGAAGATTATGAAAAGGCTGCCTCAATCAGGGATGAGATCGAAAGGAGGAAGAAGAAAAAAGTTTGATCTGGTACTCCGTAGAGCCTGCCCCGCCAAAGCGGGGAGCGACCTGTATTTAATCGGAGAACAATATTAATTTATATAAAAATGAAGCAATTATTCGTTTTCTTATTTTTGCTGGCCGGAGTGGTCGGTTATTCTGCACCAAAAACTTATAAAATCAGTTCCCCCGACGGTAAAATTGTCGTCACGGTAAATGCAGGTACTGATATTACCTGGTCGGCAGCTTACCAGGGAAAGGAAATCATTAAATCGCTGAAAGCAGGGCTTGTCCAGTCCACAGGTAAAACTCTGGGAGAAAATGAAACTGTCAGGAAAGCAGTCTATGGGAAAACCGACCAGGTGCTGGAACCTGTTGTTCCTCACAAGCATTCAAAAATTGAAGACAAATGCAACACCCTTCTGGTTACTTTCAGATCGGGATTTGCAGTTAATTTCAGGGTTTACAACGATGGAATAGCCTACCGTTTCGAAACCGCATTGAAGGGTGATATAATCATCAAAAATGAGATCTCTGAACTACAGTTCCCTGCGGGATCCAGATCATGGTATCCTCTTGAGGAAAGCTTTATGTCTCACAATGAAAGACAATATATCTATTCATTGGTTGATACTTTGAAAGATAAGCATCTTGCAAGCCTTCCGGCACTATTTACGGTCGACAATGTCAATATTCTGCTTACAGAGGCTGATATTCAGGATTATCCGGGGATGTGGCTGAGAGGAACCGGAGCAGGCGGACTGAAAGGTGTATTCGCTGCATTTCCCGAAACGGAAAGACTGCAGGGCGACCGTAACCTGTTTGTCACCAAAACAAAAGACTATATAGCACAGACAGCCGGGACAAGAAGTTTTCCCTGGAGGGCATTTGTCATAGCTGAGAATGACGCAAAGCTTATAGAAAGCGAACTGGTATATAAACTGGGGGCTCCGAATAACCTTGAGAATACAGGATGGATCAAACCCGGCCAGGTAGCCTGGGACTGGTGGAACGCAAACAACATTTACGGTGTCGACTTCAGTTCGGGATTGAATACCGCGACATATAAATATTACATTGATTTTGCTGCAAAAAATGGCATTGAATATATAATTATTGATGACGGATGGTATCCGCTCGGGGTAACAGTCCTGAAATCAATACCTGAGCTAGATGTTCCGGAATTATGCAGGTATGCTCAGAGTAAGAATGTAGGAGTTATTCTTTGGGTTGTATGGAATTTGTTCTGGGATGAACTTGACGAAGCCGTTGCTCTTTATGAAAAGTGGGGTGTGAAAGGGGTGAAGGTAGATTTTATGCAGAGAGATGATCAGAAAATAGTCAATTTTTATCACGAAGCTGCCAGGAAAACTTTCGAACATCATCTGCTGATCGATTTCCATGGCTCATATAAGCCTGACGGGATAATAAGGACCTGGCCAAATGCTGTTACAAGGGAAGGTGTTATGGGTATGGAAAACAATAAATGGAGTAAAAATATTACTCCCGACCATGAGTTGACACTTCCATTTACGAGGATGGTTGCCGGTCCTATGGATTTTACCCCCGGGGCAATGATAAATATGGAGAAGGCTAATTTCACTCCGGTGTTTACACGTCCTTCCAGTCAGGGTACGAGGGTTCACCAGATGGCCCTGTATGTTTTATACGAAAGCCCGCTGCAGATGCTTTCCGATTCTCCTTCAAACTACATGAAGGAGCAGGAGTGTACGGATTTCATTGTTAAGGTGCCGGTTGTATGGGATGATCTTAAAGTGCTGGAGGCTAAAATAGCAGATTATCTTCTGCTTGCAAGGCGGTCGGGGAATGACTGGTTCGTGGGAGCACTTACCGACTGGAATCCCAGGGAAATGGAACTTGACCTCTCTTTCCTTCCGGCAGGTGAGTTTGTTATTGAACTATTTCAGGACGGGATCAATGCTGACAAGCATGCACAGGATTATAAGCATCTGAAAAGAAATGTAAATCAGGGTGAAAAAATGAAGATAAACCTTGCTCCGGGAGGAGGATGGGTGGCAAAAATTTCACCTTTAAAATAATACAAGTATAAGAGGATGAAGCAATATCTTGAACTTCTCGATCATGTCATGAAGAACGGAGTTGAAAAACATGACAGGACCGGAACGGGGACAATAAGTGTTTTTGGTTACCAGATGAGGTTTAATCTGGAAGAAGGATTTCCTGTGCTGACAACAAAAAAGCTTCATCTCAGATCAATAATCCATGAGCTTCTGTGGTTCATTTCCGGAAATACAAATATCAAATATCTGAATGACAACGGGGTCAGGATCTGGAATGAGTGGGCCGACAAGGATGGCAACCTGGGTCCCGTTTATGGTTACCAGTGGCGTTCGTGGCCTGCCGCAGACGGAAGGAAGATTGACCAGCTTACGGATGTGATAAACGGAATAAAAAAATCACCCGATTCAAGGCGGCTTTTAGTAAGTGCCTGGAATGTTGGGGAAATTCAGAACATGGCGCTTCCTCCCTGCCATGTAATGTTCCAGTTCTATGTTGCCGCAGGCAGACTGTCATGCCAGCTGTATCAGCGCAGCTGTGACATTTTCCTGGGAGTCCCTTTCAACATCGCATCTTATGCTTTACTGACAATGATTGTAGCACGTGTGACGGGTCTTGAACCGGGCGAATTCATCCATACCCTCGGTGATGCTCATATCTACCTGAATCATATTGAACAGGTTAAACTGCAGCTTACAAGAGATCCATACCCCTTGCCCCGAATGGAAATTAATCCTTCGGTAAAGGATATATTTAATTTCAGATTCGAAGATTTTAAACTGACAGATTATGTTTCCCATCCTGGAATTAAGGGGGATATATCTGTGTGAATTCCAATTCAATGATCTCAATAATTGCAGCTATATCGGAAGACTGTGGAATAGGTAAGAACAACGACCTGCTCTGGAATATCCCGGAAGATCTTAAAAGGTTTAAGAAGCTGACCTTGGGAAAAACTGTTATTATGGGCAGGAAAACATGGGAATCATTGCCAAGAAGACCGCTTCCGGGGCGGAAAAATGTTGTTATCACCGATGTTCCGGATGAAAATATCGGGAATGCAGTAACAGCTTATTCAATTGGAGATGCATTAAGCAAATGTTCAGATGATGAGGACATTTTCATTATCGGGGGAGGGAGCATTTACAGACAATTCATGCCGCTTGCCGGCCGGCTTTATATTACTCTTGTTCACAGATCGGTCCCGGCCGATATTTATTTTCCTGAAATTGATATGAATACATGGAAAATAGTTGAAAAAGATGATTCCGGATCCAACAAAATTGACTCTGTTCCGTATACTTATATTATTTACGATAGGAAAAAAGATTCCGATTAAACCTTTTTATCGGTTTAGTGTCTGATTAAGAACTAAACTGAATAAAGTAAATAATTATGAGATTATGAGGAAGAAAATTAATGTAATGATTGCATCTCTTGCAATCCTTCTGGTAATATCATGTTCCAAAAAGGATTCATTGGATGATCCCGCCATCAATCTGGCGGATAATGATGCTGTAACTGAAGCTGTTTTCGATGACATCTTCAACTCGGTTGACGATGCGGAAATCAGGCTTGAGGATTACCTGAAGGGGGAAGGCAAATCGGCTGAAGTGGAAACATGTCCTTCAGTAACTTTTGACCGTCCTCCGGATTCAAACTGGCCAAAAACTGTTACAATTGATTATGGCACAGGTTGTATGGGATTCTACGATAATACACGGTCGGGGAAGATCATTATAACTCTCACCGGACCAAGACTGGAGGAAGGTTCTGTCAGGACTGTCACATTTAACAATTATTATATTAACGGGATCGGGGTTGAAGGTACAAAGCAGGTGACAAATCTTGGTCTCAATGATGATCAGAAAATGGAATTCTCAGTGACGCTCACAGGTGGGAAAATCACACTGGAGGATGGACAGATAATTGAGCGTTCCTTTGAACGCCAGAGAGTGTGGATGTCAGGAAAGGAGACCCCCAATATCTGGGATGACGAATTCCAGGTAACAGGTACGGCAACCGGTGTTAACAGGAACGGGACTGAGTATACCAATACAATCATTACTCCCGTTATCCTGAAACGTGCATGCAGGTTTGCAGTGAGTGGAGTCATTAAATTAGAGATAGAAGGCCTAACAGAACCTGTTGAACTTGATTATGGTGATGGAGAATGTGATGCAACTGCAGTCATCACGATGGGTGGTAAATCAAAGGAGATCACTCTGAGATACAGATATACTTTATGCGATTGCAAATGATAGCAATCATTGTTGGTTTCTGATTTAAAATATTGTGTGGGAAAATGTGTAGGGGCGTTGCATGCAACGCCCCTACTATTTTTTACCGTCCCTGTTATTTTTGTGAACCCTGTGATGGGAAAGGGCATTGCATGCAATACCCCTACGATCATGATACCTTTAGTACCTTGAGGTCGATTCTTGCGAGCTTGTGGCTTGCGTATTCGGTTGTGATTATCAGTTCATCCTTGCCCTGTGAAGGCATTTCATACATTGCATCGAGCATTATTGCCTCGCATATTGACCTGAGACCTCTTGCTCCAAGCTTAAACTCAATAGCTTTGTCAACAATATAATCAAGGACCCCGTCGCCAAAAGTGAGGTCAATATTATCCATTCTGAAAAGTTTAACATATTGTTTTACAAGGGCATTTTTCGGTTCGGTAAGGATTTCTCTCAGGGCTTTCCTGTCGAGCGGATCAAGATGTGTCACTACAGGTAGCCTTCCTATTATCTCCGGGATCATTCCGAAAGCCCTGAGGTCCTGGGGAGCTATATATTTCAGGAGGTTATCCTTGTCAACTTTTTCCCTGATCTTTGAGGCGCCATAGCCTACTATCTGAGTGTTGAGCCTGCTTGCGATCTTCTTTTCGATTCCCACGAATGCGCCGCCGCATATAAACAGAATATTCTTTGTATCCACGGGGATCATTTTCTGTTCGGGATGTTTCCTGCCTCCCTGTGGGGGGACATTCACTATTGCACCCTCGAGAAGCTTGAGCAGACCCTGCTGAACGCCTTCGCCGGATACATCACGGGTTATTGAAGGATTATCTCCCTCCTTCCTGGCTATCTTATCGATCTCATCAATGAAAACAATTCCTTTTTCAGCCGCTTTTACATCATAATCGGCATTCTGGAGAAGACGGGTAAGCAGACTTTCGATATCTTCGCCAACATACCCAGCTTCTGTAAGAACAGTGGCATCAACAATTGTAAAAGGTACATGAAGCATTCTGGCCACAGTCCGTGCAAGCAGTGTTTTTCCCGTACCGGTCTCGCCAACAAGAATAATATTTGATTTTTCAATTTCAACCTCATCGGCTTCGGTTTTCTGCATCAGTCTCTTATAGTGGTTGTAGACTGCAACTGAAATGATTTTTTTTGGCCATATCCTGGCCTATAACATACTGATCGAGGAAATGTTTTATCTCAGCCGGTTTAAGAAGATTTACCGTATCGAATTTAGTACTCTTCTTCGAACCGAGTTCCTCATTCATTATGCCGTATGCCTGCTCGATACAATGGTCACAAATATGACCTTCGAGGCCGGCGATCAGAATATTGGCTTCTTTTTTAGATCGGCCGCAGAATGAACATTTATCCATTTTTTCTACTGTTCGTTTTTATGGAGGATCTCATCGATCATCCCATATTCCTTTGCTTCAAAGGAAGTCATCCAGTGATCCCTGTCAGCATCCTTTTCGACTTTTTCGACAGGATTACCTGTGTGCAGGGCAATGATTTCATAAAGCTCCTGTTTTATCTTCATGATCTCGCGGGCCTGTATCTCTATATCAGATGCCTGGCCTTCAAACCCACCCATAGGCTGGTGGATCATTATCCTTGAGTGCTTTAATGCAGACCTCTTGCCTTTCGTACCTGCCGTCAGAAGTACGGCTCCCATCGAAGCTGCCATTCCGGTACAGATAGTAGCTATATCGGCCGATATATATTGCATTGTGTCATATATTCCAAGTCCTGCATGTACATGTCCGCCGGGTGTATTGAAATAGATCTGGATATCTTTCCCGGGATCAGAAGAATCCAGGTAAAGAAGCTGGGCCTGAATTATATTGGCCACGTCATCATCTATCGGAAGTCCAAGGAATATAATCCTGTCCATCATCAGACGTGAGAATACGTCCATCGAAGCAACATTCAACTGTCTCTCCTCAATGATTGTGGGAGATATATAACTTGCATAAATGGATGATAAGCGGTGAAGCTTCAGGCTGCTGACACCGAATTTACTTCTGGCATATTTTCCGAAATCGTCTATATTGCTCATTATTGTTCAATTTAAATAAAATACAAAGATACGAACTTTAATTTTATCTGTCCAACGGAATTATTTCTCAAATAACTTATTGAATTCCTCAACCGTCAGACTTACATTTTCAACTTTTACAGTTTCCTTAAGGTTTTCAAGGACTTTATCTTCCAGTATTTTATCTGCTATTCTCTTTGCGTCGTCTTCCCTTTTAAGGGTTTCTTTTGCATAGTTGGTTATCTGTTCATCGGTGGCATAAAACAGTCCGTATTGCCGGAACTGTAACCTGGTTATATTTTCGGCCTCTTTTACAAGTTCTTCCTCAGTGATCTTCATACCGGTATTTTTTGCTACTTTATTCTTTATAAGCTGCCATTTAAGGTCTTCCCTGAATTTATCGAATTCCTTTTCGATATCTTCTGAAGTAGTATTATCATTTACCCTCAACAGCCATTTTTTCAGGAATTCTTCCGGAAGCAGGAATTCTGTTTTTTCGATTGTCAGCTTCCGTATGTCCTGCATAAGCTTGAAATTACTTTCCCGGGTAAGGTTTGCAGATATTTCTTCCTCAATCTTTTTCATGAACTCTTCCCCGGTAGTAACAACTCCTTCGCCGTAGATCCGGTCATAAAGTTCAGGTCCTTCTTCGGCGGGATAAAACCGTGATATCTCGCGTATTGTGAATCTGAAATTACTATCAAGGTTTTCGACATCCTTAGTTTCCTTCTTGAGTAATCCGGCTATTTCACCATTATTCGGAAAAGCTTTCCTTATGCTGAAATCTATTGAATCATTTTCATTTCTTCCAATAAAAGTCTTCTTTATTTCTTCATCCCTGATTATATCGACAGCCAGGGTGGTCTCTTCGGCGTTAATGCCATCGGGGATGATCTCTCCGTTTTCATTGATTGCTTCTATTTTTCCTTTAAGCATGTCTTTTTCTTCCGATATGTCAGCTCTTCTGAACTCACCATAGCGGCGGGTGTAGCTGCTGACATACTCATTTTTCATTTTATCATCGATAATGATTTCATGGAAGGGGACCTTGTTTTTATCACTGAGATCCAGTTCAAATGCAGGCGCCAGGCCCAGCTCGAATGAGAAAGAGAGCTCATCACTTTTTTCAAAGTCAATCTTCTCATTCTGGTCAATGATCGGGAGAGGGTCGCCAAGAATCTCTATTTTTTCGTCAGTAAGATATTTATGAATGTTTTCCGAGACCATTTTATTTATTTCATCCACCTTTACGGCAGTGCCGTACATTTTCCTGATTAATCCTATCGGCACCATGCCAGGTCTGAATCCCTTGATATTTGCCTTTTTACGATAATCTTTCAAAACTGTTTCAACTTTTCCTTCATAATCGGCTTTACCTAACTTAACTGTAAGGACAGCATTAAGGTCGTCTCTGTTTTCTCTGGAGATATCCATTTTTACTTATTGAATTATAATCACATTTAAAAAACCGCCAAAACGCACATTATCAGAGGTTGAAAGCGGTTCGTATTTATTGTGCGGATGAAGGGACTCGAACCCCCACGTCATTAAGACACAAGATCCTAAGTCTTGCTCGGCTACCAATTACGACACATCCGCGGAAAAATCCCCGCAAAAGTACTATAAATTACCTTAAAAACAAAGCGGATAAATTACCTCCTCAGTTCGAAGTTTTTGCCAAGATATACTTTCCTTACATGCTCGTCTTCAGCAAGTTGGGTTGAGGTCCCTGATTTAAGGATCTTTCCCTCGAAAAGAAGGTATGCCCTGTCGGTAATTGAGAGGGTCTCGTGCACATTATGGTCGGTTATAAGAATACCTATGTTTTTATTCTTCAGGTGAGAAACAATATTCTGGATATCCTCAACAGCTATGGGATCGATGCCTGCAAAGGGCTCATCAAGGAGGATGAACCGGGGTTTCAGGGCAAGAGCCCTGGCTATTTCAGTTCGTCTTCTTTCACCACCGGAGAGCTGTATACCTTTGCTTTTTCTTATTTTCTGGAGTCCGAATTCATTTATAAGGGATTCTAATCTTTCAGTCTGTTCCTTTTTAGAGAGATCCGACAATTCAAGGACTGCCTTCAGGTTATCTTCCACTGACAGGTTTCTGAAAACCGATGCCTCCTGTGCAAGGTATCCAAGACCTTTCCGTGCCCTTTTGTAAACAGGCAGGTTTGTAATCTCTTCATCGTCGAGGTAAATCCTTCCTTCCTTAGGTCTGATAAGCCCGACAATCATATAAAAGGAGGTTGTTTTTCCTGCCCCGTTGGGTCCAAGCAATCCAACTATCTCTCCCTGTTCCACTTCAAACGAAACATGGTCAACAACAGTACGGTTATGATATTTCTTTACCAGGTTTTCTGTATGAAGCTTCATGGGATTATTCAGGTTGCAGGATCAAGTTGCAGATTCAGATTTTTCATCATTCATAAATTCGGCATGTTGCTTTTCCTTCTTCTTCATAACCCTTCCGGAGATACCAATGCTGACCTCATAAAGCAAAAGAAGCGGGATACATACGAGTATCTGTGAAAATACATCGGGAGGAGTTATGATTGCCGCCACAATGAAAATGACTACTATCGCATGCTTCCTGTATTTCCTCATAAACTGGGGGGTTACTATCCCGATTTTTGTAAGGAAGAAGGCTATTATAGGCAACTCGAAGATGATCCCTGTTGCAAGGCATATAGATGTGATAGTACCGATATATGACCTGATATTTATCTGGTTGACAACATCAGCGCTTACCTGGTATGAGCTAAGGAAATGAATTGAAAGAGGCGCAAGTAAGAAATAACCGAAAAGAACACCAATAAAAAAAAGTCCTGTTGAGAACAAAACCGCTCCCCTGGTATATTTTGCTTCATTTTCATGCAAAGCAGGTTTGAAAAACATCCAGAATTCGCGGATAACGACCGGGAAGGCCAGAATAAGCCCGGTAACAAGCGCTACAAGGATGTGGGTGGTTATCTGTCCTGCCATTTTGATGCTTATCAGGTTAAGCGGCTGCCTGTTAATGCAGAGTGCTTCAATGTTGAGCTGATGTCCGAGAATTTTTGCATGTCCGAGGCTGCACAGTAACCTGTTTGTAATAAAATCAGCGTTCTTGGGAGCCAGTATTACTGAATCAAAAATGAAATTCTTCATCACGAATGCGGCAATCATGAATACAAAAATGGCACCTACGGAACGGATAATATGCCACCTCAACTCCTCGAGATGTTCCAGGAATGACATTTCTCCTTCTGTTCCCTTACCCGATTTCCACTTAAAAGCCATTTGTGGTCAGTTTTTAAAATTCAGCGTGTAAAGATGCTAAAACTTCCATTTCAAAACAACATCACAGTAGTTATATAATGATTTTATGAAAAACTATTTGATAATAATTTCATAAAATATTTTTTTCATGTAGAAATTTATTAAATTTATGATAAAAGAAAGAAAGGACCCGTTTTGACAGTTTTATCAAGAAATAATGGTATGGTAAGTGACAGTACCATACATGACTATTTAAAGAAGTATTTCGGATTTGATACTTTTAAAGGTAACCAGGAAGGAATAATTAAGAATATTCTTGCCGGCAGGGATACTTTTGTATTAATGCCTACTGGCGGGGGTAAATCGCTTTGCTATCAGCTCCCGGCAGTGATGGGGCAGGGGACAGCGATTGTCATTTCACCGCTGATAGCGCTCATGAAGAACCAGGTTGATGCCATGAGGAATTTCAGTACGAATGACGATGTTGCTCATTTTTTAAATTCTTCCCTGACAAAGACAGAGATTGCAAGGGTTAAAAAGGATGTGATCGACCGCGAAACGAAGTTATTGTATGTTGCCCCCGAATCACTGACAAAAGAAGAGAATATTGAATTCCTGAAAAGCATTAAGATCTCTTTTTATGCAGTTGATGAGGCTCACTGTATATCAGAGTGGGGTCATGATTTCAGGCCGGAATACAGGCGCATAAGGCCGATAATTGATACCATCGGCCGGGCTCCGATCATTGCACTCACGGCAACTGCAACACCAAAAGTACAGCACGATATCCAGAAAAACCTCGGTATCCTGGATGCAGAGGAATTCAAATCCTCTTTCAACAGACCTAACCTCTACTACGAGGTTAAATCAAAACAGGATGTCTCAAAGGAGATTATCAGGTATATTAAAAATAATCCCGGGAAATCGGGGATCATCTATTGCCTTAGCCGGAAGAAAGTTGAAGAAATGGCCGAAGTACTTAAGGTTAACGGTATCAAGTCTCTGCCTTATCATGCCGGGATGGATTCTGCAACAAGAACCCTTAACCAGGATAGATTCCTGATGGAGGAAGTAGATGTTATTGTTGCCACAATTGCCTTCGGTATGGGTATCGACAAGCCGGATGTCCGGTTCGTGATTCATTATGATATACCAAAAAGCCTCGAAGGATATTATCAGGAGACCGGGAGAGCCGGACGTGACGGAGGTGAAGGGAACTGCATCGCTTACTACAGTTACAACGATATAGTCAAGCTGGAAAAATTCATGCAGGGTAAACCGATTGCCGAGCAGGAGATCGGTAAACAGCTGTTGCTCGAAACAGTTTCCTATGCCGAGTCATCCGTATGCCGGAGAAAACTGCTCCTTCATTATTTCGGCGAGGAATATCCTCAGGAGAACTGCGAGGCCTGTGATAACTGCCTCCACCCCAAAGCTCAGTTTGAAGGCAGCGAATCGGTAGTCAACGTTCTCGAAACCATTCTGGCAGTTAAAGAAAAATTCAAAGCTGACCATATTGCTCATATCCTTTCGGGTAAAATCACTTCAGCTATCAAATCCTATAAGCATAATAAGCTTGAGTTCTTCGGTATCGGTGAAGAAAAGGATGAAAAATTCTGGAACATGGTAATAAGGCAGGCCCTTATTGCAAGATTTCTTACAAAGGATATTGAGAACTACGGACTTCTGAAGGTCACTCAGGAAGGGATGGATTTCCTGAAAAAACCGGAAACACTCATGCTTGCCGAAGATCATGACTATGCCGATACAACGGATGAAGAAAATGCATTCGGAGCAAAAACGGCTGCGGTAGATGAAGAACTCTTCAGCATTCTTAAAGATCTCAGGAAAAAAATATCAAAGCAAAAAGATGTTCCGCCATTTGTGATATTCCAGGATCCATCTCTTGAAGATATGGCAATTCAGTACCCGGTTAACCTTGATGAACTGCAGAATATATCAGGTGTCGGAGCCGGTAAGGCACAACGTTATGGAAAGGAATTCGTGGAGCTGATAAAAAAATATGTCGAGGAAAAGGAGATAATCCGGCCCCTCGACATGGTTGTCAAATCGGTCGTCAATAAATCAGGCATAAAAGTATATATCATCCAGAGCATTGATATGAAAAGGCCTCTCGAGGATATTGCCGAGGTGAAAGGCCTCGAAATGGGAGAACTGTTATCCGAAATTGAAGCAATTGTAAACTCGGGAACCAAGCTGAACCTGGATTATTATGTCAATAAAGTGGTAGATGATGATCGCCAGCAGGAGATATATTCCTATTTCAGGGAGGAGGCTGAATCCGACTCAATTGAAGAAGCCATAATAGAGCTGGGAAATGATTTTGAAGAGGAAGAGATCAGGCTTGTGAGGATCAAATTCCTTTCGGATATGGGTAATTAGCGTTTTCCGCACCTGCCTGAAATATAAACGGAAATAACAGCAAGTACATAAAAAGGATAGATAAGCTGTGAGATGAAAAACCATCTCATCAGTGATCTTTTTTGATAGCGGATGGCTGTATTTTGTAAAATCATGTAATCAGGCAGGGATTTTAAAATATAAGCGGCTGCAAACAACTTCAGGAATTCAATACTGACAATCCCTCCGATTAAAGTTAAGAACTGTATTACTATAGCGGTAAGGGTCACAAGTGCCAGAAGAGTGGTTGATTTATCGCTGTAGGCTCCTGCTTTTGAAATCCATCTTGCCCTCTGCAACAGGAATGAGAGCGCTGAAGAGGATGTTTTTGTATTGACAGTCGCATATTCAGATTCCAGCCACAGGATACGGGCGTTCTTATCCTTTTTTATGCTGTGAAGGAGAAAAATATCATCACCCGAAATTAATTCTTCATGCAGATCCTTTGAGTGATCCTGAAACGATTTTTTTGTAAACAAAAGGTTTGCCCCGTTGCACATTACCGGGTTGCCTGCGACAGCCGATCCTGCTGTTATTCCCTGGAGGCTGAGAAATTCAAGTTCCTGGAACCGGTGGAAAAAGCCCTTTCCTCCGCCAAGACTTACCGGACAAATGATCATTTCAGGTTTTTCATTTTCGTAAAAGGAAACTATTGTTCTCAGCCAGCCTGGTTTCATCCTGCTGTCAGCATCAACTGTAATTATAATGTTCCCGGTTGCAAGCCGGACACCAGTCATGATAGCAGCCTTTTTGCCTTTGCCGGCATTTTTTATTACCCTGAGATTTTGTATACCGGTGAATCCGATTGCTGCATCGGATGTTGAATCACCTGAATTATCATCAACTACCAAAACTTCGAATAAATTCCGGGGATAATCCTGTAAAGCTATATGCCTCAGGAGCACAGGAAGGTTGATCTCCTCATTCCTGCATGCTGCAATGATGGTTACGTATGTTCCGTGACAGGTTCCGGCAGAATAAGGTTTTATCTTAAGAAGGTTCAGGTAAACCTTCAGGAGTATATATATATAAGGTATAAGTAATCCTAAAATAATCCAGTGCATAGATCATTTCCTCATCCATTCATAAAAATTGTAGTGTTCGCTTGTCATACCAAGAGACTCATAGGTTTTCATTGCCCTGATATTTCCTGTTTCAACATAAAGCCTTAATCCGGCAACATCCATCTTCTCTGCTTTTTCTTTTATGAAACCGTACATAAGCCGGAATATACCCTGTCTCCTGTATTCAGGAACGACATATACCGACTGGAACCACCAGACATTGCAGTTACGCCAGTCGCTCCATTCGTAAGTGATAAGTAGGGAAGCCACAACCCTGCCACCGGTTTCCGTAACATAATATTCACCTTTCCGGGGATCGCCGAAAACTGCATTAACTCCTTTTGTAACCGTTTCCCTGTCGAGAGTTGTCTTTTCCGTTTCCCAGGCCATTTTGAGCTGGAATTCAATTATTGATTCTGCATCACCGGGAATGGCTTTTCGTACTGTTAACATTGGAATATTAGTTGAATTTACTTATACTCATTCCAGCTCTTAATTGCCAGCTGGTCCTCGGGTATCCTGCAGAAGGCAAGTATGAAAGCGCTTGCAAGCCGTGCATTTGTTATGAGTGGAATATTATAATCTATTGCGCTTCTTCTTATTGAATAGTCGTTATTCAGTTCGGAAGCTGAAAGGTCTTTCGGGATGTTCACAACAAGATCCACCTCGCGGTTACGGATGAGCTCAATGGTATTTGGTGATTTATCTTCATCGGGCCAGTATGCTATCTGTGCCTCCACTCCCGCGTTCTGGAGGAACTGCCTGGTACCACGGGTGGCATAAAGAGTATGACCTCTGTCCCTGAGGGCCTTGGCGCTGTTCAGCAGTTCAACTTTTGATCGCGCGGGACCTGTCGAAAGCAGAATACTTTTTTTCGGGATTCTGTACCCAACAGAGAACATTGCCTTGAGGATTGCTTCATAGAATCCTTCTCCAATACATCCCACCTCCCCTGTGGAAGACATGTCGACCCCAAGTACCGGGTCAGCTTTGGCAAGCCGCGAAAAGCTGAACTGCGGAGCTTTTACCCCGACATAATCCAGCTCAAAAACCGATTTATTTGGTTTTTCGGCAGGAACGCCGAGCATAACCTTTGTTGCAAGTTCTATTAAATTGGTTTTAAGCACTTTGGATACAAAAGGCATGCTCCGGCTTGCCCGAAGATTGCATTCAATGACTTTTATATCATTGTCCCTCGCAAGGAACTGTATATTGAACGGCCCTGTTATATTAAGCTCTTTGGCGATCTGGCGGGAAATCCTTTTGATACGCCTCACTGTCTCGAAATATATTTTCTGCGGGGGGAAAACGATTGTGGCATCTCCCGAATGGACTCCTGCAAACTCCACATGCTCGCTGATGGCATAGGCAATAACTTCACCTTCCCTTGCTACGGCATCTATCTCGATCTCCTTTGCATTCTCAATAAATTCCGAAACTACCACAGGGTATTGCTTTGATACACGTGCAGCAAGATCGAGGTAATGTGTAAGCTCATTCCTGTTCGAAACGACATTCATGGCAGCTCCTGAAAGAACATATGATGGTCTGATAAGGACCGGAAAGCCTATCCTGTCGACAAATCCGAAAATATCCTCAGTTGATGTGAGTTCCTGCCACCGGGGCTGATCAACAGAAAGATTATCGAGCATTGCGGAGAATTTATGACGATTTTCTGCCCGGTCAACCGAAACGGGAGAGGTGCCAAGTACCGGAACATTCTCCTTGTATAGTCTCATTGCAAGGTTATTCGGGATCTGTCCGCCTACAGATATTATGACTCCCCCGGGATTTTCTAATTCAACTATATCGAGTACCCTTTCCAGGGTAAGCTCATCAAAGTAAAGCCTGTCGCAGATATCGTAATCGGTGCTGACGGTTTCAGGATTATAATTTATCATCACTGATCTGAAGCCCTCTTTCCTTATTGTGTTTATTGCATTTACAGAGCACCAGTCGAATTCGACGCTCGATCCTATCCTGTATGCGCCGGATCCGAGGACTATCACTGACTTCCTGTCATCCTCACATTGAATATCATGCTCTATGCCGCTGTAAGTAAGGTAGAGATAGTTTGTGACAGCAGGGTATTCTGCGGCAAGGGTATCGATCTGTTTTACATAAGGAATAATGCCAAGCGATTTCCTGTACTTTCTCACCTGCATCAGATCGTTATTGATATCTGCAGAAGATGATCTCAGAACATGCCTTGCTATCTGAAAATCGCTGAAACCATATATTTTAGCCTCCATGAGAAGTTCCCGGGGGATGCTTTCGGCCGATCTGTACCTGCACAGCTCATTTTTTATATTTATTATATTTTTCAGCTTGAAAATGAACCATTTGTCAATCTTAGTAAGCTCATGGATCCTGTCTGCCGACATACCTTTTTCAAGAGCTTCGGAGATTGAGAAGATCCTCATGTCTGTGGGTTCGGCGAGCTCCTTTTCAAGATCACTGAAATCGATTTCCCTGTTTCCTGTAAATCCATGCATTCCCATGCCGATCATTCTCAGACCTTTCTGTATGGCTTCCTCGAAGTTCCTGCCAATCGCCATTACCTCCCCGACGCTTTTCATACTGGAGCCGATGGCATGGGATACTCCGGAAAATTTATTAAGGTCCCAGCGGGGTATTTTGCAGACTATATAGTCAAGAGCGGGCTCAAAGCATGCCGTTGTATTTTTGGTAACGGAGTTCTTGAGCTCATGGAGCCCGTATCCGATAGCCAGCTTTGCAGCAATAAATGCGAGCGGATAACCAGTTGCCTTTGAGGCCAGGGCGCTTGACCGCGAAAGTCTTGCATTCACTTCAATGACCCGATATTCCTCCGAATCGGGAGAAAGTGCATACTGGACATTGCATTCCCCGATAATCCCTATATGCCTGATGATCCTGATCGATAATTCCCTCAGTTTGTGATATTCGCTGTTCGTAAGGGTTTGTGAGGGTGCAACAACTATACTCTCCCCGGTATGGATTCCCAGGGGATCGAAGTTCTCCATGTTGCAGACAGTGATGCAGTTATCAAATCTGTCCCTTACTACTTCATATTCAACCTCTTTCCAGCCTTTAAGTGATTCTTCAACAAGTATCTGTTCAGTATAGGAGAATGCCCTTGACGCCAGTGAGTTCAGTTCTTCCGGGTTTGAAGCAAATCCGCTGCCCTGCCCTCCGAGAGTAAATGCTGCTCTTATAATTACAGGAAATCCCAGCCGGTCTGCAGCTTCAAGAGCTTCCTCAACACCGGATACTGCAATACTGCGGGGTGTCAAAATGTTTATCTCATTCAGCTTGCCGACAAATAACTCCCTGTCCTCCGTATCGATTATTGCTGTAACGGGAGTGCCCAGCACTTTAACATTATTCTTCTCAAGCACCCCTTTTCTGAAAAGTTCAGTTCCGCAGTTCAGAGCAGTCTGCCCTCCGAATGCAAGAAGGATGCCATCCGGCTTTTCTTTCTCAATTACCTTTTCTACATAATATGGTGTGACGGGAAGAAAATATATTTCATCAGCCAGCTCTTCCGAGGTCTGCACTGTGGCAATGTTGGGATTTATCAGTACGGTCTTTATACCTTCCTCCTTTAATGCCTTGAGTGCCTGGGAGCCTGAATAATCAAACTCGCCGGCTTCTCCAATCTTCAGGGCGCCTGATCCCAGAAGTACTACCTTCTTTATTTCATCTTTCATCCGCAGGATTTACGGAGCAAAAATAAAACAATTTTCTTATCAGGATTTGTTTCTGAATAAAAATGAATATATTTGCAAATTCAATGTATAAATATGCAGAAAGCGAAAAGATTGCTTGCAATTGAGAAAATTATAAGCGATGAAGATATTTCCTCTCACGAAATGTTGCTGAAGCGATTGAAGAGCAGTGGTATTATCTGCACTCAGGCTACCTTATCGCGTAATCTGAGGCAGCTTGGTGCAGGAAGGAGGCCCGACGGAAAAGGAGGATACAAATATTTCTTTCCGGAGAACCCCGTCAATCCGCCTGTAACAACCGGCAGGCTTCCTGTTCTACCGGTTATAACCAGCCTTATTGAAGCAAGAGGGATGATTATAATCAGGACAATTCCGGGAAATGCCAGCAATACAGCAATTTGTATTGATAACACGACGCGTTTTGAAATAGCTGGCACCATAGCGGGTGATGATACAATACTGGTTATACCAAGAGATGGCATAACAAATCAGCAGATGCATGCCTGCCTTGAGGTCATTATTCCAGGTTTGCATGAACATTTGAAAAATAAGCATATATGAGATATTTAACTATTAATAATTGTTTCAAAAATTAAAATGATGAAGGAAAAGGTTGTGTTGGCTTATAGCGGAGGTCTGGATACTTCAGTCATACTGAAATGGCTGATCGGGAAAGATTATGATGTTATTGCATTTATTGCAGATGTAGGTCAGGATGAAGATTTTGAAGAATGCAGGAAGAAGGCCTTGATGCTTGGTGCTTCGAAAGTCATTATTTCTGATCTCAAGCGTGAATTTGTTGAAAAATATGTTTTAAAAGCAATTATGGCAAATGCAATTTATGAGGACAGGTATCTGCTTGGAACAGCTCTTGCCAGGCCTCTTATTGCAAAGAAACAGATTGAGGTGGCGAAGGCGGAGGGAGCCGGGGCAGTTGCGCATGGTGCAACCGGTAAAGGGAACGACCAGGTACGGTTTGAACTATGCTACTATGCATTAATGCCAGGGGTAAAGGTGATTGCTCCATGGAAGGACAAGGAGTTCCTTTCGGCTTTCAAAGGAAGGACCGATCTGCTGAAATATGCGTCGGAAAATAAAATTCCTGTAAAAGCCAGTATAGATAAGCCTTACAGTGAGGATGATAACCTGATGCATATCAGCCATGAAGCCGGGATTCTCGAAGATCCGATGTACACGCTCAACAAGAATATGCTGGCAAAAATGGTGATGCCTCAGGATGCTCCGGATAAAGAAACCCGGATAGTTGTTCATTTCCGGAACGGGATACCCGTAAAGATCGTCAACAAGGATGATGGAACGACGAAGGAAGACGCTTATGAGATGTTTGTTTATCTTAATGGCCTGGCCGGAAAGAACGGGATCGGACTGCTCGATATGGTCGAGAACAGGTTTGTGGGGATAAAATCGAGAGGTGTATATGAAACTCCGGCAGCAACTGTACTTCATATTGCCCATAAGGACATTGAAGGAATTGCAATGGACAGGGAGGTGATGAGGCTTGTAAGCATGCTCACTCCCAAATTTGCAGAGCTGATATACAATGGGTTCTGGTTCAGCCCCGAAATGGATTTCCTTATGGCGGCGATCGAAAAAAGTCAGGAACTGATCGACGGAAGTGTTCATCTGTGTCTTTATAAAGGAAATGTGATAATTGAGGGTCGCGAATCTCCTTCATCGCTGTATAACGAAAAACTGTCGAGCATGGATATTGACGGCGGGTTTGATCAGACGGACAGCAGGGGGTTCATAAAGATAAATGCCATAAGACTTATGGCTCACAGGGCAATTGTTGAGGAGAGTCAGAAAAAGTAACCAGTGGCAATGAAACCTCCATCCTACCTGAGGCTGCGAAAGCGAGTATGGAAATAATTATGGATATTTCTTTCCACCTTAAAGTTAACCCCCTTTCCCGTTTCCCGCAAGCGGGAAGGCTACTCCATCGCCTTCCCCCGTGGGGGAAGGTTGGGATGGGGGTAATAATTATAAAATGAATAGGTAAACAGTGATCAGATAGTTAGCTACTTTAAAAAATATTTTCACGATGAAATTATGGGAAAAAGGAATCAATCCCGAGCCGGCCATTATTGAATTCACGGCAGGAAAGGACAGAAAGACTGATCTTCATCTTACAAAATGGGATATTGTGGGTTCGATGGCACATGTGATAATGCTTCACGATGTGGGGCTTATAGAGAATGAAGAAAAGAATGACATGCTGAAGGCCTTTCATTCCCTTTTTGTATGGGATGAAGAAGGGAGTCTGGCAATTGAGAACGGCGTAGAGGATATTCATTCGCAGATCGAGAAGGAGATGGCTTCGATACTCGGGACGACCGGGCGGAAGATACATACCGGCAGATCAAGGAACGACCAGGTGCTTGTTGACATCAGGCTTTACACCCGTGAGGAGACAGACAAAGTGGCGATGCTTATGAACAAGCTTTTCCGGAGGCTTCAGTCACTGAGTGATCAGTACAAAGAAGTTTTATTACCGGGATATACCCATATGCAGCCGGCCATGGTCTCATCTTTCGGAATGTGGTTTGGCGCTTATGCCGAGAGTCTGTCGGATGATCTTTCCCTTCTGGCAACAGCCAGAGCTATCAATAACAGGAATCCGCTGGGAACAGCGGCCGGATACGGGACAACTCTCCCGCTTAACCGGAAACTTACTTCTGAACTGCTTGAATTTGATGATCTCGTCTATAATTCAGCCTATGCCAGCCTGAGCAGGGGAAAAGTAGAGATGGCAATTGCATCAGCTCTTGCATCTCTGGCACAGACCCTTTCACGATTTTCAATGGATATATGCCTGTATATGAGTGCTGAATTCAGGTTCATCGATTTCCCCGACGAATATGTGACCGGATCAAGCATAATGCCACAGAAACGGAATCCCGATGTATTTGAACTTATAAGGGGCAGGACAAACCTGATTCAGACACTCCCGGGAAAGGTTGCAATGCTTGTTTCCAACCTGCCCTCCGGTTATAACCGCGACCTGCAGCTGCTTAAGCAAATCATGTTCGACGCATTCTCGGAATTGCAGGAATGTCTCGAAATAATGCTCCTTATGCTGAATAATATCAAAATCAGAAAGAACATTACCGAAAATCCATTATATAATACAATCTTCAGCACTGAGGAAGTGAACAGGCTTGTAAAACAGGGAATCCCGTTCAGGGATGCCTATAAGGCTGTTGCCGATATGGTGAAGAACTCTTCATTCTCAAAAACAGCTATTTCGGATTATGTCCATGAGGGAAGTCTGGGGAATCTCTGCAATGAAGAAATAGCCAGACTGTTCAATGAGAACATAAAATACTTTAAGAACAAGACAGCTGCGGAAATGGCGGAAAAACTGATGGGATATATTAAATAGTGAAGTTAAATTGAAGTAAGAACGAAGAACAAATTAAAGGAATATTTTAATAAATATAACTACTTTAATTATCTGAATTATAGGTAAATAAGTTTCCCCTCCTTTTTTTAAGGAGGGGTGGCCGGGATTGCTGATTTTGGAATGTTTACAATTCTGCTTTCCCGGCCGGGGTGGTTGAAACGGATTCATCAGAAGTGGGCTAATTTCTCAGAAATTAAAACCACCCCGGCCAGATCATTTATATTTCTGCAGTTTAGATGATTTTATGGTCTGGCCACCCCTCCTTAAAAAAAGGAGGGGAAACTTACACCACAAAAAGTTCTGCATTCTGATTTCGAAGGTTCTTCATTCTTACTTCTTCTTTTTTCTTATATTATCCAGAAATACATCAAAAAGATAATCCGTATCTGTCGGACCGCCGGATGCCTCGGGATGGAACTGGGTTGAAAAGAACGGCATGCTCTTATGTTTCATTCCCTCGTTGGTCCTGTCATTCAAATTGATGAAAAGTGGTTCCCAGTCTTTATCAAGGGTATCATTATCCACAGCATATCCATGATTCTGTGAAGTGATATAAGCTCTGTCAGTGCCTGTCAGAAGAACCGGCTGATTATGGCTTCTGTGGCCATATTTCAGCTTGTAGGTATCGGCTCCTGAAGCCAGCGCCATAAGCTGATTTCCAAGGCAGATCCCGAAAACAGGAGTTTCCTTTTTGAAGGATTTTTTTAAATTTTCAATTGCAGAAGTACACATCTTAGGGTCACCCGGACCATTTGAAATAAATAATCCGTCATATTCTTCGTTGTGGTAATCGTAATCCCAGGGGATCCTTATTATTGTAGTGTCGCGCTTCAACAGATTCCTGATAATATTGTATTTAACTCCACAGTCGATGAGAATGATCCTGTATTTTCCGGAACCATAGACCTTTTTGCTCCGGGTGCTTACCTTTTCAACAAGATTTGATTTGTTGGGATCACAAAACTCAATCTCTGTGCCATCGGGTTCTAGTTTTCCCGGCATTGAGCCTTTTTCGCGGATCCGTTTTGTAAGAGCTCTGGTATCAATGCCGTAAATGCCGGGAACTTTATTTCGTTTAAGCCATTCATCGAGGCTTTCGCTTGCATTCCAGTGGCTGTATTCAAATGAATAATCTGATACAATAAGTCCGGAAATATGGATAGAGGATGATTCATAAAACCTGTAAAGATCATTTTCTTCATTTCTGGCCGGAGCGCCGTAGTTACCTACAAGGGGATAAGTGAGGCAAAGGATCTGTCCGTGATATGACGGATCAGTAAGGCTTTCCGGATATCCTGTCATGGCCGTATTGAATACAACCTCTCCGGCTGCGGGAAGAGCTGCCCCGAACGACTTGCCGTAGAAGACCGATCCCTCTTCAAGAGTGAGCTTTACACGAATAGTATCTTTCATTTCTGATAACTGTTTATCTTATTACGGCAACAGCCTGTTCGATTCGATGCATGGCTTTTTCAACCCTGCTCCTTGTTGTCGCCACATTCATCCTCATAAAACCTTCTCCGCCCGGACCAAATGTCGAACCTTCATTCATACCCACACCTGCCTTATTAACGAAAAAGTTCTGAAGTTCCTTCCCCGTCATTCCGAATTTCCGGCAATCGAGCCATATCATGTATGTAGCTTCGGGTTGGACCGGAATAATTTCAGGGATGAGCTCCCTGCAGAATCCGGTCACATAATTTATATTCCCGCTGATATAACCAACAAGAGCATTCAGCCATTCCTGTCCTTCTGAATATGCGGCGACTGAAGCGATGTTGCCAAAGATATTCCCGTTACCTATATGCAGAATTTCAACCTTCCTGTTAAAATATTTCCTGAGAACCGGATTTGAAATAATTACCGAAGAGGTTGAAAGGCCTGCAAGGTTGAAAGTTTTGGTGGGAGCGATGCATGTTGCCGTTATATCGGCAATATCTTCCGACAGTTTTGCAACAGGAGTATGATGAAATCCCGGAAGGGTAAGGTCGCAGTGAATTTCGTCGGAAAGAATTATTATGTTGTTTTTGAGACAGATATCGGCAAGTTGCCTCAGTTCCTCCTCAGTCCAGGCTCGTCCCACAGGATTATGAGGGTTGGAGATGATTATCATTTTCGTTTCTGCCGATACAAGTTCTGCAAGGGAATCGAGGTCCATAATCCATCTGCCTTCCTTCTCGGTGAGCTGGTTATATATCAGTTTACGGCCATGGCTTTCGACAGCCGAAAAGAAAGGGAAATAGACAGGGGGCTGAACAATTATCGATTCACCGGGGCGGGTGAAAGCAAGGGTGCAAAGGTTTAAAGCAGGGACAGTTCCCGGGCAGAAGCAGATGTTTTCCTTTTCAATTTTCCAGTCATATCCGGAGCTGTACCAGTTCATTATTGACCTGAAATAATCGAGTGAGCGGAAGGAGTAACCATAGATCCCGTGATCGAGTCGCTTTTGCAATTTCGCGGTTATAAAATCCGGTGTCCTGAAATCCATATCTGCCACCCACAATGGGATAATATCCCTTTTCCCGAATATCTCGTATCTGAGGTCGTACTTTACAGAGTCCGTTCCTTCCCTGTTGATTTCTTCATCAAAATTCCAGTCCATGTGAATTGTATAATTCCCGGGTGGACAAAGATAATTAAAACCACATTTCTGAATCAGGGTGATGAATTATTTCAGATACTGATTATGAGACAATCAGTCTGGTGATCAAATAACTTCAAACAAGATGCCTATTATTTAATTTATTTACTATTTTTATGCGCAGTTTTGATTGTTACGTTAATATAAAATTGATCAGGTATGAAAAAGACGATTGCGGCATTATTTCTTCCTCTGCTTCTTGCTGGTTTTATGATTGTTACCTCAACCTCCTCCTGCAAGAACAGGGGTACAGGGGAGCAGAAGAAAATTGAGATGGATGAAGCTGATACGATATTGAATCAGATGGAAAAGAAAGTATATCCTCTGCCTACATCTGCCGAGGTTATAAGGATGTTGACTGATCTTGAGGTAGGTTATATATTCGGTATTGCAAATCCTGTAGAAAATTCCAAGAAGTATATAAAAAGCACCGACCGGGCAATTAATCTGGGAGGATACGGAGCAGATCTCAGCTATGCAACCTTATATAATATGCAGCAGGAGGTACTGAATTACCTGAGCGCACTGCGGTCACTTGCCAACGAACTTAATATGACGCAGATATATGATGAATCGTGGTATGAAAAGATCAGGAAGAACTTTGACAATCGCGATGAACTTGTAAAGATACTGACAGAAGCTTTCCAGAGTACATATGCTTACCTGGTTGAGAACAATCAGGAGACACTTGCACTGCTTGTTGTCGGTGGCGCCTGGGTTGAAGGGATGTATCTGACAACCCATGTTACGGAAGCAGCATACCAGGTTGCAGGTATTTCTAAAAACCTTCTTGAGCAGAAAGAATCGTTCACTACTTTCCTTGAGATAACAAAACCTTATGAAAACGAAGAGGATATTAAGAACTTCCTGACAATACTTGAACCGATCAGAAAGGTATATGAAGGACTGACAACCAGCCTGACCCAACAGAATATAATTGATATTACCAAAGCAATTGAAGGGATCAGAGCTCAGGTCATAAAGTAGTTCTTTAACTCACAGATGACCGCAAAGAATCTGACTTTGCGGTCTTTTTTTGAACTGGCATTTTTATGAGGGAGTCTGTATTATTGGCGTTGATTCATATTTTTGCCATAGTTTCAACAGTCAACCCGGCAGGGATAACATCAAGAGGCAAAAAAATTCTGCGCAGTTACCTCAGAAGATATCTTAACAGGGAGCTCGAGGAAGAATACTACGCCCTTTTCGAAAATAATCTCGAGTTTTATTCAAATGAATTAAAGAGTGTCGATAAGGCTGAACTGGCTGATGAAAACTCACTGATCTCATTCCAGATCACAAATATCTGCCGTCAGATCAAAAAGGGATTGTTCATCGAGGAGAGGATGATTGTCTTCCTTCAGCTAATGGAGTTTGCTTTTGAGGACGGGATGATCTCTGAACAGGAGAAAACCATAGTAGATATCGTTGTAAAAACCTTTAATATTTCGCAGAAGGAATATGAGAATGTATCGGCGTTTATTATCGGCAGGACATTTGATGATATTTCAACCGATTGCCTGCTGATCATTGAAAGTGATAATCCCGAACTTTCCGGTTCTTCTTCCTACAGGAATTATGACCGGTGGCGCCATCTCAGGATAAAAGGATTCAAAGGACACATAATAATTCTTTATATTGAGAGTACGGGAACCCTCCTTCTTACTTATGATGGTCCGCTGACTCTCTATTTCAAAGGGCGTGATATTATAGTCTGCAGGCCTTATCTGCTCGAAAGGGGGGTTAACATCAAAGGACTGGGCATCGAGCCGATCTATTATTCGAAGATATTCAAGCAGTTTGTTTCAGGAAAAGTTTCCGAAAAAGTCGTATTTGAAGGCCATAATATCCAGTTTGCATTTAAGAACTCCGACAATGGTGTTCAGAAAATGAATTTCAGGGTTGAATCCGGCAATATGATAGGGCTGATGGGAGGGAGCGGTGTCGGAAAAACAACGATGCTCAACCTTCTTCACGGGAAATTAAAACCAACAGATGGTAATATTTATATTAACGGTTATGATATTAATGCTGATGCGGAAGATGTAAAAGGTCTTATTGGTTATGTTCCTCAGGATGACATGCTTATTGAGGAACTTACTGTCTTTCAGAATCTTTACTATAATGCCCGCCTCTGCTTCGGCGATTATACAGAGGAACAGCTGAATGGCACTGTTGAAAAGGTTTTACAGGATCTCGATCTCCTGGAGATCAAAGATCTTCAGGTAGGGGATGTGATGAACAAGAAGGTAAGCGGGGGACAGCGTAAAAGGCTTAATATTGGGCTGGAACTGATGCGCGAGCCGAAAGTCCTTTTCGTTGATGAACCCACTTCGGGATTGTCTTCCTTCGATTCGGAGAAGGTGATGGTCCTTTTAAGGAACCAGGCTTTGAGAGGGAAGCTTGTTTTTGCAATTATTCATCAGCCCTCTTCCGATATAATAAAAATGTTCGACCGTCTCTGGATCCTCGATAAAGGAGGCTATATGATCTATGACGGCGATCCCGTTGAAGCGCTTGTCTATTTCAAAACTGAAACATCACAGGCAAATGCCGCAGAAAGCGAATGTCCCGGCTGCGGTAATATTGAAACGGACAATATTCTTCATATTGTTGAGGTCAAGGTAATTGATAATGACGGAAGACCGGGCAGGGACAGACAGGTGAGCCCGGTGGAATGGTATGAAAAATACCGCAAGAAAATGATGCCGCCCGTTGCACCGAAACCTGAAATATTACCTGTTACACCAAGCAACTTCAGGGTACCCAAAAAATCGGTACAGCTCAGGACCTTCATCAAGAGAAATATTACCCGCAAGCTTGCCGACACGCAGTATATGACGATCAACCTCCTGGAAGCGCCTCTGCTTGCTCTCATCCTGGGTTATATCTCCAAATACGGGGAAGAAGGAGGTTATCTTTTTGCAGACAATATAAACTATCCCGTCTTCCTGTTCATGTCGATAATAGTTGCTCTTTTTATAGGGCTTACGGTCAGCGCTGAAGAGATATTCAGGGACAGGAAAATACTTGAAAGGGAAAAATTCCTGAACCTGAGCAGGCTCAGCTATCTTTTCTCAAAGATCAATTTTCTTTTCGTACTGTCAGCTATCCAGACACTCTCATTCGTGCTGATGGCAAATGCCATACTAGAAGTCCAGGGAATGGTATTCCGTCACTGGATCATTTTATTTTCCACAGCGTGTTTCGGAAATATGCTGGGACTGAATATTTCTGCAGGAATGAGGTCAGCAATAAGCATTTATATCCTGATCCCCCTTTTACTCGTACCCCAGCTTCTTCTGGGGGGTGCAATGATCCAGTTTGATGATCTCCATAAAGCGTTCAGCAGGAAGATCTATGTCCCTGTTATAGGTGATATTATGACAACCAGATGGTCTTATGAGGCTATCACAGTCGAGCAGTTCAAAAGCAACAGGTATGAGAAGAATTTCTTTGAATATGACATGGCTATCAGCCAGCACAGCTGGTATACATCATTCCTGATCCCGGGCCTCAGGGTTAAAGTCCAGGAGTGTATGAAAGCAGGGAAAAACCCGGAATATCAGGAATATATAGAGAATAACTTCAGGAAAATAAATTACCACCTGAATGAATTTTCACAAATCACCGGGATCAGACCCGGTGATTGGATCAGCAGCGTTAATTACCAGAAATTTAATGATATAATAGGAGATAATGTTCTTTCTTATCTCGACACCCTGGCTATGACATTCAGATCTGAAGAAAGGAGAATATCTCTTCAGCTTGATTCTGTAAAAAGATCCATGGAGCAAAGAATGGGAGAGGAAGCTTTTATCAGATTACGCGGCGAGAATCATAATGAAAGGCTCTCGGAGTTTGTTCTGAACCGCAGGAGTACCCGGAAAATATTTGAAACCAGGGATAAATTCTTACAGAAAGCCGATCCCGTATTGATGAAACCCGGATCAAAGCACGGGCGGGCTCATTTCTATGCTCCTTATAAACAGATTGGGAATCTTAAGATCGGCACTCTGGTTTTCAATATGATAATTATCTGGCTGATGATAATATTCTTTTTCGGGACTCTCTACTACAATGTACTTAAAAGGTTTATTGTATGGCTTGAAAAGCTCAAGCTTCCCTTGTGGCGGAAATTCGGAAGAGAGCTTCTCCAGATATAGCTATAGTTATAATGGTAAGGGTTCATCCTAAAAAAAATCTGGGTCAGCATTTTCTCAGGGACAGGGAAATTGCTCATAAAGTAGCGTTGTCACTGACCGGGAAGGGATACAGTTCTGTACTGGAGATTGGGCCCGGGACGGGTATACTTACAGAATTTCTACTGGAAAGGAATTTCCCCGGCTTTAAGGTAATAGAGATAGACAATGAATCGGTACTATATCTGGAAGGCAGATTCCCGGAGCTTGAAATTATAAGGGGTGATATTCTGGCGATGGATATCGGAAGTTATTTTGACGGCAGGCTGGGCATTGTGGGTAATTTCCCGTACAATATCTCATCGCAGATCCTGTTTAAGGTACTTGAAAACCGTGATAAGGTTGCTGAGGTCTGCGGGATGTTCCAGAAGGAAGTGGCAGAAAGAATATGTGCCTCGTCCGGATCAAAAACTTATGGTATACTCAGTGTTCTGCTCGGGGCATTTTACACCGCGGAGTATCTCTTTACGGTTCCGGCTGATGTCTTTTATCCTCAACCTAAAGTATTATCCGGTGTGATCAGGCTGATAAGGAATGATGTTTCGGTTTTAGATTGCGATGAGGATCTGTTTAAAAAGGTTGTAAAATCAGCCTTCAACCAGCGGCGCAAAAAGCTGCGGAACTCAATCAGATCGGCATTTGAGCTTCAAAATGAAGATTGTGAATATTTCGATTTAAGACCCGAGCAATTATCAGTTGAAATGTTCGTTGACCTTACATTGTGGGTCGCCAAAAACAGCCTTGCTACCCGAAAGTATATCCGATAGCTTCCACAGGATTCATCTTTGCTGCCGAATATGCCGGAGCATAGCCTGCAACAATACCTATTACTCCCGATATGGTTATGGCAAGAATTATATTTGACAATGTAAGATGCATATTCAGTTCATACAAATAGTTTATCCCGAGTGTTCCGATGAATATAAGGATTACCCCGAGAATACCTCCGACAACAGAAAGAAGTACCGATTCGGCAAGAAACTGCTGAAGGATGAAGGAACGCTTTGCACCAAGTGCTTTCTGGATCCCGATCATGTTTGTCCTTTCCCTGACCGATACGAACATAATATTCGCGATACCGAATCCTCCGACAAGTATCGAAAATCCGCCGATCAGCCAGCCGCCTATATTAATGCCGGCAAAGACCGCGTCAAATCCCTTCGACAGCATCGTTGCATTATTCACTGAGAAATTTTCGGGTTCTGCAGGTCTCAGTCTCCTTGCCGCCCTGAGAATCATAACAGCCTCATCCGACAATTCCTGAACGGAGACGTCTGCCCTGGCTTTTATTATTAACTGACTATCAATAAATCTGTTACGGAGATTAATAAAATTTTTACCGAAATTCAACGGAATAAGCGTAAGCTGATCGATATTATTTAAACTGACCGGTCCTGCCCCCTCTTTTTTGAAGACTCCTATGACCCTTACTTTACGGCCCGATAGTTTAATTTCCTTATCGATGGGATTTACATCCTTAAAGAGCTTTTCAGCTATCTCGGCTCCAATTACAGCTACATTACTGCCGCTTGTATATTCAAACGGGGAAAAATATCTGCCTTTTCCTATTTCAAAATTCACAACATTTTCAAGATTATCTGTCACTGCACCTACAGGAACACCACTGGCAACATTTTTGTCATAGCTTATTGTTGCAGATTGCCCGACCACAAAAGACAGGGCTTCGGTCTTAGATGACTTGTTAAGCATGGCATCGTAATCACTTAACGAAGGGGAAGGCCATTTGATAATATCCCACCAGGCAAGATCGGGACTGAACGACCAGGGGAATTTCTGAATATAAACAACATTGCTTCCCATTGAGTCAATACTGTCACGGATCGACTTCTCCATCCAGTCGAGAACAGTAAATACCGAAATGATCGAGAAAATCCCTATCGTTATTCCAAAAAGCGAAAGGAAAGTCCTTAGCTTATTAATAGTTACTGAGTTAAACGCCAGTAATATACTCTCTTTGAGGAGCTTTAAAACCTTCATCCTGGATTTCTGCATTGGTTTGGGAAACCAAAGATAAGAAAAATCATATGTTGTCGGATTAAAATACTGCGAAATGCCATAATGCTCAAAATGTTAATATATAATCTATTGAGGTTAATAAAAAAATATCTATTTTTAACCGCCCGCAAAATCATTTTCCGGCATATCATAATAATCAGCAAATGAGTGATAAGAAGATAAAAAGTGCATTAATTTCCGTATATTATAAGGAAGGCCTTGATGAAATAGTCAGAACACTTCATGAACTGGGCGTAAGGATATTTTCAACAGGCGGTACATATAATCATATTGATCAGATGGGAATACCTGCCGGGAAAGTGGAGGATCTTACCGGCTTTCCTTCAATCCTTGGCGGCAGGGTCAAGACTCTTCATCCTTCCGTTTTCGGTGGGATCCTTGCCAGGAGGGAAAACAAAGGAGATAGTGAACAGATGGCTCAGTATAATATCCCGGAAATAGATCTGGTGATAGTAGATCTCTATCCGTTTGAGGAGACAGTGAAAAGCACAAGCGATGAGGAGGAGATTATTGAGAAGATCGACATTGGCGGGATTTCACTTATCAGGGCTGCAGCAAAAAATTTCACCGATGTTCTCATTATTTCAGGAAGGGAACAATATCCGGGATTGCTGGGATTGCTGAAAGAAAAGAAAGGTTTTACTTCCGCCGCTGAAAGACGGCGTTTTGCAGCTGAAGCATTCATGACATCATCACATTACGATACGGAGATATTCAGATATTTCAATAAAGCTGAAGGTATTTCCGCCTTCCGCGAAAGCATAAACAACGCATACAATCTGAGGTATGGGGAAAATCCTCATCAGAAGGGCATATTTTATGGTGATACGGAACAGATTTTTGACAAGCTGCATGGCAGGGAGATCTCATATAACAATCTCCTTGATATCGAAGCTTCACTGAACCTTATTGATGAATTCGACGAAACCACGGTTGTCATAATAAAACATAACAACGCCTGTGGCGCTGCATCGAGGGAGAACCTGCTGGATGCATGGAACGATGCCCTTGCATGCGACCCGGTATCGGCCTATGGTGGAATAATTGCTACCAACGTTAATATCGACGGATCAGTGGCAGCTGAGATGGACAAGATCTTTTTTGAAGTTTTGATTGCGCCGGACTTTACTGAGAATTCTCTTGAAATTCTTAAACAAAAGAAAAACAGGATTATTCTTAAAAGAAAGGAACCGCTGAAAACGATTCACAGCTTCAGGTCACTTCTTAATGGCGTTCTCTGGCAGGAGAAGGATAACAGCACACAGAAAGCCGGCGATCTGAAATCCGTCACTCCACGAATTCCGGAAGCTTCAGAGGTTGCCGACCTTGTATTTGCAAATAAGCTTGTAAAACAGAGCAAGTCGAATGCAATTGTTCTTGCAAAGAACAGGCAGTTATGTGCAAGCGGTATCGGGCAGACCTCAAGGGTTGACGCCCTGAAACAGGCTATTGAAAAAGCCCGTTCGTTCGGTTTTGACCTGAAAGGATCCGTTATGGCCTCAGATGCATTCTTCCCTTTTCCCGACTGTGTTGAGATTGCCCACAAGGCAGGCGTTACCGCCGTTGTTCATCCGGGAGGATCAGTACGGGACCAGGATTCAATAGATTATTGCTCTTCAAACGGTATGGCGATGGTTATTACAGGAATAAGACATTTTAAACACTAATAATATATTATTAATGGGACTATTTTCATTTTTAACGCAGGAGATCGCTATTGATCTTGGGACAGCAAATACAATTATTATTCATAATGATAAGATAGTTGTTGATGAACCATCGATAGTTGCGATAGATAAGAGTACTGGAAAGTTGATAGCAATAGGTGAGGCAGCAAGGCAGATGCATGGTAAAACGCATGAAAATATAAAGACCATCAGACCTTTGCGCGACGGAGTGATAGCAGATTTCAATGCTGCTGAACTTATGATAAGGGGAATGATCAAAATGATCAACAAGGGATCGAGGCTCTTTGCTCCTTCTCTGAAAATTGTGATCTGCATACCCTCAGGAAGTACTGAAGTTGAGATAAGAGCAGTACGTGACTCTTCTGAACATGCAGGAGGAAGAGATGTATATATGATTTACGAACCCATGGCTGCTGCGATCGGGATTGGGATTGATGTTGAAGCTCCTGAAGGTTCAATGATAATCGATATAGGCGGAGGTACAACAGAGATTGCGGTCATAGCTCTTGGCGGTATAGTGTGCAATAAATCGATAAGAATTGCAGGTGATGGATTTACATCGGATATCCAGGCATATATGAGGCATCAGCATAATATCAAGATCGGCGAAACGAACTGCCGAAGATATCAAAATTGCTGTTGGCGCCGCTCTTCCGGATATTGATAATCCGCCTGCAGATTATATCGTAAGAGGACCAAACATTATGACGGCTCTTCCTATTGAAATTCCTGTTTCATATCAGGAAATAGCCTACTGTCTCGACAAATCCCTTACAAAAGTTGAAGCAGCTCTGCTGAGTGTTCTGGAGCAGACTCCTCCCGAACTTTATGCCGACATTGTGAACAAAGGGGTATATATGGTTGGCGGCGGAGCGCTCCTGAGAGGTCTTGACCGGAGGCTTGCGGACAAGATCAATATTAATTTCAATGTTGTTGAGGATCCTCTTCATTCGGTTGCAAGGGGTACAGGTGTCGCCCTGAAAAATGTAGAGAAGTATCCTTTCCTGATGAGATAAGTACTACTGTGAATGAGAAATCTCCTTAATTTTCTTATAGGGTATAATAATATAATCATCTTTCTCATTCTTGAAGGAATAGGTCTTTCTTTACTTACATCAGGAAATAATTATCATAATACAAGGGTCGTAAAAGGTATAAGGGTTTTTACCGCGGGAATTGAAAGATCGGTAAGCAAAACCAGGTCTTATTTCCGGTTACGTGAAACAGCCGGGAAGCTTTCCGCCGAAAATGCCACCCTGAAGAACAGGATTGAGCAGATGGGAAAGGGGAGCAATCCTGTTTTTTTTTCTGTTACCGATTCAGTTTTTAAGCAGAAGTATATCTGGTCTTCTGCCGAAGTCGTAAATAATTCGGTAAACCGCCAGAAGAATTTTTTCACACTGAACAAGGGTTATAACCAGAACCTTGCCAGTGACATGGCTGTCATTTCGGATGATGGTGTGGCCGGTGTGATTGTCGGATGTTCTTCAAACTATTCAGTGGCCATGTCGGTTCTTAATATCGACTTCAGACTGAGTGCAAGGATCAAATCAAACGGATATTTCGGTTCGTTAAGCTGGGATGGCAGGGATTACGGTCATGCCATCCTGAGCGAAATACCACAACATGTTATTGCAGCGGTGGGGGATACAGTTGAGACAACAGGTTATTCGGCTGTTTTTCCTGAGGGATTGATGGTCGGGACTATCAGTGAGATTGAAAGATCGGGCAGCGATTTTTTCAGGATATCAGTTTTGCTTAAAACCGATTTTAAGAAGCTTAGTTTTGTTAATGTATTAGGGAACCTTCAGAAGACAGAACAACTGGAACTTGAAAAACAATTTCAATGATCAACAGGATTTTAAGATATACCCTGATCTTTGTTTTGCTGTTACTCCTTCAGCTGTTTCTGTTCAATAATATACAATTCAGCGGGTATGTGAATCCTTTTGTATATATTCTGTTCATCCTGCTGCTTCCCGTTGAGATCCCTGCATGGCTGTTACTTATCATCTCATTTTTTACAGGCCTGATCATTGACCTTATGACTGGAACCCCCGGTATGCATACCTCGGCAACTGTTCTTGCAGGATTCGCAAGGCCTTATGTCCTGAGATTGATATCTCCCAGGGAAGGGTATGAAACCGGTTCAGGCCCCTCGATGTTTGTTTACGGATTCAAATGGTTTCTTTTATATACAATATTTATTGTACTGATTCATCATACTTTTCTGTTCTATATTGAAGTGTTCAGACTTTCTGATTTTTTTAATACATTACTCAGGGTGCTGCTGAGTTCACTGTTTTCAGTCACCTTTATCCTGCTTCTGGAATATATAAGAAAGGGCAAATAACTAACCGGGGCATGAAGGATCTCTTTTCAACAAGGAAATATCTCATCACATCAATTATTGTGATTGCATCAGTTGCCCTGATTATCAAATTGTTCGTAATACAGGTCGTTAAAGATACCTACAGGCTGTCGGCAGATAATAATGTTCTGAGATATGTAACACAGTATCCTGCGCGGGGATTGATTTATGACAGGAGAGGAAAACTGGTCGTTACTAACCAGGCTGCATATGATCTGATGGTGATACCGTCCCAGACATCAAAAATGGATACTTCACTTTTTTGCCAGGACCTGGGAATTACAAGGGAGATTTTCATGGAGAGGATGAAAGCGGCCAGGAATTATTCAGGCAGGGCTCCTTCGATATTCCTGAAACAGATCTCTGCCGAATCCTATGCCAGGTTCCAGGAAAAGATCTTTATGTTCCCCGGTTTTTATGTACAGCCCAGGACATTAAGGAAGTATTCCAGGCCTGTTGCTGCACATCTGCTCGGATATGTAAGTGAGGCAGATGAAGCACAGATAAAGAAAGATCCCTACTATAAATCCGGCGATTATATCGGGAAGCTGGGAATAGAGGAGGCATACGAAAAAGAACTGAGAGGCACAAAGGGTGTAAAGATCTTCCTTGTTGATGTATACAGCCGGGTGAAAGGCTCTTACGCCGGCGGAATGATGGATACCGTGGCTGTCCAGGGGAACGATATAATTTCAAGTATTGATCTCGGGTTGCAGGAATATGGTGAAAAGCTGATGCAGAATAAAACCGGGAGTATAGTTGCTATTGAGCCATCTACAGGAGAGATCCTTGCCCTGGTCTCTTCGCCGTATTATGATCCTGGTTTACTTGTAGGAAGGATCCGTTCAGAGAATTACTCAAAGTTGTCGGCAGATACGCTATTACCACTTTTTAACAGGGCATTTATGGCATCATATCCTCCGGGATCAACTTTCAAACCTATAAACGGGCTTATTGCCCTTCAGGAGAAGGTTATTGTACCTTCAACAACTTTCGGTTGCAGCAACGGGTATCTTTTTGTCGGTTGCCATACCCATTCATCTCCTCTGAACCTGAAAGGTGCTGTAATGAATTCATGTAATTCATACTTCTGCCAGACTTTCAGGAAAATACTTGAAAACCCCGCATATGGTACCATATCAGAAGCATATGAAAGATGGAGGAAATATCTTACTGAATTCGGCTTCGGGAAAAAGCTGGAGACTGAATTTGTGAATGAACTGCCGGGACTCATACCGCCATCCACCTATTTCGACAGGTACCACGGCGTTAACGGATGGAAGGCGCTTACAGTAATATCTCTTGCAATTGGACAGGGCGAGATTGGAACAACACCTCTTCAGATGGCAAATATGACTGCCGCTATTGCCAACAGAGGATATTATTTCACTCCGCATATTGTGAAATCGACAGGAACCGGCCGCGGAGCAGATGAAAGGTTTAAGCTGAAGCATCAGATAAGTATCGATTCAGCAAATTTTGAAGAGATAGTTCTTGGGAATGGAAGCTGCGGTGAATGGCGGAGCAGGAGCTACTGCGAGGATTGCAGCTATGGACGATATAATTGTTTGCGGTAAAACAGGAACAGCTGAGAATCCTCACGGGGAAGATCATTCGGTTTTTATTGCATTTGCCCCGAAGGATAATCCTGTAATTGCCATAGCGGTATATGTCGAGAATGCAGGATTCGGAGCTACTTATGCAGCACCGGTGGCAAGCCTGATGATTGAAAAGTATATTAATGGAGAGATCAGCGAAGCAAGCAAGTGGAAGGAACAAAGAATGCTTGAATTAAATCTTATCGGACAACAGCACAGAATGACACGCAACGTTAATATTTGGTACGGGATTGACAAGGTCACTGTCCTTCTGTTCCTGCTTATGATGATCATGGGTTGGTTCAACATTTATGCTGCCGTTTACAATGAAGAACATAAGGAGATACTGGATTTTACCCAGAGATACGGAAAACAGTTCATCTGGATACTTGCAGCCGTTGTACTGGCAATATTTGTAGTGATCATCGACACCCGGTTTTATCTTTTCTTCTCGTGGGGCGTTTACGGGGTTCTTGTAATTCTGCTGATTCTTGTACTTTTTGTCGGAAAGGAAGTTAATGGTGCACGATCATGGTTCCAGCTTGGACCCCTCACACTTCAGCCTTCCGAATTCGCCAAGTTCGCAACTGCACTGGCACTGGCAAGCTACCTCAATAACCATAAGGAGGAACTTACCAGACTTAGCGTAATATTACCTGCAGCCGCCATTATCCTCTTGCCTGCAGTCCTGACAGCAATACAACCTGATATGGGATCAACAATTGTCTTTTTCTCATTTTTTTTCGTTTTGTACAGAGAGGGAATGAGCCCGTATATTTTTGTTTCAGGACTGCTTATGATAGTCCTGTTCTTTCTGACATTACTGATGGATAATATTGATCCTTGACACTTATTCTTGTGGCGCTGGCTTTTTTTCTGACCTGGTTTGCAACACGAAAACCAAAATTAGCACTTTCAGGGCTGGGGATCATTTTGCTTATCGGAGGGATAATATTTACTCTCGATCATTTTGTTTTGAAATCAATTGGTAATGAGTTTATTTTAATTATTACACTTATCCTGTGCAGGTCTGACCTTTGCTTTTTATATCTATCAGAAAAAAGCAATTGGCATACTCGTAATATACCTGTTCCTGCTTGGAAGTATTCTTTATATCAATACGGTTGATTTTGCTTTCAACAACCTTCTGAAGCCTCATCAGAGTGAGAGAGTTGAGATAATGCTGGGCATCAAGTCTGATCCGCATGGTACAGGGTATAATCTTAACCAGTCACTTATTTCGATCGGATCCGGAGGATTCAGCGGTAAAGGATATCTTCAGGGAACACAGACAAAATTCAAATTTGTACCCGCTCAAAGCACAGACTTCATCTTTTGCACCGTTGGTGAAGAGTGGGGTTTCCTGGGGTCGTTTGCAATTGTGGGATTGTATCTTTTTCTTCTTATTGCGACTCATCAAACTCGCAGAAAGGCAGCGATCGGTTTTCTCGCGCATTTATGGCTATGGGGTTATTTCTGTACTCTTCACTCATTTTTTCATAAACATTGGCATGGCTATCGGGCTCGTACCGGTGATCGGAATCCCCTTACCGTTTTTCAGCTACGGCGGCAGTTCGCTATGGGGTTTTACAATATCTACTGTTTATTTTTCTCAGGCTCGATGCGAGCCGTACAGAATATCTGGTATGATCAGAACGGAATTGTTATCCTGTGAGATATTTCAACGCCGAAATCTTTTTCGACATAATCTATCAGCTGGGGAAAGAATTCCATGAAATCATCCTGGAGTGAATAATAGTTTTTCTTTAGGGCTTTTATTGCAAACCTGGTTTCATTCGGCAGACTGGAATGCTTGCTCAATGTCCTCAGTACATGCTGTATTCCGTTTGTTGTCTGGTATGTTTCAATCCAGTTGTTTATAATAAAGAAGGGCATCATCTCCCTTACATTGTCGGGGAGTATCTCATAATTATTTACAAGCGCCCTGTAGAAATTATAAGTTACACTCTCAAGCGGTCTTCGGGAAAAGAAATCCCACTCCTTTGTCAGAAAATGATCATAGATAATATCAGTTATAACTCCTGCATACTTATGATATTTCCTTGTAAAGTATATCTTACTCCTGTGAACCACCGGATGGCGGTCGGTGAACATCATCTATATGCCTGTGAAGAATAATGCCCTTCCTTATTGGTTCGGGATATTTGAGATAATCCTTCCCCTTCACATAATCACCAATGTAATTCCCGATGATTATCTTATCGGAATCACCCGACAGGTATATGTGGGCAAGGACATTCATACAATGTTATAATAGTACAAAGAATTTATCATATAGTACATTACTAAAAATAATCTTCGGTAACATTTTCACAGATCATAACCGGTTGATATAAATTTTATTGTATTACAGACAGTTATAATGTGGAAACCATGTTTAAAAAATTTATTTAAACTGTCGGAATTCCGGTATGCAAATTATACATTTGCTGATTCATTTTAAAATGAAAATCAATACTGTCAATAAATTGCTGAAAAAATAGGAGTATTTATGACAAGAAAAAATGTAATCATCATCGGAGCAGCCGGAAGGGATTTCCACAATTTCAATATATTTTACAGGGATAATGAATAGTTATAATGTTGTTGCATTTACTGCAGCCCAGATACCGGATATTGATGGAAGAAAATATCCTGATGACCTTGCCGGGAAATTATATCCGAAAGGTATTCCGGTTTTTGCCGAGGAGAGCCTTCCTGAGATGATTAGGAAATTCAAGGTTGATGAATGCATCTTTTCATACAGTGATGTAACTTATAAGAAGGTGATGTCGGTAAGTGCAATTGTGAATTCTGCCGGTGCGAATTTTGTTCTGCTCGGACCTGATGAAACGATGGTAAAGAGTACAAAGCCATTAATTGCAGTGGGAGCGATGAGAACAGGTTGCGGTAAAAGCCAGACCTCGAGAAAAGTTATTGAGATCCTTATGGCAAAAGGCCTGAAAGTTGTTGCTATCCGTCATCCTATGCCTTATGGGGATCTTAGTGAACAGAAAGTTCAGCGGTTTGCCACGATAAAAGATCTTGAAAAGCATAAATGTACGGTTGAGGAGATGGAAGAATATGAGCCTCATGTTGTAAGAGGAAATGTGATTTATGCAGGGGTTGATTATGAGGCCATACTCCGCAAAGCCGAAAAAGATCCGGCAGGTTGCGATGTTGTCGTGTGGGATGGCGGGAATAATGATTTCCCGTTCTATAAGCCTGATCTGATGATCACAGTAACCGATCCCCACAGGGCAGGTCATGAGCTCAGATATTACCCCGGCGAAGTTACTCTCGGATTGCTGATGTTGTGGTTATAAACAAGATTGACAGCGCCGATCCGGAATCTATAAATATTGTCAGGGAAAGCATTGAGAAGGTTAATCCGAAAGCAACAGTTATTGATGCTGCATCACCGATAAAAGTCGATGATCCTTCGATTATCAGGGGGAAGAATGTACTTGTAGTTGAAGACGGACCAACCCTTACTCACGGGGAGATGAAACTCGGTGCAGGTATTGTTGCTGCGCGTAAATTCGGTGCTGCCTCAACTAATTGATCCCCGGCCTTATGTAGTCGGAAGCTAAGGAAACTTTCAGTCTCTACCCGGGGATCGGAACCCTGCTTCCTGCTATGGGCTATGGAGAACAACAGCTTAGTGACCTTGAAAAGACTATCAATAATACAAAGTGCGACAGTGTTATTATTGCGACACCGATTGACCTGAACCGGATAATAAACATAAAGAAACCTACAACAAGGGTTATATTATGATTGCAGGAAATCGGGGATCCAACCTTCGCAGGTACTGGATGAGTTCGTTGCAAAAAAGAAACTCAAAACAAAATTGATTACCTGCCTGAGATTCCTGCGACAGAAATCTGTATAGAACTTTTCTTTATCTTTTTACCCTTGCATTGCCTTTCCAGATGCTCCAGACCTGGTCTTCATCGGCAGGCTGGCCATAATCGGTAATAACAGTTGTGGCAAGCGCACCGGTGGCCCATCCGAACTGTATCCATTTTTCCGGTTCCCAGCCCTTAAGTACAGCATAAAGCATTCCGCCCACGAATCCATCTCCTCCACCGATCCTGTCAAGAACGTGTATCTCACGTGGTTCAACAACATGCCAGTTATCTCCTTCAAGCATGATGGCACCCCAGAGGTGTTCATTGGCACTTATAACCTGACGAAGAGTTGTTGCAAAAACAGATGCCTCCGGGATAAGCTTTCTTAACCCTGCCTATCATCTCCTTGAAGCTTTCGATCTTTGCTGCAAGATCCTTTCCTCCCTCTTCCGGTCCTTCAATGCCGAGGCAAAGCTGAAAATCCTCTTCATTACCGACAAGAATATCTGCTAATCCGGCTATTTCCTTAAAAGTTGCCGAAAGTTCTTTTTCCCTGTTTTTCCAGAAGGTGGCACGGTAATTCAGATCGAAGGATATCCGGGTACCGTATTTCTTAGCAGCTCTCGCCAGTTCGAGGCAGAAATTGCTTGTTTCAGGCGATAATGCAGCTATCAGTCCCGAAAGATGTAAGTATCTGTACACCTTCTTTCTCAAATAACCTCTTAAGATCGAAATCCTTTACATTGAGTGTTCTTCCCACTTCTCCGGCACGGTCATTCTGAACTCTCGGACCTCTTGATCCGTAGCCGCTGTCGGCAATATTGAACTGGTGGCTGTAGCCCCATGGTCCTCCCTGTTCCACCTCAACGCCTTCATATGCAATATGCCTGCCTGCAAGATTATCCTTAATTAAACCGTGCAATCGGACTTTCTTTGACAAATGTTGTCAGTACTTTCACCGGTAATCCAAGGTATGAGATTACACTTGCTACATTTGTTTCAGCACTTGTTGCCTGCATATGAAATGTATCGCTGCAATGTACAGGCTGACCGTTGAGCGGGGTGATACGAACTCCCATACTGGTAGGAACAACCAGTGACCAGGTAAAATCTTTTTTCAAGTTCAATTTTCATAATAATATAAGGTTTAAATTTTATTTAAATTATAATTCTATTCCAGACTTTCGACCATAAGCCTTCGCTGAAGCTACGGATTACAAAGCTCCTTACAAGCATCGACTGCACGACTGCACGACCTCACGACCACACGACCGCACGACCGCACGACCTACCTTCCCAGTCTTTCTCTCAACTTCTTCCCTGCCTCTTCAAACCCTGGCTTATTCAGAAGGGCAAACATATTCTTCTTGTAAGCTTCCACTCCCGGCTGATCGAACGGATTGACATCAAGGATATATCCGCTTATCGCACATGCCATCTCATAGAAATAAATCAGCTGGCCTATGTAAAATTCATCAAGCTCAGGAATGTTGATCTTAATTACAGGTACATTTCCGTCATTATGAGCAAGTATGGTACCTGTTTCAGCATTATTGTTGACCTCCGAAAGCCTTTTGCCTGCAAGGTAATTCAGCTGATCGGAATCATCTTTTTCATGAGGTATTGTAACTTTCTTCTTGTATTTTCAACTGATATAAATGTTTCAAAAAGTATTCTCTGTCCTTCCTGGATATACTGCCCGAGTGAATGCAGATCAGTTGTAAAATCGACTGATGCCGGGAATATCCCTTTCCCTTCTTTGCCTTCGCTTTCTCCAAAAAGCTGTTTCCACCATTCCGAAAAGTAATGAAGTTTTGGTGTGAATCCGACAAGAATTTCAACCGGCCTGCCGGTCTGAAGAAGCAGGTTACGGGCAGCGGCATAAATAAGGGAAGGATTAGAAGCAACATCCCTGTTTTTCCTTGTGATGAGCCTCCATTGCCTGTGCTCCTCTTAACAAGCATCCTGATATCGCGCCGCTAACCGCTATGGGTAAAAGTCCGACAGGCGTAAGTACGGAATATCTTCCGCCAACATTATCGGGAATTACGAATGTCTCATACCCGTTAGTATCTGCAAGCGATCTCAATGCGCCTTTTGAACTGTCGGTGACTGCAATGATCATGCCGGCTGCCCTGGCTTTTCCCACTCTTCTTTCAAGATGATCTTTCAGGATTCTGAAAGCTATAGCCGGCTCGGTTGTAGTACCTGATTTGGAAATGACTATTATTGAGTAATTCCTTCCATCAAGAATTTCCAGAAGATCCGACATATAATCTTCACAGATATTCTGTCCTGCAAAAAAGATCTCATGGTGTTTTGGTTTCTGCAAAGGAGCGAATGAGTGGGAAAGTCCTTCAATCACTGCTTTTGCTCCGAGGTAAGAGCCTCCGATACCGATTACTACCGTTGTATCTGAAACCGATCTCAGATGCTTTGCTGTTTTCTCTATCCTGTCGAACTGTTTTACAATATCGTCTGGCAGGGACAGCCATCCGAGAAAATCATTGCCGGCCCCCGTTCCTCCGTTAAGGGAGTCAAGATGCCTCAGTGACTGTTGTGCAAGCGCGATTACCTCTTCAAAAGAGATAAAATCTGCTGCATTTTTAAGGTTGATACTGATATTTTTTTCCATAGATCGCTATTTTTAATATGATTATCGGTAATTATCAATAAATCAAGTGTAACACACCTATTTTCACTACCCCCTTCCCGGCCCCCGCCTAAGCGGGGCAGGCTTTCCCCCAGGGAAGGAGAGCTTTTCCCCTGTGGGGGAAATAAGAAAGGGGGTAATCCTGCAAAGTTAAAAAAAACCGTCGGGGAGATTCCCTGACGGTTATTATAAATGGCTAATATATATTGATAAGGAAGTTATCTGCGGTGGATCCCACCTGCACTTGAGGAATGGGCATTTACATTTTTCGGATCTCCCCTGTAATTTATCTCTCCTGCACTCGATGCTCTTGCTGTAAGCTTTTCCGTTACAAAAATATCTGCCCCGCCTGCACTGGAAACTGAAACGTCAGCCTCTTTTACCTTAAGATTATATGCATTAAGGTCACCGGCACTGCTTAAATCAACTTCCATGAAGCCGGCTTCGCCCGTCAGAGTCACATCACCCGAGCTGCTGATATTTGCATCAATGTTATTGACATAAACCTCAAGCTTGATATCGCCGGCACTGCTGGCAGAGATCTTCAGATCATCAGTCTCAACAGGTGATTCACCGATTATATCACCTGCACTCGATGAGCTTACCGAATTGATTGTCTTCAGGGTGACATAAACCCTCTTCATTTCGGCGCCACGGATATTTGCATCGGTATAAACATCCAGTATCCCGTCCTTTACTTCCGTGATGATGTATTCATGCAGATTCTCATCCGCTTCAACAACTAAATTCAGCTTGTCTCCCTGGGTCAGAAAAACATCTATCCCGGTACTTACCCTTACACCTGATGCCTGCAGGGGAGTTCTTTCTTCTGATACCACCTTGCCGTTGCCATAAACAGTTTTCCTGAACTGTGCGTCAACACAGGCAGTAATGGTAAGACAGATAATTAACAGCGATAATTCCTTAAGATTTTTCATGGCCACCCTTTTTATTCGATTTTTCAATTCTTTTCAGATTAAAGACAGGCTTAAAATCGAAATGTTGCATGGCAAGATAAAAACATAATTACTGTTATTACTTTTTGAAAACCTCACGGTGAGAGATTTAAAACAATCCTCTTCCAGTGATTAAGTTTAGTTCGTATCTTAGTATCATTACTGAAAATTATATCCCGGATGAAGCAAATCAGAGAACTCATTTTACCGGTATTATTTACGTTTATAACTGCAGCCGGTAATTCACAATCAGACAATGATCTAAAGCTTTGGTATGAGCATGCTGCCTCTTCATGGGAGGAGGCTCTCCCTATTGGGAACGGACGGATGGGGGCAATGATTTTCGGAGGTCCGGCCGTTGACATGATCCAGTTCAATGAGGAAACCCTGTGGTCGGGTAAGCCTCATGATTATTCTCATGAAGGAGCATACGCTTCATTGGGTACCATCCGCGAACTGTTGTGGCAGGGGAAGCAGGATGAAGCTGAGAAGCTTGCACTTGAGAAATTCATGAGCGTCCCATTGCGCCAGCAGAAATATCAGCCCTTCGGGGATATACTTCTGAGTTTTCCGGACCATGAAACAGTTACTGACTACCGGAGGGAACTGGATATTTCAAATGCTGTATGCAGAACTTCTTATGTTGCAGGTGATGTTCTCTTTACGAGGGAATATATTGCAAGCTACCCTGATAATATTATTGCGGTGAACCTCACTGCCGGCAGAAAGAAGGCGCTTACTTTTGATATTATGCTGAAATCACCTCATGAAGGATTCTCGGTTGTAACGACTGATGATGGCATTATTGAGCTGAATGTAACGGTTAAGGATGGCGCTCTGAGAGGAACCGCGATGGTCAGAGTGGTGGCTCAGGGAGGTGATTTAACTGCCATGGATAAAGTGATCCATGTTGAAAAGGCAAACCAGGTTGTTCTCTGGATTGCAGCCGCAACAAATTTCATTGATCCGAATGATGTTTCGGGTGATCCTGAAGCCAAATGCATTAAATATCTTTCTGATCTTGGATCTATATCATTTAACCAGGTTAAGAAAGCTCATATTGCTGATTATCAAAAATATTTTAACAGATTTTCGATATTCCTCGGTTCTTCAGGCAATGAGAACCTTCCTACTGCAGAGAGGATTTCCCGGATTCCTGATGCCATGGACAATTCTCTGGCTGCGCTTTATGTTCAGTATGGCCGTTACCTGATGCTTGCATCGAGCAGGGAGGGAACTTACCCGGCAAACCTTCAGGGTATATGGAATGATAAGCTCAATCCATCATGGGATAGTAAATACACGGTTAACATTAATACCGAAATGAATTACTGGCCGGTCGAGGTTCTGAATATTGCTGAGTGCCATGATGCTCTGTTCAGGATGTTGGAAGAAGTTGTTCCTGCAGGCAGGAAGGTTGCAAGGGATCATTACAATGCGGGAGGTTGGGTTCTGCATCACAATACCGATCTCTGGAGGGGAGCTGCTCCGATAAACGCATCAGATCACGGGATATGGGTAACCGGTAGCGGCTGGCTTGCCCATCATTTCTGGGAGCATTTTCTTTACAGCCGAGACAAATCATTTCTATCCCTTAGAGCCTGGCCTGTTATGAAAAGTGCCGCAAGGTTTTATGCCGGTTTTCTTATTGCTGATCCTGAGACGGGATGGCTTGTTTCTTCACCCTCAAATTCCCCCGAGAACGGGGGACTGGTTTATGGCCCGACAATGGATCATCAGATAATCAAAAGTCTGTTTAAGGCATGCATAGAGGCTTCAACTGTTTTAGGTACAGACAATGCATTTGCAGATACACTCAGGCAAATGCTTCCCCGGATCGCTCCATACAGGATCGGGAGATTTGGCCAGCTGCAGGAGTGGATGAAGGATATTGACAATCCGGAAAACAAGCACCGGCATGTATCACACTTATGGGGCGTTCATCCCGGAAAGGAGATCAATTATGATGAAAGCCCCGATCTTATGGAAGCTGCAAAGAAATCACTGATAGCCCGCGGGGATGAAGGTACGGGATGGAGCCTTGCCTGGAAAATAAATTTCTGGGCAAGATTCCTCGATGGCGATCATTCATGGAAAATGGTAAGGATGCTTTTGAGGCCTGCAGGGCAGTCAAATTCAAAATCGTCGGGAGGAGGTTCTTCAGGCGGAGGATCCTACCCCAACCTGTTCGATGCTCATCCTCCCTTCCAGATAGATGGAAATTTCGGAGGAGCTGCCGGTATTGCCGAAATGCTGCTTCAGAGCCACCTTGCATCAATCGACATCCTGCCAGCCCTGCCATCAGATATACCCGAAGGTAAAGTAAAAGGAATACGTGCCAGGGGAGGATTTGAACTCGATTTTGAGTGGGAACAGGGAAGACTTGTTTTCCTGAAAGTTACTTCTCACGCGGGATATCCCCTTTCCTTAAGATATGGAAGCAAAACATTTACTTCAGATACCAGAAAAGGGCAGGTTTTGAAATTTGACGGAGACTTGAACAGGATTAACAAGTCCCGGTTGCAGTAAGGGATTATTTAACCAGAGAGCACAAAGTTCACACTAAGGACACAAAGGTTATGTTTTATAAATGAAAAAGAAATTTTTGTAACTTTAAGAAAAAATTTACCTTGAAAAAGATCCTTATTCTGTTTCTGACAGTCACTGTCATAATCGGATGTAAATCACGTAAATCTGCACCGGCGGAGAACATTCCCAATGCTGTTACGGAAGAGAATATCAGCGGGGAATTCACTATCAGCGGAGCTTATGCTCTATCACCTCTTATGCAGAAATGGGCAGACGGCTTTATGAATATTCACAGGGATGTAAAGATTACTATTCATGAAACCGGATCCGGACAGGGAATTGCCGACCTGATTGATAAAAAGACCGATCTCGCAATGATTTCCCGTCCGCTCTCAGACGATGAAAAAGATTCAGGCATTTGGTTAATCCCGGTTGCAAAAGACGGAGTTGCGATCATAGTAAATGACAGGAATCCCTATATGTCAAGATTGATGAAGCAGGGATTAAGTCCTGATGAGATACAGCAACTGTTTACCAGTCCTGTAACTCCTTCCTGGGGAGCATTGCTTGACACTTCGGGGAATGTAAAGCCGGATGTATATATCAGGGCTGACGAATCAGGTGCTTCCGATGTCCTGGCGGGTTTCTGTTTCAGGAAAGCTTCCGATCTTAAAGGGACAGGTGTAACCGGAGATAAAGAAATGATCAATAGTGTCTCAAAAGATCCTCTGGCTGTTGGTTACTGTAATTTGTCCTTTGCTTTTGAAGCTCCGTCGGGGAACCGTCGGGAACATATCCAGATAATTCCTTTTGATCTCGATTTCGATAATACAATAGGTCGGACTGAAACCCCATTCAAAGACCTTGAAACCGCCCACAGGAGCATCTGGCTGGGGATCTATCCGGAAAGCCTCTGCAGGGATCTGGCCATCGGATCACTTGGCACACCGGGTAATCCTGCAATTCTGGCCTTTCTTGGTTATGTTATCGGCGACGGACAGGAATTTGTAAAGAATCTGGGACTCTGCGAACTCAGCAGCGTACATCTGAGATTTGCCAGGGAGAGTTTGCAGTAATTACAGTAACATTTTCTGTGAATTTACCTTTCCGGGTGCTCTATCGATTTGTCATCTGAACAAATTAAGATCCAGCGACCTTGTATTATTCTTAAATGCAGCAACGAATGCCTGCGGATAGCCTGCTTTTCTCATGGCAAACTGAAGTGCCTTTGCAGATTCCAGTGAGGTGAATTCCCCTGTCGTGTAACGGTATTCCTTAAGATAGAAATATATGTAGGTAGGATATGATTTCCCGTTTACAATAACCTCTTTCATAGGCTTCTGTGTAACACTTGACAGGAATTGAACCCTGTAGACAACCACATCCTTAAGTTTTTCCGATACGGGGGTGATTGATTTCACTGTATCCACCCTTACCTTAGGAGTTGTTGATGCCAGTACAGCTTTTGCTTTCTCTGCAGCTTTAGCCTCATCTGCAAGTCGTTTAGCTTCAGCAATCTTTGTTTCATCCGCAATTCTCTTAGCTTCGGCAATCTTTGCTTCATCGGCTAGCCTCTTTGCCTCTGCAATCTTTGCTTCATCAGCTATTCTCTTAGCTTCGGCAGCTTTTTCTTTATCAGAAATCTTTTTGGTCTCTGCAGTCCTGGCTTCATCTGCTGCTTTTTTTATTTTAGCGGTTTTGGATGCTGCCTCAGCTTCAGCTAATCTTGCCTCTTCGGCCGCTCTTGAAATGTCGTCAGCTTTTGCGAGAAGCAGCTTCTGATAAGTGAATGCAGTGTCAGATAATGCTCCATTAAGCAGTGCAACTGAAAGATCCGCAGGACTTTTTCCGTCATTTTTTTCTGCAGAATTGACTTTATAAAGCTGTGAATACCGCTTGTTAACATTATCGACTGATGAATAAAATCCTGTTTTCCCGTTAAGACGGTTCAGGGTAAAGGCAACATCATCATCCGGAGAATTGATAAGCTTTGTCAGATTGACAGGTTCTTCCCACCTCTTGCCGTTGAATTTGCTCACGAAAATATCATAACCCCCGTAACCGGGATGTCCGTCGGAAGAGAAATAGAGATTATTTGAATTATCGAGAAAAGGATAAAGTTCATTTGATTTTGTATTTATCAGTTTTCCCAGATTTTCCGGAGAGGACCATTTATCTCCGTCTTTACGTGTAATGAAAAGATCGAGCCCCCCTGAAGACCCATCCCTGTCAGATGCAAATATCATCATATTACCATCTCCCGACAAAGCCGGATGGGTATAAATAAAATCGCCGGTACAGAAATCCAGAGGCTTTGATACATCCGACCAGCTGCCTTTTCCGTTCCGGCCGCCGGTATAGTCCGAAACATATATCTTTTCATGTTTTTCTGTCTTATCCTTCCTTGTAAAATACATCTTATCATAACTGGCGTTGAATGAGATCGCATCGCATGGCCAGGAGAATCTGAAATCGGGAGAAAAGATAATGGGATTCTGAAGTGAGGTATCCCCGGGAACTGCATAATAAGCCTGAACTGTTCCGAATGAAACATGTTCGGGAACCATTTTTGAATAGTTCTTAGACAGGCCGAGAAAAACAATTCCGTCCCTGAAAAACTGAACACCCGATGAGGGAGCAATTATATCAAGATCGAAAAATGCAATTCTTACAGGAAGATCATCCTGTGCTGATTCCGGCCGGATCAAACCCGGACTGCCTTTATCATCTTTAACGCCTGCAGTAGAGGTAAGAACCCCACAGTACATAATTGCAGTCCAGAATAATATAGATCTGAATAATCTTTTCATACCTGTAATAAAAAAATCCCTTACCATTGGCCTTTCCTGTTACGTGAGGGATTATTTTTCGAAATATTCAATCCTAATACTATTTCCGCGGTAATTTCCTTTTTATAAAAAGGAGTATTCCTCGGAAGCTCAAAGAATGTCCCGATATAAAATCCGGGATATTTAAACTGGAAAAAGAAGGGGATCCTGTCATAGTCATTCAGATATGATCCCATGCAGAAATTCCCGAGAAATAATTTCAGCCCGGGATGGATCATGTCTTTTATGTCGTTTGACAGTGAATCTCCTGTATTCGCAATAACCGATGGCTCAAGAACAATATTGAGCCTTCTGCTGAGAACAACCTTGAATCCGGCGGTGAAAAAATATTCTCTCGATACCGGTATTGTATCCTTTACGGGGGATTCAGCCAGAATGTTGGTAGCTGAAATCCCGGCATAAAAAGACGGATTATAATAATAAATTCCTGCATCGATATTCGGGAAAAGTGTATCCCTTTCGGGCTTTCCAAGGTCGGCATTTCCGGGATAAAGGCTGTAAATGCCCTTAGCTGCAGCGCCTATAGACAGGTATGAGAGCTTTTCCCTGGTCAGTGGGATATGATAAGCTCCTGCAATACTTATTCCGGCATTCCTGTGATCCCCAATAAGATCATTGAAAACATACCCTCCGATCCCGAAATTAGAAAATTCAGATATGTTTGAATTCAGAAGATAATCCTGTCCGCGTTTTTTAAGCCTTGTATTTCCGCTGAGAATCTGTGTATATTGCTTATTCTGCAAGGCAGCTAAAAGGTCTACAGACATGAAATCCTTGCTTCCCGCGATAGCGGGATTGAATACGAAGGGTGTAAATACCTTATTCGATACCGGATTAACAGGTGTCTCCTGCGCGGATACTAAGAAAAACGGGAAAAACAGAAAAATTAACAGAAGCTTATTTTTGCCTTGCATTGATATTTATGAAATATTAGACAGTCCCAAAGACAAAAATACGATGCAAATCTCAATTTGTTTCAAATTTCGATGCTTATTTATAAATTAATGAGATTAATTTATTGACAACCGGAAGATCTTTATCCTTTTATCAACCTTTCACAAAACATCTTCATTATGGCCCGGCTAGTAAGAGCAAGGCTCACCGCTCATCTCTCATCTCTGACCTGTATTTATTCCCGGGGAAATTTTTACCTTTGAAAGCTAAAATTATAAAATATGGATACTGTTAACCGCCGGAGTTTCATTAAAACATCAATGATGGGTGGCCTTGCTGCCACTTTTACAGGCTCTCTTAATAATATTTCATCATTTGGACCCCTCGCCGGTGAGTCAGAATTCTCATCTCGTGTTTCAATAACAACGGGAGACAACCGTGCCGACCTTGCCTTCAGGGCTCTTGAACCATTCTCGAAAGAGATCCGTCGTGCCATCGGGAACCGCCGTGTGATTATCAAGCCGAATAATGTTTCTTTGACAATACAGCTTGCGTCAACCCATGTTGACACACTGGAAGGTGTTCTCGAATTTCTTAAGTCGATAAGGAAGCTTGACAATGTAATTATTGCCGAGTCTTCGGCACCCGGACCGGCAATTGAGGGATACAGTAATTTCGGTTATCTCAGACTTGCAGAGAAATATCCTGTCAAACTTGTTGATCTTGATAATGAAGGGGCCGATATTATTCACGTTTTTGATGAAAAGGATTTCAGACCTCATCCCGTAAGGTTTTCAAAGCCACTTCTCAGTTCGGATTCATATATTATCTCGGTAGCAAGGATGAAGACCCACGACCGTGCAGTGGTCACTCTTTCCCTTAAAAACATTGTTTTCGGAGCGCCAATCAAGGATCCTGGCTTTACATGGGGTAAGGACCGCAAAGCCGGCTCAAAGAGTGACAAGGCCATTGTTCATGGAAGCGGTTTCAGGGGGATCAATTACAATCTTTTTGACCTGGCACCCAGGCTTCATCCGCATCTTGCCCTTATCGACGGGTTTGAAGGTATGGAAGGGAATGGGCCGAATAACGGAACACCGGTTGATCACCGGGTATGTATTGCAAGCACCGACTGGCTTGCAGCAGACCGTGTTGGTGTTGAACTGATGGGAGTCGATTTTGCCAAAGTCGGTTATCTTAATTATTTGGCCCAAACAAGGCCTGGGATAGCCGATCTTAGTAAAATCGGTATTATCGGCGAAAGCATCAGTAATCATATTAAGCCTTACAAACTCAGCGATAATATCGAAAAACAACTGATCTGGATGAAACCGGCAGTTTGAAAGACCACTGCTATTCTTAAAACTGACTACAGTTCAGCAGGTTGGAATTAATCCATGTCCTTCAGATTATATTCGAAGGGAAATCTGGCGATCCTCGACATTTCAATTCCCGATTCCAGCATATCATTATCATCCTTCTCGTAATGCCATTTCACAAGGATATTATTCCCTTTTGAACGGGCTGCAGCTATCTGCTTACAGAAATCAAGGATATATTTTGCCGAAGATGAATTGAAATACTCGAAGTCGAGATTAATAACAACAGGTTCCCCGGCATCAGAAATATTGCCGCGAAAGGCAGAAAAATCATCAAACCAAGTGAGGATCTCAGAATAAAACCCGGCTACATCGGGCGGCCTTGACTCCCCTGAAATTTCGAAAAGGTTCCTTTCAGGATCCAAAATCACTTTAGGCGAATTAGTCGTCTTTTCGATAATTAGCTTTCTCATGGCATTTTTATTTACTGAAATTTGTATTTCGAAATCCGAAAAACCATTATTATGATCTGTAAAATCGTATTTCACCCTTTCCCCCGATTTTAATCTCATAATTATGAATCCCAGCTCAGCCCCGTTTTCATCAGGCATTGATTCCCTGTTTATCTTTTCTTCATAAAGGCGGATAAGATCCTGCTGGCCAAGATTGTTAATGTGATCGATTATCTTTACAAGCCTTGCTTTCTTTTCTTCACGCACTGCATTTCCTGTAGTTATAATGATTTTATCTCCTATTTCAACTGCTGAAATAAATGGCTCCTGCCTCAGACAGGGAGGGCAGTCCCTGAGAGAGTGTTTCGCAATATTCTCAAGACATTCCACAAGAATTGAATAAACCCTTTTTCCGGCGATCTTTGGCAGTCTGATGAATTCTTCCTTCTTCTTGAGATCCACGAGTAAACGGTCAATGATCATGTAATCAACCGGCCCTGAATAATCCAGGAATTTTCCTGATCCCGACATATTATTTCAACTTGTAATAAAGAAATATTTCGAACAACTTACACAAGTTAGGTAATTTTACAATACTTTCACTAACTGCTCATAACTTTTATATTAAAAATCCCTGAATTGAATTAATTTAGACAAAGATAATCTTCAACGGTTTATATTCCTGATGATATAATGAGCCGGATTTCCCTGATAAAAACAATATTGTAGTATGAGCGAATCAATATTAAACGCCCTGGTACAGCTTTTTGCACTTATCGGCGATATACACGGTAAAACAGTTATTACTTTAAGGGGAAAGGATATTGTGAAGACATTCCTTTCGAGGCATCTTAACAATGAGCTGGTTTCTACATATATGAGCAGGTTTGAGGAGTACCTTACAACATATAATGCCGAAAATATTGAAAGGGACAGTATTAAAGACCGGAAAAGATTATCTCTTAATGCTGTAAAGATCCTGGCTATATGCCAGAAGATTAATGAAGAACTTCAGCAGAAACAGAAAATTTATGTTCTGGTCCAGCTGATGGATTTCATATCACTCGGGGAAGAAATTACAGATAATGAGCTCGATTTCCTGTTAACTGTTGCAGATTCATTCTTTGTCCCTCCGAAAGAGTACCGGGATATCAAGAGCTTTGTCATGAACAATTACCGGGATATAAATGACAGTAAGAAAGTAATAGTTATCAACAACAGAAAGGAACCGGAGCAGAAAGAAATTAAGCACATATTCAATGAGCATCTCGGGGGTAACCTCTCATTTTTATTTATTGCAAGCACAAACACATATATCCTGAGATATCATGGCGCTGAAGATCTCTACCTTAACGGTCAGAATATCATCCCCGGCCAGACTTATATTTTTGACCGTGGATCAACTATCAGGGGATCAGGGATTAAGACTATATATCATTCGGATGTTGTCAGCCAGATTTCCGGAGCTGCATTCAGATACAGGGTTAGTCTGGATGCATCGGATGTTTCATTCCGGTTCCGGAACAGCGATAACGGGATCCACGATCTTAATTTTCATGGTGAAGCCGGCGACCTTATAGGCATTATGGGGGGAAGCGGGGTAGGGAAATCAACGACCCTTAGCATCCTTAACGGAACGTTAAAGCCCCAGAGCGGAGAGGTGAGGATAAATGGTTATGATCTTTATGATAAGAACGATAAGGAAAAGCTGAAGGGTGTTATTGGATTCGTCCCGCAGGATGATCTTCTTATCGAAGAGCTCACTGTGTTCCAGAACATTTATTTCAATGCAAAGATGTGTCTGAATAACCTGAGCGAAGAAAAGATTGTCGGGGTTGTTGACAAGATCCTTGCAGATTTTGATCTTGATGAGATAAAAGATCTGAAGGTGGGTAGTCCGCTGAATAAAGTCATAAGCGGGGGACAACGGAAGAGGGTAAATATTGCCCTTGAACTTTTACGTGAACCCACAATCCTGTTTGTCGATGAACCTACCTCGGGACTATCATCGGTGGATGCCGAAGCTGTTATGAACCTGTTGAAGGAACAGACTCACAAGGGTAAGATGGTGATAATCAATATTCATCAGCCCGGATCAGAGGTGTTCAAGATGTTCGATAAGATCATGATAATCGACAAGGGAGGATACCAGGTGTATTTCGGCAATCCGATCGAGGCAATAGTTTACTTTAAGACTATGACAAGGCATGCAAATCCTGAAGAGGACCAGTGTGTTAAATGCGGGAACGTTGATACGGATCAGATACTACAGATCGTTGAGGCAAAAGTTGTTGATGAACAGGGAAGAGCTACAAGGATAAGGAAAGTAACCCCAAAGGAGTGGGCGGAGAAATTCCGTGTTAAGCGGAGTGGCACAGAAAGAGCTAAAATAAGTGAGAAGCAGCCGCTTCCCGATAATAATTTCAGTATACCCGGCCTTCTTAAACAATCAGGGATCTTCTTTTCCAGGGATTTTCTGTCAAAGCTTTCTGATAAACAATATCTTCTGATCAGTCTTCTGGGACCTCCGGTACTGGCTTTTCTCCTGGCTTATTTTACCAGGTATTCAAGTGACGGGAACTATAAGTTTAGCGGGAATGATAATCTGACCCCCTATCTCTTCATGTGTATAATCACTTCGCTCTTTTTCGGACTTATGGTAAGCTCTGAGGAAATAGTGAGGGACAGGAAGATACTCAGGCGGGAATCCTTTCTGAACCTGAGCTGGTTTAGTTACCTCAATTCAAAGATCATGATCCTCTTCCTGATCTCTGCCATACAGACGATCTCATTCACCCTTATTGGCAATCTCCTTTTAGGGATAAAAGGGATGACGTTCACCTACTGGTTTGTACTGTTCACAACTTCATGCTTTGCAAATATCCTTGGGCTGAACATATCGGCAGCGCTGAATTCAGTTGTAACAATTTATATAATCATTCCATTCATTATTATTCCGCAGTTGCTTTTCAGCGGTGTCCTTGTGAAATATGAAAAACTGCATCTTGCAGGAACTTCATCCCGCGAATTTGTGCCGGTTATCGGCGATCTTATGACTGCAAGGTGGTCATTTGAGGCTCTGGCTGTGGCTCAGTTTAAGGATAATGCTTATGAGAAGAATTACTTCAGACAGAGGGCCATGGTCAGCGGACTCACCTGGAACGGTATTCTGATTGACAGGTTAAAATTTAATTTACAGGAAATCTCAAAATATCAAGACAGTGTTAAATACAGGAATGTTGTTGAGAACAAATTCAGGAACCTCAATTTTTATATCGGTGAACTGTCTTCAGACGCGGGGATAATCCCCGGTCACTGGAAATCGGATCTCAGTCCGGGTAAATTCACTGCTGAGACTGAAAAAGCAACCCGGCAATGGCTTGATTCACTGAAAGGGATCTATTCGGAATTCCGGAAGCAGGCTGTAAAAGCTGAAAATTCCGTTTCTGTTTCGCTGACGAATATATTGGGAGAGGATGGTCTGGTGGACCTGAGAGATGATTATGAGAACAAATGGCTGAGAAGCCTGGTACTGAACCATGACCGCAAGGAGGTTATTGATGAAAGCCGGGGAAGAATTATCCGCAGGTTTGAGCCGGCATACATGAATGCGACATCACGGTACGGACGTGCACATTTCTATGCACCCTTTAAAAGGATCGGAAATATTGAGATTGACACCTGGCTGTTCAATATGATCGTTATATGGATCGGCTCTGTAGCCTTATTCCTGGTACTGTATTATAACCTCATCAGGAAATTACTTGAGTATATCGAGAATCTCAGGCTCCCAAAGTCGGAGATATAGACCAGCAGGGATCATTCTTCAGCTTTTTGATTATGTGCTTCAGGTTTCATTTGCGGGAATAAAAGTACATCCTGAATTGAAGGCTGGTTTGTAAGTAGCATTGTAAGCCGGTCGATGCCAATGCCCATCCCTGAAGTCGGAGGCATGCCATATTCAAGAGCCCTCACAAAATCGAGATCAATGAACATTGCTTCCTCGTCGCCTTTCTCTGACAGTCGAAGCTGATCCTGGAAACGTTCCAGCTGATCGACTGGATCATTGAGTTCCGAATATGCATTGGCGATCTCCTTGCCGTTTATCATCAGTTCAAACCTTTCAGTAAGACCCGGTTTGCTCCGGTGCATCTTTGTAAGAGGGGAAGTCTCTGCCGGATAGTCTGTTATAAAAACTGGTTGAATATAGTTACGCTCACATTTTTCACTGAATATAGCGTCTATCAGTTTTCCTTTCCCCATTTCTGAACTATGCGGAACTCCTAACCTGTCACAGACTCTCCTTAGCTCCTGTTCATCCATGCCGCTTATATCAGTCCCGGTATGCTCCTGTATCGCTTCCAGCATGCTTACACGCCTGAAGGGAGGTGTAAGGTTGATTGTCTTTTCACCGTAAGTGATCTCTGTTTTACCATGCATGTCCATGGCCACCCTGCTGATAATCTCCTCGGTGAAGTTCATCATCCAGTTATAGTCTTTGTAGGATACATAAATCTCCATTACAGTGAATTCGGGATTATGGCTCCTGTCCATTCCCTCGTTCCTGAAATCTTTTGAAAATTCATAGACTCCCTCGTATCCTCCGACTATAAGACGCTTCAGGTAGAGCTCATTTGCAATCCTCAGATAGAGCGGAATATCAAGCGTGTTATGATGTGTTATGAATGGTCTTGCCGCAGCGCCTCCCGGTATAGGCTGGAGTATCGGGGTCTCTACTTCAAGATAACCTTTCGAATTGAAAAGTTCACGCATCGATTGAATGAGCTGTGTTCTTTTCCTGAAAACATCACGGACCTCGGGATTTACTATCAGGTCGACATAACGCTGACGATACCTCATCTCCGGGTCGGTAACAGCATCATATAACACGCCGTCTTTCTCCTTTACGATGGGAAGCGGGCGGAGGGATTTGCTGAGGATGGTGAATTCCTTAACATGGACAGTAGTCTCGCCGGTCTGGGTTTTGAAAACGAAACCTTTAATTCCTATAATGTCACCAATATCAAGAAGCCGTTTGAAAACAGTATTATACATTGTTTTGTCTTCACCCAGACAAACATCATCGCGGCGAATATAGATCTGTATCCTTCCTGAAGAGTCCATAAGCTCAGCAAAAGAAGCATTACCCATGATCCTCCTGCCCATTATTCTTCCTGCAAGGGTAACATCCTGGAAGTTATTCTTTTCGGGGGTGAAATTTTCGTGTATATCTTTTGCAAATGCGTTTGTTTTGTATTCTGCTGCAGGATAGGGATTAATTCCAAGTTTCCTCAGTTCATCAAGTGCATTCCTTCTTATCTGCTGCTGTTCGCTCAGAGGTATATTAGTCATAGCCTTAAAAAATTTGTGCAAATATATTAAAATAACAGGCTATGCAAGGCTTTCAGGCTTTCATTGTAATAAGGTCAGCCTGGAATTTTTCCCGCAGGAGAGTTGTTACAGGACCGGGGATCCCTTTGCCTACCGGCGTATTGTCTATCTGTATGACCGGGGCGACCTCGAATGAGGTATTTGTTATAAATGCTTCTGTTATATCGCTGAGCCTGCTTTCGGCAAGGGGGGATTCTCTTACAGGTATTCCTGACTGACGGGCCAGGCGCAATACATTTTTCCTGGTGATCCCCGAAAGGATATTATTTGATTCGGGATGCGTGTACAGAACATCTCCGGCGACAAAAAAAACATTTGAATGGGCGCATTCGGTTACCAGTCCGTCCCTGACAAACATACATTCAAGGCATCCGCGTTCCACTGCATTCTGGAAAGAAAGAATATTTGGAAGAAGCGAAACTGATTTTATATCGCACCTGTTCCATCGCGGTTCTCTTGTGATCATTGCACGTATTCCTTTTCCTATCATTTCCGGATCAGGTCTGAATGCCCAGGCATTGGCATAAACAGTTGAAGGTATTGCGGGAGAAGGGAATGCATGTGTTCTTTTTGCCGCTCCGCGTGTTACCTGCAGGTAGACCAGGGAAGGCTTTGCATTAAGCTGGTTCCTCTCAATAAGCTCAGCGGCAATTGATGGAAAAGTATCCGCTCCGGGCCAGTTGATCATCAGCTCTTTCATGCTCCGCTTAAGTCTCCACATGTGTCCTTCCATATCATAAAAGAATCCCTGGTACCATCTCACGACTTCATAGATCCCGTCGGCAAACAGGAAGCCACGGTCGTCAGGGCTTATTCTTACTTCATCTTTCGGAAGGAAGGTTCCGTTAAAATATGTTATATCCATGTTACAAAGTTTTGCGGTTTTGCGGTGTTATGGTGTTCGCAGAGGCGTAGGGGCGCAGGGGCGCAATGGCACAAGGGCATTGCCGTCAACTTAAGGAATCTTTTATTAGTAAAAACTACTGTAAATATCTGTTTTATAAGCAAATAAGTTTCCCCTCCTTTTAAAGGAGGGGTGGCCGGGGTTGCTAATTTTAAAATATTTGCGATTATGCTTTCCCGGCCGGGGTGGTTGAAAACGGATGTATCAGAAGAAGACTTATTTCTCAGATATGTTCTGTGAGGTATGAGACTTTTTCTGTTGAAGAGGTATTTGTTATCCATTAAATTAAGTAATAAAAACCTTGAATTAACCACCCCGGCCAGACCATTTATATTTCTGCACGTCAGATTATTTTGTGGTCTGGCCACCCCTCCTTAAAAAAAGGAGGGGAAACTTTTGTCCCCAAAACTCCTCCCAGGCTGACGACTATAGGGCGCAGAGGCTTATTTAAAGTCAGGTTCAATTATTTCGGGTTCGTAATTAATTTTGGATCGTGCTTCCTCAGGGGTGGATGCGTTTTTGCAAGCTGCCTGTACAAACAGGGATGCCCCGAGTACTGTAGTCTCTTTATGGCCGATGATTTTCAGCGGGACCCCTGCATAATCGGCCCGTAATTTATTCCAGAGCCTGTTTTTCGAACCTCCCCCGACACATAAGATACTTTCAGTTTTGAAACCACCGGCATTTTCCAGCGCTTTTTTCCCTTCAGCCAGCCTGAGCGAAAGAGCTTCAAGCATCGCACGGTAAATCTCATCGCGGGTCGATTCCATTGTCAGACCAAGGATCTGTCCACCCGGTTTCCCTTTTAATTCTTCATAGAATTTTGGAACAACAACTACTCCGTTGCACCCGGGCGGCACTTTTTCGGCTCCTGAGATCATTGTTTCATAAACATCGCCTGTCGCGCCGGCATACAGATTCTTCCTTGCCCATTCCAGGACCCCGGAAGCGATCCACTGGTTGCCGATATTGTATAATCCTGGTCTGGAGTCCAGTTCAGTGGTTATAGCCAGTTCAAGCTGTTCTCTTTCTGCCTTAAAGCTTTCCGATCTTACCATGAGGATCTCCCAGGTCCCGGAACTAAGTACAGGCTGATTGATCTCAGCGCCTGAACCGAAAATGGCAAACTGGGTATCATGTCCGGTGGCAACAACAGGAACACCTCGGGGTATACCTGTCAGTTCCGAGGCATTGTGACTGATCTGACCGGTCACCGTCCCTGGTTCGGCTATATCTCCGAACTTATCGGCGGGAAAACCAATTCTGCTTAAAATTGACGGTGAAAATTGACGGGATGCCAGACCGGTTGCCATTGAGGTGCCGGCCATTGTAGTATCGTTGATCATCTCTCCCGTAAGAAAAAATGAAAAGATCGATGGCATAAAGAGGAACCTGAAACTCTTTTCAATCAGCTCCGGCTTCTGCTCCCTGAACCAGATAAGCTTATTAATTGTATTGAATGTGAAAGGCAGAACGCCACATTCCTTATAAAGGTCGATGAGCGGAATGTACTTTCCAATATTCTCCATTATTGGAGCCGTCCTTTCACATTGCCATGAAATAACCGGATAGAGCATTTTGCCAGATCTGTCGAAGAGAGTTCCGTCGACTCCGAAAGTTGTAACTGTTACACCTGCAATATCATTGCAATTTATTTTACTTGTAACAGTTAAGGATGCACTGCACATTTTTTGCCATATCCCGTTTACATCCCATATCCTCCATGATGGGTTAAAGGGGTCGGGTGAGGTGTTGTTGGGCGAAGAATCAGAAGCAATAATAGATCCTTTGCTGTCGATGGCGATAACCCTTACGTTAGTTGCACCGCAGTCAAAAACAATTACAATATCTCCTCCGGACATATAGTGGTTTTAGTTTACAGCAGTTTCCCCTCTTTGTCAGTCTGAGGGCTTCATCCAAGACCTTTCACGAAGGCCAATGAGGAAAATGTTGATATAATGACAAATAAATAGACCGCAATGGCCGCTATTACAAGGATACCGAAAAATACACAATAGTTTTTCAGATTTCTGAAAGCATTTCTCAATTTCAGGCTATCACCCGAATTAACCGCTTCGGCAGTGAGTTTTGAAAATCTGAACAGGTAGATGACAGGGAAAAGAAAAACAAGGGTCATAAAAATAATTACGATAAAAGATATCCATCCCGGGATTCCTGTACTTCCCCTGCTTGTATCAAATACCGACAGAAAAACACCTGTAAAAAGGCCTGATATCAGGAAACCCGCTGTTCCGATAAACCCTAATACGGAAAGGAACATTGTCCATTTACGGATTATATTCAGGTCATGAAGTGTTTCCCTGCCGATCTCTATTTTCCTGTCATCACTGTTGTTCATTGTTTCTCAGAAAGGAGTTGTCGGATTATCTGTATAATGCGCCATAGGCCTGGCATGCCCTGTAATCTGATCCTTCCTTATCCATTCCGAAAGCATTCCAGGAACTGGGACGGAAGATCTTGTCTTCAGGCACATTATGCATGCATACCGGTATCCTGAGTAAAGAGGCGAGTGTAATGAGATCCGCCCCGATATGTCCGTAGCTGGATGCAGAATGATTTGCTCCCCAGTTGGCCATAACGGAATACACATCCCTGAAAGCTCCCGACCCTGTAAGGCGGGGTGAGAACCATGTTGTAGGCCATGTCGGATCAGTTCTGTCGGTAAGTATCTTATGTACTTTATCAGGAAGTTCGACTGTCCAGCCTTCTGCAAGCTGCATGACAGGGCCGATGCCTTTAACAAGATTTATCCTGGAAATTGTCAGCGGCATAACTCCCTTTGTATTGAACTGCGAGGAAAATCCTCCTCCTCTGAAGTATCCCAGGCTGGCGGGTTCCCAAAGGGTTGCCTTAAGACATTCTGTGGCATCCCCGGATGTTATATCCCAGAAGGGTTTTATACATGGTTCTCCGTTTAATGTCTCTCTGCCTGAGAAATCGAGGGCCGATGCACCTGAATTTATAAGATGAATGAATCCGTTGGCAGCAAGGCCGTCGGGTTTTACTTTTGTAACCCTTTTAATTGCAGCCGGGCTCCAGTATGTTCGTATATCCGAGAACATCTGAGCTGTGTTGGTCATGAGATAGCCGAACAGCATGGGCACACCGTTCATTGCATCATTTTCTGTGGCAACGAGATACGGAGGCCGGATACCGTTCCAGTCAAATGATGAACAAAGGATGGCTTCCAGAAAATCACCGTTAGGCATATGATCGGTCCAATGACGCTGCCCCTGGAATCCTGCAAGAATGGCATTATGTCCGTTTGCCTCTTCGCCAAACCCCGCTTTTTTTAGTCTGGGATTTCCTACCATAAGGTCCCTGGCTATAAGGGTCATTTTTACAACTATTTCCCACTCTTCATCCTTTCGTGCCCTTGAATTAGGCTTTTCATTCATGTCCTTACCTTCCTTGCAGTACTTCTTTGTCCATGCAAGGGCTTTTTTGTATTCATCCTTATCAAAAATATTTTCATTGAGCCTCCTGTTGAATTCACTCATGTCAACATATTCGTTGCGCATTCCAAGATATTCCTGGAAGAAATCCTCCCTGACAATGGAGCCTGCTATACCCATTGAAACTGATCCCATTGAGAGGTATGACTTGCCTTTCATAAATGATACAGCCAGACCTGCCTTTATGAATCTCAGGATCTTTTCACTTACATCGTCGGGTATGGCCTGGTCGCCGGCATCCTGAACATCGTGTCCGTAAATGCCGAATGCCGGTAATCCTTTCATTGTATGGCCCGCCAGCGCTGCTGCCAGGTAAACGGCACCCGGGCGTTCTGTTCCGTTGAAGCCCCATATTGCCTTCGGGATATCCTTATCCATGTCGATGGTTTCGCTTCCATAACACCAGCAAGGAGTGACAGTAAGACTTACTCCCACACCGTTCCTGGAGAATTTTTCTGCACAGGCTGCCGCTTCTGCAACACCTCCGATCGTTGTATCAGAAATAACACATTCAACAGGCTTGCCGTTGGGATATTTAAGGTTTTTGGAAATAAGAGTTGCGGCAGATTTTGCCATCCCCATTGTTTGTTTTTCAAGGGATTCCCTCACACCTCTCTGACGTCCGTCAATGACAGGACGGATTCCCACTTTCGGGAAATCACCGATAACAGTCTGGTAGTTTTCAGCTACTTTAAAATTTTCATTTGCCATATATAAGGGTTTTAGATTAATTGTTTTTGTGATCAAACAAATATAATGTTTTATCTGTTTATGATGATACTTCAGATTTACGAGGAAATAAGATTTTCCTTTTTCCCACGCTGAGTGATACAGAGTTTTGTAAATTTGTCCTCCAGAAAAAATGAGATGGAAAGTCGAAGACGTTTACCGGAATGGCTTAAGATGCAGAGGGCAAGCGGGGAGAATTATACCCGGGTAAAGCATCTCGTGGAAGAAAACAATCTTCATACAATCTGCACAAGCGGGAATTGTCCTAATATAGGAGAGTGCTGGAACTCCGGAACCGCTACTTTTATGATACTCGGAGATATCTGCACCAGAGCCTGTAAATTCTGCAACACAAGGACAGGAAAACCTCTTCCTCCTGATAACGGCGAACCGCAAAGACTTGCCCGGTCGATAAATAAGCTTGGGCTGAAGCATTGTGTAATAACATCAGTTGACCGTGATGACCTGCCGGACAAAGGCGCTTCTTTCTGGGCCGGTGTAATATCTGCCGTTAAACAGGTAAATCCGCACATAACCATTGAGACTCTTATTCCCGATTTCGACGGGGAGCCTGAATATCTGCAGATGATAATTGATGCAGGTCCGGATGTTATTTCCCACAACATTGAAACGGTAAGGCGGCTTACACCGGTCATCAGGACCAAAGCAAAATATGATCGTAGCCTTGACGTTATAAAATATATCTCTCTGAAGGGAAAAATTTCCAAATCGGGATTTATGCTCGGACTAGGGGAATCTGAACAGGAAATACTGGAAACAATGGATGACCTTCTAAATGCAGGGTGTAAAGTTCTGACTCTTGGTCAGTATCTGAAACCATCAGAAAATCATATGGAAGTTGTCGGATATTATACTCCTGTTAAGTTTGAGGAATTCAGGCAGATTGCTCTTTCAAAGGGATTTAAGTTTGTTGAAAGCAGCCCACTTGTACGTTCATCGTTTCATGCTGAAAAACACACAAGGCTCGATAATTTTTAGTATCTTGTGGTCGCCAAAACGCGTTCATAAATTGAGCTATAATGTTAAATTTGAGGATATTGGCCTGAGAGATTATAAGGAAACCTGGGATTATCAGGCATCGCTCTTTGAAGAAACTAAAAAGATCGAAAACGGAGAAGGTAGACGGAGACTTTTTATCAGGAAAATATAAACCGGGGACTCTTATTTTTGTCGAGCATCCAAGTGTATTTACTCTCGGGAAGAGCGGTTCGGAAAATAATCTGTTTCTGAATACAGCAGAGATTGAAAGGAAGGGAGCAGGGTTTTACAGGATTGACAGGGGAGGAGATATAACCTATCATGGTCCCGGACAGATTGTCGGATATCCTGTTTTCGATCTGGAAGTGTTGAAAGTAGGCCTGAGGGAGTATATTTCAAGGCTTGAGGAGGCAATTATTCTTACTTTAAAAGAGTATGGGCTGGCGGGATCCAGGTTTAGTGGTGGTACAGGTGTATGGCTTGACCCTGATGTGAAGGGCAGGGCAAGAAAAATTTGTGCAATAGGAGTGAAAGTAAGCAGATATGTTACAATGCACGGATTTGCATTCAATGTAAATACCGACCTCTCTTGGTTTAACTTTATTAATCCCTGCGGATTTACCGACAAAGGGGTAACCTCTCTCGAAAAAGAGACAGGGATTAAGCAGGAAGTTGGGGAAGTGAAGAGTATCCTTAAGGAGAAACTGAAGGAACAGTTTAACCTGGTATGGATATAAGGAAGGAAGATGATGGAAAAGAAATGGATAATAAAAGAGAATGGTGACAGCTCAGTTGTGAAACATCTGGCAGCAGAGCTGGGCGTATCGGATTCACTTGCCAACCTGATGGTTCAGAGGAATATAACGACCGGAGAGGAGGCACAGGCATTTTTTAATCCCAGCCTGGATTATCTGCATGATCCCTTCCTGATGAAAGACATGAACATTGCGGTTGACAGGCTTTCTACGGCAATAAAGAGAAATGAGAAGATACTCGTTTATGGCGATTATGATGTTGATGGCACAACGGCAGTTGCACTTGTCTATTCATTTCTGAAAGAGCAGTATTCAAATGTGGAATATTATATTCCCGACAGGTATAAAGAAGGCTACGGGGTCTCTTTCGAAGGACTCGATTTTGCCTACAGCAACAATTGTAAGCTTGTAATTACTCTCGATTGCGGAATAAAGGCAACGGAAAAGATCCAGTATGCCAGGACCAAAGGTCTTGATGTCATTATCTGTGATCATCATTATCCGGGAGAAGATATTCCAAAGGCTCTGGCAGTGCTTGATCCCAAACAACCAGGCTGCAGTTATCCGTATAAGGAATTATCCGGTTGCGGAGTGGGCTTCAAGCTGGTCCATGCTTATTCAAAGATCCATGGCATTGCCTTTTCCTCGATATTGAATTATCTCGATCTTGTTGCTGTAAGTATTGCTTCAGATATCGTTCCTATAACCGGGGAAAACAGTGTACTGGCTTATTACGGGCTTAAACAGCTTAATGATTCCCCCCGTACAGGCCTGAGGGAAATAATCAGGGAAGCCGAGATCACCAGGGCATTGACCGTTGAAGATGTAGTCTTCAAAATTGGTCCCAGAATAAATGCAGCCGGCAGAATGGAGACCGGCAGCAAGGCCGTCGAATTATTGATTTCGAATGATACGAAGCTGGCAGCTGGAATAAGCAAGGAGATAAACAATTTCAATATTGAACGCCGTACTGTTGACCGTGTGATCACGAATGAGGCCATGAGGATGATCTCTGAGGATCAGCGGACCAGCAATTCCAAAACAACGGTTCTTTTCAATCCGTTGTGGAAAAAGGGGGTTATCGGGATTGTTGCTTCAAGGCTTATTGAGACTTATTACAGGCCGACAGTTATCCTTACCGAATCCAATGGTTTTGCAACAGGTTCTGCAAGATCAGTACAGGGATATGACCTTTACCAGGCAATAGAAGCATGCAGCGATTTACTTGAAAGTTTCGGCGGACATATGTTCGCTGCGGGACTGACCCTGAAAAAGGAAAATATTAAACCGTTCATAGAGAGGTTTGAACAGTATGTAAACAGTACAATTACTGAAGATCAGATGCAACCGAGGATCTTTATTGATACGGAACTTTCCTTTTCCGAAATAAATGAAGAGTTTTTCAGGATAATGAATCAGTTTCAGCCCTTTGGCCCTGAAAACATGTCGCCGGTATTTATGTCCCGCAATGTTTATGATACAGGTAACGGAAGGATGGTTGGATCAAACGGCGAACATCTGAAGCTTGAACTGTTCCAGGATAAGGGTTCGATGAAAACCCTGCCGGGAATTGCATTCAGCCAGTCTGACCGTTTTGAATATATGAAAGGCGGCAATCCGTTCGATATCTGTTATTCTGTGGAAATGAATGAATTCAGGGGAAGCAGAAATCTGCAGCTTAATATACGGGATATTAAAACGCCACAATAACTGATAATATCCGACAGTTGATGATTGCTTATTATTAATTTCAGGTTCCAGGTTCCAGGTCTCAGGCTTTGCCAGCCGAAGCTTCAGCGGAGGCTGGTTTCATCTCAGGTTTAGCATGTGACAAGTAACCATTAAATAGTAACTTAACCGGAACAAAATATATCTTAATATTTAAAACAATAACCTTATGAATCTTAAAAAGCTTTTCCCTCTGCTCGCAGCTATTAATGATTGGTGCGTTTTTAAACGGACAGCCACTAAAACAATCGGAAAATAGTGTTCTGAAGGCTGGTATTGCAAAAGCAGACATCACTCCGGCAATTCCTGTTAAGCTATACGGGTATGCTTCAAGAAAGACCTACTCCGAAGGGATACACGATCCCCTTACTGCCCGCGTGGTGGCATTCGAGAATAAGGGTAAAAGAATAGTCCTTGTTTCAACAGATATCGGTTCTTATGGGAGCGAGGTATTCCCGGTATTTCAGAAAGCAATAATGGACAGGTTCGGACTGAAGGAATCAGAGATCTTCCTGTCAACAATACACTCTCACAGTTCTCCTGTTCTAAGCCTTAATCCTGAAACCGGTGACCCAAACAACATTGAATATACCAGGTCATTCCAGGAGAAACTGTTAACACTTATCGGCGAAGCAATTAAAAACATGAAGCCGGTGCTTACCGGGGCCGGTTCAGGATCTTCACCGGTGGGAGCCAACAGGCGTGAGATGAGGCCTGATGGTTCAATCACCCTGGGCCGGAATCCTTACGGGATCACTGATAAGGAAGTATTGGTGATGAAAATTGCTGCACCGGATGGCAAGCCGGTTGGCGCCCTTTATGATTATGCAACCCACTCCACTTCTCTGGGCGCTGGCAATATGCTGATTAGCGGGGATATACTTGGACTCTCAGCCCAGTTTGTAGAAAAAATCCTTGGGAATGAGGTTATCACTCCGGTCTTTGCTGGGGCATCAGGGAATATTGATCCGTGGTTCAGGGTACTTCCTGAATTTAATGATGAACCGGGCTGGATCCCGGAACCGGTACTGCTGGGGACATTGCTCGGCGAGGAAGTTGTACATGTTTTCAGAAGGATAAAAGATCTGAACGGGGGAGGAGAAATAGTTTCAGATTTTGCGGTTCTCGATTGTCCGGGAAAGATAACGGAAGAGAACAAATCGCTTCCTGATAAGCCAGCCACTGTTCCTGTAAATATAACAGTTGCCCGCATCGGAGAAGATATTGCATTTGTTGGATTTAGTGTGGAAATGATTACAGAAATAGGAATGGAGATAAAAGCCGGGTCTCCGTTCAAAAATACATTTATAATAACTCATTGCAACGGTGCGAGCGGTTATCTTGTGCCCGAAGAGCTTTACAAGGAAGGCGGATATGAGGTATCGACCACACGGTTTCAGATAGGATCTTCCGATATGGTTATAAAGAAAACGCTGAGGATGCTTTATGATCTTTAGTGCAATCAGTCAGAACCAGATCCTGAACTGAACCTTCAGGTCATCATTATTGCTTTCGGTGTCAATTGTCCCGGACCGGGAAGTTAGCCCGTACTTTACCCTTAGTTCCGCAAAGTCACCTATATCCCATTTTGCCATTATATAGCTCCGGGTTCCGTTTTCTGAAAATGCAGGGATACTGAAGCTGTATAACAGGTCATTTTCATACAAATAGATCCGTGAATCCCAGTCATCAGTATTGTAAATGCAATACCTTGCCCAGAGTGTGACCGGCATACTGGTGAATCTGAAAGCTAAATCCTGGGCCATTATCATTCCCCTGCTTCCGCTCTGCCTTATCCATTTATAATCAATTCGGGTGTTCAGAGACAGCTTGTCATTAAGGGTGAATCGTGTAACGGTTTTAATTGTTGTGGCATCAGTCTCTTTCCCGGCGGCTATTCCCCTTTCGGCCTGTTTGTCGACAATTGAATACTTCCTGTTACAGGATACCTCAAGATTTATTATCCTGGCAGGCAGATACCTGAGTTTTATTTCATATTTTTTCGCAAGTGAAGGAAAGCTTGTCCGGTATTTCAGCCATGGATAACGGCAGAAATCATAACCTGCACTGATGAACAGATGGCTTGCGGCTTCGAAGGTGAAATTGCCCAGTATACCCTCTTCATTACCGGTTAAGGAATTATTACCCGGCCCTCTTCCATGAAGGCTGTTATATCCCGGGCTGTATCTTCTTAATAGGCAGTTTATTGACAGCCTGTCGGAAGGCCTGAAGGCAAAACCCTGTACCAGGGCAGAATTTGCCGCTATGATCGGTTGAGATTTCACCAAAGAGCAATGATTTACCGGGAGAACCCGTGTAATATGCCGATAAAATGCTGTTAGACCTGCCCTTAAATTCATACAGATCTTCAGGATCGGCACTGACGGTCCTTACCGGAACGGATAATCTCGTCTCTGACCAGTTGATCCCGAATGTAAAGGACCGGAGATTTAAATTTAAGTCAGCTCCGTAAAACATTTCGGCAACAGCATCTTTTTTAGTCATCAGCAATTCAGTATTATGTAATCCTGACCTGTAGAAATTTTCAATAAAAAATGCAGAAGAATCGTCGGAAGTATTTATTGTGGCATCAATATTATTATACGAAAACAGCACAATCAGTTTCATTTTACCGGTCGCCAGTTCTGTTGCAGCTCCCCTGAAGAAATTGTTTTCATCGGTTGACGTGTATGGTTTTATTTCATTTCGTGAAAGATTATAACCAGCTGATGTAAGGGGAATACCTGTATGAATACCTGTATTGACGGAGAGGCCCTGCCCAAATCGTGCCGAAAAATCTCCTGCTATCAATTTCCTGACAAACCCATGCCCGTTGAATGCCACGTATCCGGAGAGGAAATCAGGGAGGGGCGGAGAACCTGAAAACAGTTTTTCCCCGGCATCTTTTTCAATCGTCAGACCTGCAGAAAAGGGTCCTGAATCAGCTTTATATTTTGTCAGGATTTTAAGTGCTGATCCCGGGTATGAACTATCGGATTCACCGGGTTTAAAGATCAGGTTTGTAATAAGTCTGTTCCTTAAGCGGGTAAGTTCATCCGGGCGATTAAGATTTTTCTCAAGAGTAATGAAGGGGATCATTATTTCTGCAGTATGCCGGCTAAATCCGGGGATGGAGGCAATTTCATAGACCGACAGAATACTTCCTGTGGATTTAACATGATCTGCAATTGATTTAATCTGAAATCCCGAAAGAAAGAAAAGCCGTGATAGCTCTGATTCGTCAGCCGAATTGATCTTAACGGGATTTTCAGTCAGTTCATTAAGCTGTTCAAGGAAAATTACCGCGGCTTCCGGGTCCATATCATCCTGAGCAAGTTCCTCGGCGATGTTTATTATATCATCCTGACTGATCTCCTGGCAATAAATATTTCCAGTCAGTAAAATCAGAAAAATTGGAACTCTGTGTAAGTTCTTCATTTCTTTTCTCTTATCTTAAAAACCATCGAAACACTTGTAGTTATACCAAGTCGCTCATGAGTAGCAAATCCCATATCAAGATCGACTGATCTGAAATGGTACCCCGATCCGAAAGTGAATGAGGCATTTTCGCTGCAGAACCCTCCTCTCAGCAGGAATTTCGCTGCAACTTCATATTGAAATCCGGCCCTAAGGAGAAGCCGGGTTTCAGAACTCAGCTCCGCCTCAAAGCCTGCAAATAAATTTTTATTGAGCTTTATTCCCGCCCCTGTCCTGATCGCAGAAGGCAGGAAAGTCTTTCGCAAGGAAGATGGGACGGGATTGAAGATTTGAATTCCTACTGTAATATTTTCAGCGGGAATGATCACCAATCCTCCCTCAAATGTCAGTGAATGCATATTACTGTATTCCCCTGAAGTTTTTTCAAGAAAGTAATCGATCTGTATGCCCGCTGATATAATATCCGACAGCTTTAATCCGCATGCCATTGCACATGTCGTTCTTCTGAAGTGAGGGAAGCCGAAATGAGAATATATTATCCCAAGTGAACTCCTGCCTGCGGGGATTATAACTGCGGCTGTCCTTGTGCTCAGTTCCCCGATATTGAAGCGGCTTTCGTAGCTTATACCTGCCGAAAGGGATGAGAAGGATGTCAGTAATGCCTGGTTCCGGAAAGATGACCAGAATCCGGGTCGCATTATACATACCGATCCCATCCCTGCTCCGTCGGCTCCTGCAGTTAAGTAATAAGGATTACTGCCTGCGGCAGCTGAAGACAGAAGAATAATAAATAAAGAAACAATTATCCTGTGCAGCGAGTACAAGATATTTCAAATATATGACCCTAATATAAGAAAAATTCAGTTTGTTTTGAAGGGGAATTTTATCTTTTTCATCTCCTCATTTGCATCAACGATTTTCTTCTTGAGGCTTTCCTTGAATTTTATGATCTCAGCCATAATTTCTTCATTGCCCGTACCTATGATCTGTGCGGCAAGGATGCCTGCGTTCTGTGCAGCATTGAGGCCTACGGTAGCTACAGGTACTCCGGGAGGCATCTGGAGGATGGACAATATGGAATCCAGGCCCTCGAGAGAAGCATTTATGGGAACTCCGATCACCGGGATTGGGGTCAGGCCGGCAATGACACCCGGCAGATGAGCTGCCATCCCGGCTGCTGCGATTATCACCTTAATACCCCTTCCTGCGGCGCCTTTTGCAAATTTTTCAACCTCCCCCGGGGTCCGGTGTGCTGAAAGTGCATTTATCTCGAAGGGGATCTTAAAATCGTTAAGAACCTGTGCTGTTTTTTCCATTACAGCCATATCCGAAACGCTTCCCATTATAATACTTACAAGAGGTTCCATATCTGTATTTTAAATTAACTTCCTGATAAGGACAAAAATAAGCTATTATTTTCATATTTTCGCACCATCCCCACATACTGAAAACCGAAATGCAGGAAATAGTTATTCTCGATAAAAAATTCAGGGAGTCAATTCCCGAAGAAGCGATAAACCGCAGGATTGATGAAATGGCTATGGAACTGAACCGCGACTATTCCGGCCGGGAGGTCTTGTTCCTTGGGATCCTCAATGGAGCATTTATATTCGCTTCGGAGATCTTTAAAAGGATCAATCTGAAAGCAAGGATATCTTTTGTCAAAATTGCCTCATACAGGGGAACTAAATCCACCGGCGCTGTAAGTCAGCTTATTGGGCTGAATGAAGATCTGAAAGAAATGGATGTTGTGATTCTTGAAGATATTGTTGACTCCGGGCAGACACTTGAAAGTATTGTGGATTCGCTGATACTTAAAAAGGTAAAATCGATATGCATTGCTACGCTTCTCTTAAAACCTGAAGCCTATTCCGCCAAGTTCCGCATCGATTATACCGGTTTCAGTATCCCGAATGACTTTGTTATCGGTTACGGCCTTGATTATGATGGTTTTGGCCGTAATCTGACTTCCGTTTATACATTAGTACATTAAACAATTATATTATGGTAAATTTTTTGATTTTTGGTCCTCCCGGATCGGGTAAAGGTACCCAGTCAGTGAAGCTGGCTGAAAAATTCAATCTTGCTCATCTTTCCACAGGCGATATGCTGAGAGCTGAAATAGCAGCAGGAACGGAACTGGGGAAGAAGATGAGCTCAATAATGTCAAAAGGAGAGCTCGTCCCAGATGAGGTGGTCATTGAAATGATCGCAGGAAAGATCGACAGCACCAAAGATCGTGCAGGATTCCTTTTTGACGGTTTCCCCCGAACAGTTGCCCAGACTTCAGCTCTTGAAAAAATGCTTAATGAACGAAACATGAAGCTCGACAGCATGCTCGTTCTGGAAGTTGATCATGATGAGCTTGTAAAGAGACTGATAGCCCGCGCTGAATTGTCGGGAAGACCTGATGACAAAGACCCTGCAGTTATCGAAAACAGGATTGATGTCTACAGGGATAAAACTGAACCGATAATTAATTACTGCCGCGAAAGAGGCATTTATCAGCCTGTTGACGGTATGGGTACCATCGAGGATATTTTCGATAGATTAGTGGATGTTATATGAAAAAGCATTGATCTGCCACTTACATCTGAGTGGGAGACTCAGTGGACAATCTGTGTATCTCTGTGTAACCAAAAAGAAAGACAAAAAACTTACACCGAGTTCCCCAGATCCCCCCCCATAAAAGAATAAGTACTTGAAATTTCTCATATCTTAATGTCCTGGTCAAATTTCGTTGATTACATAAAAATACTCTGCCGTTCAGGAAATGGCGGACGCGGATCAGCACACCTCCGGAGGGAGAAATTTGTCCCGAAGGGCGGTCCCGACGGCGGTGACGGTGGCAGGGGCGGACATATCATCCTGAGGGGAAATGATCAGATGTGGACTCTTCTACATCTGAGATTTCAACGTCACATATTTGCAGGGAACGGAGAAGCGGGAGGAAAACAGCAATCAACCGGAGCTGATGGCAAAGATGTCGTTATTGAGGTACCCCTTGGTACCGTGGCGAAAATTGCAGAGACAGAAGATATTCTTTTTGAAATAACAGCTCACGGAGAGGAAAAGATTCTTGCTAAGGGTGGAAGAGGCGGCCAGGGCAATGTTCATTTTAAATCATCAACCAACCAGACACCACGGTATGCACAACCGGGAGAAAAAGGATCCGAAAATTGGTATATATTTGAACTTAAGATACTTGCCGATGTAGGGCTTGTCGGATTCCCGAATGCTGGAAAATCAACTCTGCTTTCGGTACTTTCAGCAGCAAAACCAAAAATTGCAGACTACCCTTTTACTACCCTGACACCTAATATCGGAATTGTTGCCTACAGGGAAAATAAATCTTTCGTTATGGCCGATATACCGGGAATTATTGAGGGCGCTCATGAAGGAAAGGGATTGGGTATCAGGTTCCTGAGACACATTGAAAGAAATTCAATTCTTCTTTTTGTCATTCCGGCTGACAGTAACAATATCAGGGAGGAATATGATATCTTAATGAATGAACTAAGGATGTATAACCCTGAACTGCTTGATAAGAAAAGGGTTCTGACCATATCAAAATCCGATCTTCTCGATGATGAGCTGAAAAGTGCACTGGTTGGAGAGCTCCCGGAAATTCCCCGGGTTTTCACTTCTGCAGTTACCGGATCCGGACTGACACAGCTGAAGGATATGCTATGGAAAGTCCTCACCGGCATCGGATAACAGTTAATCCGCCTGCGCTGTTATTCCTGCAGGCGGAACAGGCAACACACCTCTGCATTAGCTGGGGAGGCCGGAGAAAGCAACCTGTAATTCTAACCTGATTTTATGCTTGAAAATATTGACCGGCAGCTTTTTCTTTTCCTCAATTCACAGAATAATCCTTTCTGGGACGAGGTGATGTCAGCCATAAGTGGCAGATTAATCTGGGTCCCTTTATATGTTGCGATCCTTGTGTGGATGGGAATTAAATACAGAAGGAAATTCCTTCTCATCATTCCTTTCATAATTATTGCAGCAACATTTGCTGATCAGTCATCAGTCCACCTGTTCAAAAATGTATTTCATCGTTTGCGCCCATGTCATGAACCATCTTTACAGGGGATGGTTCACCTGGTTGACTGCCACTGCGGCGGACTTTACGGATTTGTGTCATCACATGCATCCAATTCCTTCAATGTTGCTGTTATAAGTCTCCTTTTCATTAAGAAAAAATGGTTTTCCGTATTTATTCTTTTCTGGGCTTCATTGGTGGGATACAGCAGGATCTACCTCGGGGTACATTATCCCGGTGACGTTGTTTTCGGAGCACTGCTTGGAGCGCTTATCGGATGGGGAGGATACGAATTGTATAAAAAGATGGATGGTAAAATTACTGAATACAAGAATAGTTTAAGAAGAAGTAAGAACGAAGAACCATCGAATTAATAAAACAGATTAAGAAGAAGTAAGAACGAAGAACAAACGAATAGCGAAATCAGAACTTAAACTTCTTAATTCATAATTCGATGGTTCTTCGTTCTTACTTCAAAACAATTAATAATGCATTGTCTCAAACTTATCTCCACCGATCCCTTCTTCAACCTCGCTGTGGAAGAATACCTGCTCAGGAACAGAACGGAGGATTTTCTTGTTCTGGGAATAAATGATCCGTCGGTTATAATCGGGAAGCATCAGGTTGCCCACCGCGAAGCTGATACTAAGTTTGTCATGGAGAACAATATTCCGGTAATCCGCAGGATATCAGGAGGAGGAACTGTATATCATGACTTCGGGAATGTGAATTTTTCTTTTATTCTGAACAGCGCCAGGGGAACACAGGTTGATTTCAGGAAATACACTCTTCCGGTAATAGAATTTCTTGCTTCTTTAAAGGTAAATGCAGAACTGGAGGGAAAAAACGATCTGAAGGTGAATGGTCTTAAAATTTCAGGGAATGCCGAACATGTTTACCGGGAAAGAGTACTGCACCATGGCACTCTTCTGTTTAATGCTGATCTTGGAAAATTAGGCAATCATTGAGAAAAGACACCTCCGGATATGTTACCAGGGCAGTTTCATCCAATCCTTCGCACGTTACAAACCTCAAAGGCATGGTTGCAGGGATCAGGGATGCAGGGGAATTCATGCAAATAATGCTTGAGTATTTCCTGGGAAGGGAAGGAAATTCCTTGTTCAATCTGGCACCGGATGAAGAAAAGATGATCGGTTCTCTTGCAGGATCCAGATACCGCACCTGGGAATGGAATTATGCATATGGTCCGGAATATTTTCTTAATAACAGTTTTGGGACAGGAAATTGTAATTATACTTGCAGGATCTCAGTAAAAGACGGCATTATCAGGGAATGTGAAATAGAGGGATCCGGACCGTTAGCTAAGGCCGGAATAAAGATCACAGGCGCCAGGCATATGCCGGAAGATATGTTGAGGATATTTCATCAGGAAAAAATAAAAATATCATGGTCGGATATTTTTAAGTTCTTTTAGTTACAATGTGTGGTTTTCCCCTGTGGAACTCTGTGAAATCTCAGTGGAACTCTGTGTAATTTTGAAAGATAAGAACTTACACAGAGTGCACAGAGCCCCCAAGGCTCGGTGGGTTAAGATTCACAGAGTCATACAGAGAAGAAGTTTAATCTTTAATTGATGGATCTTTTGAAATCGATAATAATCTGGCTGATCGGGATAGCATTTATTCTGATATTTTTCCCGCTTACATTCATTATCTGGCTGCTTGTTCTTCCATTTGACAAACACCGGACGGTTGTACACTGGCTTCTCATTTACCAGTCGCTCATATTGTCATATATTATCCCGATATGGAAAATCAAAGTTGGAGGGAGGGATAAGGTGGTTAAGGGAATGACTTACGTGATCATTTCAAACCACCAGTCGATACTCGATATTCTCCTTCTGAATTCGCTGCGGTTGCGATATAAATGGATAAGCAAGATAGAGAATATGAAAGTACCGTTTCTCGGATGGTACCTGAGGATGGCGGATTATCTCACCGTTGACCGTGGTAATCCTGATAGTAAGGAGCAGATGATTGCAGACGCATATCTTTGCCTCAGAAAAGGAATATCGGTAATGATATTTCCCGAAGGTACCCGGTCGGTTGACAGGGAGATCGGCTTCTTTAAGCGGGGAGCATTCCAGCTGGCAATATCAGCAAAGACTCCCATCCTGCCGGTTTTAATAGATGGGACAGGCGGTGTATTGCCCAAGCACGGACTTATATTCGGAGGATTTCATAAAATCACAATAAGAATATTTGATCCCGTTATGCCTGAATCCTTCGGAACTGATGACTGCGACCTGCTGGCTTTGAATTTTCATAAAATGATGTCTGACGAACTTGCCCGGCTGAGAAATTAAAGACAGAAAAAGAATTGAAGTTACTGCTGTAATCTTTTAATGTGAATGGGAAAAGAGGAACTTAAACGGGATTATCTGAATCAGGCAGCATCGCTGAGAACTAAAGTGGAAAAGGAGAAAAAGGTACTTTTCATTATAGCTGCTCTGCGTCTGATCGTCTTTATAGGAGGAATTATCCTTATCTATATGTCTTTTGATCTGTCGAAGTACCTGGGTTTTGCAGTACTTGTTTTCCTTTGTATCTCTCTTCCTCTTCCTTCTAAGGTGTGATGCGCTTCATTCATCACACAAGGTATACCTGGAGAACCTTGAACTGATAAATCTTAATGAAGCGAAAGCTCTAGACGGTGATTTCTCTATGTTCAATGACGGAAGCACATTTATCAGGAACGACCATGATTTTACATATGATGCTGACATTTTCGGTCCTTCATCGTTGTTTCAATATCTCTGCAGGACATGTACAGGCTATGGTAGCCAGGTGTTGGCGGGCTGGCTTTCAGATCCGTATACTGTCTCAATATCACTTGCAAAGAGGCAGGAAACAATAAAAGAGATGTCAGGTAAAGATCAATGGAGGAAAAGTTTTCTGGCCACAGGAATGAACAGGACTCTGGATGAATCTCAAATATCCGGTCTTACAGCATGGCTCTCGAAAGAGGATCCCATAAATACATCTGCTTACAGAAAAGTAATAATGTGGTTATTACCTGTCCTTAACCTGCTTTCACTCGGAATTGTAATTGCCGGTCTTGTCAGCTATACTGTCTTTATTGTTTTTTTCCTGCTCAGTCTCTTTACTGTGATTATAAACCTGAAAAAAACATCGGCAATACATGCAGAGCTGACCGGACGATTCAGGTTTATTGATTCATTGGGCAAATTACTCGGTCTGATCGATAGTGAGTCATTCGACTCTTCTCTGATCAACATCATGAAGACCGGTATTATTGGAAGAGACAGGTCGGCAGTTAAAGCTGCCGGAGAACTGGGGAGAATAATAAATTCATTTGACAGCAGACTTAATGTGATAGTCGGGTTTGTTCTTAACGGCTTACTGTTATGGGATCTGCATTGCGTAAGAAGACTTGAAAAATGGAAAATGATTTACAGGGAACAGTTTCCGCTCTGGCTGAAGATGATTGGCCAGACTGATGCATTCATCAGTCTTGGAAATTATACTTTTAATAACCGGGAGTTTGCCTTTCCTGATATTTCAACGGATGGGAACGCTGTATTTAAGGCAGTTCAGCTTGGCCATCCACTCATTCATGGAGAAGGGCGGGTCTGTAATGATTTTATACTTGATGAGAAAGGTAAGATCTGTATAATAACTGGGGCAAATATGGCTGGTAAAAGTACATTTCTGAGGAGTGTGGCGGTCAACTATGTACTGGCAATGACAGGAGCTCCGGTTTGTGCAGAAAAGCTCGTGTTTACCCCGTTGAAGCTTTTTACAAGCATGAGGACCACTGATTCACTTTCCTCAAATGAATCATATTTTTATGCCGAGTTAAAAAGACTGAGAATACTGAAGCAAAAACTGCAGGAGGGAGAAAACCTTTTCTTCCTGCTGGATGAGATTCTTAAGGGAACAAATTCCGAAGATAAAAGCCAGGGATCAAAAATATTCATCGACAAGCTGATCAATCTTGGAGGAACCGGAATGATAGCAACGCACGATCTCTCACTGGGGGAGCTGGAAGAGATATATCCCGGGAGAATCATGAATAAGTGCATAGAAGTAGATATTGATGGTGAAAAGATAAATTTTGATTATATTCTGCGTGATGGTATAGCCAAAAACAGGAATGCAGTACTTCTTATGAGGCAAATGGGCATACTGGATTGATCATTTGCCGCCGGAATTCTAAATTATTGAACCGGCAATTATTCAATTTTTACTCTGATATACAGTCATTTATTGCAGACTAACAGGTCGTATTCCCGGTCAGTTGTTGAAAAATTGACTGCAGGTGCCTTCTGTAATTAACTATATTTGCGCAAAATTTCCGGTCAATGACTGTAGTAGGTTATTCAGAAGAGCATATCAGAACACTTGAGTGGCGTGAACATATCAGGCTGAGGCCCGGTATGTACATTGGCAAACTGGGAGACGGCTCTTCCCAGGATGATGGCATTTATGTCCTGCTGAAAGAAGTGATGGACAATGCCATCGATGAATATATGATGGGGTATGGGAAGAAGGTTGATGTTTCGATAAACGGCAGGGAGGTCAGAGTCCGTGATTATGGCCGCGGAATTCCGCTGGGAAAGGTTATTGATGCTGTCTCCAGAATGAATACCGGTGCGAAATATGATTCAAAAGCCTTTAAGAAATCAGTAGGCCTTAACGGCGTAGGGGTTAAAGCTGTAAATGCCCTTTCATCAGTATTCATTATAAGGTCGATACGAGACGGACAGATAAAAGTGATTGAGTTTGAGCATGGTTTGACAATAAAAGATCATCCTCTTAAGGCAACAGATGAAGAAAACGGTTGTGAGGTGATCTTCCAGCCTGATGAAAACATGTTCGGCAATTATTTCTATATGTCGGAATACGTTGATTCATTGCTCAAGAATTACGTATATCTCAATGCCGGTCTGGTAATCAATTTCAATGGGAATAAATTCCTGTCCAGGAACGGGCTTGCCGACCTGCTCAATGACAATATGGATAAGGAGGGACTCTATCCACTGATCCATCTTAAGGGCGAAGACATTGAGCTGGCCTTCACTCACGGACTTCAGTATGGCGAAGAGTATCCATAGCTTTGTGAATGGTCAGAATACCACTCAGGGAGGTACACATCTGATTGCTTTCCGTGAAGCCATTGTCAAAACAATCAGGGAATTTTACAAGAAAGATTATGATCCGGCAGATATAAGATCTTCAATCATTGCGGCAATCAGCATTAAAGTTGAGGAGCCTATTTTCGAATCGCAGACAAAAACCAAGCTGGGATCAAAGGATATGGGTCCGGGGGGCTCTTCAATAAGGAATTTCATCAATGAATTTATAAAGAAACAACTTGATGATTACCTCCATAAAAATCCTGAAACAGCGAGGATCCTTCTTAAGAAGATCCAGGATTCTGAAAAAGAGAGAAAAGCCATTTCCTCCATTCAGAAGCTGGCCAGGGACAGGGCAAAAAAGGTCAGCCTTCATAATAAGAAACTAAGAGATTGCAGGATTCACTATAATTCCAGTGATCCAAAGAAACTCGAATCAACAATTTTTATTACCGAGGGTGATTCGGCAAGCGGTTCAATAACAAAATCACGAAACGTGGAGACCCAGGCGGTCTTCAGCCTTCGTGGAAAACCTCTGAACTCTTTCGGCCTCACAAAGAAAATTGTATATGAGAACGAGGAGTTTAACCTTCTTCAGGCAGCACTTAATATAGAAGACGGTATTGAGAATCTCCGGTATAATAATGTTGTAATTGCTACCGATGCCGACGTTGACGGAATGCATATCAGGCTTTTGCTCCTTACATTCTTTCTCCAGTTCTTTCCCGATCTGGTAAGAAAAGGACATGTATATATTCTCCAGACCCCGTTATTCAGGGTCAGGAATAAAAAGGAAACGAGGTATTGTTATTCACCGGATGAGAAATCAAAGGCAATTGGAGCGCTTGGTCCTAATCCGGAGATAACAAGGTTTAAGGGATTGGGTGAAATTTCTCCCGATGAATTCGGTAATTTCATCGGAAAAGATATCCGGCTTGAGCCGGTACGCATGAGAAGGGCCGATGCCATCAATAGTTATCTTGAGTTCTATATGGGAAAAAATACTCAGGAAAGGCAGGATTTCATTATTGAAAACCTGAGAGTTGAAGAAGATCTTGTTGAGACTGAAATATAATTGGACCGGAAGGGATAAGAAGGTGTGATTTATGGAAGAGCTTGAACTTGACAGCGATTATCCTGAAAATACTGATGAAGCAGGACGGGGTCCGGCTGCCCTTCATTCTGTAACTGCATTGTCGGGTATGTACCAGGACTGGTTCCTCGATTATGCCTCGTATGTAATCCTTGAAAGAGCTGTTCCTGACCTGAATGACGGACTAAAGCCTGTTCAGCGCAGGATACTTCATTCAATGAAACGTATGGATGATGGCCGCTTCAACAAAGTAGCCAACATCATCGGACATACAATGCAGTTTCACCCTCATGGCGATGCTTCAATAGGTGATGCTCTTGTACAGCTCGGACAGAAAGATCTCCTTGTAGATACACAGGGAAACTGGGGAAATATTCTTACCGGAGACGGTGCTGCAGCTCCACGTTATATTGAATCGCGGCTTTCTAAATTTGCAGTCGACGTTGTTTTCAATCCCAAGACAACCGAATGGAAACTATCTTATGACGGACGTAACAAGGAACCTGTCACACTGCCTGTAAAATTCCCCCTGCTGCTTGCACTCGGCGTAGAGGGAATTGCAGTTGGCCTTGCATCAAAGATATTACCCCATAACTTCAATGAACTTATTGACGCAACAATAAATCATCTCCAGGGGAAAGAGTTTGAAATATATCCCGATTTTCCGACAGGCGGATTCATAGATGTTTCAAAGTACAACGACGGGCAGAGGGGAGGAGTGGTAAAGGTAAGGGCTAAGATTGATAAGATCGATAAGAAAACTCTCGTAATCACTGAGATCCCTTTCGGTAAAACAACCTCTACACTCATTGAATCGATCATAAAAGCCAATGAGAAAGGTAAGATAAAGATCAGGAAGATAGATGATAACACTTCGGCAAATGTTGAGATACAGATACATCTGATGCCGGGTGTTTCACCCGATAAAACAATTGATGCCCTGTATGCCCTTACCGATTGCGAATATTCAATCTCACCTAATACCTGCGTCATTTCAGACAATAAACCATCGTTCATGGGTGTCAGTGAAATACTTAAACACTCTGCCGCCAGAACAGTGGAACTTCTCAGAACGGAACTGGAAATAAGGAAAAATGAACTCCAGGAAGAGTGGCATATGTCATCCCTCGAGAAAATTTTTATTGAGGAGAGAATTTACCATGACATTGAAGAATGTGAGACATGGGAAGGTGTAATAAAGGCTATTGACGATGGTCTTAAACCTTTCAAAAAATTACTGCTGCGGGAAGTCACCAGGGAAGATATAATCCAGCTTACCGAAATAAAGATAAAGAGGATATCAAAATTTGATGTTAAAAAGGCAGATGAACATATCAAAGGCCTTGAAACAGAGCTTGATGAAGTTAAAAATCACCTTCGTAATATTATCCCCTTCGCAATCAATTATTTCAAACAGATAAAAAAGAAATTCGGCAAAGGGAAGGAAAGAAAGACCGAGATCAGAAGTTTTGATACTATCCAGGCTGCCAAAGTAGTGGCGAATAATGCCCGTCTTTATATTAATTATAAGGAAGGATTCATCGGAACGGGATTGAAAAAGGATGAGTTTGTTTGCGAATGCTCCGATATTGATGATATAATTGTTGTCAGAAAAGATGGAGTGTACCTTATTACCAAAGTAGCTGATAAGGTATTTGTCGGTAATGATATTCTATATGCCCAGGTCTTCCTGAAGAATGATGAACGGACAATTTATAACATAGTATACCAGGATGGTAAAGATGGCCCGCTTCTTGCAAAAAGGTGTTCTGTCACAGGTCTTACACGTGATAAGGAATACAATTTCACCAGGGGTACACCCGGATCGAAGATCGTATATTTCAGCGCAAATCCCAACGGCGAGGCAGAAGTGATAAAGGTGTATCACAAACCCAAAGCCCGTCTCAAGAAGCTTGTTTTTGAATTTGATTTCGGCCAGCTTGCAATCAAGGGTAAATCATCGATGGGAAATATCCTTACAAGGAATGCCGTTCACAAAGTTGCTCTGAAGGAAAAGGGATTATCAACACTGGGAGGAAGAAAAATATGGTTCGATGATTCCGTTTTCAGGCTCAATGTTGATGGAAGGGGAATCTTCCTGGGTGAATTCGGAGGAGATGACAAAATACTCGTAATTACTAAAAATGGCTTTTTCAGGCATACAGGATTCGATCTCTCAGGTCATTTTGAAGACAACATCCTCATTATTGAAAAATTCAGACCGGGGAAAGTATATTCTGCAATCTATTATGACGCGGAACAGAAATACCATTATGTCAAAAGATTTATGATCGAGGAATCCGAAAAGCCTCAATGCTTTATCAGTGAGCATCCCGAATCGAAGCTTGTCAGCATCTCCGAACTGGAATATCCCCGGTTTGAGATACAATTTGGAGGGAAGCATAAAGACAGGGATAACGAGATAATTGAAGTGGCTGAATTCATTGGTGTAAAGAGCTATAAGGCAAAAGGAAGAAGAATGACAAATTATATGGTTGACGATGTTCATGAGATCGAACCGGTTGTAAGAAAAGAGAGTGGTGCAGATATCCTGATGACGGATGAGGATGACGATGAAGAAATTCCGCCATCCCCGGTACGTGATGATCCTGCCCAGATGAAGCTTGAATTGTAATGGCGGAAAGGAAATTAATTTATATTATTGGTTTTATGGGCAGCGGGAAATCGACTGCAGGAAGAAGGCTGGCTGCCTTGATGGGATGGCCATTCATCGACCTCGACCGTAAAATTGAAGAAGTTGCCCGTAAAACAATCCCACGGATATTCTCTGAAGACGGAGAAGAACATTTCAGAAAAATCGAATCGGAAGTCCTGAGAAGCCTGGATAATACAAGCAGGATTGTTGTATCAACAGGAGGAGGAACTCCATGCCACGGCGATAATATGGACTTTATGCTTCAGACCGGATTGACGGTTTATCTGAAAATGACTCCTGAACACCTGTCAAAACGGCTGCTCGAATCATCCGGGGAGAGGCCGCTGCTTAAAAATGTCCCCGACAATTCTCTTCCTCATTTTATTGAGGAGAAACTTTCACACCGCGAAAAATGGTATAATAAAGCTGAAATAATTGTTGATGGTCAAAGTCTGAATATAGAACTTTTAGGATCGATTATTAATACAAAGCAGGAAAAGCGGTAACAACAGCATGAGAGACAGCTTGCTCAGATTCAGCAATACCGGGGCGGGCATTAAACCGACAGTTTATTTACTGCCCGCACAGGCTATGCTTATAGGTATCTTCTCCGGCTTTTTCGATATTACCGCCCATTCAATGTTCCTGTCATTTTTCGACGAGAAAATGATGGCCCGGGCGTATATATTTTCGGGTATCGCAGGTTTGATCCTTTCATTCCTTTTCTCAGTATTGAATAACAGGATGCCATTCAAACAGCTTTCTGTAATAAACCTGCTGTTTGTATCAATAGTTACCCTGATTTTGTGGATTCTGCTACTTGTCAAACCTGCAGCTTCTGTTATTTTTCTTCTTTTCATAATGATGGGGCCCCTTAATATCCTGGCAATCCTTGTATTGGAAAGAACAATATTACACCTGGGTGAAAAAGACCGTAACGGTGGCCTTTCCGGCTTCACCGGGGCGGCTTTGATTATCGGTATTCTGACAGGATGTTTCTCAATTCCTGTTCTGCTCAGCACATCTCAGGACCTCCGGCATTTTATTCTTTTCGGGTTTCTTGCTTCCATGGGAGCAATTGTAATTCAGCTATCCCTGGGAAAAAGCTTTACTTCGGAAGATGATAGTAAAAACATTCAGGATACTCCGCAGAAAAAGGACAAGAGCTTACTGTTCCTGCCACAAAACCTTTTACACCGCAGGATAGCAGTAGTCACAATATTTTCAGTGATAACCGCATTCTTTGTACAGTATTCCTTTCTGGCCGTATCAAGGATACAGTATCCCTCAATGCAGGATCTGGCACATTTCCTCGGACTATTCACCGGCATTGTAATGACAATTGCACTGATAATCAAATTGCTTGTCTTTCCTTTCCTGATCAGAAATTTCAGACTCCGGGCAACAATCATACTTCCTCCACTGATAATAGCTGTGCTGACCATTGCCGTACTGGCGACCGGGTACATAACTGGCTACAATAATGCAGCCACCGTAATAACGGGTTTCTTTATCCTCCTTGCAATGAGCAGGCTGTTTTCCAGATCATTTAAGGAGACCGTTGAATTATCTTCAGCTGAGGTTATTTGTCAGTCACTGGATGATAACCGGAGATTTGCTGCTCTCTCCGGGATAAGGGGACCGGTGAATGAAGCCGGAACGATAATGGCGGGAGTAATACTGACAGGCCTCGGTATTATCGGATCGGTGAAACTGATCCACTTTCCTGTAGTGCTTGTAATACTGACTATACTGTGGATAATATCGGCATTCAGGCTGTATTCGGCGTACCGTGATTCTGTATGTGATGATGAAAAGAAACCTGGAAAGCCCGGTTCGCGTGCAGTTGCTGATAAGATCTCCCCGGCGTGGGAGAACAGGATCCCTGCAGAGATGGCATTTTCCGATGATTTTTTTGATCTCATTACAGGAGATCCCGGTATTTCTGAAAAGAGCCATAATCACTGGTATCTGAACAAAATACTTGATTATGCAGATATTAAGAAGGATATCAATTTACTTCCCGCACTTAAAAAAATAAGATCCGGGTCAGGCATTCCCAGAGAGACAAAACAACGGGCATCTGAAATTATACAGGATCTTGAGCTATTATTATCGGGTGTCAGGAACAGGGATGAACGGCTGAAAGCAATGCTGATGCTTTCAGAGGATCATTCACCACACATACCCGAAGTGCTGAAATTGTTAAGAGATCAGGATAATGATCTGAAAATCATTGCACTGAGCATGATCAGGAAGTTCAGGTTAAGCGAATTACTGCCTGAAGTATGCGGTTGCCTTAATAATAACTATGTTGCAGTTCAGGCTGAAAATGTCCTTAAGAGCTTCGGGAGTGAGGCAGATCAGCCACTACAGAGATTCTATCTTTTATCCACAGGCGATATCAGGATCTCCACTTCAATCCTGAAGATACTCGGGGGAAATTGCAGCAGTGAAAATACAGGATTTCTTTTTTCATTACTCTGGACTGCTTCCAGACCTATCCGGGAAGCCGGCCTGAAAAGCCTTGCCGGGTGTAATTATAATATAAGCAGCGATGAAAGAGAAAAGCTGCTCAGAGTAATTAATGATGTTATCGGGATCCTTACATGGAACATGTCAGCCGGAATATGCCTTGGCAGAATGAATAGCAGGCTCTCCGGTGATGCAATGTCACAGGAAAACAGGAGATGGATGGATTTCCTTTTCAACCTTCTGGCAGTGGCATATGGAAGGAGGGTTGCAGAAGAGATAAGGGAAAACGTTGACGAGGGATCGTTTCAAAGTGTCAATCATGCTCTCGAAATGATTGATATTATTACCGACGAACAGGTGAAGAGCAGACTTACCGTATTCCTTGACAAAATACCTGACAATCGGAAGCTCAGGACACTCTTCAGGTTTTATCCGGGCGAAATTCCTGAATGGAACGATCTTGTTGGTTATATAATTAACCGCGACTATAACATGCTGGGTGTATGGATCAGAGCCTGCATAATAAGGGAAATTCCCGAAATATCCGGAAATGATATGGCAGAATCTCTCATAGCTCTTCTTTTCAGTCCTGAAAAGATTTTAAGAGAGGAAACTGCAAAATTGCTTTCACGTTCCGGGAAAGAGTACTTCATTCAGGCATCCGACAGGCTGCCCGGGAATATTAAGGAGACCCTTGACAGTATTATCAGGGGAAATGTAAAAGATTATGAGCTCCTGTACAATAAAGTGATATTCTTGAAGTCACTTTTCCCCAGCCTTCCTGAGGAATCCCTGCTTGTCCTTGCCGGAAATATGGTATCCGCCGGATTTTTATCTCCGGAGTATCTTCCCCGGGAGAATGGTTATATTCTCTGGGAATGCGACTCCGGAGGGCATGAATGTGAAGCAGGTATATTTTATGATAATATATTGAGAAAGATATCCGCATCGGGAAAAGACTCATTCTGTTATATTCTTCCTCTTGTTGATCTCGAGGATTTTATTGCCCGGTATCCGGAACACACACCTGAAATATTTAAATACATAGATGAAACCGAAAGAAGAAAACAGTAATTTCAATCCCTTCCCAGGGCTCAGGCCCTTCACTCCGGAAGAAAGTGAGCTCTTTTTCGGACGTGAAAAGGAAAGTGATGAGGTATACGCCAAGCTTCTGAAAAACCGCTTTATAACGGTGACGGGGGTGTCAGGCAGTGGTAAATCATCACTGGTTTACTGTGGGATACTGCCCAGGATAAGGGAGATGGGCCGGAAAGAATCCTCCGCGTGGAGAATAATTATCTTCAGACCGGGGAATGATCCTTTCGAGAGCCTGGCACATGCCATACATGAAAATATTGCTGAGACCGGATTGAAAGAAGTCCCGGTTGAAACACTGTTTTCTGACCTTCACAGGGAGTCTGACGGGATCTCAATCACCCTGAAAAAACATATAATCAGAGGATATGAGAAAGTATTGCTGGTTGTTGATCAGTTTGAGGAGCTCTTCAGATACCGCACATCTGACACCGGTGGTACATACGGTACCGAAACGGGAGAATTTGTAGAGAACCTGGTAAATGCAGTCAGCCTCTCGGATTCACGGGTATTTACAATTGTAACCATGAGGGCCGATTTCATGGGAGAGTGTGCATATTATCAGGGACTGACTCAATTGATAAACACAAGTAATTTCCTTTTACCAAGGATGGACAGGGATAATTACAGGCAGGTAATTGAGGGACCTGTGAAATATGCCGGAGCTTCAATTGACAAATCATTTGTTGAGACCATTCTTGATGACCTTGATGAACACTCTGATCAGTTGCCGGTTCTGCAGCATGCTCTTATGAGAACCTGGAATCACTGGCAGGAGCTGAAGGATCCTGAAAGACCGCTGGGATATACCGATTACGACTCGGTGGGAACAATGCGTAATGCAATGGCGAGACATGCCGACGAAGCTTACGGAGAACTCGATAACCGGAGCAAAGAGATATGCAGGAGGATGTTCAGGGCAATAACGGAAAAAGGAACGGACAACAGGGGCATACGGAGACCGACAGTCTTTTCAACTCTGAGATCTATTATCGATTGTTCATCCGCAGAGCTTACCGATGTGATCGAAAAATTCAGACAACCGTCAAGGTCTTTCATCACACCGCGTTACGGGATCCCTCTGAATGAAGATTCGGTTATCGACCTGTCGCATGAAAGTCTCATCAGATTGTGGAGCAGGCTCTCTGCATGGGTTGACGAGGAAGCTGCTTCAATTCAGATGTATCTCAAACTTGCTGAATCATCGTCATTGTACCAGCATGGAAAGACTGGATTAATGAGACCTCCAGATCTTCAGCTTGCAATTAACTGGCGCGACCGGGAAAAGCCTACCCTCAAATGGGCCAGGAGATATGACCCTGCTTTCGAAAGAGCTATGGTCTTTCTCAGGACCAGTGAGAAGGAGTACCTCGATGAGGAAGAAAGAAAGCTGAAGATCCAGAGAAGCAAAATGAAACGGACCAGGATAATGGCTATCTTTTTCGGAGGTGCCACCATTATTGCTCTGGGATTAATGATATCGGCGTTTATACAGAAAGTATCAGCAGACAGGCAAAAGGTTCTTGAAGAAACATTGAGAATTCTTGCCGAAAAAGAGAAGATTAAAGCTGATTCAACCACTGCAGTCGCTTTTATGAAATTACAACAGTCCGATTCCGAAGCTTTAATCGCCCGGAGGGACGCCGATGATGCATTAAAGCAGAAAGCCTTTATTCAGTCAAGGTTGTCGGTGGCTGAAAGCTTTGCCGATTCTGCACAAAGCGCTGTAATAGAAGCCGGTCAGATGGCAGCTGATGCAACGGAACAGAAAAACACGGCGGTCCGGCTCAGAATGCAGGCAGTTGGTAAATCATTATCGCTCAGGTCACTTCAGCTCGACGGACAAAAGGACCTTCAGACTTTACTTGCATATCAGGCCTGGCTGTTCAACAGGAAAAACGGCGGCTTTGAAAATGATCCTGATATTTATTCCGGCCTCTATAATGTTACAAAGCAATATTCCAGCGCATATAAATCCTTTAATGGCCATGAGGGTGAAATAAAAAGCATTGCCTTCCACCCGGACGGTAAGGAATTTTATACATCGGGTAATGATGGTAAAGTTCTGAGGTGGGTACTCTCAGGAGATGACCGGAACTTCAAAGAGGTCTACTCCGGCGAAAAGGTGATAGAGATACTTGCAGTTAATCCTGATGCTTCCTGGCTTGCTGCAGGCGAAGGGAATTCTTCAATCCATATGATACCGCTGAAAGAGGGAGGAGTCCGTCATAAGCTTACAGCTCATACCGACAGGATAAATTCACTTAACTTTTCATCAGACGGGAATTACCTCTATTCCGCTTCACTCGACGGCAGAGTCCTGAAATGGGATCTGAACGCAAGAACCTGTACTAATGTAACTCCCGAAGGAACCAGTATAATAACTGTTGATGTCTCTTCAGACGGTGAGTACTTCGCCGGGATCAACTCTCAAAACAGAGTGGTTGTCTGGAATCCTGAAAACAGCCAGGCTTACTTCAGGATTGAAACAGAAAGAAAGAACATTAATGTGATCAGGTTCAAACCTGACGACAGGATCCTGGCTATAGGCGATAATGAAGGATTCGTCGAACTGTGGGACGTGAATTCAAGGGAGAGAATTTCAGCCGTAATGGCACATTCTGAACAGGTCAATGACATACGGTTCAGTAAAATCGCCGGACAAATGGCGACAGCCGGGAATGACAGGTCTGTCAGGATCTTTAACATAAGAAATTCTGCCGATCTTTCAGAACCACCGGTGATCATTTCTGATAACTACGGATTTGTTGTAACGGTTCAGTTTAGTCCCGACGGACAATCAATTTTATCGGGAACAAACGAAGGCAAAAATAATCTGGTAAGCCGTCTGACCCATTCTGACTATCTGGTTAAGGATATTTGTTCACTTGTTACAAGGAACATGACACAGGATGAGTGGAAAGCTTATGTTGGCAGAGATATACCCTATGAAACAACCTGTGCTGAAACTAATTTTAAGATCAGGATCCGGGAAGTAAAATAAATTCATCCGGCTTTTAAAAACAAATTATTTCCGGATTAAATAGTATAATAGTCTGAACGAAATACTTTTTAGCTAAATTTGCCGGCCGGAATTTTGAAATGACTTTTTTTCTCTCTTCCCCCCGGAGTATTAAAGTCCCCCTCTCCCGCGGGATAGTTAAAGTCCCCCTCCCCCGGGAGAGGGGGATTTAGGGGGTGAGGTCGATAACAATGGGAGGGGGTTTGGAGGCGGGTCAACAAGAGACGTCATATTTTGTTTATAAGCTATACTTTAATATACAATGAATAATAAAAAGACACTTCTGATGATACTTGACGGCTGGGGGATCGGTGACGGATCAGCAGCCGATGTGATAAGTACGGTACCAACACCGAACCTCGATGCGCTTGTAAACAATTACCCTAATTCAAGACTTTTTGCCTCCGGCGAAGATGTCGGTCTGCCTGAAGGACAGATGGGGAATTCCGAAGTCGGGCATCTGAACATCGGAGCAGGCAGAATAATATATCAGGACCTTGTAAAGATCAATAAGGAATGCAAAACAGGTGAAATAAAGAAAAACAAGGTTCTTACTGATGCATTTTCGTATGCAAGGGATAAAAACAAACAGGTCCATTTCTTTGGCCTGTTATCAGACGGAGGGGTTCACTCTCTCGACAAACACCTCTATGATTTGTGTGATATGACCATGGATTATGATCTGAAGAATGTTTTTATCCATGGATTTGGTGACGGACGCGATACTGACCCCCGCAGTGGTCTGGGATATATGAAAAACCTGCTTGCCCATCTCGAAAAATCCAATGGGAAAGTTGCTTCATTTGTCGGCCGTTATTATGCAATGGACAGGGATAAGAGATGGGAAAGGATCAAAGAGGGATATGACCTGATTGTAAACGGTATCGGAACTCCTGCCACCGATATTCTTGATGCAATGCAAAAATCCTATGATTCCGGCATTACTGATGAGTTCATGAAACCGATAGTTGTGGTTGATGATTCCGGACAACCTCTTGGCAAAGTTCAGCCGGGCGATGTTATAATCTTTTTTAATTTCAGGAACGACAGGGCCAAGGAACTTACAATTGCACTTACACAGAAGGATATGCCTGAATATGGCATGAAGACCATTCCGTTATATTACTGCACCATGACTCCTTATGATGCCACCTTTAAAGGATTACATGTTATCTATCCGAAAGAGAATGCTGATAATACTATCGGAGAGGTGCTTGCGGCAGCAGGGAAGAAACAGCTCAGGATAGCTGAAACGGAAAAGTATGCACATGTTACATTTTTCTTCTCAGGCGGAAGGGAAGAAACATTTCCGGGAGAGGAGAGAATAATGATCCCTTCACCCAAGGTATCGACTTACGACCTTCAGCCCGAAATGAGTGCATACCTGGTTAAGGATGCTGTCATTAAAGCCATCGGAACGGAGAAATATGACTTCATCTGCCTCAATTTTGCAAACGGAGATATGGTTGGGCATACCGGAGTATACAAGGCAATCATGAAAGCAGTTGCTGTAGTTGATGAATGTGCCGGAGCGGTGGTCAGTGCTGCACGGTCCAAAGGATATGATGTTCTGATCATTGCGGATCATGGCAATGCCGACATGGCGGTCAATGATGATGGTACGCCGAATACTGCCCATTCGCTGAACCCGGTGCCATGTATCCTTGTCAGTGATGACTATAAATCAATAAAGGAAGGTATCCTGGCTGATGTGGCTCCCACGCTGCTCACAATCATGGGTGTAAAGATCCCGCCCGAGATGACAGGGAAAATACTAATTTAACCCCCCAACCCCCCTGAAGGGGGGCTAAAAAGAAAGCCCCTCTGCTTCGGGTGGAGGTAATACCGGGAGACCTTCGCTCAGCTTCGCGGGGAGTGCCTCTGAAAGGGGTGGAGGTAACACCGGGACACCCCACTGACAAGGGGGGTTGACTCGCGGTTTTGTAGTATAGTAATCTATAGATCCGAGATTTAAAGCCCCCTTCAGGGGCAAGCGATCATCAGCCTCCCGGCTGATGATCGCTGGGGGTCTTAACGACAGGCAGATAAATCACGAAAGAAAACAAACAAACCACAGGAATGCTCCGGATTGGCGATACGATATTCAGTCTCGATATTATTGAAAAGAAATTCTCATGTGATCTTCAGCATTGCAAAGGAGTTTGCTGCCGGTATGGTGATTCAGGGGCACCGCTTACCGTCGGTGAGGTTGAGATCCTTGAGGAAATATTTCCTGACGTGAAGCCATTTCTGCGTGGTGATGGCATATCTGCCATTGAGGAACAGGGGACCAGCACTACCGACAGCGATAATGATAAAGTCACACCCCTGATAGATAATTTGGATTGTGCTTATTCGGTCTTTGACAGTGAGATCCTTATGTGCGGGATTGAGAAAGCATGGTCGGAGGGTAAGATTAGTTTCCGGAAACCCCTCTCATGTCATTTGTTCCCCTTAAGGATTAAACAGTTTTCAGGGTTTACTGCTGTAAATTATCAGGAACTGTCGATTTGTTCAGGAGGCAGGGAAACCGGAAATAGAGCTGGCATCTATCTGTATGAGTTTTTAAAGGAACCTATGATCAGGGCATTCGGGGAAGAGATGTATAATGAATTATGTGTAGCAGCCCGACACATAAGGGAAGGAATTATATAAGACCGTTCTAAAAATTATCATAAGGAAGAATTATATCCCTGTAGTTATTGATACATAAAAAATTACGTCGGTGATTTTTGATTCTTAAAAAAAACGATATCTTTGGCCCAATAATTCAAAACCTAAAACTAAATAAGTTATGAAGAGACTATTACTGTTGATGTTTTTGTGTGTGTTTGGAGGAACTACAGTCCTGCTTGCACAGACAAGAGTGATTACGGGAACAGTTACCTCTGCTGTTGAAGGGGAAGGATCGCTTCCCGGGGTAACTGTACAGGTTAAAGGTACAACAATAGGCGCCATAACAGACCTTAACGGGAGGTACTCTGTTACAGCTCCCACAACAGCAGCAACTCTGGTTTTCTCCTATGTGGGAATGGAAACCCTGGAGGTTGAGATCGGTAGCCGGTCTGTCGTTGACGTTCAGCTGAAATCCACACTTGTCGGATTGAACGAAGTTGTTGTTACCGCATTTGGTATAAAAAGGCAGGCAAGAGAGCTTGGTGTTGCGACCGCACAGGTCACTGACCAGCAGCTTACCCAGGCCGGTATCAGTAACGTTGTGAACGGTCTGACCGGTAAGGTCTCAGGTTTGCAGATCAATACTGTTAATAACGGGGTTAATCCTGATACAAGGATCACCCTGAGAGGTAACCGCCACTTCCTGGCAAGCAACCAGGCACTGATAGTGCTTGACGGAGTGCCGGTAAGTGCAGACTACCTGAATTCAATAAACCCTAATGATATCGGGAATGTTAACGTTCTTAAAGGAGCAAGTGCTGCAGCTCTTTATGGTAACGATGCTTCGAACGGAGTTTTAGTGGTTACAACAAGAAGAGGTGGCGGCGCTACTCCTGTAATTAAAGTAAGCAATGTCACCACATTTGAAACAGTATCCTATCTGCCGAAACTTCAGGAACGTTTTGGTTCAGGTTCAGGTGAAGATACAGCTAATGCCCTTCCTGAATATACTTTCTGGTTAGGTCGTGATCGTAATACTGATCCATATACTTCATACGAAAATCAGAGCTATGGCCCTGAGTTCAACGGCGATATGGTTATCCTTGGCGGAGTGCTTGGAGATGGTTCATACCAGATGATTCCATACAGTGCCGTGACAAATCAGAAAAAGAAATTTTTTGATACAGGAGTCACATTGCAGAATGATGTTTCATATTCAGTGGGTGATGAAGAAAACAGTTTCTATCTTTCAGCACAGGACGTGAAAACAACAGGTACAATTCCTGGTGATAAGAACAGGAGAACAGGTATCCGTGTATCGGGTGCCCGGACTTCAGGAATCTTTCATGCAGATTATTCCCTTGGTTTTTCACAGACCAATACCGATGTTTCAGGAGATGAACCTTTCCAGCAGAGACCGGTTTACTGGAACGTGCTTAACACACCCGCACAGGTTGATCTGACTTTATATAAAGATGTTGATAATAATAAGTTCGCCAATCATAACGGTTATTTCAATGCTTATTACCCCAATCCTTACTGGCAGCTTAAATATTCAAGATATAAAACAAGAAATGAAAACCTTCTGGGTTCTGCCGTTGTAGCACTGAATCCGGTAAAATGGTTAGAAATTTCTTACAGGACAGGTATGACTTACAGTGTTAACAACAGAGACTATTTCCGTGATGGAATAGCATATAGTGATTATCTTGTTGCCGACCCCTGGGAAGCCGGCCATAATGCAACAGGTTCTCCTTTCGCCGGAGTTGCCTGGGAAAATATGTCACGCAATATCGTCCTTACCGGTGACCTCCTGCTTAATCTGGAGCAAAAGATCGGTGACCTGACCGGTCAGTTGATCCTTGGTAATTCCATGTATTCCAATAAATACCACTATCTGCGTTTAGATAATAATTCGATAGTGATTCCTTATCTGTATAATATCACTAACCGTTTAGGGGAACCGGGAGTTGAGCAAGAACAAAGAAACCGTAATTCAATCGGCGTCTTTGCCGACCTTACCCTTGGATATAAGGATTTTGTGTTTGTTCATGCATCGGCACGTAACGACTGGGATTCAAGACTCACAGCAGAAAACCGCTCATTTTTCTACCCCGGGGTTGATGCAAGTATCATTCTTTCGGATGCTATTCCGTCTCTTAAAAGTAATTTCCTGAATTTCCTGAAAATAAGAGGGGGCTGGTCACAAACCGGACAAATAGCATTGAGTAACTGGTATGCAACACTGCCATCGTTTGAAGTCGGAGCGGGTTTCCCCTATGGTTCAATGACAGGGTTCAGGCTCAACACTACTTTGAGCAATCCATTGCTCAAACCCGAGCTTACCCAGGAGATTGAAGCAGGGTTTGAGGCAAGTTTTCTGCGCGACAGAATACATTTTACTCTTAATGCTTACAAATCAAATACCAAAGACCAGACAATTCCTGCCACAATTTCCTATGCTACAGGCTATGAAAGCGCTTATATTAATGCCGGTGAGCTTATGACAAAGGGTCTTGAAGCAGACCTTGCTCTTGCTCCCCTGGTAAGCCTTGGCGATCTGATCTGGAATGTAAATGTGAGCTATGCTCTCAACACCAGCGAAGTACTTTCAATCATCGAAGGATTGAATGAACTTCCAATTGAGGATGCATCATACGCTATTGTTGGGCAGCAATTCCCTGCAATTAAGGTAAGTGATGTAATGAGGGATCCTGAAGGGCGTATAATTGTTGATCCGATGACTGGTTATCCCAAGAAAGATCCGACACTAAAGCATTTGGGACATGGTAATCCGAATCAAATTCTGGGTCTTACAAGTACCTGGTCATTTAAAGGCTTAACATTAAATGCTGTGGCTGATTACCGGACAGGGCATATCATTGTTAATGCTGTGGGTGATGCATTTGACTTTACAGGAACATCATGGCACTCAGCTCAAAACGGTCGTCAGAATTTCGTTATACCTAATTCTGTGATTGAAGTGGCTGATGGCGTTTACGAAAAGAATACGAACGTGATAACACGGAATGCATCCCGCTTATTCTGGGTTTCTTCTGATTATGCTCAGGTTATGAGTCCTTTTGTCACCAGTGCTGCATTCTGGAAACTAAGAGAAGTTTCTCTTTCATATGATATTCCAATTCAAAATATTCTTAATGGAAAGATCAAAGCTGCACAGATAGCACTAATTGGTCGTAACCTTCTGATGTTAAGGCCAGTTACTAATACCTGGACCGATCCGGAATTCAATCGTCAAAGCGGAAACAGCAATGCTATGGGATATACAAACGAATATCAGACACCACCCACAAGATTTTACGGGTTCAGTGTTAAACTTACTTTTTAAGCAGTAAAAACAAGAAAGACATGAAGAAATTATTAATATTATTAACTATAATACTGTTAGTAGGAAGTTCCTGTGAGGATTTTCTGACGGTTAATGAATTTAACCCGAATACAGCTTCTGCCGTTCCTACAAATCTGGTGCTTCCGGCAGCGCTAAATGCGACAGCCAGGATATGTAATCCACCCCGATAATTACAGGTTTGTTTATGTATGGTATGGTTGCTGGTCAATTGCTTCAGGTTATTCTCAGCCGACTGATCTTACCCAGTACAAGCTCACAAATGCAATGTATCAGGATAACTGGAGCATACAGCTATACCAATCTTCAGAATTATGATTACATCGATAAAATGTCAGTTGATAGTAAGAGACAACTATTTCAAGGCTATAGCAAAAATAATGAAAGCCTATGTCTACCAGTATCTTGTCGATGTTTATGGTAATGTTCCTTATACCCAGGCATTGAAAACCGATGAAGGAATACTTAAACCTGAATACGATAATCAGCAAACAATTTATGAGGATCTTGTTCTTCAGCTGGATGCTGCAATGGATCTTATTACTGATGCTCCCGGAGATGCAAATGAGGTCGGTGATTATGATATTATATTTGACGGTGACATGGACCTCTGGTGGAAATTTGCAAATACTCTTAAATTAAGACTGCTGCTTAATCAGTCAGGGATGGCCAACAGGGCAGCTTATATCACTGGTGCACTGGCAACACAACCTCATTCAACAGCTGATTATCTTGGAGTTGGTGAAGGGGTTATGCTTAATCCGGGTTATGTAAAATCAAGCGGAAAGATGAATCCCTTCTGGGAAAATTATTACAAGCAGGATGATTCACAACAGTCGGATGGCCTCGGTTACGATGTTGCAGGCCAGGATGCATGCGATTTTCTTAATGATAATAATGACCCGAGGAAATTCAGGTTTTTCACTCCCAGCTCTGCCGGAAGTGATGAGGTTCTTGGAAACTATTTCGGTCAGAACTATCCTGAGGCCGATGACATCGACCTCATCCCTTGGACCCGGAATGTTGAAGGCATATAACCAGGATGCTCCGCTTATGACCGATTTTGAAAGTCTTTTCCTTCAGGCTGAAGCAGTTCAGCGAGGCCTGATTACAGGAAGTGGAAAAGAACTCTACGAAAGTGCTGTTACAAGATCTATAATTTATATGGGTGGCCCGGAGGGGACTGCTGCCGGAGCTGCAACATATCTTGCTCAGTCAGGGAATCCTCAGATTAGTTTTGATTCATCAATAGATAAGATCAAAACAATAATTACTCAAAAATGGGTGGCACTGAATGGAATAAGCCCGTTACCGATCTGGACCGACTACAGAAGAACAGGATATCCTGATTTCATTCACTTTACTGAAGATGCTGCAAAGCTGAATGAAACTCCTCCTGTCCGTTTGCTTTATCCTCAGTCTGAGATAAATGTCAACAACGATAACGTTAATGCTCAGGGAGCAATTAACGCATTTACATCAAAGATTTTCTGGCAGAACCGTTAGTATAACAGTGCCATTTATTTTAAAAATATAAAATTAAGAATATGAAAAATAAAATATTACTGACAATATCCTTTCTGGCAGCACTTGTTACAATCAGTTCGTGTCTGAAAGATGATATTGGTGAGGATTGGACAGACGACCTCAAAGGAAAAATGTACGCTGAGGTCTGGAATGGTGGTTATGCAGCTTTTTCGTTGCAACCAGTTGCGGATCCTGACACATTCAGATTCCTGGTTAATATTGCTTCTGACCAGCCGCCGACAGAGGATATTACTCTTACCCTTGAAATCAATGAGAGCGCTATTGCGAGGTATAATACATTAAAGAAAACGGATTATAAACTATTCCCGTTTGTAACAATTCTGAATCCTACTGTGGTTATTAAAGCAGGGACAAGAAATGCGTATGTGAAAGTTAAGGTTTGGAATGCAAATACCTTAAGTGCATGTGACAATTTTATGGCTCCTATTTCGATTAAAAGTGCAACAGGAGGTGTTATCGTAGCTGATGCTGTAAACCAGGGTTCAAGATTAATGGCTTTGCCTATAGCCAACCAGTACCAGGGTGATTATCATGCTGTTGGATATTTTATGCATCCTACAAGCCCCAGAACAATCGATATGGATAAATCCTACAGCACTCTTACATGCAAATCAGTTAACGGAGATTATGCCGACCTTGGCCCTGACTATAAAATGGATCTGATTGTCGATGAATCAAAAGTTGTAATGGTTGGGACAAAATCCACATACAAGGTAAAGATTATTTGTTACGGACCTGTTGTATTCGAACAACTCGATGTGGCTGATGATTTGATTACGGGAGCATCCGGTGTTACCTGGAATTACTGGGATATAAATGCAAAACAGTTTGTATTGAGATCCCGTTATAATAATGGAGCGGCATGGCGTGAAGCTCAGGAAGTCTTAACCAAATATTAATATGATACTTATGAAAATCAGAAATATGGCATATGTAATTTCACTTATCCTTTTAAGTGTATTTACATTTCAAAGTTGCACGGAAGAGGAAGGTAAAATTACCTCCTTTGGTGCATTTACCGAACCTGTTCTTGTTGCCCCTGCAAATGACCAGTATCTTAATGTGGCCGGAACCACCGTTGACCTTAAATGGTCTTCGACAGATGCTGAAGGTGATCCTCAGAGATGGGATATTTATTTTGGCGACTCCGAAGATCCTGAAATGGTAAAAGCAAATCATAACTCCCAGACTTATACAGTGACAGTCGAAAAAGGACAGCACTATTTCTGGAGGGTTGTTGGTACAGACGCTAAGGGAATACCTACCAGAAGTGATACATGGAACTTTATTGTTATTGATCCGGAAGCCGAGATTACAATTGATCTGTCATGGGACACCGATATCGAGTCGAGTATCGGATTATCACTTGCACCCACAGCAGTTGCTGACCTGAGATTACTCATAGTAAAGAATAGTGATAAATCGATCTTAGTCGCTGAGGATGGAGGCAGTTTCGAGCAATATGCACGCCTTGACACGTTACCTGACGGGGTTTACCTTATTGCAGCAGATATCTATTCAACTGTTAATGCAGGTGATTTCAATGCTCCGGTTAATCTGGATCTGGAATTAGCTTTCAGTCAGCCGGGTATTATCGATCAGACATTGGAATTTTCCAAGGTAATGACAAATGAATTTGCCTGTGATGCATACAGGACATATCTGGCAAAAGTAACCAAAACCGGGACTTCATATGTGATCGAAAAAGCTGTCTCTTATATGGCACCTGCTACAATAACATGGTTTGGTACTGATGCAACCTACGATAGTGAAGTGACTACAGTCAGCGGTTGTGAACTGCTTATGAGTATGCTTGGCAATGGCTGGATGTCCGACTGGTGGGGAGAACTAATAGTTAAGGGCGGAACACTTACCTATACTGTTGATGAATCGGGCAAAGTCACAATTCCTTTGCAGTACTACTGTACCACTACCTATAACGGTGCTACTCAACCTGATTATTCCATACAGGGATCCGGAACACTGGATGAGAGCGGGGAATACCCTGTAATGACATTACACTATGATTTTCTGCAGGCAGGTACATGGATAGGTGCTTATAGCTATGAGAATTATGGCTGGGAGCAGAATGGATTTGATGCCGTGATCACAACTGCACCTTCAGGAAAAGGTTCAAAAGGAGCTTCATTGGTCAGACCACCCAAACCTAACCGGAAATAATCTTATCTTCAATAACGAAAACCGCCCCCGCAAGGGGCGGTTTTTATTTTGATCTACGTATTAAAAAACGTATTTTAAAACATATTTTTTTTATTCTTTCCTCTTTCAGGTAGATTGTTGCGGTTACATTTTTGATCTTGCGCCTGGTAAGCCTGTGATCGGATTCAAATCCGGTTCCCATAACCGTCTGATCCTCATTTGTTATCTTGATGAACCTGTCTGTAAAGATCAGGTCTTTTTCCTGGTCCCAGAACAGCTGCTCGGTTTCGAGCTTGTCGCTTGATTCATTGACAACCACAACAGAATCCTTGAGCTCCCACAATTTCTTTTTGTCAATATACTTTGCATACTTTGAAAAAACAGTTGCAACAGGCTCATCATGACTGTCATAAAAGAACACCTTTATACCCGATCTGAATTCGGAATATGGCTGTTCAAGGTTGTTATAGGATTCCATTATATCAAACGACATCACAAGCTGCACCTTACCTGAATCAGTAAAGACTGTAGTTGAGTTTTTTGCGGTTATGGATGGAAGTAACAGAACATCATCTTTCTTTATCGTATCTATCTTCCTTTCACACGACAACAGGGAAAAGGAAAGCAGTACACAGGATATGATAAATAAACTAAAATGATTTCTGAGATATGAATGAAACGTGTACATTAGTTGTATCTCCGTTTCTGGAACCACTGATCATAAAGATTAAGGCTTGCACCCATTGAAAAATAATTCTCGGTATGCATCGATGAGCCGGAGCCGGATCTTCGGGTATAGTCGATGAAGAAATTTGCTTTGGAAAATGAGCGTCTCATTGGTATTCCCAATCCGAAACTGATGCCAAGCTCTTTGACCTGTTCACCGTTAATAAGCAGGTAGTTATCGTCCATATGTGCACCAAGACGGTATTCTATTCTTTTGAGGAAACTGAAGTTTGAAAATTTTTCCGGTATATACTCAACTCCAAGCTGCAGCGATCTGGTATCTGCAAGATATCCTTCGCTTCCGCTCAGCGTTGATTCAGACCATTTTGTCATACCATAATCGAAAGCGGCAGTAAATTTATTTTTCTGACCGAAGGATAAACCCGTCTTTATGCTCCCGGGAATGAACGACTTCGAAGCATCGGATGACCAGGTAATTGTATCTGTGGTGCCATAATAATTATAACGGTAGGAGATGGCTTCGAAACTTGTTTTGTATTTCTTCCCGGAGCCCATCGAAGCGCCTGCGATAATAAAATAATCTTTTTTCAGCGGAAGTTCAAACTGAAGTCCGTAGTCAAAATTAAGTCCGCTGAGTTCAAGATTTTCACTGCTGTTATTGTTGTAAGAATTATAATAACCCGTAAAATCGAACTGGTTGGTCCTGTTTAAGGTACCAAAAAGCAGGTTAAGATTGACACCGGCGGAAAAGTATTTAAGCATCCTGATTCCGGAACCTATGAAAAATTTTGTAATTCCGCCTTTTCCTGCATGTGTTTCAATATAGCCGCCTGTGACCGGACTATAACCGGGATCATCTTCCCCGATTACATCAGAAATTGAATAATAGCCGTTGCTGTAGGTTGTAATTCCCAGGCCCACTCCAAATCCTTTCAATATGGGAAATCCAAGAAGCATATGGTCGAAATTGATATCATCTGATTTATGACGGTCTGATCCGTCCGACAGCAGGTTAATTCCGTAATCTATCCCGAAATCAAAAATAAATGAATTGGAATCGATACCGCTGTAGGAAGCAGGATTTGTATAAAAAAGCGTGCTGTTATCCCTTAAAGCCGTTCCAACACCTCCCATCCCCTGGCTTCTGAAGGAACCGGTTGGCTCTAAAATACCAAGGTTGAACCGGGCATAAGGTGAATTGACAAGTTTTTGTCCGTAAGCAACAAAAGATGAAGGTAATATGAGGAGTAGAAGAAGAACTGCAGCAAGCCTATTTCGCATTGTATTCAAGAATATAATTTAATCCATCCAGTACGAGGTCGGGTATATGTCGGGCCCGGTATCTGATCCTGTCCTTAAGAAATTCACTGTCCCCGCCTGTAATGATGACCTTTAATTTGTTATGATCTTTCTTAAACGTGCGAATATACTCATTTATTTCATAAACAACCCCTGTAATAACTCCGGCCTTGATGGCATCAGAGGTATTTCTGCCCGGAAATGAAAACTCTCCAGACAGGGATTCATGCGGAAGTTTATCGGTAAATTTATGAAGAGCCCTGAACCTCATGGTTAATCCCGGTGATATATTTCCTCCTTTATACTTACTGCCTGAAAGTAAATCATAGGTGATTGCCGTACCGGTGTCAATAATGAGTACTTCTTCGCCCGGGAAATGTAACATTGCACCGGCAACGGAAGCAAGTCTGTCAGGACCAAGTGTCTCCGGGGTTTCATACTCATTTCTGAAAGGGAGTTTTGATTTGCTGTTCAGTATGTGGACAAATGGAATATTCACACTCATCAGATCATATAAGAAATCCGGCAGATCTTTAACGGAACAGATAATCATTTTATCGAGCCTGAATGGAGAAATTTTATCCCTAAGCTTTTCGCAACTATGTTCCCGGGTCCTTAAAGACATAATTTTCACCTCTTTATCATACACTGCAAGTTTGTTGACAGAATTCCCGATATCATAGATTACATTCATGACGGTAGTTATTATAGGGCAAAGTTAGGAAATTGGGAAGAAAGTGCCTAAAGTATTTAGAGTACTTAAGTAAAGTACTTAGAGTACTTAGAGTTGGGGTTTTAGACGGAAGTTAAAATAGTATCTAAGATCCGTATGGCTGATTGTACGGTTTTGATATCACGTATTGTGAGGCTGAGTTTCGACTCCTTCTGTCTGACCGACATATGGTTCGGGAACCGGTTCACATAGTTCATTATAGAAACAAAAAGCTGACTTTTGTAAAATAAGGAATCGGGATCAGAAATGAAATTTGCAATCAGCAGATCATTTTTAAGAAGGATCTTTTCCATTCCAAGCTTTACAGCCTTCCATTTTATCCTGACAATATCAAGCAGAGCTGCAGCCGGGTAAGGGAGAGGACCAAACCGGTCGGTAAGATTCTTCCCGAATAATCCGAGAGACTCTTCATTCTCAATCTCATTAAGTTCCTTATACAGCCGCATCCTTTCAGAGATATTTGAGATATATTCATCGGGAAACATGATTTCCAGATCAGTATCAATTTGAAAATCTGACACATAAGGTTTTGGCTTTTCCTTTTCCGGACGGATGGCTTCCTTGTTATCTTCTTCATTTTGTCCTGCCGGCTCACTTTCCCGTAATTCGTGTAATGCCTCATTCAGTATCCTCTGGTAAGTCTCAAAACCGACATCGGCAATAAATCCGCTTTGTTCTCCGCCCAGGAGGTTCCCGGAACCTCTGATATCAAGATCCTGCATTGCGATGTTAAATCCGCTTCCGAGTTCCGAGAAATCCTCTATTGCCTTAAGCCGCCGGCGGGCATCATGTGTCAGATTGGAAAGGGGAGGAGCAAGGAGGTAACAGAATGCTTTCTTGTTTGACCGTCCGACCCTTCCTCTCAGCTGATGAAGCTCTGACAGCCCGAAATGCTGAGCATCATTTATGAAAATAGTGTTCGCATTCGGAATGTCCAGTCCCGATTCGATTATAGTTGTTGCAACCAGTACATCATAATCGCCCTGGATAAAATCGAACATAACATTTTCAATCGTCTGTCCGTCCATTTTACCATGTACCACAGCAGTTTTAACATTGGGGCAGATCCGGTGTATTTTGTTCTGTATCTCCTTAATATTCTCAACCCTGTTATGAATTATAAAAACCTGGCCTCCCCTTGATACTTCATATTCAATACCTTCTTTGATGATCTCCTCATTGAAACCATGCAATTCCGTGACGATCGGCATTCTGTTAGGCGGAGGGGTATTGATTATTGAAAGATCGCGGGCTCCCATCAGTGAAAATTGTAACGTTCGTGGTATGGGGGTGGCTGTAAGTGTAAGAGTATCTACATTTGCTTTAAGGGTTTTCAGTTTTTCTTTAACCGATACCCCAAATCTTTGTTCCTCATCTATTATAAGTAATCCCAGATCTTTGAATTTTACTTCCTTCCCGGCAAGCTTATGGGTGCCGATAATTATATCAATTTTCCCTTCAGCAAGGTCTGCAATGATCCTCTTTTGTTCAGCCGGCTTTTTGTGCCGGCTCAGATATTCAATATTGCATGGGAAACCTTTAAGTCTCGCGGTGAAAGTCTTATAATGCTGCAGTGCGAGTATTGTTGTAGGTACAAGTACTGCAGTCTGTTTGCTGTCGGCAGCCGCTTTAAAGGCAGCCCTTATAGCGACCTCGGTCTTTCCGAAACCGACATCACCGCACACAAGCCGGTCCATCGGATTAGGTCTCTCCATATCCTCTTTTACTGCAACTGTTGCAGTCAGCTGATCGGGAGTATCTTCATAGATAAATGAAGCTTCAAGCTCGCGCTGGAGATATGAATCGGGCGAAAAGGAATTCCCATCCGAAGCCATCCTTTTTGCATATAGCTTTATCAGGTCTTTGGCTATATCCTTTACCTTGCTTTTTGTAGCCTGCTTCAGCTTCTGCCATGCACCTGAACCAAGCTTATATATCTTCGGCTCAGCGCCATCTTTCCCCTTGTATTTCGAGATCCTGTGAAGGGAATGAATACCAACGTAAAGGATGTCATTATCCCTGTAAACAAGCTTGATGGCTTCCTGTATCTTTCCGTTCACTTCAATCTTCTCCAGTCCTCCGAACTTTCCGATCCCATGATCAATATGAACCACATAATCCCCCGGATTAAGCCCGGTAAGCTCCTTGACGGAAATACTCTCCTTTCTTGTAAAATAACCCCTTATCCTGAATTTATGATAGCGGTCGAATATCTGGTGGTCGGTATAAACCGTTATTTTTAAATCATGATCGGTGAAGCCTCCGTGGAGATTGAAAAGCAATGGTTTGAACCGGACTTCCGGATTGATCTCTGCAAAAATGTCTCTGAGCCTGTCGATCTGCGACTGGCTTTCAGAAATGATAAATGTGCTGTAACCATCAAGATTATTTGATACAAGCCTGCCGGTAAGTAATTCAAAGTTTTTATTGAAGACAGGTTGGGGCTCAGTCCGGAAATCAAATCTTACAGTGTCCGCTGACTGGCCGGTCCTTGCAAATTGAGCTATCCTGAATTTCTCAATTTCCTCAAGGAACCGGCTGCCGGTCATTATCAGCTCCTGTCTGCTGCTTATCTGACCCGATTCCTCACGTTGTACTATCTGGGCGAAAATATCATTTATCCTTTCCTTAATAAAAACCGGATCTTCGATCCAGATAAGTGATGACGGTGGAAGAAAATCAGTAAAGGAATCTGTTACTTCTTCAATTGAAATATCCTGGATATTCGGAATTACAGATACCTGGTCACATATATTCACCGACAACTGGTCATCCGTGTTGAAGGTCCTTATTGAATCAACCTCCTCGCCAAAGAAATCGATACGGTAAGGCAGGTCGGCAGAATATGAGAAGACATCAGCAATACTGCCCCTTATCGCAAATTGTCCGGGTTCGTTTACAAAATCCGTCCGTTCAAAGTTATATTCATGAAGTACCTCTTCGAGGAATTCAAGGGATAACCTGTCTCCCTTTATAATTGTAAAAGTATTTTTCTTCAGATTCCTTTTGCTGATGACTTTCTCCATCACCGATTCGGGGTAGGTGACGATTATTCCCTTTCGTTTGCCTGATGAAAGGAAATTCAGGACTTCCGTTCTGAGGACAATATTTGCAGGTTCTGTCTGCTCATACTGTACAGAGCGTTTATAAGTGGATGGAAAGAAGAAGACTGAATCGTCGCTGATTAGCGAAGAGAGATCGTTATAAAGGTATGCAGCATCTTCCTTTTCGGGTACTATGGCTACATGGATCATGGAAGTCTGCAGGAAAACCTTAGCAATTGCTATTGCCTTTGATGATCCAGATAATCCTGAAATACCAATTCTGTTCGCGGTATTACTCCGGACTGCTTCAGTCAGGCCCGACAGGACAGGATGATCATTAAAAAGGCTGGTAAGTTCGTTTTCTTTCATTCGCAGTAATGAGGCTGCAAATTTAACATCAATTTCCGGAAAATATTATTCCTGGAAACTCATACAGAAAACTGTTTCATGATCAGGAATTGTCCTGACTTTGAGACTGCCTCCATGGGCTCCCATAATCTGTTTGGATATGCTGAGGCCAATTCCCGATCCGTTTTCGCGTGTCGTAAAAAAAGGAATGAATATTTCTTCAAGGATCTCCTGACTTATCCCGGGGCCGTTATCTGTAACACATATCTCCGGATACGAATTATAACCTCTTCCAGCAACTACCCTGATCGTACATTCAGGGTTCTTTTCATTTGCTTCGACAGCGTTTTTAATAAGGTTTATCAGGACAAGCGAAATAAGGTTTTCATCTGCAAAGATCTCCAGACCCGGATCATCATTTTCGAAAATGATCCTTGTATTTACGCCTTTTTCAAGAGCTTCGCTGAGGATACGGACCCTCGCAAACAGATCGGAGACTTTGCAGAGCTTCAATTCCGGCTTGGGAATCCGGGAAAGCTTACGGTATGATTCCACAAATGCCCTAAGGCTTTTCCCCTGGTCTGTAATTACATTAAGACCCTGGAGTGTAGTTGAAATCGTCTTGTCCGTTACCTCTTCCGCAGTTACAGGCTTTTCTCCGTTCCTGAATATTTTTATAAGGGATTCCGAAAGAGAAGTTATCGGGGTAATTGAATTCATAATCTCATGCATCAGCACTCTTATGAGCCTCATCCATGAGTCAACCTCCTTCTCATCAAGTTCGTGCCTGATGTCCTGTACCGATAATATTATAAGCTCATTTTCCCCAGTCCCTGACAGTGTTGATTTCAGCAGTAACTGAACTTCGCCATTTTTTGTATTTATGGGTACCAGCTTCCTCTCGCTGGGTTTAAGGTTCCTGATTGCCGCATACAGCTTCTTATCGACCCGCTCTATCTGCTGAAGATGCGTCAGGACTTCGGTTGAAAGGAGTCTCTTTGCAGCTGTATTTGAATGTTGTATAAATCCTTTGCTGTTGTAAGTTATGATTCCTGTTGCCAGGTGTTCGAGAATTTTGCTGAAATATTGTTCCTGCTGCCTGTTCTCTATTTTCAGATGCTGGATCTGCCGATTCACATTATTCATGCTCTGGTGCAGTTCCTTAAGGCTCCCGCTTTTAGTATCAACCGGGAATGTGAGATTTGAATCATCATTTCTGACCGAGTCGAAAAAGAACCTGATGTTCCTGTTTGTCCTGTTGAGATATGAAATAAGACTGACAGTCAATAGTATTATCGTCACTGAACAAATAATTGAAAAACGCAGGGATTGCTCTCTGACGATAAAATAACCAAGAAGCACTGACAGAGCAACAATTATTGATACTCTTATTATTATGTTTATATAAAGTTTTTTACTGATCATTTCCTCTGGCTCTTTTTTAATCTGTTATATAATGTTTGTCTTGTTATTCCCAGCTGTTCAGCTGCTGCTGTAAGGTTCCCGTTATTATTGTCAATGGCCATGCTTATCATCTGCTGCTCCATTTCCTCAAGTGTGGGAACTGAATCAAAACTCATGCTCCGTGAGGCTGGTTTAAGATAAAGGTCCTCAGGTTTAATGACTGATGTGTCGCTCAGGATCACAGCTTTTTCTATTGTATTCTGCAGTTCCCTTATATTGCCCGGCCAGGAATAATCCATAAGCTTATCAAATGCCTGCTGATTAATCCTGAGATCCCGCTTGTTATATTTCTGAATATATTTCCTGAGAAAGAATTCCGCCAGTGTAATTATATCCTTACCTCTTTCCCTTAAAGGAGGTAATTCTATCTGTATAGTATTAATACGGTATAAAAGATCTTCCCTGAAAAGGCCTTCCCTTACCATAGTTTCTATATTTTTGTTTGTAGCGCAGATCAGTCTTATATCCACAGGGACAGGATCATTTGATCCGATCCGGGTTATCTGCCTGTTCTCTATTGCAGCCAGCAGCTTGGACTGAAGATGAAATGAGAGGTTGCCTATTTCATCAAGGAAAAGTGTCCCTTTGTGGGCAATCTCAAATTTCCCCTGCCTGTTTTCCCTGGCATCAGTAAAAGCACCCTTTACATGGCCGAATAACTCGCTTTCAAAAAGGGTTTCTGTTATTGCACCCATATCCACACTTACAAGCAATTCCTTTGACCTGTCCGATATCCGGTGTATCTCCTGTGCAATAAGTTCTTTTCCGGTGCCATTTTCTCCTGTAATAAGCACGTTGGCATCAGTTTTTGCCACTTTCCGGGAAAGGTTCAGTACCTTCATTATCTGGGGAGAGGAACCTATAATATAGCGATCCTCCCGGTTTAGTTCTTTCTTAAGTGCAGATTCCCTGTTTTTAAGCTGATTTACCTCTTTTTTTGAAAGGTTCAGCTGGATAGCAAGCCGGAGGGTGGCAAGAAGCTTTTCGTTATCCCATGGCTTTATAACAAAATCGGAAGCGCCTGCCTTAAGGGCTTTTACGGCTGTTTCTATATCCCCGTAGGCAGTTATCATTACAACAGAAATATCCGGTTTTACCTCTTTAATCTTCCGCAGCCAGTAAAGACCTTCATTCCCCGATTTGACACCGGCGGCGAAATTCATGTCAAGTATCACGAGGTTATAATCCTTTTTCCTGAGTTCCTGCATATATCTGATTCGGATTGGAGATCAGTGAAACATCGCCGAATTCAGGGATCAGAAGTATCTCAAGAGCGCTCAGGATGCTCCTGTTATCGTCGACAACCATTATGGAGGTTTTCTGAAGGGACATGACACAAAGGTTTAATTCATATGCTTTACGGGTGATTAAGATACATGGAATTCTGATCAAAGTCAAGAAAATGTAAAAAATATTTACAATAAAATGTAAAAAATATTAACTTCCAGTTTGCCGAAATAAATTAAACTAATTGTATGTCAATGAAATATAACAATGGCATCATTTTGGTTCTAATTTTGTAAATATATGCTTCGATGATAAGGCACGATCTTAAATCAGCAATGCGAAGTATCCTCAGGAAGAAAATTGTCTCATTAATCAGCATTTTCGGACTTGGAATAGGGCTTGGGTGCATAATTATCCTTTTGGCTCTTGTAATCCATGAAAAATCCTTCGATACTTTTATTCCTGATCACGGGAATATATATCGCATAATTTTAGGTTCAAATTCTCAGGTGCATTTTCCGCTTGCAGAATCAATGAAAAGTGAATTTCCTGAGGTAAAGGATTATTTCAGGTATTACCAGGAAGGTTCCGTACAGATTAAGACTCCCGGGAACGAAATAGTCAGGGAAGGAGATTTTGGATTTGCCGATCCCTCGGTTTACGGAATAATGGGAATTGATTTTATCTCAGGGGCCCCGGCAGGTTCAATGAGTGAAGTGGCCATTTCTGAAGAATCGGCCATGAAATATTTCGGGAATCTTTCACCTGTCGGGGATGTAATTCCGGTCCGGTTTCCGGAAGGTTTTTTAAAGCTTACCGTCTCGGGCGTATATAAAAGCTTTCCTTCAAATTCAACACTTGGTCCGGCATTAATAGCTGATATAAGATTGTCCGAAAAAATGTCCATGCAGTTTCAGAGAGCCCTGGGGGATTACGGGACTTCAGAACCTCAGACTCTGGGATGGAGACATTCAGAATTTCTTTCCTTCCTGGTACTGGATAAAAATGCAGATCCCTCAGTATTGCCTGCAAAAATGGAAAAATACAAGGAATTGATTGCCAATCCCGGGCAGGATACACTGAGCTTTTCGTTACAACCTGTGACTGATATCTACCTCGGATCCGAAGAGATAACCGGAAGCTTTTTTCTCAGGCGGGGAAATGCTGATGAACTTAAGTACTATGAAATCATTTCGCTCCTTATCCTTGTGATCTCTCTGGCAAACTTTGTTCTTCTTGCCCGGGCAGGTGTATCGGAAAGAACCAGGGAACTGGGGACAAGGAAAGTCTATGGCGCCTCTCATGGAAAAATAAGGAGAATGGTTATTATGGAATCCTTTGTTATAGTGTTGCTCAGTCTCGTTCCGGCAATTTTTATTATTGAGTCCGGTATTCCTTTTATAAATGATACTCTTGGCAAAACACTTTCAGGTCAGGTCTTCCTGACTCCACGGCTGTGGTTGTTACTTGTGATGCTTATTCTTCTGACCGGTTTACTGTCGGGCTGGTTTATAGGACTGAATTACTCGCGGATACCTGCCTTAAAAATGATATCAGGGAAGTTATCGGGCTTGAACGGGTCAAAAAGATGGAATTACTCATTCCTGGTGCTTCACTTCACAATCTATATGATACTTGTTACGGGGTTGATAGCAATCTCGAAACAACTCAGCTATTCAAGGAGTGGTTACACAGGTATAAATCCTGAAAATGTTCTTGTTGCTGATCTCAATTCTGACGGGCTGAAGAACAGTTTCCTTACTTTGTGCGATGAGATTAAGAAAATCCCGGGAGTGATTAATGTTGCAGGGGGTTCTTTCATTCCCCCGTTTGGAAATTTCCTGCCGGTCAATCTTGCAGACGTATCGGGAGCGCGAATCAGGTTTGATGGTTTGATAATGGGAGAAGGCATGACTGAACTTCTTGGAATTGAGGTTATTGACGGCTCTTCTTTCGGCCCGTACAAGGAGGGTCCCCCTGAAGTGCTTATCAATGAATCGGCTGCCGGAGAGCATAATGTAAAAGCAGGAGATAACCTGCTTGCGTTTAAAGTGAGGGGTGTGGTACGGGATTTTCATGCGCATTCCCTGCATTCCACTATACAACCCATGGTCATCCTGCCTCAGAATCCTTCCAGGATGGGGCTTATAGCAATTAAGACTGATGGCAGCAATGATGAAAAGATTATTAAGAGATTCAGGGAACTTTATTCACAGATTGACCCGGATGAAATTTTTGAAGTTCGTTATCTGACCGACCAGGTAGAAAATTTCTATGCACGTGAAAGAAACCATTTCAGTATCATTGAAGCATTTTCACTTCTGGCATTGATATTATCCATAATGGGATTGTTCGGGATATCACTTATAAGCATATCGAAAAGAGAAAAGGAAATAGGTATCAGGAAAGTGAACGGAGCTTCGGTAACTGACGTATTGCTGATGCTTAATGCAGATTTCATAAAATGGGTATTGCTGGCCATTACTGTTTCGGTTCCGGTTTCCCACTGGCTCATATCGCACTGGATGGAAAGATTTGCCTACAGGACCTCTATAAACTGGTGGATCTTTGCTCTGGCAGGTTTGTCAGCGGTTATTATTGCACTGTTGACTGTGAGCTGGCAGAGCTGGAGAGCGGCTGTAAAAAATCCGGTCGAAGCATTACGGTATGAATAACCTCTCCCTGAGTCCCTCCCCCTGGGGAGAGGGACTTAAAATCCCTCTCTCTCCGGGAACTTAAGCCGTTTCACTATAGAAGTCTGGAATGAAATACTATATAAAAATCACTTTCAGAAATTTAATAAGGAATCCGGTATCGGGATTTGTAATAATTGTTGGATTTGCGTTCAGCCTGGCTGTTGCATTAATTCTTGCCTCATATATTTTCAACGAAGCAGGTTATGATAAATCGTTCCCTGAGATCAACAGGATTTACCGCTTATGCACTGAAAAGGGAATTACAACTTTCAGAGGCGACAAGGTACATGAATTAGAAGACAGGTATCCTGAAATAGATAGGATATGCCGGTACGATAACGGATCAACGGTAGTTGTTCATGATAAATCTCCCTATGCAATAACCAACCTTGTTAAAACAGACAATGATTTTTTTAAAATATTTTCATTGAACATACTCAACGGCAATCCGGAAGAACCTCTTCCCGGAAATAACAGTATGGCAATAAGCTCTTCCCTTGCCGGTACTATTTTCGGAAATTCCGATCCCGTAGGCAAAACGGTTAATATCCAACACAGGAAAGACTTTATAATCAGTGCAGTGTTTGACGACCTTCCTGATAATTCAAGCATTCAGGCACAGGCCGTCATAACATGGGAAAATATAAATGATTTTGGTGGTGAATATAGACGAGGCATCTGGTATTCACGCATATTCTTGCTGTTAAATGAAAAAAGTAATCCGTCCATTCTGGAAGAGAAAATTACTCAGGATTATTCACAGGATCATTATATGAAGTTGTCATTCAAGCTTTTTCCTTTTAAAAGCTCCTATCTGAACCCGCTTACCGCCGACAGATCAAGCCATACTCTTCATGCTGACCTCCGGTCAATTCTGCTTTTTAGCATCGTAACAGTTCTGATTCTGGTCATTTCTATCCTGAATTTTGTAATACTTGTTACTTCAAACCATCTGACACGCATAAAAGAGATAGGTATTAAAAAGGTAAATGGTGCCGGACGAAAAGAAATATTCCGGCAGTTTATTTTCGAAGCTGTAATAATAAGTTCAATTGCATTTGTGCTTGGAATTTATTTATCACTTCTCCTTGAAGTCCCTTTCTCTTCGCTGATCCGGAAGGATTTTCCGGTTCTTTCAGCACTGCATTTCCCGAATATATTGCTTGTAATTCCCGGAGTTCTGACGGTTGCTGTTCTGACAGGCTTTTACCCCGCTTTTATTATTTCCGGATTTAAACCGGCTTCATTATTCGGCAATTCCGGAATAAAGAGGAAGCTGCAAATCAAAAGCGGTCTGTCTGTAATTCAGTATTTAATTTCAATCGTTATGATTGTATGCCTGATCGTCATGACCCGCCAAAACAATCTTTTAACCAGCAAGGATCTGGGATTTGTGAAAGAGCAGCTTGTCAATGTTAAGGTTCCCTGGGAAATAAAAGACAGGCTTCCTGTATTAAAAGAAAAACTGCTTGGCAATCCTTTTATTGAAGCATGCGCCATTTCTCATGGTATTCCCGGGGAGGTGGCTCTCTGGAACATGTGGAATGAACCCCGTGAGAAATACGGCTACGAAGGCTCTCTCCCGTGTTTTACAGTGGATGCCGATTTTTTTAAAGTTTATAACGCCGAATTTCTGTCAGGGAGAGGCTTCGAAGAAAGTGACTGGAAGAAATCGGTTATCATAAATGAATCGGCATTCAGGCTTACCGGGTGGGAGTCAATTGAAGGAAAGGTATTAAAAGGTATCCCCACTCCCGAACAGGCATTTGGACGCGCAAGTTCATCTGAAATAGAAAAAAATTCTCTTAAAGTTGTCGGTGTAATTAAGGATATCAATGTCGAAAAGCTTAATCAGCCTGTTTCCCCGACCGTATTCGAATGTTCCGATCATTTCGGGATTAATTATTTATCCTGCAGATTATTACCGGGCGATTACTCCGGGACAATGGATTACATAAAAAAAGTATGGAATGAAGTGTGTCCCGAGACTCTCTTTGAATACCATTTTTATGATGAGTGGCTTGATACTCTTTACAAATCTGAAAAACATACGACTTTTATTATACGAGTGTTTGCTATAATATCGATAATCCTGTCATGCCTTGGAACCTTTGGTATTATCCATTTTATCTCACGGCAAAAGACCAAAGAGATCGGCATAAGAAAGGTGCACGGAGCAAAAATCGCAGATATTATAGGGATTCTCAACTGGAGTATTTTAAGGTGGATCATGATCGCATACATTTTAGCAGTTCCACTGTCATATTTTATAATGAAAAAGTACCTGCAGGGATTTGCTTACAAAACCACACTTAGCTGGTGGATTTTTGCAATCGCGGGAGTTTTGGTTCTGGGTATTGCATTATTAACGGTGAGCTGGCAGAGCTGGCGGTCGGCGACACGGAATCCGGTAGAGGCATTGCGGTATGAATAACCTCTCCCTCGGGAGAGGGGGATTTAGGGGAAGGTCAGGAACTTAATACGCATTACTAACATATAACCAGTGATTTATCTCAATTTAATACTTGCCATTAGATACTTTGAAGAATTATGAAACTTGGTCATGGTTGAAGTATCCAAATAACCTATAGATTGTGAAGTATCTGTTTAAAACTATAATCAGGAATTTTACCCGGAAACCTGTAACCAATCTGATCAATTTGTTGGGTTTGACTATCAGCCTGACACTGGTAATCATACTTTCTGTCTATTGTTACAGCGAACTTACCACTGACAGGTATCACAGAAATGGCGAACGGGTCTATTTGTACTTACCTTCAGATGACCGGATCTATACACCGGGGATTCTTAAAGATAATATCGATAATAAGGTACCAGGTACAGAATCAACTATCAGGATTGCCGGAACATGGGAAGCTCCTGTATTTCAGGCTGAAAACAGAGAACCTGTCACTTCCGACCTATTATTTGCTGACGAAGATTTTTTTAAGTTTTTTACCTACAATGCTGTTGATGGAGACCCTGAGTCAGCTCTGAAAGCACCATTGACTGTTGTTATTACAGAAACACTGGAGAAAAAGCTTTTTGGTTTTGAAAAAGCTATTGGGAAAATTATCAAGCTAAACAACAGCAAAGAACTTACGGTAAGCGCAGTAATTGAAGAGCCAAATGCCAATTCCTGCTTATCATTAAGTGCGGTTGCTTCAATGGCCACCCAAAAAAATGTTCAGGGAGAAGGAGGAGAGTTCACGGAATGGGGATGGTGTGACTTCCAAACCTTTCTACTTTTAAATGAGGGGGCAAATCCTGGCGAAACTGAAAAAACCATTCTGAACATTATTCCGGAAGACTTACGGGAAGAGTATAAAAACGCAAAGCTGGTTCCATTGAAAAAGGTCTACTTTTCAAAATTTATGCTTTATGGGAATGATTACCTTGTAACCGGGGATAAGAAGAAAGTCATGCTCCTGCTGATGGTAGCCATCCTGGTCCTCTTGATTGCCCTTGTCAATTTCATCAATATATCGTCATCTCAATGGCTTGATAAAATCAAACAAACCGGCATTTTGAAGATTCTTGGAGCTAAACGGTCAACGATACTCTTTAATGTACTCTTCGAGTCATTCATTTTCTTCCTGGTTGCTCTTTTAATTGCAATTGAAATTGTGAATTCAATCAAACCCTTAATAAGCGAATATTCCGGGATACACTACAGTCAAAATTTAACCTATTCCCCTGGTTTCATTCTTGTTTCCTTATCTGGTATCCTTTTCTTAAGTTTGATTTTAAGCATTACTCCGGCTTTGAGGATTTCTTCTTCAAAGCCTATTGATAACTTGAAAAATACGGTTAAACCAAATAAAACCAAATTCTCTTTCCGTGGCGTTTTTGTGACTATGCAGTTTACAATAGCTATTGTACTTATTGCTTTTACTGTGTTGGTCCAAAAACAGGTCAGGTTCGGTAGTACCAATCTGGGTTTGAACCAGGAAAATATAATCGGGATAAAACTAACGCCACAGCTTTATCAGAAGAAAGATGTGCTTAAAAAACTACTTATTGAAAAACCGGTTGTCAGTGAAGTTTCCTTTACTCAGTTCTACCCGGGTAAAGACATTTCTCACTGGGGATCTCAGATGGACCTGAACGGAGAAAAGAAACAACTGGATTTTGATACATTCAGTGCCGATGCCGTATTTTTTGAAATTATGGGATTGCATTTAGTTTCTGGTCGGTTTTATACAGACGATTATTCTACAGATAAAGAGAAAATTTTAGTCAACGAAACATTTCTAAGTGAGCATAATATCGCTAATCCTCTCGGATGCAGATTTATAATGGGCAAACGTACATTTGAGATTATCGGCGTTGTAAAGGATTTTCATTTCAAACCTGTCAGCCAGCCAATTGTACCCCTGGCAATAAGAAATGAGTCATCTGCTTCACATTGTCTGGTAAAACTCCGGACAGCCAGCTTAAAATCCTTGAGCAGTGTGATTCAGGATATAAAGGCAGTTGTTTCTGAACTTTCACCCTCTTTCCCGGTTGAGGTGAGCTTTTTTGATCAGGCAGTCGGGAACATGTATCAGTCGGAACTCCGGTTTCAGCGTACCTTTTCCCTGTTTGCCGGATGCGCTATTGTCATTTGTTGCCTTGGAATTTTAGCTATGTCACTTTTTTCCTGCCAGCGCCGTGTGAAGGAAATCGGCATCCGTAAAATAAATGGTGCCAGTGTATTAGAAGTCATGATCATGCTAAATAAGGACTTTATAGGATTGGTGGTAATTGCCTTCGTCATTGCCACGCCTGTTGCATGGTACTCAATTCATAGATGGCTGGAAAACTTTGCTTATAAAACAGAATTAAGCTGGTGGATATTTGTACTGGCCGGATTGCTGGCTCTGGCTATTGCGATAGTGACCGTCAGCTGGCAGAGCTGGAGGGCGGCAACAAGAAATCCGGTGGAGGCCCTGAGATATGAATGATAAAAAATAGTTTCAATATAATTGCTGATAGTTATGTTTTTACAAGGGATACTTAAGATTACGTTAAGGAATTTCAGGAACAATTTAACGCCTTCATTAATAAAGATCCTCGGATTGGCTGTAAGCATAACTGCAGTAATTATTATATGGTCTTTTGTCATAAATGAGAACAGATATGACGGTGGAATTCCTGGTAGCAAGAATGTATATCGTCTGGAAGCTCAATGGGCAAGCATGCCTCCATTTATCGGGCATGTTATAGGTCAGAACCTGACAGATCAGGTCGTTCCGGCAAGACTGAATTTCTGGACAGATATAGGGGTACAGGTAGAAGATAGTCCTTTCAATCTGACGGACCTTGTTTTTGCCGACAGTACTTTTTTCACTGTTATCCCTATTGAATTCCTTGAAGGAAATCCTGATGAGGCCCTTGTCAGGCCATTTTCAGTGGTTCTTTCAGAAACAGTGGCTAAAAGGATGTTCGCCACCACTGATGCAATCGGAAGGATCGTACGATTTGAAAATCAGTTTGACTTCACTGTCACTGGTATAATAAAAGATAATCCATACCTCCACCTGAAAATTGAAGTAGTAGCTTCTATTATTAGTCTGGAAAAAATCAGACAACCGGGTATCCTGCAGGAATATGACGGATGGAGTTACCCTACTTACCTTTTGCTGCCTGATAATTCAAATGTTGAAAAAGTTGAAGCACAAATTGGAGAACTGCTGGGCAAATTTCATTATGATCAGAAGTTCCGGCTGAGGCCGTTCGATAAGATATATTATTCACCTGAAGTTGAAAACGAAAGTAATACAAAACATGGTAATTTATTATATAACAGAATACTGATAGCGGTTTCGGTTTTCATACTTCTGCTGGCAGCAATAAATTTTATTAATCTGACGATAGCCAATGCTGTTGCAAGATCAAAAGAAGTGAGCCTGAAAAAGCTCCAGGGGGCATCACGGACACAGCTGATTCTGCAATTCCTGTTTGAAACGGTACTGTTTATTTTTCTTTCCATTATAATAGCTTTTATATTCTTATGGTTTTTTAATCCTCTTCTGAAAACACTGACGGAATTTTCAGTCCGTATCGGTGACTTCGTTACCCTCCGAAATCTTCTGATTCTTATTTCGGGATTGTTCATTTTTATTTTAATTTCCGGGATCTATCCGAGTTTATATATCAGTTCATATAGTTTTTTTTCAGACAAGTCAGGAATCGCTAAATCCGGCAATCATACCGGGATCCGCAATGGATTGTTAGTATTCCAGAACCTGGTTTCGATTACCTTGATAATCTGTACTTTGATAGCCAACAGACAGTTTCAGTATATGAATAAGAAAGATCTGGGATTTGACATGAATAGTGTTGTTATTCTAAAACTAAACTCCCAGCTGAGAGAAAATATGGATCTTTTTAAAGAAAGACTACTGAACTATCCGGAAATAATAAGTGCTTCATATTCAAGCAGGATCCCCGGTAACTATTGGGGATCGTGGTGCTGCGTCAATATTGAAGGTAAAGAGAACAAGTACTTTAATAATTACGTCGATCCCGATTACTTAACAACTCTGGGGATCAAGATAAAAGAAGGACGTAACTTTTCTGCAGAAATCGAGGCAGATAAAAAAGCAACCTATCTGATCAACGAAACGGCAATTAAAATTTACGATTTAAAGGATCCTATCGGTCAGGTAATTGTCCCGGGAAACGGAATAAAAGGCCAGATTATAGGTATCATTAATGATTTTCACTACAGAGGCCTTATATATGATCAGACGCCTTTGATCCTTTTCTATACTCCGGAATATAAAAACTATATTAATGTTAAACTTACTGGCAGTAATATACCGGGAGCCCTTGAGAAAATAAAGGTGATATGGGAAGAAGTTTGTCCGGCATTCTCTTTCGAATATAAATTCCTGGATGCAACTTATGATCTGCAGTATAGATCAGAAAGAAAATTTGAAAGCCTCCTTTTTGCATTTGCATTGCTCGCTTTGTTCATAGCCTGTATAGGACTTTTCGGTCTTTCGGCATTCACTATTAAACGTCGTACGAAGGAAATTGGCATAAGAAAAGTAAATGGTGCCAGAACCGCAGAAATAATACTTCTTCTTAATGGGGATATTATAAAATGGGTAATAATAGCTTTTATAGTTGCTTGCCCTCTTGCCTGGTTTGCCATGAATAAATGGCTTCAGAACTTCGCATATAGAACGGAAATTAAGTGGTGGATATTTATTCTTGCCGGTTTGATCGCCCTTGGTATTGCCTTAATGACAGTCAGCTGGCAGAGCTGGAGAGTAGCTACAAGGAATCCGGTTGAGGCACTGAGGTATGAGTAACTTATTTAAACACATTTGACTTATTATGAATTTAAAGCAGATTTTCAGAAGTATTTTCAGGGACAGGTTAAATAATCTTATAATAATAGTCAGTCTTGCCGTTGGATTGGTGAGTATTAATCTGGTAGTTCTTTTCATCAGCAGGGAGCTGGGCACTGATAATTTCCACAAAAACAGTAACAGGATTTATGCACTGAAATGTGATGATCCCTGGTTCCCCGGTAAACAAATGTATCATTGCCGTTACGGATCGGCAGAATACATGAAGGTCAATTTTGCCGGGGTGGAAGATTTTTGCCGGGTGAATAATTCCAATCCACTTAAGATAAGTGTAGATAATGAAGATTATTTTGATAATTCACTTATCATCGGAGCTTCGGAGAATTTCTTCAGGTTTTTTACATACAAGCTTTTGACAAATAATCCGGAAACAGCACTGGAAGCCAATAACAGCCTGGTCATTTCAACTGAAGCAGCAAAGAAATATTTCGGTGATCATGATCCGATAGGAAAGATAATTACTCTGGTTAACCGGAATAAACCAGAGGAGATGACAGTAACCGGTATCTTCGAAAAGCCTGTTGAAAATACCCAGATCAATTTCGATATGGTGCGTCTGATTGGTGATGTCGACAGCCGCTGTTATATAAGGTTGGCCGAAAATGCTGATCAGGGGGATATGGAAAAACTCTTTGCGGAAAAGAAGGAAACTATTCCTGTTATTAATACCGGAGTACCCGGCCAATATTACCTGGAACCCATGCTTCCCGCTTATTTCGACACAACGCGGCGTATGACTGTCGAGAACAGCCGTGATAAAAGAGATTTGTGGATAGCAATGATTATCGGACTTATGATCATTGGAGTCGCAATATTTAACTATCTGGCGATACTGGCAAATAAATTTCACAGGAAAACCAAAGAGCTTTATCTGCGGCGAATAAATGGCAGTTCTCTGCCAAGCCTGATTTTCAGGTTTCTTCTGGAGAATTCAATTATTGTTGTATTTTCTTTCATCCTGGGCCTGTTCCTGATGCATGACGGGTTGAATTTCTTTAACAACCTGACAGGCAGTAATATCAACAGAGCATTCATTATTAAACCCGGGCAAATTGCAATTCTGGCAGCAATACTGGTATTTTTAATACTGATCACTTTCTTCTTTACATTTTATCTTATCCGTTCAAATCTCGGATTAAATCTGTTAAAAACAGATCAGGATCATAAAATAAAGACCATCCAGATTCCGGTCTTTAATGTCCTTCAGCTGGCGAGCTCAATAGCACTTATTATTTGTTCCATTGTCATTATCCGGCAGATGAATTTTATAACAAACAAACAGATCGGATTGGATAAAGAGGTGATAGAAGTAAAAATTCCTGCGCAGTATAAAGACAAATCAGGAGTATTTAAGGAGGAACTGATGAAATACGGTTCTGTGAAAAATATTTCCGTGGTAGGGGCTTCTCCGCTTCTCGAACATTTCCTGCTGGCATTGAAATATCAGGAGAATGGAGTTGAAAAGCAATATTCTCCTTCAGGATTCATTGGTGATGAAAATTACCTGTCCGTGCTTGGAATTGAACTTGTTGCCGGAGATGATTTCTCTGAAACCCTTTCTGCAAACACAGATAAGTGTCTGATCAATGAATCATTTGCCAGTCTTTTCCATGACCAGGATCTGGTGGGTAAGGGAATACCCGGGATGGAAGATAAGATCATTGCAGGAATAGTTAAAGATTTTCATTATTCAGATCTCAAATCTTTTGTGGAACCGGCTTTTATTTCATTCGATAATAAAGGTGGCCATCTGTTGGTGAAAGCTTTGGAGAACCAGGTCCCTCAGGTCAGAGAGGCGATTTCTTCTGTCTGGCAGAAGCTGATCCCTGATTACCCTGAAAATACAGAATCGGTAGGAGACCGCTATGAATGGTATCACAGAGAGAATGTCAGCTTTAAAAGACTTATCATAACATGTTCAATTATAAGTCTTTTCCTTTCAATGATCGGTTTGTTTGCCGTTTCATATCAGAAGACCAGATCGCGAACAAAAGAAATCGGCATCAGGAAGATCAATGGTGCAAAGATCTCTGATATTCTGAAAATGATCAATTCAGATTTTTTCAGATGGACGATTATTGCTTTTATCATTGCCGTTCCTGCTGCAGGATATGCAATGTTCAGGTGGCTTGAAGCTTATGCTTATAAAACGGAATTGATCTGGTGGATTTTTGCTCTGTCCGGATTACTGGTACTTGCAGTCTCCCTGCTGACTGTCAGCTGGCAAAGCTGGAGGGCGGCAACAAGAAATCCGGTAGAAGCATTACGATATGAGTAGCATACCAATCAATCCTCAGGGTTTTTACCCCCAAACCCCCCAAGGATGGTTTTACCCCCAATCCCCCAGGGGGGGCTTAAAGAGGACTAATACAAAAGTTGGGAATAAAAATGTAAAGAAAAATGTAGATGTTACAATTATATATAATTTCAAGTCCCCCTCTCTCCCGGGAGAGGGGGACTTAGGTGGTGAGGTCGATAACCAGTAATTATCAATAATATGAACAGGCAGTACTTTAAAATAGCCATCCGCAGGATTATCAGAAACTACAAATCTAATTTATTGATTTTTTATAGGACTGGTTCTGGGATTTACCAGCTGCCTGATAATATATACTAAAATTACATATGAACTAAGCTTTGACAGTTCCCATTCACAGAGTAAAAATATATACAGGGTAGTCAGAGTCACGTCCGGGCTTGAGTATACTTCGGGTGGATTGGAATACCGGACAGGTGTCTATTTTGGACTTCCGGGAGAAGTAAGGAGGAGCGTCCCTGAAATCAGCAATGTAGTCTCGGTGTTTTATCTGTACGGGCAGAAAATAATCATTCCGGGGAAAGAAAATAAAAAGGAAGAAGTATTTGATATTGATGACGGTGTGGTTTTAACAGAGCCATCATTTTTTGAGATCTTTGATTTTGGTGATAAAGGAATCAGATGGATTTCCGGTACAGGCAAACAAGTACTTAAAGAACCGTTTACTGCAATAATTACAGAAGAAATCTCACATAAACTTTTTGCAGATCAGGATCCCACCGGTCAGGATTTTTTACTCTTTGGTTCAAAATTCACAGTTGAAGGTGTCATCGAAGATTTTCCCGAAAACTCCGATTTTCCCTTTAAAGTAATTCTGTCATTGCCCACATTTACCGGGAAGATGAATCCGGGTGCAGAAAATGACTGGGGGAGCTTATCCGATAATTTTCAATGTTATGTTGTTTTGAACAACAGGAGCGAAGCTGCCAATGTTGAGAAGAAATTCAAAGACATCTATGGTCCGCATGCCGACGGAGATTACGCTGAACGGAGACAATTTAAATTGCAGCCACTTTCTCAGGTACATAGAGACGGCAGATTCGGGAATTATAATAACAGAACAGTAAGTAACGGGCTACTTTACGCGATTACAATTGTAGGGATTTTTATTTTTCTGATAGCCTGTTTTAATTACAGCAACTTTTTCCTGGCAGAATCAGTCAGGCAGAAGAAACAGATCGCACTGAACCTGATCCTCGGCACAAAACCATTAAATGTTTTTTTCCAGTTTTTTACAGAATCTTTGCTTGTTAATTTTTCTGCACTTCTGATCAGTCTTCAGCTGGCTTTTTCTTTTATCAGGAATTTTTATGCATTCATCGATATTCCCCGCGATTACTCTCCCGGAACTGGTTTTAATGGCCTGGTCTTCATTTTGTTTCTTCTTCTTGCCGGAAGCGCAATTTCGGTCGTTTTCACGGTAATTAATCTGAAATTAAAATCCCTCTCATCCCTGCTGAAAGGCAGTGACTCCGGCTATTCCGGCGGAAGAAATTTATTTGGAAAAGGTAGTGTCATTCTTCAGTTCATTGTTGCACAATCCGTGATTATCGCCACATTCTTTATTATTAAACAGATCTATTTTATTAACCATAAAGAATTGGGTTACAAGACCGAAAATATCATTTTTGCAAGATTGCCTGAAAATTCAGTTGCCAGGCTCACTGCCCTTAAAAGTGAATTGTTGTCCTTTCCCTTCCACTGGAGGGGTGAGTTTCAGTTCTGTTTTACCGGCTGAAGCTCAGTCGTGGACAACATTTGGATGTTTTTGCCGGGGATGAAGTGAAAACAATTGATGCGGAACTTAAATCTGTTGATTCTTCATATATTGATATTTATTCCTTTAATCTGCTTGCAGGAAACAATTTCTCTTCCACCGATACAGCCAATACAATATTGGTGAACAGGGAATTTCTGACAGAAACAGGTATAAAAAGCCCTGAAGAAGCTGTAGGTATTATTATCAGGGGACCAGGAGGAAACCGTATGATAATAAAAGGCGTGGTAGAAGATTTTCACTCCAGGTTCTCTTCATGAAAAGATCAGACCATGTGTCTTTACCAGCAATCCCCGCAGTTTCAGTACTGTAAATATTGAACTGTCGCATCCTGAGGTCAATGGTGAAGAAGGGAAAAGCATAATTGCTGAGGATATCAGCAGGCTCAATGATTTATGGGAAAAAGATCTTTCCCGGTGAGGCTTTCCCTTATATGTTTCTTACCGACAGAATAGCCGGTTATTATAAATCGGATCAGAAAGCTCTTAATCTGTTTCTGCTTTTTGCGGCTATTACAATCTTTCTTTGCATTCTGGGGATCCTTGGGCTTTCATTAAGCATGAATGAAAGTAGGACCCAAAGAAATTGGACTCCGGAAGGTAAACGGGGCAACAGTATCAGAAGTAATAGTACTTCTCAATAAGGACTTTGTGAAATGGATCGCTGTCGCATTTGTCATCGCTGTACCCATCTCCTGGTTTGCAATGAATAAATGGCTGCAGAACTTTGCTTACAGGACTGAGTTGAGCTGGTGGATTTTCCTGTTATCCGGGTTGCTGGCACTAATGATTGCAGTATTCACCGTGAGCCGGCAGAGCTGGCGTTCTGCAACAAGAAATCCGGTGGAGGCATTAAGGTATGAATAATTATTTTACCTAAATTTATAGTCAAAACAGATCAGATGATAAGTAACTACCTGAAGACGGCACTGAGGTTCCTGAAACATAATAAGGTTTTTGCCGCCATCAATATAACCGGACTTTCAATTGCACTGGCTGCATCGTTCATAATTCTGCTGTATGTGATCAATGAACTCAGCTATGAAACCTGTCATAGAAACCGTAAAAATGTCTACAGAGTACTCAATTATTATAAGGATTTCAAACAGATTATGGCAGGGACCCCTTATGTCCTTGCTTCCACTCTTAAAGATGAGTATCCCCAGGTAAAGAAAGCCTGTACAGTCCGGCCAGTCAGTTTAATGTTTAAAATAAAGGAGGAGTCAGTCGCTGTGAGGCCGGCTATGGCAGCCAGTTCCGACCTTTTTGACATTTTCACCATCCCGCTGGTGGAAGGAGCACCGGGTCAGAACCTGTTGGAGGAGAAAAATTCTGTTGTACTTTCCAGAGAACTGGCCGAAAGATTCTTCCCTGGAGAGAATCCCGTTGGGAAAGAATTAGCGGGGATCATTAACAACAAGGAAAACCTCTTTATGGTAAAAGGCGTTTTCGAAGATATACCAGTGAATTCAATATTAAAGGCTCAATGTTTCATAAGCAGCTGGTGGACACTCGAACCGATCAATGAGACATTTAAAGTTTCAAATGCAGATGTAAACTGGACGTTTGACTTCTGGAACACCTGGATTCTTCTTACTGATGGCTCTGATCCGGATGAATTCGCAAAACAATTCAGGGCATTTGAGAAAAAAAATATAAGCGAAGATCCGCATGTGGAATATTCACTCCAGAATCTTTCGAAGGTCTATCTTGATTCTGAAAATGTGGCAAACACAGGATTGAAAGGAAATATTAAGAATGTGAGGTTGTTCTCTTTAATTGCTTTCCTGATTGTTCTTGTCGCAGCAATGAATTATATAATACTGTCTACAGCAGTCTCCTCATCAAGAGGCAGGGAAATAGGGATCAGAAAAACCTTTGGAGCATATAACAATAATATTAAAAAACAATTGCTCAGCGAATCAATCCTGCTCGTATTGCTTGTCCTTCCCGTTGCTCTTGTCCTGGCCGGAATTGCACTCCCGGCAGCCGGAAAACTTTTCCAGAAAAATCTGAATATTATTCCGTCAAATATCTGGATATATGCCCTGGTTTACCTGAGTGTTACCATATTAATAGGCTTTTTTTCAGGACTATATACTTCGTCTTACCTGTCGAGACTGGAAGTAATGAATATACTGAAAAATCCTGTACAGACAGGCAAAAGAAGGCGGATTGTGAGATCATCCCTGATGGTACTTCAGCTCGTTATCTTCTGCACCTTTATTTCAAGTACCCTGATAATTCGTTCACAGTATAATTATGCACTTAACAAGGATACCGGATACTATACCAAAAATATTATTATAGTGGAGCTTGGCAGGAACTTCAAGGGGTATTCATCATTTATAAACAGTATAAAATCGAATCCGAATATAGTTATGGCAGCAGGGGTTATGACCGGACTTCCAATGCGGGGATCTATGTCTTCAATGTATAGTAATTTCCAGAATCCGGAGACAAAAATCAAAGTTGAAGGTCTGGCAGTCGATTATAATTTTATAAAGACAATGGGGATACAGGTAATAAAAGGCCGTGAATTCTCGGAAGAGTTTGGAAGTGATCTGACCCAGTCTGTAATTTTGAATGAGACAGCTTTAAAAGCTCTTGGGATTTCCGATCCCATCGGGCAAAAGCTTGGAGAAAGTAATATAATAGGTATAGTAAAAGATTTTAATCTTCACTCCATCCACACTGATATACCACCACTTTCGATCCACATGACGGACAAGTATATCCAGCAGGTAGCAGTTCATTACAGACCCGGGATGATGAGCACTGTATTGCCATTTATTGAGGCTGAGTGGAAAAAAGCTGCACCCGACAGACCTTTTAGTTACTCGACTATTGAATCACTTATTACCAGTCTCTATTCGTCTGAGAAAAATTTAAGCACCATTGTTTCAATATTTGCTCTTTTCACTTTATTGATAGCAGCATTCGGATTATTCGGACTGGTACTTTTTGTTAGCAAATCAAGGACTAAAGAGATCGGAATAAAAAAAGTGTTCGGAAGCTCGGGAAAGGCTATAATTAACTCCTTTCTGAGTTCAAACCTTATACTTGTTTTAATTTCCTCTTCAATTTCAATTCCCGTGACAATATATTTCATGAACAGATGGTTAAATAATTTTGTATTTAAAACATCCATTTCCCCCTGGGTGTTTATTATTGCCTTTGTTGTCTCAGCCCTGGTCGTGACTGTTACAGTATTCTTCCATTCTTATAAAGCATCAAGAACTAATCCGGTTGAGGCATTGCGATATGAGTAAATACCTTCACCATGATAAAATGGCATAATAAATGATCAGAAACTACCTTAAACTATCCATCAGAAACCTTAAGTCAAACAGAGGCTATTTCTTTATTAATCTTCTGGGATTGACAATCGGAATCACATCGTTTATTCTGATTATGTTCTGGATCAAAGTCGAAACGTCATATGATAAATTTCACAGGAATGCGGGAAATATATACAGGGTCGATTATCTGTTATACGAAGAAGGTATTCTTGAACAACATTCAGCCTCAGGATCGACAGGTGTTGGGAAAGAAATAGTGAATATGTTCCCTGAAGCAGAGAACTATACAAGGTTTACACGGACGGAAAGCCTTGTTAAGTATGGTGATAAAACCTTCAAGGAGAAAAATATCCTGTTTGCCCAGTCATCTTTTTTCGATCTTTTCTCATTCCCTCTTGCAGAGGGTAACCCGGATTCCTCCATTCTTGCAATTAATCATGCAGTAATTACAGAGGAGACTGCCAGAAAATATTTCGGAAATGAAAATCCGATAGGAAAGGTAATTACTCTTGATGGGGCAAATGATTTTGAGGTGGCAGGAATTGTTAAATCATTACCCGGTAATTCTCATATGACTTTTGATATCCTTTTATCATATGAGAATCTTATTAAGAACTCAAGAAGCTGGGATAATTCGTGGGTGAATGAACGGGTTTATACCTATATTCTCCTTACTCCGGGAACTGATGCAAAATCATTGGAAGCTAAACTTCCTCAGATACCCGAAGCCTTCATAGGAAAATTTATGAAAGAAGCATTTTTCCTCCTGGAATACAGGCTTGTAAAACTTACTGATATTCATTTACATTCATCCATTAATAACGAACTTAAGGTCAACGGTAACTACCGTAATGTGGTTTCACTGGGGATTGTTGCCTTGCTTGTACTGCTGATCGCATATATTAATTATATCAACCTGGCTACATCAAGGTCAGTTGAAAGAGCTCATGAAGTAGGGATCCGCAAAGTAACGGGAGCTTCAAAAAAAGATCTTGTTTTCCAGTTTCTGGCAGAGTCAGCCCTGATTAACCTGATTGTTCTGATTATAAGCCTTTCAGCTGTAATACTTTTACTTCCATTCTTCAGGCAGGTTATGCAAAGCCCCCTCAGGGTGGATTTTTTGCCCGCATTGTTTTTTTTCATCATCCTTCTGATAAGCGGGTCGTTGTTCACAGGATTACTTCCTGCCTTATACATATCACACTTCTCTCCGGGTCTTGTATTAAAAGGGAAGAGCCCTTCCGGCACAAAGTGGATAACAAGACTCAAAAACTATCTTGTTGTTTTCCAGTTCACAATTTCTGTTATTCTGATCATCTGCACAATTACCCTGTACCGCCAGGTCAGTTTCATGCGTAATCACGATCCCGGATTTAATATGGAAGGATTAATTGTCCTTGACGGACCAAGGGTACTGAGGGCAAATACGTATGAATCATATATGACAACGGTCGAATCTTTTAAGAATGAGATAAAAGCACTTGCCGGAATCAGTAATATAACTGCATCATCAAGTGTCCCCGGGACTGAAATTAAAAATTCGCGTGTTTTCGGGGTTCCCGTTGAGGGACGCAATACAGAAAAGAGGATAGATGTATATTATATTGATAATAACTTTTTTAATACATATGGGATACCCTTGCTTGCCGGAGATAATTACGATAAATCCATTGTAGAGGAATCGAATAAGATTATAATCAATGTGGCTGCTCTTGCTTATTACGGGTATAGCGATCCTGTGAATACGGTTGGAAAGATTCTGAGAGGAGGCAAACAGGAGGTAACAATAAAAAGTGTTGCCGGTGATTTTAATCAGAGATCTCTGAAAGAATTACCCGCTCCGATAGCATTTTTTAATCAGCCTGCAAATACCTTCTATACAATAAAGGCAGGTTCGGCAGGCACAAATAAAATGATCAGGGAAATTGAAAAGGTATGGACTTCTCACTACCCGGGTAATCCTTTCAGTTATTTCTACCTTAAAGATTTTTATGACGGCCAGTACAGGGCTGACCAGCGTTTCAGCGGACTTTTGCTGACAGGATCTTTACTGGCAATAATAATTGCCTGTCTTGGCTTATCAGGATTATCTGCATATGCAATATCAAAACGTACCAGGGAAATTGGTATCCGCAAAACAAATGGAGCCCGGACTGGCCAGGTTATGGTATTACTTAATAAAGATTTTGTAAAATGGGTGGTTATCGCAATTGTCATTGCTGTTCCGGTTGCCTGGCTTATAATGAATAAATGGCTGGAAAACTATGCTTACAGGATAAATCTCAACTGGTGGATTTTTGCATCAGCCGGGGTAATTGCGGTGTCTGTCGCACTGATAACAGTAAGCTGGCAAAGCTGGAAGGCGGCAACAAGGAATCCAGTCGAAGCTCTCCGATATGAATAAATCGTATTTTTACCGGAAATTCTGATTTATGAAGGTCTTTAAGTTCGGAGGTGCATCGGTCAGAGATGCTTCAGGGATTAAGAATCTCGCGCGTATTGTTTCAGGAGAGAAGACAGAGCTTGTTATTGTTGTTTCAGCTTTTGGTAAAACAACCAATGCCCTGGAAAAAGTGCTGAAGCTCTGGCTCGCCGGTAATAATGATTACAAAAATCATCTTGAGACTGTATACAGCTATCATTCGGGTGTGGCGGATGATCTCTTTCATGATTTCAACCCGGCAACAAGCAGTATAGATGATTCATTTACTCTTCTCAAAGAATACCTCCGGTCAGCAAAACCGGGAGAATATGATTATGAATATGACCAGGTCGTTTCCAATGGCGAGATATGGTCAACAATAATTATTGCGGAATTCCTTAAGAAATCCGGTTTGGACCTTGAATGGACTGACATAAGAAAATCCCTGGTGACTGATGACAGGTTCCGCGATGCAAATATCATCTGGGATGAAAGTCATAAGCGGATAAATAAAGTTTTTGATTTTACTCTTCATAAGTTTTATCTGACCCAGGGATTCATTGGTGCTACTGTATCAGGCGAATCAACAACCCTTGGCCGTGAAGGATCGGATTATACAGCTGCCATACTGGCAAATATGCTTGATGCAGAAAGTGTTACGGTATGGAAAGATGTTCCGGGACTTCTGAATGCTGATCCTAAATGGCTTCACGATGCTGAAAAACTTGAGGAGGTCTCCTACCGTGAAGCTGTGGAGATGACTTTTTCCGGTGCCAAAGTTATTCATCCTAAAACCATTAAACCGCTTCAGAATAAAAATATTCCTCTTTTTGTAAAATCCTTTATTAATCCCGAAAAAGAAGGGACTCTTATAACAGAGGAGCCGGATCTTAAGAAGATAATTCCGGTTTTTGTAAGAAAGGAGAACCAGGTACTGCTTTCACTTCTTCCAAAGGATTTTTCATTTGTTATGGGTGATAACCTGAGCCGGATTTTTCATTCTTTCATGCAGCATGGAATTAAGGTTAACCTCGTTGATGCCAGTGCGGTCAGCATTAATGTTTGCGTCGATGATGACCGGTCTAAGATCGATAACCTGCTGATCGATCTTAAGGATGAGTATTCGGCTGTATATAACGAGAATGTTGAAGTGCTTTCGGTAAGGCATTATAATGCAGAGGCAATTGAGCGGATTACTTCGGGGAGGGAGATATTACTCGAACAGAAGTCACGAAGTATGGTCAGGTTTGTGGCGAGATAGGTTGCTTCGTCACGAATAGTACTGCTTACCGGTCAAATTCCAACCGTTGCCCACGATAATCCTCGTTTACATCCCCGTTATCGTACACCAGGGTCCCGTTCACAAAGGTCTTTACCACTTTTGAACTGAATGTAGCTCCCTCCATCGGCGACCACCCACATTTATAAAGAATATTATTCCCGGTAACGCTCCATGTCTGTTCAGGATCTATCAGTACCAGATCAGCTTTATAGCCTTCCCTTATGAATCCTCTTTTATTGATATTGAATAGGATAGCGGGATTGTGACACATCTTTTCAACTATTTTTTCAAGACTGAAAATTTTCCTGTGCCACAATTCAAGCATCGCAGCCAGCGAATGCTGTACCATCGGTGCTCCTGACGGAGATTTGAAATAACTGCCGGATTTCTCTTCAGCAGTATGTGGTGCATGATCGGTAGCAATAACATCGATCAGGTCATTATTCACTCCTTTAATAAGTGATTCTTTGTCAAATTTCGTTTTGACGGCTGGATTTATCTTTAACTTTAATCCAAGTTCAGCATAGTCGGCATCATCAAACCAGAGGTGGTGAACACAAGCCTCACAGGTTATTCTTTTCTCCTGAACTATTTCTTCTGAGTTGAAAAGCTTCATCTCATCAGCAGTAGAAAGATGAAGGATATGAAGACGGGTATTGAATTCCTTTGCAAGGGTAATCGCATGGAGCGAAGATTTATAACAGGATTCACGACTGCGGATAAGAGAATGGAAATTTGCCGGTACATCATCTCCATACTTTTTCCTGTAGATCTCCATATTCTTTTTTATGATTGGTTCATCCTCACAATGAACCGCTACAGGTAAAATCGCTTTGCTGAACAACTCCTTCAGTGATTTCTCATTGTCGACCAGCATATTTCCTGTTGAAGATCCCATAAAGAGCTTTATGCCGCAAACATTACGCGGGTCAGCCTTTATTACATCTGCAAGATTGTCCCCGGTAGCCCCGATATAAAAAGAATAATTAATAAGTGATCTTTCAGATCCGGTAATGTATTTATTTTCCAGATCTTTTATGGTGATTGTCTGGGGAATAGTATTGGGCATATCCATAAAGGAAGTAACCCCTCCTGCTGCAGCTGCACGCGTTTCGCTGAAAATATCTCCCTTATGAGTTAAACCCGGTTCCCTGAAATGAACATGATCATCAATAACTCCGGGAATGAGAATCAGTCCCGTTGCATCTATTATCCTTGTTCCTGCCAGAGAAATGACCTGTCCCGGAGGTCCGATGGCTGAAATTATTTCATCCATGATGAGGAGATCACCCTTAAAGGAAGTCCCTTCATTTATAATAGTGGGATTCTGTATTAAAATGCCCGACATATAAAAATCAAATCTGAACCTTACACCCTGACGCCCTAATGCCGTAACGTCTTAAGGCTGCAAAGCCGTAACATCTTCTACCATTCTAACCTTCGAACCTTCATACCATTGAACCATCTTACGCCTTTGTGTCTTTGCGCCTGTACGTCCTGAACCAGCTCCTTACTTTCATCCTCATTACCCCCCATAATGCCTCATTGAAAACACCGCCGGACATTTTTGAAGAACCAAGTCTTCTGTCAGTGAAAATAATCGGGATCTCGACAATCTTATATCCGAGCTTAAAGGCATTGAATTTCATTTCTATCTGGAAACCGTAGCCTTTTGATTTAATATGTTCAGGATGAATATTTTGCAGTACTTCTTTTCTGTAACATACAAAACCTGCGGTCGTATCCATGATCTTCATCCTTGTTATCAGCCTCACATAAATTGAAGCAATATATGACATCAGAACTCTTGAAAGGGGCCAGTTGACAACATTTACACCGCTTATATATCTTGATCCGATCGCCACATCTGCACCATCCTCATGACAGGCTTTGGATAGCCTTATCAGGTCTTCAGGATTGTGTGAAAAATCGGCATCCATTTCAAAAATATAGTTATATCCGTTCTTTAGAGCCCACTGGAAGCCTGTTATATAAGCTGTTCCCAGACCCAGTTTCCCCGGCCGCTCAATAAGATGAAGATTTTTAAATTCTGCCTGAAGGTTCTTTACAAGAGAAGCTGTTCCGTCGGGTGAATTATCATCAATAATGAGAATACTGAAAGGGAAAGTTAATGAAAAAATGGTCCTTACCAGAGCTTCAATGTTCTCCTTTTCCTTATAGGTTGGGATAATTACAAGATTGGACATACGGGATAATAATTCGCTAAAATACGGAAATTCAAATAAAAAACTTCAACAGACGGCCAATTTAAGTAATTATTAATTCTAATTTTGTCCCCCGTCAATTGACCGGAAATGAAAAACTCCTCAGGGATAATTTTATTTTGCCTTGTGATTTCTTTTAACGCTTCCTCCCAGCAGATTGCGTGGCAGGCAGGATTTTCTTCATTCTTCGACAATGCGGAATTCGGGCATTCTCTTGTTCAGATACCCCAGACAATGGCAGGTGTAAGATTTTCGCCGGGATTATGTCTCAGGTTCGATTCGGTTCATACAATTACGGCAGGTATCAATATGCTTCATGAGTATGGAAGCAGCAGAGTCATTGACAATTTCTCCCCGACAGCTTTTTACATGTATGACAAAAAGCCTGTCAGGTTTGTTGCTGGCGCCTTCCCGCGCGATTTCGCACTTGAAAGATATCCGCGAATATTCTTTACGGATTCAATCAAATATTACCGGCCCAATATGAACGGTATACTTATTGATTATTCCAGGGAAACCCTTTCAGCGAATTTATGGCTCGACTGGACAAGCCGTCAGTCATTGGAAAACAGGGAAGCCTTTTTTGTCGGATTTTCAGGGAAATATAAAAGAGGGATCTTCTATGTCAGCCAGTTCAGTTATATGTTTCATTTTGCAGGTAAAATGAATCCTGTTGTTGACGATGCATTACATGATAACATTATGATGCTTACATCACTTGGACTGGATCTTTCGGGGAAAACATTTTTTGACCAGCTCGGAATTAATGCAGGATATGTTACCGGACTCGACCGGGCACGGGCCGATAATACCGGCTGGCTGGTACATAACGGATTCCTTTCTGAGGTCTTTATTGAGTATAAAAGATTCGGATTATTCAATACATTCTACACCGGTAATGGACAGATGTCTTTTTATGAAGATCATGACAACGAATTATATTGGGGAGATCCGTTCTACAGGACAAATTCTTACAACCGTTCAGATTTCTATCTCGATTTCCTGAGAAATGACATAGTGAATGCCAGATTGTACTTTTCATTTCATTTTACTGAAAAGAATATATATAACGAACAGGCACTGAGAGTCTCCGTCAATCTGAATAAAATCAGTCTAAAGCATTGAACAGCACGGAAAATTTCTCCGATTTAAAGGCTGGCGACCTCAAAACCGGCAATTACAAAAAGGCTTTTCTTTTGTTTTTGCTTCTCTGGTTCATAATTAATCTGATACAGGCGCTTTTTACTGAGGTCATGAGCGATGAGGCTTATTACGCTTTATTCGGCAAATATCTCGACTGGGGCTATTATGATCATCCCCCGATGGTCGCCCTGATGACAAGGATCAGTTCAATGTTTTTCAGCGGTAATCTTGGTATTCGTTTTATGACCATGATCTTACAGGTGGGGACAATAATATTAATCTGGGGAATTGCCGGTTTTAAAAATCCTGACCGGCATAATGTTGAGATCTTTTTCATTATTGCTGGATCAATAAGTCTTTTCTCCGTTTATGGGGTACTGACATCACCCGATTCTCCGCTCTTATTCTTTACGGCGCTTTTCTTTGTTGCATATAAAAAATTCCTGAAGGATTCGGACTGGAGATCAGTACTTCTCATGGCAATTTCAATGGCCGGACTTGTTTACAGCAAATACCAGGCGGTTCTGGTAGTCGGATTTGTTATCCTTTCAAATTTAAAGCTGTTAAAGATGCCCAAATTCTGGCTGGCCGGAATAATAGCAATTGTTATCCTTTCACCACATATTTACTGGCAGATCTCCAATGGATTCCCGACCTTTCAGTATCATCTGGTTGACAGATCCGGGAGTTTCAGGTGGAAGTTTTTCCTTGAATACCTTCCCTACCAGATGGCTGTATTCAACCCGTTTACACTTGGTGCGGTAATATTTGTAATGATAAAATATAGACCCCGCAATCTGATGGAAAGAAGCTATTATTTTCAGATAGCAGGATTTATTCTTTTTTTCTGGCTGATGGCTTTCCGGGGACATGTGGAGCCGCACTGGACCATAGCATGCTCGATCCCCGTTATACTGATCCTGTCGGAAAAATGTCTGACAGATGCCGCACTCTTAAAGTTTACCTGGAGATTCATACTTCCATCAATTGCCCTTCTGCTTGTAATAAGGATAGTGATGATGACAGATATCAGGTTTGTAAGAAATCTGGCCTTTGGCGGTAAGGAGAAGAAATATAAGGAAATTGAAGTATTGGCAAAAGACCTACCGGTCATTTTTACCGGAGCATTTCAGCGCCCCTCGCTTTATACTTTCTTTACAGGAAAGGAAGCGATGGCAATAAGCTCTATATATTCCCGTCAGACACAGTTTGATCTCTGGCAACCTGAGAAAAAATATCAAAATAAACCGGCGTTTATTTGTCTTAATCAACTGACCAATTCCCAGATCTATGTCTCCGATACAATCGGATTTGGCGGGTTTGTTACAGACAGCCTTCAGACGGTTAACAGGATGAAAATAACATATAGTCTGAAGCAGGAACATTTCATTCCCGGTGATTCCTTAAAACTGTCATTATCATTGAATAATCCGTATGAATCTGATATTGATTTCAACCATGCCCGTTTCCCTGTTGAGCTTTGCGCTATTTTCTTAAAGGGAAGGGACTTCAGGATAGTGCAGGTATTTCCTGACCAGCCTGTTATAAATGTCTTAGCAGGCGAAACGATTGACAGGTCAGTTTCATTAATGATCCCTGATCTGCCGGAGGGGAAGTATAATTTCTTTCTTTCTCTCAATACGATCTTCGGACCCTCAATTAGCAGTCACTTTACAAAAATTAATATGAGGAAGGATGATTGACAGGCTGATCATAATAAAGTTCCTGAAATTCTGTGTAGTTGGATTTTCGGGTATGCTGATCGATTTCGGTACAACATGGCTGTTAAAGGAGAAGGTAAGGGTAAATAAATACATTGCCAATTCCACAGGATTTGTCCTGGCAGCTACTTCAAATTATATCTGGAACAGGATATGGACATTCCATAGCTCAAATGACCAGATCGCAGTTGAATACCTCTCATTTATACTTATTTCGGTGGCAGGACTTGGAATAAACAATTTTGTTATTTTTTTGCTTAATGATAAGCTGAAGTTCAATTTCTATCTGTCCAAGCTGATAGCGATCGGAGTAGTTACGATCTGGAATTTCGTTATGAATTTCATAATAACTTTCAGATAAGCCTGGAGCTGATAAAAATTATCAACCGGAATAATTCTAAAGTTTAAGCAGAAGGACAGACCTGAATGTTGAAGTTTCTTTTTCCTCTGATATTATACAGCTGGTGTTGGACAGAAATCGACGGTAATTCGATATTACAGTCAGATACGTTGAATATCAGTGAAATAATAATTGAAGGAAATCATGTAACCAGTAATAAACTCATTCTGCGTGAGCTTGCTTTCATCTTGAATGATAAGATAAACCGTAATGAGATAAACTACCTTAAAGAGACCAGCATCAATAATCTGATAAAAACATCACTGTTCAATTTTGTTGAAATTGAAACTGCCGAGCCATCATCTGGTTCTTTGAAGCTGGTTGTCAGGCTTACCGAACGATGGTATGTTTGGCCGAATGTTTACCTGAATCATACAGCCCCAAATTTCAGCGAATGGTGGCGGACAAAGGACCTGAGTGAACTGGAATACGGATTCGGATTAAAAATTAATAATTTCAGGGGGATGGGCGAAACGATGCTGCTTAATTACAGGTTAGGGAATTTCACTAAATATGAACTGGACTACCGAGGTATTTTCCTGGATAAGGCGCAGCACAATTCTTTGTCCTTTCTTGCTTCATGGTCAGCGAAAAAAGTTCTGCCCTACAACATTGAATCGGACAGATTGTTAATTCTGAAAGAGGACTTCAATTTAATCAGCGGATACAATTTTTCTTTAAAATATAAGTACAGGAAAGGGTATTTTAATTCGCATAATTTTGAATTTGGTTTTTCGGATACAAAAATTGCAGACACCATTAATTCGCTAAATCCCCATTATGGAGGACTGGGAAAGAACAGGATGAGCTATTTCAATCTGAAATATGAATTCAGGAGGGATAACCGGGATTCGCATATTTATCCGAAGACCGGGCATCTGGTTGTTGCCGGTATTAACAGAAAAGGACTCGGTTTTGTTCCGGATGAACATAATTCGACGGATATTTTTGCACAGTTTTATTTATATCATAAACTCAGCCCCAGGTTTTATACCGCATCCGGCCTCTGGCTTTATTCAGTTTCGGGGGATGATTATGTATTCGCTGCCACAACGGGATTGGGATATCTCGAGTTTGTAAGGGGGTATGAGTACTATGCTGTAAATGGGGATAAGGCGATCCTGTTTAAGAATCTGCTTAAATATGTAGTTTTACCGGTGAAGGTAATAAATCTGAAGTCCTGGCCTTTCAGAAATTTGCATCAGTTTAACAGGATCCCTATTGAAATTTACTCCAACCTGTTCTTTGATGCAGGGTATGTTAGTGACCAGTCAGGTACATATAAAAGTTACAATAATATTCTGGTTGACAAGCTGATGATCAGTGCCGGAATAGGTATAGATTTTGTTACTTACTATGATAAGGTTTTC